>NZ_JBYTEC010000018.1:0-98798 GCF_058792075.1 Ensifer sp. EB106-03-01-XG145 | reverse complement strand
CAGGCCCTATCCATCTGCGAGAACCTGACATTGCCCGATCCGCCTCCTCCAGGGGCACATTTTCACAGACGACACACCCGCCGGATCGAGCAGACGACGAGCCTAGGCCGGCATCCGATGGACTGCCGGCGCAGGTCCGACGAGGCTAGATATTTGAGTGACCGCAACGTGGCTCGCTCACGAACTCATACGACGCAATGTCGGGCAATTGCCCGCCTTGCGAGGTCTCCCTCGGACAACCCGATCCATTCAGAAAGGGCCTATGTGTCCGTCCGTGGACGAATGGCTCAATACCAGCGACCGCGACCGTACCAGCCGCCGCCGCCGAGCAAGAGAACGATGAGAACGATGATGAGTAGTGTGGTGATATCCATTTGGGTCTCCTGGGAGTACCCTGGTTATCGTCGATCAAGATGATGGACGATGCTATTTTTTGCTGTACTCCAACGTAGGATGTAACGCGCCAGATGTGCCTTCGTTCCGGCGCCCAGAGGCGGGCGGCCATAAAGCCGCCCGCCGTCGTTTGGGGTGTTATTTGGCGCGGTGCCAGACGCCGTTGACGCCGTCACCCTTGACGTCGCCAGCCTTCGTGTCTTCGGCATAGGTGTAAAGGGGCTTTCCGTCGTAGGCCCACATCTGCTTGCCGGCGGTGTCCTTGACCAACGACCACTCGCCATCTGCCTTTGCATTCGCTGCGGCGTGGAAGGCCGGCCATTTCTTCAGGCAATCGGCGTCGCAGTTCGACTTGCCCTTGGTGTCCTTGTCGAACGTGTAGAGGGTCATGCCTGTATCCGTGGCCATGACCTTGCCCATCTTCGTGTCGACCATCTTGCCTGGTTCTGCGGCAAAGGCCGTCCATGACGTAACGGCAGCCACGCCCAATGCGATCAGAAAGGTTTTCATGATTTTTCCCATCGGGGATGCCGGCGGAATGCCAGTAGTGCCCCGAAGTCTAACACATGCAAACGTGTCGCTTCGATTGCGGTTCCATGAACGCGAAGTTGGAGGCGTCTATCGGCTCGGACAAGAGCGGAACCTTGACCGACAACGTCAACCGCCGTGGCGGCTGCCTTGGTGCGGCGGAACTAGCTCTCATCTTCCGGCGGGCGGGGCGGAACCTTTATCGTGCCCCTGCGTATGCCGTCTTTGAGATTGAGAATATCCAGAAGATCATCCGCTTCATCGCGCGGCAAGTTCGACAGCAGAGAGCCGTGAAGAACGACCGGCTGCCCGGTGAAGACATCGACCACCGCCCAGACATTGTTGGCTTCGACCTTGAGACCGTACCGTAGCGTTGCCATGGTTCAGCCCAGTCCACAATCGGGGTTCACGACCTGGCCCTGATCCGCCAGATGCGGCATGGCTGAGCGACCATCGGCGTTGCCCTGAGGCGGTCTGAAGGCCCAGACAAGGACAACCGACAGGGCAACCAGAAGCAGGCAGAAGACCAAACGGGAGGACATTGCGCCTCTCCTTCTTCGAATGAGATCATCGCGGCCGGGCGTCATCAGGCTTGAGTAAGGAAACGTGCAAGCGCCTTTTGCAAGGTGTCGGCAGCCGTTCGGTTCAGGGCCCCTTCGATCGCAGTCTCCAATTCCAAACGATGAGCTTACCACATCCGCAATTGACGCGGGGCTTTATCGAGCGGACAACGGAAAACCGTGAGGGAGTGACGGTTGATGAGCCCCGACATCCGGAGAACCTCCGGCAAGCCCGCCAACAGGAGCGCGCATCCCCGCCAGCAGACACAACCGCCTCAATTGAAACTCAATCGACGCGCTATATTAAGCCAAGTAGATTTGGCCGATGTGGCTTTCGCGGTATCAGAACTTCGAACCGCCCCGATCTCCTAAATTTTCGACAGATACGCAAGCTTCGGTTCCAGTGCTTGGGCCAACGCTTCGTCTCGAAGCACATCTCGCTTCGGGACATCTGTTCGCCCGCGCCAAGCCATCTTTGAGCAGCTGTCCGGCCGACCGTGCCCAAGCACATTTTTAGAGGACTGAGACCATCATGAACACGCTAACGTTCACCAAACGCATCATCCGCAGTCCGCGCGACCAGTCGCCTGTCCACCGTTTTCACGTTGGCCAGCTCGTTCGCTCCAGAGGGGCGCTGACGAGGGAGTCAATTGTCGGAGAAACATATCGCATTACCGCGACGCTGCCGATCCGCGACAATGCGCTCCAGTACCGCATACGCAGCAACGGCGAATGCCACGAGCGGGTAACCGATGAAGGCAATCTCGAACTCGTCAATGCCGGCAACGACGCGATCGCACGGGCCGAACGGGCGTTCAGAACTGCACACATCTTGTAAACACCAAGCCAAGCGGTCCGAACAGATCAGCCACAGGAGGCGATCATGAAGTACCACATACCGGCTCAGATCTATCTCTTCGACTATCGTGGTCTGCTTGCCTGGATTGCCCTTTCGCTCGCGATCGCCGTCGTCGTTACCACAATCCTCTTCGGGCGGATCTTGTGATGGCGCGGCGCGAAGATGAATGCACGTCTTCACGCGTCTACCCGGCCGACCCACCGCTGGCCAACTTGGCTTACCGCTAGAAGGATCACACCATGCCACTGAGCTTCCCAAACCAATCCCGAAGCTTCGATGGTGCGAGGAACGCCGTTCGCTTCCTTGGCCACGACGGCATGTTCGAAGTGCCCTTCTATGTCGAGGCGGCGGCTCTGGCCCGTGGCGCGCCCACCCGGACGACCGAGGCGGCCTGCCTCCAGGCATTCGACGCCGCACGCAACTCGATCTACGAAGTCGCAAGGGCAGCCTATGCCAACGGGCGCCGGACAATCTATATCCTCACAGCCGCGGACTTCCGCTAGATCTCGGCCGCTAGATCTCGGAAGGAAACCCGCGGCACCCGCTCGCGCCCAACACCCCTTGGTCTCACAGGATCGCCGCCCTGTTCGGCGACATCACTGTCCACGTCCCCTCTCCCCGCAGGCGGCGACAGGGTGTGGCAACCTCAACTCCGTTGTTGAAATGCGTCCCGCTACCCTGTGGGCGACGCTGTCGCGACCGCTTGTCGCCAGCGCCTTTGGTATTATTGTTCCGCGAACCACAAACCAGGACCCGTGCATGCGGCACCCGGCAGTTTCACGGATCTGCTGAAATCACCAAGCGACAGGACTTCTCATGAAACTCGGCTTCATCGGCACCGGCGCACTCTCGTCTGCGATCGTCACCGGGCTCAAATCGCTTCCGGGCGAAACCACGCCGGTCGTGCTGTCGCCACGCAACGAAGAGATCGCGGCGGGCCTTGCCGCGCGGTTTCCCGATGTGCGGGTGGCGGCCGACAATCAGGCGGTCCTGGACGATTGCGACACGGTCATGCTTGCCGTCCGGCCACAGATCGCCCGCGAAGTGCTGCCGCTGTTGCGCTTCCGGCCGGATCACCATGTCGTCAGCCTGATCGCGACCTTCTCCTGCAATGAGATCGCCGCCATGGTCGGCCCGGTGAAGCGGGTGACCAAGGCATTGCCGATGCCGATGATCGCGATCCGCCAGGGGCCGACGATCATTTTCCCGCCGGATCCGGAAATGGCAGCGTTTTTCGGCAGGCTCGGCAAGGCGATCGAGGTTGAAAGCGAGAGCGAGTTCGATGTGCTGAGCGTGGCGACGGCCACCTATGCCAGCTACTTCAAATATCTCGAAACGATCCATGGCTGGCTGAAAGACAACGGCGTGGAGGACGCCAAGGGCCGCGACTATGTGGCCTCGCTGTTTGGGGCTTTGGGTCAGGCACCGGCAACGACACCGGATGCCAGCTTCGCGCATCTCGCCGAGGATTACGCGACACGCGGCGGCATCAACGAACAGGTGCTGCGAGAGCTGACGGAGCACGGGACGTTCGAGCGGTTCAAGGAAAGTCTCGGCGGTATTCACCGCCGCATCACCGCGGCTTCATGACGGCAAGGTCCAAACTTCAGAAGCCGAGCTCGATCACGTCGGGAGGAGTCTTGCTGTAATCGGAGTAGCGAATCCAGCGCGGTTCGACCCGGAACACCACGGCACCCTTCTCGACAAACTCTCTTTCGGCCGGAACGCTTTTCACATGCGCTTCCTGGTATCGCTCGAGATCATCGGCGGAGACCTTCGTCGCGTCGCCCTCATATTGAACGGTGATGTTGTTGTCCCAGCCGATGACGAGCGCGATGCGGCTCTGCTCCAAGAGGTTTGCGAACTTGCGGGTATGTTCGAACGTGTCGAACACGATTTCCAGGTCGTCTCGCACCGAGAAATCGATAGCCGCCGCTTCAGGCCTGCCATCCCGGCCGCAGGTCGCGATCACGGCCAAGGTGTGCTGCCTCAAGAAGTCGAGGATCATGCGTCTGGATTGAATGTCGCCCATTGCTTCATCGTCCTGGATGGCTGGGTGCGTTGCCGGCGGAACGAATTCAGGCTTTCCTGCCAAGCGCAGCTTGACAAGGCAATGGAGGGAGTCAAGGTGATCTCATAGCCATCGGCAACCATGCGGCGAACCATCAGCAGCGCGGCGCCCTTGCCGTGAGGCCATATTGAAGAAGATCGCCACGCCTGTCGGAGGAGACAGCAGTGAAATTCCTCGAATATCTGCCCTATGCGCTTGGATGTGCGGCCGGCCTGCTTCTGGCTCTGCTGATCGGTGCGGTCTGCAACCTGACGGAAGACGTAGCGCTGCTCGAGTCCGTGGCATTGGTCGTGCTCGGCGGCGGTGTGGCCGAATGGTACTGGAACAAGTTAAGCCGCCGCTAACGGGCAAGCCTTCATAACTCGGCCCTGTTCATCCGCGGGGCCGCCATGACCAACATCGCCAGTCCGAATCAAGCCGCAGGCAAGCGCCCGGGCCGTATCGTCGTGGTCACGGCGGGCGGTGAGAACCCGTGGATCATGATCAATGCGCTCGCCGCGCGCTTTTCCGACATCACCGTCATCGAGGAACAGCCGGAATCGAAAGCTGTGTTCCTGCGCCGCCGCGCCCGCAAGCTCGGCTGGCCGACGGCGCTGGGGCAGCTTGCCACCATGATCGCCTCGCGCTTCGGCAAGCGCTTCACCCGCCGCCGCGCGGAAGAAATCTTCGCCACCTACAAGGTCTCGGGAAAACTCGATTCGTCGATCCCGATCAAATCCGTGGCTTCGATCAACGACGCCGACGCCATCAAGCAAATCCGCGCGCTGAAACCCGGCGTCATCTTCCTCATCAGCTGCCGCTTGCTGAAGGCCGAAACGCTTGCCGCGATCCCCTGCCCGGTCCTCAATTTCCATGCCGGCATCAACCCCACCTATCGCGGCCTGATGGGCGGCTACTGGGCGCTGGTCAACGACGATGCGGAGAACTTCGGCGCGACCGTGCATCTGGTCGATGCCGGCGTCGACACCGGCGGCGTGCTCTACCATTCCCGCCAAAGGCCGAGCCAAAGCGACACGATGCACACCTATCCGCTGCTGCAGACGGCTGCTTCCACTGAAATCGCGATCACTGCCGTCGAGGACGCGCTTGAGGGAAACTTACGACCCACCGATGTCGCAGGCCCGTCACGGCAATGGTACCACCCCCCGATCTGGACCTGGGTGTGGAACGGGCTCACACGTCGTATCTGGTAGGCGGTGCAAAGGGTTATCGGTCCTGTCGCATGCGCGCTAAAAGCCTGAAACTGTGGGCAATCCGCTCCGAACGGCATTGACGCGCCGGACCACCCGGCCGACGCTCGCGCGTCTCCTGAAGCGCGCCCGCGGCGGCTCGTCGCCCAGCGTCGTTTTTGGACATATCCGACGTCGTGGCGAGATGAGCCCGGACGCCTGTACATGCGCATTGTCGCACCTACAGCGCCGCGCGTCGTATCAGGCGCGCAAAGGTCGCTGTAGCGCTTTAGAGTGCTGCATGTTTTTGATCCTTAATCGGCTCCGATTAAAGGAAACATGCAGGGGAGGAGAACGACACCCGATGGCAGATCGCATTATCGTCTACTGGCGCGACATTCCGGCCCAGATCATCATCAAGAAGGGCCGCACGACGGCGAAGCGCGAGCTGTCGCTGCGTTTCACCGAGGCGATCGACATGTGCGCGATGCGCACCGGTGCCGCCGAAACCGACGACTATCTCGCAGAATGGCGCAAGGCCGATCCGGTGCCGGTGTCCGACGATCTGGAAGCGGAAGCCGACAGCGCTGCCGCCGAACTCGAAGCCGCCTATGACCGCGAGCGGCTCGTCGCACTGGTCAAGGCCGGAGGCCGCGACAATGGCTGATGCCAAACCTGCAGGCGAACAGAAGATCATGAAGGGCAACGCAGCACCTGGGGCAAAGGCTGCGACCGGCGCCTATACCCCGACTGGGGTTTCTCCGAGCCGCCGGTCGCGCCACAAATATACGGTTCGCCTCTGGGCCGTGCGCAACTCCCGTTTCCTCGAGTGGTTCTACAACCGCTTCGCCGATGTATTCCTGCTCTTGCATCCGCTCTGGAACGCCCTCGGCTACGGCCGGGTCGAGCGACCGATCACCTTCGTCGAGCGTCACGTCAAGGGTTTCCTCTTCGACTGTCGCATGTGCGGCCAGTGCGCGCTGTCTTCAACTGGCATGTCCTGCCCGATGAACTGTCCGAAGCAGCTGCGCAATGGCCCCTGCGGCGGCGTGCGCGCCAACGGCAATTGCGAGGTCGAGCCGGATATGCCCTGCGTCTGGGTGCAGGCCTGGAAGGGCTCGCAGAACATGGAGAAGGGCAATGCGATCATGAACGTGCAGAAGCCGGTCAACCAGTCGCTGCGCGAAACTTCGTCCTGGCTGCGCGTGACGGCGGAAGCCGCAGCGCAGCGTGAAGCGGCATCCAAGGAAGGCCAGGCATGAGCCCCGATATCAATCCCTTCGATCCCGGCGCGCCGCTTGAGCCCCTGCCCGGCCATTCCTCCCGCGGCCGTCTGGAGCGTGTTCTGCGTCGCGGCGAATTTGCCGTCACCGCCGAGCTCAACCCGCCCGACAGCGCCAACCCGCAGGACGTCTACGAACGCGCTGCGGTCTTCGACGGCTGGGTCGACGGCATCAACGCGGTGGATGCATCCGGCGCCAACTGCCACATGTCCTCGGTCGGCATCTGCGCGCTTTTGACCCGCATGGGCTATGCGCCGATCATGCAGATCGCCTGCCGCGACAAGAATCGCATCGCCATCCAGGGCGACGTGCTCGGCGCCTCCGCCATGGGCGTGCAGAACATCATGTGCCTGACCGGCGACGGCGTGCAGGCCGGCGACCAGCCGGGCGCCAAGCCGGTTTTCGACCTTGATTGCATGTCGCTGCTCGAAACCGTGCGCATCATGCGCGACAACTCGAAGTTCCTTTCCGGCCGCAAGCTGACGACGCCGCCGCAGGTGTTCCTGGGCGCCGCCATCAACCCCTTTGCGCCGCCCTACGATTTCCGCCCCTATCGTCTGGCCAAGAAGATCGAGGCCGGTGCCCAGTTCGTGCAGAGCCAGTACTGCTTCGACGTGCCGATGTTCCGCGAATACATGAAGAAGGTGCGCGACCTCGGTTTGCACGAGAAGTGCTATATCCTCGTCGGCGTCGGGCCGATGGCATCGGCCAAGACCGCCCGCTGGATCCGCTCCAACGTGCCGGGCATCCACATCCCCGACAGCATCATCACCCGGCTCGAAGGCGCGCAGGATCAGAAGAAGGAAGGCAAGCAGCTCTGCATCGACATCATCAACGAGGTGAAGGAGATCGAAGGTGTCTCCGGCATCCACGTGATGGCCTATCGCCAGGAAGAATACGTCGCAGAGATCGTGCATGAATCGGGCGTGCTGAAGGGCCGCAGACCTTGGAAGCACGAGACGCTGCCCGAGGATGCGCTCGTTGCCGAGCGGCTGGAGCATATTCGCGAAGGCAAGGAAGAAAACCAGCAGCAGATGGCCGAAGCCGCAGCCCATCATCCGCACTGACCCAGACCGCAGACAAAACCGGCGCCGATCAGAAGGCGCCTATCATCGACTTCATGGGCGTGATTACAATAGCCCGACGCCAAATGACAAAGGACCCTGCATGACCCGGACCATCGTCGCTTCCGCCACCCGCGAGATCATCATCGGCTTCGACCAGCCGTTCTGCGTCATCGGCGAACGCATCAACCCGACCGGCCGCAAGAAACTCGCCGCCGAAATGATCGAGGGCAACTTCGACACGGTGATCAAGGATGCGCTGGAGCAGGTGGCAGCGGGCGCGACAATGCTCGACGTCAACGCCGGGGTCACCGCCGTCAACCCGAACGAGACCGAGCCGCCGCTGCTCGTCAAGACGCTCGAAATCGTCCAGGGCCTCGTCGATGTACCGCTGGCGATCGACAGCTCCGTCACTGCCGCGATCGAGGCGGCACTGCGCGTTGCCAAGGGCCGCCCGCTGGTCAATTCCGTCACCGGCGAAGAGGAGAAGCTCGAAGCGATCCTGCCGCTCGTCAAGAAATACGACGTACCGGTGGTGGCTATCTCCAACGATGAAACCGGAATCTCGATGGACCCGGACGTGCGCTTCGCCGTCGCCAAGAAGATCGTCGAGCGCGCCCTGGATCACGGCATCAAGCCGCACGACATCGTTGTCGATCCGCTGGTCATGCCGATCGGCGCCCTGGGCGACGCTGGCCGGCAGGTCTTCGCGCTGCTGCGGCGGCTCCGCGAGGAGCTCAAGGTCAACACCACCTGCGGCCTCTCCAACATCTCCTTCGGCCTGCCGCACCGCCACGGCATCAATGCCGGCTTCATCCCGATGGTCATCGGCGCCGGCATGACTTCGGCGATCATGAACCCCTGCCGCCCGCAGGAAATGGAGGCCGTGCGCGCCGCCAACGTTCTGAACGGCACCGATCCGAACTGCACCCACTGGATCAAGACCTATCGCGACCACAAGCCGGCCGAAGGCGGCCACGTCGTTGCGGCCGCACCGGCAGCCGCCAGCGGTGGACGCCGCGGCGGTCGCGCGGCCCGCACCGGCGGTGCGGCAGCGAGCGAGTAGGTTACGTCTTGGGAGGGGAACGGCATGAGAAGCCATCCGCGTCTCGTCGCCGCCCTCCTCCCGTCGCATTCGCGGTGATACAAACGGGAGCGCTATAACACCGACTTCGGCACCCAACCTCGCAGCACAAGGGATCACCCATGACACGCCGCCTTCGACTCGATGCCGCGACCCTCTGGTTTGAAGCACCCTTCGTCATCGCCGTCCGGCTGCAGGAAATGCAGATGGCGGCGCTTACGGGCAAGTCCCACGACGTAACCGAGCTTCACCGCATGATCTCCGAGAAGATCGCGGCCTCAGCGGAAAGCGTCATGGCCGTGAACATGGCCCTTTGGAAAGCTGCCTTCGACAACACGCTGCGGCTGATGGCCGGCGGCACGGCCTCCGGCCACGGAACGGCGATTGCGTCCGCAGCGCTCAGGCCCTATGGCAAGCGGGTGCGCAGCAACGCCCGGCGTCTGTCGCGCAAGTAGCCTGACCGGCCGCCAAGCCTCACGCCTTAACTGTTTGAAACAGATGCTTCCATGTCGGGATTGGACAACTATCGGGCGGCGTTCCGGTGCAGTCTGAAACCGTTTAGCCGTGCTTCGCTCACCTGTTGAAGCGGACCTGACGAAAGACTAGAGCATGCGCATCGAAGGCACTTCCGAGATCGAGACCAACATGACCGAAGCCGCGCAAAAGGAACCTCTGGTGCTGTTCATGCCTTCGGGCAAACGCGGCCGCTTCCCGGTCGGCACCCCGGTTCTCGATGCCGCCCGCAAGCTCGGCGTCTATGTCGAGAGTGTGTGCGGCGGCCGCGCCACCTGCGGGCGCTGTCAGATCGTGGTGCAGGAAGGTAACTTCGCCAAGCACAAGATCGTTTCCTCCAACGAGCACATCTCGGAAAAGGGCGCCAAGGAAGATCGCTACGAAAAGATTCGCGGCCTGCCCGATGGCCGTCGGCTGTCCTGTTCCGCCCAGATCCTCGGCGACCTCGTCATCGACGTGCCGCAGGATACCGTCATCAACGCGCAGGTCGTGCGCAAGGCCGCGACCGATCGGGTGATCGAGCGCAATGCCGCCGTCCAGCTCTGCTATGTCGAGGTGGACGAGCCCGACATGCACAAGCCGCTCGGCGACCTCGACCGGCTGAAGGTGATGCTGGAAAAGGACTGGGGCTGGAAGGATCTCCTGATTGCGCCGCACCTGATCCCGCAGGTGCAGACCATTCTGCGCAAGGGCAACTGGGCCGTCACCGCCGCCATCCACCGCGACATGGATTCGTCCCGCCCCTTCATCGTCGGCCTGTGGCCGGGCCTGAAGAACGAGGCCTATGGCGTTGCCTGCGACATCGGCTCGACCACCATCGCGATGCATCTGGTGTCGCTGCTCTCGGGCCGCATCGTCGGCTCCTCTGGCGCCTCCAATCCGCAGATCCGCTTCGGCGAAGACCTGATGAGCCGCGTCTCCTATGTGATGATGAACCCGGACGGCCGGGAAGCCATGACCAAGGCGGTGCGCGAAGCGGTCAACGGCCTCATCGGCAAGGTCTGCGCCGAGGGTGAGGTCGACCGCCACGACATTCTCGACATGGTCTTCGTTGGCAACCCGATCATGCACCACCTGTTCCTCGGCATCGACCCGACGGAACTCGGCCAGGCGCCGTTTGCGCTCGCCGTCTCCGGCGCGCTGCAATATTGGGCGCACGAGATCGACATCGACGTCAACCGCGGCGCGCGGCTCTATATGCTGCCCTGCATCGCCGGCCACGTCGGCGCCGATGCGGCGGGTGCCACTCTCGCCGAAGGTCCCTATCGCCAGGACAAGATGATGCTGCTCGTCGATGTCGGCACCAATGCCGAGATCGTGCTCGGCAACAAGGACCGCGTCGTCGCCGCCTCGTCACCGACAGGCCCAGCCTTCGAGGGTGCTGAAATCTCCTCGGGCCAGCGCGCCGCCCCCGGCGCCATCGAGCGCGTGCGTATCGACCCCGAAACGCTGGAACCGCGCTTCCGGGTGATCGGCGTCGACAAGTGGTCGGACGAGGAAGGTTTTGCCGAAGCTGCGGCCAGCGTCGGCGTGACCGGCATCTGCGGCTCGGCGATCATCGAGATCGTCGCCGAGATGTACCTTTCCGGCATCATCTCGCAGGATGGCGTCGTCGATGGCGCGATGGCGGCGAAGAGCCCGCGCATCATCCCCAACGGCCGCACCTTCTCCTATCTGCTGCACGAGGGCGAACAGCGCATTACCGTGACGCAGAACGACATCCGCGCCATCCAGCTTGCGAAAGCTGCCCTCTATGCCGGCATCAAGCTGTTGATGGAGAAGCTCGATATCGAGCATGTCGACACCATCCGCTTTGCCGGCGCCTTCGGCTCCTTCATCGACCCGAAATACGCGATGGTCCTGGGCCTCATTCCGGACTGCGACCTCGACGAGGTCAAGGCCGTCGGCAACGCCGCCGGCACCGGCGCGCTGATGGCGCTGCTTAACCGCGGCCACCGTCGCGAGATCGAGCAAACCGTCAGCAAAATCGAGAAGATAGAGACGGCGCTTGAATCAAAGTTTCAGGAGCACTTCGTCAACGCCATGGCGATGCCGAACAAGGTCGACGCCTTCCCGAAGCTTTCTGCAGTCGTGACTTTGCCGGAGCGCAAGGTGACGGGCGATGATGGCGAGGGTGGCGGTCGTCGGCGGAGAAGAAGCCGGGAGTAGAGTGAGTCGGCTAAGCTGCCGTCTTCAGACCGTCATCTCAAGGCGCTCATCAGCGTCCTGGGCAGCGGCCCGCCTCGCTCGTCATGAAGCTCGAGCGAGACCGTCTCGAACAGAACCTCGATCGTTACGTCGTTAAAGGATATGAGCCAGAAACGCGGATTGAGGACTTTCCATTTGGCCGCTTCGTCACCGTCCACGACTTCATTGAACGCCCATGGACGGATTGGGTACCTGCACTCCGGCAGGCCATCGACATTCATCGGCGTAATCCGGAAATCGATAACGTCGCCGAACTTGAGAACGACATTACCGCCGCCAGCGCTCGGAGCAGCTTCATAACAGACAAAAGCGCTGAGCCCATCGTAGAGCACAGCGGGATTTGCGACAGTTCCCAACGCGGGAAAAGCCTCCTGCGGTATCGATATCTGCATGATTTGATTGTGGGCACTGTTTCTGTTGACGACGAGATGGTTCCGGTCAGCCGCCACTTTGTCAACTCTTCTGCCGTCTCGCACCGTCTGGAACGCTGCCTGACCTCTTCACCAGACGTGGACACTCGATATTTCGGCTTGCCTTAATTCCGGCGGCGGGCGACGGTCTGATGAATCGTATTCTTTGAACTGGCATCCAAAACCCATGAACGACAAGATTCTCGATACCCTGACCGGCATGTACTTCACCGTCGACGATCCCGATGGCACCTATGGCACCGGCCAGGTGGTCCGTCTCGCCGCCGAAGGCATCTATTTCATTCGCTACGACGGCAACGAGGTGGAGCTGCCGATGGAGCTCGTCTCGCTCGGCGAGATGCTGCAGACGACCGAAGAAGATTACAAGCTCTGGCGGTTCTTCGACACGATCGAGGAACGGGACAAGTGGATCGAATGGCTGGATGCGCCATCAAAGCCACGCGTCGTCACGCTGGTGCGGCCGACACCAACAAAATAAAGGTTCGCCGCAACGCTCTCGGCCGCCAACCCTGCCGCTCCTCGCGCGAAATCGGGCAACCCACCAGACTGGTCGGAAGGTGGAGACGACGGCCGTCCCGAAGCTTTCGGCCGCCGTCATTGCCAAAGGGCAAACTGGCGGCGGACGAAGGCGGCCACGGGGCATCGATGGCCATCAAGGCTTCGAACCCATGGCCACCGTCAAGCAGGCGTGCTGATCAGTAATACGGCGACACGCATTCCTGGCGCGGCCCGTAATAGGGCTGGAAAGTGTTGTCGTAGGCGTTGTACGAGCGGTAGCGGTCATAGCACCATTCGACATGCGCAGACGGCGCGTTGGAATAGACCCTGCGAGGTGGCTGCGCGATCGCGCCACCGATAACCACTCCTGCCCCGAATGCCGCCAGAGGATACCACCATCCGTCACTGTGCCGACGGTAACCGTCGCGACGGTAGCGGTAGCCCTCGTAGCCATTGTAATAGCCGTATCGTGGAGCCGCATTGTAACGGTTGCCGCCGTAACGGTAGCCGTTATACCCGCGTTTGTGCGGCGGTCCGCCGTAATGACCTGGCTTGTGGTGGATCAACTCGACAGGCTGGGAAACTGACTGCCCCACCGAAACGGGAGACATGGGCACGGCCTGCGCCGAGACCGCCGACAGTGCCGTAGCCGCGGCTACGAGTACTGCACCTATTCTTTTCATGGCATCGTCCAACTGTTGTTCGTCGGGTCATTTTCCGGCACCCGTCATGAACCTCAGATGAACGTGCGCAGCTTGGCGCAGCGTCGAACCTCAAAGCAGCGGGAGCCCATGACCAGATGAAGATCATCATTCCGTAGTGGGGCCAACAAAAAAGGCCGGGGCGAAACCGCACCGACCTTCCTCATCATCGCTCTTACACCAGTGCCAGTACATCCGTGGTCAAAAGTCTAATGCGACGCGGCGATTGCGAGCGGCGAGAATTTTCAGCGCTCATAAGCAATGCCGATGGCCGGGTGTATACGGGGCGATTGTGTTCGAAACAAGGTTGGAAGCGCGCCGCCTTCGATGCGACGCCAAACCAACCGGGCTCGACGCTTCACCCCACCTTCGCCGCAAACGCTGCGAGCAGCCCTGCCCAGCCACCGTCGGAATCAAGCGAGGCACGGGCTACCTCCGCCTTCGCGCCGTAGTTGGCGAGGTCGCGATGTTCGAGCCGCACGGTGGTGCCGCCTTCCGGCGTCGGTTCGAAGGTCACCTCCACCTCGGTCTCGAAATCGGCATCGAAGGTCCATTCGGCATTGAGCTGCCAGGCGAAGAGGATCCGCTTCGGCGGCTCGTAAGCGAGCACCCGGCCCCAGTCCTCTTCCTCGCCCGAGGTGCCCACCTCATACCAACGGCCGCCGGCGGCGGGCTCGACGATAACAGCCCTCTGGCCGCTCGCCGTCAGGCTGTGGGTCGTCAGCCACCAGTCGCCCATGCGCGCGACGAAGATCTCGAAGGCGCGCTCCGGAGGAGCGCTGACGGTTACGGATTTGCGCACCGGCGCCGGCTCGATCATATGCATATCCTTTCCTCCCATTGCTGACGTGGTCGCGGCGGAGGCGTGTCGACCGTAGGGCTTCCGCCCCCTATCGCTCCGGTTCCCTCGGCTCAGTTCCCGAAGCCTCGTCGCTGTCGGCCAGCGCCTTGAAGGCGGCCAGCTGATCCTCCCAGAAGCGGTCCAACCATTGCCTGAGCGGCCCGAGGCCCGCCGGATCGATCGAATAGATGCGCCTCTGGCCCTGAGGCTCGTCGGTGACCAGCCCCGCCTCCTTCAGCACCTTCAGATGCTGCGAGATCGCCGGCTGCGAGACCGGCAAGGACCGGGCGACATCAGCAACCGAGGAACGTCCCTTGGCAAGCTTCTCGAAGATCGCCCGGCGCGTCGGGTCTGCGAGCGCAGTGAGCACTTTTCCTTCATAAGCCATGACTTATCATAAGGCACTACTTATGAGAGTCAACCGCTAGCGCCGCCACGCAAAAGCGCCGCGCGTCCGACGGAACACGCGGCGCTTGGGTTGAGAGCGGTGGCGGACCGCCTTATTGCGGCGTCAGGTCGAAGCCGAACCACTTTTCCGACAGGCGCTTGATGGTGCCGTCGGCCTTGGCTGCGGCGATGGCGTCGTCAAACAGCGCCTTCAGCTCGGTATCGCTCTTGCGCAGACCGACGGAGCTGCCGGCGCCGAGGAAGCCGCCCTGGAAACGGGGGCCGACGATGACCATGTCGCTGTTGGCGGGCTTTTCGACCGCGGTCTTCAGATAGCCCATCGATGCCATGACGAGGTCGACGCGGCCGGCGACGAGATCGAGGTCGTGCTGCTCGGTCGTCTTGTATTCGCGCACCTCGACGACGTCCTTCAGGTATTCGTCGATGAAGCGCGCGGCGATCGAGGCGGTCTGGACGCCGACGGTCTTGCCTTCGACCAGCGGCTTCAATTCATCGACCGCCTTGCGCGCGCCGGCCTCGTTGGAGGCGAGCGAGAACAGTTCGCCCTTCATCGGCAGCGTTTCCAGCTCGCCGCCCTTCAGCGTGGCAAAGGCCTGGCCGGTGCTGCCGTAGGACATCGAGAAGTCGATGACTTCCTTGCGCTTTTCGGTCGCCGACATGCCGGCCATGATCGCGTCGAACTTGCCGGCGTTGAGCGCCGGGATCAGGCCGTCGAAGGATTGGGCGATGACGGTGCATTCGACCTTCATGTGGTCGCAGAGATATTTGCTGAGCTCGATCTCGTAGCCGTCGAGCGTGCCGTCCGCCTTGGTCAGGTTATAGGGCGGAAAGGCGCCTTCGGTGGCGATCGTGATCTTGGTCCACTTCTTGTCTTCGGCCTGAGCCGGCATGGACATCAGCCCCGCGGCAACGGCAAGCGCCGAAGCCATGATTGCGGTCATCTTTTTCATTACAGCATTCCCCTTTTTGTGGATGTTGATTGGTTTGGTTGTTCTCTCGGTCCGCCGGTAACGGCAGACTTCAATTCTTGATGAACTGGCGGAAGCGTTCGGACTTCGAACGGGTGAAGACCTCGTGCGGCGGTCCCTCCTCCTCGATCGTTCCCTTGTGCACGAACACGACGCGGCTCGAGACGTCGCGGGCAAAGCCCATCTCGTGGGTCACCACCAGCATGGTCCGCCCTTCCTCGGCGAGCCCCCGCATGACGCGCAGCACCTCGCCCACCAGTTCCGGGTCGAGCGCCGAGGTGGGTTCGTCGAACAGCATCGCCTTCGGGCGCATGGCGAGTGCGCGGGCGATCGCGGCGCGCTGCTGCTGGCCGCCGGAGAGATGCGAGGGATAGTGGTTGCGCTTGTCGGCGATGCCGACCTTGGCAAGCAGCGCTTCGGCTTCCTCGATCGCTTCCGCTCGCGGGCGCTTCAACACGTGCACCGGCGCCTCGATGACGTTTTCGAGCACGGTCTTGTGGGACCAGAGATTGAAGCTCTGAAACACCATGCCGAGTTCGGAGCGGATGCGGTCCACCTGCTTCTGATCGGCCGGACGGCTGCGCCCGTCGCTCAGCGTCTTCAGCCGGATCGCCTCGCCGGCGACCTCGATCGTGCCCGAATTCGGCACCTCCAGCATGTTGATGCAACGAAGCAGCGTCGACTTGCCGGAGCCGGACGATCCGAGAATGGAAATCACTTCGCCCTCGCGTGCATCGAGCGACACGCCTTTCAGGACCTCGACCGGGCCGAAGCTCTTGTGAAGATCGTGCACGCGGATGGCGACCGGTGCGGTGACGGCGGCGGACATGTTCAATGGGCTTCTCCCTTGAGTTCGGCAGAGATCGCCAACGGCGCGCGCAGTTGTGGGTTCAGCCGGTGCTCGGCGAAAGCGACGAGCCGGGTCAGCGCGAAATTGATGGCGAGATAGATGACCCCCGCGACGACGAAGACCTCGATCACCCGGTAGCTCTCCGAAATGAGCTTGGCGGCGACGCCAGTGATTTCCATCAGCGTGATGATCGAGGCGAGCGAGGTCGCCTTGACCATGGAGATCATCTCGTTGCCGTAGCCGGGCAGCGCCTGGCGAAGCGCTTGCGGCATGACGATGCGGCGGAAGATCATGAAGCGCCCCATGCCACAGGCCCGCGCCGCCTCGACCTGGCCGTGCGGGACCGAAAGCAGCCCGCCGCGGATGATCTCGCTGGCATAGGCGGCCGTGTTCAGCATCAGCGCCAGCACCGCGCACCAGTAGGGTTCACGGAGGATCGGCCAGAAAATGCTGTGGCGCACGGCCGGAAACTGGCTGAGACCGTAATAGATCAGGAAGATCTGCACGAGCAGCGGCGTTCCGCGAAACAGGAACACATAGACGCGGGCAAAGAGATCGAGCGCGAGAATGCCGGACAGACGCGCAAGCGCCAGCCCCAGGGCCAATACCGAGCCGAGCACGATCGACGTGACGGCAAGCTCCAGCGTCAGTGGCAGCGCCGCCGCCAAGCTCCAGAAGGTTTCGAGGGCAAATTTGATATCCATCAGCCCCTCCTGACGCCGCGCGAGAACCGGCGTTCGGTGACCTGAAGAACGAGGCCCGAGACCGTGGAAATGGCGAGATAGATCATCGCCGCGATAAAGAAGAAATCGAACGGGCGGCTGGTCGATCCGGCGCCGATCTGCGCCTGGCGCAGCAGTTCGACGACGCCCGTGACCGAGACCAGCGCCGATTCCTTCAGCACCACCTGCCAGACATTGCCAAGCCCGGGCAGCGCATAACGCAGCGTCAGCGGCGCGGTGATGCGGCGGAACTTGAGGAGCCGCCCCATGCCGCAGGCGGTTGCCGCCTCCAGTTCGCCCGGATGCACGGCGCGAAAGGCGCCGCGATAGACCTCGGTCTGCTGCGCGCCCGAGGTGATGCCGACCGCAAGCGCGCCAGCGATGAAGCCCGGGAAACTGACGAAACCCTCCGCTCCGAACAATTGACCGACGGCCGTCACCACGGCACTGCCGCCGAAATAGAAGAGATAGATGACCAGCAGGTCGGGAATGCCGCGCAGGATGGTTGTGTAGGCTTCGGCAAGTGAGCGAAGCAGCGGACCACCTGAAATTTTCGCCCAGGCACCGAAGGTGCCGATGACGCCGCCGATCGCAAAACCTGCGATCGCGATCAGGATCGTCATCCACGCGCCGGCCGCCAGCGCCGGCCCCCAGCCGTCAGGCCCGAAGCTAATGATGTCAAGGAAACCGGGCCCAGTCATCGCAGCGCCTCCCTTCGCTTGTCGACCGATGACTTAACCATGGCTCACTCCGGGGATCGGCGGGTCGACATCATCAGGGATGGGATTGACGAAGGGCGTGCCCTCCAGCCGTGCCGCGTGGTCGGCCTTGGCGGCGGCGATGAGCGCCGGATCGAGGATCAGCTCGATCGCCGTGCTCGCCATCACCTTTGCCGCATGCTCCATGCCCTTGTGGGCGGCCGGAAGCTTGCCTTGCGCGACCAGCTGCCAGGAGTGGCCGGGCGTGCCGATCGCGTAAGTTGCGCCGCGCATCTGCACCGTCGGCACCACCCAGCTGACCGTTCCGACATCGGTGGAGCCGACGAGGGTTCCGGCGCCGTTTTCCGGCGGGAAGATCGTGTCGCAGAGGGAAATGCCGCGGCGTAGCCTCAGGCCGAACCGCTCGAAGGCAGAGGCGATATCCTCGCCGGTAAAGGTCTCCTGGAATTTTGCCGCCATCCTGCGGTCGTCCTCATCGAACTCAGGCGGCCCCAGATGCTCGAGCTGGCGATGCATCAGCGCCTCGAGCGGCGTGTTGCCGATCAGGTTGGCGTCACCGCTGACGATCTCGTCCGTGACCGTCGTTCCCGTCATCAGCGCCGCACCCTTCGCCACGCTGCGGACGCGTTCGACGAGGTCAAGTAGCTCCGGCAGGCTGCGGGCGCGAACGAGATAGCGCGCCTTCGCGCGGGCCTGGACCACGTTGGGCGCATTGCCGCCCGTATCCGTCACCGCATAGTGGATCCGCGCCGACGACGGCATGTGCTCACGCAGATAGTTGACCCCGACATTCATCAGTTCAAGCGCATCGAGCGCACTGCGGCCGAGATGCGGTGCTGCCGACGCATGCGACGCCCGACCGCTGAAGCGGAAGTCGAGCTCGTTGCAGGCAAGCGAGATCGGGTTGTTGACACCGGCAAAGGGTGCCGGATGCCAGGAAATGGCGATGTCGACATCGTCGAACACGCCGGCACGCACCATGAAGCCCTTGGACGAGCCGCCCTCTTCCGCCGGGCAGCCGTAATAGCGGACCCGCCCCTTGATGCCGTTGGCGGCGAGGTAATCCTTGACGGCGGTGGCCGCCATCAGCGAACCGGCGCCGAGCAAGTTGTGGCCGCAGCCGTGGCCATTGCCGCCTTCGCTGAGCGGCCGTTCCTCGGCAACACCTGCCTCCTGGCTCAGGCCCGGCAACGCATCGAACTCGCCGAGAATGGCGATGACCGGTCCGCCCTCGCCCGCCTCGCCCATGACCGCCGTCGGCATGCCGGCAATGCCACGCGACACGCGGAAACCCTCGGCCTCCAGGAGGCGCGCATGCTCGGCCGACGAGCGAAACTCCTCGTAGTTGGTTTCCGGCGTATCCCAGACCCGGTCGCTGAGCACGAAAAACCGCTCGCGCTTGGCTTCAAGGAGGTCCCAGACGGCATCGGCATTTTTCATCGTTTATTAACTTCCGCAACAATAGTAACCAGAATTGGCGCCAATTTATGATAACATTTTTGGATACACAAGAGGGTCATGAAATATTTCCACCGATGTGCACAACAGCGAAAGGCGGACAAGGAAAGCCGTTCTGGCGCATTGAATTGTCCAGGGCAGCATCATAGTTTCTCCAAAAATGGAGCCAATTTCGCCGCGGCGATGTGCGGCACGCGGCAGGTGCCGCGCGGCAAGAGAGTGTAAGGCAGGAATGAGCGACGATCTGACGGAAATGCTGGCGGCCGAGGAAAAGCCCGAGGAGAAGAAGGACGTCACCGACCTGTTGCTGCACGACATCCTGACCGGGACATTGCCGGCGGGCACCTGGCTGAAGCAGATCGACCTGGAGCGCCGCTACGATTGCACCCGGCCGGAGGTGCGCCGGGCACTCGACCGGCTGTCGCAGCGCCGGCTGGTGCAGCACAATCCCAACCGCGGCTACCAGGTCTACGAACTTGACGACCAGCGCACGCGGGAGATCAGCGATATCCGCGTGATCCTGGAGACCGGCGTCGCCGACCGGATGATCGCCAACGTCACGCTAGCGGCCATTGCCGAACTGCGCGGGCTCGCCCGTCGGTTCGACGAAATGTCGTTCCGAGGCTCCATCATGGAGCACTACGACGCCAACCTCGCCTTTCACCGCGCGCTTCTGCTTCTTGCCGGCAATTCCGAGCTCGTCGACGTCGTCGCCGAAATCCGCCAGCGAACGGTATCGGCCCCGGTTTCGCAATGGCGCACGCGGGCCCGCATCGAGCAATCGGCGCGCGAGCACCACCTGATGGTCGATGCGCTGGAAGCCCGGGATCTGGCTGAACTGAAACGTCTGATCGAGATCCACATCCGCCAGGCGCCGATCAGGACCTGAGCGTCTGGCCTTTCGGCGCTTCGCCGGTCAGGCGACCGGTTCGCCGCCCCGCCGACGGCAACTGTGCGCCAAGGGGGAGGCCTTAAACAACTCGAGCTTCAGGCTGCCGGATTTTGAAGCCGCGTGATTGCGCGGCTTCCATAGCGGTCCTGCTCAAGCAGGCAGGTCCCGGGACCATCGGCATTGGCCCCGTTTGATGTCATGCGTAGGCTTCACTCAGCCGCGAATTTCACCGTCACGCCGCGCTGGCGAAAGTATGCCTGCATCAGCTTCCTGCCGGAACGGTTGTTCTGCACGAGCCTGGCCGGGTCGAATACGGCTTCCTTCAACCCCGCCCGCGCCAACGCTGCCTTGAGGGCCGCAATATGCACATCGATGTCGGCATTGTCCGCCTGGAGCGATTCATAAATGCGGTTTGTTGCATCTGCTACGGTCGGTTCGCTCACGATTACACTCCTGTTGCTGTGTGGCTGGCGTTTGCCACATTCGTCGGCTTGACCCTATTGTGAAGAAAAATGCCCACGTCAATGGGTGACGATGGATTGGAGCATCGCATCCGCTTTCGAAAATGCGGCACCGGAAGCAGACCAGGAACCGGCCCCTTTCGGTCGAGACGCCACGGCCGCTTCGCGCCGATACTGTTGAAAAACTACGCTGAGTGTTATCGTGATTGCTCGCAAGGGGGAGCGCGCGGTTGCGAGCGATTGCCGATGCTTCGAATAATCTTTCTGATTGGTTTCATATCGTCGATCGTCGTAGTTGGAGGTGGATACCTGATTTTGTTTCCACCTCTTCCATTGCTACCAGAGATCGCAAGGGGTCTACCTAGCAGATTTTCCGACGGTGAGAGGGCGTTTCAAAGAAGAGTTGCAGTCATGTTCTCGGGGGCAACCACTGAAGCAGAGCTTGTGACGCACCTGGAAAAGGAAGGCTTCACGGTCGATTCTGCAGGTCGACGAGCCGTGTTTGAAAAGGCGGGGTTACCTTGCAGGCTGAGTTGGCGGGTTTTCTGGGAGGCTGACGGTGGTTCAGTGTCTAATCTGAAAGCCGAATATGGCGGAATTTGCCTGTAGACAAGTTCATGCCAGAGCCCGGCTATGCGCCAACCATTGCCCAGCGGGTGACCAACGTCCGCTTCGCGCCACAAGCGGTCATCTGCTCGGCCATTTCAGGCCTGCTCAAGCTCAAGAATGTTCCCCTCGGGATCGCGTGCATAGACGATGAGATACGGCTTATCCTTCATCCCAAAGTCCGTGATGTCGCCAATCTGGCTTCCACCTGCCTGAATGATCTCTGACAGTACGGCGCGAATATCGCCCATCTGGAATGACAGGTGCCCAAGGCCAGGCTCGTTCACCCTTGGCTGGCCCCGATCATGCATGACCTTGTGCTCATGAATTTCCAGGAAAGGGCGGTCGAGTGCGGGGAATTTGAGCCAGATCGAGTAGATCTCGGAGTTCTCAATCCCATTGCCTCTCGACACTTTTTCTCCGGACAACATCCTGGGTTCGCGAAGGGGCTCGCATTTCAAGACGTTCATGTAAAACGCGGCGAGCGCATCCGCGTCGCGGGCGACCAAGTTGATGTGTGCGAGCTTCATGCGGCTATCCTGGTGAGGAGGCAATCGTACAGATTGGTCGGGAAAGCAGAAGGGGCTGCGGTCGGCCGACTGTGGTCCTTGGGCACGCTGGGCACGCACACCCACGGAGTATAGGACTCCATGAATTGGAACGCCGGTTGCGAGTGACCGGAGCGCGGCGAAAGCTAACCGCCAAACAGGATCGTCACCGCCACCAGTACCGCGCCGATCGCCGTCATCGCAAAGGCCATCGGCCAGGGGCTGCGTCCCATATATTGCCCAAGCCGCGCACCGACAATGAAGAGCATGGCGAGCGCAATACCGTTCGAAACGCGCATCGCCAGCGCGACATTGCCAATCAACAGGAAGGGAATGCTGGGCGGCAGCGTCGAGGTGACGACGAGCAGGAAGATGGCGAAGGCCGCCTTCAGGTCATGCCCCGTTACCGCCCTGTGCCTGGGATCGGCGGCAAGCGCCCTCACCCTGAGAAGCAGCGCCTCGGTCTCCTTTGGCGAGGACACGCGGCGCACGTCATCCGGGAGGCTTTCGAGAAACATTTCGCGGGCGCGGGCAAGCGGCTCGCGCCGGAGGGCGTCAAGGAAGCCGCGGCGGCGCACCCGCTCGACAGCCGTCGTCAGCACATACATGACGCCATCGACGATACCCCAGGCGATGTTGCAGCCGAGGGCGGCGACGAGCACGGCATTGACCCCACCCTCGCCGCCCGTAACCGTGCTCATCGTTCCCGTGAAGGAAAGCGCCATCAGCAGCCCGAAGATGATCTCCGAGAGGCGATCGATCGGATCGAGAACGGGACGCGTTTGGTCGCTCAAGGTAGTTCGTCCCGCGAGAAGAACCGAAGGGTGGAAGACAGGGGGCGGAAGGCGGCGAACCGCATGCAGCCTCCCTATTGCATCTGCAGGTCGGCGAAGGCGTCACGCACGTGATCGGCAACCGCCAGCACCGGCGCCGGCGCGTCAGTGATCACCTGCAGGCCGATATTGTAGTGGCCGAGATCCGGCAGGCCGTCGCGCTCGCCGAGTTGCACCATTTCGCCCTGGACGAGGTAGCGCGGCAGCGGCGCGATCGCGAGGCCGGCGAGAACGGCGGCGCGCTGGCCGGTCGTATAGGCGCTCAAGAAAGCGATGCGGAACTTGCGGCCCGCGCGCGACAGCTTCTCCACCGCATCGGCCCGCCAGACACAGCCATCCTCCCACATCGATACCGGCAGCGGATCCTTCAGATGCGCGTTGCCGCACTTGGCGCCGGCCCAGACGAGCTTCTCCTGCATCAGGATTTCGCCGTTTCTCGGCGTTCCCTCGGTGAGGCTGTTGAAGATGGCAATGTCGAGCCGGTGCTCGTCGACCTTCTTGCGCATGGCATTGCTCATGCCGATCGACACGTCGATCGTCACGTTGGGATAGGACTCCGCAAAACGCTTCAGCACTTCGGGCAGGATGCGTTCGCCGACATCCTCGGGCGCACCGACACGCACGACGCCATTCATGTCCGGCAGCAGGAAGCGCGACACCGTTTCATTGTTGAGCGACAGCAGCCGGCGGGCAAAGCCGAGCAGCATTTCCCCTTTCGGCGTCAGCGTCACCGAGCGCGCGTCACGCAGGAAGAGCGTGCTGCCGAGCATTTCCTCGAGCTTCTTGATCTGCATCGAGACGGCAGACGGGGTGCGATAGACGGTTTCGGCAGCGGTGGTGAAATTGCCGGTCTCGGCGATGGCGACAAAGGTCTTCAGCACGTCCATTTCAAGAAGCGGGAGCGCGTGGCGCATCATCATGTTCATGGCGGCATCCTCGATCAGAAAAACTGAAAGATAAGTTCACTTCATTTCGTTTGATTGAATATCAGCAATGACCGATAGTCAAGCTCAAGGACGACGAAGGAAGGAGAAGCCCATGTCCGCCGCCGCGCTTGTTATCGCCGCTTCGAAGAGTTCCCTGTGTAACAGCCCCGCGTCGCAGGTAGTGGTACAGATTCAGGATCGAAGGAGCAACGACATGGTCCTCAACACCCTTACCCAAGTGATCGCCGTACTCGACGGCGTTGTCCGGCAGAGACGCGAAAAGCAGATCGCACGAAATCGGGTGGAAGCCCGGCGCGAACTGGCAAAACTGCCGAAGAGAGTCCGCGACGACGTGATGTTTGCGGACCCGCTAATCAATCACCAAGTTTGATGGAAAGCATCAAACATATTCGTTGGAATGATAGATCGGGTTGCGCCATATATACGATTATGGTCGCGACCTGCTGAGACACTCAGAAGGAGCCATGAAATGTCCAACATTCAGTTTTCATCGGCCTCGGAACGGGCATCCTCCCACTCGTCCCTTCCGGGTCTCTTCAACCTGCGCGTCCGTGCCTGGGCAGCGTGGAAGCGCCACCGCCAGGAACGGGCACTGGAAAATCTGTCCTATGACACCCTGAAGGATATCGGCTTCCCGTCGGTGGACGATGCGGTGCATAAGACGGAACAATGAATGACGGCTTGACCTGCCTCGGCGGGTCGAATCAGCCGGATACGATGAAGGGCATTGCCGAGAAGGCGGTGCCCTTTTTCTTTACGCGGATAGTCCCCCGCCATGCCGTGCAGGAACCTACCGCGCCCTTTTTCTGATCTCAGGCAACGGGAGCACGGCACAGCAAAGGCGCGCCTCGAAAAACGCGCGCGAGACTTAAGTCAGCAGTTGCATGATCATCGACGGCCGCCAGACAAAGCACCCTGCAACGAACCCCACGAACCCGAGCGCCAACGCTCCCACGATGCCGTGGCCTACCCACCCGCTGTAGGCACCGATGGCGGTCGTTGCCGTGATGATCGAAACGGCCCAAAGAACCTTCATCAGCCAGACAACGCGATGCACAGCTGTTGGTGGATCCTGTCTCATGCAAAAATCGCCTTTCCGATGTGTTGGGCGCTTTGTATGTAGTTTGGAGCACGCATACCGCCAACCAAAGTGCGCATCCAACCCGCCTTGCACCCTTGCCGCGAATGCATAGGGACCCGGCAGCCTTGCGCCGTGGGGCAGTACGAGCGTCACTTGTCTTTTACCGACACCCGCCGCAGCCGCCGAAAACGTCGCAATCGGCAAACACAACCTTGACGGGTCCATTGTGAATGTTGCGTATCTCTGGCAGTTCTTGTCAGATAACGTCAGCCGCGCTGGAAAAACTGTCGCTTTCCTTACAAAAGCCTGAAAGACCGGCGGAATCGCCTTTTGCCGTGCGATGTCGCAATGCGAAATCTCTTTGCGGTCGCTGCTTTCCATGCCAATGTCGCAAACAGACAAGCCGAAGAGTATCTTCCAAGCGACGAATATACGCCATCGCCAAGCATGGGAAGCCTCATGAACAAGCCACTGACCAAAAAGCGTTCTCTCGTCTTCTTCCTGGTGCCGAACTTTTCCATGCTGCCCTTTTCGGCGGCGATCGAAACGCTCCGCATCGCCAACCGCATGCTCGGCTACGAGGCCTATACTTGGCGCCTCGCTTCGAGCGACGGCGAAAAGGTCCTGTCGTCGAGCGGGATTGCGCTCGAGGTCAACTCGTCGCTCGCCGACGAGCGCAAGTTTCTCGGCGGCGAGAATCGCCCGTCGATGGTGCTGGTCTGTTCCGGCATCTATGTCGAGGATTTCAACAACAAGTCGGTCAACGCCTGGCTGCGCGAGGTCTATAACCGCGGCGTCGCCGTCGGCAGCCTCTGTACCGGCGCCCATGTGCTGGCGTCTGCCGGCCTTTTGACGGGCAAGCGCTGCGCCATCCATTGGGAAAACCTTCCGGGCTTTTCCGAAAGCTTCCCGCAGGTCGACGTCTATGCCGACCTCTACGAGATCGACAGCAACATCTACACCTGCGCCGGCGGCACCGCCTCGCTCGACATGATGCTGAACCTGATCGACCAGGATTTCGGCGAGAACCTCGTCAACCGCGTCTGCGAGCAGGCGCTGACCGACCGCGTGCGCGGGCCGCATGACCGCCAGCGCCTGCCGCTGCGCGCCCGCCTCGGCGTGCAGAACGCCAAGGTGCTGTCGATCATCGAGCTGATGGAGGCAAATCTCGCCGAGCCGCTGTCGCTGCTCGAAATCGCCGAGGGAGCCGATCTCTCGCGCCGCCAGATCGAACGTCTTTTCCGCCAGGAGATGGGCCGCTCGCCGGCCCGCTACTACCTGGAGATCCGCCTCGACCGCGCCCGGCACCTGCTCATCCAATCGTCGATGCCGGTCGTCGAAGTGGCTGTGGCCTGCGGCTTCGTCTCCGCCTCGCATTTCTCCAAGTGTTATCGCGAACTCTACAACCGCTCGCCGCAGCAAGAGCGCGCCGACCGCAAGCTGACGCTGCAAATGGCGCGGTAAAGACCGACATAAAGACCAGTCGAAGGGCGGAGCGATCCGCCCTTTTTCGTTTTGCCTGTGACACGTTTGGCTTGCGTCGTCGCGCCGCTTGCACGCTCCTTCTTTTTGGGTTGAATGGCTGGCGTTTCAGAACAAGAGGCAATGCTTCCTATGGCACCCGTCGAAATCAATCCTGCCAAAGTCCACGAATTCAGGGATTTGCAGTGCTTCTACGACTGGCTCGGCGCCCATCATCAGAGCGAGGACGAGGTCTGGATCAAGACGCACAAGGTGAACTCCGGGCTAGCCTCGATCACGCCCAAGGAAGCGATCGATGTGGTGCTTTGCTGGGGCTGGATCGATGGCGTGCGCAAGGGGCTGGACGACAAGAGCTTCCTGCAGCGCTATTCGCCGCGCGGCAAGAAGAGCATCTGGAGCAAGATCAACGTCGACAATGTCGCGCGGCTGATCGAAGAAGGCCGTATGACCGAGTTTGGCCTGCGCCAGGTGGAAGCAGCCAAGGCTGATGGCCGCTGGGATCGTGCCTATGCCAGCGGCAAGGACATGCAAATCCCCGACGACCTGCAGGCCGCGATCGACGCGGAACCCGCTGCCCGCGACATGCTCGCCAAGCTCAGCGCCCAGAACCGCTTCGCGCTCGCCTTCCGCACCCACAACATGAAGACCGAGGCGGGGCGGAAAAAGAAGATCGAGACCTTCGTCGAGATGCTGAAGCGCGGCGAGACGATCTACCCGCAGGGGCGGAAATAGTCTGGCCTCACCGCACCTGCCAACTTCACGCTACGGTTGGGCGCGCCCGAACCGCTGGCTCGGCTCTTCGGCGCCCGTGACCGCCGGCGGACCGAAGCGGTTGTCGCCCTCTTCTCCCGCAAGGAAGCCCAGCATCACGAGGCCCAGGAGCGGCCCGACGACCGGGACAAACAGCGCAAGGTTCCACCATCCGGAACGACCGTGGTCGTGCCAGCGCTTGGTGTTGACGGTGAAACTGAAATAGAGGTTTGCGATGAGGATGATGAAGACAAGCAAATGCATGAGGCTGAAGCCCGCCGCATAGTTATCGACGCCCGAAAGCGCCAACAGCGCCGCTCCGGCGAACATTGCCGCCGCCGTCGCAATCCAGACAACAATCTGCGCCAACCACCAGGTCTGGCGTCCGATACGACCATCAAAACTCGTAAAAGTCTGCGAATTCGCGTAGACCCCCCATCGGCTTCTCCGCATCCAGGCGCGCCTCCGCGCTGGCCGGCCCTTCCCCTCATATAGAAGATTCGCTAATAAACGCGTAGATGTCATGGCGACAGAAGGCGCTTCATGGTTGCGCAAAAAAGTCGCCTCGGAACTGCCCTCCGGAGCCGTTGGAGGCGCCTCGCTCTCCATTCCCTCCGCTCAAGGACCAGCCCCACAAACGAGTGCGACCCTAACCGTGGAAGGCGCGCTCCAGTTCGGCGATGTCGAGTTTGATCATGCCCAGCATCGCCTCCGTCGCCCGCTTGGCGCGCTCGCGGTCCGAATGGGCGACCATGTCGCCAAGCACCCGTGGCGCGATCTGCCAGCAGAGGCCCCAGCGATCCCGGATCCAGCCGCATTGCTCGGGCTCTCCGCCGTTATCGAGGATCCCGCTCCACAGCCGGTCGATTTCCTCCTGGCTGTCGCACTGGATCATGATCGAGAAGGCATGGTTGAACGGGTCGAGCGGCCCGGCTTCGAGGGCCATGAACTGCTGATTGCCAAGCATGAACTCGATGACCTGAACGCTGCCGGGCGGTCCGCTCGGGCTTTCCGCCGGCAAGGTGGTGATGCGCGTGATCGCCGAGTTGGGAACGAGGGAAATATAGAAGTCGACCGCCTCGCGCGCTTCCTTCGCAAACCAGAGATTTGAAACAACATTCGTCATCTGTCGGCTCCTCTTCGTACCGCTTGATCATGTGCGGGTAACCAAAGGACGTTCGACTTCGTTCCAAGCCGACACGTGGCGCATCTTTTTTCTGAAGGCAGGCCTGCGGCTCGGCCCGGGAGCTTACGACGCCAGCGCGTCGAGCAGTGCCAATTCCGAGATCACCCGGTTCCGGCCAGCGTGCTTGGCCATATAGAGAAACTGGTCGGCAGCGTGCAGGTAGTTTTCGAAAGCTTCCGACGTCTCGATGGTGGCAAGGCCGATCGACACGGTGATCGTCAGTTCCTCGTCGTCGGCGACGATCCGCGATTTCGCCAGCTCCAGCCTGAGCGCATCGCAGAAGGCGAAGGCGCGGCGCACATCGCAGCCGTTGAAGAGGATGCCGAACTCCTCGCCGCCCAGGCGGGCAAGCAGGTGCTCCTCGCCCACCAGCACCGCCAGGCGCTTGGCCACGTGTCTCAGCACGATATCGCCGATCTCGTGGCCGTAGGTGTCGTTGAGCCGCTTGAAATGGTCGATATCGAGTATGGCGATCGCCGTCGGCTCGCCGCGCCTCAGGCACTGCTCCACCAGGCGCGGGCCGGCAAGAAAGAAATGGCGGCGGTTGTAGAGATCGGTGAGATAGTCGCTGGCCGCCTGCCGCTGCAGCGTCTGCAGGCGCTTCTGGATGCTGGCGGCTTGCGCGATGCGGCCGTTGAACTCCGCTTCGAGGAACGGTTTCTGGATGAAGTCGGTGCCGCCTGCTTCGAGAAAGCGGGCGCCGGCCCTTCGGTCGCCGCTGTCGGAAAGGCCGATCACCGGCAATGCGCCATCGCCCTGCCGGCGTTCCACTTCGGCTAGCAGCGCGGCACCGGTCATGTCGGCGAGATCGAGATCGGTGACGACCAGATCGACCGCCTCGCCGCTGTCGAGCACCTGCAGCGCATCGGCAGCGGACGCGACCTCGCAGACGGAGATCCGCTGCCTTCTCAGGATACCGGCAAGCTCGCTGCGCGAGGCGGCATCGGAATCGGCAAGCAGCACCGTCGTCTTGCCATTGGTAAGCGCACGGTCGACGGCGCCGATCAGGAGGTTGATCGATTCAGGCTGATGCTTGATGACGCAATCGAGCACGCCGCGCCCGAGGATCTCTTCGCGCGTTTGGTCGTTGAAGGCTGCGGTGAAGACGACGGCCGGCACCTGATTGTCGAGGACGAATTCGAGCGCCTCGCAATTGGGCGCGTCCGGCAGGTTGAGGTCGAGCACCGCGAGCGAGAAGCTTTCCGGTGCCTGCTCCAGCGTTTCCCTGAGCGCCGCAAGCGAGCTGCAATGGGTGACGCGGATGCCGTGGACGGACTCGAGCCCGTACTTCAGCGCCGTCGCGAACATCCGGGAATCTTCGACAAGGAGCATGCGCTTGTCGCTGTGCTTTTGCACAGAATTCAGCCGGCCTGGCGTGCGGCGCAATCTCACGTCCCTGCAACCCCTCTCGAGCCGCAGGCGTGCTTCCCTTGAAGGGGGTGACGCTGGCTCCGAATATATGAATAGACCCTGCCACTGACCGCACCGACCCATTGGCCGGCGTGGTCTGGTGTGACCGGGCTCCCCGCTCCTGCTGGGGCGGATTGAAGACCGATCGGATTGCAATTTCGTTAATGGAGCAACCTGCGCGCGGGATTTCGCGCAGATTGCCACAGAATTTTGGGGATTATTTCTCGTATCAGGCCGAAGCTTGCGCCGGAACCCTAACCTTTTCGCTGAGGGTGCGGATCTTGGTCAGCGTGTCCAGGTTCTGGTTGACGCGGCAGTAGAATTCCTCATTGACGAAGGGGCGGACGATGAAGTCGTTGCCGCCCGCTTTCAGGAAACGCGCCGACAAAAGCCGGTTGGTGGAGGACGAGACGCCGATGATGCGCAGCTGATGCGGCCCGTAGGAACCGCGGATGCGCCGCGTCAGCTCGAATCCGTCGATATCGGGCATGTTGTAGTCGGTGATGACGAGGCCGATATCGGGATTGCTCTTGAGAAGTTCGAGCGCGGCTGCGCCGCTGTCGGCCGAGCTGGTGCGGAAATTGTAGCGCTTGAGCTGCGTCGTCAGAAGTGCGCGCGCCGTCGGGCTGTCGTCGACGATCAGCACGTGGTGCTTGTGGTTGGTGAGGAAGCGGCAGACCGATTCCGCCAACATGTCGACGGCAAAGACGCTATCCTTGATAACGTAGTCGACGATCTCCTTGGCGAGGATCTTTTCGCGCGTCGACTCCTGGAACGAGCCGGTAAAGACGACGGTCGGCACGCTCATGTCGATCAGATAGTTGAGCGCCTCGCCGTTCTCCGCCCCCGGCAGGTTGATGTTGGAGATGGCGAGCGACGCCGGAAAAGTCGCGTTTTCGACCGCGAACTGCAAATCGTCATAGTCGCGGCAGACGATGACATCGATGTCGAACAGCTCTTTCAGCCGCTTCGAAACCATCGACGAGAAGAGGTTGGAGTCCTCGGCAAGCACGATACGGTGCTGGGCAAGGGATTCGCCGGAATAATACATTCCGGAAATGCCAAAAAACGACATTGAACGCCTATGTAAAAGAGTGTCCCCCTACAGCGCCCAAGCGTTCTTCGTGCCCGCAAAGTCACTGTAACTTGCAGCCGTCATGCTAGAGGAGAAAGGCTTTCTCTCGTGTTAATGAGCAACCGACGAAATGACGAGGTCGCGTGCCGGCACGACACGAGGGCCGCCGGATCCCACCATCCCGTCAATCCCTGGACGTCCCGCCACGCCGCGCCTCCGCCGTCTTGCGGATGACTTCGGCGATCTCCGGATTGCTGCTCGACAGCATCTGGAAATCCTCCGCATAGAGCGACAGCAGCGAGACCTCCGTGGCTGCGCTGACGGTCGCCGAGCGCGGCTCGCCCGTGATCAGTGCCATTTCGCCGAAGAAGCTGCCGGGGCCGAGTTCGATGGGTGTCGGCGAAGGGGTCGTAATACTGACGCGGCCCTCGACGATGAAGAACATCTGGTCGCCCGCCTCGCCCTTGCGGCAGATGATGGCACCGGCCGGAACCACCCGCGGGCGCAGTGCCCGCACGATCTCGACGAAGGCGGCCGAGCCGAGCTTCTGGAACAACGGCACGGCCGCAACCAGCTGCCAGTTGCGCACAAAATCCTGGCGGCGCACCTCCTCGAAGAAGCCGGTGGCAAGAATGCCGGCCCACAGCGCGAAGATGCCAATGCCGCACATCATGACGAGGCCCGCCAGCACCCGACCGGCAAAGCTCATCGGAATCTCGTCGCCATAGCCCGTGGTCGAAAGTGTCACCACCGCCCACCACATGGCCTGGGGAATGCTGCCGAACTTGTCGGGCTGGATATCGCGCTCGATGAGATAGGCAAAAAGCGATGCGCCGAAGAGAACGATGCCGAAGACCGAGGTGACACCGACGAGATTGGGTGCCGCCCGCGCCACCACCCGGCCAAGCAGGCGGAAGAAGGTGAAATGACGCAGCGGCTTCAACAGCCAGATACCGCAATAAAGGCTCTGGTCACGCGGGCCAGCGAGAAGAAATCCGGCAAGCGGAACCACGACGGCAAGCAGATCGATGATGAGTTCGGGCGTCCGCCCGCGATCGTCCTTCGCCCGCTGCCGCATCACCGTATCGGCCAGTTGCAGAACATAGATGGCCCAGATACCGGCCAGCACAAGCTCCAGCGACAGCTTGGCCGTCAGGCCAATATCCCGCGCCGTCAGCGCCGCGACCGTAATAAGCCCCGCCGCCGCCAAAAGCCCGTTGAGCGGCGCGGAGATTTTCAGGAAAGGCCGTGCCGACATTCACTCCCCCAGCGACCCGCGCTCTCAGGCGATACCTCGGCCCGACATGCCAGCAGCGCAGTAACGCTTTGATCTTAAGCACAATTCCATTGATGAATCGACGCTTAATTAAGGGATGGCAGTTTGACGGTGACGCGCGCTCTAGTAGCGCGTGTCGACCGGCCCTTCGTCGGCTGCCCGTTCGCGATCCTGCTGGTACTGCTCGGCGCCCTCGACGGGCCTCAGCCATGGCTCGCGCCGCTTGATCCAGAGCTCGTAGCTCGGCTTAAGCGAGGTCGGCGCGTCGGACAGGATACCGAGCTTGACCTCCGCCTCACGCGCATCGACCGAAAAAACCCGCGACCCGCAACCGGGACAGAAACACCGTCCCTGAAACTCCGACGTATCGCCGGTACGTTCAAACTGGTCTGCGCGCCAGATGCCATAGAAGGTGAAGGCCGAACCGCTTTCCTTCCGGCAATCCATGCAATGGCAGATACCGACGCGCAGAGGTTCGCCACGAAGCGATACTTGCACCTGGCCGCAGAGGCATTTTCCCGAGAAGATCCTCATGTGTCTCATCCTGCTTCGCAACTGCTGGATCCGGAAAACGACAGAGGCGGGTGTTGGGTTCCCGCGGGGCGGTTCGGCTTCGATCTCACGCGGTCGCGCAAAAAATGCGCGCTATGCGGCGAGGTCTTTTTGGTCGGAACCTTTGTCCGTCCCATGGCTTCTGCAAATTGTAAACGGAGGAATCAAACCATGGCACATGCCGACGAACAGGAGATCATCGATCTCGAACAGGAATTCTGGCGAACCATCCTGGAGAAGGATACCGAGGCGTCCGTGGCCATGCTACCCGAACGGTCGATCGTCGTGGGGGCGCAAGGGGCGGCCATTCTTACCCGCGATGACTATCGCAGGATGGCCGACCAGGCCGAAGGTTCCTGGAAGCTCAATGCGTTTCGCCTCGACGACGTCAGCGTCATCTTTCCGCGCGAGGACGTCGCCGTCATCGCCTACACGGTGACGGAAGAGATGGAAGTCGAGGGAGAGCCTTTGACGATAAAGGCGGCCGACGCCACCACCTGGATCCGCAAGGACGGTGGATGGCTGGCCTCCTTGCACACGGAATCGGTGCTCGGCGATCCCTTCGGCCGCGACCGCAAGGCGGCGTAGAGCACGCGATCGACCCATGTGCGGCGAGGCTATTTCAGCCTCGTCGCCAAGGCGGATTAAAGTGGCGGGAAAGCCGGCCAGGGCCAATCTCCGGCACGCGAACCCTCACCGACAAACTGGCTGCCCCGCCGGTTCTTTTCGGTGTAGGATGCAATCATGAGTGACGCTCAGCCTCTCTTCGACATGCTGCGCCAAAACGTGCAGCCTGACATCGCCGGCGTATTGGAGCGATTTGTCCGGGAAGCGCCGGACCGCAAGCTCTGCCGCGTCAATGCGCTCGCCTTTGCCGCCGAGCATCGGCTCGACGAAGAAAAGGTCATCGCCGCCTTCCTGCATGCCTCACGCCTCGGGCTCTTCGAGCTGTCGTGGAATGTGCTCTGCCCCGGCTGCGGCGGTGTGCTTGATTCCAATACCTCGCTGAAGACCGTGCAGAGCGACACCTATACCTGCTCGCTCTGCGCCGCCGGCTATGAGCCGACGCTCGACGAGATGGTGGAAGTGACCTTCACCGTTAACCCGCGGGTACGCCACATCGAGGCCCACAACCCGCACGAGCTGCCGCCGCTCGAATATTTCCGCCAGATCTACTGGGGCTCCGGCATAGATTTGCCGGAGGACGACTACGAGGCCCAGGTCGACGATTTCATGATCGAGGCGCTCGAACTGCCGCCCGGCGAAAAGGCGGTGATCTCGCTGCAGATGCCGGCGGAATTCATCATCGTCTTCGAGCCGGTGACCCATGCCGCGCAATTCATCGACGTCAAGGGCGAGCCGACCAAGGAGCGGCGGACGCTGTCGCTCGTCTTCGATCGCGGCCATCGCCACGACGAGGCGTTGACCATGCAGCCGGGTCCGCTGCGCATCCAGGTGGAAAACCATACGGATGTGCGCACCCTGCCCTCGGTCTGTATCGCCAATGACACCCTGCACGATATTCTCGGCCGTCGGCGCCCGTTCCTCACCGCCAAGCGGCTGCTGTCCAACCAGACCTTCCGCGATATCTACCGCACCGACACGATCGACGTAGACCAGCGGCTGAAGATCACCAGCCTCACCTTCCTCTTCTCGGATCTGCGCGGCTCGACCGAGCTTTACGAACGGGTCGGCGATCTCGCAGCCTTCGATCTGGTGAAGACCCATTTCAGCGCCGTCAACGAGATCGTTGCCGCCGAGGCCGGCGCCGTAGTCAAGACGATCGGCGACGCGGTCATGGCAACCTTCCCGACGCCGGATCGCGCGGTTGCCGCGGCCATGCGCATGCGCGAGGCGATGCGACAGCTCAACGAGGACCGGGGCTCCGAGGATCTGCTGTTGAAGATCGGCATCCACGAGGGGCCGTGCATCGCCGTCAACCTCAACGAGCGCCAGGATTATTTCGGCCAGACGGTCAATATCGCCTCGCGCGTCCAGCATCTCGCGAGTTCGCGCGAGATCTTCGCCACCAGCTCCGTGCTCGACGACCCGCGCACCTCCGGCCTGCTCAGCGACCGCGGCCTCAATCCGCAGTCGCACAATGTCGCTCTGCGCGGCATCACCAACGAGATCAGTATCTTCTCGATCCCGTAAGCTCGTCCGGCCTTCTGGATCGCCGCAATTCCGGACGGAAAACCGCTTCACACTTTTCCTGGAATTTGCTTGGAATCGCCGCAACTCCGGACGGAAAACCGTTTCACACTTTTCCTGGAATTGCTTGGAATCGCCGCAATTCCGGACGGAAAACCGCTTCACACTTTTCCTGGAATTGCTTGGTATCTCCGCAATTCCGGACGCAAAACCGCTTCGCACTTTTCCTGGAATTGCTTAGACCACCGGCGGTATCAGCGTCAGCACGTCGCCGTCATCGGGGATCACCAGCTTCGTCAAGGGTATGCCATGGGCATCGGCGGCGGCCCGCAGCTCGCTTCGGCTGACCGTCGCGTGATCCAGCGCCTCCATGTGCGTTGCAATGACGGTGCTGTTTTTCGCCGTCTCGCAGACCTTGATCGTCTGCTCGGCATCCATGACGATGAGATCGCCATTCCACTTCGCGCCGCAGGAATGGGTGACGATGATGTCAGGCTTCGTTTCGCGGATCGTCTTCTCGATCGCCGGATAGAAGACCGTGTCGCCTGCCCAGTAGACCGTCGGCTCGCCCTTCGCCTCAAGGCTGAAGCCGATGACAGGCCCCATGTCCTGGACGACCGGACCGAGCCCATGGCTGCCGTCACGCCGGGTCAGCGTCAGCCCCTGCCAGCTGGCCTTGTCGGAAAGCGGCGTGACGTCGCGAAAGCCGGCGGCACGGATCGCCTCCTCGTCGCCCGGCTGGCAGAGGATCGGCAGCCCCTTCGGCACCCGCTCCTTGGCGGTGTCGTCGAAGTGGTCCTCATGCAGATGCGAGATGATGACGAGTTCGACACCGGCCAGGATGGTGTCGATATCGACCGGCAGCTCGACCGTCGGATTGGGCGAGCGCCCGGCAAAGGACGGCAGGCTGTCTTTCGGCCCGAGAAAGGGATCGATGAGCACGGTATGGCCGGCATAGTCGAGCTTGAGCGTGGCGTTGCGGATAAGCTGGAGTTTCATGGGGAGTCCTCCCTTGCCGGAAAGCGGTGACGGATGTCGCCGTGATCCTTGCTGAGGCGGCGGTAAAATCAAGAGCCGAAATTTGCCCTCTGCCACGCCGCCAAAAGGCGCGCGACGGCTTTCGGCCGGCGGACCTGAGACGCTCCAGCTAACGCCGCAGCGCCCGGATCGCCGCTTGCCACACGCAGCCTCACCGCCAGCCGCAATCCCACGGCTGGCCCCTTGCCGCCCGGTGACAGGCGAAGGCACGACCGCAGGAGTGCGTGGCGGCTATCGTCGTCCTGCCGCGGCCAGAGCCGCGGGAAAACATCTGCCGGAAGGCGACGTCCGCATTGTCGGGGCAGCCGGCAAAGCTCTTCTTTTTCAGCTCGGCCGGCGGGCTGATCGCTCGCGTGCCGGTGCTCTTCGCCGGTGTCTTGGCGGTGCCCTGGGTCGCGCTCGGCTCGGGCAGTTTGGCCTCGCGCCGGATCGTCACGCAACGGCCGTCTTTTGCCTCCTGGTTTCGCGCGCAGGCAAGCGGGCAGATCCGCGCCTTCTCGGCCTTCAGGCGCTCGAGCACGTCGCTGGAAGGTTCGAGCGTTGCGAGTTCAGCCTTGCTGTGCCTGGCAAATGCCTCCAGCGCCTTGCGGCTGCCGGCGCCCCACAGCCCATCCTCGCTGCCGGCCTGACAGCCGAGCCGGTTCAGCTGCTGCTGGATCGATCGGGTCAAGGCGCGATCGTCGGTGCCCGCAGCGGCTGCGGCCGGATCGACGGCCGCCACGGCCTGGCCGGCGGGCACCTCGGTCACGCCCTCGGTTGCCGGGGCAGAGACCCGCTCGATGATGCGGATCTTGGCCCTCGCCAGGGATGCGAAAGCGCCATCGGGATATTGTTGCAGATAGGCGTCGAACAGATCGCGGTCCGTCCCATCCTTGATCGTGTCCCAATAGGCAAGCTCGGCGGTCTGATCCGTCGCCGGCTCTTTGACCGACGCCGGTTGGCCGCCATCGGCAGGCTTCAGCACCACCTCGCCGGTCAGCGAGGAATTGTCCCAGGGCACCTGCTTGCCGCCGGTTGCCGAAAGAACGTCGCGGCGCACCTCGATCAGCTCGCGGGTGATGTCGCGTCCCGGCTGGCCGAGATGCCGGAGTAGCGCCGACGTAAAGGGCGAGTTTCGCCCGCTGCCGTCGAGCGCGACATTGCCGGGCTGGGTGGCAAAGGCGATCAGCGTGCCGATGCCGGTGCCGACCTTGGCAAGCCCGCGGCCGACCGAGGCCGATCGGGTGCCCATGGAGCGGGCGAGATTGACCGCAAGCGGATTGTCGCGACACGCATCAAGCAGCACGACATTGACCCTGGTGCTGCGCTCCATCGCCGACAGGATCAGGTTCATCGGCACCGCCTCGAAATCGAGATCGACATGGGAGGCGAGCTTGGCGTCGACAGGGGCAAGGTAGTTCTCGCCATCCACCTGAAGGCCGTGGCCGGCATAGTAGAACAGCGCCAGATCGGCGCCATCGAGACGGCCGACGAAAGCGCGCAATACGCGCCGCACGCCCGAGAGATCGAGATCCACACCGGTCACCACCTCGAAGCCGAGCCCTTCGAGCTTGGCCGCCATGTCGGCAGCGTCATTGCCAGGATTGGGTAACGCCGCCACATGCTGATAGGCGGAATTGCCGATGACCAGCGCCACGCGCTTCTCGGCAACCGCCTCCGAGGCGCAAAACACCAATAGGACGGCCAAGGCGATGCGAAGGAATGGCATGGTTCCCCTCCCGCAATGCGCGAACGACCGTGGCGAGCAACGTCGGCCGAACAGCCGAGCGTGCTACCGGGCATGGGTCGTGTCAATGCGCTTCGAAGGGATGGCAAAGGCATTCGCCGGACCACCCTGTCTCTCGTCGTAGTGACGGGCGGGAGAGCCGGTTCATTCGCCATCCAATGGAATTAGCGCGCCGTGATTAGCTGTGGGTGCCAATGCATTCCGCTCTCAAGTGGAAACAGTGAGAGCGGAAAGCTGCTCTCGACTTCAAGAGCCAGAGCGTCTTTTGTGCGTTCGTCTGAAACTGCGGCGCTATAGAGCGTCCTTTGCGCGTTCGTCTGAACGCACGGCGCTCTAGGGGCGCGGAAGAGTCCGCGCCCTTCAGTGGCTGGTTTCCGGTTACTTCACCACGACATTGCCGTTGACGATCTCGACATTCTCGTCGCCCTGCAGGCCGATGCGGTCGCCGCTCGGCGCCGTCACGAAACAGCCGCTCGGGCAGATCATCTCCGTGGCGCCTGCGGCGATCGCCACTTCCATGCGGCTTTCGCCCTCGACGACGACCAGGACGGCGGTCTCGCTGTCCTTGTTCGTGACCGTCGCGGCACTGGCCGCGCCTGCCATAGGCACGTAGGCCACCAGTACGCCGGAAAGCAAAGCAATCACAGATTTCTTCATTGCCCATCGGCGCCCGAAGCGCCGCCCTCTCGCCGAGCCGGCCGCCCCGTCGGTTTCGCGACGCTGCGCCGGCCACCTCTTCAGCCGATGACAACGTAATCGGTCACCAGAAGAATTGCATGCTTTTTATGGCACGCCGGCTGAATAGCGGCTGAACGCTCCGTTTATCAGCGGTTCGGGTTTGCGCGGCGGCTGGCGGTTCGGCGACTGCCCGTTTCTTCTGCCTCGCGTTCCTCGTTGAGCGGCGCTGCGGAAGCAGCCGGTTTGCCTGAAGCCGTCGCCTTGGCCGACGCTCTTGCCTCGGCGGAGGTGGCGCCCTTCGGTTCGCCCACCTCTTCCGGGTGGTGGCTTTCGATGCCGGTCTGGTCCTCGACCGGCACGTCCTCAATCTTGACCGGGAACGGCTCGCCGATCCGCTCGTCGCGGAAACGCTCGTAGATCGACACGCGCAGGTCGTTGCGCACGCCGCCGCCGGTCAAGACGTCGGCGACGTAAATCCGGAGCTCGAAGGTCATGCGCTCGTCGCCAAAGGCGGTAAAACCGACGGTCGGCGAAGGGTTCTTCAAGACCATCGGATGGGCGGCGGCGATCTCGGACAGCAGTTCCATGATCCGGCGCGGATCGCTGGCATAGGTGACGGTGACGGCGATTTCGGAGCGGCCGAGCTTGTTGCGGTGCGTCCAGTTGCCGACCGAGGCGTTGATCAGCAGCGAGTTCGGCATCATGATCGACTGATGCTGGAAGGTTTCGATCTCGGTCGCGCGTACCGAGATGCGCTTGACGAAGCCTTCCGTCGTGCCACTGACGATCCAGTCGCCCACCTTGAACGGCCGCTCGACGAGCAGGATCAGGCCCGAGACGAAATTCGAAACGATGTTCTGCAGACCGAAACCGACGCCGAGCGAGAGAGCACCGGCGACGAGCGCGAGGTTCGAGAGATCGATGCCCGCTGCCGAGAGGCCGATGAGGCACGCAAGGCCGACGCCGGTATAGCCGATGCCGGTGCGGATCGAGTTGCGCACGCCGGCATCGACCCGGCTTCTCGCCATGATGTTGCCGTCGATCCAGCGCTGCACGAAGCGGGTGACCGCAAAACCGAGCGCGAAGAACAGGACGCCCGCGAGGATGCCGACCAGCGAGATGGTGATCGAGCCGATCCTGATCTCGGTCACCATCCGGTAGGCCCAGGACTCGATGTCGGCGACCTGGAAGCCCCACTGCAAGAGGATCAGCGGGATGAAGACCATCACGACCAGGGCATAGATGCTGAGGCCCGCGGCAAGACCGATCTGGTCGAGCGCCACCTGTTCCAGATTGTAGCGGCGCTCGAGATAGCGCCCGGCCGCCGTCTCGGCAAACGCACCCTGCTTGGCCACGGCCCGGCCGGTGAGAATGCCGATATACATCGTCACCAGGATCGCGCCGGTGATGATGATCTGCGTGGCGATGAAGCGGGCGAGACCGACATAGCCGGAGACGGCCGCAATGATCAGCAAGGCCCCGGTCGCAAGCAGCGCAAACGACACCAGCCGCGGCCAGGCGCGGCCATGAGCATCGAAGGACTCGTCCTTTCTGAGCGTCGGCTTGATCCAGGCCGACGCCATGATGATGAGGCCGATGACGATGGAGGCGATGTAGCTCTTGACGACGGTGAGGACCACCGGCGAGCCGAGCGCCTCGCTGACGCCGCCGAACAGGTAATCAAGACCGTTGACCAGCGCCATGGCGAAGATCGCGATCATCAGCATCCTGGCGCCGCGATCGGAAACCCTGACGAGCCGCCAGCGCGCATCGCGCGGCGACAACACCGCCTGGGCGAGCCTTGTCACGAAGAACACAACCACCGCGACGCCGAGCGTAATGGCAATGATCGGTGCGATGTCGGAGCGCAGCACGTTGAAGCCACGCAGGAACAGGAAGCTTGAAATCGCGAAGGCGGCCGAGGCGATCGTCGGGATCAGCGTGGACCAGAAGGCGACCGACAGGCGGCGGAAGTAGCTCGGCTCCTCATCGGTAATGTCATGCTGGATCAGCGGGCGAAAGAGCCTGCGGCTGCCGGCAAGGAACACGAGCGCCGCCAGCAGCGACAGGAACAGCGCCGTCAAAAGCGGCACGCGCTTGTAGTTCCAGGCAAAACTCAGCCAGCTCCCGACACTGCGCGAGAGCACGCGGGTTTCGTCCGCCGTCGCCGTCAGAGCGTCGTCGAACATGCCGGTCGAGACTTCGGTGTTCTTCAGCAGCGTGTTGGAAAACAGCGCCCGCCTTGTCGCGGTAATGGTGTTGGAAAGCTTCGTCGCCTGGATCGAAAGACCCTCGGCCTCGCCGGTGAGCGCGTTGATGGCGCCGCGCTCGGCCATCAGCCGTTTGCGCTCTGCGGTCACGATGTCGGCTTCGGGCGGCTGTCCCTCGGCCGGCGGATCGCCGAGTTCGGTGAGCCGCCCCTTGATTTCGTCGAGGCGCGGCCGGGTCGAGACCGACACGCCGATGATTTGCTTGGCGAGCGCGTCGACCTGAACCTTGAGGTCGGCAAGCACGATGTCGTCGTCCTTGGCCTTGTCGACGAGGTCCGTCAGCCGCTTGAGATCCTCGGCGGCCTTGGAAAGCTGATCGGCCGCCTGGCTCTGGGCCGGCGGCGTGGCATCCGCCGGCACCGCCTCGCCGGCCGGCGGTGTTGCCGTCTGCGCCGGTTGGGTGGCCGTCGCGGCCGGCTGGGTGGCTGCGCCGGGTGTCGCGCCGCCGGGTGCCGCGCCCTTGTCAGCGGGCTGCGCACCATCCTGCGCGGGTGCCGCCGCTTTCCCAGCTGGTTGCGTTGCGGTCTGGGCCGGCTGAGCCGGCGTCGCCTTCTGCTCTGGCTGCGCTGCGCTCTGGGTCGTACCTTGTGCCGGTTGCGTCGTGCCTTGCGCCATGACCGGGCCGGCGGCGGCAAGCGCCAGCAGGCAGACGAGAATGGCAGGCAATCTTCCGACAGAACGCAATTTCATGATCCTTGCAGGTTGAGACCATGGTGCGGAATCGCGTCAGTGGTCGTCACAATGCGGTGTGAATACGAAAGACGGCGGAAAGATGCAAAAGACGCCGCCAATTGCGCTCCACCGCCGGATTTTTCGTCAGAAACCGGCGCCGGGCTGTGCCAGATAGGCAAGCTCGGCGTCTGTCGAGACGCGGGCCAGGAGGGCATTTCGGTGCGGGAAGCGGCCGAATTGTTCGATCACCTCGCGGTGGCGGATGGCATAGTCGAGATAGTCGGCATCGCCGAGTTCGGTGAAAAGCTTCACCGACATGGTCTGGTCGGTCAGGTTTTCCGAATGCTCGAACGGCAGATAGACGAAGGCGCGCGCTTCCGGCTTGATCGCCATGTCGGCACCGATGCCGACGGCAAGCTTCGCCTCGTGCAGTGCCAGGCAATCGGTCGCGAAGGCAAGCGGGGTGCCGCGATACATATTGCGCGGCATCTGGTCGAGCAGGATGATCGCCGCCAGCCGGTTCTCTGGCGTTGCCCGCCAGATCTCGCTGACCCCGCGGGCAAGCGCCAGATGTGATGCCTGGAAACGACGAATGCAGGCCTTATCCAGTTCGCCGCTCATCGTGAACCAGTCGTCATAGGTGAGCTCGCCGAACCAGAAATTCAAAACGTCATCCGGCGTGCAGATTTCAACTTCGTTCGTCATTTGCTCCCTCGTGCCACTCTTCTGCCGGTCCTGCCCCTTTCGAGGCCTGATCGGGCAGCCATGCATGCGCTACAGCGCCGCGCGTCTTATCAGACGCGCAAAGGTCGCTGTAGCACTTTGATTTTCTGCATGTCTTTGTCCTTAAATCGAGTTCGATTCAAGGAGACATGCGCTAAGACATAGGCGCGGACCGGCCCATTTCCATGCATGCACAATTCGATGCTCGCCTTACGCGCGCCGCGTCAGGATGGCAACAAAGGCGATGCCGCCGACAATGCCGGTAACGACGCCGATCGGCATGTCCTCCGGCGCCATGATGACGCGGGCCACGAGGTCGGCCAGGATCAGCGTCAAGGCGCCAAAGAAGGCCGAGAGCGGGATGACCCGGACATTGTCGCTGCCGGCGAAAAGCCGCACGAAATGCGGCACCATCAGCCCGACGAAGCCGATCGCTCCGGAAAAGGCCACCATGACCCCGGTCAGGAGCGCGGTGACGACGAAGAGCGTCAGACGGAAGCGGCGCACGGGAATGCCGAGCGTCATCGCCGTCTCGTCGCCCATGGCAAGCGCGTTGATTTCCCGCGATCGGACGACCAGCCAGCCGAGCGAGACTGACAGCACGAGCGCCGGATAGATGAGATGCGGCCATTGCGCCAGGCCAAGGCCGCCGAGCATCCAGAAGATCACCGTGTGCGTCGCCCGCGGATCCCCCAGGAAGATCATGAGATTGCCGATCGACGTCAGCACGAAGGCGACGGCGACGCCGGCAAGCACCAGGCGATCGGCACTGGTGCCTAGAGCGCGGGAAACGAAAGCGACCAGCACGGTTGCCAGCAGCGCGCCGCCAAAGGCAAAGAGCGGCACCGTGAGAAGACCGAGGATCATTCCGGTGTGGAGCAGTGCGACGATCGCCCCGAGCGCGCCGCCCGAGGAGACGCCGAGCAGATGCGGATCGGCAAGCGGATTGCGCGTGACCGATTGCAGCACGGCGCCTGTCAGCGCCAATCCGGCGCCGACAAGCCCCGCCAGCATGACCCGCGGCAGGCGCACGTCCCAGACGATGCTTTCGCGCCCCGCCGACCAGAAGGCCTCGACGCTGCCGGGCGCGAGCTTGCTTGCGACGATCGACCAGACGGTGGTGACCGGGATCGGCGCCGAGCCGAGCGACACGCCCGCGGTCACGGTCAGGAGAAGCAGCAGCAACGCCGCAAACACCCCGACCCCGCCGCGGATCACCCGAACGGGAACAACCCGCGAAACGGCAGCGGGACCAGGCGACGTATCCTCAGCCAGCATCGGTTACAGGCCCTCGCCGTGAAAGACCTTGGCGAGCCGGGCGATGGCGTCGATGTTGCGCGGCCCCGGCGTCGCCTCGACATAATCGAGCACCACGAAGCGGTCGTTTTTCACCGCATCGATAGTGGCGAAGGCCGGATTGTTCTTCATGAAGGCGATCTTGTCCTCGGCTTTCACCTCGCCGTAGTTGACGATCACCACGACCTCCGGATTGCGATCGATCACCGGCTCCCAGGAGACCTCCACCCAGCTCTTGTCGACGTCGTCCATGATGTTGGCGCCACCGGCCGCCTCGATCATCGCCGTCGGGATGCCGAAGCGGCCTGATGTGAAAGGCTTTTCCTCGCCGGAATCATAGACGAAGACGCGGGTCGGCTTTTCGCGGCCGGCATTTGCCTCGGTGATTTCGGCCAGTTGCCGGCGGTAGCCGTCGACCAGCGCCTCGGCGCGATCCTCGACGCCGAAGATGCGACCGAGATTGAGAAGATCGACGAACGTATCGTCCATAGTCGGCTTCTCTTTGGCCATGACGTGGATGCAGGACTCGGTCAGCTCATAGACGCCGATCTTGAACGGCGCCAAGGTCTCGGGCGTCACCTCGCCGCCGACCTTCATGCCGTAGTTCCAGCCGGCGAAGAAGAAATCGGCGTCGGCGTTGAGGAGCACTTCCTTGGTCGGATATTTTTCCGCAAGCTCCGGCAGTTCCTTCACACCTTCGCGCAGCTTTTCATCCAGCGTCTTCCAGCCGGAAACGCCGGTGTAGCCGACCATGTGGTCCTGCAGCTTCAGCGCCAGCATCATCTCGATCAGATTGACGTCGTTGGCGATCGCCCGCTTCGGCGCAGCATCGAAGGTCACCTCGCGGTTGCAGCTCTTGACGGTAACCGGATAGGCGAGCGCCGGCACAGCAGTGGCGATGAGAAACAGGAAGGCAGAGGAGGCAATGTTGATCTTCATGAAATGGATCCCTGTCGAGGAAGTGAAAAGGAGAAACGGGCGGTGCCGGCAACGGCGGTGCTGTGGGCGGTGGCGGTGACACCGAAGGCGGAGGACAGCGCCCGCGGGCTCAGCACCGCGTCGGGTGTGCCAAAGGCGATGAGCCGCCCCGCCGTCACGATCGCCACGTCAGTCGCGAATTCGGCGGCGAGATTGATGTCGTGCAGCGTCGATACGATCGTCAGCTTCAACGTCTGCAACAGCTCGAGGATTTCGAGCTGGTGGCGGATGTCGAGATGGTTGGTCGGCTCATCGAGGATGATGATGCGCGGCTCCTGGGCAAGCGCCCGGGCAATCAGCACCCGCTGTTTCTCGCCGCCCGAGAGCGTCGAGAACTGGCGGCCGGCCAGATGGGCGAGATCGAGATGGGAGAGTGCATGCTGCACCCGCTCGCGGTCGGTGTCCGTCCAGCCGTTGAGCCCCTCCCGCTGCGGGATGCGGCCCATCATCACCACGTCGCGCACGCTGAAGGGAAAATCGCCGGGCATTTCCTGAAGCACGACGGCGATCGTTTTCGCCGCTTCGCGCGCCGAAATCGACCACAGGTCGACGCCGTCGACCTCGATGCGGCCCGCATTCGGCTGCACCGCCCGGTAAAGGCAGCGTAAGAGCGAGGTCTTGCCGGCCCCGTTCGGCCCGAGGATCGCAAGCCGGCTGCCCGCCTCGATCGCGAAGTCCATGTCGTCGACCAGGGTCAGCCCCGGGCGCGGCCCCCAGCAAAGCCCCTTAACGCGAAGGGCGGCTCCTGTTGCGGTGCAGGTCATGGTCTGATCCCACCCCGGCAGCGCCACGCGTCCATCCCCGACGCACCAAACGCGCTTGAGCGCATGCGTGTCGCGCTCATTGGAAATGGCCCGCAACGTCTTCGGAGACGAGCATGGCCGCCGGGATGCGGGCGAGCGTCTTGCCCTTCAGCCCGCGCGGCCGTTCGGCAGCCCGCGTCATGCCGTCGCCGCGCTCCACATAGGTGGCGGCAAAACGGACGAGATCGTCGATGTCCTCTTCCGGCGAAATGTCGCCAAAGAGATAGGTCGCCTTGCCCGTCGCCTGGAAGGCGATGGTGCAGGGGCGCGTGCATGCCGCCATGCAGACCGTGCCGGCAATCGAGAAATCACGATCGAGCGGCGCGCCGAGGGCGGCAATGCTGCGGTTAAGACGCTTTATCAGCTCGGCGCCCGGCATGCAGGGGCCGCCGGTAAAACGGCAATCGGTGCAGACCGTTATCTTATGCTGTCGGGAAGTCGGCTCAGCCATTTTCTCTCTCCGCCGGACTGACGGCAAGAGATGGCGAAGCGGCAGGATGACGGATGACCGTCGCGCGAAAGCCAGTTCTTTTCCATCGGAACACCCCGTCCGTTGTGGTTGATCGGTTCGATGGCAGGTCTCCTGGCTCGCGGGTCGCGGCGCATCCACGTCTTCCCGGCCTTTGGCCAGTGACATGGTGTGAATGCGCTGTCCGCTCACAGTTGCGGGGGCAGCCACGGTTTCGGTCCCGTCAGGGTCGTCCGTTCCGTGTTCCCTTTTCAGCCGCTTCCGCATTGTCGCGGACGCAGCACCATCGCGCTCTTCCTCGCATGAATCGGCAGCGGATACAACCGATGGGGTCGGGCGGCCGGGATCTATCAACATGCGGCGTTTCGTCATGCACTGACTGTTATAAAATAACATAACAACAATCAACAAGGAAATGATCCTAAGGCAGCCTGCCGGCCGCTGCGGGCGAGAGCCTCGCCTGACGGCGACGACCGGCGTATCCTTGCTCCTTGGCTTGTCGGGAAAGGAGCTCTGCCATGGCTGCCTATTTGATCGCCGATGTCGATATCACCGATGCAGCGACCTTCGAGGAATACAAAAGAGAGGTGCCGGCGACGGAGGCCCGCTATGGCGGGCGTTATCTCGGCCGCGGTGGCGCAACCCGGGTGCTTGAAGGCGACTGGGAACCGCACCGGCTCGTCATCCTCGAGTTCCCGGACATGCAAGCCTTGCTCTCCTGGTACCAATCACCGGAGTATCAGCGCCTGAAGACGATCCGTGAGCGCTGTGCCAGGACACGGATCATAGCACTCGAAGGCGTCGCCATCTGAAGCGGAGCGCAAGACTGGCCGCAATTGCCGGCCTTGCTCGTGAAACGAACGGATGAGCGCCCCCGTCACTTCAAGCTTCGCGGCGCGCGGATGAAGCAACTGCGGGGCATGTGCTCCGGGTCCATCGACATGCGGCGTTTCGTCATGTCCATCCGTTATGCGATAACATAAAAATACAACGCCAGAGTTGAATAGCCGGCGAAATCCGCCGTAGTGGGACCGTGTGCCTTCATCGGGACCGGCGCGCCGCCGCCCTCCCGAACTTGCCTTCGCACGACCGCCCGACCCGACGCTTTCGGACCGATGCCGCGCAGCGCTCATCAGCCCCCACTGGGCGCAAAAGCCAGAAATTTAACGTACGTTACGCTCACGTAACCCCAAGGCCGTTGAGAAAATCAGCAGCCGAAGCGACAATTGCCAAAGCTAGGATTGGGCATCGACAAGCCACCGATAAAATCAACTTAGCCGCGCAAGTCCCGAAATGAAGTGATGGCAACGCAACTTTCTACAGGGGATGGCAGTGAATCCAATTGACTTCTTCGTCGAGACGCTTCGGACCTATCCGCCGGTCGCCGTCTTCCTCGCCCTCGGCATCGGTTTCCTGATCGGGCCCATCAAGGTCGCGGGGTTCAATCTCGGAAACGTCACCGCTACGCTTCTGGCGGGTGTTCTCATCGGGCAGCTGGGCATCCAGGTTTCCGGTGATCTGAAGTCCACCTTGTTCCTGATCTTCCTGTTCGCCGTCGGCTACGGTGTCGGCCCGCAATTCGTGCGCGGCTTGAGCACCGATGGGCCGAAACAGATCGCGTTTGCGCTGTCTGTCCTGGTGCTGTGCCTCATCGTTCCCTATCTCTGCGCGCTGATCGCTGGGCTTCCGCTTGGCTACGGCGCCGGCATGTATGCCGGCTCGCAGACGATCTCGGCGGCGATCGGCGTTGCGACCGACCAGATCAATTCGCTCGGGCTGACGCCGGAGCAGGCCAAGACCTTTGCCGACCAGATTCCGATTGCCTATGCGGTCACCTACATCTGGGGCACGATCGGCTCTGCCATCATCCTCGCCCAGCTTGGCCCAAAACTTCTAGGCATCGATCTTCCGGCGGCCTGCAAGGAGTATGAGGCCAAGCTCGGCGGCGGCACCGAGAGCAGCGAACCCGGCATCACCCGCGCCTATCACGACTTCGGCCTTCGGGCCTATCGGATCGACGAAGCAAGCGGGCTAACCGGAACGCCGGTCAAGAACCTGCTTCCCGGCATTCGCGTCTTCGTCGAGCGCCTGCGCCGTGGGGATCAGATCATCGAAGCAGACGGCAACACCGTGCTGCAGCCGGGCGACGTCGTCGCCTTCTCCGGCCGGCGCGCCCTGCTCGTCGAAAACCTGGACAGCAAGCTGACGGAGGTCGAGGACAAGGAGCTTTTGAACGCGGAGGCCGAGATCGTCGACGTCTACGTGACCAGCAAGGCGCTGGCCGGAAAGACACTCGCCGAAGTCAGCACGATGGATTGGGCGCGCGGCGTTTATGCCCGCAAGATCGTGCGCTCGCTGGTCGAGATCCCGGTCCTTCCCGGCACGACCGTCGAGCGTGGCGACATCGTCACCATCGGCGGCGCAAGGAGGCACGTCGAAGCGGCGATCAAGGCTCTCGGCTTTGCCGATCGCCCGGTCGAAACCACCGACATCGCCTTCCTCGGCTGGGGTCTCTTCATCGGCGCGATGATCGGGGCGCTGACGATAACGATCGGCGGTATTCCGATCGGGCTTTCCACCTCCGGCGGCGCCCTGCTTGCCGGTCTCGTGCTCGGCTGGCTGCGCACCACCTACCCCGCCTTCGGCCGCATCCCGTCGCCGGCGCTGTGGCTGTTGAACACGCTCGGCCTCAACATCTTCATCGCCGTGGTCGGTATCGGCGCCGGACCGGGCTTCGTCGCAGGCCTCCAGGAGGTTGGCATTTCGCTGTTCATCTGGGGAGTCGTTGCAACCTCCATCCCGATGATCGCCTCGGTGCTGATCGGCCACTATGTCTTCAAGTTCCACCCGGCGATCCTGTTTGGCGCCTGCGCCGGCGTCAGGACCACGACCGCAGCGCTCGGCATGATCCAGGAGGCGGCCAAGAGCAAGGTGCCGGCGCTTGGCTACGGCATGCCCTACGCCATCGGCAACACGCTGCTCACCATCTTCGGCCTCGTCATCGTCATCATGCTCGCCTGAGGCGCGCCGGCGAACCGAGACCATTGTTCCAATTTCATAGATCACAGGGAGTGTGGATCATGTTGGACAGAAAATTCTACGACAGCATTTCCGATCTCAGCCCGTTCGAAATCAAGGACGAACTGATCAAGCTCGCCAAGACGAGCTCGCAGAAATCCGCCAAGGCCTTCCTCAATGCCGGCCGCGGCAACCCGAACTGGACGGCAACGCGCGCCCGCGAAGCCTTCTTCCTGCTCGGCCAGTTCGCCCTGACGGAGGCTAAACGCGCCTACTACGATCCGAAGGCGGGCGTCGCCGGCATGCCGCCCCAGGACGGCGCGCATGCGCGGTTCCAGAAGTGGATCAAGAAACAGCTTCAAAGCACGGAAACCGTGGACGAGGACGACGAAGGCGTCCCGGCCGCCAAAACCCTCGGTGACGCCGTCGCCTATGCCATCAACACCTTCGGCTTCGACCCGGATGGATTCGTGCATGAGCTGACCGACTCGATCATCGGCGACAACTATCCGGTCCCCGATCGGGCGCTGCATCACAACGAGATCATCACCCACGAATATCTGATGTGGGCGATGTGCGCCGGCCACCGGCCAAGCGTGAAATTCGACCTCTACCCGGTCGAAGGCGGCACCGCCGCCATGTGCTACATCTTCAAGGCCTTGAAGAACGCCCGCATCCTCAACGCCGGCGACACGATCGCGCTCGGAACGCCGATCTTCACGCCCTATCTCGAGATGCCGCAGCTCGAGGATTACACGCTGAAGACCATCAATGTCAGCGCCGAGCAGGAAGACCGCTTCCAGTTCACCGACGATGACATCAAGGCGCTGGAAAACCCCGAGGTGAAGGCGCTGTTCCTGGTCAACCCCGGCAACCCGTCCGCCGTCGCGATGGATCCGGATTCGATCAAGCGCCTTGTCGATCTCGTAAACAACAAGCGACCCGATCTGATCATCCTTACCGATGACGTCTACGGCACCTTCGTCCCGGGGTTCCAGTCATTGCTCGGCCATCTGCCGCGCAACACCATCGGCGTCTATTCCTATTCGAAGTACTTCGGCTGCACCGGCTGGCGCCTCGGCGTGGTGGCCGTTGCCCAGGACAATATCTTCGACGAGAGGATCAAGGCGCATCCCGAGCCGATCCAAAAGCTTCTGGAAAAGCGCTACAAGGCGATGACGCCGAAGCCGCGCGAGGTGAAGTTCATCGACCGCATCGTCGCCGACAGCCGCGACGTGGCGCTGAACCACACCGCCGGCCTGTCGCTTCCCCAGCAGGTCATGATGTCGCTCTTCAGCCTGGTCGAGCTGATGGATGTCGAGAAGGCCTACCAGAAGGCCTGCATCGCCATCTGCACGAAGCGGTTCTGGAACCTCGTAAACGGCATGGGCGTCGAGTCCAACCCGGGCATCTATTTCGACCACTATTACGGCATCATCGATTTCGAGTTCTGGCTGCGCAAATATGTCGGGCAGGATGTTGTCGAATGGGTGAAGGACAACATCCATCCGCTCGACATTCCCTTCCGACTGGCCGAGGACCACGGCATCGTTCTCTTGAACGGCTCCGGCTTCGACGCGCCAAACTGGTCGGCGCGCGTTTCCTTCGCCAACCTCAATGACGACGCCTATTCGCAGATCGGCCGTGCCGTGCGCTCCGTGGCGCGTGGCTACGTGCAGACCTACCAGGCGGCCAAGGGCCTGAAGATCAGCTAGTCGAGCAAGGCGGCCGGCAAACCCGTCGGCCGCCTCCCCCTACAGCGCCGCGTTCAGTTAGACGCGCAAAGGTCGCTGTAGCACTTTGAATTGCTGCATGTTTTTGTCCTTCAATCGGCGACAATTGAAGGAAACATGCGGTAGGGCGTGAGCAGACGTCCTGTTACCCAGCCACCCCGGATTTTCCGGCAGGGTCCTGCCGGCAAGTGAGCAGCGCATCATCAGGCTGAAGGCGCTCCTTCGGCATGGAGTTGGGAGTAAAGCGGCGTGATCGATCACCTGTTCGGCATCCTCAGGGCGCATCCGGAGCTTGCCCTGTTCCTCGCGCTCGGCATCGGCTACGCCGTCGGCAAGATCACCATCTTCGGCGTGACCATCGGCGCCGTCACCGGTTGCCTGCTGGCGGGCGTGCTGATCGGCCAGACGGGCGCCGAGCTTTCGAACGACGTGAAACAGGCGTTCTTCCTGCTGTTCCTCTTCGCCATCGGCTACCGCACCGGCCCGCAATTCTTCCAGAGCCTCAATGCCGATGCCCTGCCCCAGATCGCCGTCACGGTGACGCTCTGCGTCGCGGCGCTCGCGGCGGCGATCCTTCTTTCGATCCTGTTCGGTTTCGATCTCGGCACGGCCGCAGGCGTCCTTGCGGGCGGGGCAACGGAATCGGCGACCGTCGGCGTCGCCATCGACACCTTCCGCAAGACGGCGCCAACACCCGAAGCCACCAGCCAATTCGAATCCGCCGTGGCCACCGGCTTTGCGGTCGCCTATCTCGTCGGCGTCGTCACCGCGATCCTCGTCCAGTCGCAGCTCGCACCGCGCATGTTCGGCCGCAGCCTGAAGGAAGCCTGCGCCGAGCTCGAAGCCGAACTCAACATCGCCCCGGAGAACAGCGGCGATACCGCCCGCCGCGAGATCGAAGCGCGCGCCTTTGAGATCGCCGATAATCTGGTCGGCCTGACCGTGGCGAAAGCGGAGGCGCGAGTCCCTGAGCATCAGAAGGCCTATATCGAGCAGATTCGCAGGGGCAATGAGATCATCTCCCCCGCCCCGCAAGAGCGACTGCAGGCCGGGGACATCATTGCGGTCGCCGGGCTTCGCGGTTTCCTGGTGGAATATGCCAGCCGGATCGGCACCGAGATCGATGACCGCGAGCTTCTCGACATTCCGGTCGAAATTCTCGACGTGGTGGTGACCAACAAGGACGTCGCCGGCAAACGCCTTTGGCAGCTCAAGCAGCAGCCCGAGGCGCGCTCGGTCTTCCTGCGCGGCATCCTGCGTGCCGGCCAGCCGATCCCGATTTTCCCCGGGCTGACAATCCGCCGGGGTGACGTGATGTCGATCGCCGGTGCCAGGCGCCATGTGGAGGATGTCGCTGCCCGGCTCGGCTATGCGGATCGCAAGACGACGGCGACCGACATGGTCTATGTCGGCGTCTTCATTTTCCTCGGCGGCCTCATCGGCATACCCGCGCTGAAACTCGGAGCCCTTGAAATCGGCCTCGGCGTTGCGGTCGGCGTCCTGATCGCGGGTCTCGTCGCCGGCTGGCTGCGCTCGGTCCGGCGCACCTTCGGCTTCGTGCCGGAGGCAACCCTCTGGTTCTTCGACAGCGTCGGGCTCTGCGCCTTCATCGCCTGCGTCGGCATCTCGGCCGGCCCGAGCTTCGTCACGGGCCTCGTTCAGTCCGGTCCGGCGCTCGTGATCGCCAGTCTGCTGATCTGCCTGATTTCGCACCTCGCAGCACTTGCGCTTGGCCGTTGGGTCTTCCGCATGAACGAAGGCGTGCTCGCCGGCACCTGCTGCGGCGCTGGAACCTCGGCGCCGGCGCTCGCCGCGGTGCAGGAGGCTGCCGGCAGCCAGGTGCCAACCCTCGGCTACGGCCTTGGCTATGCGATCGGCAACGTGCTCCTGGCGCTCTGGGGGGCTGTGCTTGTCACGGTTCTTGGGTAGCGTCTAAACCGCCGACGTCAGCATGCCGTGCCGGCCGATTGCTGCGTCATGCACGGAGCGGCCTGACGTTAGGTCAGGAAACTACCGCAGAGGCCAGACCACCATCAGCGTCGGTATGCTGACGATGACAATCACGAGCGAGAGCGGCAGGCCGAGGCGCGGATAGTCGCTGAACCGGTAGCCGCCCGGACCCATGACCAGCGTGTTGCACTGGTGGCCGATCGGCGTCAGGAAATCGCAGCCGGCACCGATGGCGGTCGCCATCAGGAAGGCCTCCGGCCGATAGCCGAGTGCGCCGGCGAAGCTCGCGGCGATCGGCGCCATGACCAGCACGGTCGCGGCGTTGTTGAGGAACGGTGTGACCGCCATTGCCGCAAGCAGGATGATGGTCAACGCGCCTGCCGGCGGCAAGCCGGCGGCAACCGTACCGAGCCACCCGGCAATGACTTCCGTCCCCCCGGTCGTGCGCAGGGAATCACTGACCGGGATCAGCGCCGCCAGCATCACGAGGATCGGCCCGTCGACGGAACGGTAGACGTCGCGCAACGGAATAATGCGGAAGATGACCATGGCAAGGGCCGCTGCGAAAAAGGCGATCGGCACCGGCACGAGGCCGACTGCCGTCGAGCCCATGGCGGCGGCCAGGACCAGAAGCGGCAACGGCGCTTTGCGCGTGGTGCCGAGCAGGATCTCGCGCTGCGCGAGCGGCAGGCAGCCGAAGTCCTGCAGAAAAGACGTCAATTCGCGCCGCGCGCCTTGCAACACAATGACGTCGCCGGCGCGCAGACGAATGCTGCCGAGCCGCTGCTTCAGCCTTTCGCCCTGGCGGCTGACGGCGAGCAGGTTGATATTGTGGGTGTTGAACAGCGCCAGGCGCTGCGCCGACATGCCTTCGATCGGCGAACCGCTGCCGACGACCGCCTCCACCGCCTCGATTTCGGACCCTGCCTTCTCGCGGCTACCCGGCGAGCGGTCTCCGGCGATCTTCAGCTTGGCCTGCGAGACAATACGATCGAGCGCCCCCGGCCCGCCTTCAAGCAGCAGGATGTCGTCGGCTTCAAGCGTGATGTCGGGCAGCGGCGCCAGATGCAGGCCGCGGCGAAAAATGGCGATGACGACGGCACCGCCATCGCCGAGCTTGACCAGAGCGCTGAGCGACTTGCCGATCGCGGGAGATCCGGCAGCAACGACGGCCTCCGACGTATAGTCGGTAATCTCGATCGCCGAATGAACCGAAACTTGGCTGCTGGTCCGTTGCGGCACGAGCTTGTAGGCAAAGAGCAGGAAGATGCAGCCGACCAGCGCCAAGGTCGCGCCGACGGGCGTGAAGTCGAACATCGTAAAACTCTCGCCGGTCAGTTCCTGACGCACGCGCGACACGACGATATTCGGCGAGGTGCCGACCTGCGTCATCAGCCCGCCAATCAGCGAACCGAAGGCCATCGGCATCAGGAAGACCGAAGGCTGGACATTCGACCGCCGGGCGAACTGGAAGGCGACCGGCAGCATGATCGCCAGCGCCCCGATATTCTTGATGAAGGCGGAAAGCACCGTCACCGTGATGACCAGCAGCGCAAGCTGGGCCCGGACCGACGAGATATTGGGCAGGAAGCGCTGGATCGCCGCATCCACCACGCCTGAGCGCGCCACGCCGGCGCTGACGATCAAGGCACTGCCGACGATGATGACGATGTCGTCGCTGAAACCGTCGAAGGCATGATCGTAAGGCACGATGCCGACGGCCACCGCCAGCATCAGCGCCGAACAGGCGATCACGTCGTACCGGAAGCGCCCCCAGATGAAGAAAACCATCATGGCGCCGATGACGATAAACGCGAGAGACTGTTCGGCGGTCATGCAATACCCGGGTTCGGCGAAAGGACTGGGCGGGACGGAACGTGCAGTTGGCGCAAGGCCGAAACGCGCGATCCGCCGGAACGTTCACGTGAGAAGTAACGCATCTTTCTCCGCACCGGAATCCGGCTCAGCGACAAATCTTGGTACGAAGGCGAAATTCTCCAGCGACCGCAAGGCACTCACGCGACGTTGCCGACTTGGAAAACACCGTTGCCGCCCTACACTTTAGCAAAGGGTGTTGGAGCGCCGTGGCCGCCGCTTTTGCCGCCGGTGTCGGCGGACCAGCTGCTTCTTCCACCGCGTCGCCCCAGGCTTGCTGGAAGCAAGCGTAAGGCTTGCCTAGATAATTGCGAGCCCTTGGATTTGCATCAGGAAATTGTACAATAGATCAAAGTGTTGCAGCGCGTTCCGTAGTCCATTTGAAGGCGAGGAACCTGACTGCGCCTCCCCTACCAAGCGCACCCGTAACCGAGGATCGCCGACATGAAAAACGCCCTTGCCGCCCTCTCCGTCGTTCTGCTTCTGAGCGGCTGTACCGCAAGCGGCGGCTCAAGCTATTACGGCTATTCGTCGAACCTCGAGCCGATCCCCGGCAGCATCACCTATGGCGGCCAGCCGCGCACCAAGCTCACGAAGTCGCCTGTCGGCAGCATCGTGCCGCACCAGTTCATCGACCAGTACGGCCGCAAGGTCTACGAAACCTATATCATCGAGCCGGACCGGTCGTTGCGCCTCACCAGCCGGCGCTGGCAGCCGGATGATATTTTCGATTTTGACTGACGCATTTCGTGGGGCGACTATGGGAGCGAGCGGCAGTCGCCGCTGCCGAATTGCGCGATCACCCAATCGCGCAACAACTGCGTCGCCGGTCGATCTGCCATCCGTGGGCTATAGACGAGATCGTAGCGGTCGCTTTCGAGCGTCACAGGAAAAGGCTGGACGAGAATGCCCGAGGCGAGTTCCTCGGCGACCAGCGTCAGGCTCAAAAGGCCGATGCCCTGCCCGGCCACGGCGGCCTGAACGGCATGGATTTCATCGGTAAACGAAAGACCCGCATTCGCATCGACATCTGCGATGCCAGCCCGCTCCAGCCATTGCCGCCAGACCGGCGCACGCGGCTCGTCTCGGCGAGCCGCACCCCAATCGAAATGAATGAGCGTTGAGCGTTTGAGATCCGCAGCACTTGCCGGCACCAGTCGCGGCGCACAGACCGGCGCGAAACGATCGGCAAACAGCGGCTCGGTAATCAGACCCGGGTAGTGTCCGCCGCCGAGACGGATTGCGGCGTCCGCATCCGCCTCCAGGTCGATCGTGCGGTTGGACGCGTCGAGCCTAAGCGTCCAGTCCGGATAGGCCTCGCGAAACGAGCCGGCGAGCGGCGCCAGACGCTTGGCGACGAAGGCGACCGTCGAGGTCAGCCGGGCCACCTTGCTCCCCTGCTGGCGGCGCACGTCGGCAATCGCCTGCTCGAAGCGATCGAGACCATCGCGCAGCACCGGAAACAGCGCCTTGCCGGCAGCCGTCAGATGCACCTGTCGCGTCTCGCGCTCGAAGAGCTTGACCTCCAGTATCTCCTCCAGCTGCCGGATTTGGTGGCTGACGGCGGTCGCCGAAACGTTCAGCTCTTCCGCCGCATGCTTGAAGCTCAGCCGGCGGGCGGCCGCTTCGAAGACCCGCAAGGCGCCGAGCGGCGGCAGCTTTCTCATCGCATCCCCATGGATGAATTCATCTCATCTATCAGCTGAGAAATCACTCTTTGTCAACCTGCTATCTCCGCAACATATTGAGTTCAACAGCCAAGGCAACAGCGCCAAGCTGAGAAAAACTCAAGCATGTAAGGACAAATCATGTCTCTCGAACAGGTCATCACCAAGCCGGATCCCTACGCGCCCTTCCTGCTTTCCCAGGCGATCAAGGCCAACGGCTTCATCTTCGTCTCAGGCCAGGCAGCGATCGGCGATAACGGCGAGCTCGTCGGCGAAGGCGATTTCGACCGCCAGGCCGAACAGGCCTTCCGCAACCTCGACCGGGCCTTGAAGGCCGCCGGATCCGGCCTCGACAAGATCGTCAAGGTTACGATCTTCCTGCGCTCCATGGAGAATTTCGGGAAGATCATCGAACTCCGTCGCAAATGGTTTTCGGCACCCTACCCCGCCGACAGCATCATCGAGGTCTCCTCGCTCTACTCGCCTGACGCGCTGATCGAGATCGAGGCGATCGCGCTCGACGCAGGCCGTTGAGATGAGCGCCGGAAATCGTTCCGGCATCGAAAGGACATTCCATGCATCTTGAACAGGTCGTCACCACGCCGGATCCCTACGCGCCGTTCCTGCTCTCCCAGGCAATCGGGGCCAATGGCTTCGTCTTTGTCTCCGGCCAGGCGGCAATCGGTGACGACGGCGAAATCGTCGGCATTGGCGATTTCGACCGCCAGGCCAACCAGGCTTTTCGCAATCTCGACCGCGCCTTGAAGTCGGCCGGCTCCGGGCTCGACAAGGTCGTCAAGACCACGATCTTCCTGCGTTCCACCGAGAACGCGGGAAAGATGGTCGACCTTCGCCGCAAGTGGCTTTCGGCACCCTACCCGGCTGAAAGCATGATCGAGGTTTCTTCTCTCTATTCACCCGATGCACTGATCGAGATCGAAGCGATCGCGCTTGACGGAGACCGCTGAGATGAACGCGCCACAGATCCTTCCATCTCCCGTTTTCACTGGCATCACCCTCAAGGGGCTCGATTTCACCAACCGCCTGTCGGTCGCGCCGATGACCCGCATCAGCGCTTCGGCTGCAGGCGTTCCAGGCGAACGCATGCAGCACTACTACGAACGCTTCGCCCGCGGCGGCTTCAGCCTGATCACGACCGAAGGCATCTACACCGACAATGCCTATTCCCAGACCTACAGGGACCAGCCCGGCCTGACCGACAGGGAACAGGCGGCTGCCTGGCGCCGCGTCGTCGATACAGTCCACGCCGCTGGTGGCCGCATCTTCGCGCAGCTCATGCATGGCGGCGCATTGGCACAGGGCAACCCCTACCGCCCGGATACGGTAGGCCCCTCGGCCATACGTCCGAAGGGCACCCAGATGACCGGCTACCATGGCGACGGCCCCTATCCTTTGCCGCGCGATATCAGCGAGGTCGAGATTGCCGAAGCGATCGAGGGCTTCGCTAATGCCGCTCGCTTGGCTATCGAGGTCGCCGGCTTCGACGGCATCGAGATCCACGGCGCCAACGGCTACCTGCTCGATCAGTTCTTCACCGATTTCTCGAACCGGCGGACAGACCGCTGGGGCGGCGATATCGTGCAGCGGCTCGGTCTGTCGCTCGAGGTGCTGAAGGCTGTGCGCGCGGCGATAGGCCCCAACGTCCCGCTCGGACTGCGCCTCTCCCAGGGCAAGGTCAACGACTTCAGGCACAAATGGGCCGAACGCGAACCGGGTGCAGCGCGCGTGTTCAAGACGCTGGCCGAAAGTCCGGCCGATTTCGTTCACGTGACCGAGTTCGAAGCCTGGAAGCCGGCCTTCGACGACGGCGACGCCTCACTCGTGGCGCTTGCCCATCGCCACGCGCCGCGCCTGTTCCTCATCGCCAATGGCAGTCTGCACGATCTCGCACGCGCAGAGGAGGTGATGGAAGCCGGGGCCGACATGATCGCGCTTGGCCGCGGCGCGCTCGTCAATCCCGACTGGCCGCGGCTGACCGCCAAACGCAACGATCTGCGTCCGTTCGACCTGCCGTTCCTCGCGCCGATCAGCGACATCAAGGACAGCGAGCTCGCACTCTGAGAATGGATCGACGGGCGCTTGAGAAGGCGCCCGTCGGCAACGTCGCTCGCGTTCGTTGAGGACTGCTCGTCGCGGTTACAACGCCGCGACGAAACGATAGGCTGAGCCGTTCCGCTCGGCGCGCCCGATCCCCGGATAGGCCCAGTGATAGCCAAGCAACGCTAGCCGCTCCGATGCCGCCCTGTCGATCAGGGCCTTGCGGTTCTTCAAGGCCAGTTCGGCATCCGTGTCGAAGCCGAAATGCCAGTCGGGATGTTCGAAAAAGACGACATTGCTGGTCACCGCATCGCCCGTGATCACCAGGCCGTCATGTCCCGCCCCGTCGCCACCGGCAAGCTGAAGCGAGATGTGGCCGGGCGTATGGCCGCGCGTATCGAGCACCTGCATGCCGCTGACGATCTCGTCGCCGGGCTTGACCAAGGTCAGGCGGTCCTGAACGGCAAAGAGGTCGCGCTGCGCGCCCTTGGCAAAGCCATGCAACGCCTGCGGCATCACCTTTTCGAAGTTCGGATCGGTCCAGAACTGCCACTCGGCCTCCGAAACGAAATACTGCGCGTTCGGAAAGGTCAATTTGCCGTCGACGCCAAGGGTGCCTCCGGCATGATCGGGATGGGCGTGGGTCAGTACCACCTTCGTCACCAGGCCCGGATCGATGCCAGCGGCCAACAGATTGGCGCGGAGCTTGCCGGCGCTCTCCTGGAAGTGATTGCCGGAGCCGTCGTCGACCACGATCAGATCACCGCCGGTGCGGATGACGGGGATATTGGTATGAAACGGCGCGCGTTCGGGCGTGCCGCCGAGGCGGCGCATGATGTCCGGCCGCTCTTCAGGCGTCGCATCCGGCAGCACGATGCTCACCGGCAGCATGATGAAGCCGTCGCTGACGACGGAAATATCGAAGCTGCCGTGCCGAAGGCGATGGATGTCAGCGGTGTAGGCACCTTTCGGCAGGAGGACGGAAGCAGCAATCGCGCTGGAACCGGCAAGGAATTCACGACGATCGAGACCGGATGCGTCGGTGGAAATGCGGGAAGAGGTCATGGCTTTAGTCCTTGGCTGAAACGTCTGAGGAAAGGTGCCGGTGCGCCCCTTGGGCGCCACCGGCGAGCAAGCATCAGGCCTTGGCAAACGCGAGCAGGTCGGCGTTAAGCTGGTCCTTGTGCGTATCGGTAATGCCGTGCGGCGCGCCGGCATAGACCTTCAGTTCCGCATGTGGGACGAGCTTCTTCGAAGCCCGCGCGGCCGCATCGATCGGCACGATCTGGTCGTCGTCGCCATGGATGATCAAGGTCGGCACGTCAAACTTCTTCAGGTCCTCGGTAAAGTCGGTCTGCGAGAAGGCGACGATCGAGTCGTAGGTGTTCTTGTGGCCGCCCGTCATGCCCTGCAGCCAGAAACTGTCGATCATGCCTTGAGAGGCGACCGCGCCCGGGCGGTTGAAGCCGAAGAACGGACCCGAGGCGATATCGCGGTAGAGCTTCGAGCGATCCTTGAGGCTTGCCGCCTGCAGCCCGTCGAACACCTCCTTCGGCAGGCCGCCGGGGGTCTTGTCGGTCTTGACCATCAGCGGCGGCACCGCCGAGATCAACCCGGCCTTGGCGACGCGGCTGGTGCCGTGGCGGCCGATGTAACGGCTGATCTCGCCGCCGCCGGTGGAAAAGCCCGCAAGGAAGATGCCCTTCAGATCGAGCGCATTGATCAGATCGGCCAGATCGTCGGCGTAGTGATCCATGTCGTTGCCGTCCCAGGGCTGCGACGAGCGCCCATGGCCGCGGCGGTCATGGGTGATGACGCGGAAGCCATTGGCGGCGAGATGGAAGGCCTGCGCTTCCCAGCTGTCCGACGACAGCGGCCAGCCGTGGCTGAGCACGACGACCGGGCCATCCTTTGGACCCCAGTCCTTGTAGTAGATCTCGACGCCATCGCGGGTGGTGATGCGGCTGCCCATGGTCTTTGCTCCCTCGGTGCCGGACGCGCCGGCGGTTGATGCGGTGGCGGATGCGGCCTTGGCCGGAATATTCATTGCGTTGACCGCGGCGGCGGTGGCGGCGGCACCGAAGGCTGCCGAAAGAACGTTGCGGCGCGAAAGGCCATTGGAAACGGTTGCGGAAACTGCTTTTGCCTGTGTCATTGTCCTCACCTCTTTGATCTCTGTTGCCCGGCTTCCATCCCGTGGAAGCGATGGTTGAATTGATAAATCGGGGGGCCTAACCTCTCGACCGGCAAAGCTGACAACGATGGGGGCAGAAGTGACAAAACGAGCGGAAAGCGAACCGGCGGAGATCGGCATCGTCGTCTACCCGCGCGCCCTGATGTCGGCGATCCACGGGCTGACCGACATGTTCCAGGTGGCGAGCATGCAATCGGTCGAACAGAGCGGGGTAGACGCTCCCCAGATCCGCATCAGCCATTGGAAGCTGCAGGAAGACGGCTCGGTGGCGAAATCACGCGACACCCACCAGGATCCCTCCTCGAGCCTGGTGGCGCTGATCCTGCCGCCGACGCTCGCCGATCTGCCGGTCGGGGAGCGCATCGGCACCCTGCCCGCTTTCGTGCGCGAGCAGCATCAACGCGGCACGACCATCTGTTCGGTCTGCGGCGGCGCCTATCTGCTCGCCGAATCGGGCCTCGCTGCTGGCCGTACCATCACCACGCACTGGTCGCACCAGGACCTGATCGCCAACCGCTACGGCAATATCCGCGTCGACACCGACAGGCTGCTGATCGACGAGGGCGACATCATCACCGCCGGCGGCATGATGGCCTGGATCGATCTCGGGCTGAAACTCGTCGACCGCTTCCTCGGAACCGACGTCATGCTGGCAACGGCGCGGTACATGATTATCGATCCCGGCGCGCGCGAGCAGAGCTACTACAGCGTCTTCGCGCCGAAGCTCGATCACGGCGACAACGTCATCCTCAAGATCCAGCACTGGCTGCATGGCACCAGCACCAAGGGCGTGACGCTGCAGATGATGGCCGAGCGCGCCGGGCTCGGCGACCGCACGTTCCTGCGCCGCTTCCAGAAGGCGACCGGCTTCAACCCGACCGAGTACTGCCAGCGGCTGCGGATCGCCAAGTCACGCGATCTGCTGGAGCGCCCGCATCTGTCAATCGAGCAGGTCGCCTGGCAGAGCGGCTATGACGACACCAACGCCTACCGCAAGATCTTCCGCAAGATCCTCGGTCTCTCGCCAAAGGAATATCGCCTCCGCTTCTCGGTCTCGGATGGCGCCCGGCGAATGGCCGCAGGAGCGCCGAATGCGGTGCCGGCTTTGTGACCTAGGGCGCTCCATCGATTGAGCGCGCCAGCAAGCTGCATCCGCTCAAGACCCGACCAAAGTGACAGCCCACAGCGCATCTCCTGGTCGGTTCCCTCCACCTGGCGCTCCCCGGTAAGGACAACAAGCCGATCATGGACCACCGCAATGCCGTCTTGGTGACCCCGAAGGGATAGAAAACGCAAAAACCGCCGCGCGCCCGTTGGGGCGCGCGGCGTGCATTGAATAAAGAGGTTTGGAACGATCTTCCTTTGACGATCGGTCAATCCAGATCTGACCTGTCTCGGAACGCGGCCGGCAAATCTCGTCGACCCAGCTCAGGCCCTCGCGGCGCCTCCGATCTCAGACGGCCCCGTCAGCCCCTACCCATAATGACAAAGACGACGCGGCGGATCGCCTCGGCGAAGCTGACGCCCAGCGCCATCGCCGCGATGCCGGTGACGCCCAATGCGCCGATCCCCATCAGCTTCCAGCGCCTGACGTCGTCGGTCACCGGCTTCATCTCCGCGACGTCCGCACCGATCGCCGTGACAGACGCCTCGATCTCACCCACGCGATCGACCAGCTGCTCCATGCGTAGATGTACGCTGCCATGAATGGCCGCGTACTTGTCCTCGGCACGGCGGCTGCCCTGCTCGATCCGGCGGATGGATTCCTGCAAACCGCGCATGCCCGCAACCAATTCGCCGAGCTGGCGGTGAACGGCAACATCGATTTCAACTGCCGACATCGGCGCGCTCCCCTTGTCTGGCGCATTCCGCTCGGGTCCAGATTTCCGCAGCACAGAGGCCAACGGCCGTGCGATCAATCCGGCGTTGATCGGCCGCAGTCGCGCCGCGCGCGCCGACGAGATCAGTTCCGACGACGCCCCGCAGACCCGGAACACTGGCCGGTTGCGAAGTTCCACAACCCGCCTGCATCAAGGCAGGAATCGTAATCAAGGCGCTTTTCGCGAGCGCGGCTCTGAGCGTCATTGTTCTGCCTTTCGATGGCATTGGCGATGGAACGAGCACCGTCGGCCCGGATTTCGTGAACGAGCCAGACGATGCCGGCGAGTAACAAGCCGCCGACCAACAACTTCGGCCCGGCCAGCATCATCTGGCCCAGCCAAGGCGGCGCGCGAGCACGTACCAGGTTTCGGAGAGGACGCCGGCAGCAAGGCCGACGCCAACCTCCAACAGCATCTGGATGTCCGGATCATCGGCAATCGCGGGACCGGTTTCAGGCGCCAGCAAGCCCTTCGCAACAAGCAAGCCGGCGCCATAGCGCAACACGATACGGATCATCACGGCGCTCATTTCGCCCACCTCGCGAAAATTGAGACAATCACGGTGACAAGGCGTTCGAAGATGTTGCCAAGAGACGGGGCCGAAGCGCTGGCGCCCTCGCCTTTTGCCTCCGATCCCGACTTTCCGGGCCGAAGCACCACGACGACGCCCGACTCTGCCGACCCCGCCATTTGCTGGCCACTCCGGCCATATCCGGCTTCCCGCAATGCCGCCTCAAACGCCCGGCCATAAGCCTCGATCGTCGGGCCATTTTGCCTGATATCCCCATTGATAATCGCGCGGGATGCCGCATAACGATAGCCGGTTGCCGCCCCGGAAAGGCTCTCGTCCGTGTCGAAGTCGGAAAGCCGTTTCCCGGTAAAAAGCCCCTCCGTCATGCCGTCGAACAGGATGTTCACTGCGGTCGCCATCTCGCTCGCCTGTTCAGGTGCGGCTACAATGCCGAACTTCGCGTAGTTCGCCTTGCCGGTTATCTGGGCCAAACCGCGCCCGCGATAGCGCCACCCGTCATCGGCCTCCACATTCCCGAGCCGCCCGCCATAGACCCGGTTCGCAAGCTTTCGCGGCTTGCCAGCATAGGGTTCGGCACTCGCAAGTGTCGGGAATCGAGCGGGCCACACCTTGGTCAGGCGATTCGCGGAGTAGTTCAAATTTTCCTCGACAGGTCGCATGGCACCGCCGGTCTCGTGGTATGCCGCGGCGAAGATTGCTGCGAGATGGAGGAGATTTGTGTCCCTGCGCTGGGCCTCGCCGAGGATGGCCTCGATACACTCGATCTGCTTTGGACAAAGCGATCTTCCGAGTACACCGGACGTGCTGCGACGCAGGGCCGCGTAAAACGCTGCTCTGTTCATGGATCACCTGATTGTTGGAGAGTGGCTAAAGACTGACGGCCGCGGACCACATGGCGTCAATCTGGACATCAGAGAGATTGAGCGCGGCGCCGACGGTTGCGATCAGTGGGTGCATTCGGTTGAAGGTGGCCGCGTATTCCCACTCGATTTGTGCCTTCTCCTTGTCAGGGCCGGCAGGCATAGCCGCGATGGTCGCAGAAACCTGCGAAGGTGGAATTTCGCCAGCAAGAAGCCCTAAACGAAGCTGCCGGGCTGAAAGATCCGGCATAATGTACCGAGTTTCCTCCGGCGTCGGATCGACGGGAACATAAGGGTCGATGTGGAAATAGGGGTTGTCCTCCAGCCAAGCTTTGATCAATGGGTTAAGCCCGTTGATGTCGTTCTCGCGATAGGCATGTGCAGCGATCGTTTCCTCGATACCGTTGATCATCACCGCGCAATCTACGTGCATCAGGTCGACAGGATCAGCCTGAACAACGCGGCTGATAGATATAATTTCAAACATGCCCGTCTCCTTCCTATGCGACGCGCTGAACCAAAAGAATGTTATTCGACCCACTGTAGGTGAGGCATCCTCTCACTCGCCAAGTGCCAGAGAGCTGCGCTCCACTAGCAAACAACGTAAACGATGAGGTCGAGTTGAGCCAAACCCCGACCGACACGTTTCGAGCCACGATCCCACCATTATAGACCAAGAGATACGAACCGATCGGATAGTTCGTTTCGTCTTGGTTGGTGCCCTTGTAGATCTGACTCAAATCGATGGCGTGATAGCCATCAACGGTGTCGGCGTTGCCGGCGCTATTCGCCCAATTCACGCTGAAATTCGACGGGTTGTAGACATAGAAATTGAGGCCGTCGTTGCCGCCGATGAGCCATGACGGTTGGCCGGCCTGCCCGCTCCAGTGGACGTTGAAATCGCCACCGCCCATGAGGCGTGGATAAGCTCGGCCATTGGTGGTGATCTTGCTGTTGAGGACGTTCGAAAGATAATCGCTCGCCCACGGCATGTAGACGTTGCCGTCACCCTGATAGACGCCACCCCCGGCGATGGTTAGGTTGCCGCCGATGGCGAGGCCGGCGGACGGAAGGTTGTACTTGGCGCCATCGTAGTGGAGGTATCTGGTGCCGCCGCCCAAGAAAATGACGCCAGTGCCATTGCCACGGCCGGCGGTGATGTCGCCAGTGACGAGGGTGTTTGCCCCATTGTCGATTGGCCCCTCAACCTTCAACAGTCCGTCGCTTTCCCTGAAGGACATCGTCCTGACGAACGCTCCAGAGGCGTTGTAGAGGTTGAGCCTCAAGGAGTTATCAGCCGTATCATTGTAAAACAGAGCTCTGTTTGTCCCGGCAGCATTTCTGAACCAAATATGCTTATTGGAATTGTTGTTAAAAACGATCTCTTGGCCGGAGGTGATGTAACTTCCAGAGAGCTGAATACTGGTTCCGGTAATGGCTCCTGAGAAGGCTTTTGCCGTCATCGTCGTCGGCAGGCGCGCATCCGCGACGGTGCCGGTCGTCAGGTTCGACGCATTGTCCGCACCGATGGTCGTCCTCATCGTTGCCGCATCGACGTCATCGAGGAGGTTTCGTGCAAGCGGCGTCAACGCGGTCGTCGCATAGAGGTCGTTCGCAGTCGTATAAGGCATCCTGTCTGCGGCCGTCGTCAGACTGGCGATCGATTGCAGCCCGGCGTCGTATGCCTGGACGGTCGCCCCGATCTCGAGACCGAGTGCGGTGCGCGCAGCACTCGCCGATGTCGCGCCGGTACCACCCGCGGTGACAGGCCGCGGCGCGTTGGCATCGGCGGTCAAGTCGTCGATCAGCGTGTTATATGGCACGCTCTGGATGGTCGTGTTCGGCACGCCTTTGGTGCCGGCGGGAGGCAAATAGACTCCCCCTGTTCTGGGCATGGCTGTTCTCCATAAAGGCGTTCTGCAAGACGCTTTGAGGGTTGCTTGGATCGTTGGACGGACTTTTTTGGACTTATGACCTTGCGACGCGGGTCGTTCGCCGGCGCGCAATGCTGGTCAAGCGCGCCCGGCAGTGCCCCCTCCTTAGAGGAAGGGTGATTGCGCTCCGCGGCGTCTGCGTCGTTCCCCCTTGCACCGTCCGGTGAGGGTCAACACGCGAGGCACCGGGCCGCCAGCGCAGGCACCCCGTTGCTCGGGGCTTCGGTGCCCGTTTCCGCATTGATCGCGTTCCGTGCGCGCTAACGCTTCTTCCGTCCGGCGGAAAAAAGCCGGCCGTAGTCGACACGGCGCATACCGTCCGCATCGCGGCTGACGGCATCGGGGCGGGTCTTTTCCACTTCCTGCGCCATCACACCGATATGTTTCGGGCCGTGCCCGGGCTCGTCCTTGTAGCGGTATTCGTAAAGCGAATGCCCATCCAGCTTGCCGACTTTCTTGATGTCCTTCTTCAGGCGCCGGTCTGAAGGTTTTGGCAAGGCCCCAAGAATGCTCCCGAGCACATTGCTGATGCCTTCTCGCTTCTGATTGTACGCCGCGACACGGTTCTGGTAATCCTGCTGCACGATCCCGGCATAATCCGGTGCCTCAATGCCGGTGCGAACCTTGTCTAGTCCCTGATCCGCGCGCCTTCCTCGCCCGGTTTCTCGATTGCCACCGCCTTCGCCCGGATCGTCAGCTTAACATTATGAAATCTGACCTTGCCGTCTGTCTGCTCGACAGAGCCAATATCGATGTTAACCGTGAACCGTTCGCCCTCGTATCCGACGAACTCAATATCGCCCATCTCATCGTCCGGAATTCTGCCCGGCGGATCGAAGGCTAGCTGATCGACCCCCTCGAACACCAAGAAACCATCCTCCACATCCTCGGCGGTGTAGAAGTCCCAAGTCTCCCCACGCACGCGCGATATCGCGTCGATGTGGATCTTTACTTCCTTCCTCCAGCTATCGATCACGATCCCCTTACAGGCGCGGTCACCGACGTAGATACTGTCAAGAAATTCGTTGGGTTTCATGATCTTACCTTATTAGCCAATGCGCATCCGGGCTATTGTACGGAACGACATTACCCCAAATATCGAGCGACAAGCCTTGTCCGGTTCTGTCTGGTCCTGTTCCTGGCAAATGGCCGTGCCCGTGGGGCGTCGTATTTCTGCCATGTCCCTGCGGATTAAGCCTCTGATAGTTTGATCCATTCGGATAAAGCGTGTGGGTGTCAACTGGATTTCGTCCGGGAAGCGTGCTCCCCCCCAACGGCTCGAACATAAGGTTGCCTCTGCTGTCGCCAATGAAACGCTGGATGGGCCAACCGGTGCGGGGATCGATGATCCGCTCTCTTTGAAGCTCTTCCAGCCGCTGCTGCAAAGCTTGCAGTGTCTGTGGCGAATGAGAGCCCCCTGGAGGGTTCAGAAACGCCTCGTTGGGATTGAGGCGACGGATTTCTCGCTCATACCGCACAATTTGGTCCGCGATCACCTGTTGCGCGGGACTTCTCGCCGGGAGACCGCGCCGCGTCGGGGGCCGAGCCTGGGCAAACTCTTGGCCGCCCCGGCGCTCGCTGCCGGCACTCCGCCCCCGGTTCGGCAACCAACTGTTGGCCTCCTCGCCAAAATCGCTAAGTTCCAGTGCGCCACCGAGACCAATTGGGGCTTCGTAAAAGTCATCGAAATCGCTGATCCGCCTCATCCCGGCATCCCTCCAATATGCGCCGCAGTCAGAGCCGTTCCACCGGCCATTTCGGCCAGGTTCTGCTCGCGTTTCAGGTTGAGTTCGGCATCGATCTGGTAGCGCTTCAGCGCGCCGTTCTGCTGGATCTCCGCAAGCTTCAGCTCGCGCTCCATCTCAAGCTTGCGCTTGGCGTTTTCACCGTCCATGCGCGCCTTCTCGTTCGCCAGCTGCATCTGCATCTGCAGTTGCTGCATGCCCACGTCAGGCTGTTGCTGGGGCTGCGCCGCCTGCATCCGACGCTGGATGTCCTCCGGCGTCGGCTTGGTGAAATAGAGGTCGGGCGATTTCAGCCCCGCCGCCTCCACCGTCTTCGCGATGCCGTTGTAGAGGTTGTCGGGCGAGACGTAAGGGTTGTCCGACCCGAGCGTCGCTACAGCGCCGCGCGTCTTATAAGACGCGCAAAGGTCGCTGTAACGCTTTGAAGTGCTGCATGTTTTTGCCCTTAAATCCGCGAGGATTTAAGGAAACAGGCAGTAGCAGCTTTTCCTGCAATTGCTGGATCATCTGGATCATCAGCATGTCGCGCTCGCGTGTGCCCGCACCGAGCCCGGTGTTGACGGTCGCATCCATGCCGGCGTTCCAGTGGCGCGGGTCCGAAGGTCACCCATTTGCCGCGAAGCCTGACTGCCCGCGGCCGGTCCTGGTGCTTGATGGTGAGGCCGAGCAGCCCCTTGAACACCCGTTTCAGCCCTTGCGCAAAGGTGCGCACCATCAGCTCCGTCTGGCCGATGCCCGCCTGTTCGACGCGTGCGGTCGCCTTCCGAGCGGTCCGCTACTGCCCATCGCACAGATGCCAATCCAATACGACCAGCCAGAGGCTAAGCTTCGCGCGCCGGCACCAGTTTCCTTTGGGCATCCAATTTCCCGACAACCGGTTCAAGCGAACTGTAAGCTATCAGAAAGACAAGACATTGCGGCCCGAGCAGACCTGCCAGAAATGTGATCTGCACCGTCTCCCAAAAGGCATTGAGGTTGTCGGACCGGAGGAAAAGGACGGAGTAGCCAATCGGAATAATCATCAACGGCAGTGCCGCCAACGTGATGTACACAAGGCGCTTCCAAAGGCGCACCGCCGGAAGGGGAATGAAAGCAAAAATATAGAGGAGCGAAACGGAAGCTGCCGCCGAGAACGTGAAGAAGCGTTGGTAGGCCCAAGCCGCAAATGCCAGCATGACGATATAGCTGAGAACCACACGAACCGCATTGAGAAACGTATAGTGCATGGAAGCCTCGCAAGATCCACTCGTCAGGCAAGCAGCAGCGCCGCCAGACCGCTTAATGTCACGCTAGATTACGACGCAATTGCGCGCGAATACAACGCAGCATTGCTGTTACGCAACCCTTAATTGCGCCTCTTCCTGAGGGATCTGCGACGTGGAGACCGGACAAAGCCGCCGCAAAAGGCGCTTCTCTAGAAAAACATAGGTGAGGACGAAGACCAGGTAGTTGGGGCTGATCCAGCTATGCAGGGAAAACCGAAACAAGCCCTGCATAAACGTCTCGCTGTCAAAAGTGCCATCCACCAACGCCCAGTCGAGCGAGCGCGCAACGACCGTCAAAAGCATGAAGGCGGTGATCAGGAAGACGCGGTTGCGAAGCGAGACGGTCGGAAGCGGTACGAATGCCACGAGAAAATAGGTCGTGGCATAGGGCGCCATGTACCACTGGAAGAAGCGCCCATAGAGCAGTTTCGCAAGAAGCAGCATAGCCGCATAGCAAACGAGAACACGGACGGTATTCCATAGCGTGTATTGCATGGGCGCTCGGATCTGCTGCTGTGTAGGTGAACGTTGGGCATCGAGTCGACTCTACTCTAGAGATTGCGACCTTTTTGCGCCACCCTGAGTTTACAGCAAAGACCTACGGTTTCTTCAGCACGCGGCGCAAGCTTTCCAAGTCGGTGGCCTCGTCGACATGCCTGTTCAGACCGCGCAACTGCCGATCCAGGACAACCGGCCAGTCGGTCTCGTCCACCCCACGAAAAGGACCAACGCCGCTGACTGCCTTGCTCACCAGAGTCGTGCAATCTGCCCATCCCCCGCCGCCATTCTCGTCCGCGCGCCGGATGATCTCCGCCTCCTCTTCGGGCGTCGTTGCAAATTTGCGCACGGTTACATTGGGGCCATCACGAAGCTGATACTGCAAATAGTCCTCAGGAGACACTTCCGGTCCGTATAGAGCCCGCCCACTGCCCATTTCTTTACTCATGTAAGAACCCGACGGATCGTAGAGGAAACGCCCTTCAGCATCGCCATTGTCAGGAATGATAAAAAGCCCACTGTGCATGTTGTTGCCAAGCAGTGCTTGAATCGGCCAGCCCGACGGATTCGTGTTGGACATGACATATGTGTCCGCAACCTCCACGCCCTCATCGCGCCCGCGTTCCCTGCCCCAGTTCGGCAATCGGCTGTTGGCCTCCTCGCCGAAGTCGCGCAGTTCCAGCGCCGTCGTCGACTTTGCACCGGTTTCATACAGGTCGTCATCCGGCTCACCCCTAAATGGCGGCGCAGCCCGCTTGTTAATTCTGATCATCCGGGCATTCCCCCAATATGCGCTGTGGTGAGCGTCGTTCCGCCGGCCATTTCGGCCAGGTTCTGCTCGCGTTTCAGGTTGAGTTCAGCGTCGATCTGGTAGCGTTTGAGCGCCCCGTTCTGCTGGATCTCCGCAAGCTTCAGCTCGCGCTCCATCTCCAGCTTGCGCTTGGCGTTTTCGCCGTCCATGCGCGCCTTCTCGTTCGCCAGTTGCATCTGCATCTGCAGTTGCTGCATGGCTGCGTCAGGCTGTTGCTGCGGCTGGGCCGCCTGCATCCGACGCTGGATGTCCTCCGGCGTCGGCTTGGTGAAGTAGAGGTCGGGCGATTTCAGTCCGGCCGCCTCCACGGTCTTGGCGATGCCGTTGTAGAGGTTGTCGGGAGAGACGTAAGGATTGTCGGCCCCGAGCGTCGTCAGGAGTTTCTCCTGCAATTGCTGGATCATCTGGATCATCAGAATGTCGCGCTCGCGTGTGCCCGCACCGAGCCCGGTATTCACCGTCGCATCCATGCCGGCGTTCCAGTGGCGCGGGTCGAAGCTCACCCATTTGCCGCGCAGACGCACCGCCCGCGGCCGGTCCTGGTGCTTGATGGTGAGACCGAGCAGCCCCTTGAACACGCGTCTCAGCCCTTGCGCAAACGTGCGCACCATCAGCTCCGTCTGGCCGATGCCCGCCTGCTCGACCAGCGCGGTCGCCTTCGCCGTCATGTTCTGCAGCGCATCCGGCGCCAGGCCGCTCGAAGCATCCGATATCCCGGTGCGGTCGGTCGCCTCCTGGTCGAGATAGCCGAGCATGGAGAAGGATTCCCGCGCCACGAACGGCACTGCCGTGTAGCCAACGGCGCCGCGCACATCGACGCCCTGGCCGACGCGGATCGGCTGGCCGAACTTCGGGTTCAGCACCGATTCCGGGTTTTGGATCACCCCTTCCTGCACGATCGGCTGCTGGTTGTTCTGCCAGTAGAGATTGTCGAGCGTCTGGCGCAGAAGCACGGTCTTCACCCGCTGGATCTCCGCCATGTCGTCGGTGATCGCATTGCCCTCGCGCTGGTGCGGCCGCCGCTCGGTGATGAGATCGGCAAAGGGCACCTCGTCCCATTCCGCATCCTCGAGCAGGTTGTCGGCCCCGGTGCCGCCGGCAAAGACCAGGCGCCGAAGCTCGGCAATGCCGTCGTCGTCCGCATCCACCTTCACATAGAGCTCGTAATAGTCGACCTCCTGCAGCGCCGTCGCGGTCTCCTCGCCGTCGCCGAAGATGCCGCGCCTGCGGGCAAATTCTTCGTCCTCGCCATCGGCATTACCGGCAATGGCAAAACCTTCGACGAGATCACGGTCGTAGCCCATGGCGATCAGATCCGAGCGGCGCATCCGCCGCTTGATGCCGGCAATCGGGCTGTCATCGATCGAGATCGCATCTGGATGAACGAGGAATTCCTCGAGCGGCACGGCGGCAAGCCTTGTCGCCCCACGCTCGGCCGTACGGCGGATCTTGACGGTGAAGACCGGCTGCTCCACCGGCCCGGTGGGCAGCTCGATCCGTTCGACCGATTGCGCCTGTTCCAGCACCTCCACCGTGTCGTCGGCGATCAGTTGCACCAGGGCGGCCTCGTCGAGCCCGCTATGGGTCGAAACCTCGACGCTTTTCTTCTTCTCGTACCACCAGCGGATCACGCCGTTGCCGAGCTTCAGCGCGTCATGCGCTGCATCCTGCACCGCGTCATAGCCGTCGCTTTCGGGAAAGACGATGTAGTTGATGTAGTCGGTCGCCTGCTCGGCGCCTGCCTCGTCGCCCTGGTTGACCGGCTGGTATTCCACCACCTTGTCATTGCCAAGCACGGTGCGGATGAGCGAAGGCAGCACCTTCTTCACCGCCGCCCGCACGTCGCGCGAAACCACCTTCGAGCGGTTCGCTTCCGCCGGCACGTCGGCCATCACGCCGTCGTAGTATTCCATTGCCCGCACACGCGTGGCCGAAAGCTGGTCGCGATAGTCCTCGCAATCCCTGACGAGCTGGCTCACGAGCTCCGTCAGTTCCGGTTTCGTCATCGCTGCCATCAGAGAACCTTTCAGGGAGGAATATGGTTGAGATGCTGCCGTTGTCACGCGCGGCCCGAACGGGTGCGGCCGCGCCCTGGGGTTGATCGGCAGCGGAAAGATGTCGCATGAACATCGTTTGTCGTGAGGGATTGGTGACGGCGAACACCGGGGTGAGAAACCTTAGGTCGCCAGCTCACCGCTTGTTGTTGCAGAATGTTGGACAGGTCGGCAACGGAGGGCAGCCGTCGATCGATTGCATCACCCCTTGCGGCGAGACCTTCGATGAGACCTGACCGCGGCCAACCAGTCTGGGAGAACGAATATGCCACTGGCCGACGCGACGAACTGAGCGATGGGCATGAACCCCTCTTGCCGCGCCATGCCACTCGACAGGGCAGCGAACGTCACTAAGCCTCCGAGCCCCAGGTAGGCTCGCTTCATCTCTGCCACCGGAATAACGTCGAAGAACCTGGAAACGTAGTCGGGCTCGCGCCACAGTATCAACGCGGCAATAAAGGTGAAAGACAGTATTGTCCAGGCATAGACCGAGAGCGTGGCGCTCCTGGCCGTTACGATGCCGCTCTGGTGCAGTAGGTCGGCTGAAATCGAAATCGCCAACAGCACGCCAAGCAGCGCCCAAATCAGCCTTCGTTTGCTTCCCCAGAAAAAATACATACTCGCACTGGTAGCGAGCCCGCGTTAAAAGTTCGCTTCCGGCAAGGGTGTTCTCTGCCATCAGAGAACCTTCCGATCGGTAAAGGCCCAGGCGGCGCCGTCCGCCTTCACCCGGGCAAAGCGTTTCATCATCAGCGCATAACGAGAGGCCGAAATCACGTCGTCACGCTCTTTCACGATCCGGCCATCCTTGCGGTGGTAGAGCCTGAACTCCTCGAACCAGTCGCCAGCGGTGGAAAACACCTTGAAGCGGCCGGTCTGCATGCGCTGCAGCATGTCGGAGATCCCCGCCTCGACGCCGTTGGTGCCGTCGTCGAAGGTTGCGCGCTCGGAAAGCATCGCCAGCCCCTGCCCGCGATATTGCGCCGCCAGCTGCTCGCCCGAGCCCTTGTCGTGCTGCAGCCCGTCATGCGGCCACGCCCACGGCAGCCAGGGCCCCCAGGGTTTGAGCGCCGCCGCATGGATGATCGGCGTCGCCTCGCGCTCGCGGTAGACCCGGGTCACATAGAAGACATCGGCCTCCCGGTCCCAGGCGCAAAGCGCTGCGGCAAAGGGGTGGTCCCAGCCGAAGTCGAGCCCGCCGATCTGCACCCAATGCCTGGGTATCTCGAACGGCTCGACGCGGATCTGTTCCTCGGTCACCGGGAAAATCCGGCCGGAGCCGAGTGTCGGCACACCCTTGGTGCGCGCTTCCTTCTCATGCGCCGGGTAGCTCGCAACGATCTTCGCGCGCTCCTGCGGCGTGTAATGCTCGGCATCGTCGATCGTCATCGTCACCACGGTCCGGTCTTCGGAGGGTTCCAGCAGGTAGCGGCTGACGACCGAGCTCATGCCTTTCAGCGGCGTAAAGGTCACGGCGACCGAGCCGCCCGTCGCATTGGTGCGGGTGATGCCCTCGAAATAGACATCCTCCGGCGGCTCCTCGTCGAACCAGACATAGTCCACCGTGTTTGCCTGCCATTTCGCCCGGCCCTGCTCATAGGCTTTGAGAAGCAGCGTCGAGGTGCCGCCCGAAGCATGGCGCACCGTCACGCTGTCGAGCGCGCCGGAAGCGCTGGAACGCCGGGTCCAGCCTGAAATATTCGATTTCGGGATATAGCCGGTGCCCCAATCCTCCTCGCTCATCGGCGGGCCGACGAGCAGCCGCTGCACGCCATCGCGTGTCAGCTCGTGCGATTCCGAGCCGCCGATCATCGTGATCGGCCGCTCGAACCGTCGGCCCGCCCACCAAGAGGGATAGTCGCCTGTCAGATGCATCGCCGCTTCCGCAGCACCGGCCAGCGTCTTGCCGAGCTGATTGCCGGCCATGAACAGCCGCTCGCGGAACGTGGCCCCTGCTTCATGGAATGCCGTCTGCTTCGCATAGGGCCGGTAATAGAGCAGCCTATTCGTGTTCTGCCGGCGCCCGATCTCCATCGCCAGCTCCATCCGCTCCTTGAGCAGCAAGGAAAGGCCGGATGGTTTGGTCGAGCTTGCGGATCCGCTGAAGGAGTTGTTCATCCGTCATCTCGCCGATCTGGTTGGCATTGATGGTCACGTCCTTCGGCATCAGCGCCGCGACGGCCTTCAGGAAATCATGCGGGTTCTTCTCGATCAGCGCGTGGATCGCCGCTGCCCCGCGGCTTTCCCAGGCCGAAAGCATGTCTTCGAGGAAAAGCTCGCCGAGTTTGGTGCGTACCGCCTTGCGGGCGCGCGGCCGGATGACCGCACCTGCCCGGTCGGCGCGCGGCAAAAAACGCCCGGTTTTCGGGTCCTTGGCTGGTTTGCTTGTCATGGAAATTACTCCGGGCAGGCTGAGCCGCTGACCCTGCTGGCAGCCGCGGCTTTGACAGAAAAGGCACTCGGCCTCGACTTCGGTCCGTCACCTCGTCTTTGCTCGAATGGCTCGGCGCACCTGCCAATCGTCGAGCGCCGTCACCGCGGACAGCGCAACGCGCGCCGAGCGTGACAGCCGATCACAGAAAATTGCGGGTGTCACGCCGGATGTCACGCTTGCAACCTTGACTTCAGGTTGTATCCGGTCATCAATGCGGCCCACCGGGTTGCCCCGTTTCGGGTCCTCTTGGCGGAATGCATCGCAAGCGCCCTGCTAGCCAGGGAAAAGCCAAAGTAGTTCAAGATTTTGAGTAATTTATCAGCCTAGCAGGCCCGCTGCGGGAACCGTGCGATGGATGCAACAGGTGTCAGATGATCCGCAACGCGTTCAGTAAGTTGAAGACCATTTTCACCCCGCGGCCCTCCGCAACGAATATCTCGCCCAGGTTGCTTGAACTGGCCACCTCGGGGAACGTCGACGCCCAGGCAAAACTGGCCGAAATCTATTTCAACGACGGCGGCGAGGAACACTACGCCGCCTCGCTTCACTGGAACCGGCAGGCCGCCCGCCAGGGTCATCCCGCCGCGCAGGCCCGTCTCGTCACCATCTATCAAAGGGGGCTCGGCGTCGAGCGCGATCCGAAAGAGGCCTCGCGCTGGCTTCGCAACATTGGGCAACCGCGCGCGCGAATTGAGCCCACCCGCGCCGTTTCCGGCAAGATCGCCAAACAGGAAGCATAGCAAGCGCCAACCGGCCTTGGCGAAGCACCGTAACGATCCGCAACGGTCAGGCGGCCATTGCGCGGCTGATAAGACGCGCGGCGCTGTAGGCCGCTCGCCTTAGCTGACCCCGGAATCAAAAAGGCCGCTTCAATGACGAAACGGCCAGCCTGTAATATCCTTAGCCCGCTTCTGGCCGTTTGGCAAGCCCCTTTGCCTAAATTTGTTTCTGTTTTGTTCTTTTTTCGCGAGCCGCCTGCGTCGCTCGCCTCACGCCCACCTGCCGTCTCGCCCGCCCGCTCCCATCGTTTGGTGATATAGTTACGCCCGGCACGCGACACTGCCTTTGCCCCGCGGTCCCGCGGCAATGGAGCGCCGGCCATGACCAAGCGCGCCATGTCCGGTTCGATGGCGAGGCGGTCGAAGGCCGTTCCCACGACGACGGGAGGATCCCATGACCCCACGATATCTGCTTGCCGCTGTTATCGCGGCGCTTGTCGCGCTTGCCGGCTGCACCACCGACCAGGCCAGCCGCAGCACCGCCCCTGCCCCAAGCCAGGGAAACCAGGGCACGCAAGGCGGCCAAGGCATGAGCCAGGGCGGCGGAAGCTCCGGCTACTAAAGCATGTCGCGCAAAAGTGCGTAGCGGTTTTGCGATAACGACATGCGACAAACCAATAAAGCACGTCGCGCAAATGTGCGCAGCGGTTTTGCTGCGACAACCCAAAACTGAACGGCCCTGTGACGAGCGTCGCCGACCGCAGGCTGCCTGTCCAGTCCGCGTATGACAGCACCGCCATGCACGGAGCCTGCCGGCACCGTTCGCCTCGCTTCGGCGCTTGCTGATTGAACCTCCGGCGCCGAAACGCGTTGAGTAACCATGACGCGCAATCTCGGTGCCACGCCATTTGTTTGCGCGCATTCTGTGTTAAGCTTCCCCTTGGGAGGAAAATGCCATGGAGAATTTCTTCGCACTCGCCGCCATCGTCGTCGGCTCCGCCATCCTGGGGCTTGCGCTTGCCTACGGAATGCGCCGCAAGGACGCACACCGTCCTCCCGATCATGACGACGCCCGGTTGAAGTTCTAAAGCCTGTCGCGCAAAAGTGCGCAGCGGTTTTGCGACAACGACATGCGAAATATCAAGAACTTAAAGCGCAAGGAGCGAATCTGAAAGATCGCGACGCTTTAGAGCCGCTGGCTCTTCCATGAAACGTGCTAAGCGCGCAAGCGCCCGCTTCGCAGCGCCACTCGTTCGCCGGGCCGCACCATCTTGAGCGCGGACAGCGTCGACTGGCGACAGCGAGCACTTTGGCTCCCTTCCTCTCACAGACGTTCCCCTTGCCCGGCAGCCGGGAACCTTTCCCGCCTCCTCGCCTTACTCCTTCGACATGACCAACCGAGGAGATGCGAGGATGAGCAAGGCGAACCCGAAATCACGTGATCTCAGGCAGACACCCGAAGACCTGTCGCAACCCGCAGAACCGACCGTCGTGCCGATCGGCAGGATCCCGCCGTTGCCGGTCGATCTGGTTCCTGAGGGCGATGACATTCCGCCGGGTGACCAGGGCCGCGTGCCGCCGGTTCCGAGCCGCGATGAGGCCAATGTGAACCCGGACGACGCCCTGCCCGAAGACGGCGAGGAGAAAATCCTCGACGACGACCCGGCGCGCGAAAAGACCCGCTTCGACGAGGAGCTTCCGAAGAGCAGCCGATAGGCATGTCGCGCAAAAGTGGGCAGCGGTTTTGCGATAAACGACATGCGGCTAGCTGACTTGCAAGCATGAACAGAAAAGCCCGCCGGTCACCACAACCGACGGGCCTTTTTTTGGAACGCGCTTCGCTCAGAAATAGGGCGAATAGCACTGCTGGCGCGGGCCGCCATAGGGCTGGAACGAATTGTCCCAAGCGCGGTACGAGCGGTAGCGGGCATAGCACCAGTCCACGTGCCGCGGGTTCACGCCGGCATCCGCCCGGCGCGGCGGCGCGGCAATGGCGCCGCCGATGATGACGCCGGTGCCAAAGGCCGCCAGCGGATACCACCAGCCGTCATTATGGCGGCGATAGCCATAGCGCTCGTAGCGATAGCCGCGGTAGCCGTTATAGTGTCCATAGCGGTAGCCGCCATCCCAGCCCGGACGCGGACGATACCCGCCGTCCCAACCGGGGCGCGGACGATAGCCGCCATGCCAACCCGGCGGACGCCGGCGATAGTGGCCGCCGTTCCATTCCCGGTGCTGCACCAACTCGACGTCGCTCTTCTGCACCCGCTCGATGGCAACCGCCGGCACGGCATTCGCCGGCGTGATGCCCGAAAGAGCCGTAACCGCCGCCATTATGACGATGGCAATCTTCTTCATCTCATCACCTGTCCGTTTGGAAACAGGCGGCAGTTTCGCGGAATGACGTGAACCCACAATGAATGCGATACATCTAATATGTAATACAACCCAAAGGCGGCATCCGCGGCCAGTGTTTCATGCGCGCGCGGCCCCATCCCCACGCAACGCGAGCGCATGCGCAATCAGCGTTTCCACCGCCGCGCCATAGGAGATTCCGTCTGCCGCAAGCGCCTTGGCATACATGCTGATATTGGTGAAGCCGGGAATGGTGTTGATCTCGTTGATGACCAGGCTTCCATCCGGCCGCAGGAAGAAATCGACGCGCGCCATGCCGGCGCAGGCCAGTGCCCGGAAGGCCCGCTCGGCCATCTCCTGCGCCCGCGCGCCCACCTCTTCGGCAAGGTCCGCCGGCGCATTCACGATCGCGCCGCCAGCGTCGACATATTTGGCGTCGTAGCTGTAGAAACCGTGGCTTTCGGCGGGGATGATCTCTCCCGGCCGCGACACGGTGAGCCTGCCCTTGGCGTCTTCCAGCACCGAGCACTCGATCTCGCGGGCCTGCACGAACTCTTCGATCAGCACCTTGTCGTCGTGGCGAAACGCCTCTTCCAGCGCAGCCGCAAGCCCGTCGAGGCTATTGACACGGCTGACGCCGACGGATGAGCCCTGCCGCGCCGGCTTAACGAAAACCGGCAATCCCAGTGTTTCCAGGATGGTTTCGCCGGAATAGGCGTCCTCCTGATGCAGCGCGATGGCACGCGCGACCGGCAACCCCTCGGCCGCAAGCAGGCGCTTGGCGAGCACCTTGTCCATGGCGGCTGCCGAAGCCGCAACGCCGCAGCCGACATAGGCGACATCGGCCGTCTCGGCGTAACCCTGCACCGTCCCGTCCTCGCCGAACGGCCCATGCAGCACCGGAAAGATCAGGTCGACGGCCGGCAGCAGCCCTTGCGTTCCGTCGGCGGCAATGGTGACCGCCCGCCCCTTGCCGCCCGGGATCAGCGCAACTTGCGTTCCTGCCGCCGGAATGGCCCGCGGCAGCTCACCGTTTTCAAGCTCGAGCAACAGCCAGCGCCCATCCTTGGCAATGCCGATCGGCACGATCTCGTAGCGTGCTCTGTCAAGCGCGGCGACGACATTGCGCGCCGACATCAGCGAAACCTCATGCTCCGCCGAACGCCCACCAAACAACACGGCAATGCGCAACTTCCCTGTCATGACGTCTTTCCTTCAGAATCGTGACCAATGCTGATCCGCAAGGAAGCGGTCGAAGATGGCAACAAGACGTCAAGGAAACGTGCTATCGCTGCGACAGGAAAATTTTCTCAATCGACCGCAACACCGCTTGACCCTTCAGGCGGCGAGACACAATTGGAACGCGAAGGATAATTTGAAGGAGAAGTCGTCCATGGCCGAGGTCCTGCTCTTCCATCACGCCCAGGGGCTGACCCCGGGCACGCACGCTTTCGCCGATGACCTGCGGGCCGCCGGCCACACCGTGCACGTGCCCGATCTCTTCGAGGGGCGCACCTTCAACAGCATCGAAGAAGGCCTTGCCTATATCGGCGAGGTCGGCTTCGATGAGATGCGCGAGCGCGGCGTTCGCCTCGCCGACGCTCTTCCCCAGGGTCTCGTCTATGCCGGCTTCTCCTTCGGCGTCCTGCCGGCACAGAAGCTCGCCCAGACCCGGCCCGGCGCCCGCGGCGCCCTGCTCTTTTACTCCTGCATCCCGATCAGCGGTCAGTGGTCCTTCGGCCCCTGGCCGGATGGCGTGCCCGTCCAGATCCACGGCATGGACAATGACCCGATCTTCGTCGGCGAAGGCGACATCGACGCTGCCCGCGAACTCGTCGAGAAGGCCGACGATGCCGAGCTCTTCCTCTATCCGGGCGACCAGCACTATTTCGCCGACAGCTCGCTGCCGTCCTACGACGCGACGGCAACGGCGCTGCTGACGGATCGGGTGCTTGCTTTTCTCAGGCGGGTCTGAGGCTGCCCTATTGTAGGAAAAGCTCGGAGTTGCTCAGCAATCCCACCAATCGGTCATGGTGGCCTTGGCCGCTTTGCGCCAACAGTAGACATTCGCCGACCGCGGCGCCGTGGCCGATATGGGGCCGAGAGCGGGACGGCAGGTTCCGGGCAGCAGCATTGATAAAGCGGACATTCGCTATCGGCTTAAATCAGCAGGTCGGCCATTGACTGCTGTCGACCCCTCCAGGTCGTACCTTGACCTGGATGTGAGCATCTGCTTCGGCCAAAAGCTATCGTCCATCGAGTGCGCAGCTGCCAGTCGCTACGCACTCGAGGATTCAGCTCAGTGGCCGGTGAATTAATCGCAAAGCCATGGCATTTTCGAGGTGGACGATGCAGCTCCGAAACATGCGTTCCGGATCGCCCCGGTTAGCGACCTGGATTAGTCACCCTGATATATCCGCCCCAAAACGCACAGGATTCTAATTTCGGTCGACTGACGTTTGCGTTTCACGGACGAAGCGCGCCCGGTTCGCGTTGACGAAAGCTTCTACGGTCATCAGCGGGCCACCAATAATCTTCGTGCCGATGTCATCGAGACCGGCGAGGAGACCCTCTTGCTGGTCCAGCTCCGCAGCTTCGAAGTGCCGCCGCAAGACGGTGTCATCCTCGAGCCCCGCGAGCTCCAGAAAGGCCGATACGGTAAGCTGCTCGAAGGGCAGATCGACTCCGAGGACCCGACCAACCTCTGCTGCGAGCTCCTCGTGACTATACTCCTTCGGGCCGTGCAGCTGGTAGGCTTGGCCGCCGTGGCCTTCCGGCTTCTCCAGGATGTTGGCGATGATCTTCGCCGTATCGGCCGCGGCCAGCGGAGCAAAGCGGCCATCCTTGTTAAATGGCATGACGTAGCGGCCGCGCTGGATGAATGACGAGATGTAGAGGAGCCACTCGGCGAAGAAGGTGATGCGCAAGTTCGTCGTCGGGATGCCTGACCACTTGAACACCTGCTCCGAAAGCCAATGGTTCTGGGTCACCTTGCTGCGCGCGTCGGGCCTGGATTGCTTGTGGGACAGGTTGACGATGTGCTCGACGCCCTGCTCTCTCGCCACCTGTGCGAAGATGACTGCCGCCTCCACGAGACCGTCGGCAATGGGATAGCAGAAGTAAGCGCGGTCGACGCCGTCGAAAGCCAGCCGCATATCGCGCAGGCTGGTGATGTCCCCATAAACGATCTCGGCACCCAGACTGGCCAGCTCCTGCGAGCGAGCGTCCTCCCGACGAGCGAGGGCGCGGACCTTTAGGCCTTTCTTCAGCAGTTCCTTCACGGTCGGACGCCCCGTATCTCCGGTTGCACCGGTCACCAGAATCGTTGTCATCGCATTTCTCCTTTCGATAATGGCATCAGGCGCTCCGCGGCGTCCTAATGCTGCATATACAACACATGGGAAGCAGTGTTGTATATGCAATACCATAATTTCAGATTCCGGCTAATCGCGCGGAATGTCGTCCGCGACGGTCTTGATTGCGCTCAAGCCTGCTTGCCCAAGCAGCTTGGACGCTCGTTCCTGCCCCGCCCGCCAGGCCGGCATGGATGAAAACAGCAGGTCTTCGCCAGCTTTGCTCAGCCGAAGGGGGCGCTGACGACCTTGAACCTTGTCGGGGACCTCTTCGATCCATCCCGCGTCCAGCATCAGCTTGAGGTTTCTCGTCAAGGTGGAGCGATCGAGGCAGTTGGCTCGGCCGATTTCGGCACGCGTCGCGACGCCCATCCGCATGATTGAACCGAGTAAGGTGTGTTGCGAGGACACTAGGCCGAACGGCCGCAGTTCCTCGTCGAAGATGTTGGTCATAACGCGTGAGATAAGGCGCGCCCGCGAAATTACGCAGGCATCTTCCAGTTCCCGCAGCATTGCTCGTCTATCGTCGGGTAGGGAACGCAGGTTCATAGTCTCTCGATGATGCATCTACAACATGTAGTCAACCAGTATCGCGTTTCAAGGAGGATACGAAACCCTGATGTCTCAGCGCATGCCACGGGCGATGATCTGCATAAACGCCGGAACGTTCGCTCTCGCTGGAAGCTGCCGTTCGCCGTATCATCCGAGGACGGCAGCAGAGTCCCATTGAGGCCGTTGCCGCTCAGCGCCGCTCTACGTGAATGAATGGCAGCTTCTGGGCTCGGCGATCGGCGCGCTGAACGGCTCAAATGGGGGCGCAAAGCAGCCGTCCGCGATGCGAACCTCTATGTCCGGTTTGAGCCGAAAGCTGCCGAAACGACTATCACTGAAGACGTCAACCGAATTGAATATTGGAATCTTCTTGCAGAAAATCCTAGGCACTGGAAATCTCAGACGAATTCACACTAATATAACGTCGCCGAACTAGCTTCGGAAATTGGAAGTATACTACTGCAAATCTTGAAATACTTCGGAGCAACCGTGCTTATCTACTCGGACGAAAACCTTGAGGTCATCCATCGCCCGGGCGCCTCGCCTTACCTCCTCATCACCTTCAACGAGATGGAAATCCAGGCAAACGGCAGCCGCTACTGGGGCCAGCGGTTTTGCGAAAAGGCGGATATCGCCGCCCTCGGCTTCATCAGCAAGCGTCCCAACTGGTTTCCAGCCGCAAGCGTGGTCAAGGCGGTCGAGGCCGCGGCGCCGATCCTGAAGGCAGCACCCGAGCGCATCCTCTACGGGCATTCTCAGGGCGGCTATGCAGCGCTTCGCTACCGCCGGCGTTTCAACGCCACGACAGCCATCGCCTTCTGCCCGCAAATCTCGATCAATCCCAAAGCCGTTCCCTACGACAATCGCTTTCTCAGGCATTTCTCGCCCGACCTGCACGCCAATATGAGCATCGCCCCCGACCATGCCGCCGGCCGCGCCTATCTCTTCTACGACCCGTTCCACGCGATCGATCGCAGGCATGCCGAGCGCATAGCGGAACTGCAGGCGGAAACGCATCTCGTGCCCGTACACATGACCGGTCATGGCACGGTCAGGGTCTTCACCGGAACGCAGCGCGCGCTTTCGCTGATCGATGCCTGCCGCGCCAATGACCCTGCTGCCCTGCGCGCCCTTGCCCGCTCCGCGCGGATCGACGCGCCGATGCGGCCCTACCAGAACGCCGTCGCCGCCATGGCCCGCCACCCGGCCTGGGCCGATCGCCTGCACGCCCGCTTCGGTGATCGCTTTGCCCCCACGGAGCAGGTCAATTTCCTCTTCCACCGCGCCAATCGCCATATCCGCGACGGCAACCTCGTCACAGCGCGCGACATGCTGACGAATGCCCTGTCGCTCCTGCCCGGCCACCCCGCCGTCACGCTTCGCCTGCGGGACCTCGACGCCCGCATCGGCCGCGAAGAAAAACTGGCGAAAGCTTCCTGAGGCGGCAGCCACGCCTCATCGGATTATGACAAGCTGCTCGGCGAGCAGGAACAGCGCGATCGCAATCATCGCCGCGCCTGAGAACTGGCTCACCAGACGAGCCACGCGCGGGCGCGTCCTGAGGACCATGCTCGAACCCGTGCCGACAAGCGAGTAGATCAGCGCGCAGTTGAGCATATGCACGGCCCCGAGCGCCGCGATCTGGCTCGGGATCGTCCAGCTCCCGTCGCGGCTGGTAAATTGCGGCAGCAACGCGAGGAAAAGGAGGAGCGCCTTCGGGTTGATGCCGCTCACCGCGAAACCGCGGACGATCCATCCGGTCCAGTTCCTGGCCGCCTGGTCTTCGCCGGCCACCGGAACAGGCGGATGGGCGAGAACCCCGACGCCGAGCCAAAGGAGATAGCCCGCGCCCAGCACCGTAAGCACCGTCAGAACCGCCGAAACGCCGGCGACGAGCGCGCCGACACCAGCCGCGACCACCAGAGTGATCGCAAGATAGCCAAGCAGCATGCCGGAAACGGCCGGCATGATCGCCCGGTCTCGCAACCCCGCCGAGATCGCATAGGCCCAGTCTGCGCCGGGTGTCAGCACCAGCGAAAACGATATCGCCCAAAACGCCGTCAACAGACCCATTTCCATCTCGCACCACCTTCCTTCGGATACCCTATCAAAGGAAGAATAGCGTTGCATCACGGGGATTAGCTCCCTAACTCTTGCCGAAATGTGGCATCATGAGGCAATATCTCCCTCATGGATGATACGGACCGCAAGATTCTTGCTGAGCTTCAGAAGGACGGGAGACTGTCGGTTACCGAGCTCGGCGACCGCATCGGGCTCAGCCTTTCCCCCTGCCATCGCCGGGTCAGGGCGCTCGAGCAATCCGGCGTGATCAGCGACTATCGCGCCAATATCGATGCCGCCAAGGTCGGCCTCAATTTCTCGGCGATCGTCTTTGCGACGCTCAGGGAAGGCAGCCGCGAGAACGTGCATGCCTTCGAAAAGGCTCTTTGGGCGATACCGGAAATCACGCAAGCCGAGCGTCTGTTTGGCGATCCCGACTACATGCTGCACGTGGTGACTGAGGACCTGAAGGCTTTCCAGGCGCTCTATGACGAGAGCCTGCTGGCGCTGCCGAGCGTGCTGCGCCTGACCTCTACCCTTGTGATGAAGAGCATCTTCCAGAACCGGCCGCTTCCTCTTTGAACGGCTGGCTCGCGGCGCCCCGGATGAACTGGTGCGCCACGGCTAAAGCGCCCTTTGCGTTCATCTGAACGCACGGCGCTCTGGCAGTTGCCGTCCGAGGTCTCAGCAGATTACAGCGCCGCGCGTCTTATCAGACGCGCAAAGGTCGCTGTAGCACTTTGATTTTCTGCATGCCTTTGTCCTTAAATCGAGGTCGATTAAGGAGACATGCAGTAGTGTACCGGCAGCCCTCGCCCACAGCGGAACAATCATGATGCACGCTCTGCCCCCTCTCGATGAAATCCGTGCGCTTGAAGAAGCACTGCACCGCCCGGAGGTTCGCCGGTCGCGTTCAGCCGTCGAGGCGCTGCTCGCCGAAGGCTTCGTCGAGTGCGGGGCTTCCGGTACGATCTATCATCGTGCGGAAATCATCGATCTGCTTGTGCAGGAGCCGGAGCAAGACGATGGCGAACTGCGCGCGAGCGATTACCGCCTGACCGCCATTTCGCCGGAAGCGTTGCTCTTGACCTACAGAACCCGTCGCAGGGAAAGCGATGGATCGGAGCGGCACGCGCTCAGAAGCTCTGTCTGGAAGCGAAACGGAACCAGGTGGCAGATGCTGTTCCACCAGGGAACGGTGACGGGAGCGGCCTGAGCGGGCCGTCCGAGCGCGACTTTCGCGATGACATGTCGGGATCGCGTGCCGCCATTCGTCTTCAAGGACAGACAAGCGATGGAGGACAACGATGACGATCACCATTACCGCTTTCGAACGGTCGCCGGATCGCGGCAAGGGGCTCGCGCGTGACATGCGTGTCCGTTGGGCGCTCGAGGAAGTAGGCCTGCCCTACGAGGTTCGCCTTCTGTCGTTCAAGGCGATGAAGCAGCCGCCGCATCTCTCCCTTCAGCCCTTCGGCCAGATCCCGACCTATGAGGAAGGCGATCTCGCCCTCTTCGAGTCCGGAGCGATCGTGCTCCATATCGCCGAGCGCCATGCCGGCCTGTTGCCAGACGAAGCCAATGCCCGGGCGCGCGCGATCGCCTGGATGTTTGCCGCGCTCAACACCATCGAGCCGCCGGTCTTCGACCGTAATCTCGTCCAGATCCTCGAACGCAACGAGCCCTGGTACGAGCACCGCCTGCGTGCGCTCGACGAAACCATCCGCAGACGGCTTGGCGGCCTTTCCAATCACCTTGGCGATGCCGACTGGCTCGATGGCGCCTTCAGCGCCGGCGACCTCCTGATGGTGACGGTGCTGCGCCGGCTGCATGGATCAGGGATTCTTGAGGAATACCCGAACCTTGCTGCCTATGTCGCTCGCGGCGAAGCACGGCCGGCCTACAAGCGCGCCTTCGAGGCCCAGTTGGCGGTTTTCACCTCCGCATCGGCAGGCTAACCCGGAAGCGGCAACCGAGTTGCGTCACTCTGACAGAGCCGCATCACCCGGTTGACCTCTTTCTTCAAGTCTCCAGCGATCCCAGGGTGAGAATGGTATGGGCGGCCGCCATGAATTCAACCTGGCACCACACCTTTGACGGCCCAGGCGACCGCGACATAGGACCGTGGACCATCGACCTCACCATCGAGATAGGCAAAACGGACGGCATCGCGAAGCCGCGTGCGCGCCTGTTTGTCGAGTGTCGCGACATATTCGGCACCCGGGCCATCCTTGCCGAGATAGGGCGTCCAGTAGTCGTCGAAGGAAGCGTACTCCATGCGGATCGCAAGCTCTGCCGTCTCGACCTCGACAAGCCCGGCCCTGTGCCAGGCCGCCTCCAGTTCGCCAGGCCGGGTCATCGGGCGGGTGAAGGCGCGCTCGCGAAGCCGTCGGGCGACGGGATCAAGGGCTGCCGCCGTGTCGAGGAACAGCCGGCTGGCAACGAAACCGCCGCGACCGTCCCACACCGTGGCAGCGACCGTCGCACCGGGCCGCGCAACGCGGCGCATCTCCGCCACGGCCCGTTCCGGCTCAGAAACGAAATGCAGCATCAGCAGCGACAGAACCCGATCGAACGCCGCATCCTCAAAGGAGAGAGCGCATGCGTCGCCAATCTGGAAGGAGACGCGCGGATCTGGATTGCTGCGGCTGGCGTGTTCGATGTAGGGCGCCGCGCAATCCACCCCGCAGACGGCGGAAAGGTCGGGCCGCGCGGCCAACAGGAATGTCAGGCTGCCGGTGCCGCAGCCGACATCCAGCACCCGTTCACCCGCCGCGGCTCCGGCAAATGCCAGGAAAGGCACGGCCAGCCTTCGGCTCCAGCGCCCCATCTGCAACTCATATCCGTCGCCAGTGTTGGCATTGAACGTCGATGCAGCCATCACAGCACACTCCAGCCAGCCGAACGGGCGCAACTCTACCACAGGCTGGGCAACCCAAAACATAGGTGCTGGCAAACTGCCGTGTCGAACGGTTTATCGGGTTCGAGACCGATCCACGGCATTCGGAACCGATCGCCATTCGCGCGCGGTGGATATTTCGCCATCCTCTCGGCAGGCCAGCCAGGCAGGGCGCCGCCCCGGCTCCATCGGCGCCGGATCGAACCGTGCCGCACCTCACCCTTTGTCCTGATGTCGCCGCCGACGCATGCAACCATGCCGCCGCGCTTCCTCGGGAGCGCAGCGGACAGGACCGCTCCTGCGAAATTCGATGGGGTATTTGCGATGAGCAGCACAGAACCGAAAGCATTCGCCCTCGCCGGCGTCGTCATGAAGCGTCTGTTGTCGGGCAGCCAGACCGACGGCCAGTTCTGCCTCTTCGAAAACGTCAGCGGCGGCGACACCAGGACGCCAATTCACGTCCACGCCAGCGACGACGAAACCGTCTACATCCTCGAGGGCGAACTGACTGCGGTAATCGGCGGGACTGCGCACCGGTTGACCGTGGGCCAGAGCATCTTTCTCCCGCGCCGCGTACCCCACCAACTCCTCAACGTCAGCCGCCGGCCGGCGCGCTACATCCTGATCGGCACGCCAGCCATCTTCGACCGCTTTCTGGAAGAAGCCGGCCGTGAACTTGGGCCGGGCGAAGCGGTCAAGCCACCGACATCGGAAGAGCTTGATCGGCTTCGGAGGGCCGCGCCGAAGTTCGGCATCACCCTGCTTGCCGACTGGTCGGATCAAGATTGACCCGCCGCCAGCGCAGGCTGCGGCGGTTGGGGAAAGACCGGGCAATGCGACCGCCTCACCTGTCGCAAGGAGAGCGGAGACACACTCCCCTTTGTAAGCGCAGCACCCACTGGCATGGCGGATGTCTTGCGAAATTGCGGGCAGCGCCGATATCGGACATTCGATTTTCGAGCTACGATCGTCCGAACGGCACCGTCCAATCGGTGGCGTCCACGACGTTGGGGAGCGACAGACCATGACCCGCGATCAGATGCTCGCCCACCTTCGCGCCGCCGACGAAGTCGCGCGCGAGGCCGCCGCGCACGGCCATCATCCTTTCGGCGCGGTCCTGGTCGGCCCCGACGACAGCATCCTGATGCGCCAGGGCAATATCGACACCGTACGCCACGCCGAGACCGAGCTTAGCCGGCGTGCCGCGACCGCCTATCCGGCGAAATTCCTGTGGTCCTGCACGCTGGTTTCAACCGGCGAGCCCTGCGCCATGTGCACCGGCACGCTCTATTGGGCCAATATCGGCCGCCTGGTCTATGGCTACGAGCAGGAAAAGCTCCTTGCCGAAACTGGCGACCACCCCGAAAACCCGACCATGAACCTCGCCTCGCGCACGGTGCTTGCCTCCGGCCAGAAGCCGATCGAGGTTTTTGGCCCCTTCCCCGAGATCGAGGACGAACTACTCAGCCCCCACCGGACCTTCTGGCGCCGCTGATGCGGCGCGCCCGATGGAGTTAGACTGCAAAAGTATCCCGCGGCCGGGTGTGACGAAGCGATTTAGGTGGGGCGTCGCCATATGTCCCTTCTCCCCGCCTGCGGCGAGACGGTGGCCGGCAGGCCGGACGAGCGGTCCAGAAGATGGGCGCCATCTACCTCACCCCTCCTTCTCCCGCGACAGCCCCAAGTGCCAGTGCAGCTCGGTCAGCCCGCGTTTCAGCCAGGCGAGCTGCGGTTCCGGCATGGTGCGCAGCATCTCGTAATCCATGATGCAGACGTTGAAGACCGTCGTCTTCACCTGCGGTCCGTCCTGCAGTTTCAGGAGCACGCCTTCCAGTTCCATCATCCGGTTCGCCGCCTGGCGGGCGCTCTTGGCACGCTCGGCGCTGGTCTCGCCGGCAAAGCCCTTGACGCTGAAGAGCGACTGCGCCCTGACACTTGGAAAGGGAATGCCGGTGAGGCTGTAATAGCGTGCCATTTGCCGGGCGTACTCGTCGCCCGCCTCGCGCTCGTGCGCCGTCAGCTTGCCGTCGAGGAACATGCGGCCGAGTGTGTAGCCGGCAAAGGGGCTCGCAACATCGACGTCGCGCTTGCCGGAAAAATGCATGCGCTTGCGCGCATCGAGCGCCACGGAGCGCACCTCCCGTTCGGTCTCGCCGTGCTTGATCTGCCCACCGGGATAGCGTGCCACGTCGGCCTTGCGCGGCCGGCCGGCCCGGCTGGCGCGCTTGATGCGGATGCGTTCTGCCTTGGATGTCATCGTATCGTTTCCTCGTTTCATTCATTCGTCATCGCTGCTTGGCCGTACCGCCGGCCCCGGCTTCGCGCTGACGCAAAATCAATCCAAAAATCAAAAGGCTGCCGTCATCGGCTGGCGCCGCGCCTGTTCACCGCATGCAGCACCGACGTATGGTCGCGGTGGAAGATGCGGCCGAGCGCCGGCAGCGACAGATCCTTGCGCTCCTCGTAGACTGCCGCCATGCAGCGATGGCGCGGCTCGACCAGGCGGCGCTCGCGGCCAACGCCGATGATCTCCTCCCAGGTGATGCCGGGATAGGCGCCAAGCACGTCGTCGATGATCTCGCGCACCGGCCGCCGGCTGAAGAGATCGCCGCCTGCCGCATCCGCCGCGCCGCAAATCATCCGCGCCTGCGACAGAAGCCGCGCCTCCGCATCGGCGAGCGCCAGTTCCAGCTCCGCGATCCGCCGCGTTTGCGTGCGCACCTGAACCGCGACCATGCCCGCCAGATCCTCCAGCGTCGCGGCGGGCGCCGCCTCGCGGTCAGCCGCGGCCATCCCCACGGAACCTTGGGCTTGCGCGTGACCAGGCGCCGCCGCCTTCTGCCTCACCTCGTCGCCTGCCGACATCCGCATTGCCATAGCCTCTGCGCCGCTTTCCGCGCGCGCCTGTCCACGGTGGCCCTTTCCCGTATCGTCGTCACCGCCAGCCCCGGGCACGGCCCTCGCCCGTGCCGCAACGCCGCTTGGCCTGCCGCCTGCAGCTGTCTGTCCTGTCATGAATTCCGTTGCCTCAGGCTGCATGGTGGATCTCCCGGGTTGCAAGCGCGCTTACGTTCTGGGCGGCCGCCTTGGCCGCTGCGTGTGTCCTCCGAAACGCTTCGAGCCTTGCGCGAACGCGGGCGCGGCTGGCTTCGGAACGGCCGGTATCCCGGGGCTTGAGGGCGGCAATCGTCTCGCGCTTGCGGGCAAGCTCCGCCCGCATGCTCTGCGCCTCCGCCTTTGCCAGTGCGGCCAGCACCGGCGGCTTCGGGATCGTGCCCAGGAGCACATTGGCGTTGGCCGCATAGTCGCCGCGGATCAGCTTCTGCGTCGCCGCCGCCAGGCCGCAGGCCGGCACGCCTGACAGCGCATAGTGGTAGACGGCGAGGATCTTCTTCGGCTCGATCCCCTGCGGCATCGTCATGCCGGCCGTCTGCATCGCGTCGAGGCTGCGCAGCACCGCCGCCTCGCTTGCCGGCGCCAGCCGTTCAGTGAGCGCGGTAATCTCCCGGCTCAAGGTCGAAAGCCGGGCCTGCGCCGGCAAACTCATCATTTCCAAGAGGGTCATTGTTTCGGTTTCCTTTGATTTCGCTTTCAATCGCTTGCCTGCATTCCCGCTGGTGGCGGGCAAAGGCGGTCTCGTGCGGCGGCGCCTGCTGGCGATGTCCGCGTCGCGGTGGTCCGGCGTCTCCGGCCCGGCCCGCCGCGGTTGATCGGCTCGCGACTTGGGGGCCGCCAGCCCTGGCTGGTCGGCCGGCATTGCGCATCCAGTTCCGCCAGGTGGCCGCCCAGTCGAGCTTGGTGGCATTGCGGCCGGATTTGGCGGTCCAGTAGTCGCGAAACTTGTCGAATTCGATTGTTGCCTCGGCCGGCCCGAAGCCGAGCCCGGCGGCAAACGCCCAGTCGGGCTCGAAGGTCGCGGGCAGCCGGCTGGCCCTGCGGCCGCGCCCCGACCGCGCTGCATTTTCCGCCCCCAGGTGGAGATCGAGCTGAGGGCCGCTCCCGGCCGGAGTCGTGTCGGGAGAGTTAGTTTCTTTAGGGGGTGCGGGGGAGCTTTCTTTATCAGAGAGGACACCCGCCGCTGTCGCCGTGACATCGCGTGACGTCACGCGCGCCCTGTGACGCTGCTGCCGTTCGCGATCGCCTGCCCGGCGCCGCTCGATCTCCGACTGCTGCCCGGCTTCGGCGGCGCGAACGGCGCAAAGGATCATCTCCGGCGACGCACCGGATTGAACCAGCGCCTCGACGATCGCGGTGATGCGCATGGCCGCTACTCCCCGCTCGGCCGGGACGCGGCCCCGGCCCGGGTCTTGCCGGCCGCCGCGGCAACAGCGCCGCCGCAGACGCGCACCAAAGGCGGCAGGAAACCCGCACCCTTGCTTTCCGCCTGCCCTCTAGAGCGCCGTGCGTTCGACCGAACGCACAAAGGACGCTCCAGCACTTTGATTCCAGAGCATCTTTCCGCCTCCAGTGTTTCCACTTGAGAGCGGGATGCTCTAGAGCGCCGTGCGTTCAACTGAACGCACAAAGGAGGCTCCAGCACTTTGATTCCAGAGCATCTTTCCGCCTCCAGCGTTTCCACTTGAAAGCGGGAGGCTCCAGGCCTTCCTGTCAGACTGTCCTGCGCCATGCCTTTTCCCATGCCTTCGCCTTTGGCCGCCCCGTCTGGCACGGCCATTCCATCGCGCTCATCGCGCGCCAAATCCGCTTGTCTCCCCACCCCGCCGACAAGCCGCTTCCAGCATCCGCCCCTGATGGGCGGACCGGTCAGGCCCTTCGGTCCGCACCGCGCATCCCAAAGGAATGCACGCGGGACGGCGGGCGCCACTTCGGGCTCGTGAGCCGGCACCGCACCCCCAAGGAGCGCAGCCGCCTGCTCCCGGCGCCCGGACCGCGCACGCCGCCAGCCGCAACCATTGCCGGTTCCGGAGGCATGCGCCGGTGACGGCTTGCCGGCGACGAATTGCAGCGAGAGGAGGAAAAGTGCTGACGGTTTCCCGCCCGCGTTCCGCTCGCGCCAATTTCGATCGCGCTCATGATGCCGGGCCGAGCCGACCCAAGATCATCGTAATCGAAGAGCGAGAGGCTCCGGGGAGGAAGCGGAACCTCTCGCCCGCTGCGCACCCCGAAATCGTTGCCGATCGGGAAGACAGCAGCTTTTCTCAAAATGCTCACCGCAATTGCTGCGGAGAGCGATCTGTGGGGCCATTGACAGCGCCGCGCGTCTTTTAAAAACGCTGGCGATGCCGGCCGCCGCCGGAAACTCAGGCGATTTGCACCGCTCATTTCCGTTGACATCCTATTCATAGTAGGATTTCCTACACTCATCAAGAGGAAATTTCCTATTGGACGTAAGAAACGGAATCTGGGATGCCAGTGCCATGGACGAATTGCGCCGCCTTATCCGGGAAGCAGTCGACGCGAAGAAGACGACCTACAAGGATCTGTCGATCGCGATCGCGAAGAACCACGCCTATATCCAGCAATTCGTCGAGCGCGAGACACCGCGGGAACTGCGCGAGCGCGACGCGCGCACGATCGTCGATCTGATTCAGGGCGCCCCCGCCGCCGAAGCGGCACCGAGACGTGCGCCCGGCTTCGCACCGCAGATCGTGCCCGGCGAACAGCTCGTCGGCCATCGCGACCTACCGATCTTCGCCGCCGCGCAAGGCGGCGACGGCCACGTGATCGTCACCTTCGATGCGGTCGAATATGTCAAGCGCCCCTCGGTGCTTGAGGGCGTCAAGGGCGCCTACGGCATCTACCTCACCGGCAGCTCGATGATCCCGGCATACGAGCCCGGCGACATGGCGCTCGTCCACCCGCATCTACCGCCGGCGCGCGACAAGGACGTGGTGCTCTATCACGTGCCGCCCGCCAACGACGCCGAAGCGATCATCAAGCGGCTGGTCTCCTTCAACGACCGCGAATGGACGCTCCGGCAGTACAACCCTTTCCTGGAATTCACCGAGAGCCGGGTCGAGTGGTCCTTCTGCCACCGGGTGGTCGGCAAATACAGCGCCCGCTAGAGCCTGCAGGGCCAAGCGACGATATCCTTGCATATTCAACGTGCTATATCGCTTACCTGATTCAATGCAGCATGCCGACCACATAGCTGCTCACCCCCTGAACAGGGCCGCGATGGGCGCCAGCTTGTCTCGACGACTGGCAGTGGGGTAGCGAGTCCCGACCACAGGCACGTCAATTCTGCACCAAGTGCCAGCCGATCCAGGGACAAATCCCGCACGCCACAGGCACTGGCTGGTTCGCCCCTCACCGCCAGGCGAGGATGCCGCGGGCAAGGCATCGCCTCGGGGCAGTCCTCAACACTTCGCCATGCAATCGCCGCCGTTCCGCATGCCGTCACAAAGCGTTCGGTCCGCTGCCTCCTGCCACTTGACACTCAGGCCGCCATCCCCTCCTCGATCTCCATCGGCAGGTCGCCCGACATGAAGAGCAGCGTGGCGTCCTCGAACTCCCCGGTCGCGAGATCGCCTGAGCGGCTGAAGGCCACGACGCCCACCTTGGTCGCTGCCAGCCTTTCGGCCAGCCGCACCGCATGTTCGGCCCCGGTCGCCTGCACCGGATTGTCGGCAAGCAGCGCCCCGCGGCTCCCCAGCGTGAAGCTCTGAACCACGAAATAGGTGATCATCCCATGCTCCTTTTCCGCCACCTGGAATGGCGGCTCCAAGGTGGCGCAATCAATCGAACAAAACAAGAACAAATAATCGCCTATCGACAACTCAACGCGGCCACGCGAAGAAAATTCCTGCCGGCAGTGCCTTTCCTATTGACGTATAAATAGGAATTTTCCTATATTGCCACAAGGACGAAACCGGAGGGACCGATGGCACCCGAAAGGGCGCGCCAGCGCGCACCTCGAACAGGCCGAGGTGAACGATGCCCGACGTGCTGATCGCGGACGCTGTGATGGGGCCCGCCCCCTTCCTTCACGGGCGCGAGGTCATTCTCGCCGTCATGACGCTCGGCACCGGCTATTTTTGCGAGGAGACAGACACGGTCGGCACCACCTACCGCACCGCTGCCGATTGGCTTCGGGTTCACGATGGCGAGCATGTCGCAAAGCTGATCCGCTTCGATCTCGACGTCCTCCACGGCGAAGACGTGACTGAGACGGTCGCCGACGCCTGGCTCGAAGGCTACGACCAGAGCCCGCAAGAGGAGCACAAGCTGCCGGTCTTTGTCCGCACCTCCGACGCCTGGGAGCGATGGTGCGCGGATTTCGACGCGGAACGCACGCCCTACAGCCAGGCCGTCCACGGCACCCTCAACCACCGCCAGCAGTTCGGTGCCGATCTCAGATGACCATGACGCTCGACAAGTCCGCCCTCTTTGCCGCCATGGAAGCCTTCTGGGAAGCCGAAGGCGGCAATGAGCGCGGCGTAGAAGCCGCGATATCCGCCTATCTGCAGCGCCAGAACCTTACCGCTTTCAACGAAATGGCCACGCGCAAGCGCGCCGCATTGGCCGCGGCAACCGCGCGGGCACGGACATCCGCCCGCGGGCATGACGACGGCGCAAAGCGCCCAATATTGGCAATCATCATTAATCTGCAAAAATGCTAATAGAGTAAGCGGGGAGCACAAATAGGAGAGATTCGATGCCGCGCCTTGCTCAATTGTATTTCAAGACCGCAATCATTTTCCTGATCATCGGCCTCTGTATCGGCCTGCACATGGCGATCAGCCAGGACCATGCCGCCACGCCGGCGCATGCCCATACAAACCTGCTCGGCTGGGTCACGATGGCGATTTTCGGCATCTATTATGCGCTCAATCCCGCCAAGGCCGAGCGCCGGCTCGCCATGATCCAATACTACGTCTACACCTCAGGCGTCGCCGTGCTGGTGCCGGCGCTCTATCTGATGGTCACCGGCAGGCCCGAGATCGAACCCATCGTCGCCGCAGCCTCGATCGTCGCCTTCGTCGGCGTGCTCCTGTTTGCAGTCGTCATCTTTTCGAGCAGCGAAACGGTCGCTCAGCCGAACGCCTTGCGGCCGCGATAACGCTCGTCCGGGCACCGACCGCACCACCATCGAGCGCGAACACAGGAAAGGCCGAAGTGCCTTTCCTGCATCGGGTTCTTGCGCCCTAGATCATTTCATTGTTTCATCGAAACACTGAAGTGATCTAAGTCTTTGAAATTACGCAATTCCGAACGGAAAACCGTTTCGCACTTTTCCTGGATTTGCTCTATTTCGAGGTCGACTTCAGCACCCGGTGCGTCGCGTCGTCGAGTGCGTGGCCGGTCTCGGCTCCATCCTGCCGAAAGCCGCGCGCCGTGTTGCCACAGGCCGAAAGGGCAAGAAGCGCTACAGCGCCGCGCGTCTTATCAGACGCGCAAAGGTCGCTGTAGCACTTTGAATTGCTGCATGTTCTTGTCCTTTAATCGGGTACGATTAAAGGACACATGCAGTAGGCAGAGGACCATGAGCATCGTCTTTGACATCATCGTCTCCGTCAGTTTCTCCTTTCGGAAATGAGGCGGAACGCGGCAAAGTCAATCGGCGCTGCTCAAGACCGGGACCGCGAAAGACGGGCGCGGCGGCCATGGCCCGCCGCTCGGCTCTTCTCAGGATTTATTTTGGCGAGCGTACCGGAATCGCCGAATCAGGCCTTCCCCCGACTGGCGGATGCGCGTTAGCTTCCGTACCGCGCAGTACGTTCTTTCTGACTGCGCTTCCCCGCACCCCGAGCCATTTTGGGTGCTCGCTTGCCCCGCCCTCGTGCGGGGCTCTTTCTTTTTCGCGGTTTGTCGCGCGCGTCAGTCGAGCTTGAATACGGCGTCGCCGACAAAGACGATGACATATTGCCCGCCTTCGCCCGCGCGCGCCCAGTGCTGCAGCGTCTCGGCATAGGGCGTCTGCTTCCAGATTTCCGGATAATCCGGATCGACGAGAACGGTGACCTGGGGCCCCTGCCGATAGATCATCATGCGCGAGCGCGCCGGATCCCAGCTGTCGTCCAGGCCCTCATCCGTGCGCCAGAGACAGAGGAAATCGCGACAGAGCTGCGGCCGCTGCTCATAGATCCGGCACCCCTCACCGTCGATGCAATGCCGGCACCAGTCGTTTGCCGGTTTTTCCAACGCGTCGATATCCGGCAGCCGGCAGCAAAGGGTGCAGCTGCCGCAGGCGCGCGCGCCGAGCGGTGTGGATGTCGAAGAGGTCGGAATGATCATCGGCGGACGCTATATCACATTGCCCTTCCTCAAGGGAACGGACCAGCGGCGTTCACCCCATTGCGGCGAAGCGAACCGGGCACGAACACCGCGCCGCCGCCTCGCACTGCGGGATACGGAACGAGGAGCATTTGCCGCGCGTGTCCTTGCGCGGCGCAGGCAATTCTCGACTGCGCCCCTCGACCGCGCGTCGAACGCGCGCCCCCGGCCGCGCCAATTGCGCGGTCGGACAGGGAGACGCCTTAGCGGATCCGCGGGCAACCGCTGCGGTTGGCGAGATAGATCCTGGCGTATTGTCCACGCCGTCCGATGCCCTCGACGACGATTCGGTTGCGGCTCATTCCGGCGATCTCAGGATCACGCATGCCGTAGCCATAGGCGCGGCGAATGGCCTGGCGGGCGCTGCAGCCGCGCCGCGGGCTGTAGTATTCGTCGTCATAGCGGCGTTCGCGCCGATAGTCCCGATCCCAGTCGCCATCGTCGCCGCGCGGTCCGAGATAGAGATCAAGGGACTGCGCCGGAGATACTGAAGGGAGCGCCGTGACGGCGCCTGCGGCGACCAGGAGCACGGCCAGAAGTTTGCTCATCTTGTGTGTCATATCAGTCTCCTCCACCCGCTACCCATTGAGAGGACCTCAAGGCTAGCCCAGTGAACGTGAATGCAGGAGTAACCAACGACCCGCCAAAAAGTTGCGATGGTCGCGTCATGGCGAGCGAAATCGGCTGCCTTCAAGCGCGGTTCCGGTGGAAATGGAAGGTCTTGCGGTCGGTCTCGCCCTGTCGGAACCCCATGTCCGCCAGGATCGCCTTCAATTCCTCGACCTTCGCCTCGCCGATGACATGCGGGTGCAGTTCCACCAGGATATCCCTGACCGAGCCGAAATCGGCAAGACGCAGCAATTCATCCTCGCTGCCTTCCACATCCATGATCAACACATCGGGGCGATAGGTCTGGAGTACCTCGGAGAAGACGTCGCTTTCGATCTCCACTTTCGCGCCCGGCAGCTGACGGTCGTAGGCGCTCGACGAAATGATGTTGTCGCTCCGGTAGAAGGAGATCCTGCGCCCGTCAGCCGTCATGGCTCTGAGCCGCAAGGCGGGCTCGATGCCGTTCAGCCGGAAGTTCTCGCGGATCAGCGGCTCCAGCGACGCATTGGCCTCATAGGTCAGCACGTTCGAAGCGCCGCAGATCCTTGCCGCAAGCAGCGCGATGAAGCCGACGCCGGTGCCGACTTCCAGCACCTTCGAGCCGGGCTTCAGCAGCCGAAGCAGGATGTTGCGTTCCGTATCCTCGTAGACTTCGCGGTACATCAAGTCGCGCACGACGGCCGGAACGCGCGCCGCGTCGGACACCAGCCGGATGCCGTCGATCGTCACCGTGCGCGCATTGGTGAAGTAACGAATTCTCTTTCGGATCGAACGAAGAAGACGCTTCATGCTCTGCCCCAAGGATCTTTTCACCGCCAGTTAGTACGATTTCGCGCTCCAGAGACAGGCAATACGCCACTCGCGGCATCGCCGGGTCGATGCCATCAGGCAATTGCCTCACCGGTGTTTTTCATCCAAGCCGCCCTATATTATGCATAAAAAATACATATCGGAATGGGAATGAAAGACATTACCTATCCCTTCAGGGATCAATCCGACGCCGAGATGATCTCGGACCGAAACCTCTTCGATCGCCTCATCACCTGGTACGAATCGGCCAAGGTCGAGCGTCGCGAACGGACGGAGGGCCGCGAAGTCGACCTGCGCTGCGTCAGCCCGCAGGGGCAAACGTCGCTCTACCCTGATGATCTCCCGCTGGTTTTCCTCAGCCGCAATGACGCGAAGCTGATGCCCGGCTTTCTGGCGCATTACCGGTCGTTGGGCGTTACCCGTTTCATCTGTGTGGATGATGCCTCGACCGATGGGACGCGTGAATATCTGCTGGGCCAGCCCGATGTCGACCTGTGGGCGTCTGCGCTTCGCTACGCGGAAGCCCGGCGCGGCCGCCTCTGGAGGGAGGCGCTGTTTGCGCGCTATGGCGACGACCGCTGGTACGTCAACGTCGATTCCGATGAGTTCCTGATCTACGACGATTGCGAGAACCGCACGCTGTGGTCGGTGATCCATACGCTCGAGGATCTGAAGATTTCACGGCTGCCCGCACCGATGCTGGATATGTATCCGGTCAATCTGCGCACGGCAGACGTCAATCAGCTGAAAACCCGAGCCCCGTGGGAAGTCGCCGATCATTTCGATAGCCGTGGCTATTCGCTGGCAACGACCACGCGCGCGATCACGGTCAAGGGCGGCGCGCGCCACCGCGAGTTTGAATCCGACCTGGAACTGATCAAGTATCCGCTGATCTTCTGGGACGAGGACTGTCGCTTCGGCGCCAGCATCCATCAGCCGCTGCCCTATCAACGCAACTTCTCCTCGGTGCTCGGCGCCCTCCTGCATTTCAAGTTCTTCGCCGACTACGAAAAGGTCATCGAGGATGCCGTCGCCGACCGCCAATACTTCGACGGTTCGGCGGCCTATGCGAAGATGACGGAAGCCCTCGCCGGCACCGGCGCGCTGCAGCTCTTTTCCCATTCCTCGGTGAAATTCGGCGGTTCGAAGCAATTGCTGCGGCTCGGCTTCATCACCCCCGTGCCCAAATCCACCGCCGGCGGCGAGCGCTAGGCTCGCGGCTCGCGGGCCCTTAGCAGTCAGCCTTCACACACCGGAAAAGCGCCGGCTCTCCGGGCACAGGCACGCTCGAGAACCCATCACCGCCCCGCTTCCGGCATGTCTCCAAGCCGAAGATGAACGGCACGGCCGGTCGCTGCGCGACCGGATGGATCGTTTTTCAACCGATCCGCGAGTTTGGCCGTTGATTATTCGACCGACCGCTCCATTTACACCTCTGAGGCACTTAACCTGAGGAGAAGCCTGCATGAATCGAAACACAGTCATCGGCATCGTGGTTGTGATCGTGCTCATCATTCTTGGCGTCGTGTACCTGAAACCGGGGGCCAAGCAGGCCACCGAGACGGCACCGGCGACAACGACGACGGAGCCCGCGACGACCGAGCAGAAGCCAGCAACGACGCAGCAGCCGGCAACGACTGACCAGTCGACGACGCAGCCCTCGACCACTCAGCCGTCCACGACCGAACCGTCAACGACGCAACCGTCGACGACTCAGCCGGCAACGACACCGTAACGGCCACGAAACGCGACCACCCCTGCCGCACCGCCGGCCAGCGGGTGGTCGCATGAAACAAGGGGTATCAGGCAGCCCCCAAGCACAAGCACGTGTTTCCTTTCGGTTCGCTGATGATAAGAATCCGGCACCCGCAAAGGAGCCTTGAATGCGCGTCGCGTTGCTATGTTTGCTGTTGCTTCTCTCGTCCTGCATGCCGCACATCCCCGAAGAGGTTCTCGACGCAAACTGGTGCAGGGACATGGCGGCAGCAAAGGCGAAGGCCACCGGTACCGGGCGAGCGAACCTCGCAGCGGCGATGATAAAACACGACTGCGCCGCCAAGCTCGCCGCCGAACAACAATCAGCGGCGACCGCGCTGGCACCCTGATCTCCGATCCGACTGCAACACGCTGGTGACGAGAGATGACTTGCCGACGGCATGTTTCCTTTGTTCGTAGCCCGTTAAAGGGCAAAAACATGCAGCAATTCAAAGTGCTACGGCGACCTTTGCGCGCCTGAGCAGATGCGCGGCGTTGCAGGATCAGCCGCGTTCACACACAACCGGCGCTGCCACCCAATTGCGCGCTGGAACTGCGAAACCAGCCCAAGTCCTTGGGCCGAAAGGTCTTTCGACCCGACGGACGTCGGGTCGCTCACATCCCCGCCACAAGTGTTCAGTCCGGGGAGATAGCGGACACCTGTTCGGAGAGATGACTGACAGTTTTGGGTTTGGTCAAGTCGATGGTT
>NZ_JBYTEC010000017.1:0-100016 GCF_058792075.1 Ensifer sp. EB106-03-01-XG145 | reverse complement strand
GCCGTTTCGCCGGCAACCTCCTTGGCGGCGGCGACGATGCCGGGGATTTCATCGGGTTTCAGCGAGAAGAACTCGCCGGTGCCGCCGGCCGCAAACAGCACCGGCGCCTTGTAGCCGGCCAGCCACTCGACATGCGCCTTGTAGCTTTCCGGCGCAAAGCGACCGTCCTTGTCGAAGTGCGTGACCGGGAAGGAAAGGAGGCCCGATCCAAGCGCGGCCTTGATCTGTTCTGGGGTCATTTCGCGCGGGTCCTCCCTAATAATCGACGCGCCCTACTAAGCAAGTCATCACATACATGTCAATATGTCATAATACAGGTTATCATATGACCTTCGAAATTCAATGACCCCGCACCTTTGGCACCGAATCTCGTTTCATCTTGCCACGCAACACAGAACCCGAGCCAGATAGGGTATTCAAACGCGCAAGCTCTCCATTCATGTTGCAGTAAACATGTATTATATGTTAGCCAGTATTGTATGATGTGATTGACTGATGACCGACGGGACCCCACCCGCCGACATGAAGGAGATGGGCGATGGAACGACTTCTGATCACCGGCGCAGCAGGCCAATTGGGCCGCGTCATGCACAAAAAGCTCGCCCCGATGGCAAAGGTGATCCGACTTTCCGACCGTTCGCCGCTCGACCCACCCGGCGAGAACGAAGAATGCATTCAGTGCGACCTCGCCGATGCCCGCGCTGTCCATGACCTTGTTGCCGGCTGCGATGCAATCCTGCATCTCGGAGGCATATCCGTCGAACGACCCTTTTCAGAAATCCTCGACAGCAACATTCTCGGCCTCTACAATCTCTACGAAGCTGCGCGCGCCAACGACAAGCCGCGCATCCTGTTCGCCAGCACCAACCACACGATCGGCTACTATCCGCAAAACGAGCGGCTCGGCCCGAATGCCCCCTACCGGCCGGACGGGCTCTACGGTGTGTCGAAGTGCTTCGGCGAAGCACTTGCCCGCATGTACTTCGAGAAGTTCGGCCAGGAGACGGCGCTGGTGCGCATAGGCTCGTGCCTGCCGGAGCCCATCAACTACCGCATGCTGTCCACCTGGCTTTCGCATGACGACTTCGCATCCCTGATCGAAGCCGTCTTCCGCGTCCCGGTTCTCGGCTGCCCGGTCGTCTGGGGCGCGTCTTCCAACGACGCCGGCTGGTGGGACAATTCGCACATTGGATGGCTCGGCTGGCGACCGAAGGACAATGCCGAAGTCTTCCGCGATAAGATTGCCGCAAGCAGCCCGAAGCCGGACCCGGGCGGTTCGCTCGTGCGGTATCAGGGCGGCGCCTTCGTCGATGATCCGATCTTTTAGAAGTAGGCCCTACGCCTTGCCAATGGATTGCGCCCTTGATCGGCAATGGCGTATCCAGAAACTCACACCAAGTCCCAGAAACGGCCATGCCCATGAGCAACGTCACCGCCCCCGACAACACAACGCCACAAGGCAAGACGCTGGTGGCCAGGGTGACCGACGCACTTGGCGGACAGATCGCCGGCGGACACTATAAGCCGGGCGATCGCCTGCCATCGGAGGCGCAGCTTACCCAGGAGTTCGGCGTCAGCCGCACGGTCGTGCGCGAAGCGATCGCGGCCCTACGCTCCGGCGGGCTGGTCGAAGCGAGACACGGTATCGGCGTTTTCGTGCTGGAACCCACGCCAGTGGCTCCGCTGCCTTTCCATGGTGTCGATCTCGCGCGCGTCTCTTCGCTGATCGAAATGCTGGAACTCAGGACCGCCGTCGAAGGTGATGCCGCCGCCCTTGCCGCCCTGCGCCGCTCGCCGGCACAGGAAGAAAAGATCGTCGAAGCCTTCGACAGCTTCTGTGCGAGTGCTGCCGAGGGTCGCCCCACGGCGGAAGCCGACTTCAATTTCCACCTGGCGATCGCCCAGGCGACCAACAATCCGCGGTTCAGCGAGTTCCTGCAGATGCTGGGCACCGCGCTTATTCCCCGCCGCGCGGTTTCCGAAAGCGGCGAGGAAACCGTGCTGGCGGCAGCGGAACTGTCGCGATTGATCTCGGAACACGAGGCCATTCTAATCGCGATCCAGGATGGCGACGAGGAACAGGCGCGCGGCGCCATGCGCCAGCACCTCAAGAACAGCCAAGTGCGCTATCGCTCGATGTTGCGCGCGGCCCGCTGAAGAACCGCGCGGCTGCCGCGGGCTCAGTCGCGGCCAAGCCGGCGTATGTTGCTCGCAAGCTCGGCCGCCAGGCGAAGTGCGGCCGCCGTCGCGCCGGCCATCTGCGGCATGATCAGCCATTCGAGCGTCCAGGCGGCACCAGACCGCTCCTGCTCGTGTATCAGCGCATGGTGCATGCCGGAGAGCTGGGTCGCGTTGAACCGCGCCAAGGACACCAGAACCTCCGCCGCTACGGGGTTCTGCTTGTGCGCCATCGCCGAGGAACCACCGCCGCCGGCAAGCTCGATCTCATCGCCTTGCTGCGCCATCAGCGCGACATCCTGACCGAATTTGCCGAGGCTGCCGGTCACCAGCGACAGCGCGCTGGCAAAATCCGCAACCTCCGAGCGCTGGCTGTGCCACTGCGGAAAATCGGCAAGGCCGAGCTCTTCGGCAAGCGTGGCGCGCACTTCGTCGGCTCGATCGTCAAGTTTATCGAGCGTCCCCGCGGCGCCGCCGAACTGCACGGCGAAGAGATCACGGTGCATCGCCTCGAGCCGATCGATATGATCGAGCAGCGGCTCGATCCAGCTGCGCAACCGATCGGATACGGTGATCGGGATTGCCGCCTGCATGCGGGTACGCCCCATCAGCGCGCGATCCCCCCATTCGCTGTCGCATTCTTCGAGCACCGAGACGACATTGCCGAGGCGCACGGCGAAAAGCTCGGCGACCGCCTTCATCCGCAACATCAGGCTGGTGTCGATCACATCCTGGCTGGTGGCGCCGAAATGCACGTATTCCGCCGCCTCGCCACCGACGGCGGCGCGCAATTGCCGGACGAGTTCCGGCACGACCACGCCATCCACCGCCATGACGCGCTTCAGTGCGATGACATCGGGCGAAAAGGCGCGACAGGCCTCGGTGATACGGTCCGCAGCGCTCGCTGGGATGATGCCGTGCACGGCTTCCGCCCGCGCAAGCGCCGCCTCGAAGGCGAGCATCGCATGGATGTCGGCGGAGGCCGAAAACTCGGCGGCAACCGCCTCATCACCCAGAAGCCCGGAGAGATAAGGATGGTCGAAGGCGGAATAGGTCATGGGTTCCCCGTTTCTGCTTGCCGAACGAAATGCCACCTGCTGCATGGGGGTATCAATCACCGCCCCATGTCCAGGCGTGACATTCCTGTTCAGATGTCGAGGAAGACCGTTTCCTTCTCACCCTGCAGGTGAATGTCAAAAACATAATTAGGCGCCGCTCCCGTCGCGACAAGCGTCGCGACGCGATGACGATGTTCAATCCGCGCAAGCAGCGGATCGGCGGCGTTGGCTTCCGCCTCGTCGGGAAAATACATGCGCGTCTGCAGGCCGACATTGATGCCACGCGCCACGATCCAGAAGCTGATATGCGGCGCCATCTTCCGGTCACGGCTGTAAGGCACGACCCCGGGCTTCACCGTTTCGAACGTGAAGACACCATCCTCGGCACCGGTCGCACAACGCCCCCAACCGGAGAAGTTCGGGTCGGCGGAGCCACGAATTTCGGTCGGCGAATTGTAGAGGCCGGCAGCATCTGCCTGCCAGATCTCAACGAGCGCGTCCCTGAGCGGCACGCCGGCGCCGTCGATCACGCGGCCAGTAATGGTAATGCGCTGCCCTTTCGTCTGCTCATTCACCATGCACGATCCGAGGTCGGCTTGATAAACGCCGCCGATCCCGCAGAAGTTTGGCGTCAGTCCGATGTGCACGTAAGGGCCGGCCGTCTGCGACGGCGTTTCCTTGAGGTAGTTCAGCTGCTGCACCATCAGTTGCCCTCCAGCCGGTTCTCGAACAGGGTCGAGCGGCGACCGCGCAGTACGATGTCGAATTTATAGGCGCGCGCATCAAATGGGATCGTGTTTGCCCAGTCGAGCGGCGCGATCAGTTGCTCGATCGCCTGGCGATCCGGGATCGTGTTGACGATCGGACACTTCCAGATCATCGGATCACCCTCGAAGTACATCTGGGTGATCAGGCGCTGTGCAAATCCGTGGCCGAAGACCGAGAAATGGATGTGGGCTGGCCGCCAGTCGTTGACGCCGTTCGGCCAGGGATAGGGGCCGGGCTTGATCGTGCGGAAAGCATAGAACCCCTCCTCATCGGTGATCGTGCGGCCGCAACCGCCGAAATTCGGGTCGAGCGGCGCGAGGTAGCTTTCCTTCTTATGGCGGTAGCGGCCGCCGGCATTGGCCTGCCAGAATTCGAGCAGCGCGCCCGGCACGGCGCGGCCGCGCTCGTCGAGCACCCGACCATGCACGATGATGCGCTCGCCAATGGCGCTTTCGCCTGCCCGCGCGAAATTGTGGATCAGGTCGTTGTCGAGTTCGCCGACGACAGAATGGCCGAAGACAGGGCCGGTGATTTCCGAGATCGTGCCGTCGAGCGACAACAATGCCTTCTGTGGTGAGCGCAGCACCGAGGTCTTGTAGCCCGGCGTCAGCGCCGGCGCATGCCATTGCCGGTCGCGGGGGAAAAAGGCACCCGTCTCCGGCTTTCCGTTCGTTCTGTCGGTCATCATCTTCCCCCGTCAGGCAGCCTTGCCGGCATCGATCTCGGCAAAGACCTGCTTGGCGATCTTGATCGCGTGATTGGCCGCCGGCACGCCGGCATAGATCGCCACATGCAGCAGCGCCTCGCAGATATCGTCGCGGCTGGCGCCCGTGTTGACGGTCGCGCGCACATGCATGGCCACCTCGTCATCCTGACCAAGGGCTGCGAGCAGCGCGATCGTCACAATCGAACGCTCCCGCTTCGTCCAGGTCGGCCGCGACCAGACGTGGCCCCAAGCAGCCTCAGTGATCAGATCCTGAAACGGGCGATCGAAATCGGTGGAAGCCGACTGGGTCCGGTCCACATGATTGTCGCCCAGAACGGCCCGGCGCGTGGCCATGCCCTGGCGATAACGGTCCGAGGGCGTGAAGGCATCACTCATGCGGCTTGTCTCCATGCATTGCGATTTCGAAGAAGGCGCGAAGCACCGCGGTCAAAGCCTCCGGGTTTTCGACGCAAGGAATGTGGCCGGCGTCGCGGATGACTTCGTAGCGCGCGCCGGGAATGAGACGAGCGGTCGTAAGCACGACGTCGGGCGGCGTCGAACCGTCCTGGTCGCCGACGACGCAGAGTGTCGGCACCGCGATGCGGGCAGCCGCCTCGGTATAGTCGGCATCGCGGATGGCGGCGCAGGTGGCGACGTAGCCGGTTACCGGCTGGCGCACCAGCATGTTGCGATAGCCGGCATAGGCGGTGTTTTCCGGCCGGCGGAAGGCCGGCGTGAACCAGCGCTCAAGCACGCCGTCGGCGATCCCCTCAATGCCATGTTCCTCGATGGCCGCGATACGTGCCGCCCACATCTCGGTGGTGCCGATCTTGTGCGCCGTGTCGCAAAGAACCAGCGCACGCACGAGATCGGGCCGCCGCTGATAGAGCGACTGCGCGATCAACCCACCGACCGATAGGCCGCAGACGATCGCCTGCTTGACGGAGAGCATGTCGAGCAGGCCGGCCAGGTCGTTGGCGTGATCCTCGATCGCGTAAGGGATCGGCCCGATATCGGAAAGGCCATGGCCGCGCTTGTCATAGAGGACGATGGCATAGTCGCCGGCGAGCCGGACGACGACGTCGCGCCAGATGCGAAAATCCGTGCCGAGCGAATTGGCAAAAACCAGCACCGGCCGGTCGCCGGTCGCGCCGATCACCTGATAGTGGATCGTGATGTCGTTGATGCGGGCAAACTGCACGGGCTCTCTCCTCCATCACCAAATTGGATATTTAATCTGGTTAGGTAAAATGATATTTCATGGCATTTCATTAACTTGAGGGTTATGAATTCCATGGTCGACGCCCGGGTTAAGTTTCGCCATCTGCAGACTTTTGTCGAGGTCTCCCGGCAGAAGAGCGTGATGAAGGCGGCGGAGCTGCTGCATGTCAGCCAGCCGGCCGTGACCAAGACGATCCGCGAGCTGGAAGAGGTGCTTGGCGTCGCGGTTTTCGAGCGCGACGGGCGCGGCATCAAGATAACACGTTACGGCGAGGTCTTCCTGCGCCACGCTGGCGCAGCGCTGACGGCGCTGCGGCAAGGGCTCGATTCCGTGTCGCAGGAACGCGCCGGCGACGGTGTACCGGTCAGGGTCGGAGCGCTGCCGACAGTGTCGACCCGGATCATGCCGCACGCCATGACGCTTTTCCTCCAGGAGGATACCGGCGCGCGCATCAAGATCGTCACCGGCGAAAACGCAGTTCTCCTCGAACAGCTGCGCGTCGGCGATCTCGATCTGGTCGTCGGGCGGCTTGCGGCACCGGAGAAGATGGCTGGCTTCTCCTTCGAGCACCTCTATTCCGAACAGGTTGTCTTTGCCGTCCGGGCCGGCCATCCGCTGCTTGCGGGCTCGCATTCCACGTTTGCGCGGCTCGCAGATTTCCCTGTACTGATGCCGACGCGCGCCTCGATCATCCGCCCCTTCGTCGAGCGTTTCCTGATCACCAACGGCATCGCCAGCCTGCCGAACCAGATCGAAACCGTGTCCGATGCCTTCGGCCGTGCCTTCGTCCGGGCGAGCGACGCGATCTGGATCATCTCCGCCGGCGTCGTCGCCAGCGACGTCGACGACGGAACGATCGCGATCCTGCCGATCGACACCAGCGAGACGAAGGGCCCCGTCGGCCTCACCATGCGCGCCGATGCGGCACCGTCACCGGCTCTCTCGATCCTGATGCAGACCATCCGCGAGGCAGCGACCAGCGTCGCCACCAAACTCTGAGGGCGCATGCCGGGAATTCGCGGCTTTACAAGCCCCGGCCAGCGACCGAGATTGCGAGTTCCGACAGACTGGTGATCCCATGCCGACCGCTCCCTTCCTCGTTGAAGCCTTTTCCCAAAAGCGCATTCCCGAAATGCTCGACTGGTTTTCGAACCTCGAAGCGCTAGTGCAATGGGGCGGCCCCGGCCTCTCGTTTCCACTGGAGGCCGCACAGCTCGAGGCGATGCTCGCAGAGACAACGGCTGTCGAGCCCGCGCGCTCCATGTTCGCCGGCCTGGTCGACGGCAAGCTCGCCGGCCATGCGCAGGTGGCGCTCGATTGGCAGAACGGCGTCGGCCGCCTCAGCCGGGTTGCCATTAATCCGCGCATGCGCGGTCGCGGCCTCGCCCGGCCGTTTCTCCGTGAGGTGACCGAGCGCTTCTTCGCCGATCCCGCCTTCGAGCGGCTGGAGCTCAACGTCTACACCTTCAACGAGGCGGCGATCCGCACCTACCGCAGCCTCGGCTTTCGCGAGGAAGGTGTGCGCCGGTCGTCGGCCAAGGTCGGTGACGTCAGATGGGACACGGCGATCTACGGCCTGCTCCGGAATGAATGGAACTGACCGCGCGGCGAAGCGTCAGAACGGCAGCCCGACATAGTTCTCCGCCAGCGCCGTCTCGGCGGCGACCGAATGGGTCAGGTAGTCGAGTTCGGCCTCCTGGATGCGCTGGTCGAAATCGCCGGTATCCGGGAAACGATGCAGCATCGTCGTCATCCACCAGGAGAAACGCACCGCCTTCCAGACACGCGCGAGCGCCCGTGCCGAATAGGCATCGACGCCGGCATTCGAGCGATCCTGATAGTGTTCAAGCAGTCCCTCGAAGAGATAGTGCACGTCGCTGGCGGCAAGATTCAGCCCTTTCGCCCCGGTTGGCGGCACGATGTGGGCGGCATCGCCGACCAGGAACAAGCGACCGAAGCGCATCGGCTCGGCGACGAAGGATCGGAGCGGCGCGATCGACTTCTCGAAGGACGGTCCGGTGACCATCGCCTCGGCATGATGCTGCGGCAGCCGCCGGCGCAGCTCGTCCCAGAAGCGCTCGTCGGACCAGTCCTCGATCTTTTCGTTCAGCGAGCATTGAATGTAGTAGCGGCTGCGCGTCTGAGAGCGCATCGAGCACAGTGCGAAACCACGCGGATGGTTGGCGTAGATGAGTTCGTGATCGACCGGCGGCACGTCGGCGAGGATGCCGAGCCAGCCGAAAGGATAGACCTTTTCGAAGGTGTGCAGGGCCTTTTTGGGAACTGACTTGCGGCTGACACCGTGAAAGCCGTCGCAGCCGGCGATGAAGTCGCAATCGATACGCCGGGTCGCACCATCCTTCTCAAAGGTGACGTAGGGTTGATGGCTGTCGAAATCATGCGGTTCGACATTGGCAGCTTCATAGATCGTCGTCGCCCCGGAGTGCTCGCGATGCTCCATCAGATCGCGCGTCAGTTCCGTCTGGCCATAGACCATGACGCGCTTGCCGCCGGTCAGATGCAACAGATCGATGCGGTGGTCGCGGCCGTCGAAGGCAAGCGAGAAACCGTCATGCGGCAGCCCCTCCTTGTGCATCCGCGCGCCGGCCCTGGCGCGATCCATCAATCCGACCGTGCCTTCCTCAAGCACGCCGGCGCGCACGCGGCCAAGGATGTAATCCTGGCTGACGCGGTCGAGAATGACGTTGTCGATGCTGGCTTCCGTCAGCAATTGCCCAAGCAAGAGCCCTGATGGGCCTGACCCGATGATGACGACCTTGGTGCGCATGCTCTCCTCCAGAATTGTCTTTTGACAAAATCTGCGCCGAGCGGGCTTCGCTCTCAATGGACAAATCCGCCATGAAATTGCACAAATCGAACATGACTTCAGGGAACGTGATATGAAGAAGACGGTTCCGACCTATGAGCTTTACGGCGAACGGACCGGCGAACGGCCGGATTTCTGGCTGCATTGCGAGACTATTCCGTCACGAAGCAGCCTCTACCACTGGGAGATCGGGCTGCACCGCCACGAAAGCTTCTTTCAGATCTTGTACATTGCCGGCGGCTCCGGCGACGCGGTCTTTGGCAACGCGGTGCACACGATCGAGCCGCCTATGGTTATCACCGTTCCGCCAGCCCTCAGCCACGGCTTCCGCTTCTCGCGCGACATCGACGGCTTCGTCTTCACCATCCTGGCGTCGCATCTGAAGACAACTCCCGGGGAACGCAGTCGTCTCGGCTCCTTTCTTGCGACCCCGCATCTGACCCGGCTCGATGGCCGCGAGGATGCGGCCTATGTCGCAGCAACCCTCACGCGTCTGGCCAGGGAATGGGAAACCAACCGCAGCAATCGCACCGACCTGTTGGATGCCTACCTTACCTCCGTGCTGACGCTGGCGGCACGTCTCGACGAGGCAAGCGACAGCCGAGACGATACAGCCGATAGCGAAAACGAACAGCGGGTCCAGCGCTTCCAGGCTCTTTTGCAGCAGCACCACCGCTCGCATCGGCCGGCCGCCGCCTATGCCCGCGAACTCGGCCTGTCGCTGACGCATCTGAACCGGATAACGCGTATCATCATGGGGCTCAGCGCCCACGAGATGATCTCGCGAAAGCTCATCGGCGAAGCGAGGCGCGAACTCGTTTTCACCAGGGCCAGCGTGCAGGAAATCAGCTTCCGCCTCGGCTTTGCCGATCCCGCCTACTTCTCCCGCTTCTTCCTGCGCCAGACGGGCATGACACCGCGCGCCTGGCGCATGGCTGAGCGGGAAAGGCTCGGCGCATAGAAGCTCCGCCGACGCAATAGACGCTGGGATTAAGGAGCGGTCGTCCAATCCTCGACCCGCAGACCGGGCACACGATCGAATTCCCGCCTGTTGTTTGTCACCAGTATCAGGCCCTGCGATCGCGCGTGACCGGCAATCAATTGATCGTAAGGGCCTATCGGCGTCCCACTGCGCGCGAGTTCGGCGCGCAACTGGCCTGTATGGGTCGCTGCTGCCTGATCGTAGTTGAGAACCTCAAGACGCGCAGAAAAGCCTTCTATGACGGAAAGGTTGCGCTCGGGCATGGCGGATCTTTCCGCGCCATAGATCAACTCCATGAGACTGATCGAGCTGATGCATAGTTGGCCGTGGTGCCTGTTGAACGCCTCGCGAACCTGCTGTGGCCGGTTCTTCACCGTAAAAATACAGATATTGGTGTCGAGCATATATTTCAGCATCAGAGAGCCTCGCGCTCCTGTGGCGCCGGCTGCTCTCTCTCTGTCATGAAATCGGTCGTTACGGACTCGCCATCGAACCAACTGTCCCAGGCTTCGCCTGCGGGCGCAATGATCCGCGTTCGCCCCACCGCGACGATATCGACGCGTTTGACATCCTCTGGAAGTGCGACGGCCTTCGGCAGCCGGATCGCCTGACTACGATTGCTGAGGAAAACAGCGCCTTGCTCCGACATCTCTATCTCCGGGATATGCTTTACGTATATCCAAGATGGTATCGGTTGCGGGATATGTCAACGGGATATACAAAATCACTCGCAGCGATAGCATCTTCATCGACGTTGGCAGGGGCCGCGTGGCCCACCGCTGGTCGCCATAGGCCCGCTCGCCTTCCCACGGTCAAAAAGATTTTTGCAACGACTCAAAACAGGAGCAGAATCAATACTCGGGTCCGAGGGGGACCCGGAGGATATACGGAGGAAGACATGGCAGTACGCGATCCGTCGCCCTCGTTGTATAACGAGGATCTGGCACCGGCCGAGGAACGCCGGTGGGGCGCTTTCAGCATCTTCAATGTGTGGACATCCGACGTGCATAGCCTGTGGGGCTATTACCTCGCAGCAAGCCTGTTTCTGCTCTGCGGCAGCTTCGTGAACTTCGTCATCGCGATCGGCATCGGATCGCTGGTGATCTTCTTCCTGATGAGCCTCGTCGGAAATGCGGGCGTGCGCACCGGCGTGCCCTTCCCCGTGCTCGCGCGCGCCTCCTTCGGCACGTTCGGCGCCAACGTCCCGGCACTCGTACGCGCGGTCGTCGCCTGCTTCTGGTACGGCGCACAGACGGCCGCCGCGTCCGGCGCAATCGTCGCCCTTCTCATCCGCAACGAAGGCATGCTGGCCTTCCACCAGAACAGCCACATGCTCGGCCATTCGACGCTTGAGGTCATCTGCTACGTCGTCGTCTGGTCGCTGCAGCTGCTGATCATCCAGCGCGGCATGGAGACCGTTCGCAAATTCCAGGATTGGGCAGGCCCTGCGGTCTGGGTCATGATGCTGATCCTCGCCGTCTATCTCGTCGTCAAATCGGGAACCTTCTCCTTCGGCTCGGAAATCCCGCGCGACGTCCTCATCGAGAAGACCAAGGACGCGGGCGTTCCCTGGGAACCAGGCACCTTCCCGGCACTCGCGGCGGTCGCTGCCACCTGGATCACCTATTTCGCCGCGCTCTACCTGAACTTCTGCGACTTCTCGCGCTACGCGACGGATGTAAAGACGCTGCGCAAGGGCAATCTCTGGGGCCTGCCGATCAACCTGCTCGCCTTCTGCCTGGTCGCCGGCGTGACGACGACGGCGGCCTTTGCCGTCTATGGCGAAGTGCTGCTGCATCCGGACCAGATTTCGGCAAAGTTCGACAGCTGGTTCCTGGCTCTGCTTGCAGCGCTCACCTTCGCGGTCGCCACCCTCGGCATCAACGTCGTGGCAAACTTCGTGTCCCCGGCCTTTGACTTCGCCAACGTCTTCCCGCGGCAGATCAACTTCAAGCGCGGCGGCTACATCGCGGCCCTCATCGCTCTCATCCTCTATCCGTTCGCACCGTGGGAAACGGGTGCGGCCCATTTCGTCAACTTCATCGGCTCGACGATGGGGCCGATCTTCGGAGTGATGATGGTCGATTACTACCTCATCCGCAGGGGCCAGCTCGACGTCGAGGCGCTCTACCACGAGGATGGCGAATTCCGCTTCCAGGGCGGATGGCATGGCAGCGCCTTCATCGCCTTTGCGATTGGGGCGCTGTTTTCGTCGATCCTGCCGACGTTCACGAACATCCTGCCGGCCTGGTGGGGAACCTACGGCTGGTTTTTCGGCGTCGCGATCGGTGGGGCGATCTACTACGTCTTAAGGATCGGCGCACGCAAGCCGGCCTTTGCCTCCTAGTCGTTCAATGCCGTACCCGGTCGGACGATCGGGTACGGCATCCGCGCCATCACGAGCCTCGGCTTGGGCGGCCGAGAATTTGGCGGACACCTTCTTTGGTGAAGGGCTGAGCCAGTTGCTTTAGAAATCCCGGTGCGATCTGTCCCTTGATGCCGATATCGATCGAGGATGGACGGTTGGGGTTGTAGTAGGTCCTGAAGATCAAATCCCAGATCACGACGTTTTCGCCGTAGTTCATGTTGCCTTCGCGAAGGTCCTTCGAATGATGCCAGCGGTGAAGGCGCGGCGTGCTGAAGACGAAATCGAAAATGCCGGTGCGCATATCGACGTTGCAATGGGTGAGGATGCCCATGAAGGCCGTAACCGCCCCAAGCCACCAGAAAACGTGGAGCGGCGCACCGAGGCAATAGAGCGGGATCTGGCTCATCGCGAGCTTGAAGAGCGAATCGGCAACATGGAAGCGGCCGGTATTGATGACCCACAGCCGGACGACACTGTGGTGCAGGGCGTGGAAGCGCCAGAAGAACAGTTTTTCATGGGCAATGCGGTGCGCCCAGTAGAGTCCCAGTTCGGCAATCACCACTGCCAACGCCACCTGAACCACCATCGGCCAATCCGAGGGCCACAATCCAAACTTCAGCGCGGCAAGCGGCTGCAGGATGTTGGCGGCATACATGGGGAAGACGGCGGCGACCAAGCCTGCCAGTTGCAGCAACCCCTTCGTCGCCAGCGTATGTCCGATATCGTTCACCGCCTCGCCATCCGACAACAACCAGCGTCGCTCGTAGGGGATGTAGCGTTCGAGAAGGAAGAGGAAGAAGACCGCGGCGGCATAGACCGTCGCGAAGGCGATCATCGGGTGGGTGCTTGCGAAGGCAAAATGAGAACCCAACAGTCCAGAGAAGAACACCAAAGGCCAGGACAGATATCGCAGTATAAGCTTTAGCAGATACCTGGCCTTCGAAAGGGCGCGGAGGCGCTCTGAAATCATCAATGACGCTCCATCCATTCCAGCAACTCGCGGCATGTGCGCGGACGGCCATCACTGACGCGCCCATCCGAACATGCATCCAGGCGAAGGTCCGGCTCCGGCCAATCGCCCCATCTCTTGCCGCCATACATGCGCCTGATCTCGGCACAAGTGCGTGGCTTTCCGTCACTTAGACGACCATCACGACAGGGATCGTACAGGTGCTGTGCTGTGCGTTGCGGATCGTCCGCAATCCACAGTCCTTTGTCGTCGGCATGCCCCGAACCCGCGCCGAACAGCAGCATCCACATTGGCAAGACGACCAACCGCATCGACAACCGTCCTTGTTTGAAACGTTATTGCCGAACTTTGGGGGGAGCGGATTACACGAGCATTGCGGGAAGCCGGAGGATGCAACCTGATGCGTCCCGAAGCAACCCTTCATTGACTGACGGCAGATGCCGGGGCTCGGAGCACGCGCGCGCCTTGCTGGCGTCTGGATCGAACAGCGGCTCGTCGTCCTCACCTTGCTTCGCGGGTCCGAAGGCACCCATTATGCCCACGTCAGAGGCGTGATGGTCCGTGCGATGACCCGGCTTGCGTGGCGATACATGACCGAAATACAGGGCGAGGCAGCGCTGTCGCCGCTGATGCCCTTCGTGCTGGAGCGCACCTTTACTCGAACCATCGACACCATTGCCGACACGCTCGGCCAATATGGGGACGGACCATCCATTCAGGCGGCGATCGACCTCGTCGGGCGCTACCAGCTGGCAGGGCTCCTCATGGCTCCCAAGCATCGAGGTCAGGGTGGGCCACGCTCTCAGTCGTCCGAATAACGCTCCTCGCGCCACGGGTCGCCGCGCATGTGATAGCCGTTCTTCTCCCAGAACCCGGCGGCATCACCAGCGCGAAAATCAATCCGCGTGAGCCATTTGGCGCTCTTCCACAGATAGAGATGCGGAACGACGAGCCGCATCGGTCCGCCATGGGTGCGGCTGATCGGCTGCCCCTCCCAGTCCGTCGCGAGGATCGCATCCTCGGACGCGAAGTCTTCAAGCGGCAGGTTGGTGGTGTAGCCGTCATAGCTCGTCAGCATGACGTGGCTCGCCTCGGGCTTCGGCATCACATGATCCAGCAGGTCGCGGGTCGCGACACCCTGCCAGCGGTTGTCATAGCGCGACCAGGTGGTGACGCAGTGCATGTCCGAGAGCCTGTCGCTTTGCGGCAGCACCTTGAAGGCGGGCCAGCCGAGCGACAAAGGATGCTCGACAAGGCCGGTAACATCGAGCCGCCAGCTTTCCGTCCGAATGATCGGTTGCTGGCCGAGGTCGAGCACTGGCCAATCCTTGACCAGGTGCTGGCCGGGCGGCAGGCGTTCGTCTTCCGGCCGGGCGATCCGTCCGGTCAGGAACTTGCCGTCTGCGGCCCAGCGTCGCTTCGTCGTCGTGAGTTTGGTTTCCGGCGGATGCGTGTCGTCGGTCATGAATCGTTACTCCCCGGCCCGAATTCACTCGCCAAGCGGAAATAAGAAGGGCGCTGCTGCAGAACGTCAAGCGCAGGAGCGCGAAGTTGCTATCTCAGGACCAAGCGCAAGGCAGCTTGCGTTTCCTTGAGCAGCGGCAGGTAACGCTCCACCATCTCCGCTGCGGCTATGTGCGCGGCCGGCGCACCGATGTTCAGCGCCGCAACGATCCGGCCGCGGTCGTTCTCGAGCGGGACGGCGATGGAGCAGAGGCCAAGTTCCAGTTCCTGATCGATGAGGGCATAGCCCTGATCGCGCACCCGACGAAGCTCGGCGATCAAGTCCTCCGGATCGGTTTTCGTATGGGGCGTGTTCGCCTTCAGGTTCGAGCGCGCCAGGATCTCGCGCGCCTCGTGCTCCGGCAGTGCCGCGAGCCACACGCGCCCCATCGACGCGCAATAGGCCGGCAGACGCGAACCGGTCGTCAGGTTGATCGACATCACCCGCTTTTGCGAGGCCCGGGCAATATAGACGATTTCGGTACCATCGAGCACCGAGGCCGAAGCGCTCTGCCCGGCGCGGTCCGAAAGCTGGTCGAGATAGGGCTGTATGATTGTCGGGAGCGGCGTCGCCGAGAGATAGGCATGGCCCAACCGCAGGATCTTTGGCGTCAGCGCGAAGAACTTGCCGTCGTAGTCGGCATAACCGAGCTCGGAGAGCGTCAGAAGCGACCGTCTGACGGTCGCCCGGTCGAGACCCGTGATCTTCGACGCCTCGGCGATCGACAGCTTCGGACGTGTTTCGTCGAAGGCTTCGATCACCGTCAGCCCCCGTGCAAAGCCGCTGACGAAATCCGTCTCTCGCATCTTTCATCCCTCGGTTTATCCATCGCATTTTGTGCGATATACGAACAAAAGTCAAATATCGCACAAAATATTTGACGGTTCGGTTCGATCGGCGCTTATTGGCATGCGGAAGAGAGCAAGCCGCCCCGCCGCCCGACAGGCCGCAGGCGCAACAAACAGCAGCGAAGAGAGGAAACATGGCGAAGATCGTTTCGCTCGCCGAGGCCGTCGGCGACAATGTCAGGGATGGCGATACCGTCGCCATGGAAGGCTTCACCCATCTGATCCCCTATGCCGCGGGCCATGAGGTGATCCGCCAGGGCCGCAAGGACCTCTATCTCGTGCGCATGACGCCCGACATTCTCTACGACCAGCTGATCGGCGTGGGCGCGGCGCGCGGCATGAAATTTTCCTGGGGCGGCAATCCCGGCGTCGGCTCGCTGCACCGCTTCCGCGACGCGGTCGAAAACCAGTGGCCGCGGCCGCTGGAGATAGAGGAACACTCCCATGCGGCCATGGCCAACGCCTATGAGGCCGGCGCCGCCAACCTGCCCTTCGCGACGCTGCGCGGTTACATCGGCGCGGACCTGCCGAAAGTGAACCCCAACATCAAGTCGGTCACCTGCCCCTTCACCGGCGAAGTGCTCGCCGCCGTGCCGGCGATCCGCCCGGATGTGACGATCATTCACGCCCAGCGCGCCGATAAAAAGGGCAACGTGCTGATCGAAGGCATCGTCGGCGTGCAGAAAGAAGCCGTTCTCGCGGCCAAGCGCTCGATCGTCACGGTCGAGGAGATCGTCGACGAACTCAACCCGCCATCCCCCAACTCCCTCGTGCTCCCGAGTTGGGCGGTTACATCTGTTGCCCAAGTTCCGGGCGGCGCCTTCCCATCCTATGCGCACGGCTACTACTCGCGCTCCAACGCCTTCTACATCGGCTGGGACGAGATCGCGCGCGACCGCGACAGCTTCACCGCCTGGATCAAGGAAAACGTGCTCGACGCCAAGCCGGAAGACTTCGCCAAGCATGCCGGCAGCAAGCCGGCAAGAGCGGCCTAAAGGGAGGATAGGATGAGCGACTTCACCCCCACCGAAATGATGACCATTGCCGCCGCGCGGGCGCTCTCCAATGACGATGTCTGCTTCGTCGGGATCGGCGCGCCTTCTGCCGCCTGCAACGTCGCGCGGCTGACGCATGCGCCGGATATCACGCTGATCTACGAGAGCGGCACGGTCGGAACCAAGCCGGATGTGCTGCCGCTTTCGATCGGCGACGGTGAACTCTGTGACACAGCCCTTTTCACCGTCTCCGTGCCGGAGATGTTCCGCTACTGGCTGCAGGGCGGCCGCATCACCACCGGCTTCCTCGGCGGCGCCCAGATCGACAGGTTCGCCAACCTCAACACCACGGTCGTCGGCCCTTACGACCATCCGAAGGTCCGTCTGCCGGGTGGCGGCGGCGCACCGGAGATCGCCTCCAATTGCGGCCGCATCTTCATCACCATGGCGCTGTCGAAGCGCGGCTTCGTCGAGAAGCTGCCGTTCATCACCTCCATGGGCCATGGCGAAGGCGGCAACCATCGCGAGCGGCTCGGCATGAAGACCAAGGGGCCGACCCGCGTCATCACCGATCTCTGCATCCTGGAACCGGATCCCGAGACGAAAGAACTGACGGTCGTTTCGATCCACCCGGGCGTGACCCGCGAGCAGATCGTCGAGAACTGCGGCTGGGCGATCAAGTTCGCCGATCATGTGATCGAGACGCCAGCGCCGACGGAACTGGAGCTGACAACCCTTCGTGACATCAATGCCCGCACCAAGAAGGCGCATCAGGGCGACAAGGAGGCTGCGTAATGGCCGAGGCTTTCATCTGCGACTACATCCGCACCCCGATCGGCCGCTTCGGCGGTTCACTCTCCTCGGTGCGAGCCGACGACCTCGGCGCGATCCCACTCAAGGCACTCCTCGAACGCAACACCGATGTCGACTGGGACGCGGTCGATGACGTAATCTTCGGCTGCGCCAACCAGGCGGGCGAGGACAACCGCAACGTCGCGCGCATGTCGCTGCTTCTGGCTGGCCTGCCGGTCGGCGTATCCGGCACGACGATCAACCGGCTCTGCGGTTCCGGCATGGATGCGGTGATCGCTGCGGCGCGGGCAATCAAATCCGGCGAAGCCGAACTGATGGTCGCTGGCGGTGTCGAGAGCATGTCGCGTGCACCCTTCGTCATGCCGAAGGCAGATGCCGCCTTCTCGCGCAACGCCGAGATCTACGACACCACCATCGGCTGGCGCTTTGTCAACCCGCTCATGAAGAAGCAGTACGGCGTCGACTCGATGCCCGAGACTGGCGAGAACGTCGCGGCGGATTTTCGCGTCGGCCGCGAAGACCAGGACGCCTTTGCCGTCCGCAGCCAGGCCAAGGCCGCCGCAGCGCAAGCGAACGGTCGGCTGGCGAAGGAAATCGTCTCGGTGACGATCCCGCAGCGCAAGGGCGAGCCTGTCGTCGTCGACCGCGACGAGCACCCGCGCGCAACGACGATGGAGGCGCTCGCCAAGCTCGGCACGCCCTTCAAGAAGGAAGGCGGTACGGTGACGGCCGGCAACGCCTCCGGCGTCAACGATGGCGCGACCGCCCTGATCATCGCGTCGGAAGCCGCAGTGAAGAAATATGGGCTGCGACCGATCGCCCGCATTCTGGGCGGCGCGACCGCCGGCGTACCGCCGCGCATCATGGGCATGGGCCCGGCCCCCGCATCGAAGAAGCTGATGGCGCGCCTCGGCCTGAAGCAGGCGCGTTTCGACGTCATCGAACTGAACGAAGCCTTCGCTTCGCAGGGCCTTGCCGTGCTGCGCGATCTCGGCATCGCCGACGACGATGCGCGCGTCAATCGCAACGGCGGCGCCATCGCACTCGGCCATCCGCTCGGCATGTCCGGCGCCCGCATCACCGGCACGGCGGCGCTCGAACTCCATGAGACCGGCGGGCGCTATTCGCTGTCCACCATGTGCATTGGCGTCGGCCAAGGCATTGCCGTGGCTTTGGAGCGGGTCTAGGCCCGTCCGAACTATCAAAAGAGAAGAGCCCGGCCGTTCAACGGCCGGGCTCTTCTCTTTCAATCAACCGGATTGGAGGGCAGGCGCTCCCAATCATTCCGACCAGATCGCAACGTCGACGGGACCGAGCTTGCGGCCGCCAACATGGAACGTTGCGCCGGCCGGCGCCGGTACATCAACGGCCGTCTTGCCGTAGTTGAAGGCAAAGCTGAGCTTGCCGCGGCGGGTGATGCGCAGATCTCCCAGATCCGCGAGCGCCTCGACCGAAGCCCAGCCTAATGCATCGCCGATTACCTTGCTCAAGAATTCGCCCCGCGCGCCGGTTGCGAGATAGCGCACCTTGTCGTTGCCGACGAGCGCCGGCGCACCGTTGCGATAGTCGCCCTCGAAGGTCGCAAGCACGGCTTCGCTTGACCTGACCGTCTCGCGCCAGACACCGGCCGGATAGGTCTCGTTGCCATAGAGCACACTTTCGGCGTGGAACTCCGGCAGGGATTCGACGCGGGCGACGCTCAGGTCGATCAGCGAGGCAAGCGGACCCGGCGGCAGACCTTCGGGGATATGCATGTCCTCGGTCTTGCTGCCGCTGCGCGGCCCGAACAGGACCTTGGCGCCCGACGCAGCAAGCTTTTCGACGAAGGCCTGATCCGGGATGACCAAGTCGGGCGCCAGCACCAGCTGGTAGCCATCGAGATCCGAGTGCTGGCCGATGATGTCGACATCGACGCCGAAGCGGGCAACGGTCGAATACCAGTCGAGAGCAATCTGCGACGCCAGATAGGTGCGGCCCTGTGGCAGCGCACGGGTCGCCCAGCGCGAATTGTAGTCGAGCACGATCGCGACCTTGGCCTTCTCGCGGCGTTCGCCCTTCGGCAGACGCTTCATCTCCTCTGCGACCTGCGCCACTTCGAGATAGCCCTGGTCCGCCTCGCTGTTCGGCAGGAGCAGACCCGCATGGAACTGCTCCTGCGCGAACGGCACCTGACGCCAGCGGAAATAGGAGACCATGTCGACGCCATGGGCATAGGCGAGCCAGGTCCAGAGGCGGACCATGCCGTCTGCCGGCGACTGGTTGTGCGAAGCCCAGTTCACCGGGCCCGGCTGCTGCTCCATCACCCAAACGCGACCGTTGCCGACGGCGCGGTAAAGGTCGTGGTTGAAGGCCGGCTGGTCCGGATCGCCGACACGGAGGTAGCGTCCCTTGTCTTCCGAGGAGAGACGGCCGTTGAGCAGTCCACCCATCGGATAGACGTCCCAGGAGGCGATATCGATGTCCTCGCCGACCTTGTAGTGATCGAAGTCGGTGTTCTGCGACATGAAGTTGTGCGTCACCGGGCGGCCCGGCGAGTGCTTGCGGATGATGTCGACCTGCGCCTTGTTGAAACTCTTCACCTGGTCGGAGGAGAAGCGGATGTAGTCGACGATATGAGTCGGGCTCGGTTCTTCGACGAGATTGTTGGGAAGTTCGACTTCGTCGAAGCTCAGATAGTTCATCGCCCAGAAGGCCGTGCCCCAAGCCCGATTCAGTTCCTCGACCGTGCCGTAACGCTCCGCCAACCATTTGCGGAAGGCGCGCAGCGCCTCGTCGGAATAGCTGTAGATCGTGTCGTGGTCGCCGTACTCGTTGTCGGTCTGCCAGGCATGCACGAAGGTGCTTTTGCCGTAGCGCTCGGCCATGGCTTCGGAAATGCGCGCTGCCTCGATGCGGTAACGGCGGCTGGAGAAGCAGTAGTGTCGGCGGGCACCGAACTTGCGCACCACGCCCTTGACGTCGACGGGCAGGATATCCGGATAGCGGTCGATCAGCCACTTCGGCGGTGCGGCGGTCGGCGTGCCCAGAATGACCTTAAGGCCGGCATTGCCGAGCACCTCGATCGCCTCGTCGAGCCATTCCCAATGGAACTCGCCCGACCGGGGCTCGATCTTCGCCCAGGCGAATTCACCGATGCGCACCCAGGCAAGCCCGAGCTCGACCATGCGGCGCGCATCCTCTCCCCACTTCGCGCGCGGCCACTGCTCCGGATAGTAGCAGACGCCGAGTTCCAGCATGTCGGTCTGCTGCTCTTTGGCGTTGAAGCGGTTTGATCTCGTCAGGGGCATGTGCACGGGTCCGGTCCTTCGTCATTTCATTCGGCCGGTTGGTTCCAGCCTCGGGTTTTGTCTGTCTCGTCTTAGATATAAACGTTTATATTCAAGAACATGAAAGGGCGCCCTAATCGGGCGAAAAGTTCGTCAACGGTTCGGGTTCAAGCGATCGTCGCAGCGTTCGATGAGGTTTGGCATCAGGAGCGTCTGCAGCGCCTCCGGCGGCTCGCCCTCCATGCGCCTCAGGATATAGGCACCGAGCAGGCTGCTCGGTTCGCTGATCGGCAGGTAATAGGTGGTGATCGGCGGCGCGAAATACTGGCTGACATTGAGGTCGTCGGTGGCATTGATCACCGCATCACGCCCATGCACTAGCCCGCGCTCGTGAAAGCCGGAGAAGGCGCCGAGCGCCGAGGCTTCATTGGCGCAGATATAGGCGGTCGGCGCATTGCTGAGCTCCGACATCGTCAGCACGTTTTCGCGCCCGAAGGCCGGCGTCAGCCGGCCATGGGCAATGAGGGCCGGATCATAGGGAAGGCCAGCGACTTCAAGGGAACGCCTGTAAGCTTCGAGCCGGGTGATGCCATAGCTCAGGTCCGAGAGCGGGTTGAGCAGCGCGATACGGCGATGGCCGCGCTCGACCAGGCGTGCCATCGCCACCCGGATCATCTGCTCGTTGTCCGCGTCGACGTAGGCGTGCGGCGCATTGTGGATGCTGGTGCCGTAGGTGACGAAAGGAAAGTCCGCCGCCTGCATGGTGCGGATGCGCGGATCGTCGGCGCGGGTGCCAGAGATGATGATGCCGTCGGCCTTCTTCAGCGACACGATCTGCTTGATGACCGCCTGGCTTTCCTCGAAATTGCGGACGGCATAGAGCGAGACGCGATAGGGACTGTCTTCCAGCGCCCAGGAAATGCCGCTCAGGAGCTGGGCGTATTCGACGCCTTCCCATTCGTTCTGTTTCGGGCCCGGCGCCGTCATGATCGCGGCGACCTGGTAGGTCTTGCCGGTGCGCAACTGCACGCCATGCATGTTGAGTTCATAGCCGACGCGTTCAGCCGCCTCGATCACGATCGCGCGCGTCTCCGGGCGAACCTGAGGCGAATGCTTCAGGGCCTTGGACACGGTGGCGATGGAAAGCCCCGTCTCCTGCGCGATGGTCTTGATCGTCGGTCTCTGCATGGCGTCTCGACTTGTCACGGGTTGCTAGATCACGATGATTTGGGTCGGCTGAGCGATGCCGCCAGCTGAAGATAGACTGCGGATGTCCAGGCGAATGCCCGATCGCGAAGGCCCCTCCCCGAGCGCGCATCGAAGTTTTCGGCCATACCGCTTTTGCTGGCAAGTGAACAGAACTTTTCCGCGACTTCATGCGCAAGTTCAATCTGCCCTTGCCGGCGAAGACCGTCCCAGAGAAGCAGCGTGGTCGGCGCCCAGATCGGCCCGCGCCAATATCCGTCGTCCTCGTAGAAGGAACTGAGCGGGCTCTCCGTCGCCGGTCCCCATTCGGTGATGAAACCGCCCGAAACAAGCCGCGCGACGAGCTTTTCGCGCATGTCGGGCGTCAGCCGCGCGCCCAAGAGCAGCGGCATGAACTGGATGAGGTTGTCTCCCGGCAGGATCCGCTCCGGATCGACGGCAAGCCGCGCGCCAAAAGTCTCGCCGGTCCACAGACGTTCGAACAACATGGTCTGCAGCTCATCCGCCTTGCGGCGCCACATCGCCTGACGCTCCGCGTCGTCTTCCAAGAGGGCCGTGAGCGTCTCGCAGGCAAGGATCAGGAAAACAGGTAGATCCGGCGAGATCACAGGGCCGCCCTCAGCAAAGAAGGTGGCGTTGTCCCAGCCGCTGTCGTTGCCGTGGAAATAGGACGGCAGGCTCGCCGCATCCTTGCGGCCATGAGTCAGCCAGTAGTCGACCTGGCGGCCGATGGCATCACGCAGACAACTCTTGCGCTCCGTCGTCAGGAAAGACGGGTCGGCGGCAGCGATCAGCGACACTGCCCAGCCGTGCACCGGCGGCTTGGTAAAGGCGAAGAGCACGTCGCGGTCGTTGATATAGTCCGGCAGCAGGCCGGAGGCGTCCTGATGGTCGAAGATCACTGCCAACTGGTCGAAGGCGAGATCCTGATCGAAGGCCGCAACGCCGAGGGCGGAAAAGGCGTTGTCCCAGCTCCAGATGTTGATCATGTGGTTCTTGGACATGTAGATCGCCGGCCGCGTCAGCGCGCCGCCGACGGGCACGCCGTTTGCCCAGAGCAGATAGCTTGCGAGACGATGCGCCTCGTCCTGACCTTGAACACCCTTCGGAACGCGCGCGTACCATTCGGCAAATTCGGCAACAGCACCCGAAAGAGCCTCGGCGAAACGGCCGGGCCGATCAACAGGCGGTACGGTGCGGAAGAAATCGACATTGCCCTCGAAGGCTCCGTCACCAGAGAAGGCGAAGGACACGTCTTCCGAATGATCGCGCTGCCAGGCGCCGGTGACCTTCAGCTCGCCAGCAATCGCCCGCGGGATGAACTTGACGTTCTCGACCGCGGCCACCAGGCAATCCTCGCCCTTGGGCGTGCGGTAGACATAGTCGTAGCGCGATCCTTCAAGATGGAAGCGCACGCCGGTCTTTTTGCCGGCGACGTGCAGCCTTTCCCCTTCACCGATGACGAAGGTGATCTCGCCTTCGCCGACGCGGGCGTCGAGCCGTTCCGGCGAAAGCACGAATACGGGCGTCACGGTTTCGCCTGCCGCATCGAGAAATTCGACACGGCAGAGGCGGCCGAGCGACGTCCGTTCGTCGCCGCCGGCCACGTGGCGCAGATAAAGCGCGCGCTCACCGTCATGGCCGGGCACCCGCATCATCGAGAGCGTCAGGAACCGGCCCCTGCGGCTGAAGGGCACGAAGTCGATATCGAACAGCATGCCGTTATCCCTTCACCGACGATCCGACCGCGCCATCCATGATGTAGCGCTGGGCGACGAAGAAGAGCGCGAGCGGCGGCAGGCAGAGGATGACGGTGATTGCGGCAATCGACGTCACGTCCACCTCGTGCAGGCCCTTGAACATCGAGAGGCCGAGCGTCAGCGTGTACTTCGACTGGTCGTTGAGGAAGATCAACGGGCCGAGATAGTCGTTCCAGGCGTTCATGAAGTGGAAGGTTCCGACCAGCACCAGCGCCGGCATCATCAGCGGCAGATGGATGCGCCAGTAGATGTCGAAGGCGTTGGCGCCATCCATGCGCGCGGCCTCGTCGATCTCCATCGGTACGGTCATGATGTACTGGCGCAGCAGGAAGACGAAGAATGCGTCGGCAAAGTAGGCGGGCACGATCAAGGGCTTCAGCGTGTTGATCCAGCCGAGCAGGTTGAACTCCATATAGAGCGGGATCATCTTTACGTCCCACGGGATCATCATGGTGGCGAGCAGCAGGATGAACAGCGGATCGCGACCGGGAAAGCGGAAGCGGGCAAAACCATAGGCAACCAGCGACGAGGAAATGAGCTGGCCGATCGTCGACAGCACCACGACGATCAGTGAGTTGGTGAGGTAGGTGCCGAATGGCTGCTTGTTCCAGGCGGCGGCAAAGTTCTCCCAATGCCATTCGGACGGCCAGAAGACCGGCGGGAACTGGTAAAGCTCGGCGGTGCTTTTGATCGCCGTCATGAAGGTCCAGTAGAACGGCGCGATGAACAGCGCCGAGAGCAGGATGAGCGCGGAATAGAGCAGCGTCTTACGCATTGTTCTCTCCATCGTTCTGGCGAACTTCGCCTTCGTAATAGACCCAGGCGGCCGACCAGCGCATGACGCCGAGGCTGAGCATGAGCACGATGATGAACATCACCCAGGAGCCGGCGGCGGCGTAGCCCATGTCGAAATATTTGAAGGCGTTGTCGTAGATGTACATGGCGAAGAAATAGGTGGAGCCGAGCGGTCCGCCCTTGGTCAGGAGAAGCGCGATCGTCAGCTGCTGGAAGGCCGAGATGATCGAGGTGATGAAGGTGAAGAGCAGCATCGGCCCGAGCATCGGCAAGGTGATGAACACCATCTGCGCCCAGCCGGGAACGCCGGAGACGGTCGCCGCCTCGTATAGTTCCTTCGGGATGGCTTTCAGGCCGGTAAGAAGGATCAGCATGGTGCCGCCAAGGCCCCAGAGGCTGGCGATGATGATGGCGACGATCGCAAGGTTCGGATCGCCGAGCCAGTTCGGCCCCTCGATGCCGACGAAGGACAGCATGAAGTTCAGAAGGCCGTATTCCCTGCTGTAAATCCAGCTCCAGATCGTCACCAGCGCGACGCCGGAAATGACGCTCGGCAGATAGAAGGCGGTGCGGAAGAAGCCGCTGGCAAAGGTGATGTGATGCAGCATCAGCGCCAAAAGGAACGACATGACGATATTGAACGGCACGTAGATCGCCGCGAACTTCACCGTGATCCAGAGGCTCTCCCAGAACTGCGGGTCCTCGAACAGCATGGAACGATAGTTTTCGAGCCCGACGAAGCTGCGTTCACCGACGACCGGCCAGTCGTAGAAGCTCATCGTCAGCGAGAAGACGAGCGGGCCGAGCGTAAAGAACAGGAACCCGAGGATCCACGGGGAGATGAACAGATAGGGCGCTGCATAGCGCGCGATGGCGGAGCGCTTGCGCCTTGCCACCTTTGGCTCTGCGCCGGCATAGGTCATATCCATCTCCCCGTACTCCCTTTTCTTACTTCATCAGACGCTTCGAGCGGTTGACCGCATCGTCGAGATGCTGCTTGGCATTGCCCTGGTCGATCATCGTCGCTTCGATGGCGCGGGCGAGATTGTCCTGGACCTTGCCCCAGTTGGCGTTCTTCAGGAACGCGTGGGTCTCGATGTTCGAGGTGGCGAGAATGTCGAAGAAGGGCTTGTAGATCGGGTCCTTGGTCATGCCCTTTTCTTCCGCAACGCTGGTGCGCACCGGCAGGTCGTTGACGCGCATGGCGACGGCTTCCGGCGAGGAGAAGAACTTGACGAATTCCCAGGCGAGATCCGGGTGGGCCGCGTCCTTGGCGATCGAGATCGCCGAGACGCCGAGTGCGGAATGGGCGGTCTTGTCGCCGAACTTCGGCAGCGGCGCGACGCCATACTTGATGCCTGAAGCATCGATGCCGGACTTCGACCACATGGCGCTCTGGAACATGGCGATCTTGCCGCCCTTGAACAGGGTGCTGCCGGTTGTGTCGTCGCCGAGGTTCAGCGTGATCGCTTCCTGCTTCTTGGCCATGTTGCCGAACATGTCGAGCACCTGAGCGGCGGCATCGCTGTTCATGTAGCCGTCGATCTTTTTGCCGTCGTCGGAGATGTATTTGGTACCGTTCGACCAGAGGAACTGCTCGAAGTCATAGGGATCGGGCTTGGCGTCGACGGCAAAGCCATAGACCTTGTTCGGCTCATCGCGGAACTTTGCCGCCTTGGCGCGCAGGTCGTCCCAGGTCCAGCCGTCCTTCGGCTCCTCGACGCCGGCCTTGGCGAACATGTCCTTGTTGTAGAACACCACCTGGGTGGTGAAGCCCGACGGCATCCCGTAAGTCTTGCCTTCGACACGAACAGTGTTCATCAGGCCCTTCGGAAAATCGTCGGGCTTCAGCTCGGCCGCATCCTTGGCGATCAGATCATCGAGCGGCTTCAGCGATGTGTAGTACTGCGGGAAGTTCCACATATACATGACGTCAGGCGGGTTGCCGGCGCCGAAGGCGGCGATCAGCTTCTGATCGTAGCCGTCCGCATAGGGTTCGACCTGGACCTTCACGCCCGGGTGCTTTTCTTCGAACTTCTTGGCGATTTCCTGCTGGATCGCCAGGCTTTCGTCCGTGTCCCAGGTCGCAAAGCGCAAGGTCTCTTCCGCGCGGGCCGTCGCGGTTCCGGCCATGGCCAGAACCATCAGCGAGCCGATGATCGACTTCCTGTTGAGCATGCTTCTCCTCCTCATTCGGGTTACGCGACCCGTTTTGCCTTTTCCTGATTGATGAGCGCCTGCGTCTCGACATCGAGCCGCCGCGCGACCGCCTGGCCGTCGCCATCAAACAGATGGCAATGCTCGGCCGGCAGGCGCAGATACACGCGCTCGCGGGCGGAGACCGGGTGCGTACCACGCACGACAGCGGTCATGTCGCTGCCATTCTGCAGGCTGATATGGACGTGGCTCTCGGTGCCGAGCCGCTCGACCAGACGCACGTCGCCGACGAGATGGCCCTCTTCAGCCGAGACCAGCTCGATTTTGTCCGGGCGAATGCCGAGCGTCACCGACTTCGCCTTGGCGATCGGCGCTGCCGCCGGCATCTCGAGCGTCAGCGGATGGGCGAGACCACCGCCATTGAGCGTCACTGACGTATCGACCTGCCCGGTGACTTCGGTCGTGATGAAGTTCATGCGCGGCGAGCCGATGAAACCGGCGACGAACAGGTTGGCCGGCTGATAGAAGAGCTCCAGCGGCGTACCGAACTGGCTGACCTTGCCCTTGTCGAGCACAACGACACGGTCGGAGAGCGTCATCGCCTCGACCTGGTCATGGGTCACGTAGATCATCGTCACGCCGAGACGCTCGTGCAGTGCTGCAAGTTCAACGCGCATGGTGACGCGCAGGCCGGCATCGAGGTTCGACAGCGGCTCGTCGAGCAGGAAGAGTTTTGGCTCGCGCACGATCGCACGACCGATCGCCACGCGCTGGCGCTGACCGCCCGAGAGCTGGCGCGGCTTGCGGGCAAGCAGTTCCTTGATGCGCAGGATGTCGGCGGCATTGTCGACACGGCGATCGATCTCGTCCCGCTTCATGCCGTTCAGCGCGAGGCCGAAGGACAGGTTCTTGCGCACATTCATGTGCGGGTAGAGCGCATAGTTCTGGAAGACCATGGCGATGTCGCGCTTGGCCGAGGCCACCTCGGTTATGTCGCGATCGCCAAGACGGATCGAGCCGCCGTCCAGATCCTCAAGACCGGCGATCGAGCGCAGCAGCGTGCTCTTACCGCAGCCGGATGGACCGAGGAAGCAGACGAACTCGCCGTCGGCGATATCGAGGTTGATACCCTTCAAGACTTCGAGCGAACCAAAGCCTTTGCGCAAATTTTCGATACGGATCGCTGCCAACGGGCCCTCCCTGCCGGCAAGCGCTTAGCAAAGGCCACCGGCACGAGCTATGCGCTTAGTTAAACGTTTATATGCACGATAAAAACGTTTAACTTTGTTGTAAAGGGGAAATTCGTATCGATCCGATTTTGCTGTTGAAGGCCGTGAGCAATAAAAAAAGGCCGCTCGGGGGACGGCCGTTTTTGATCTTTTATCTCAGGCGCTTAGACGTCCGAGCGTTTCATCGAGCGCGTTGAGGAAATAGTCGCAATCCTCGGCGCTGAAGGGCGCCGGCGGCTTCACCTTCAGTACATTGTGGTGCGGCCCCTCGCTGCTGAGCAGAATGCGGTGCTTGCGCTTCATCTCGGCAATGACGAAATCGAGTTCGCGGGCTGCCGGCTCCAGCGTCTGGCGATCGCGCACCAGTTCGATGCCGTTGAAGAGGCCATGGCCCCTGACATCGCCGATGATCGCATGTTTTCCGGCAAGCGCCCGCGCGCCGTCCATCAGCCGGTCGCCGACGACCCGGCAATGATGCATCAGTCGCTCGTCGCGGATGACGTCGAGCACGGCAAGGCCGATTTCGGCAGAAACCGGATTGCCGCCGAAGGTGTTGAAGTACTCCATGCCGTTGGCAAACGAGGCGGCGATCGCCTCTGTCGTGACGACGGCTGCCATCGGGTGGCCGTTGCCGATCGGCTTGCCCATGGTGACGATGTCGGGTGTAACACCCTGCAGCTCGTGCGCCCACATATGGCTTCCGACGCGGCCGAAGCCCACCTGCACCTCGTCGGCAAGGCAGAGGCCGCCGGCTGCGCGCACATGGGCATAGGCTTCGCGAAGATAACCTTCCGGCAGCGACAGTTGTCCGCCGGTTCCGAGGATCCCCTCGCTGAAGAACAGCGCCGGACGGCGGCCATCGGCGGCAAGCTCTGCGACCTGGCTGCGCACGTCCTCGGCATATTTGCGGCCCGCGTGCTCATCACCGTAGCGATAACGCCCGCGATAGAGATCCGGCATCTCCGCGACCTTCACATGCGCCGCCTGCCCTTCCCCGCCCTTGCCGGCGAACTTGTAGGGGCTGACGTCGATCAGGCTCGACAGATGGCCGTGATAGGCATGATCGACCGTGATGATGTCCCGATTGCCGGTATAGGCACGCGCAAGCCGGATCGCGAGATCGTTCGCCTCGCTGCCGGAATTGACGAAGAAGCAGACGCTCAAGGGATCAGGGAACTGCGCGGCAAGCCGACGGGAATATTCGACCAGCGAATCGTGCAGGTAGCGCGAATTGGTGTTGAGTTTCTGCATCTGCGTCTGCGCCGCCTTGACGACGCGCGGATGGCAATGGCCGACGTGGCAGACATTGTTGACCATGTCGAGCCAGCGCGTGCCCTCCTCGTCGATCAGGTGCGCGCCCTCGCCGCCGACAATTTTCAGGGGTGCTGAGCTGTAGGCGATGCTGAGCGACCGGCCGATGCGGCGGTGACGCTCGCGCACCAGGAATTCCTTGTCGCGCTGCACGATCACCGAAACTGGCACTGAGAGGCCAAGCACCACGCTCGGGTCCGGGCTCACTTCGCGCCACACCTGCCACTGGTCTCGCACGCCGACGCCGTGCATCTGGCCGCCGAGGCCGAGATGATCGGTGACGATCTGAAAATGCAGATGCGGCGCCCAGTTGCCATTTTCCTCAGCCGCGCCGAAGGTGGTGAAGACCTCGCCCTTGGCGATCGCCTGCCCCATAGAGAGGCTTGCGACGCTTTCGCGCGAAAGATGCCCGTAGAGCGTCCAGAACCGTACGCCACCATCGATCTCATGCTCGAGCAGCACGGTCGGGCCGAAACCGTAGGGGACGGCGTCGTCGTGAATGAAGGCGACCTTACCGGCAAAGGGTGCCGAAACCGGCTCTCCTGCCGGCGCGAAGATATCGACACCGAGATGCACCGAGCGACGCGCACCTTGCACGGATGTTTCGTAGGCGTCGCCCTGGTAGATGCTGCGGTCCTCGCCATAAAGCCCGATGCCGAAAGCTGCGCACTCGCTGCCGATCTGCGCGGCTATGCGCGCCTCGGCTTCTGCGGCATCGAGGCTCGCCCATTTCTCCGCCTCCGGTCCGGAGGCGGAGAAATCGAAGACAGCGACCTTCGGCCTGGCGACGCCGGGCCGAACGATCGGTGCAAAATCATGCGCGTTCTTCTCGAGCCAACGGACGACCGCGGCCGCATGTGGAAGCGGCGCCAAACCGCAGGCATCGCGGATGCGGGCAATGGCGATCGCCCGGTTCTCGCTCCGCAGACGCTTCAGTTCGCGCCAGACATCCTCCTGGCTGACGAGCAGGTAGGTATTCTCGGGGTTGTCGCGGATCTGCTTGGCCGCCAGGCACATGCTGACGGCGTAGCGGGTAAGCACCAGATCGAAGACCAGCTCGACTTCGACTTCACTCAAGCGGTTGACCTGATGATAAGCACCGGCAAGTGCAGCGATGGTTCCGACCGGATCGGCCGATCCAATCAGCGCATAGGCCGCGGCGACCGCGATTTCGATAACGCGCCAGGTCTCGACCATGTCGCCGAAGTCGAGCAGACCACTGACCTGGCCTTGGCCGTCGAGCAGCACATTGTAGTCGTTGGCGTCGTTGTGAATGACCTGCATCGGGCAGGCCGCCAGGCGCGGCAGCACCGTTGACGCAAAATGATCTAGGATCGCGGCGACTGCCGCACGCTTGTCGGTGCCGTCGATCAACTCCACGTGCTTGCGATGCATGTCGGCCCGGCCGATATCCCAGGCATAGAGCCGCTTGGCGCCGGCATGGGAAAAGCCTTCGAGGCTGCGGTCGAGGCCTGCCAGCAGGCGGCCGAGGCTTTCGGCACTGGCGGCGTTGCGTATCGGCGCTTTCGCCCAGATATCGCCCGGGAGCCAGGAGAGTAGCCGTGCCGTGCGCGGGCCGCGAAGCTCGATCTTGCTGGTGACGGCGCCGGAGCGATCGCGAAACGCGCGCGAGACCGACAGATCGGATGCCTTGGCGGCAAGATGTTCCAGCACCGCCACCTGCATGTCGAGCTCGTCGGCGTCGCCGGTCGCGTGCAGCTTCAGCAGGAACTCCTGGCCATCGGCGGCCGAGACCCGGTAGTTGAGATCGTGCTCGCCCGGCAGCGGCGAGAGGCTCGCCTCGATGCCGTAGGTGTCGCTGAGCCAGGCGCGGATCGTCGCCAATTCCGGCTCGGTTCTCAAATCTCTCTCTGCCATTTTCTCTGTCCTGTCACCACGAAACCTGCCGCCTGTCAAAGGCGCGAAAACTGCCGCTATCGGCCAAATCTGCCCTGTCGATGATCGCCTTCAGCCCGGCCGCACTGGACGCGACGGAAACGACGGCGTCGCTGCCGCCCATGTCCGTCTGCACCCAGCCGGGATGCAGCGACAGCACCGAAATCCCGTCGCCCTTCAGATCCTGGGCGAGCTTGACCGTCGCCATGTTCAGCGCCGCCTTCGAGCAGCGATAAGCGTAGTCGCCGTCGTCGTCGTCGAGCGTGCCCTCGGCGAGTGAGCCGGCGCGGCTGCTGATATTGGCGACGACGCGCCGCGCGCCGGCACGCAGGTTCGCAAGGAGCGCCCGCGTCACCAGCAGCGGCGCCAGCGCATTCACCCGCATAACGTCGAGAAAGCCGTCCGGCTTCAGCGTATCCAGACCGCCGGTATCGCCGCGCACCGCGGCATTGTTGATCAGCAGGTCGATCGCCACGCCCTGGAGCGCTTGCCCCAGAGCATCGATCGAGGCGGGATCGGCGACATCGAGCGGTAGCCGGTCGACCACGCCTTCGGCCGGAACGGCACCGCGCTGGCAGGCGATGACGCGCCAGCCATCCTCGGCGTAGATCCGCGCCAGTTCTGCCCCGAGCCCGCGGGAAGTGCCTGTAATCAGCACGGTCGGATGTCTAGCGGTGCTTGATGTCATATTTCCGCTCGATCATGTTGACCAGGCTGGCCGCCGCCAGCGTCAGGAAGATGTAGAAGATTGCAGCCGAGTTATAGGGTGCGAACGGCAGGAAGCTCGCCGACTGGAACTCGCGCATGCGTTGGGTGATGTCGCGGATCGACAGGATCGACAGCAGCGACGTGTCCTTGAGGATGGCGATCAGTTCGTTGCCGAGCGGCGGAATGATGATGCGGAAGGCCTGCGGCAGCACGACGAGGCGTGCCGTCTGCCAGCGGTTGAGGCCGATGCTGCGCGCCGCCTCGACCTGACCGACGGGAATGGCATTGATGCCTGAGCGGAAGATTTCGGCGAGATAGGCCGAGTAGGCAAGCGCCATGGCGACGATGCCGCGCATCAGGTTCGGCGGGTCGAGCACGCCTTGGGTCGCATCCTTGAGCGCGCCGCTCAAGGGCAGGCCGACATAGAGCACGATCACCAGCATGGGGATGCCGCGGATCGTATCCACGATGAATTCCGAACCGATCGCCAGCGGGTGGCGCTGATGCAGGTAGCCGCCGAAGGTGAGCAGGCCAAGAATGATGGCAAGCACGGCAACTGTGACACCCGCTGCCCGATCGCGATCGTTCAGTGCTTCGGTCTGCCAGAGCACGGGCATGTCGGCTGGCGCGGAGGCTGCCGGCAGCAATGCCGCCGAAACGCCTTCGCCCTTAGCGATCGAGGCAAGTGCCTCGGTCGGGCCGACAAAGGTGCGCACCGGGGTCTCCGATTGCGGCGCGCCGTCATACTGGCCGAAGCGCACGGCGCTGATCAGGCCCGCAGGCGTGTTGGTGACGATCCCGACCTTGCCCGCGAGCGTGCCGGCGAGCACGTAAGTGTCCCGCGGCTGCAGCAGGAACCAGCCCGCGGCCAGCGCCAGCACCAGCGTAGCAATGGCGAAGTAGAGGCTGGTCCTGACCGTCGATCTGAGTTGCAGCAACCCGACCCAGACAAGGCCCATGAGCGCTGCCAGGATGTAGGCCGCTATCGCCGCACGGATGGTGGTCGCGACGCCTGCGGCAAATGCGATGTGGGCGAAGAAGAAGACGAACACGAGGCCCGCGCCGTTGACCAGACCAATGATCCAGCGGGCAAGGCGCCGCACCCGGTCGTCAGGCGCTGAGCCTGAACGTTTGCTCAGGAAGAAAAGGCCGAGGCCGATCACGGTAACCGCGAAATAAAATGGGAACAACCACGCTTCGACGCCACGCACCATCAGATCGGCCGCCTCGGTCAATTGCCGTGGCGTCACGCCCTTGGCGATCAGTGTCGACTTGAACGGATCGACACCGTTGGCAACGACGGATGCGACGAAGGGATGGATGTTGTGGCCGATGACGAGGACGGCCGCCGCGGCAAGATTGAGCACGGCTGCGACATTGGCCAGTCGCGGACGCGGCGCCTTGGCGCGCGAGAAAACGAGCAAAGCGATCCCTGACGCAAACGCGATCGCCAGCGCCAGAAAGCCCGGCACGAAGGCCGATGAGCCGTTTTCGACGCCGAGGATCGCCCGCAGCGAGCGCTGGTAGTCGCCGGAGGAAATGAAGAGATAGATGATGAAGGGCAGCGCGGTCAGGATGATGAGATTGCTCGGACGCACGCTTCTCAGGAACGACATTCATTCCTCCGGGGGCATAGTAGACAGACGGAAGACCCGGAGCGCGAGCACGCGCTCCGGGTCCGATCGGCATTGTGAGCTTACTTGAGGCCCCAGTATTTGTTGACGAGCTGGTCGAGCGTGCCGTCGTCCTTGATCATCTTCAGGCCCTCATTGAAGGCCGCGACGTTTTCATCGCCCTTGCGGAAGACGAGACCGAGCGGGTCGGATTCGAGGTCCTTGATCGCAACGACGAGCTCACCGGCGAATTCGCGTTCGTAGGCGGCCGCATTGGCGCCGTTGATGACGACGCCGTCGACGTCCTTGTTCTTGAGCGCGATGATCGCGGCGCTGAAGGTATCGTAGGCGGCGACGTTCTCCTTGCCGACGACACCCTCGGCAACCTGGGCATCTGTCGTGTTCGCCTGGGCGGAAAGCTTTCTGCCGGCGTCCTTGAAGCGGTCGAGCGTGATGCCCTGGTCTTCAACGCGCATCAGCACCGCCTGGCTGTTGACGATGTAGGGATCCGAGAAATCCATCGCCTTCTTGCGCTCCTCGGTGATCGAGACGCCCGACGCGACGAGGTCGAAGCTGCCCTGGTCGAGGGCTGCGAAGATGCCGTCCCAGCCGGTCGTGACGAATTCGGCCTGGCAGTTGATCTTGGCGCAGACGGCGTTGACCACATCGACATCGAAGCCGACGACCTGTCCGGTCGCCGGATCGATGCTCTCCATCGGTGGCGAGGTCGTGTCGGAGCCGACCTTCAGCAGTTTGCCGCCGAGATCGGCAGCGTGAGACACGCTCGAAGCAAGAGCTGCTACAGCCAGGGCAATCATCAGTTTTTTCATGGTTCTCCTCCTTGGATGATTAACTTTGGACCAGACGGCCGCCGAGATTGTCGGGCTGCCGTGCGATCAACGTCGGCCTAAAGACCTGCCGGAACGCCGTGGGGTCCTCACCCTCCATAAGGCGCAGCAGGAATTGTCCGAGTGTGCGTCCGAGCACCTCGATCGGCTGGTAAAAGGTGGTGATCGGCGGCGTGAAATAGGCACTGACGTTGATGTCGTCATAGGCAATGACGTCGACATCGACGCCGACCTGGCGCCCGAGACTGCCAAGCCCGGAGAGCACACCGAGCGTGGTGGATTCGTTGATGCAAACAAACGCCGTCGGGGCGTCGTCGAACTGCTGGAAATCGATCACTGTCTGTCGGCCGAAATGCGTCGAAAGATCGCCCTCGGCGATCAACTCCACCGGCGCATCCAGGCCCGCCTCACGGAACGCCCTGGAAAAGCCATCGATCCTGTCGAGCGCATAGGAAAACCGCCGCTCCGGATTGACGAGCGCGATCCGCCGGTGGCCACCGGCGATCAACCGCGCGGTTGCCGCATGGGCCGCCCATTCGTTGTCGATATCGACATGGGCGTAAGAGAGATCCTTGCGGCAACGCCCCATCGAGACGAAGGGAAACTGCTCGGCGACGAGCAGATCGATGCGCGGGTCTTCGGCGAGAATACCGGAGAAAATCAGACCGTCGGCCAGTCCCTGATCGACGATCCGGCGCGCGGCTTCGGCTCCATCGGCCGCATCGCGGATGACATGCACCGACATGCGATAGTCCGTGCCATCGAGCGCCTGGCTGATGCCGCTCAGGGTCTGGGTATACTCGACGCCGTCCCACTCATAGTCACGCGCGGCAGTGACCGGCATCAGCACGGCGGCTTGAAAACTCTTGCCTGTGCGAAGCGCCATGCCGCGCGCATTGGCCTGGTAACCGACCTCGCGTGCTGCCTTGTAGATGATGTCTCTTGTCGCCGGGGCGACCACGGGAGATTCGCGCAGCGCCTTCGAGATCGTGGCGATGGAATAGCCCGTCATCTCGGCCAAGGTCTTTATCGTTGGCGTCGGTGCGCGCCGCGCCCTGTGGATCTCAGTCGCCATGCACCCTCCCAAGCCCCGGCCTTCTCCTGGAGATTAGAGGTAGCAGCCAATAAAAACGTTTTCAAGAAAAATAAAAACGTTTTTATTTTGGATGATACGCATGCAAAAAGAGCGCAGTCGCCACTAGCGGCACCGGCGATACAGGCCTTGACCCGCGGGGCAGTGAATTTCAACGATTGAGTGGTGCAGCTTGCTCAGTGAGCAGTATAGGCGCCGTCTACGAGGTGAACGCTTCCAGTGATGAAACTCGCCTGCTCCGACAACAGGAAACAGATCAGAGCCGCTACCTCGTCTGGCGTACCGCGACGCCCCATAGGCTGCAGCGACATCATGCGTCTACTGGTTGCCACCTCCGAATTCTCGGCGGACAGCGGCGTGTCGATCCAGCCCGGCGCCACAGCATTGATGCGAATACCCGTGCGGGCATACTCGATCGCGGCCGCCTTCGTCAGCCCAACCACTGCGTGCTTGGCGGCCGTATAGGCGGCGGCAGTGGGCAGCGCGACTGAGCCCAGAATGGAAGACGTGTTGACGATGGCGCCCCCACCCTGTGCCACCATGGCCGCGATCTCGTACTTCATACAGTAGAAGACGCCATGCAGATTTACGTTCATCAATGCATGCCAGCCATCGAGCGGATAGTCGGCCGTCGCCTTGCGGATGCCTTCGATGCCGGCATTGTTGACCGCCAGATGCAGGCCGCCGCAGGTCTGCACGGCGAACGTCACCAGCTTTTCCACAGCCTGGGCATCGGCGACGTCGGCCGCGACATCATGGGCCTTGCCCCCGTTCGAGCGAATCTCCTCGGCAACCAGGTGCACGGCGACAGCGTCAACATCCGCAGCAACCACTTCCGCTCCCTCAGCAGCGAGTTGCCGGCACACGGCTGCGCCAATTCCGGAACCGGCGCCCGTCACAAGCGCAACCTTCCCAGCGAAGCCTAGATTCATACTGTCATTCCTAACGTTTAGCTTTCGACTAATCGAGCGCGCGCGACATCGCAAGTCATTCCATGAAATGCACTCGAAGCCCCGATCTTCCAATCAAACAGCAGCAGCAACACACAAGAATCGCGATATTTTTACCCGATTCATGCACTGCACCCAGGCCCTCTTTCCAGATATACAGTCCTTTCTGTCCATTTCACCCGGAACGCGGGCGAAAAACCTGGAGTGTCATTATCTATCCTGTCGCTGGGTGTCGTTCATTGGAACTGGACAGAGAATATTGTAATGCTAAAAAACGAATCGGGGCGCACCATTTTTCTCAGCAGGTAAAGATGGACAATCACCGCATTACACGGAGATTCCTGGTCATCGGCAGCCTTGGCCTGTTGGCCGGGTGCGGCTCAAGTTGGCGGGGTGTTTCCTTCCCATCCCTGTATGGCGGAACGCCCGGCGTCGATCGCCGCTACCGAAAACAACACGTCCGATACGACGGCAACGAGCCAGCCGGAACGATTGTTGTGGACACCACGCAACGCTACCTCTACTCGATCGAAGATGGTGGATGGGCGATGCGCTACGGAATAGGCGTCGGAGAGGAGGGCCTTACCCTCAAAGGCCAGGCCGTTGTCGGCCGAAAGGCCGAATGGCCGTCATGGACGCCGACCGCAAGCATGATCAGACGCAAGCCGGAGCTGGCGCAATACGCTGGTGGAGTTTCCGGCGGTCCCCACAACCCGTTGGGGGCCTCAGCCCTATACCTTTATCGCAACGGTCAGGATACCAAGTTCCGCCTCCACGGCACGAACGCACCTTGGACCATAGGGCAGGCGGTTTCCAACGGCTGCATCCGACTTACGAACGACGATATCGTTGATCTCTACGCGCGGACGCCTGTTGGAACTCCGGTATTGATCATTTGATGATGTACTCTATCTGAGTGCGGTATTGGGGTAAGGCCGACATGCATTTAAATCTTCAAAGTTTGGTAACGATAATCCGACTGACGAGTGTGCCCTTTCCGCACTAGGCCGAATCTCGAAATGCCACTAATACTATGAATGTTGCCTTCGAATAACCATTCCGATCACAGAGGGAAGGAAATATTGATGAGCAGAATTCTAATCGTAACAGTTGCGTTGCTTTCCGTTGCCAGCCTCTCCGCTTGCGGAACAATCGGCAAAGGCAAAGGCAAGGCCCCGCCACCGGTGGCCGAAGAACCGGCGCCCGTCTACAAATAGTGACTGACGCTAATTCGGGGAGGATCTCACGGTCCTCCCCGCCCTGAATGATCGTGGCCGCCTTGGCCATGCGTCGTGGCGCGTGGATCGATAAGCCCAGGCGGCAAGTTCAAGTGCCCATTGGAATTCGGGAGATTTGGCGCAGTAATGACGCGTGTACTAGGTCGTATTCCGTTCGTCGTCTTAGCCGCCATGGCGGTTGCGGCGTGCCAATCGCAAGACAAGGGCCCGCAGCCACGCTATGTCTCAAGCGTTGCGGGCAGCCCATCGCAACAGCGCGATCAGGGCTACTTCATCGAATTCCGCTCGCGTTATGCGCTCAGTTACGGCCATTCCTATGTGGTTTTTGGCCGCCTGACCAAGTCGGGAGCGATGGTCAATCCGGAAGTGGCGGGACTTGCTCCTGCAACAAACGACACCGCTCCCTACGTGCTGGGCCATGTTCTCCCCGTCCCGGCCGAGACGGGCGTTAGCGACGGTGACCTTGAGGACCAATACAGGTCTGCAAGCTGGCGCGTCATGTTGACCGAACCGGAGTACAGAGACGTCGTCGCCAAAATCCGAAAACTCAAGGCCGAAGCCAAGTTCTGGCATGCGTCGCTCTATAACTGCAACGCGTTTGTGGCCGATATCGCGCGTTCCATGGGATACAAGACACCTGGCATCTGGCTCAGGCCCCAGGAATTCATTACAAGACTACGCGAGATGAACGGCGGGTAGGCTGACGGGGCACAGGCTCCCGGCTATCGGGCGACCAGGGTCAGAAGCGCCATGGTTGACTACCACCAACGCCGCTCATAGTTGAGGCGCCATCAGCTTTGGCGCGCACTCCTCAACTTTAGCACCTTGTCAGGTCCAAGCGGCGCATGGCAGTCTCGTCCTTTGCCGTTGCGGCGATCAGAAGCCGCAACAAAAGCTTAGGTGATTCAACGTGAACATGTCTGTCGCTTCCATTGGCGAAATCGTGTGGGTCATAGGCATCGTTGCCTGGTATGTGATTCGCTACCCATTCGAGCGCCGGGCAAAGCGTGTGCGGGTGACGAGCAGCCGCCGCTCGGTGACCGATACGATTGGCTTGGCTGCCGCTTTGCTAGGTCTTGCCATTGTGCCTGGGTTCTACGTTGCAACAGGGATTCCCGCATTTGCCGACTATCCCGCGCATGCATGGATGGTGGGGCTTGGGGGCCTCATCTTTGCTGTGGCTCTGTGGACGTTCCGTCGCACCCACAAGGAACTCGGCCGAAACTGGTCGATCTCGCTGGAAATCCGCGAAAAACATCAACTGATCAGCAAGGGTCCGTATGCCGTCGTGCGCCATCCGATGTATACAAGCTTCCTGCTCATGGCGATCGGCCAGATGTTTCTGCTGTCGAACTGGGTGGCGGGCCTCCTGGGCGTCGCTGGTTTCGCCGTGCTTTTTTTCCTGCGTGTGGACAAGGAGGAGCGCCTGATGCTGGAATTTTTCGGCCCTGAGTATCGCGCCTACATGGACAGGACCAAGCGCATTATACCCTATCTTTACTAGAGGTGGCATGATGCGGGGCCGAGCGGTCAAGCTTTCTGCGGCACGACGCCTTGTCGGGGATCTGATGCGATTTTCGATTGCCGTGCCGCGGGTCACGGTACAGCGACAGATGAATATCAGTGGATTGCAGGAAGCCAGGACGAGCCGGTCGGAACGCCCCTCCTGGACAGTGCTGTTCCTCAAGGGGTACGGGCTACTTTCCAAGGAGACACCGGAGCTCCGCCGGGCCTATGTCAAGCTGCCGAGATCGCAACTCTATGAGTACCCGGGAAGCGTCGCGTCCGTGGCGCACGAGCGCGAATACGAAGGTGAACGGGTTGTGCTTCTCAGTACGATCAAGACACCCGAGCAGCGGTCGATCCCCGAGTTGAGCGCCCTGCTTCAGGAGGCTCGATCCCGTCCCGTTCTTGAGATCAGGGAATTCCGGCGTGCGCTGAAGATTGCGCGCTTGCCCGCGCCGCTGCGCAGGCTGTTGATGTGGCTCGGCCTCAACATGGGACGTCAGCGGGGCCACCGATTCGGGACTTTCCAGTTGTCGGTCTATTCCGGCCTGGGTGCCGAGTCGCTCAATCCGCTGACGCCGCTCACGACGATCTTCAACTATGGCCCGATCGGCGAAGACGGATCGGTCACCGTACGAATTCACTACGACCACCGCGTCATGGACGGCGCCAATGTCGCGCGCGCATTGGCTCGTTTCGAGGAAATACTGAACGGGGAGATCGCTGACGAGGTGGCTAGCCTTTCCGCTGCTCAAATCCTGCCAAGCACGACGCCGGAACCGTCAGCATGATATCGGATCAAAAACCACGACTCGCAATTGTTGTAGTCGGAGCGTCACGAGGCATAGGCAGAGCCATTGCCGAGCTTGCCGCGCGAGATGGTGCACCTGTCGTATTGGTCGCACGATCACTTGGGGGGCTGCACGCCGTGGAATCCTCCATCAAGCAGGCGGGCGGCGAGGCATTCTCCCTACCAGTCGATCTCACCGCCGACGATGCGAAGACGGTTCTCGAAGAGTTCCTCGCGCGGGAAAGCCTCGTCTGCGACGTCCTCGTCAACAGCGCCGGCTATGGCCTGCGTGGCGCGGCAACCGCTTTGCCGATTGCCGACCAGGTTGGAATGATCGACGTCAATATCCGTGCCCTCGCTGACCTGACATTGCACCTGTTGCCGGGCATGGTCGAGCGAGGCCGTGGCGGCGTTATCAACCTCGCCTCTGTGGCCAGCTTCACCCCCGGCCCGTACATGGCAATGTATTACGCGAGCAAGGCGTTCGTGCGTTCCTTTTCCGAGGCGTTGTATCAGGAGACGCGGAAGGCGGGTGTAACGGTGACCTGCGTCGCGCCGGGGCCGGTGTCGACCGAATTCCTTGAAAAATCAGGCGCCAACAGGGCTGCACTGTTCAAGGCTTTGCCGAAAGCCACTCCGGAATACGTGGCGAACTGCGCTTGGCGCGGCTTCAAAGCCCGCCGACGGCTGGTCATTCCCGGCATGTCTGCCAGATTGGCGATCCTGATTTCAGGGGTTCTTCCCTCCGCGGCGCTATTGCCGCTGGTTGGCCGCCTGCAACTGCGCGGCAACGACCCTTGCCCTTGCGGATCTGGCAAGATGCTCAAGCATTGCTGCCGCGCAGGCCACCCTAAAGGCGGGACAGCTTCGGCTTGATCCGCCCCGCAGCCAGCTTCCCGTGGGATAAGGCCAAAGCACGCACCGAGCGGTCGGACATCGACCATTGCCGCGATCAGCGGGCTTTGGCGCCAGCGGAGAGGAGATGCGCCTCCCACTCACTCTCAGGAATTTCATCGCCAACCTGAAATTCGAACGCGACGACGCTCTTGATATCCGGGGCAGCTTCGCAGTCGAACTTAATATTGTACCAACGGTCGTTGCTGCGAAATGCAGCACCATCGGCGCGGAGGTTCGTACCTGCCAATCGGATATCCGCCATGGCGTAGGCAACGAGAAAATCCGGTTTGAAATCAACTCGCCAGCGATGAACCTGCTCCATAGCCTCGAGATTGCAAATCTGGATAATGCGTTCATCCGCCGCGAGCTGGGAGAGCCCCTTCAGCGCCTGCTTGCTGCGCGCGTCGGCGAGAATTGCCGCCGAAAAGAACCGCTTGGCTTGAGTTGCCGGCTGCACGTCCGGCAATGTCGCCGCCGGTACGGCCCGTTCGGGCGCGGCTTCTTGCGCAACGGCCTCACCGACCTGAGATGCACCGGACCTGGGCTTGGTTGTTCCCGCAGCAACCGTCGGCAGGTACACTATTTCAACGGAGACGCTTTCCTCCGGGAGAGGAATTGGGGCTCAGGTTCAGGAACGAAGCAGAGTGCCAGGATGACGATGGCATGAAGGACAATGGCGAGCGCAAGACTGTACCAAATCGTTGCGCCATGGCGGCGCTGCCCCTGCTGCCTGCATCGATCACATCATCCCATTGGCGACGCCCAGAGGGTAGACACGCCCGGTGGCCGCGGGGAGATTACCACCGAAATCTGCATAAGAAAGCCGCCGCCAACAACTTGTCGACGGCGGCCCTGGTTTTAATGCGATAGTGCCGAAGTAGCCCGCCGGCACACCAACCGACCGAATTCAATCCATATCGTCGTTGTCGGGCGCGCTCATGTGGTCGCGGTTGCCGTAGATGATCTCGCGCTTGCCGACATGGTTGGCGGGACCGACCAGCCCCTCCTTCTCCATGCGCTCGACCAGCGAAGCAGCACGATTGTAGCCGACGCCAAGACGGCGCTGTATGTAGGAGGTCGAGCACTTCTTGTCGCGCAGGACCACCTTGACCGCCTGGTCGTAGAGTTCGTTGCCGTCCTCGGACGCAAGTGCGCTCTTGTCGAAGACCGGCGTCTCCTCCTCGGGCTCCTCTTCCTCCTCGTCGGCCGTAACGGTCTCGAGGTATTCCGGGCGTCCCTGGGTCTTCAGATGCGCGACCACGTGTTCGACTTCCAGATCGGAGACGAAGGGACCGTGTACACGGGCGATGCGTCCGCCGCCCTGCATGTGCAGCATGTCGCCCTGGCCGAGCAGCTGTTCGGCGCCCTGTTCGCCAAGGATCGTGCGGCTGTCGATCTTCGAGGTGACCTGGAACGAGATGCGGGTCGGGAAGTTGGCCTTGATCGTGCCGGTGATGACGTCGACCGAGGGACGCTGCGTCGCCATGATCAGGTGGATACCGGCGGCACGCGCCATCTGCGCCAGCCGCTGGATCGCACCTTCGATCTCCTTGCCGGCGACCATCATCAGGTCGGCCATCTCGTCGACGATGACGACGATGTAGGGCATCGGCGCCAGATCCATTTCCTGCTGCTCGAACAGCGGCTCGCCGGTGCCCTTCTCGAAGCCAGCCTGGACCGTGCACATCACGGGCTCGCCCTTTTCGCGGGCGGCAGCGGCACGCTGGTTGTAGCCGTCGATGTTGCGCACCCCGAGCCGCGACATCTTGCGGTAACGGTCCTCCATCTCGCGCACGGCCCACTTCAGCGCCATCACCGCCTTCTTCGGATCGGTAACAACCGGCGTCAGCAGGTGCGGGATGCCGTCATAGACGGAAAGTTCGAGCATCTTCGGATCGACCATGATCAGGCGGCATTCTTCCGGCTTCAGCCGGTAGAGCAGCGACAGGATCATGGTGTTGATCGCGACCGACTTGCCCGAACCGGTGGTGCCGGCAACGAGCAGGTGCGGCATCTTCGCAAGCTCGGCGATGACAGGTTCACCACCGATCGTCTTGCCCAGGCAAAGCGCCAGCTTGTAGCCGGTCTTGCGGAAATCGACGGATTCGATCAGCTCGCGGAAGTAGACGGTCTCGCGCGTCGCGTTCGGCAGTTCGATGCCGATGACGTTACGGCCGGGAACCACCGCGACACGGGCCGAAAGCGCCGACATGGAGCGGGCGATATCGTCTGCGAGGTTGATGACACGGGACGATTTCACGCCCGGCGCCGGCTCGAATTCATAGAGGGTTACGACCGGGCCCGGGCGGACGTGAATGATCTCGCCCTTGACGCCGAAATCTTCGAGCACGCTTTCAAGCAGACCGGCATTCTGCTCGAGTTGCTCCTGGGTCATGAAGAAGCCCTGGCCGACAGGCGCCTCCTGCAGGAGTTCCTCGGACGGAAACTCGTAGGCGTCGCCGGCAAATGTGCGTTCAACCACCCCGATCGCCGGCATTGTGTTCGGCGCGCGGGTGACCTGGGCCGGCATGGTGATCGCGGTTTTCGACGCAACCGGGGCGGGCTGTTCCACCGCCACCGGCTCCGGGCTTGCAGTTTCCGGTTCAGCGGCAGCAACAGGCAACGGAACCTCAGAGATCACCGCGGGCGCTGCAGCCGCCTCGACGGCAACGGCCGCCTGCGGCGATGCCGCACCATCGTCGGCCTTTGCACCACGGACATCGACGACGCGGAACAGCGAGGTGATCCCGGTCGGCGGCATGCGGCGGATTTCCACCGGACGTACGGGTGCCGGCGGCGCGACGGCAACGGGCGTGACGACCGGGACCATTGGCAAAGGAGCGGGCGTCTCGACAAAAGGCTTCGGGTGGGCGATTTCGTCGCCGGCTGCCTCGGTGTCTTCGACCGGACCGAATTCGAAGAAGGCAAAGTCGGAGAGGAAACTCGATTGTGCCAGGCCGCGATCGGCGGCAGCCCCTTCTGGAGCGGTCTCGGACTGCGCCTCCACGACAGGCTCGGAAACGGCGAGCGGCGCCGTGAGAACCGGCACAAGCGCCACGCCGTCATCAGCCGAAGCCTCGACGCGATCGAGCATTGGCGGCTCGATCGTGTTCTGCGCCGCGGTCCAGGTCGGCAGCTGGTTGGTTAGCATGCGCAAAAGTTCGGACGGGCTGTAGGATGGCAGGGTCACTTCAGACTGCGGCGCGTCGTCTACCGCTGCATCCATGGGTGTCTCGTCAGCCGAGACCGGCACGGCAGGCACCACGGCGTCGGCGGAAACCGGCGCAGGCTCCACCGTCATCTCGACGGTTGCCGCTTCGATTTCGGCCGCCGACATTTCTTCGGTAGCCGTATCGCTTTCCTCGACCTGCGGAGCGCGCCGCTTCATGAACTCGCGCTCGGGCGTGCGGGTGAACCGCACGTTTGGTGCCAGGAAGAAATGGCTCTCCCAAGTGGAGTCACCGTAGTGGCCGGCGATCTCGGAAAGGGTCGGCAAGGGTTCGTTCGTCGTCGCCGTCACTTGTGCAGGCGCATAGGCGGAGCCCTGCCCATAGAGCCGCGTCGCGCGGCTCATGGTTTCGGTCTGCTGGTTGGCCGGCTTGCGGGGCGCCGCGGGCGCCTCGTACAACTGATAGGGGTCGGCGGTCGCCGCCTCATGAGTGGGCATACCGCTCAACGCATCATCCTGCGGACCATCGAAATAATCCGCCTGGCTTGCATCATGCAAAGCAGCCTGTGAGAAGTTTGTCCTGGGAATACGCATGGGTCCTGGAAGAGCTAGAGACATCGCCGAGGGGCCTTCTAAGCGATAGGAAATGAAGGTTAACAAGTCCCTTCCAACGCCCCGTTTCGAGCCGGCAACCGGGGTCTAACGCCGCTTTCTTCGACGCCGGAAACGCCCCGAAGGCCCGGAACACTAACGGGCTCCGCGACGTTCTGTCGTCGCGGTCACTCAGCAGAAAATATTTCTGGAGGAAGATCCAAATTGGCGCGTGGGGCCAGCGCCTGTGGTGGCGCGCTATCAGTGCCACCAGGAAAACGAATCGGGCCGGCGTGCAGTTGTCCCGTCGGCCCGATTGCACGACTTTCAGGCAAATGCCACGCCTGCATTCTGCCGCGCGACCGCCAATCGCAACGACTGGTGACGGCGGCAACGATCGCATCACGATAGACGCCGCGAGAGAGGCATCGCCGTACCTGTTTCACTCCTGTGATCCTGCACCCCCGCTCATGGACATCCATGAGGTTCGCGGCCTCTCGTCTTGCGACGGGCGTCACCGCTTTCCGGACAGAAGGTCCGTCAACGCGGCATGGTCTGCAAGTCACAACTTATCTTGAGTTTCGTCGCCCAACCGAGCCAAGTGATCTTCGCAGACCGTTTTGACCAGCGCGTGAAGAACCTGCGTGCGCTCCACCAGAAAGGACAAGGCTTCCTCGCTGATCTGATAGTGCTTGGAGTAACGCGCCTTCACGTAGGCCTCGTTGATGGTGTTGAACCAGGAAACAAAGCGTTGCTGATCATTCGGCCAAGCCTCGACGAGGCGACGATCGAGTTCCTCGGCAAGCGCCCGCAGAAAGCGCAAGTTGTGAGACGGTGGACCGTAGTTCTTTAAGGTCAGGAGAACGGACGAATAAGCCTGTTCTACCGCCTGATGAAGTGCGAATGCCGTGTCTTTTGACCACTCGATATCATCCGCTATTTTCGACTTATTTGAGACGGCCGAGATTAAGGCCCGTTGCGCACTGGGAAAACGGTGTTGAAAGTGTTCCTGCGCGAGTTTGAGTAGCTGGTCTCGGCCGAGCGTCCGTGGTTCGACCAGCGGTTCACTGTCCAACTCGTAGAGCACGATACCTTGCTGCCGGATGTCGCAGAAGAAATCCTTGCCGCGTCTCAGTTCCTCGTTCACCTCGCGGCGGGAGTGCACGATAAACGAAACTTGGATGCCCGTCAGTTCCCGGTCATTCAACAGCCGGTCGGCGGTGTTGTTCCAGTATCTGGTAAAGTCCGTCAGTTTGCGATTGTTGACAATCACCAACAGGTCGTAATCGGAGCGATAGCCCTTGCCGGTGTGCACTTCATCGACCCAGTCGCCGCGGGCATGGCTACCAAAGAGAATGACTTTAAGGATGCGCCCTTTCTTTTTGAAATCAGCCTCGCCCCCAGCCAACGCGTCCTCAAACTCCTCGCGCAGGATTTCGAGCGCTCTGGCGAGATGGCGCCGCTTGGCTTCGGGGAGGTGATCGAGGCTCGTCTTCATCAACAAACGGTCAGTCCTTCACGCGGGAATCGCGCCAGATGGTCAGTGACACCTTGCCGAAAGGTGCTGGCCAATTCAACGAAGCAACCGTGACGATCCCTTCGCAAGAACTTCACAAATGGTAGTCGAAGCGACCCGACGTTCCACTTGATTGGTCTGGATGAAATTGGCCGGCTTGAAGGACTGGGAGCTTAAGCCAATCATTCTTGAGGGCCACGTTTGTCACGAAAAGCTCAATTTCCGGGGGCGACGCCAAACCGCCCTGCCGGGTTACGCCGGCGGGGGGCACTGAACCGGCTCGGCGCCTTTCCGCATCCTAACGGGTTACGTCCAAATCGACGACGGGCAGCAATGGTCTCGATGTCGACCGCGTATCAGCGCGTCGAGACCCGTCCGACCGTCCAAGGCGGCGTGCGGCGTGACAAGGAAGCGGTAAGCCGCCCATGCATCGCCGAGGACGTCGTGCAGTTTCGGAAGCGCGGCATAAGTCCGACCGTCCCGATCGAGTTGCATGACGGAAAACGGAAGCCCCGCTTGGCGCCGTCGAGACCGAGAATCGATGCCCAACGTTCGCACCTACGGTTCGCACGGCCCCGTTGTGCGAGAACAGACACGCCTGATTATGCCGAAAAACGGTTGAGTGCCTGCCAAGCGGTGGCAATTCTCGCAAAGCCGGCACGGTTCTAAACTCGCTTGCATAGCCACCGACAGGGGCGCGCAGGATACGTTCGACGCAATCGAGAAAGGACCATCCCCGTGAGTATCGAGCTGAAAACCGGCTCCATTTTACGGGCCGCCGCGAAGGACGAAGCCGAAATGGTTCGCGCTTGCCGCGAGCGGAACGACCTCGTCCTCCCCAGGGCCGCCACGCATCCATGCTTTGCCCGCCAAGAGGCAACGGTAACCGCCCCCGATCGATACGTTACGTAGATCACACCATGGACAAGCAATTCACCATCGGCGTATTTGCGGCCCTATTCGCGGCCTTCGGCTTTTCGCTCAACTTTATCGTTCCCTTCATCATCGGCGACTATTCCACGTTCGATTTCGCCCTTGTCCGCCATCTCGTCGCGGCGATCGTGGGCGTCGCCATTCTGGTCTCCGAAAAGGATCCGTTGCGACATCTCACGCTTCGAAACTGGCTTGCCACGGCAATGTTGGCCTTCATCGGCTATGTCGGCTACTTCCTCGCGGTGACCGGCGCCGCCATCTTCTGCGGGCCGGTCATCGCACCCGCCTTTCTGGGCCTCGTGCCGATCGTCCTGGCAATCGTCGGCAATCGACGTCAGGGATCACTGCCTTGGCACCTTCTAGTGATACCGCTCGGGCTGGTGCTGATTGGCCTCCTCCTGGTCAACGGTACCGCCTTCACGGCCGAAAGCCTGAGATTGGATGAAACGCTCTGGATCGGCATTCCGTTGGCACTCACAGCTGTCGCGCTTTGGGTCTGGTTTGCCATCGCCAATCAGGCAGCGCTTGCTGTCCGACCTGATATGCCCTTGGGCACATGGTCCGCGCTCATACTGGTCAGTGGCGGCGTCGAGATGCTCGTCTTTTTTCCGATCGGTGCTGCGGTTGGGCTGTTCCAGCTGCCGGCACTCGGGTTCGGTTGGGGCTCTGCCGGCTCCCTCTACCTTTGGGGTTCATCGCTTGCGCTGATGGCGACCGTAGGCGGGGTGTGGGCGTGGAATGTCGCGTCCCGACGCTTGCCCGTGGCGTTAGCGGCTCAGCTGATCGTTTCAGAGACAGCCTTCGGCGTCATCGGCGGCCTTGTTGTTCACACGCGGTGGCCGACGGGAGTTGAGACTGCCGGCGTTGGTGTTCTGGTTGTTGGCGTCGTTTTCGCCATCCGCATCTTCCATCGCGGCCACACGCAATACAATGAAGCTATTCCGCAGGTTTCTTGATTTTCCGGCAGAATTGGCCGAGCTAAAATCGCTGCTCGCATGCCACACCCAGGCGCTGAAGTCGGAAAGCCAACAAGGCCCAGACTGTTAAAGGCCCTGCGTCGAGCGCGCGAAAGTCTGAAGATCCTCGAAGCAGCAGAAGCGTCTTTGATGCTTCTCGGCGATTTCGCCGCCAGCCGGCTCATAGGCCGCGGAGACGGTGCTGAGCGTCGCCATGGCAGCCGTAACGTCGGCAAAGGCGCCGGAGGCAACGGCCCCAAGAATGGCAGAGCCGAGCAAGACCGGTTCTTCCGCGTACGGCGCAACGACAGCCTTGCCGCAGGCATCGGCAAGGAGTTGGCGAACGAAGCCGCTACGCCCCGCCCCACCGCTAATGACTACCCGCTCGACAGAGGCTCCCTCCCTAGCCTGCGTCTCGATGATCTGCCGCAATCCGTAGCCGATGCCGCATAGACCGGCGACGTAAAGCGCAACGAGGCTATCAAAATCCCGTTCCATGCCAAGACCGGCTATGACGGCCCTTGCATGCGGATCTGCAAAGGGCGCGCGATTGCCGAGGAACTCGGGCACCACATGTAGGTCGGCAGCAAGGTGCACGGCCTCAGACAACGACGGCGCCTTGGCGGAGACTGCCTCGGCCATGAGGACAGGTAGCGGAATTCCTCGCGCTTGCGCCCGCGCGGCCGCTTCCGGTGCGGCCGGATGAAAGGCAAGCAGCTGATCGATGGCAGCGCCCGCAGCGCTCTGGCCGCCTTCATTGAGCCACAGGCCGGGCACCATGGCCGAGTAATACGGACCCCAGACGCCGGGCACAAAGACAGGATCTTGCGTCGAGGTCATTGTGCATGATGAGGTGCCGAACACATAGGCTAGGTTTTCCGTCGGACGGCCGCCGATGCCGACTGTGCCAATTCCGCCTGCGTGAGCATCGATCATACCCGCCGCTACGGCCGTTCCACGTTGCATGCCCATCGCGGCCGCTGCTTCCTGCGTCAGCCCATAACCAAGCCGCGTGCCCGGCTCGACGATACGAGTGCCAATCCGGCCAAAACCTTCTTCGGCAAGCTCCCCAAGACCTATCTTCTCAAAATAGCTTGGATCCCAACGGTTCTCATGCGCGAGATAGGTCCATTTGCAGGTGACCGTGCAGGTCGAACGGGCGAGGTCACCCGTCGCTTTCCAGGTGAGAAAATCGGCAAGGTCGAAGAACTGCCAGGCGGTGGCGAAAACCTGCGGCCGGTTTTCCTTCAGCCAGAGCAGCTTCGGCGTCTGCATTTCCGGCGAGACGCGCCCGCCGACATATCGCAGCACCTCGTGGCCCACCGCGTTGATCCGCTCCGCCTGGCCGACGGCGCGGTGGTCCATCCACATGATGATGTCGCGTTCCGGTCGCTCCGACGGGCCGACCGCGAGCGGTGCCCCCCCGTCGCCGAGCACGACGAGCGAGCAAGTGGCGTCGAAGCCGAGGCCGATCACCGCGGCCGGATCGACGCCCGCGGAAGTGACCGCCTCGCGGACGCTCGAGCAGACCGCATCCCAGATCTCGGCGCTCGATTGCTCGACGATTGCTCCCGCCTCACGGAACAGCGAAATGTCCCGCTTGGCGGAAGCGAGCATCGCCCCCGAAAGGTCGAACAGGCCGGCCCGTGCGCTGGCGGTGCCGACATCGACACCGACGACATAGCGGGAGTTGCGATCCGGGGACTGGGTCATGAGGCCATACTCACTGACGGTTGGATGACCGAGTTCTATCGCCCGTCACGAATTGCGCCATGCGACGGATCAGGAAAGCGCCGACTGTCGCGCCGGCATCCTGCAAGCCGACCGTCTTTTCCTGGAACGCCGCCGCCTTGCCATGCTGCGCGAGCATGGACTTGGTGGCCTCCAGCGCCTGTTCGGCTGCATCCGCCGTCACGTTCAGCGTATCCGAAAGCGAGACACCGGCGGACGCCTGCGCTTCCAGCGTCGTCGCGATGGGGTCGAGCACGTCAAGCAGCGTCTTGTCGCCGACCTTCGCCTTGCCGCGTTCGGCAACGCCGTCACGATAGGCGCGCCAGAAGGCGGCCATGCCGGCGGTGTCCAACACATCCTTGCCTTCGACGGCCTTGCTTGCGCGCAGGAACCCGGTCGCCGTCAGCGTGCCCATGGTGGAGGGCGCTGTGCGGGCCATGGTGGCGCCGGCGGTGCGCAGCAACTTGGCGATGCCCGCCGCTTCACCTTCGGCTTCCAGCGCTTCGGCGGCGGCGGCGAAGGACTTGCTCATGGTGATGCCGAGATCGCTGTCACCCACCTTGCCGTCGAGGGCGATAAGGAATTCGCGCTGTTCGGCAAAGAGCTCCTTCCAGCTCTTGAAGAGGTCGATGAGATCGGCTGCGTTCAATGTCTGGAGCGTCATGGCATCAACCCGCAACATGCTGGAAGAAGGGCGTGTTCGCCGGGGCGGCGATCAGGCGATCCAGCTCCTCGTCGAGATGCAGGATCGAAATCGAAGCGCCGGCCATTTCCATCGAGGTGGCGAACTCTCCGACCCAGACATACTTGGCGGTAACGCCGCGCGCTTCTAGAAGCTGCGAGACGCGGCGGAAGAGGATGTAGAGTTCTTCGAGCGGCGTGCCGCCGAGGCCGTTCATCAGCACTGCAACATTGTCGCCCTGCTTGTAGTCCGTTTCCGCAAAGACGCGCTCCATCATCTCGTCGACGACGGCATCAGCCGGCGCGAGCCTCTTGCGGCTGATGCCGGGCTCGCCATGGATGCCCATGCCAATCTCCATCTCGTCCTCGCCGATGGAGAAGGTGGCGTGGCTGATTTCCGGGACGACACAGCTCGAAAGCGCGACGCCCATGGTGCGGGTGCGCAAACGTGCCTTGTCGGCAAGGCGCGCCACCTCATCCAGCGATAGGCCCTCGGCGGCGGCGGCGCCGGCGGTCTTGTAGATGAAGAAGATGCCCGCCACGCCGCGACGCTTGTGCTCTTCGCCAACGATGGACGAGGCGACGTCGTCGTTGGCGACGACCTGCTTGACGGCGATGCCGTCGAGATCGGCAAGTTCGGCCGCCATGTCGAAGTTGATGATGTCGCCAGTATAGTTGCCGTAGATGTAGAGGACGCCGGCGCCCTGATCGATGTGCTTGGTCACCTGGTACATCTGCTCGGCGCTGGGCGACTGGAATACGCCGCCGACGGCCGCGCCGTCCAGCATGCCGTCACCGACGAAGCCGAGGAAGGTAGGCAGGTGCCCCGAACCGCCGCCGGTGGCGATGCCGACCTTGCCGGGCATGGTCTTGGCCGTCACGAGGCAGCGCAAGTCATCGGCCGTATAGGTGACGGTGGGATGCGCCTTGTAGATGCCTTCGAGCATTTCGTCGACGAAGTTGACGGGGTCGTTCAGGAACTTCTTCATAAGTTTCCTCCGGGAGTGGGGGGTTATTTCTTGCGCTGGCGCGTGACGAAGAAGGCGGCGGCGAGCAGGATGAAGCTGCCGACGACGAGCCGCTGCCAGGTGCTAGGAATGCCGACCATGACGAGCACGCTGTTGAGCACGACGATCAGGAGCACGCCGAGAAGGGTGCCGAGGACCGTGCCCGTGCCGCCGGTGATGCGCGCGCCGCCGAGCACGACGGCGGCGATGACGTTGATCTCGGTGCCGACGAGATCGAAGGGATTGGCCTGCCGGTTGGCGCAAACATGGATGATGCCGGAAAGGCCCGCGAGCGCGCCCGCATAGCCGAACAGGAAAACATGCACGGTGCGCAGGCTGTAGCCGAGGCGGCTTGCTATATCGGCATTGCCGCCGACGGCGAAGATGGCGCGTCCCATCAAGGTGCGGTTGAGGATCCACCAAGTCACGAAGGCCGCAACAGGCAGCACGAGAAAGTAGAACGGCAGCGTGATCAGCGCGCCGTTGGCGGCCTCGAACTGGACGAGCGGCATGCGGCCGAAGGCGCCCATCTGCGGCGGAAGGGACATTATCCAGACCGTGCCGATGAAGGAGAGCAGAAAGCCGCGGAACAGATACTGCGTGCCGATGGTGACGATCAGCGACGGCACCTTCAGGTGATGGACCAGCAGACCGTTGATGATGCCGAGCGCCGCACCGCCGAGCGTCGCCATGAGGATGACGACGACGATGGGCAGGTTCGGCAGGTAGGTCTGCACCAGCACCGTCATTGAATACATGGTGAAGGCCGCGATCGCCGTAAAGGACACGTCGATACCGCCCGCCGCCAGGATGATGAAGACGCCGAGCGCGAACAGGCCCATGACCACACTGGCGCGGCCGATGTCTATGAGCGTCGAGGGCTGGAGGAAAGCCGGGTTGACGATGGCGACGGCCACGCAGATCGCCACCAGCAGCAGGAAGGTGATGGTCTCCGGTCGGCGGCGAACGAGGTCACCGAAGCTGAAGGAACGCGACGGGTCGGCAGCGTCGTGGAATTCATCGGTCCGTGAAACGCTCATTGCACAGTCTCCGTCGTGGTCGCCAGCATCGCCTTGTAGAGTTGGTCTTCTGTTGCCTGTCCCGCATCCATCTCCGCGACCACCCGGCCGCTGTTCATAACGAGGATGCGGTCGGTGTTCTCCAGGAGCTCGGGCAGGTCGTCGCTGACGATGACGAGGCCCATGCCCGCTTCCGCAAGCATCTGGATGACGCGGTAGATCGTGTCCTTGGAGCCGACATCGACGCCGACGGTCGGCCCATGCAGCACGAGCAGCTTCGGTGCGATGCTCAGCCAGCGGCCGATCAGCACGCGCTGCTGGTTGCCGCCTGAAAGCGCGCCGACCGGCAGGTCGAGATTTTTCGTGTTGAGACGCATTTCCTCGGAAAGCCGGGCGGCGATCTTGCGCCCCTCCTCCCGGTCGACGACGCCGAGGGAATTGGCGAGGCGCGAGACGACGAGCGCGATCTCGTTCTCAAGGATCGACTTGTCAAGGAAGAGGCCTTCCGCCAGCCGGTCCTCCGGCACATAGCCGATGCCCTGCTCGATGGCTTTGGCGGGCGAGCGCACGGAGACGGTCTTGCCGTCGAGCTTGACCGCACCGCCGCTCGCGGGCGCGACGCCGGTCAGGGCCATGGCGAGTTCGTTGCGGCCGGAATCGGCAAGGCCGGTGATGCCGAGAATTTCGCCCTTCTTCATGGAAAAGCTGATCTCCCGCACACCATCGGCGACAAGGCGGTCGACCTTGAGGAGTTCGGCGTCGGAGGGTTTCCCGGTGCGGTAGCGCTGGGCATCGATGGAACGGCCGGTCATCAGTTCGGCCAGTTCCTTCTTGTTGTAATTCGCGATGGGGCCTTGCGCCACGCACTGGCCGTCGCGGAAGACGACGGCATGGCCGCCGATACGGTAACATTCGTCCAGCTTGTGGGTGACGAAGAGCACGGCGACGTTGTCCGAGCGCAGCCGCTCGACGACGCGGATGAGATTATCCACCTCGCGGCGCGTCAGAGATGTCGTCGGCTCGTCCATGATGACGAGCTTGGCGCGGGTCGCTATGGCGCGCGCGATAGCGACGAGCTGGCGCGAGGCGAGCGGCAGGTCGGAAACGATGGTGTTGAGGAAGCCGCGGTCGGTTGGAAGGCCGGTGGCGGCGAGCGCGCGCTCCGCCGTCTCCCTCAACCGCTTCCGATCGAAAAGGCGCGCGAGACGGCCGTTGGCGTTCACCAACTGCTCGTTCAGCGCGACGTTTTCGGCGACGGTGAGGTTCGGCAGCAGCGACAGGTCCTGGTAGACGGTCTCGATGCCGGCAGCGAGCGACTGGATCGGCGTCAGCGACGAGAAGGTCTCGCCGCCAAGCACGATCTCGCCCGAGGTCGGCACATGCGCGCCCGACATGATCTTGATGACGGTGCTCTTGCCGCAGCCGTTTTCACCCAGAAGATGATAGGCTTCGCCCGGCTGGAGCGTCAGGTCGATGCCGCGCAGGGCATGGACGCCGCCGAACCATTTCTGGATGTTTCGAAGTTCAAGGAGCGCCGCCGATTGCTGCGCGGTATGTGCTTGTGCCGCCACGGAAATTGTCCTCATGCTGACCGGCGTGTTGCCACGCCGGACGGTTCCGGCCAGAAGGTGAACCTCCCGGCCGGCTGACGGTTTGCCGGATTAGAACAGGTGTTCCTTGTAGGTCGCCTTGTCGGCAAGGACCATGCCGTTGCCGAGGATCAGCAGACCCTTGCCCGGGCCCTGCTTGACCGAGACCTTGTTGTAGCCTTCGACGCCGAGGTCTATGCCGTCGGTGACTTCCTTCTTCGCCAGCAGCAGCTTGGCGACGGCGTTCATCGCCATGCCGGCCTTCTGCGGATCCCAGAAGCCGATCGCCGTGATGGCGCCGGATTCGAGAAGGTCGGCCGACGGGTTCGGCAGACCGGTGCCGACGAGGCAAACCTTGCCGCTCAAGCCCGCTTCGTCAATGGCGCGGCCGACGCCGAGGACGTCGTTGCCCGCCGAGGTTTGGAAGCCCTTAATATCAGGGTGCTTGCGCAGGATTTCCTTGGCCTTTTCATAGGTGCCGTTGGCGTCGTCGAAGGATTCATTGTTCGGGTCGACGAGTTCCATGCCAGCATACTTCTTGGCATTTTCCTCGCCGGCGCCGACCCACTGCATATGCGTGCGGCTGCCGAGGGAACCGACGAAGGTCGTCCACTTGCCTTCCTTGCCCATGCACTCGGCCAGACGCTCGTTCAGCGCCGCGCCATAGTCGGCATTGTCGAAGGCTTCGACGTCGGCATTGGTGTTCATCTGGTTGTCGGCTTCGTGCGTCACGACCACGATGCCGCGCTCCATGGCGCGCTGGAACGTGCCTTCCAGAACAGCCGGGTCCATCGGCACGACGGCAAGCGCGTTGACGCCCTTGGCGACGAGGTCGTTGACGATCTGCAACTGCTGAGCCGAGTCCGCCGTCGCCGGACCGCTCTGGCTTGCAACGACGTCAGGATTGGCGTCCTGATAGGCGACAACGCCCGTGTTCATGCGGTCGAACCACGGAATGCCACTGATCTTGACCACGGTAGCGATGACGGGCTTTTCCTGGGCAGCCAACACGCCGATAGAACCTGCGAGCGCGACGGCCGCAACCGTGGTTCCAGCCAGTACCTTCTTCGAAAACGACTTCATGTTTTCCTCCACGAATTTTCCCTCCTGTTTCACTTCGGCGCTTGAGGGACAGGCACCGAAGGGGTTTGCGAGCGGCGCCCCGGGGACAGGAAGCCGGCGATGTCGTAGCGGCCGACGGCCAGGAACGTGAGCAGCAGCAGGCCCCAGGCAAAATCGCGCACGAAATTGGAAAGGCCGCCGAAATTGAGCAGGCTCGACATGAGCTGCAGGGCGATGGCGGAAAGCACGACACAGACGACGCGCCCGTAGCCGCCCTCCGGCTTCACGCCCGCCATCACGGCAATCAGGATAGCAATGAGCAGATAGGAGCTGCCGTAATCGAACTTTACGTTGACGTTGCGCGCCGCAATGATGACGCCGACGAGACCCGACAGCGTGCCGGAAATCGCATAGGTGGCGACGATCACGCCGTTCTTCGGAAAGCCCGCATAGACGGCGGCCTTGGGATTGGTGCCCATCAGCATCAGCCACAGGCCATAGGGCGTGAACTTCAAGATCGCGGCGATGACGCCGGCGACCAGCACGAAGACGATGAAGCTGATCGGGACAGCGGCGATCATGTCGTTGCCCACGCTGGAGAGCAGTGCCGGGCTGCCAACCGTCACGGCCTTGCCGCCGGAAACCACGACCGCGAGCCCCATGAAGGCCATCTGGGTGCCGAGCGTGCAGAGGATGGGCGTGATGTTCAGCCGCGAGATGAGAAGGCCGTTGATGACGCCGCCGGCGAGGCCGACGAGGAGTGCGCCCGCGATGAAGGCGAGGCTGAAGGCCGTGCCGCCGTCCGTCGCCGACAGAAAGGAGGAGACGATGACAGCGGACAGCACGCCTGAGAGATTGGCAAGCGCGATGCCCGAAAGATCGATGCCGCCATTGCCGGCGCACATGGCCAGCATCACGCCGATGGCCAAAAGGCCGATTTCCGGCACCTGGCTCGCCATGGACTGGAGATTGAAAACGGAAAGGAACGAGCCACCGGAGATCAGCGCGCCCGCCACAAGCAATAGGCCGTTTATGACAACCAGCATCGCCAGCTGCCCGCCGGGTTTTTGCATGATCTCCTCCCATTTGTTTACTAAACAAACTATTACTTCACTAAAACGCTATCAAAGGAAATTTGTTCTGACAAGCCCCGTTTAGGCGGCAAATCGGTTGCGATCCGCGCCAAATTGCCCTACGTCTCGCAAAGTTCATCTAAATCGTTTAGTAAACTTGTTCGCAGTCGCAGCATAAAGGGCAGCCTGTCTCCGCATGAAGAAACCGGGAAAACTGACCATCAGGGACATCGCCGAGGCGGCGGGCGTATCGGCCGCGACGGTCTCGCTTGTATTGAACGGCAAGGGAGAGATTTCCGGTGTGACGCGGGCGCGGGTGCTGGAGGCGGTAGCGAGCCTCAACTACGTGCCGCGGGCAACACGCAGCAGCGCGGAACCAGGCGAAACCCTACGCTTCCTGAAGATCGCCAAGCATGGCCACACGGTCAACCGCGACCACAGCGTCTTCATCTCCGACTATATCGACGGCATGTCGGCCGAGGCGACGCGGCGCAACTACACGCTGGAAGTGGTAAGCTTCGAGGGCCAGCCGATCAGTACCGTGGCGGAATCGCTCGCCGGCGCACCGATATCCGGCGTCATCGCACTCGGCACGGAGCTGACGGAGGCCGATATCCGCCTCATCCAGGGCCTCGGCCTGCCGACCGTCTTCATCGATACGTTCTACGACGTGCTCGACGCCAATTTCGTCGATATGAACAACGAGGACGCCGTCTATAAGGCGCTGTCGCGCTTCCGCATGCAGGGTTTCCAGCGCATCGGCTTCGTCGCTTCCCATGTCGACACGACCAACTTCCGCCTGCGCCGCGAGGCCTTCTTCAAGAACATGGCGCGGCTCGGCTTGCCGGTGAACGAGGCCGACATCCTCTCGGTGGAATCCACCTATGACGGGGCCTATACCGATACGCGCGCCCTGCTTTCCACCGGCCTCGACCTCGCGGAATGCTATTTCTGCACCAACGACATCATTGCGTACGGCTTCATCCGGGCGCTGCGCGAACACGGCGTCTCGATCCCGCAGGACGTTTCGATCATCGGCTTCGACAATCTGCCGCAGAGCGCGACCATGGAGCCGGGCCTAACGACCATCGATGTCTCGAAACGCAAGATCGGCTACCTCGCCGTCACCGTGCTCGACGACCTGATCGCCGCCGCCGAGCCGCAGCCGCCAGTCAAGATCCTCGTGGGCGCGGAGCTTGTCCTGCGTGCCAGCCACGAGCACGGCGTATCGAACACCGCGCAGGATCGCCCACGGCGGACCGCACGGCAGCAGGCGCATTAGAAACGCAGAGGAAGACCATGGAATACAGGACACTCGGCCGCACGGGCCTCAAGGTTTCGGCCATCGCCATGGGCACCTTCTCCTTCGGCGGGGTCGGCGCGTTTTCTCGCGTGGCGAACCAGAGCGTGGCGGAAGCCCGCCGCCTCATCGACTGCTGCATCGACGGTGGCGTCAACCTTTTCGACACGGCCAACATGTATTCGCTCGGCCGCTCGGAGGAAATTCTCGGCGAGGCCCTCGGCGAAAAACGTGACAAGGTGCTAATTTCGTCCAAGGCACGCATGCGCATCGGCGACGGGCCGAACGACGAAGGCACCTCGCGCTACCACGTCATCCGCGAATGCGAGCTCAGCCTCAAGCGGCTGAAGACCGACCATATCGACATCTACTTCATGCACGAATGGGACGGCGTGACACCGGTCGAGGAAATGCTCGGCGCGCTCGAAACGCTGCGCCAGCAGGGCAAGATCCGCTATATCGGCTGCTCCAACTATTCCGGCTGGCACATCATGAAGGCACTGGGCGTGGCGGAGGCGAAGAACCTGCCACGCTTCGCGACCCAGCAGATTCACTACACGCTCGAAGCGCGCGAGGCTGAATACGAGCTGCTACCGATTTCCGTCGATCAGGGCCTCGGCGTCATGGTCTGGAGCCCGCTCGCCGCCGGTCTCCTCTCCGGCGCCTTTGGCCGCGGCAGGGCGCCGGCCGATTCCCGCCAAGCTGCCGGCTGGAGCGAGCCGCCGATCCGCGACCAAGAGCGCCTGTGGACGATCGTCGATGCGCTCGAAATCATCGCAAAGGTCCGCGGCGTCACGGTGGCGCAGGTCTCGCTGGCCTGGACGCTATCGCGTCCAGCAATCGCCAGCCTCGTGGTGGGCGGTCTCAGCGAAGAGCAGTTCCGCGACAATATCGCTTCCATCAACCTAAAGCTGACGGAGGAAGAGCTGGACACGCTGAACAAGGTCAGCCGCCCGCCCTACATCTATCCGTACTGGCACCAGCACAATTTCGCCGGCGACCGTTTCGGCCCCGGCGACTGGGCGCTGCATGATAGCTACATTGACCTCGGATTGATTTAAGTGCGTCGCCCAGCGGTCGCCTCGGTGCGCCTGGCCGAGGCTCTGGGGGTGAGCCAACCCACGGCCTGGCGGATGGGACACGCGCTGCGTCTCATGGCGGCGCGCGAGCACATGCTCGATGGCACGGTGGAGATCGACCATTTTCATCTCGGTGGGCGACCGAGAATAAATCCGGACGATCCACCGCCTGGACGAGGCCGAAAAGGTCTACCGAATACCCAGAAGACGCCTGTCATGGTGATCGTGCAGCGACCAGATGACGTCACACCCGGCACTCCGGCCGGTGACGCGCGTGCTGCGGTGGTGACTGGTCTTTCGTTACGTGCAGCGGCGCGCGCGGCCGAGGCGCAGATCGAATTCGAAATGGATGCTGTCATACGGAAACTCGACACCATTCTCATGCCGATCGATGACACCCGCATTGATAAGTGTTGTCACGTCGCGATGAACGGCCTGCACATCACGGTCCACGCGCCGGGCAACCTCGCGGATGGGAAGCGGGCCCTGTCCGGCCAGAGCCTTAACGATGGCGAGACGCAACGGCGCAAGAATACGGTGCAAGTCATCATAGCTCGAAAACTCGACGCACGGTCTTGCTTCGACGGCTTTGCCGGACAATGCAAGCTTGCCTGCCGCAACAAACCGGGCCTTGATGTCGTCGATCGTGCCCAAACGTACAGTCAATGTCGTCATCCCAGTATCCTTTCCATATCCGCCTGAAAGGCATCGAAGAGAGCTTCGAGGGTGGTAAATCCTATGGCTTCCTCGCGACCCCCGATGTGACGATGATCCCCTTTGCCGCGCTCGTTGTCATATCGGAGCACACATTCTCCATTCACGACGAGCGCAAGCCTGTATTTAAACGGATGGGCGCTGCCCGGTACCGGTTCCGGCAGATGCCACAACACAACCTCGAAAAAGGCGCTGTCGTTGATGACCTTTCGGGATTTCTCAATTAGCACGGCTTTCATGTTGTTATCTATAACAACACCCCATGCCGTTGTCAATGAGAACAACACCACGGGATGAATTTTTCAGTGGCCGGTCGCGGCGGAGACGACCGCAACCGGCTTGCGGCTGATCACTCAGCCGCTGCGGGGAACTCGTAGGCTTCGATTTCTTCCTCGGTGGGTTCGATCAACGCCGCGTCGAACTCATCAGCGTTCGGGGCTGGCGTGGTGGCCGCGCCGTGCAGCGGCTGCGGCAGCCAGCCGGTGCCCTTGACGGCGTTTTCGGCATGGGCTGCGGCTTCCGCCTTCTTCATGCGCGAGAAGCCTTTCGCGAACTCCTCGCCCTTGGCCTCTGCCACCGCCGCCTCGATGGCGTCGCGGGTGAGATGCTTGAAATAGCTCTCGGCCGTCGCTTCGAAATAGCTGGTCATGTCGAGATCGAGGGCCGTGGCAAGCAGAGGTCCATTGGGTTGATGTTGACTGTACTGAGACATTACAAGAACGTTATCGCGTTGGCCAAGTGGCACGGAGTTACAACTTAACGACGACAGATTCTTCGGGCCGACAGAGGACGAGAAAGCGCTTACGGTGTCATTTCGCCCGGTACCAGAACCAACCCCTTCAGGCAGCCGCCCTGGCAGTCTTTGCCGATCACCCAAGCTTCCCGACGGCGCGCAAAGCCAAGCGAGGCCTGGTGGACTCCAGCCTCGTTGGTGAAGGGACTATCACGCCCATCTCTTACCAGCAGATTATTGGAATAGCTTGCCAAGTCGGCCAACACCAAGAGCTCTGGAACGGCCTTTCTGCATGGGTCGATCGTAAGATCGCAAAGGCAGCATCGCGCTCACCGTCGACTTGATCCCCAACTTCCTTGGTCTCGAACTGGTATTACCTCTTCGTCGCTAAACCGCCCGATCCTACACCGCAAATCGCGCTTCACGGTGGCAACTCCTCGCATGTTAACCGGCAATCCAGACAGCAACGCTAATTTAGCATTGCAGACTCGACTCTTCGATAAGTTGTGACATGATCCCCTAGGGAATTGGGGGAATGCAATTGAAATCTGTTATTTTTTCGCGGCTTAGCCTAGCCGTGGTGCTGGCGTTTGCCTTATCGAGCTGCACAACGACGCAAGCAGAATTTCGCAAAGATCCGGCGCGCGTGACCAAGTCCGCGCTCTGTCGAACGTTCATAACAAATACTGATTTAGCCTTTACGCAGGAACTCACCGGCGAGTTGGCCAGGCGCCGCATTGACCCAATCGAGTGCGTCAACATGGTTCAGCAGGAGAACCAGGCTGCGGCCGCCGTCGTCGCCGTTGCATTGGTCGGAACTGCCATCGCCGTGTGCGCGAACAATGACTGCGGTGGTGGCTACTATCCTACCTACCCTGGGAATTGCCAATACGAGTGGCAACGAGATGCCCGAGGCAACCGTTGCGGTAGAAGGAGCGCCTCCTCCAAGCCTGGCGGATGGTGAACCACGTCGAGAACTCGGGAAAACTCGGCTTTTCCACTGCTGCCAGGCCAGAGCATAGCGGCCCGGGCTGAAGCGAGACTGCAGGAGGGGCGGAGACCACAACGAAGAGACCTCTCCTCGCGCAAATCTCGATTCTTGAAGCGAAACGAACAGGCGGCGATATGACATTGCTGACGTCGACGGTCCGGATAAGGTTCCCTCGTGGCGCCAGAGTTTGCGACTTTTCTGGTGGGGCCTGTAGCTCAATGGTTGGAGCCGTCGGCTCATAACAGATTGGTTGCAGGTTCGAGTCCCGCAGGGCCCACCACGTCTGCGATCCTTCGCCTCGAGCAGAATCAAATCGCTAGCCTTTTCAATGTGACGCCCGGTCCACGACCTTAACCGTCACGCGAGGCGATCACGGCGAACGACGAAACAGTCATCGATGTCGTCTAGCGCCACGACTCCGAGGAGCGCCATGTCCTGATGGATTTCCGATTTTAGGATGTCGATAGCTTTAAGGATAGCTGGACTGCCGGCGGCAACCGCTGCGTAGAGGAAAGGCCGCCCGACAAAAACGAAGCGTGCGCCCAGCGCGAGTGCCTTGATTATATCGGTGCCCCGCCGGAAGCCGCCGTCGACCATGACAGTGGTTTTGTTGCCGATCCGCGCAACGATCTCAGGAAGCGCGCTTAAGGGCGACATGGTGCCGTCGAGTTGACGCCCGCCGTGATTGGACACGATCAACCCATCCGCGCCCACGTCATGCACGCGCGAAGCGTCGTCTGGATGCAGAACACCTTTGACGACGAGTTTTCCCGGCCAACGCGCGCGAATGCGCTCGAGGTGGACCCAATTCAGGTGATCCCGCCGCCCGAAATCGCGCATGATGTTCGACGAAATGATCGGCGCACCACGGTCCGCATAGGAGTTCTCAAAATGCGGGACGCCCTGCGTCACCAGAGTGCGTAGAAAGGTACCGATCGTCCATCGCGGGTGGGAAATGCCCTGCCACGCCAAACGCAGGCTCGGGCGCAGGGGAGTAGAGAAGCCGGCGCGAATATTGTTCTCGCGATTTGCCAGAGTGGCCGTGTCGACCGTCAGGACCAGCGTCTGAAAACCGGCCCGTTGCACGCGGTCGACGAGTGCATCAATCCGGTCGGGTTCTCCTGGAAGATACGCCTGGAACCACGAGCCCGGGGCGGCGTTGGCGACGTCCTCGAGCCGCGTTAGCGATGATCCACTCATGATCATGGGAATTCGACGCTTTCTGGCTGCCTCAGCCAGCACAACGTCACCGCGGTAGGCCATCAGTGCACTGATGCCCATAGGCGCGATCCCAAACGGCGCATCATACGTTTCGCCGAGCAGCGTTGTTTGTGTGCTGCGCCGGGAAACGTCTCGCAGCACACGCGGCCGAAACGCATACGCGTCGAAATCGACTGCATTGTAGCGCAGCGACGCATTGGTTTCGCTCGCACCCGCGATGTACCCAAATAGTGGCCGCGGAAGGCGGCGCCTCGCCGTTCTTTCGAAATCATTCAAGCAGAGATACTTTTGAAGGGGATCGCCCATTGCTTGTCCACCAAGGTCGCTCGCCGCAGCTTCCAATGATCAGGCTGCCGGGGCAATGAGGCCGTACATCATTTCGCGAAAAAAACGGCCGCGCGGAGCGGCCGTCATGGAGCGTCGTTATCGACTGGTGGTCATGCTTCTTCGTCCTGAAACGCTACCTCGCGCGTCCGACGGAAGGAAGGCAGCACCATCAGCACGAACATGCCAACCGTTGCGATGAGCAGGACCAGACTGATCGGGCGCTCGTAGAAGACGCTCGGATCACCATGGGAGATGGTCATCGCGCGACGTATGTTCGTTTCGAGAAGCGGGCCTAGAACGAACCCGAGTAGCAGCGGCCCTGCCTCACATTTCGCCTTGCGGAACGCGTAGCCAAGAAGACCAAATCCGGCTGCCAGGACCACATCGAAGATGCGGTTATTGATGCTGTAGACGCCAACGCAGCAAAAAAGCAGGATGGCTGGATAAAGCAGGCGATAGGGCACCGTCAGCAGCTTCACCCATACACCGATCAGGGGCAGGTTGATCACGACCAACATAAGATTGCCGATCCACATGCTGGCAACGAGACCCCAGAAAATCTCCGGCTGGCTCGCGAGAACCGTCGGGCCAGGCGTGATGCCGTGGATGATGAACGCGCTCAACATCATCGCCATCATGTTGTTGGACGGGATGCCGAGCGTCAGCAGTGGGATGAACGAGGACTGGGCGCCGGCATTGTTGGCTGCCTCCGGTCCAGCGACGCCTTCGACGGCGCCTTCGCCGAACTCGGACGGGTTCTTGGAGATCTTCTTCTCGACCGAATAGGCGCAGAAGGACGCAAGGGTCGCCCCGCCGCCGGGCAGGACACCAAGGAATGTACCGACGCCCGTCCCGCGCAGGACTGCAGGCCAGGCGCGGCGGAAGTCCTCACGCGTCGGCCACAGCCGGCTTAGCTTACTGACGAGCACGCCGCGCGCCTCATGATTTTCGAGATTCTCGATAATCTCCGCAAAGCCAAAGAGACCGATAGCGATGACGACGAAGTCGATGCCATCGAACAACTCCACCGCGCTGAATGTCAGGCGCTCCTCCCCAGAACTGGCGTCGATGCCTACCATCCCCAGGAGGAGACCGAGCAGGATCATGCCAATGGCTTTCAGAACGGGTCCGCGAGCAAGCACGGTCGCCGCCAGCAGGCCGAACAGCATTAGCGAGACGTATTCGGTCGGCCCGAACGACAGAGCAAAAGAGGAGAGCGTCGGACCGGCAATGGCGATGCCAAAAGTCGCGACCGTACCGGCAAAGAAGGAACCGAGAGCCGCGACGGCGAGCGCCGATCCCGCTCGTCCCTTCTGGGCCATCTTGTAGCCGTCTATCGCCGTCACCACCGAGGAGGCTTCTCCTGGCAGGTTGACCAGGATGGCAGTCGTCGAGCCGCCGTACTGAGCACCGTAATAGATGCCGGCCAACATGATGAGGCCGGCGAGCGGCGGCAGATAGAACGTGATCGGCAGCAGGACAGCGATCGTGGCAGTGGGGCCGATACCGGGCAGCACGCCGATCAGGGTGCCGAGCAGTGCGCCCAACAGGCAAAAGCCGAGGTTCGTGGGCGTCAGCGCCTCGCTGAATCCCAGCATAAGGAGGTCGATAAAGTTCATAAGTCCCTCCTCAGAATGGCCAGATGGGCATCTGAACGCCCAGGCCGACAATGAAGACCAATGCGCCAAAAGCCGTCAGTCCGGCCGTAAGCAGGATCACTTCGCGCAGTTTCGAATCACGATCGGCGATGCTGCCGACGAGCAGCAACCAAACCGACGCTGCGACAAAACCGAAGAATTCGGCAATGAACGCGAAGCCCACTACCGAAGCGAGAATGACGGCCACCGGCCAAAGCTTCGGCGTGGCGATCTCCTGACGATCACGAAAGGCACCCACTCCCCCGACTGTCACGCCGACGATGATGAGGAGCCAACAGACGATCCTGGGAAGATAGCCCGGCCCCATCGCAGACGCCGTCCCCAAGGTCAGGTCGCGCCCGGCCCAAAGGCCGAGCGCGCCAAAACCCACGAAAAGCGCGGCGGTTAGGAGGTCCGGACGATCGCCCGCCCCGCCAGCTTTGCGCGGCGCCGACATTACTGCTGTTCCTTTGCGAGCTTCCAGATGGCGCCCAGCCGCTCTGCCCGAACCGGCAATTCCTTGCTCCAGTCTTCAGAAGAGAGGTAAGAAAGGGCAAGCGACTGTTGCTTGGCTTTCGCCTGGAATTCCGGGTTATCGAGGGCTTTTCGGATTGCGTCAGAGAACTTGACCCGGATATCTTCCGGTACGTCGCAGCCCATCGCAATGCCGCGTTCCGAGCTCACCAGAACTTCAAAGCCCTGCTCCTTTGCCGTCGGTAGATCGGGGGCGATCACAGCGCGCTCTTCTGCGAACTGACCCAGATTCTTGAAGGCTGAATGATCGCTGCCAACGAACTCGCCGACATTGATGCCAATCGTCATGACGTGGCCGCCAAGGAGCGCCGTGCGCGCCTCGTTCGCACCGTTGAACGTCACCGCGGTCAAGTCGATGCCGGCCGACTTTTCGAGTTGCAGCATGGCGAGATGTTCGTCCGTGCCGAGACCAGTCGTACCAACGGTCACTGCGCCAGGATTGGCCTTCGCATAGGCCACGAGGTCCTTGAGAGAATTGAACTCGGAGTTCGCCTGGACAATGAACGAACCCGGATCCTCAACGATGCGAGCAACAGGGCAAATTTTCTTGGGGTCGAAACGGACCTTTCGGTCCATCTGCATGGTCAGGTAACCGGGCGTGTTCAGCGAGGAAGCTGTGTAGCCGTCCGGACGCGCTTCCGTCATCGCCGTGTAGGCGATTTCGCCCGAAGCGCCCGGACGGTTCAGAACCGTGATTTTCGCACCGAGCTCCTTCTCGACATAGGGCGCCAGAGTTCTGTTCATAACGTCCGTGCCGCCGCCCGGAGCGAAAGCGACAATGAACTCGATCGGCCGATCCGTCGGCCATTCGGCATGTGCGGCGCCCGCGCCCAAGAGCAGGGTCGTCGCAAGCGCGGTGTTTCGGATCAAATGCTTCATGCTATCCTCCCATTGATGACTGCTATCGAGCGCCTCAGCGCTTCGAGGTTTCATTCGGCCCGACACACAAGTGGTGTGACGGACCAAGATCGTTGTTCCGGTCGGTGACCCCTCCTCCTCCGTGAAGGCGCCGGCGCAATTCAGTCGCTCGCAATCAGAGCTCAGGCGGCAGTTCGCAGCCAGCTTTCGAGAGCGCTTCGTTGAACCAGGTCGGCCTATGGGTCCCGGCCTTGATGTTCTCCATCTGCTTATTTTCGGCGGCGTGCTTGGCAGCAGTTCGCTCGTAGACCTCAGCCACGTCATCGATCGGGATCACGACCACCCCGTCCGCATCGCCAAGGACCAGATCGCCCGGCATGACCACCATGCCGCCGATGGCGATCGGGCAATTGATTTCGCCAGGTCCGTTCTTGTAGGGACCCCGATGTGTCACACCGACGGCAAACGACGGAACGTTCATCTCAAGAAACGCGTCAGCGTCGCGAATGGCTCCGTTGAGCACGAAACCGGCCACGCCACGACCGCGCGCATGGGCAAGCATCATCTCTCCCATCAAGGCATTCGTGACATCGCCCCCCGCATCGATAACGATGACGTCGCCTTCGGCGGCCATGTCGATTGCCTTGTGCAGCATGAGGTTGTCACCGGGAGGCGCCTTGACGGTGATAGCGCGGCCGGCAAGTTTACCAGACCGATGCATCGGCCGAAGCTGCGCGCCAGCCGCATGCATGCGGTGCATGCTGTCGCTCACATTGGCAACCGGCAGTTCCCGGAACCTCTCGACCCACGCTTGCTCAACGGCCCGAGGCCGGCTGCGAACTCTGAATCCTATGGTCAACGTATTCTCCTGAATCTGGCATTGAGGATGTTGAATGTGAGAGTTGTCAGGCTGACGCCGCCAGGACCCGGAAGTTCACGATCCTCTCGCGGCCAAGAGCACGCCCTTCGACGATTGCGAGCACTCCCTCGATCGCGTCGATGCCGACACGGGCATTCGCCTCCTTTGTGACACCGCCGATGTGCGGCGTCACAACAACCCTCGGCTCCTGCCAGAACGGATGGTCGGGCGAAGGCGGCTCGGTCTGGAAGGTATCCAGTCCGGCGCCCGCGATGTGACCGCTGGCAATTGCCCGCAGCAGTGCTTCCTCATCGATGAGGCCGCCGCGCGCGGTGTTGATCACGTATGCGCCAAGCTTCATCCGAGCGAGGCCCTCGTCGTCGAGGAGGTTTCGCGTCTCTGCCGTGAGTGGGCAGTGCAGGCTGACGATATCCGAGCCTGCGAGGATCTCCTCAACCGTGCTCGCCCGGGTGACCCCGGCCTCTGCGAAGGTGGCATCGTCCGTGAACGGATCGTATGCACTGATACGGATGCCGAATGTCTTCGCAAGCATCGCCGTATGGCGGGCAATTGCTCCGAAGCCGACGAGCCCCATGGTCATGCCCGAAAGTTCTTTGCCGGAGAAGCCTGGCTTCTCCCACCTGCCCGCTCGTAGCCCACTATCCAGCGGCAAAATCCGCTTAACTGTGGTGAGCAGCAGGGCGATGGCGTGTTCCGCGACGGACAGAGCGTTCGCACCCGTCGCGACGACGACCGGAATCTCGCGACGCGAGGCCGCGTCGAGATCGATGTTGTCCACGCCGACCCCATGTTTGGAAATCACGCGAAGCGAGAGGGCTGCATCAATTGCTGAAGCGCCAAAGCGGCCCATGCGAACAATGACGCCAACCGGATCGGCGCTCGCCACGAAGCCAACGAGATCTTCTTCGCTCGTGTACGGCGGTACATAGACCAGGCTATAACCGCTTTCCTCGGCGAGCTTCACTGCCCGCTCATTGATCGCTGGGCCGGTTACAAGAATGTTTTGGCTTCGCATGCGTACCTCGATTGGCGATGGCGAGGACGCAGAGCAGCAAGGCGCTTTCTGCTGGATCCTCCCTCGTGCCCGAACTCCCGTGGGCACCTCCTACACATGACGGTAACATAAGAAATTCTTGAAAAAAGCGAATAATTCTGACAAAGATAAATAGCAAATCTTAATCAATTAGGTGGTCGTTTGGATATTCGTCAGCTGAAAACCTTCATCGCGATTGCAGAACACGGCACGTTCGCGAAGGCGGCCGACGCGGTTGGTCTCACGCCATCTGCTGTGAGCCAGCAAATCCAGGCACTGGAATCGGAAGTGCGGGCCGAGCTGTTCGATCGTTCGACGCGGCCGATCACGCTGAACAGCCAGGGACTTCAAATGCTGGAGGCCGCACAAGGTCTTGTGCGTTCTGCCGATGATATCGTTGACGCTATTTCCGGGAAATCGGTCGGCGGCACGTTTACCATCGGCTCGGTGCGCTCAAGCGCCCTTTCTCTCCTGCCGAAGGCGATCATCGCCCTCAAGAACGACTTCCCCGGCTTGAAGATCAAGCTCCACGTTGCCAACACCGATGAGCTGCTGAACGACGTCGTTACCGGACGCCTCGATTCAGCGATGGTGGCCGAATATTCCGGCGTCCCATCGACATTGCGGTGGAGCCCGTTCATCCAGGAGCCACTCTTCGCAATCGCTCCAAAAGGGACGCGTCCCAGGCCTGCAGCTGAGATGCTTACGGAACTTCCCTATGTGAAGTTCATCAGCCGGTTTCGCCTTGCAAACATTATTGAGACCGAAGTCGCGAGAAGCGGGATCGTCACGAACGTTATTGCCGAGATTGACACGATCACAGCGGTCGTCGCCTGCGTGGTCAATGGACTCGGAGTTTCAATCGCGCCCTGGAGTGCCTTAAGAGAAGCTGGCGGCGAGGTAGTTGCCGTGCCCTTTGGCGATCCGCCAATCTATCGCCAGATCGGCCTTATAGAGCGGCGGGCCAGTCCTCGAGCAGCCGTTATCGACCGGCTTCACCAACATTTGGTCAGTTTCAGCGGAGAGTTCGGGGTTGCGCGTTGACGCCATGTCCATGGCTCTAAAGGCGCGGCCGCTGTCGCCATGAGAGAATTCCAACAGCGGGCTAGGGAAATAAGCACCTCGGAAAGCCGCTCCAAGTCAAACAGCCATGGCGTCCACACACCCATGCGGCAACACGCGGAAAGAAGGATGGCCGCGCAAAGGGCAAAATTCAAAGAAGAATGCCGACGGGCCAGAGTGTGTCGGCACAGAAGACGGACTTGGGCTGTGGAAATCGTCGGAATTTAGGCCCTGCTGGCGGAGACGCCACATGACAAACGGACGCCGTCGGACGAGAATTTCCACGTCATCAAGAGGGGAAAAACAATGACAACAACCAACGAGATTGCAGATAAGATCGCGACCGAGCATGGCTTGACCAAGGTCCAGAGCAAGGCGGTTGTCGAGGCGGTCTTTGCCGCCGTGACCGCCGCCGCCACATCCGGCGCCGAAACATCGATCCCGGGCTTTGGCAAATTCAAGGTCAAGGACACGCCTGAGCGCGACGCGCGCAATCCGGCAACCGGTGCGACCATCAAGGTCGCGGCTGCGAAGAAGTTGACCTTCGCTCCGGCCAAGGCGCTTAAGGACGCACTGAACGGCTGACGGGGCCGGAAGGTTCGGGGCGTTGACGGCGGAGACGCGAAGGCTATTGAGGTCGTTATGGCCTTGATCGGTCAAAATGCTTCACCCGAACCTTCGCCGATTGCAAGTTCTGTGACAGAACCGGCCCGTCAGCGAGCCGGCTCTTTCCGCTCCTAGCAGGCAGCCAGACTGACATCAGTTTTCGTCGCAGATCTTTGTCGTTCCGCAATCGGTTCGAAGCCACCCAACGTTTCAAGATAGGTCCGCTTCGCGCGGCTCGATTGTAATGCGGCTCGGCTCGATATCGACTGTCGATAGACCAAGCATAGCAAGAGCATCGACAAGGTTGCGACGTTTGCCGCTCAATCGCTCGAATTCATCGTAGCTTTTCAGGACAAAACGAGGCCTACCGTGGTCAGTAATTATAACCGGCCCGGCTTCCGCCGCCTTTTTGGCGCGACTGATATCCCTGGTGAGTTCCCGGCTGGAAAGGGTCGTGATTTTTACGGTCGTCTCCATGTAGCTAGATATCCAACTAGTGCATCGCAGCAGGATACCAGAAGCCTCTATTCACTCGAAGGCCGAATTCGCCCATTGCCTCACCGCCTGCGTCTTGCTGGTCGCGGTTGATAGCAAGTCGCGTAGTCGCATCCCACTATTGGAACGGCACGGTAACCTCTTCGCCGATTTCCGAGGCTCCTGTCTGGAGACAGTCCCTGAGGCGGTTTCTTTCGTCGGCTGTAAGCATTCCTGCCCCGGCACGGATGCCTTCTTGCCAACCTGCGCCGCGTTCCCATGCTTCGTTATAAACCAGGGCAAGGTCGGACGTCCGTCGTGTCTGCTGGAGCGCTTCGAACAGGAGCGCGGCCTGCCGCACATCCTTGTCTCGCTTGACCGCGCTCTGGCCATCGGTGTGGCGACGCGACGCGACAATAAGCTTATGGACGGCATAGCGCTCTGGGGCTGGGACTGTCACAGGAACACCCGACTTGTGGAGCAGGATCGTCCGAATGGGGTCCCTGATCAAAAAGTCGAGAAAGCGCAGTGGATCTGCGCCCGCGCCGCCCAAGGCAGGCATCTTTGCGGGTTGATCGATGTAGTCGTCGCTGCCTCTGTTCGAAGTCAGGAACTCGACCCGATATCCGGAGCTGCTGACAAATGCAGACGAAGCTGTGGCTCCCGATCGGTGCGGGACGGGCCGGAAGGTCGGATCGACCGATTGCAGCAGATCGACGATTGGAGGTAGGCTGTCTTCGACCTCATGACTAATGGCGTAGTCTTGGGCAATGTCCGCGTCCCCTGTCAGGACTGCGGCCATTGGCAGACGCACGCCAAGGAGACCCGCGTAGCATTGGAATGCCACCGTGCCGATCAGCACGCCACGCAATCGGAACAGGCCCCCGTTCGCCAACGCCTCAACGACGTCGCCTGACATCTTATCGGGCGCGATCATCCCTCCTTCACGAGTGAGGGTGCTAACCAGGCGGCGCCGAGCGCGGAGATCATCCCTCTGAGCTTGAAAGTCTGCGACGCGCTCCGAAATCTCGGGATCATCTGCGGGGCCGACGTAACGCCGGGTCCTCCCGCCATGCCCATCAGGGATGTCGAAATACCAGTATCGACGCGCCTTTACCGTGACGGGCGTGAAGCGGCCTTCAGGTGGAAAGTCGGCTGTCCATGCCGCGTCGAGCGATCGCTGGCCGAGCTCAGCAAGCATCGTCTGATACATCAGGTCAATGGTTTTCATGTGGTTATACCCTTTTTGATAAAAGGTATAATAGATTTCGAGTTAGAAAACCAGACGCACAAAAATGAGAGTAAGCGCCGTATGCGCAGGTTGGCGACGCATCTCACGGGCGACGCGCGAGCTGCTTCACCAACTCCGTTCACGGCGGAGCAAGTCTTTCGAACTGGACCGTAGAGCGGGCCGCCCCGAAAGTGAGGCGACCCGTCCGGAGAGATGTCTGGCCTTAATTACCTGGTTCAAAACGTTGCTTTCATGAGGACGGTATGTCGTGGCGGTTCTCGCCACCCCACCAATGTTCGCCTCGCCGAGCAACGGCCCAACAATTATGCGTATTAGGATACACTAGCGCCCTTCCGGTATTCCGTGCTCTTCTGTGGCGTCTCGAAGACAAGGAGTCAGGTTGGCATCTCGCCTATGCTGGTTCTGGTAAGACGTTACCGTCTATGCGGAGGTCGTGGCGACCAATGCGGGAATGACCCGCCGTTCTCTGTAGATCCCGCCCTTTGTCAACAAGGCCCAGACAATGCGTGCGGTCTTGTTGGCCAGCGCGACGGCCGCGACTTTGAAAGGACGCCGGTTCTTGAGCCTGCTCAGCCACGGTTGTGTCTTATCGTCGGCTTTGAGATGCATGAGAACCGACATAGCGCCAGTAACAAGCAAGGTTCTCAACTGGCCGTTCCCCATCTTTGAAATACCGACCAAGGTCTGGCTTGCCCCGCTTGAATGACTCTTCGGGGTCAGGCCAATCCACGCGGCAAAGTGGCGTGCGGATTTGAAACTATCGGGATCGTGGACTAGTGATTTGATGGCAAGCGCGGTTATCGCTCCAATCCCCGGAACCGTCATTCCGTCGTCCCGCGCTCGAACGAGGATCTCGTGATCCAGTTTAGCGATACGCGATATCACGCACACCCCAGGATGGGTTTCGCTCCTTTAGAGCCGCGTCGAAAGCAGCGTTCGAGGGGGCGGTGTGTGCGCCGTCGCGCATGAATGGACCGTATAGAACAAGAAGCCCACCCGCGCGAAGCAAACGGCCAGCTCCTGCGAACGATCCTAAGCTTGAGGCCCATGGCGCGATATGGATCATATTGATCGACACGATGGCGTCAAAATGCCCCGTTTGTTCGACGCCCCATTGTTCTGAACACACGTCAATATCCCGCGGTCCCAGCACATTCTTCAGCCCTGCGAATTTAATCCAACTGGACGTGCTGGCGCGGGCGTCGTCATCCGGATCGCTCGGCTGCCAGGTGAGGCCGGGCATTGCTCCCGCAAAACACACGGCGTGCTCGCCGGTCCCGCAACCAATCTCCAGCACGGCCCCATGTGTTGGAAGGACACGTTTTAGGACCGCGAGGATCGGCGCCGAATTTCGCGCTACGGAAGGCGAGAACATGCGGTGGTCGGCAATTACCTCGCGCTGTTCCACTGCAACAGGCAAACGGTCCTCTTTTTCTTTGTGCATGGGTCTTGAATCCCCTGGGCGATGTCTCCCAGCTTATAGCTGAAGTGATGGGACTAAAACCAAGGATTTCGGACTTCCGAAGGGCGCCGGACGTCGAGTGACTGGATCTGGCGCTTCAATCGAACTGTTGTTCGCGTTCGAGTTGACGCGTTCGTCAACGAGAAGGCTTACCGCAGCTAGAGCCCTAGAGTAACGACCTTTGCCGACTGGAACTGATAACCGGCTCGCCCGCCGGCGGCCGCGCTCGTTCGGACAGATGAGACGATCGGGATTTAGCGAACGCTGCCAGTGCTAGTGGTGAAAGTCACGTTTGGTACCGCGAACGGTATTGCCTATGAGCGGTCGCGCCACCAACTCCTTTTCGGTGGCCACAATACGCCGCTTCCAGACTCGACCTCGATAGCTGCGACGATCCATGTCGACCCAATGTTTGAAGATCCGGCTCTGTTCAGTGCCGACACAGCCCGTGCTATTGTGATGGCAGCGCAGGAGGTGAAGCAAGGCCTACTCATATTGCTGCAAGGATTACCCTGGAATGGAAGCCTGCCCGGCGGCGTTCACGGCCGAGACTGAGGCGGAGCTATGGAAACACATTGAGCTCCACGGGGCGACCGCTCATCAAGAAGAACCCGACAAATGGTCCTCAGAGGACCGGCAACAGATCGAAAGCTTGATTCACCGGATATAGTCCTGGCACAAGCTTTGGCAGAATCACGTCGCTGTAAATGAGGTGACGCACTGGGTTCTGCGATCTCATGCGCACCGGGAGGCAGCACGCAGAGCGGAGCGTCCAGAATTCGAGAGACCAAAGCAGCAGAAAAATCGTGCCAGCCGCCACCAGCGTAGCGATCAAGCCGGGAGCATAAGTTGCCGAACTTCCGAGCAGAGGCTTCGCGACGGCGCCGAGCGTGGGCGATAGCACCAGCAGCGCAGCGGTCAGAAGTCCGGCGACGATGGCCTTTAACCGCAGAAACCGCATCATTGCCACGAAGAAAAACGAGTAGATGACCACCGCGATCCAACGTCGGCGATTAGCGACCACCGGTTGGCCAGCGTATGGAAAAGGAAGGAGCCGATGCCGACCGAAGCGGTCAACAGTGCCAGGACAAGTAGCTGCTTGTCCTCAAGGCCAGACCGGCGCTGGCGGACGAATATGCGGCCGCGGCTATGAGCCTATGCCGGGCGACAAAGGCTCGATGCGCCGTTTGAAACGGCCCGTTTGCATACCAGGCCATGAGCCGCCTGATCAACAGGCGTTTTCCGCAAGCCTGTCGCCACCACACTTGCGATTGTTTCCGCAACCCTCATGGTCCATTGTCATCACACTCGGGTTTCAGGGGCCGCTGTCTGGCGCGGTGGCACGCCGTCTTTGTTGGCCTCGGGTCCGGCATCGCTCAGGGCAGCTTGCCGCTCTATCTGTTCGGCTCAGCGAGCTACGCGGCGATCACGGACGAGAAGGCATCGGTGAGGCTAAAGGTCGGTGCAGCCGTTCTGCCAAGGCCGGGCTGGCCCGTCGGGCACGATGCTACGTACTGTGCCGTAGGCATCACCGAACCAGGCAGAGACATTGCTTACACCAGTGAGAGGTTACCCCAAATGCGCCACTGGAAACGGCGGTCGCCGTGTTTCCGCCCGCCGTCATGATAACAATAGGAGACGATCATCGCCGGGACGGGTGCCTGATAATGGAGTTTCATTTACAGGCGGCCAGTCCTACAATCCTTCTGGGTAGGTCAAGCCGATGGACCGCAAGCTTTCCGCAATCCTTGCTGCTGATGTCGTGGGCTACTCCGCTCTGATGGAGCGCGACGAGGCTGGCACATTCGAGCGGCTTCGCGCCGGACAAAAAGGGCTATTCGAGCCGGAGATTGCGCGCCATCGCGGCCAGATCTTCAAGCTTATGGGCGACGGGATGCTTGCCGAATTTGGCAGCGTGGTAGACGCGGTGGAATGCGCCGTCTCTCTCCAGCGCGGGCTCGCCGAACGGAATTCCGCCGTTCCTGAAGAGCAGAGGATTCTGGTCAGGATCGGAATCAATCTCGGCGAGGTGATCGTCGAAGGTGATGACCGGTATGGCGAGGGCGTCAACGTCGCGGCAAGGCTTCAGCAATTAGCGAGCCCGGGCGGAATTTGTGTCTCCAAAAAAGTCGCGAAGGAGGTTGAGAAAAAAGTGGCCCTCGGTTTTGAGCCGATGGGCGAGCAGAAGGTCAAGAACATCGCCGAACCAGTGCAGGCCTTCCGCGTCCTTCCTGAGGAGCAGGCCCGCCGCCAGCGCGCGCGGTCACCTCCTTTGCGCGGGGTTTGGGCAGTAACTGTGGCACCCCTTGTCCTGGTTATGGCCGTGATAGCCTGGCATTTCTGGCCAACTGCGGCAGTCAGCGGCAAGCCGTCTGTTGCGGTGCTCCCGTTCAACAACTACGGCGGCGACCAGGCGACCGGACGCCTCGCCGATGGCCTAACTGAGGATATAATCACCGATCTAGCGGGATTCCCTGAATTCCACGTGATCGCGCGCAACTCGACGGAACAATACCGGGACAGGCTCGCTACCCCGAAAGAGGTGGGTGACGCACTTGGCGCAGCGTTTGTGGTCGAGGGCTCCATCCAGCGTCAATCCGAGCGAGTAAGGGTCACGGCGCAACTCGCCGATGCCAACACGGGCAAGCACCTCTGGTCGCAGCGTTGGGACCGACCAGACAAGGACTTGTTCGCCATTCAAATCGAAATCTCCGAGCAGATTTCAAACCGCCTTGGCGGCGGATCAGGTTTGGTTCAGGAGGCAGGCCGCATTACCGCCCACCGAAAGCGACCTGAAAATCTGAATGCCTATGAACTTTATCTGCTTGGCACGGAGAAACTCGAACAAGTCAATCGAGCCGATGTCGAGGAGGCTGTCAGGCTGCTTACCCGCGCCGTGGAGCAGGACCCCGGCCTCGCCCGCGCCTGGGTCGAACTTAGCCATTCCCACGGCATCCTGGCAGGGTTCGGGCTTGAGCCTGACAAGAACCGCGCTCTGTCAGCCGACGCTGCCAAACGCGCCGTCCAGCAGGACCCACGCGACGCCGAGGCGCATGCCGTTTACGCCATAACTATGGGTGACAGAGGGGAATTCGAACGCGCCAAGGCAGAGTTCGATATAGCGTTGCGCCTCGGTCCCGGTCAGTTCGAAGTTCTGACTTTCTATGTCGATTGGGCCTCTACCTACGGCGAGCCTGAGCGGACCGCACAAATGGTCGACAAAGCGGTCAGTCTTAATCCAAGTTTCCCGATGTGGAGTGCCAGAATTTTCACGCACGCCTACTTCATGGCGAACCGCTATGAGGACGCTTTGCGCATGCTGGATCGTCTGACGCCGGAAAACTATGGAAAGAAACATTGGGTGATACGGTCCGGCGCTCTGTCGGCCCTTGACCGCACGGAGGAGGCGAAAGCCTCTGTAGCGGATGCAATTCGGAGGTTTCCCGATCTGACCGTCGAAGGTATCGTCAATCAGGTGGGATTCAATGAAGTGGAGCGACAGCGGTTGGTCGAAGCTATGCAACTCGCCGGGTTTCCCGTTTGCGCAAAGGCGGAAGATCTCGCGAAGATCAAGAAGCCGGCTCGACTGCCCGAGTGTGCTTCGCAGTAAGCTACGGCCAGTTCGCTAGTGCACCTCAGATTGCTCCTTTATGTTGCAGAGCGTGAAACTTGTGATCACTGGCCATCATGGCGGTGGCCTCATTTCCAGTGATACCTTCGGAGCCGGCCCCCTCCCGTTAGGCTGCTTCAGGATGGAGCGGGCCCACAGCTCATCCGTCACCTCCCCGCTCACGTCGAGCAGTGATCGCGCCGAATCCTTGGAACAAAAACCGCACGCTCGCGGTTGCCCCCGAAAGCGGAGGCCTGCATGCCAAAGTCCCCGATGCCGAATACACCAGATCCCGAGTTTTCCCCGGATGTGCCACCAGATCTGCCGGAGCCCCCTATCGAGGAGCCAGAACCCGACGTCGGCCCCGACGAGGTACCTCCTATCACTCCGATGCCAGGCGCAATTATTCCGCCGAAGATGGCCGCTTGAGCTTGCCGCCGCATCCCGAAGTGCCCACTTGGAACAGTTCTCCCCAATATACGTTTGTGGGAAAACCTGCCCGTCGGAGGACGCGATGGCCGCCAGCATCTGGGATGCAAATGTTGAGTTGAAGATAGATGAGCGTTTTCACGTTATTCGGAATGCCCGAGAGGCGGTTGCATTCCTGATCAAATCATGGCCCGAACCGAAGAGCGAGAGTTACGCAACCGCTCGCAAGATCTGCCTTGATGCAGCCAATGGAGTAGCCTCGAGCGCGGAAGCCAGGGCGGTGTTCGAAGCCGCAGCGAAGGAAGCCGGCCTGTTGCAAAGGTGATGATCTCAATCACCCCGCCTGCGCTCGACCCTTAAGTCTTTCGTACGCGGCCTTTGGCAGTCAGGGTTTCCGAGCGCGGGTTCGTCGTGGTTTTCGAACCCGCGGCAATGATATCTCACCCGCGTTCAATTCCGTTCAATACATTATGCGATCCCAGCCCCCCTCACAGCTGGAGAATATCAGAACACCCTAATGCGTCCTTTTCTGAAACGGATCGGGGAATAAATGTCGAAGATTGCACCGCTTGGCGCTTGGCCCGTCATCTTCCTGCTGGCCCTCCTGCTTGGAGGCTGGTCCACAGCCACCGCACAGGAAACCGGACGCAAACTGGCACTCGTCATCGGCAACTCGAAATATCTTTCCGCCGGGGCCCTCCCCAATGGCGTGCGCGACGCCGCCGCCTCCATGCCTTCCTGACAAAGAATGGTTTCCAGTCAACACTGATCCTCGATGGCGACCGACGGATGCTGGCGGAGGCGCTGTCGACGTTCTCGCGCGATATCCAACCTCAGGATGCCGCCCTCTTCTATTTCGCCGGACACGGCATGCAGATGCAGGGAAACAACTACCTGCTGGGCACTGAGGCGAAGCTGGCCAGCGAGTTCGACGTGCCGGGCGAGACGCTGGCGCTGGCCGACATCATCGGTTCGATCGAACGACGCGCCAAGATCGGCCTCATTTTCATCGACGCCTGCCGCAACAATCCGCTCGCTGACCGGCTGAATGCCGAGATCGGGGGCAAATCTCGCGCTCTCGCGACCCGCGGCCTTGCCCCCATACACGCCAGCGGCGCCGGCACCATGGTCGCCTTCGCCGCCGGGCCTGGTCAGCTCGCCTCTGACGGGGCCGATGACAACTCCCCCTTCACCAAAGCACTGATCGACCATCTGGCACAGCCTGGCCTGGAGCGGCGTTCAAACGGGTCATTCGCCAGGTACGCCTTGAGACGCAGGACACGCAATCGCCACAAATTCTCTCCTCGCTCGCGCTGGAGTTCTACTTTGGCAATGAAAGAGCGACGTCATCGAGTGACGTCGACTTCCTCGCGGAGATCGATTTCGCAAAGGCCGAGCGGGTTGCGACGCCCCGTGCCTGGAAGCAGTTCCTCACCAAGCATCCGGATGGCGAACATGCCCAAAAAGCCCGACAGGCCCTTCTCGATCTCGAGGGCAACATATCTGCAAGCCGGCTCTCCCCCTCAGAAGCCGAGAATAGGCTTAAACTCAGCGCAGCACAGCGCAAAGAAATTCAAGTCGCGCTCGCGCAGCTCGGCTACGACATCGGCAGCGCCGATGGCTCGTTCGGCAAGCAGACACGCCGCGAGATCGCACGCTATCAGAAGGCGCTGGGCCTGCCGGAAACCGGCTTCCTAACCGAAGTCACAATTGCCGGGCTGAACATTCCCCTTGTCGCGAGCCAGCCTCCCCGACCGCGAGATCCTTTACGGTGTTTATGATAGTCGTCTCTATGTCATCGTATACAACCGAGATCGGATCGGTTGGCAGGAGGCTGACGCCGTCGCCAAGCAATGTGGTTCGCGCTTCGCAACCATTACATCGCACGGCGAGAATATGTTCATCGCGTCGCTCGCCCACACCGACGTCCGGCTTTTAAACATCCAGAACAGATGGGACCTTGGATCGGGCTCTATCAGCTTCCCGGCGGACGGGAGCCACGTGGAGGCTGGCGGTGGGTGAGCGATGAAAAGTTCGACTTCTCCGCCTGGTACGAGGGAAAACCAAACGAACACCAGCCAGGTGACGATTTCGCGATGTACTAATGCTTTCACCACCGGTTCGGTCGACATGCAGAACGTCCAGACGACGACATATAATCAGGACGCTCCGCGCAACTACCGGTTTCTTTGAGGCCCCATAGGACGCGACAAACACTGTTTCGTCGATCAACGCGTTCGCTTTGGTCACGGGTTCACCTGCGAGCGCCGTATCGGACGCGCGCGACAAGATCGACGGAGTCGATGACAAGGATCAGGCTATCCAAGTCGATGGCAAAGCCAACATCGTGCCTTCGACACCGACTGCGATCGCCTTTACCCGCACCCCGCAGGAGGTTCTGCGCATCGTTTATCTGACCGACAAGGACGGTGAGCAAAAGGGCGGCTTCTACCCGAGCGGCATGAATGGCAAAATCAAAAGTACCTGGGCTTTAGCATTGCCCGCTCGGCAGACCACCATTTCACCTTGGCCGCATCAAGCGATCGAGGTGGTCGAAGAAGCGGGTTCGCTGCAGTAGTGGCCTGCGATGCCGACGAATGCATGGCTTCATAGGTCTTAGGTCCGATCAGCTCGCGCAAAGGTCGCCTATCGCTACCAGCCTGGAACAAAGCTTGGCTGGACGGGTTGGACTTCTACCAAGGAGTTCTGGCGATGATCCTCATCCCACCCGAATTTGACAGCCTAGGCGGCGAGGGTTCTGATGCTTCGGGGCTCATCGCCTCCATCAAGTATGCGCTTGCGGCCGAAGCACCATTCGACATCCAAAACATTTCCTTCAGCATGCTCGGCAACATCGTTCTCATCGACGGGCTGGTCGACGCGCCCGACGCCGACGAATTTATCCGACGCGTGGCGCAGGACATCGCCGGCGAGGGTCGGATTCTAGTCCGGGTGAGTTGCCCGAAGGGCGATCCGGGCGGCGAGACCCATTAGTCGGCGCTTCCTTAGGGTGATCGCGCACTGCCCTTGCTCGTCTTACCGCCGCACTGGGAAAACGATCTGACATCAAAAGGCCCCAAATTCGAAATGGGGAAGAATCCAGGGCCTCTCCTCTGAGCGTTCGATTCACAGACGCATAAGTTATGGCTGAATTTCCTTGATACCGCCTCCAGCGCAACACGCGTGCCTCTTATCGGAAAAAGGCCCCATAACGGGGCCTTGAGGTGACCGTCACCCGATGGGCAACCGGTCGAGAAGTTTCGAGCAAAACAGACCTCGGCGGGCTCCATCTTCGCGGGGACACTGGGTCGGCAGGTGGGGCCACGAGGTGCCCCGATCGCGGGTCAGTGATCGAGCGCGTATAAAACCTAGGGCGATGAATACGTTCCTCCATGGGACATCAGTCCCGTAAGGTTCCCGCAAAGGCCTGGGGTTCATTGCCGGGCAAATACGACGCTTTAGTTTTCTCCCGCAAGGCACTTTGGCCTCTGCCCTGGGTGGCATAGCACCCTAGGCCTTCCCTCACTGTTACGGGCGTTGTTGCCACACTGGAACGTTATACAATTGGAGTATTACAAGAGCAGAAGGTTACAACCGACCTTCCGATCGTGGTAATAAGTGTGTCGATACTGGCAATTCCGCGTACCTCCTGGTCGGAGGGGCTTGGACGAGCGAAACCGCCATACGGCGCGCGCGGACTGCCCTTCCATACCGCAGGATCGAAACCCCGGCGTTCAGTTGGTCCGAAAAACTATCCCTTTCGTAAGGGTGTCAGGCGCCGGGCGGCTCACGCCGACGTTTCCCAAGGATTGGTTACGGAGGCATCTGTATCTTCGAAATCCTTGACGTTGCGTGTGACAAGGATGAGATCGTGAACGATGGCAGTCGCGGCGATCAACCCGTCGATATCGCCACGGGGCCGGATTGCCGCGATGCGGCCCCATTCGACCGCGATTTGGTCAGTTATCGGCAAAATGCGGTCGCCATGGTCGTGGCGCAGTTTTCGCAGCCATTCGGTGAGGTGCGCGGCAGTCTTCGGATCCGACTTCTGTTTGAGGGCAATGCCGCGCATGATTTCGCCGAGGGTGAGCGCACTTAGGTGGACGCTGAGCGGATCGACAGAGCGCAGCCAGGACACCGCCTGCGGCGTGCCGCGTCGCGCCTCTGAGACGATGTTGGTGTCAACCAGATACATCAGAAGGCCACATCGCGGCTTGGCGTCTTGACGCGTACATTCACCGCATTAGCGAGCTGATCGTCCCAAGCGGGACCGCCAAGCAGATCATCGACCAGCGTTGGCCGGCCGGCGCGCAGAGCGTCGTAGTCATGAGCGGACAGTACGACGGCCGTGCGCTCACCGCGCAGCGTGACAATCTGCGGCCCTTCATGGCGCGCCTTCTGCACCACCTTCGAGAATTGGTTCTTGGCGTCCTGCAGTTGCCATTCCATAGTTTCGCTCCAAACTCGCTAGACTGTCTAGCTATATAGCCCTATTTATCTGCCATTGAAAGTGCCAATGTACCACGCGGCCGATCGACGGCCTGCGCGCGACGCCGCACGATCGGCGATCTCGATTGTCCGTCCGCGCGGGCGACTAATCTTCCTCACGTCATGGAACGACGGCTACCGAAATTCCCACGCCGTCGCTTCCAGACGATACATTATGCGATCCCCGACGCACAAAGGGTACATTCTAATTTGAAGTGCGACATGCCAATGATTTCAATGGTTTCCCCTTGGGGATTTTGGCATGTCCCGACGCTATTCGCAGCTGAATCTGGCCGATCGACGCCGCCTCTTCCACTTTGTCGAACGCAAGCTGCCGATCAAAGAAATGGCGCGCGACCTCGGTCGTCATCGATCGACGATCTATCGTGAGATCCGGCGCAACACCTTCCACGATCGCGAGCTGCCCGACTATAGCGGCTACTTCCCAACGGTTGCTGACGAGATCCGCAAGGAGCGGCGGCAGCGTTTGAGGAAGCGGTGCGGCACCCGCAATTGCGCGACCTGGTGATCGAGCAGTTGAAGGCGCTGTGGTCCCCGGAACAGATCGCCGGTCGTCTGCTCGCCGATGGCGTGAGCGCCGTGCGGGTCTGCACCGAGACGATCTATCGCTTCATCTACGGCAAGGAAGATCAGGCGCTGGAGCTCTATCAGCATCTGGCGGAAGGCCGCCGCAAACGCCGCCCCCGCGGCTCGAGGAAACCCCGCGACGGCACTTTTCCTGCTGCCTGCAGGATATCACAACGTCCTGACTTCATTGGTGATCGTTCGCAGTTCGGCCATTGGGAAGGCGACTTGTTGATCTTCCAACGTGACTTGGGCAACGCCAACGTCACGTCCTTGGTTGAACGCAAGAGCCGCTACACCGTCATGATCAAGAACCCCAGCCGGCACTCACGACCGATCATGGACAAGATCATCGAAACGTTCTCTCCCTTGCCAGCCTTTGCCCGGCAGAGCTTCACCTTTGATCGCGGCACGGAGTTCGCCGGATTCAGGGCTTTGGAAGATGGCATCGGCGCGCGCAGCTGGTTTTGCGACCCCAGCGCGCCGTGGCAGAAAGGCGCGGTGGAGAACGCCAACAAGCGCATCCGCCGCTTCATGCCAGGCGATACCGACCTTGCAGGCGTGTCGCAACGCAAGCTCATCCAGCTTGCTCGCCATCTCAACGACCAGCCGAGAAAGTGCCTCGACTACAGAACACCGGCCGAAGTGTTTCGGGCACATTTGCAAGAGGGAGGCTGAACCCCTACCCTGAAAACCGGCGTGTTGCACTTCAGTTAGGATCTCCCAAGCGGAAGCAAACCCAGCACATGATGGTGGCGGCTACAACGTTCGCGACAGGAAGCCGAAAAGGAGCATCAGGCCGCTGGCGCTAAACTATGCGTCGCGGACAACTCCAGTCATCGCTTATAAGGCGTAAAAAACGGCCCCGAAACGGGAAAACGGGGCTGGGAGACTTCCAATGTACTCCGACGAGGTAAGGGAGATCGGAGCTGCGATGATCCCGCATCAATGATCATCGGTAGATCAGAAACGGGAACCCGCTCGAAATGTTCCGTCAGAGCTGAAGCGCATAGCCTGAGGCTCATTTAACAGTCCTGCATGATCCGCAACGCTCGGATGATGTCCGCGGCGTCGATCAACGTGTCTCTGGCATCCTTCGGCGAAAGGTCTCTCGCGCGCGAACCCGGCGTTTTTTCGGATTGATCGTGGCTGCAACTAGCCCGTCGCGTTCTAAAAACAGGAATGCGAACTTCGGTCAGACGCGGATAGCCGTGTTGGTTTTTACATCGCTCGCCGCTGCGCCCAAAACATTCCGCCACATCCGGCTGGATGGACCAGTCTTTCCTGGAAGCAATGAACCCCTAACCCATTGTCGTCAGTGTGGCTGTGCCTGCTGGGCGGATGATCCACGCCGGAGCGTCTCTCCCTCGCGCGCCGACTTTTCGTGACAAAGCACAATCCTCGAACTCTTGATACTGGGACGCGGGCCACGAACTTGGCTTCGGGATCGGTCGTTGCGTGTCAATCAGCGTCCAAAATTCACCCCTTATTGGAGTGCGCCCCTGAGGGTGGACAGTGATCAGGCCGCTGTTTTGCCAGTCTGCCGGATGTGTTGATCCTCGAACTGCTGCGGGCTCAGATAGCCGAGCGCTGAATGAAGTCTGCGTGTGTTGTAAACCTCGTCGATGAAGTGGGGAAGGTGCTCGGTCACCTCTTCGAATGTTTCATAGGCCATCGGATAGACCGCTTCGACCTTCAGCGTCTTCATGAAGCTTTCTGCCTTGGCATTGTCATAGGGATTCCCCCTGCGGCCCATTGAACCGACGAGATCACTGCCAGACAGGGCATCCCGGTACACCTGAGCTGCGTATTGGGAGCCGCGGTCGGAATGATGTACGCAGCCCGATGGCGGCCGGCGACGCTCTAACCTTCAATGCTGCAACCGTCAGACGCGCGTCGATACTCCGACTGACGGCGTAACCGACGATCAACCGGGACCAGGCATCGAGGACGACTGCGACGTAGATGAAGCGGGTTGGCAGCGCGACGTAAGTGATGTCGGAAACCCAGAGCTGGTTGGGGCCGGTCGGCACGATGTCCTTCGCCAGGTTCGGGAAGATCAGGCCGTCATGATTGCTGTCGGTGGTGGCGACGAACCTGCGGCGAATCTTCGGATGCAGATCGTGTTGACGCATTAACCGTCTGATCTTCTTGTGGTTGATGACCAAGCCCTGCTGGCGTAGCGCGGCACCAATGCGACGGTAGCCGTAGAATTCAAATTCATCGCAGATGGCAAACATCGCCTCGACGATAGCGGTATCATCGACAGGCTTTTCCGGGCTGTCATAATAGGTCGAGCGTGCGATACCCATTAGCCGGCATCCTTCGGCGACGGAGATACCAGCGGGCCGGTGATGGCGCTGATAGGCCGGACATATGACTGCACCGTCCGAAGGTGAATTGCGCAAAAAATGCCTTGCTAACCGGGCCGTTCCACATATGAGTCAGAGCCAAATTTGCACGCCGGAACACATTTCAGCGCAAAGCGCGCCGAACTCCTGCGAGTCGCCGTCATCGCTCGGTGGCTTCGTCCAGTTCGGCATGGCTGCGGCGCGAGGCGTTTGGCCGGACCATGCCAATCCGGTTGAGCCAGCGCGATGGCAGCTGTTCGCCGAAATGCTCGGGATGGGCGCAGTTGATTTAATAACGAGCGTAGCCTCCAGTCGCGGCTTCGACCCCGCTGAGCACGGAATCGAGGTCCTGCCCGGTCGGCAGCCGCCCGTCGGACTCGACCGTAAATGAAAGAACGAAAGGCAGGCCAAGGTCGCGCGCCCGGTTGACCATGCCGATGGCCTCGCCGGGATGGGTGATGGTGAAGGCCGACGCGATGTCCACACATTCCTCCGCAAACGTCTCCAGCTGGGCGCTGTGCAGGCGGGCCGCTTCGGTCGGGGTCAGAAGCTGCTCGGGCGTAGCCATCGCCTGCCGGCCCGAGCACCCCCTCAATCAGGATATGGTCGCGCTAGGGATGGGCGGTCCGCAGATCGAAGGCGAAGGCGACGGCGCGCCGGTTGAGGTCCCGGATCCCTGCGTCGTCGAGCCCGAGCTTCGGCCCCCAGCCGCCATTGGCGCGCCATGTCGGCGTACCCATCACAAAGTCGCGACTCGCGACCTGGGCCAAGTCGAAATACGAAACCGCGTAGCGCCGCAGCATCTCGCGCCCCCCTGGGCTGTCGAGCAGGACGAAGGAGGCGAACAGCGGCATTTCGGCGCCTTCGTGGAAGATCAGGTCTGTCTCCATGCCTCCGTCGCTGATGAATGGGTCTCGCGATGAAAGCAGGCGATCAAGTATACCCATGATATCCTCCCCAACGAGACCACTGTAGCAAATTCCGGCGGCGCGGTCGAAACTTGGTAGCGCGGCGCGGCCGGCGTACTCCACGCCGCCGACGACCGGGCGTCGGACTTCTTACCGATAGACCGCAGCCAATGCTCCTCGATCCAATTGCAAGATCAAAGGCAGATTCAGCAGATTGCGACCAGCGATCGTCGACAAACGCCAGTCGTGAAAGTCTGACGGACGGTACCTAGCAACAAGCCGTCGGACGTCTAGTCAGCCCGACCGAATTTTTGACCCGAAGCCGACATTCCGAGAGCGAGCCATTGTCGTGGCGCGACTATACAACTAACCTCAGCTCAGAAGTGTTCGGTTGGCACTGGCGGATCACAGAATGACTGTCGATCTGAGGCTACAGGTAATCCGTCGTACCGTGGCGGAACTCGCCGCGTCCGAGGGTGACGTGGCAGGAAGGCTTGAGCGAGCGCAGCAACTGTCCTCCGGACACCTCGATACCCTCGCCGCCATTCAGCGCCTCCGGCCGATGGTGCAGACGCACCGCGATCAGCTTGCCACCTATCTCAAGGACTCCGCTGAAGCCGGACCGAGCGAGGAGACGACGAGCTCTCAATCAACACCGAGGGAGGCCACCGCACTCTCCGAGGTATTGCGGGACCTGTGTCTGGCGTTCCACCATTGCGCACTCAGCTATGGGATGCTGTACGAAATGGCGCTACGGCTCTATGAGCCACGTCTCAGGGCGATTGCGCCGAAACATCTGAAGGCGCATGCCGACGCCGCGTTATCCACGGCGCGGCTGTTGCCAGGGGTTGTGGCTTGGCAGCTCGCCCAGGACGGGCTTGGATGTGCATGTATCTGCCCCATGTGCAGCATCGGTGCCTGCGGCTGCGTCTCATTGGGCACCCGAACACTGACCGCCGCATGGTGCGACGCAGCCCCGGCCGAATCCGAGTCGCCCGGTGTCGTCCTCCAAAATCCCAAGCCGGGAAGCCAGCTGGCGCGGGCCGGAGTAAAAGGCGGAGAACTGCTCCTCGCGGTTGACGCTCAAGAGGTGAGCACCACCGACGAGATTCAGGCCGTAATCCGCAAGCACGCGCTCGGGGACGAGGTGCGTTTCCTGATACAGCGCGGTTCGGAATTTCCTCGCGAGCTCATCGTCCGGCATGTCAGCGACTATCCGAAGACGTGAGATCGGGGTGCCTCTAACATCGTCTTTGCTGACGAGGCAGTGGAGCTGACCACGGGCTTGCGTACGGCGTCATTTGCATTATGAGTCCTTGGACCATGGGCCGCGACTGGAGCGTCCCTTCTCTGAAGAAGCCCGCTGGGGCGCGTTTGCCTAGGTAGTAGACGCGTCGCGGATGACGAATTCGGTCTGGCGGACGCTATTCGATGCCTAAAACACGCTTTTGCAATCGATAAGTAAAAGCCACAATTGTCCAAGCCCTTGTGGGAGCGATGTTCGACACCGGGCATGACATCTCGTTTTGCTGCATCGGAGGAGCCAAACTTGTCGGTGATCATCACCTGCGGCGCGCGGCCCTTCAACAGCTTGCGCATCAGGCGCCTGGCAGCCTTTGCGTTACGGCCGATTGAACCAGAACCTCAAGGACGAAACCTTCGTGGTCGACGGCGCGCCACCGCCAGTGCTTCTTGCCCGGATCGAAACAACAGCCTCGTCGAGGTGCCACTTGTCGCCGAACCGCTCAGACGAACGACGGCGGATGTCGTAGGCAAAGGCCCGCCCGAATTTCTCCGCCCATGACCGAACCGTCTGATGTGAAACAGTGATCACACCGGCAACGACCATCCTCAGGCTGAGAGGAAGTGAAAATAGAACCAGACGGCGTGGGAAATGTTCTCAGCGGGTAAACGATGGCGGCGGTAGAGCGGGCCACGGTTCATCATAGCCCGTAGTCGCACATCAAAGTCCAAATGCCTTTAACCTGGCGGTGCCCGCGCCACGCCTCAAGCAGAGGCAACATCATCCGGGGATTGTTTCGGCATACAGCCTTCTGCGAGCGCCGCTATCGTCGCCAGCGTCCCCTCGGCTCTCGTCGCAATGCTGCGGTTCATCACTCCAGCCGGGCCGGAAAGCCCGGTGCGCGCAGGTCGGTCTTGAGCAGGTCTTCCAGAAGCTTGGCGATCATGGGCGATTCGGCGTTGCCGCCATACGCCGCCTTGGCGGCAACGTAGGTTTGCTGGGTGACACCCGCAAGGTCGAGCGGGACGCCGAATTCACGGCCGAACGCCATGGCAAATCCGAGGTCCTTCAGCGCCAGATCAATGTTAAAGGCAACATCGTACGATCCGTTGAGAATGAGCGCGCCCTCCGTCTCGTGGACGAAGGAGTTGCCAGAGGAAGCCTTGATGGCGTGCCAGGCCTGACCGAGATCAAGGCCACCGCGCCGGGCAAGCATTAGCGCTTCGCTGCATGCCTTGAGGTGGATGAAGGCCAGCATGTTGGTGATCACCTTAATGATCGCAGCATTGCCAAGCGTACCCATGTGGAAAATCTTGTTGCCCATGGCTTCGATCGCCGGCAAATGGGTGTCAAAGAGGTCCTTGTCGCCGCCGGCAAGCATGGTGATCTTTCCGTGCGCGGCAAGATGCACGCCGCCCGTCACCGGCAGCTCCATCGCTCGCACGCCATGCCTCGCCGCCACAGCAGCGAGACGAAGAATTTCATCACGGCTGAGCGTCGACATCTCAATCCAGGTCGATCCGGGTCTCAGGCCGGAAAGTAACTGGGTAAGAACCAGCTCGGAAACAGATGGTGAGGGTAGGCAGGTGATCACTGCATCGCACTGCCGCGCCATGTCTTCCGGAGAATCCGCCCAGGTCGCCCCATCTGCAACGAGGCGATCTGAAAGATATTTGTGGCGATCATGCACAACTACCTTGAAGCCGGCCTTGAGCAGGCTGGCAACGAGGTGCCCTCCGAGATTTCCTAGCCCGATATAGCCATAAATCATTGGCATTCGATCCCTGTTAAACCGAAAGGTGAAATCATAAGCGGAGGCGAAACGGCCACTTAGCAGAGCCGGAATTTACTCCGCCCGCAGCCTTACTATTCCGCGGCCACCGTGGTTGGTATTTGCGCCGCCGCTCTAAATTTCGTCCGAGACTTGAGACAACCTATGGCAATCAGACCAAAGATACCCGACGCGGCGATGAAGCCGAAGTACAGCTGATAAACTGCGAGTCCCGTATAGTGATCTGCAAGGTACCCATTCAGTTTAGGGAGATAAATGTCAGGTGTATATGCGATCAGGGAAATCACGCCGATGGCGAGCCCTGTCACCCGGTTCGGGATATTGCGACTTTCAAGGATCGACCAATATAAGCCTCGAGTGGCGTAGGTCATCACCCCGATCAGCAATACGACAAACAGCAGAACGAAACTGCCAGCCGTCGATGGCAGTAACAGCAGCGCCAGCAGCCCGAGAATGCTCAATGTCATTGTGATCGCCAGTACATTTTCCCGGCCGATCTTGTCGCCCAGAAACCCAGCCCCCAGACCACCGATGGGGCGCATCCACAATTTTGCTACGGTCATAAACGCGGCGGCGCTTGCCGTCATCGTGTATTTTTCCTGTAGGAAAGCGGAGAAGGAATAGGTCGCCCAAAACAACTGGTAGCCACAAAGAATGATAATGGCGATAAGCCAAAGCTCGGGCACTGCCAGGAGGAACCTGAGATCAGCCAGAAGATTGTTCTTGCTTGCAGCGGTCTTGACCGGGGTGTCATCCTTCAAACGCAGAAACAGGAAACACAAGACCCCTACTGCGAAGCTGTTGTAGACATAAAGCATGATGACCGATGGCAGGGTCTCTGCCGCAGCGCGGCCTTTACCATCAACGTAGTAGCTAAATAGCGCGACCGCGGCGGTAGCCAGGATAGCTTCCACAAGGCCGCGCATCCCTTCTAGCCCGCCAAAGAATCGTCCCTGTTCATGGGGTCGAGCCAGGATTTTAACGCCCTTCAGGAGCGCCGCCCAAAAAGTCAGGCCGGATGAGATGCCCCAGCCAAGAAATATCCAATACAAGGCCGACTTATCTGGAATGCTGGCATACCAAAGACCCAGCATGCCGGTGGCCATCATCGAGACGGTCAAGAGCAGGCGCGGCGATACGCGGTCCGCCAGCCAGCCGCTTGGCAGATAGGTGAGCAGAAACATCGTGCCGAGCATCGAGTAATAGGTGCCAAGTTCGGAACTGGAGATGTGGAAGGTTTCGAGAATTGTCGTTTCGAAGTTCTGGCGAAGATAAATCAGCGGATAGATCGAGCCCGCCGCGAGCAGCAGGATGAAAAACTGAAAATAGCGCCGGAGGCCAGACTGATGCGGTTGCGCATTGCCGATGCCTGTGGCCGGACTGAATTTTGCCATCGCCTTAAACTCCTCCCAAGAGTGTGAAGCTGTGAAACCGTGCGGTTAGTGAGATGGGGTGAAATAGTAGGTCGCCCGCCAAGGCGGGCTTAGGCTTAAACGCGGATGGAGCTACGAACCTTGAGTTCCTGGTAGTCCTCGAGCCCGAAGATCCCACCTTCGCGGCCATTGCCCGATTGCTTGTAGCCGCCAAAGGGAGAGCCGTAGTTCGTGGCCTGGCCATTTACTGTCACGGTGCCCGCGCGAAGGGCGTCAGCAACGCGCTCAGCCCGAGCCACGTTCCCGGTTTGCAGATAAGCGGCTAGGCCAAAATCGCTGTCGTTTGCGATGGCGATAGCCTCGGCTTCGGTGTCGAAGGGAATGATAACTAGAACCGGACCGAAGATTTCTTCGCGCGCAATCCGCATCTCGTTGGTTACGTCTGCAAAGACTGTGGGTTTCACAAAGCACCCCTTTTCCAGCCCTTCGGGCTTGCCAGTCCCCCCCGCCAAAAGGCGCGCACCTTCGTCGATACCCATCTTGATCATGGTCTGCACACGGTCGAACTGCAGTTGGTTGAACAAGGGGCCAATATGGTCGCCGGGCTTGGCGGGATCGTCGACCATTTGCGTCTCAGCAACCTTTTTTGCAATTTCGAGAACACGATCGTAGACGCTTCGTTCGACCAGCATCCGAGTGGGTGCGTTGCACGACTGTCCCGTATTATGGAAACAATGGGCAACCGATGCGGCAACACGGGTTTCCAAATCGGCGTCGGCAAAGACCAAGTTCGGGGATTTGCCGCCCAGTTCCAGCGTTACTCGCTTGACCGTATCGGCGGCGTCCTTTGAAACCGAGATGCCCGCGCGTGTGGATCCCGTGAATGACATCATCGCGATATCACGATGGCGCGACATCGCACTGCCCACCTCTTGTCCATCGCCGAAGACGAGATTGAACGCGCCCGCCGGATAGCCTGCCTCGTGCACGATCTCCGCGAACAGCGCCGCTGACAGGGGCGCATATTCTGACGGCTTAAGCACACAGGTCGCCCCCGTGGCAAAGGCGGGTACGACTTTCAGCGCTATTTGGCTGATCGGCCAGTTCCATGGAGTAATCAGCCCGCAAACCCCGATTGGTTCACGAAGCAGCGTATCACCATTGGCTAAGATCTCGCGCTCGGCCTGGCCTTTCAGTGCGGCGATAAACGCCTCGATATGTTCGACGCCGCAAAAAGCCTGTTGTTCTCGCGCCATGCTAATCGGCGCGCCCATTTCCGTGCTTATCGCCTGCGCCACTTCCTCCACCCGAGAGGAAAATACCGCTTTCAACCGCTCCAGCAGAGCAATCCGTTCTTCTTTGTTTGTCTTCGAAAAAGTGTCGAACGCAAGCTTTGCCGCTGCCACTGCTGCGTCGACATCGCGGCTGTCGCCTAAAATCACCTGACCAACAACTTCGCTGTTGGCGGGGTTTGTGATGTCAAGCGGTGTGCCTGATACGGGCGCGACCCAGGCGCCGCCAATATAGAACTTGTCCAGCTTCTTCATAGATCTCTCATTCCGTTTGGATGCAGGTCAGGGCGCGACCGGTTCGGTGATTAGGTTGAGGTGCAGTTCGGACCCCGCATAGGGACTTTGGGCGATCGCCTCGTCGTTCAGCGTCACGCCGAGACCCGGAGCCGTGGGCGGAATAACGAAGCCGTTTTCCCAAACGATCGGCTCGTTTAGAAACCGCATGAAAGGACCGTCGAAGCGGCCGATCGATTCCAGGATCAGGAAATTCGGGCTGCATGTCGCGATCTGGATGTTGGCGGCCGCCACAACCGGCCCGCAGTAAAGATGCGGCGCGATCTGCGCCGATCGCGTCTCCGCCATCCCGGCGATCTTTTTCGCTTCCAGCATGCCGCCGACACGACCGAGGTTCATTTGCAGGATCGAGGCAGCGCCCGCCTCGAGCAGGCGCGCAAATTCGTGCTTCGTCGTCAACCGCTCTCCTGCTGCGACGGGGATCGAGGTAAAGCGTGCCACCTCGGCCATGTCGGCGGGATTTTCCGGCGGGATGGGTTCCTCGAACCAGAGCGGATCGTAGGCTTCCAGTCGCCGTGCCAGGCGTTTGGCGCCGGAAACGGTGAACTGCCCATGGGTGCCGAACAGAAGGTCGGCCCTGTTGCCGACGGCTTGCCGGATGCGTTTGCAGAAAGCTTCCGACCGCCACAAATCTTCCATGCGGGGCTGATGACCGTCATAGATCGTATAAGGGCCGGCCGGATCGAACTTGACGGCCGTGAAGCCCTCTTCAACGGCGGAAGCGGCGACTTCGGCTGCGATATCCGGATCGTTATAGACGTTGGGAAGGCTCGGATCGGGATAGACGTCACCATGGGGGGGATAAAGATAGGTGTAGCTGCGCAGCCGCTCGTGAACCTTGCCGCCAAGCAATTGATAGACAGGCTGGTCGGCGGCCTTGCCTACGATATCCCAGCAGGCCATTTCGAGGCCACTCAGGACGCCCATCACGGTCACGTCGGGGCGCATCGTGAAGCCGGCGCCATAGCATCTGCGCCACATCCGCTCGATATGATGCGGATCGCTGCCTTCGAACTGGCGGGTGAACATGTCGACGGCCATCGCGGCGCAAAGGTCCGGGCCGAAGGTGGCGTTGTAAATTTCGCCAACCCCGCTGATACCACAGGCGGTGGTCAGGCGGACGAAGATGAAATACCGGCCGCCGTGTCGCGGCGGCGGGTTGGCGACAACGAAAGTCTCTATCCGATCAAGCTTCATGAACTGGGCCCTTTGCGATCACGCATCTTGTAAAATCAGCTCGGCAGCTCGCGCAGCCAACATGATGGTTGGACCGTTGGTGTTGCCGGACGTGACATTGGGAAAGGCCGACGCATCGACAACGCGAAGCCCCTTCATTCCATGAACACGCAAGCGTGCGTCCAACACGGAATCGCTCGCATCCTGGCCCATCCGGCAAGTGCAACTTGGATGGAAAACCGTGCCCGCGCGACTACGAAAGTTCTCCAGTAGCGCAGCATCGTCCATGGTGGAGATGTCGGGCTGAAGTGGCGCCTCGGTCACTGCGCGGATAGCTTTTGTCTGAGCCAATTTTTTAAGAAGTCGGCTGGCCTTGATCACCGTTTCGCAATCCTCAGAGGTAGCGAGCGAATTGGGCTGGATCAGCGGCGGGTCCGCGGGATTGGCCGAGGCAATTGTCACTTGACCCCGGCTGGTTGGGCGGCTGGGTTGGACGCACAGGAGAAATCCCGGAGCAGGATCCACGGCCACCACGCCTGAAGTGTGTGTAATGTAAGACATCGGATTGCAGTACACCTGCACATCGGGAACTTCCGATTCCGGCGATGAGCGGACGTACCCGCTAATCTGATTTACAGGTATACTCAGCGGTCCCTTGCGCGTCAGGATGTAGCGGAGCCCGGCCAACATCCTGCCCAGGCCGGTGCCCAAAGTATTGTTCAATGTAGGCTCAGTCGCGCGATAGTATTGTGAAACGGCCAAATGATCTTGCAGGCCTTTGCCGACTTCGGGCAGTTCATGCAAAACCTTAATGCCATGCGCCTCCAGCAGTGCCGCCGGGCCAATTCCTGACAATTGAAGAATCTGGGGAGAATTAATGGCGCCCGCGGATAAGATTACTTCCTTTTTCGCCCCGACAATATGTTGGACCCCGCCTGAGCGGAACTGGACGCCGGCTGCGCGCCCATTTTCAACGACGAGCTTTTCGACGAATGCCCGCGAGGTGACGCGCAGGTTTGATCGCTTCATTGCAGGCCGAAGGAATGCGTCCGCAGCCGACCAGCGTCGACCGTTGCGAACCGTGCTGCGCATGCGCATGAGGCCTTCGGCATCCTCACCGTTCAGGTTGCGAGCGACCGTCCAACCCATTTCACCAGCAGCATCCAGGAAGTTCTGCACAAAAGGGTGCATCTCCGCACTGACGTCGCTCACCACCAAAGGCCCGCTACCCTTTTCGATAGCACCCTCGACCTGACATTCTAGCGCTTCATAGGTTTTGCGGACGGCCTCCCAGTTCCATCCGGTCGCACCTGCGCGTTCCCAATCGTCAAAGTCATGTGGCAAGCCCCGCAAATAGGCCATCGCATTGATTGAGCTTGACCCCCCGATCACCCGGCCACGTGGCCAATATGCCTGCCGCCCATTCAGGCCGGGGTCGGACTCGGTCTTGTAAGCCCAGTTCACGGCCCGATCGGCAAAGGTCTTCGCATATCCCAACGGGACCTTGATCCAAAATCGCGCGTCGCTGCCTCCAGCTTCGATCAGCAACACCTTGTGACGAGGGTTTTCACTCAGCTTGTTCGCCAAGACGCAGCCCGCGGATCCAGCGCCTACGATGATGTAGTCAAATGGAGCTTCATTCATCGCCGGATCAGCCTCCCAACTGACATGTGGACATTCGCGGTTGTGGGGGAGGTCTATCGCAGGCCTAGACTTACAACACAAACAATGCTTTCGTAAGCAAAGGCATCATTTTCATTGTAGGTAGAGTTATGGCTAGGCTGCCCCATGTCACGTGGCTCCACAGTTTCGAAGCGGCGGCTCGACATGCCAGCTTCTCGGCAGCAGCAGAAGAGTTGGGGATGACCCCTGCAGCAGTCAGCCAGCAAATCCGACTTTTGGAGCGCAAGCTCGGCACAGAATTGTTCGTGAGGCTTCCGCGGGGTGTGGCCCTGACCGACACTGGCAAAGCATACGCCCAGCCCATTCGGCGATCGTTTGCAGACATGATGTCCGCCACTAACAGCTTGTTTCGAAATTCAACGATGCGAACAGTGCGTGTGCGCGCCTCCATCTCGTTTGCAGGGCTGGTAATTGCGCCGCGTATCGCCGAATTCTACGCGTTACATCCCGACATTTCAGTCCAGTTGACGTCTTTTGTTTGGGCGGACAAGTTTGACGATGATCCCGCCGACATCGATATTCGTTATGGTACAGGGGATTGGGACGATGGCGCCGTGCAGCATCTCGGCCATGAATACGCAATCCCGGTTTGCCATCCGGACTATGCTGCATCCTTCCCGCAGCCACTGACCATTCAAGCATTGGCTGCGGGCAGGATTGTCAGCATAATGGGGTCCGAATCTGACTGGGGTCAATTGTCCGAACAGCACGGATTGAATCTTCAAACAACCGGTGATTGGTTCAAGGTAGACTCCTCGTTTATTGCGCTGCAATCGGCGATCGCTCGGGCTGGTTCCGTGATGGTGCTAAAACGCTTCGCGGACCATTATCTCGAGCAGGGTATTCTAATTGCTCCATTCGAATATCGACTTCCGATCCGATTGGCCCATTTCTTAGTGCGCAGCGGTAAATCTATCCCTTGCGAGGAAGTTCAGATTTTCTGTGACTGGCTGACAACTAGTTTGTGAAAGCCGGCACGGCAAAACTCCAACGAGATCTCACGAAGAGAAAGGCATCATCAGCACCTGATTGGGTTCTGTCGCAAATCGGTATCGAGGTGAGAACAGTGATGACCGGCAAGGCTTTTTCAACGGTATTGCCGGAGAGCATTGGTGCCGGTTGATCGCCGGGACTTTTGGGTAGTTTTCATTGGTCCGATGTCCCACGCTGTATTTGCAGATAGCGATGATCGCCAAAAGGCGAGCAACAGGCTTGAACCAAAGAACGCTTCAGAAGTGTAGTGAGCCTCTGCTGAGGGCGTCCGTCCATGCCCCGTCATCCTGTCTCACCGGCTCTCAGTGGCGCTGTGAGGTCTGCATTGGGCTTTGTACGCCATCTCTATCCATGCTTCAGCTGCCACTCACGTCAGCGCTCCAAAGGGTCGAGAGCCTCGCGCCATGTCCCGCAAGCCGAATTGTTGCCGTTCGCCAGAATCATGAGTGGCCGCCATGAATGTTCAGAAGGGGGCACCAGCTCCGTCGCTTAAGCAGCATTCGGGCGCGGAACAAATGCATTCGCCTCGCCGTTGGACGTTGGAACGCCAGCAGGCATGCGCAGAAGTAAATCAGGAAGAATTCCGATGGCCCGAAGAATCAAAGATGAGAAGGTCCAGAAAATTAACCTCATGTTGAGCCAGGCCGTTACGGCAATGCGCGTTAACGAAAGGTTGCTATGCGAATTGTTGCGGTGGGCTGCCGACCAATGCGATGATCCAAACCGGTTCATCCATGACTCCGTGGAGAAAGCTAGAAACGATCTGACACGTGCCGGCACGGACGACAGTATGACGTCTTTGATCGCCACTCACGAGGCGCTCGAATACCTCGATCATCTCGCCACGGAGATCCAGGAGATTCGGGCGAAGCGCTCTCCAGCCGGAAATACCGGTGAGCGCAGCGATCTACCCCAACTATCCATATTCCAGTTCCATGACTTGCGCGGTCATGCCCCTGACACATGAGGCGGCGTGATAACGCTCTTAACCGGCCTTCCGGGACCCGAAGACTTACGGCCGGGAACAAACGCCAAGTCTGCAGGGCGAAAGCTTTCGAACGGGCCAAGAAGAGTAGCGGAAGGACTTCGGCAAAAACGCTGAAGCATTGATCGGACGTATTGCGAGTGGCGGGCCAAAATCTCGCCCGCCATAATGCCGAGAAAAGCAGCCGCCGGAGCCTCAGTGTCTATCCCTGTTTCTCAAAAATTACGTTCCGAGCCGCCTATTTCTCCCGTGGCTGTCGCAGGTTGCGGCCGGCCGATCCCAGTTTACCTGCCCGCTTTGCCGATACGTGCCGTGTTGCGGACCTCATCCTGCATGGCCTGGTCTGCATTCAACTCGGCGTGGCTCGCGTTCGAGTTGATTCGTCCGTCAACGGGAAGGCTTACCACAAGCTCGCAAAGCGACTCGACCAGTGACGACCTTTGCCGACTGGAATTGATAAGCGGCTCGCCCGCCGGCGGCGCGCTCGTTCGGCGCCGGTCGACCGATGAGACGATCGGGATTTAGCGAACGCTGCCAGTGCTAGTGGTGAAAATCGCGCTTGTATCCGAACGGGAATGCCGATGAGCGGTCGCTCGACCAACTCCTTTCGGAGGCTACAATGCGCCACCCCCCCGACCCTACCTCGAAAGCTGCGATCGAAGATTCGGCTCTGTTCTTTGTCGACACAGCCCGTGCTACTGTGATGGCAGCGCAGGAGGGTGAAGCAATGGCCTACTCATATTGCTGCAAGGATTACCCTGGAATGGAAGCCTGTCCGGCGGCGTTCACGGCCGAGACTGAGGCGGAGCTATGGAAACACATTGAGCTCCACGGGGCGACCGCTCATCAGGAAGAACCCGACAAATGGTCTTCGGAGGATCGGCAACAGATCAAAAACTTGATTCACGAGATGTAGTCCGGGCACGCACCAATGCGTCACCTCTGAGGATCCGCGCATGGGCATTTACAGCGACGTGATCCTGCCAAAGCTCAGCGATCTTTCCATGCGCAACGAGAGTCGGCCTCCCTATCGCGAGCGTGTGGTAGGCGCAGCGGAAGGTCGCTTCCTGGAGATGGGCAGCGGGTCGGGCCTGAACCTGACCTTTTACCGTGCTTCTCCACAGGAAGTTCTCGCCCTCGAACCTGACCCAGCCCTCTCGCGATGGCCCACCGCATCCCGCATTCGGAGATGCCGGTCACTTTCATGGAGGCGTCTAACAGCAGCTTGCCTTGAGGCTTAAGGACTCTTAGTGATTCTTGATTAATTGCACCCCATCGCGAAACGCTCTATTTTCCTGGCAGGGTGTCCTCGACGAGACGGAACGTCCTTTGCTTCGCAGCGCCGCCGGACCGCTTCGATTTCCGCACCAATCCCAGATGTCATCCAACGACATGATCCACGAGGAGACGAGCGATGGGCGCAACGACGCCGGACAACATCATGCAGCTCGGCATGGGGTTCTGGGCCTCCAAGGCCATGCTCAGCGCGGTCGAGCTCGGCGTCTTCACCGAGCTTGCAGCCGGCCCGGTCGACCTGCCGAACCTGCAGGCCAGGCTGAAACTGCATCCCCGCTCGGCCCGCGACTTCCTCGACACTCTGGTGGCCCTGAAGCTGCTCGAACGCGAGGACGGCCGCTATCGCAATGCCCCTGATACGGACCTCTTCCTCGACAAGGCGAAGCCGTCCTATATCGGCGGCATCCTCGAAATGGCCAACGCCCGGCTCTACGGTTTCTGGGGCTCGCTTACCGAAGCTCTGCACACGGGAGAGCCGCAGAACGAAGCCAAGCACAGCGAGGACTTCTTCGCCGCGATCTATGCGAAGCCGGCACGGCTGCGCGGGTTCCTCGAGGCCATGAGCGGGATCAGCGCCGGTGCGGCGCAGGCGATCGCCGCCAGGTTCGACTGGTCGAAATACACGACCTTCGCCGATGTGGGCGCGGCGCAGGGCATGGTGCCGGTGGTGATCGCGCGAGCCCATCCGCATCTCCAGGCCATCGGCTTCGACCTGCCCGCCGTGCAGCCGATATTCGACGAGTTCATCACCCGGCAGGGCCTCGCTGACCGCGTCCGCTTCCAAAGCGGCAACTTCTTCAACGGCCCGATGCCGAATGCAGATGTGATCGTGATGGGGCATATCCTGCACGACTGGGATCTAGCCGAGAAGAGGATGCTGCTGGAAAAGGCCTTCGCCGCGCTGCCCAACGGCGGAGCGCTGATCGTCTACGACGCCGTCATCGACGACGAGCGCCGCAGCAACGCCTTCGGCCTGCTGATGAGCCTGAACATGCTGATCGAGACCCGCGGAGGTTTCGACTACACCGGCGCCGACTGCCAGGCCTGGATGCGCGAAGCCGGTTTCGTGTCCACACGCGTCGAGCCGTTGCTGGGGCCGGACTCGATGGTGATCGGCTTCAAGCCCGACTGAACGGAAACGGCAACCGGATCGGCCACGCGGTAACAAAATCACGTGTGGCAACACGAATCGGCGACGCCGCGGCAAGGGCGTCTGGTCGAGACCGTGCGCGATCTCGTCTGGCAGTTCTACCGAGCGCTGCCTGGCCTCACCGCCGCCTCCCACCGACGCTTCGACCGCATCTTCTTGCTCAGCACGGTTACGAGGATCTCGATAAACTGCTCGCGCGCCTGTTTCGCCGCAAGGACGAACCGCTCAAGGTGCTGGAACGACCAGAAACGCGCTCCACACCAATGCGTCGGAGATCGATCTGCGCAGCTTCGTTCACCAAACGCAAGATCTCCGGCGGCACGATGAGCCGGGATGGCCGCATGGCGCGCGACACCATGCTGGGACTGATGAAGACTTGTCGCAAGCTCGGCCTGTCGTTCTGGCACTATCTCGGCGATCGCCTCGGGATCAAGGGTCAGCCCGTCCCACCGCTGGCCGCTCTGGTCGCGGCAAAGGCTTAAACACCACTTTCCGCTTTGCAAACGGACCTGGTTCAGCGTCGATGCGCGGAAAGACGAGAGAATTATCAATCAAACACTGCCGGAGGCACCAAGAAGCAGTTAACGCGATATTTCCCGTTCTGCCCCATTCCCACAGCTTCAGAAGAGTCATCTGTTGGCTGAAGGCAGATATGATAGTCAGAATCGTGAGATGGAATCTCCGTTCCGTAAGGGATCAGCAATAGGGGGGCAGCTCCGGTAGGGGGCGAAATGACATCCCAAGGGAAATCCTGTTGTATCGCAGCAGGAAGGGCAAACGTTTGAGAAAACTGAAATTTGAGATCTTGAGCCCTCCCTGCGTGCGCGCCTAGTCTAGCTGGCTGGATCGCTGCGGTTCGTGGTGGTTTCCAATTTCAACGGCCAACCTCGCCATGCTGGCCGAGTAGGTTTGCTCGGCAGTCGCTCGGCGCGCACACACACGGCTGCCGTCGCGTCGGCTGGTGATCGGACGTGGGCTTGGTGCTTGTCAATGGGGGCTCTTCCTTCGTCAGGGTTCCTCCCGACCGGTTCTTCTGTGCGAAGATCGTCAACTGCTAAGGCGGTAGCAAGGATACCCCGCGCCTACGCCGTGAACCGGGTGTGTTGAGGGGGGCGGCGATCTGTTCGCTCGGATCGTCAGTCGACGTCGATCGTGCGGTAGGTGTTTGGAAGTCTTGAAATCCGCTCTGTCCGGGCCGATATTTTCTTCACTTCTTTTTCATCCGGCTTGAATGCGAAAGGAGGACATCATGCTCAACCCGGAATTGGTTTGGATGACTCCCGTCACCGTTCACATGAAGGACGGGGCGTCCCAGGTCTTCGCTTCTGTCAATGACGTGCTCGATTTCCTCGAAGGGGATTGGGCCATCTATCGCGGCAGAAAATACAATCGGGCGGTTCAAACGTGCCGCCGTGCTCTAAACCGAGTGACGCCAGTCGCCGTCGCGCGCGAAGCGTTTATTGACGCCTGCCGAGACGCGGGCATGTCGACAGGCGTGGATGGACCGCCTGGGGTAAAGACAGGTACCGGCGGTCAACGCTCGCTTACCTAGAATGGCTGGGCTGGGGCACCTCTTAGTGCCCCAGCCTTTCGATCATTCGCTCCGGCGCACCGGAGCAATTCGCCATCACCCTTAAAGCGTTCTGATAGAGCCGCCAGACGCGATGTCCGGGCATTTCGATTGATCATGTCAGGCCCATGTTCGCCTTTACGGCCCCTGGGCCACCGTGCGGGCGGAGGGTGCGGGGCGTAGATCTCGTCATTCATGGTTGGCTGCCCCATCACGGAGACAATCGGGCTCTTGAAGATCAGTTTCCGCAAAATTACGTCGTTTCGACGCCGCCCTCGACGGGCACGGCCTTACCTGCCTGCCGTGCGACCACCTGGGTCCGCTCGTGAAGAAAGGACGGTTCATCCAGGTGCTAAGGGACTGGTGTCCCTCGTTTCCTGGATATCACCCCTACTATCCGAGCCGCCGCGTGGCATCGCCTGCCTTCGTGCTGCTGGTTGATGCCCTGCGCTATCGATGACTTCCATGGGAGGAAAGCGGATTCGGAGGCAGGCTCACTGCCGCCCGCCAGCCTACCTTGAGAACCACGCAACAAGCGCTGCTTACCGCGCTAACTAGAGAGGCCGCGAGCGCGGCCCCCCACTCTCGAAAGCCGGTTTACGGGTGTACTCGACCGCCGCCCGGTTTGGCCTTGATCATCCACGGCAAGACCGCGGGAGCCTTGACAAGGATGCCCTTCTTTTGCGCAAAGGAGCGGAGCGCATCGCGCGCCACCTGAACTGGCTTGTGTGCGCGGCGGCAATCACGGTGAGATTCAGCGTCAATCAGGATGAGACTCGGCGGCGGGGGTGTGACGAAGGGAGGGC
>NZ_JBYTEC010000016.1:0-113543 GCF_058792075.1 Ensifer sp. EB106-03-01-XG145 | reverse complement strand
GCGCAAACAGCGTCCCCTTCCGGCGTGCCCGAGGATACGAGAACCACGGCAAGGAACTGAGCTCCGATCAATGGAACTTTCCAGGTGTTGCGGCGCGATCAAACGCCATGCCGCCACCCTCCATTTTCCCATCGGTCCAATTCTTCAGTCGAAAAAGGCGAGGAGAGCATTTCGATCTGGCTTATCAGAATGACGACGAGCGCTGCTTCGGAGTGAGTGCAGCCGCGAAATGCCGAGATCAGCAATCGGGCCGCGGCGCGTCTTTTCGCGCGGTGCCAGGCGCTCCTGACACCGCATATTCCGGCGGTGTCGAGCACCCGTTTTAACATATCGAGGGGAACGGGGACGTGGGAGGCTACGTTGGAAGACATCTCGTCCTCCTTTGGTTGGAGGCATATCCGCAGGTCGATGACGTGGGGCGCCTGCTCGAAAGTTTGCCTGCCATCACTGTGGTCTCCCTGCGGCCATCGCCCGCGAATCTGGGACGCGCAGCGGAAACGCCCGGCCGGTGCAGGGATGTTCCTGGCGAAGCCAGGGTTCCTCGCGCGAGGCGAAGGGGACGGCTTCAATCCTTGCCCGGCTCGACATGATCAAGCCGCGCCGGGTGTTTTCGGTCAGGCCGCTTTTTCTGCGGTCTGATTGACGACCTTGGCGGCGATGGCGATCGCGGTCAGGGCAATGTCCGTCGCCTGCTCTTCGTCGAGCGTCGTCTGAAGCAGCTTGGCGGGGGATGCCGCTAATTCCGGCGGCGGAGGCAGTGTCCTTTCCGCCCGGCCTATTTCATATAGGCGCGCACCACGTCGACCAGTTCCGCCGCGGCTTCATCCCGATCCTTTTGCGACAGGTCGGCCGCGGCCAGATGCATGTGGATGTGGTCCTCGACAACCTCCGCCATCAGGCCGTTGACCGCGCCGCGGATGCCGGCGATCACCTGCATGACCTCGGCGCAGCCCTTTTCCTCCTCAAGCATCCGTTCGACCGCCTCCATCTGGCCCCGGAGCCGCCGGACCCGGTTGATGAGCTTCTGTTTTTCACGGATGGTATGGGTCATCGGTCACTCCGGTTTCGGGCGCCGTCACTATGCGGCCCGTGCTTCCACCTCCACGGTGACATGCGACAAATCGTGAATGGCGGCAAGCTTCTCACGATAATAGGACGGTGCCCGCGGGTTGTCGGCGACAATCGAGACGATCGCGCCGTGGTGACCCGGTCCGAGCTGCCAGACGTGCAGATCGACAATCTCGGCATCTTCCTTGGCGACGATCTCGCCGATTTCTTCGGGCAGGTCTTCGCCTTCGGGAAGGTAATCCAGCAAGGTTGCGCCGGTGTCGCGGATGAGACCGAAGGACCAGCGCGCAATGACGATTGCGCCGACGATACCCATGGCGGGATCGAGCCACAGCCAGCCATAGATCGCGCCCAGACCGAGCGCGACAATTGCGAGAACCGAGGTCAGCGCATCGGCGAGGACGTGCAGATAGGCGGCGCGCAGGTTTCGATCCTGCCCGCCGTGGTGTCCGTGGTGATGCCCATGGTGTTCGTGATGGTGATGGCCGTGATCATCCTTCAGCAGCCAGGCGCAGACCAGGTTGACGACGAGGCCGGCCACGGCGACGAGAATGGCCTCGCTGAAATCGATGCTGACAGGTGCGCTCAGGCGCTGGAGGCTTTCCCAACCGATCAGCAGCGCGATGAGCGCCAGCACGATGGCGCTGGAAAAGCCGGCGAGGTCGCCAAGCTTTCCGGTGCCGAAGGTGAAGCGGCGGTTGTTCGAATGCTTGCGCGCATAGAGATAGGCGAGTGCAGCAATCAGCATCGCGGCGGCATGGGTCGACATGTGCCAGCCGTCGGCAACGAGCGCCATCGACCCGAAGACCTGCCCGGCCGCGATCTCGATCACCATCATCGTCGCGGTGACCGCGATGACGATCCAGGTCCGCCGCTCGTTGCGCTCGTGATTGCCGCCAAGGAAGACGTGATCGTGGCGCGCCGCGAGCACGCGTCCTTCGCCATGCGAATGCCCGTGGTGACTGTGGTGGTGATGATGGTCGTGTTGGTGATTGCTCATGCCGCTGGCTCCAATATTATATAGGGGGGTACCCTATATAAGGCTCGCCGTAAAGTGCTCGGTTCCTGCTTCCGCCGCCGTCAGACAATGTCGTTGCCGGCGGCAATGGGCGCTGGCGGCATCAGCCTCCGTGATCGGCTCTAGCCGGCTCGACCGAGGGCGATGGCCGAGCCCGTGAACGGCAGCACCCGCTTGTAGCCCACCGGCGTCGGCTCGATCTGCGTGGCGGCGGACGTGCCGAATTGCGTGATGCCCGCGCCGAGATAGTGTGCCACATCATGGCGGAGACCGCCGAAATCAAACGGTGCGCTTGCAATCAGGCGGGCCGAAAACACATTGGTGCCGAACAGAACGGCCGTCGTCCCAGCGATGGTGTCGGAGACCGTCGTCCCCACCACCAGGCTGGTCCGCCGGAACGTGGCGATGCATTCTCCCTTGGCGAAGGAGGTGGGGTCATCGAAGGTTCCAGCCGGCTTGCGCTGAAGATAAAGCGAAAATTCGCCGACCGGGTCGAGGCCGAGGGACAGGACACCGTTTGCTGCCGCTTGCGCCTTGAAAGGCTTGGCGGCGAAGGTGAAATGGGCAGTCGTTTCGCCCGGTTCTCCATCAAACATCTGGGCATCAAGAAAAGGCAGGTGCAGGAAATAGCCGTAGTCGGCCAACGTGCCGTCGTTCGCCTCGTAGAAGCGGCCGGTGGCGTACCAGGCGAGTTCGGCGGAAAGCAGTGCGCTCATGGCGGGCAATCCTGTGGTCGGCGGTGGAGTTGCAGCCAGCAGGTTGTGCAGCGTTCTGTCCCGTGCGGGAAGGCCCATCGGGGCGCGTGTGCCGGTCGGAGCGCCCAATCAGCCGATAGAGTAAATGCGCGCTAGCAGGGCCAGCGTGTGATGCCCCAACCTGCGACACCGCGCGCCATGCGCGACAAGTCGCATACTCACGCCCTGATCAGCGAGGTCGCGAGATCGCCATAGCCGGTGAAGCGGTACTCGTATTCAAGCCCGAGATAGTCCGCCGCCTCTTCGCCTCTTCCTGCAGGGCCAGATCCTCCTCCTGCGAGAGATAGACCAGCTTGCGGTAATGGCCGAAATACATGTCCCTCAGTTCCGGATGCCGGTCGAGGCCGAGCAGTCGATGACGAAGGTTTCGAACTGGCGGGCGAGGAAATCGGTGAGGAAAAAGGCGGTGATGTCGTCGTCCCAGCGGCGGGCGAAATCCCTGTTGCCGGCAAAGCCGGCAAAGAAGGAATAACGGTGCGGGCCGGAGATGCGCTCGACCTCTTCCTCTTCGCAGAGACGGTGGAGACGGCCGCCGAAACCGCACCCTTTGCCCGGCTCGATAAAGGATCAAGCCGGGCTGGTGTTTGCGTCAGGCCGCTTTTTCGGCGGTCTGATTGATGACCTTTGTGGCGATCGCGGTCAGGGCAATGTCCGTCGCCTGCTCTTCGTCGAGCGTCGTCTGAAGCAGCTTGGCGGCGTCTTTCATGCCCAGTTCCAGCGCCCAGGTCCTCAGCGTGCCATAGCGTGACATTTCGTAGTGTTCGACAGCCTGTGCGGCTGCAAGCAGTCCGGCGTCGAGCGCGGGCGAGCCTTGATACGCTTCCATGATCGAGGCGCCTTCCTTGGTGATGCCCATGATCGCGTCACAGGTCTTCTTCTCAGGCTTCTTGCCGATGATCTTGAACACTTCGTCCAACCGCTCGACATGGACCTTTGTCTCTGCGAGATGCTTGATAAACGCGTCCTTGAGCGGCTTGCTCTTGGCGGCATCGCGCATCTTCGGCAGTGTGTCGACGATCTTGTTCTCGGCGAAGTAGACGTCCTTCAACGTATCGTGAAAAAGCACGTCCAGTGTCTTGATGTCCTTGGCCATGATGGCTCCTGTTGTTCGAGGGCTCACTGTCATGTTCCAGGCGACGCGCCTGGCCGTGCTGGCTGCCCGTGAGCGGCGGCCAGATAGCGGAGATCGGACGGTTGGAATGGCGGTTACAGTTGGACGGGTAGAGCGACTACTGAGCGTCTCGACCGCAAATCTGTTGCCTGTGTTTAGCCGAGATCGTGGTTCTCTCGGGCCAATGCTGTTCGCATGTCAACGAGCGAGTCGCGCTTCGCCTCGGGCAAGATGCCCCGTGTTTCATGCCATAGGGCACATTCAAGGAGCGAAGCCTCGTCGGTATTGCCGAAGCCAAACTCGTCCACAATGAATCTGGCCAGGCGGTCGGCATGGTCGCCGGGACGCTGAATACATATTTTCGAGCAGGTCGCTTCAAAAACCCTCCGGACCACCACGATGTCGTGGGGGCTGAGATTATGGCCCGTCAGGTTGGGCAGCGTGTACATCGAATTCTCCCTTCTGGCGCCGGAATAGCGCACGCGATCAATCGGTTAGCCGCAAGCGGCGGTCAGGCCGCAGGCTTGGCGACGACATCCGAAACGGCGCCGCCCTCGTCATCCCATCGGTCAATCGCCTCAGCTTTCAACTGTGCCGGCGTCTGATGTTCGCCGTTTGAGGCATCCGCACGCTCTACAAGTGCTGCGGCGAGCGTCGCACTGGTGTCGATGCCGCTTTCGAGAGCAGTCATCAGGAAGCGTGCCGCGGCAAGCCGTCCGGCCGGATCTGCCGTCGCTGTCGTTCCGTAGAAACCGGCAACGGTAAGCACCTCGACCAACAGGCTGAGGTCGTCTGAATCAAGATAGTGTTCTGGATTGCTGGAAGACATTACGTCCTCCTTTGGTTGGGGCGCAGGCACGGAAAGGCCTGTTTGCGACAGCGCCCGCTTCAATCGCTGTCGATGGAGCACCCTGCACGCGTTGTCGCGCCAGCGCAACGAACTTCACTCAAGCACCTTGAGTGTGTTTCGACTGGTCCCGGGGCGCCATTATGTCTCGTGCGTCCATCGCATTTGCCAGATCGAGCCGGCGGGGCCCGGCCTTTGCGAAGATTTCGCGCGCGGCAAGCGGTGGCAGGCGATAGGCCAGAATGAACTCTTCGAGATCGTAGACTGCGTCCCAGCCACGAAGCAGGGCCTCTTTGTCATACTTGAAATGCCTGGTCACTGGAGACGCTCCCGCGTGTTGGATCGGTGCTTGGCGCAAAAACGGCCAATTGTCAGGAGGCAGAGGAAGCGTCAGGGGTGGAGATATGATCTGGTAGCTAAACGAGGTGGAGCGCACATGGTTCCAAAATAAACTCTGAAGTCGACGAGATTTAAATTGAATAGTTACAGATCGTGAGACCTGATTTTTCTCGAGATATGTTTTCTAGTGGTTCTTCTCTTGAAGATTGTTTCGGTTTGTCTTGCGCATGTCATTGTATATGCGTGTGTTATCCAAATTGTTTGTGTGTTTGTCTATTTGTGTAGATCGAGAGATTGTGCCTATATGCTTGGATCGAGGAATTTTCCCCAGGCCTTAGCCATGACCCTTGCTGTCATCTCCACCTATGCTCTGGCACTGTTCCTGGCCGCGGTCACCCCGGGGCCTGCCATGTTCGCGGTCATTTCCACCAGTATCAGCCGTGGTGTTGGCCCGGCGCTGGCCTGTGGCCTCGGTATCGCGCTCAGCGATATGGTGCTCGTAAGCGTCGCGCTTGCTGGCCTCACGGTCATTGCACAGACGTTCGGCTGGCTGTTTCTTGCCATCAAATATGCTGGCGCCGGCTATCTGATTTTCCTCGGATATCGGATGTGGCGCGCGGCTGCGACGGTTGAGGCGGAGGTGGCATCGGGCGAGCGCAGATGGATGCGCTCGCTGGCGCTCGGCGCTGCCATCGGCTTCGGCAATCCGAAGGCGATCCTCTTTCATGCCAGCCTGATGCCGCTGATCCTCGACCTCGAAAGCCTTGATCGCTTCGGGATCGGGACGGTGCTTGCCGTCGTTTTCGCGGTCAATGTTGTCACGATGGGTGGCTATGCGCTCTTGTCTGCGGCATCGTCACGGTGGTTCCGCACCACCCGGGCGGTCCGGGCGCTGAACCGGGTGGCCGGCAGCGCCATGATTGCCACCGGCCTCGCGATCGCCGCGCGCAGCTAGATCTGCCGCGGCCACTTCGGCCGCCGTTCCATCACGCCCTGATCAGCGACGTCGCCAGATCGCCGTAACCGGTGAAGCGATATTCGTATTCCAATCCGAGCGTTTCGGCTGCCTTCTTCGCTTTTTCCTGCAGGGCTTTGTCCTCCTGCTGCGAGAGATAGACCAGCTTGCGGTAATGGCCGAAATACATGTCGCGCAGCTCCGGATGCCGGTCCAGGCCGAGCGGTTCGATGACGAAGGCTTCGAACTGGCGGGCGAGGAAATCGGTGAGGAAAAAGGCGGTGATGTCGTCGTCCCAGCGGCGGGCGAAATCCGCGTTGCCGGCAAAGAAGGAATAACAGTGCGGGCCGGGGATGCGATCGACCTTTTCCTCCTCGCATAGCCGGTCGAGATGGCCGCCGGTGCCGCAATCAGCATAGGCGACGAAAATGCGCTTGAAGCCTTCGGCGCGCGCCTTGGCGATCGCGTCACGAATGCCCGGCGTGATCTTTTCAGGTGTGTTGTGCCAGATGGCGGGCAGACAGTTGAGGTCGATATGGGCGAGCCCGTTTGCCTCGCAGATCGCCAGGATTTCGCGCGCGATGGCGCCACAACCGATCACGTGAACTTTTTTCGGTTGTGCACGTTCTATTGCCGACGATATTTTTTCCATCTTGATTCCATGTGGCTATCAGCGGGAAGGAACCTGACCATGACAGTAAAGACCCTTGCAACCGTCGGCGCCGTTCTCGTCGCCCTCTCAACGCTCACCGCCTGCGGCAACACCATCCGCGGCATCGGGCAGGATACTGCAAACACTGTCAACGCGACACAGTCGGCCGGCAAGAAGGTGGCACACTCCGTCAACTAAGCCTGACGGCAAACGACTGGGCACGGCCTCCGTCGCCCACGCCGAACCAGCCAGACATAAGAAAGCCGGCCGCGGATTTCACTTCTGCGGCCGGCTTTTTCATCTCGGATTGCCCGAAGCTTAGCCAGCTGCCAGCCGGTTGTGCTTGCGCTTCATGAAGTCCTTGGCGGTTTCGACGGCGATCGCCGCGTCGCGGCAATAGGCGTCGGCGCCGACGGCCTTGCCGAATTCTTCGTTCAGCGGCGCACCGCCGACGAGAACGACGTAGTCGTCGCGTAGTCCCTTTTCCTTCAGCGTGTCGATCACGACCTTCATATAGGGCATGGTGGTGGTCAAAAGCGCCGACATGCCGAGAATGTCCGGCTGCTCGCGCTCGATCGCTTCGAGGTAGTTCTCGACCGGGTTGTTGATGCCGAGGTCGACGACGTCGAAGCCGGCACCTTCCATCATCATGCCGACGAGGTTCTTGCCGATGTCGTGAATGTCACCCTTGACGGTGCCGATCACCATCTTGCCGAGCTTCGGCGCGCCGGTTTCGGCAAGCAGCGGACGCAGGATGGTCATGCCGGCCTTCATGGCGTTAGCCGACAAAAGTACTTCCGGCACGAACAGGATGCCGTCGCGGAAGTCGATGCCGACGATGCGCATGCCTTCGACCAGCGCCTGGGTCAGGACATCGTAGGGCGTCCAGCCGCGCTTGAGCAGGATGTGGGTCCCGTCCTCGATTTCTTCCTTCAGACCGTCATAGAGGTCGTCGTGCATCTGCTGCACAAGTTCTTCGTCGGAAAGGTCCTCGAGAATGATTTCATCGTCTGCCATATTGGGGTTCCTCGGTTCCTGGCACGGCCGCGCAAATATTCCGGGCGCGTCCATCAATCCATAGCGTTCGATTTCTAAAAATCTGTTTTCGAAAGCGACGTCGCATATGACAAAAAGCGACGGGAGGGCAGCTTCTTTTGACGCCTGCATATTCTTAACAAAAACAATATATTCGCGCCACGCGGTTTTTGGCGTCCTGTGGTCGCTTCTCGGTAGTGTTCGAGTTGCGCCACTCCTTGGCGCATTGAGACCCGCAAGGCCCCCTATGCTTGGTAGCATTAGGACCAATTGATGCTTGAAGGCGCAAAAAGTGATGCGCGGGAGAGGAAAAGCGAATGAGCGACGTGACAGATCAGGGCGCGGGTGAAGGCGGCGGTCGCCGCTCGCGTGGCGAGGGACGGGGAGCGGCAGCACGGCGTGCGTCGCGCACCGGGGGCGGTCCGGGACCGTCTCTGCCCTATATCCAGCGCAAGATTCGCGAATATGAGGTCCTCGACGAGGAAGGCCTGCAGCTCATCGAGCGCAATGCCGACACGATCCTTGAGGAAATCGGCATCGAATTCCGCGACGACGCCGAGGCGCTCGAACTCTGGAAAGAGGCCGGTGCCGACGTGCGCGGCCAGCGCGTGCATTTCCCCAAGGGGCTCTGCCGCGAACTCCTGAAGACGGCGCCATCAGAATTCACCTGGCACGCCCGCAATCCGGAGCGCAGCGCCCAGGTCGGCGGCAAGGCGACGATCTTCGCGCCGGTCTACGGCCCTCCCTTCGTGCGCGACCTCGAGGGCAACCGCCGCTATGCGACGATCGAGGATTTCCGCAATTTCGTGAAGCTTGCCTATATGGCGCCGTCGATACATTCGTCGGGCGGCACGGTCTGCGAGCCGGTCGATATTCCCGTCAACAAGCGTCACCTCGATATGGTCTACAGCCATATCAAATATTCCGACAAACCCTTCATGGGCTCGGTGACGGCGCCGGAGCGCGCGGAAGACACGATCGCCATGGCGAAGATCGTATTCGGCGATGAGTTCGTCGAAAACAATTGCGTCACGCTGAACCTCATCAACGCCAACTCGCCGATGGTCTTCGACGAGACCATGGTGGGGGCGCTGAAGGTTTATGCCCGCCACAACCAGGCCTGCGTGCTTTCGCCGTTCATCCTCTCGGGCGCCATGAGCCCGGTAACGGTTGCCGGCACGCTGACGCAGATTCTCGCCGAAGTTCTCGCCGGCGCCTCCTTCACCCAGCTCATCCGCAAGGGCGCGCCGGTTCTGTTCGGCACCTTCGCCGCCTCGATCTCGATGCAGTCGGGCGCTCCGACGTTCGGCACGCCGGAGCCGTCGCTGGTTTCCTACGGTGCTGCCCAGCTCGCGCGTCGCCTGAAGCTGCCGTTCCGTACCGGCGGCTCGCTCTGCGGCTCCAAGGTTCCGGATGCACAGGCAGCGCACGAATCGGCCAGCACGCTTAACATGACGCTGCTTGCCGGCACCAACTTCGTGCTGCATGCGGCCGGCTGGCTCGAAGGCGGTCTCGTCTCGTCCTACGAGAAGTTCATGATCGACCAGGACCAGCTCGGCATGATGCAGAAGATGGCCGAGGGCATCGATCTCTCGGAAGAAGCCCAGGCGCTGGACGCAATCCGCGAAGTCGGCCCGGGCAGCCATTATCTCGGCTGCGCCCATACCCAGGCCAACTTCCAGACGGCCTTCTATCGCTCGCCGCTCGCCGACAACAATTCCTTCGAGCAGTGGGAAGTGGAAGGCGAAAAGCGCATCGAGCAGCGCGCCAATGCGCTCGCCCGCAGCTGGCTGGAACACTACGAAGCGCCTTACCTCGATCCCGCGATCGACGAAAAGCTCAAGGCCTTTATCGACCAGCGCAAGAATTCGATGCCGGACGCTTTCACCTGAAAGGGTCCCGAGCGAGCCAGGGAGCAAGGCGGCGCGGCGCAGGTGGCCGACATGATCCAGAAGGAGGTCTGGCGCCCGCATTACGAACACCAGGGGCCGAAACCGAAATGACGGCGCCTTCCGCGACAGCGGACAAGATTGTCGAGATAGTCCGTGCGGCGCTGGCGCCGCACGGACTTTTTTTGCGCGGAACGGTGAACGTCTCTTCCGCAGAGGCGGCACCGCTGCTGACCGATGGGCGACCGGCGGCAAGCGTGCTGCTGATCGGCAATATCGGCGGCTCGCTCTGGCAGGCCTTCAGTGCCTGGCGGGACGGTCTGCCGGAGCGTGGCGGTGCCGATCCGCTCGACACCTGGTCGAAGGCGGTGATAGGGCCGGTTGCCGCAGCCTGCGGGGCGACCGCCTATTTCCCATCCGATCCGCCGTGGCAGCCTTTCCAGCAATGGGCGATGCGAGCCGAGGGCCTGAAGGCATCACCGCTCGGCATCCTCATCCATCCACGTTACGGGCTCTGGCACGGTTATCGTGGCGCGCTTGCCTTCGACAGGCGGCTTCCCGAAACCGGTCAGCGCGCCGCGGAGCACCCTTGCGATCGCTGTGCCGCAAAGCCCTGCAAATCAGCCTGTCCGGCAAATGCGCTTGCCGAGGAGCGCTTCGATGTCGGCCTCTGTCGCGGCCATCTGCGCAGCGAAGCGGGCAGGGCGGGTTGCCTGTCGGTCGGCTGTCTTTCGCGCGCTGCCTGTCCTGTCGGGAGTGACTATCGCTATCGTCAGGAACAGCTTCGCTTCCATATGGCAGCGCTTAGCCTCTAAAGCTTGATCCCGGTGGGTCCGCAGTTTTCCTCTGCATCACGCTCTAACTTACGAGAATCGATCACCTTTATGACTGGGGGTCGGCGCCCCAAAATCGCTGTGGTCTCGGCCGCCCGGCTGACCTCCTTGTCTGCAAAGATGGTGCAAATCTCCAAAATGACTAAAATTGGAGATGTCCTGGAAAGATAATATTATCGAATTTACACCGATCTGGACGGCGTGGCGTTGGAGTCCATCGTATGAGAGGCAGCCCAGTCGTATCCGTGAGTAACTATCCTCCGCACCTTTCGCGCGAGGAGGTGGAAGCGCAGATCTCTCGTCTCGACAGTATCCACGCCGCAAACAGCCAGGTCCTCGACGAAGCCTTCAAGCGCCTGCTGGCGATCGGCGCCGGCCACGCCGCCGTCATTGCCGCCTGCGTCACCGGCTTCGATGCGCTGGTGGATCGTTCGGTGTTTTCGGGCAGTTTCCTTCCCGATGCCATCGACATCTTGAGGAAATTTGCGCTGACTGTCAGCGCCCTTGGCCTGTTCCTGACCTTCCTGGCGATCGGCAACAATTTCGGCGAGGTGCAGAAGGAAGCGAAGCGCCATGCGGTGAAGCTCGCAACAACGCTCAGGGAAAAGCGCCTGCTGCTTTCGCTGTCGCAGGATGTGCTGAACCGCGATCCCAAATCCTATTTGCTCGCAGGCGTCGGCGGCTTTGCCTGCCTCTGCGTGATCTTCGGGCTGGCGGCCGCGGCCGGGAGTTATGGACTTGTGATTGCCATGGGGCTGATCGCCGCCGGCTGAGGGCGGATGCTTGTCGTTGGCGTTGCGCCAGAACCGCCGCAATCTCCGTCATGCTTGACGTCTGATTCGATTGGACCTTTTGCCATGCCGCTTTTCCCAAAGCCTTTTCTCGTCGGTGCCGTTCTGTCGGCTGGCCTTGCCGGGCCTGCTGCTGGCGCCTGCCGCGACGTCAGCCATCTCGGACAGGACTATCTCGCCTGTTCGTTCAATCCGGCGACAAGCGACATCCGGCTCTACAACAAGGACCAGGCGGGCGTGCCTTTTCGCTCCTTCCGGGCGCTGTCGCTCGAACTGCGCCACCGTGACGAGTACATGGCCTTCGCCATGAACGGCGGCATGTATCACGACGACCTGTCGCCTGTCGGCCTGCATATCGAAGAGGGGCGCGAGCAGGCGCCGCTCAACACCAATACCGGCTGGGGCAATTTCCATCTGCTGCCGAACGGAGTGTTCTACGTCGATGACGACAAGGCGGGCGTGATGGCGGCGGACGCCTATCGCGACGCCAAGATCGCCCCGCGCTTTGCCACGCAGTCGGGCCCGATGCTGGTGATCGACGGCAAGCTGCATCCGCGTTTCCTGCCCGATAGCACCAGTCTAAAGACCCGCAACGGCGTCGGCGTGACGGAGAATGGCGAGGTTGTCTTCGTCATCTCGAAGCGTCCAGTGCGTTTCCACGATTTCGCGACGCTCTTTCGTGACACGCTTGATTGCCCCAATGCGCTTTTCCTCGACGGTACGATTTCCAGCGTCTACGCGCCCGAGATCGATCGTCACGACCGGCTGTTTCCGATGGGGCCGATGATCGCCGTCGTCGGGAAATTTCCCCGCTGATTTTCTCTGGACGCGGGATGCGGGCGGAAAACCGCACACACTTTTTCTCATCCCGTTCGAAAAAAATATGTCTTCCACCCAAGGAACGGGCAGCCTGCAACGTCTAAGGTTCAAATGAGGTGACGGCGGGCACGGATTTGGACGCTGAACTCGTCGAAAAGGCGGTAGGTGGAGACCGGCAGGCTTTTGGTGAGCTGGTCGAACGACACTATGATTTTGTCCATGCGGTCGCCTGGCGCTGGTCCGGCAACGCGTCGGATGCCGAGGATATTGCCCAGGATGTCTGCCTGCGCTTAGGCGCTGCGATCCGCGGTTTTCGCGGCACCAGCCGGTTTCGCACCTGGCTTTACACGCTGACTTTGAATGCCGCCCGCGATCACAAGAGACGGCAGGCGCGCGATGACCGGCGCATGCAGGCCTATGCCAGCGAGCAGGCGACGATCGCTCCGCCCGAGGATCCCGATGAGGCGCAGCGCGAGGCGCTGTGGGCGGCGGTACGCGACCTGCCGGAAAAGCAGTGCGACGCGGTGCTGCTCGTTTATGCCGAGGGGCTCAGCCACGCGGCAGCGGCCGACGTGCTCGGCTGCTCGGAAGCAACCATATCCTGGCATGTGCATGAGGCGCGCAAGCGGCTGAAGACATTGCTTGGCAAGGAGGCGGTGTGACCATGAGCGACGATTTCGAAAAGCTTGGCCGGCTTACGCCGCCGAAGGCTTCTGCGGAAGCGCGCGCCCGCGCGCTCACTGCCGCCATGCAGGCCTTCGACGAGCGGCAAGAAAATTCGACTGCCACCCAAGGATCGGTCCAGCCGGTTCGTCAAAGCTCCATCTTCAACCGGATATGGAGCCCCATCATGAACCGGAAACTGCTTGCCGGATCGGCACTCGCCACCCTGCTCGTCGTGCCCGCCGCAGCCTTTCTGACGCTCGAACTGACGCGCAACGGTGCGCCCTTCGGCGAGAGCGCGCAGGAGATCGCGCTGAAGGACGAGGCGAAGAAGGAAATGCAAAGGCAAAGGCCCGAGCCGCAGATGGTGGCCAAAAAGGCGGCCACAGATGAACTCGCGCGCCAGCGGGAGGCAAAAACCCTGGAGGCGCCCGCCAGCGCAGCGGTGGAGAGCGAGGCCGCAGCGCCCGCTGCGGATGCAATGGCCAACGGCGTTGCGCGCGACAGCGCCGCCCCGCTGTCGGCCGTCGGTGGCATGCAGCCGCAGATGACCTATCAGCCTGCGCCGATCGCCCAAGAGGAGAGCCTGATCGCACCGCCGGAAAACCGCGAGCGCTTCGGCAAGGCCGACAGCAATCCGGTCAAAAGCGTTCTGACCGAGCCGGTCTCCACCTTCTCGGTTGATGTCGACACCGCGTCCTACGCCTTCGTGCGCCGCTCGCTGATGGAAGGGCAGATGCCGGAGCGTGACGCCGTGCGGGTCGAGGAGATGGTCAATTACTTCCCCTATGATTGGCCGCGCCCGGAAACCGCCGCCGAGCCGTTCAAGGCGACGGTGACGGTGACCCCGACGCCGTGGAACGGCGGCACACGGCTGATGCATGTGGCGATCAAGGGCTACGACGTCGTGCCAGCGCAAGCGCCGAAGGCAAACCTCGTTTTCCTGATCGACGTCTCCGGCTCCATGGACGAGCCGGACAAGCTGCCATTGTTGAAGAGCGCCTTCCGGCTGCTCGTCGAGAGATTGAAGCCTGAAGATACGGTTTCGATCGTCACCTATGCCGGCAATGCCGGAACGGTGCTGGAGCCGACCGCCGTCAAGGACAAGGCGAAGATTCTTGCCGCGATCGATACCCTGCAGCCGGGCGGTTCGACGGCCGGCGCCGAAGGCATCGATGCGGCCTATGCGCTCGCCGAGAAAGCCTTCGTCAAGGGCGGGGTCAACCGCGTCATGCTGGCGACGGACGGCGATTTCAACGTCGGCCCGTCGAGCGACGAGGACCTGAAGCGGCTGATCGAGGACAAGCGCAAAAGCGGCATCTTCCTGTCGGTCCTCGGCTTCGGCCGCGGCAACTACAACGACGCGCTGATGCAGACGATTGCCCAGAACGGCAATGGCACGGCCGCCTATATCGACACGCTCGCCGAAGCGCAGAAGACGCTGGTCGAGGAGGCGGGTTCGTCGCTCTTCCCGATTGCCAAGGACGTCAAGCTGCAGGTCGAGTTCAATCCGGCGGCGATCGCCGAATACCGCCTGATCGGCTACGAGACGCGCGCCTTGAAGCGCGAAGACTTCAACAACGACAAGGTGGACGCCGGCGATATCGGCTCCGGCCATAGCGTCACGGCGATCTACGAGGTGACGCCGACGGGCAGCCCGGCGGTGCTGAACGACGACCTGCGCTATGCGGAGGCACAGAAGCCGGCGGCAGACGCAAGCCCGCATGGCGGCGAGCTCGCCTTCCTGAAGATCCGCTACAAGAAGCCTGACGGCGACAAAAGCGAACTGATCACCACGCCGGTGACCGAGGCCAATGCAGTGCCGGCGCTCGCTGAGGCGCCCAACGATGTCCGCTTCTCCGTCGCGGTTGCGGCCTTCGGGCAGAAGCTCTCGGGCGCATCGGCCCTCGCTGACTATTCCTATGACTCAGTCATCGACCTTGCCACCGCTGCCAAGGGCGCCGACCCGTTCGGCTATCGCAGCGAGTTCGTCAATCTCGTGCGGCTGGCGAAGGGACTCAGTGGTTCGCGCAATTGAAGGTGGCTCGGTTTGAGTGGGCTCGCCCCTCATCCACACGGTGAGGGAAGCCCCTCATCCGGCTGCCGCCACCTTCTCCCCGCCTGCGGGGAGAAGGAAACGCATGGCACCCGCTCATACCCACAGCGGCCCATTCGCGCCTTGCCCTGGAGATCGAGGACAAGTGGAGACGTAGCCGTCGCTCTCCCCGCCTGCGGGGAGAGGTTAGGGTGAGGGGCGATCGGCGGCCTCATCCGCCCTCATTGCTGTGACAAGCACAGGAATGAGGGCGTAGAGGTTTGGAGCTTGCACTATCGCCCCCCACGACGGTCGGGCTCATATCGAGGAGGGGCTGTCGTTTCACGCCTTCGGAAAAGCGCGGTCCAGACCGCCGGCCTTCGAAAGCCCGGCCTTGAACGCCTGGTAGGCGGCGTGCTGGCTGGAGCGGCCGGCTTCCATCAGGCGCATCTGCAGGCGCGCTGGGGCCGTGTTGCCGAACCATTGCCCGAGCTTTTCCAGTTTCAGGGAGTTCAGGAACTTGGCCTCCGAGGCGAGGTCGAGGTGGCGATAAAGGCCATCCATCAGACGCTCGTCCTGCTCGGGGTTTTCCATCAGCAGGCGCAGGAAGGACTGGTCTGCTTCGGCGAAAGCCCCAAGCTTCTCGGCGACCGTATCCCGGTCGGGAAAGGAGGCTGGGCCGGCGTTCATGTAAGTCTCCCGTCTGCGTTTCCGACCGCGCGGCGCGTCTTGTGAGGCGCGCATGGGGTCGCTGTAGCACGTTGAATTGCTGCATGTTTTCGTCCGTTTCCGGTACGAACAGGCGAGCAGCGAATCTTCCTGTCATCGGGGATAGGCCAGCGGCTATCGGTACGCAAGCTGTAGCGCATATGTCATTCCTGAGCAAATCGTCTAATATTGACAATAAATCCAAATTCAGAAATAAGCGGGCATGACCATTGCACCCGCCTTCGCCTCCATCCTCGCCACGCATGCGCCGACGGCCGCTGCGATCAGCGCCTTGCTCTATCCGCATGGAGAAGTCGTGCTGCACGATCTCAGGACCGGTACGGTTGCAGGGATCTGGAACTGCTTTTCCGGGCGCGCGGTCGGCGAAGATTCGCTGATCGAGGAAGAGTTCGCCGCGGTCGGCAGCGCCGACGCCGTGCTCGGTCCTTATGAAAAAACCGGCACGGATGGCCGGCGCTTCAAGTCGATCTCCGCCGTGCTGCGTGACGGGGCGGGCGAAGCGGTCGGCCTGCTTTGCATCAATCTTGACATGTCGATGATCGATACCGCGGTGAAGCTGCTTTCGGCTTTCGCCGGCGCCGAACAGCCGAGGCCACAGGCGCTTTTTGCGCGCGATTGGCGCGAGGAGATCAATGCGACGCTGCATGGCTGGCTGAAGGAGCGGGGGCTGGCACTTTCGGCCCTGAAGCGCGGCGATCGCGTGGCGCTGGTGGCAGCACTCGATGGACGCGGACTGTTCCAGACGCGCAATGCCGTCGATCACCTGGCAAGCCTCATCGGCGTCTCCCGCGCCTCGATCTACAATTATCTTGCTGCGGCACGCGGCGAGGCACCCTGATTTGAAACACGCGCAATTCCGGACGGAGACCGCTTCGCGTCTCCCCGTAGTTGCCTGATCTGCAACCGTTTCGCGCGCCGCCGGGCGCCGAGAGGAGGAGACTTCCATGACGACCTTGCCCGATTTCCGCCTCGAAACCCATTTCTCCCGCTGGGAGTTCAATGCCCGCCACCACATGACGGCGAGCGACAGCCAGACGATAAGCATGAGCGATCTGCTCGCACTTGCCGACGACGAGGACCGCGCCGCCTGGGAAAGCGTGACGCTCGGCTATACCGAGACCCATGGCGCGCCGGCGTTGAGAGCGGCGATCGCTGCCACCTATGAAGGCCTTTCGGCCGCAGACATCCTCTGCTTCGCCGGCGCGGAGGAGGGGCTCTATTGCGCCATGCTGGCGCTGCTCGGGCCGGGTGACCATGCGATCGTGACGGTCCCGAACTACCAGTCGATGGAAACTTTGCCGGTAACGATCGCCGGTGCCGTCACCGGTGTGCCGCTCCGCCCGGAAAACAACTGGCGGCTCGATATCGCCGACGTGCGCGCTGCCTTGAGACCCAATACCCGGCTGATCTGCATCAACTTCCCCAATAACCCGACCGGCGCCATCGCCGACCAGGAAACGTTCCGGGCTCTGGTGGCGCTCTGCGCCGAGCGCGGCATCCATCTCTTCAGCGACGAGGTCTATCGCGGCCTGGAACGCGATCCCTCGCTTCGGCTGCCGCAGGCGGCCGAGTGCTTCGAGCGCGGCATCTCGCTGAACGTCATGTCCAAGGCCTACGGGCTTCCGGGCCTCAGGATCGGCTGGATCGCCTGCCGCGACCACGCACTGCTCGAGCGCATGGAGAAGATGAAGCACTACCTGTCGATCTGCAATTCGCGACCGTCGGAAGTGCTGGCGACGATCGCGCTCAAGGCCCGCGCTGTTATCCTCGATCGCAACCGGGCGCTGGTCGCTGCCAATCTCGAAAAGCTCGGTACCTTCTTCGCCGAGTTTCCCGATCTCTACGAATGGCGGGCACCTGACGGAGGTTGCGTCGGATTTGCCCGCTATCTCGGCGCCGACGGTGTCGAGACCCATTGCCGGCGTCTCGTGGAGGAGTCGGGCGTCTTGCTCCTTCCTTCGAGCCTCTTCGTTTCCGATCTTCTTCCGGTCGCAACCGATCGCTTCCGTGTCGGTTTCGGCCGCAAGGACATCGAGATCGGGCTCGATGCCTGGCGCCGGCATCTCACCGGGCTTCGTGCATCCGCCTGACACCCGCAAGCCGAAGGATATCTCGTGCTTTCCCGCGGCGGCATTCGGTCGCCGCGGTGCCGGTTGGCGGCCGTGCCCAGAAATCGCGCGAATGTGGATATACACCGGGCAGCAATGGTCCTGTCGTTAGGGCCGTGTTAACCAGCGGCCCCTGCCACCGAGTGTTCCCCCTGCTGATGCATTACAGACCCGAAATCGATGGACTGCGCGCGCTTGCCGTGGTGCCAGTCCTCCTGTTCCATGCCGGTTTCGGCCTTGTTGCCGGCGGTTTTGCCGGCGTCGACGTCTTCTTCGTCATTAGCGGCTTTCTGATCACCTCGATCATTCATAGCGAAATCCACGACGGGAGCTTCAGCATCGTCCGCTTTTACGAGCGGCGGGCCCGCCGGCTCGCGCCCGCGCTCCTGCTGGTTTGTGCCGTTTCGATCCCTTTCGCGCTTCTGTGGATGCTGCCGCAGGAGCTCAACACGTTTGGCAAGAGCCTTTATGCCGTGAATTTCTTCGCCTCGAATTTCCTGTTCTGGGATCAGACGGGATATTTCGAGCCGAGCACCGATCTGATGCCGCTGCTGCACACCTGGTCGCTGGCGGTCGAGGAGCAGTTCTATCTCGTCTTTCCGCTGCTCCTGCTTGTGCTGCGCCGTGTGTCTGCGGCAACGACGCTGAAGGTCGTGCTGGCACTCGTCGCCTTGAGTTTTGCGATGACGCAGCTCCTGGCGCGGGTCGATCCGGCCGCGAATTTCTATCTTCTGCCCAGCCGTTTCTGGGAGCTTGGCATCGGTGCGGCCCTGGCGCTTATGGGCACCGCGAGGCTCGATCTGGCAAAAGGCCGCCGCGAACTGCTCTCGGGCCTCGGCCTGGCCGCGATCATCGCGAGCTACCTCTTCGTGCCGGAATCGGCCTTCTATCCCGGCTTTACGACGGTGCCCGTGGTGCTCGGAACGGCGCTGGTTCTTGCCTTTGCGCACGGCGACACCGCCGTCGGCCGGCTGCTGTCGCTGAAGCCGCTGGTCGCGATCGGCCTCATCAGCTACAGCCTTTACCTCTGGCACCAGCCGGTGTTCGCTTTCGCGCGGCTGAGGGCGATCGATGGGATCCCGGCCGAGGGCTATGCGCTCTTGATCGCGCTGTGTTTCGCGCTCGCCTATCTCAGCTGGCGTTTTGTCGAGCAGCCCTTCCGCAATCCCAAGCGCTTCGGGCGCGGCGCGGTCTTCGGCGCAACGCTTGCCGCCGGATCGGCGGCGATCGCACTCGGCTTCGGCTTTGATGGTTCGGACGGACTGGTTGCCCGGAACCGCGAGCTCGCGCAGTTGACACAGCCGAGCGTCGGTCTCGGCAAGAAATGCGACGCCGTCGCCGATCTCGCATGCGCCACCAGCCCGAAGCCGGAAGTTGCGGTCTGGGGCGATTCCTTTGCCCGCCATCTCGTCGATGGCGTCATCGCCTCGAAGCCGGACGTGCGGCTGGTGCAGCTTGCCAAGAACAATTGCGGGCCGTTCCTGAACCTGGCGCCCGTCGTTCCCCGGCTCGGTCGCAACTGGCCGCAGGACTGCGCGCGTTACAACGACGACGTCCGCCGCTTTCTGCTCGCCAACCGGTCGATCCGCTACGTCGTTCTGTCCTCGCAGCTCAGCCAGTATCTGCAGCAGGAGACGGTGCTCGTCGACGGCCGCAAGGAAATGCCGTCGGAAGTCAGCCTTCTCAGCGACGGCCTGCGCACGACGCTCGCCTGGCTGAAGGCCAACGGCTTCGAAGCCGTCTTCGTGGCGCCGACGCCGCATGACGGCCGCGACACGGGGCTCTGCGTGGCCAGGGCACGGTTGCTCGGCGAACCGGATCAGCGCTGCGAGCCGGCGCTGAAGGACGTGCGCAAATATGATCAGGACGTGCTCAAGGTGGTCGCCGATATCGCCGACGAATATCCGGTCGTCAGCTTCATGAACTATCTCTGCGATGCGGATAGCTGCAAGGTCGAGGACAAGGGTGTCTCGCTCTTCGAGGACTTCGGGCATTTCTCCGAGCAAGGATCTCGCCAGATGGGCCGAGCCTTCGACTTCTACCGCTCCTTCATCCAGGCGGCGGAGCGCGATGCTCTTTCCTGGCGTGAGCCGGGCACTCTGCCGCTCTTCGGGAGCGCCGATCTTTAACGGCGTGTGCCACTACCGGGCGCTGTCCATCAATCTCCAAAAACAAACGCCCCGGATCATGCGATGCCGGGGCGTTTGCTTTTGATTTGGCTTGTCGCTCAGATCAGGCGCGGCGGCTGCGACGCTCGCGGGCCGGCGCGGCTGCCGTTTCGTTGGCGGTCTTGTTGCGCATGGGGCCGATCTTTTCGATGATCAGCTCCAGCGTCGGGCGCTCGCGGCGCACATGCTCGTCCAGCGCCACGCGCATGGCGGCGAGGTGGTCGCAGGTGGTGCCGCAGCAGCCGCCGATGATCTTGGCGCCGGCATCGGCCGCAAGCCGTACATATTCGGCCATCAGCGGCGGCGTGCCGGAATAGTGGATCTCGGAGCCGCGGAATTCCGGAATGCCGCAATTGCCCTTGACGATCACGGTCGCCTCAGGGGCGGCTTCGGTCATGTCGAGCAGCGAGGAAAGGATGTCCGAAGCGCCGACGCCGCAATTGGCGCCAACGGCCACGGGCCCGTTGCCGAGATCGCTGACGACACCGTGGATATCCTTCGGATGCAGGCCCATCATCGTCTTGCCGGCGGTGTCGAAGGAGCCGGTATAGACGTAGGGCAGGCCCACCTTGGCAGCGGCTTCGGCGGCGGCGCGGATTTCGTCCGGCGAGGACATGGTTTCGATCCAGGCGACTTCGGCGCCTCCGGCCTTCAGGCCTTCGATCTGCTCGATGAAGGCGACAACCGCGTCCTCATAGGAAAGCGCGCCGAGCGGAATCAGCAGTTCGCCGGTCGGGCCGACGGAGCCGGCGGTGATGACCTTGCGCGGTGCCTTGTCGGCAACGGCGCGGGCGATCTCGGCGGCGCGCTTGTTCAGCGCATGCACGCGGTCGTCCGCCTGGTGCAGTTTCAGGCGATGGCGGGTGCCGCCGAAGGTGTTGGTGAGGATGATGTCGGCGCCGGCGTCGACGAAATCCTGGTGCAGCTTGGTGATGTTCTCCGGCTTGCTCTCGTTCCAGAGTTCCGGCGCTTCGCCGGCCTCCAGGCCCATGGCGAAGAGCGACGTGCCGGTGGCGCCGTCGGCGAGAAGAATGCCTTTTTCGGCGAGGAGAGAGGAGAGGACATTGGATGCTGCGGTCATCGGTTTTTCCCGGCTAGAAGAGATTACACTAAGATATAAAGATATCTTTATGTCTTGGCAAGCGTTCAGCGTCGGGAGGCTGGCGCTTCCGCGCGCATGCTCATGCGGCCGGCAAGCCCGAGCCCGAAGACGGCAAGCGCGGTCAGCAGCCACATCGGGTCGGCACGATTGAGGAAGAAGCTTTCGAGCATGGCATTATAGGTCATGAAGATGACCACCATCACGCAGAAGTCGGCAAGGATCCGCGCCTGCGGGCGACGATAGGCGCGGATGTAATCGAAGAGCGGTTTGACGAAGAGGAGGGCCGTCATGAGGATGCCGCCCGGCACGCCGAACATCAGCACCGCGTCGAGATAGCTGTTGTGACCGGTAACGATGCCGCGCACGTCCCAGCTCGCCTCGAAATTCGCTTCCATTCCCATGATCACGGGCGATAGCCAGAAACTCGCATAGCCCTGGCCGAGCCACGGGCGCTCGGCGATGCTGGCACTGGCGAATTTCCAGATGTCGTCGCGGCCGGTAAATGTCGGATCGTCGATCAGGGCCTTGGTGATCGAAAGCAGCGTGTCGGAATAGATGCTGCCAAGCGTCAGGCCGAAGATCAGAGCCGACATGGCGAGGTGGGCGAGGATCATCAGGCTGGGGCTGCGCACGGCGCGCCCGGCAAAGACGAGGCCGATCGCGATCGGCAGGAAGCCGATCGTCGTCTTCGACCCGGTATGAAGCACGAAATTGGCCGCAAGAAGCGTGATTGCCCAGCCGCGCAGCGGCGCACCGGCACGCAGGCAATAGATGCCGAACATGCAGAGGATGGAAAAGACCGGCGCCGAGACGTTCTTGTGCAGCAGGTGGCCGCGCCAGAAGCCGGCGTGCCAAGGTTCGTCGCCGAAGGCCGAATGGATGGCGCGGTCGGGCGCCACGAAGAGCGCGGCATAGTCGATCAGGATCAGAAGCAGGATGGCGTTGGCGCCGGCATTGACGAAATCTCGCTCGCTCCTCGGCAGCACCAGCACGCCCGCCACCATGATCATCGCAATGAGGCTCAGCGTCAGGCCGCGGGCGGAAGCCGCAGGGTCATAGGACTGCAGGCAGGAGAGATAGGCGATCGCGAAGATCGCGATCCAGCTCGGCGAGACCAGGCGGGCCAATATCCGCCTGTCGACCGTAAGCAGCATGGCGAACAAATAGACCGCGCCGAGCACCAGGTAGCCGACCTGGTTGATGATATTGCCTTCGTTGGCGGCGTTGGGGTCCGTGGTTACCGCACCCTCAAACGGGATCAGCGTGAAGACGATGAGGAACAGGCCAAGGCCCGAGAGCAGCGCGGCAAGACCGTGGACGAGCTCCGCCAGGCCGGCATCGAAGGCAGCCGGCACCCGCTGACGCTCGGTGGATAGGTTTGCCGTGGCTGAGTTCGGGTGCATGGCCTGCCGAAACGGGTGGAAGTTTGCCGCGTCGCGGGCGACGCCTTCGTTTGTGAACCCACGCCGGTGTCGCCGTTGAGGCTGGCCGGGCAGGGGAGACGGTCACCTTGGCGCAATCAGGTTAAACCTCGGTGAAGCGCGAGATGGTCCTGCCCGCGGCGACGGCTTGGTGCCTCGGTCGCCGGGAATGTGATATTTGCAGACGGATTGCCGCAGGTGCTTGCCGCGCCGGCCTCCTACCCGTAAAAAGGCGGGGATGTCTCGGCCGTGGAAAACGCGGCCGCTGCCGTTTTCAGCGGCATGTCTTCCATAATTCGATCACGATTTTCGTCCCGAGGTCGTTCGATAGCGTCGAAACGAGAAAACACGATATGCAGTCCCTTATCCGTATGGTCGCGTCCGCCGCGGTCTCCGTGAGCCTGCTCATTGGCAGCGCCTCCTTTGCCGCTGCCGGGCAGGCGCATTTTGTCGTCAACGCCGAGACCGGCTCGATTCTCGAAGCCGACAATGCGGACGAGCTGAACTTTCCGGCCTCGCTGACGAAGATGATGACGATCTATCTCGCCTTCGAAGCGCTGAAGAACGGCACCCTGCAATGGGACCAGAAGCTGACGGTTTCCGAACATGCCAACGGCCTCGAGCCGTTCAAGCTTGCCGTCGGCGCTGGCCGCCAGATCACCGTGCGCGAAGCGGTCATGGGCATGGTCGTGCTTTCGGCCAACGACGCAGCCGTCGTGATCGGCGAGACGCTTGCCGGCAACGAGCCCGCCTTCGGCGAGATGATGACCCGCAAGGCCAAGGCACTCGGCATGAGCCGCACGGTATTCAAGAACGCCAACGGCCTGCCGGACCCGGCCCAGGTGACGACGGCGCGCGACATGGCGACGCTCGGCCTGGCACTGATGCGCGACTTCCCGACCGAGTTCCAGCTCTTCGCCAACAAGACGATCGAGTTCCGCGGCATGAAGCTGCGCGGCCACAACGGCGTGATGAAGCGCTACGAAGGCGTCGACGGCATCAAGACCGGCTATACGGACGCGTCTGGCTACAACCTCGTCACCTCCGCCAAGCGCGGCGGCACCCGGCTCGTCGCCGTGGTCATGGGCGGCAAGACTGCACAGGCGCGCGACGACGACATGATCGCTCTGCTCGACAAGTTCCTGCCGCCGAAGGAAGACGCGAGCGCGGCAAGTGTTGCCGAGCCGGTTGCAGCGGCAACGGCAGCGACCACGACGAACTGAAGCGTGTTTCGGCTCCTGCTGTCGGGGTAACCCTTAGCAACAGCCCATTCGAAGTGAAGGATTGCCCCTCTCCTCGGGTTTAACCCGAGGACTAACCCTCTCCCCGCAGGCGGGGCGAGGGGACGCGGACTGTCGCCAACTGTCAGCCCTTGGGTTGACCGCCAGCTATGGCGCCAGGTGTTCCGGATGATCTTTGTCGAGCTAGGGACTGCGACTTCGCCACGCGTCCCTTCTCCCCGTCAGAACGGGGAGAAGGTGCCGGCAGGCGGATGAGGGGCGCGTCTTTAGACGGCACCGCTCGCTCGCTGACTCACGCCGCCGCGCGATCCTCGTGGCTCGTTGGCGTGACCATGGCGGAGATGACGGTGGAAAGGTCGAGCGCACCGATCGGGCGGCCGTTGACGTCGACCACATGGGCGCTTGTGACACGGGCAGCGGTCATCATGCGGGCGGCCGCTTCCAGCACGGTGCCGGTCACGAGCGGTACGCCTTCGGCATTGCCCGAGAGCGGGCGCATGATCGTTTCGACATTGATCACCCGCCCACGGTTCACTTCCTTGACGAAAGCGGTGATGTAGTCGTCGGCCGGCGAAAGCACGATCTCCTGGCCGGTGCCCTGCTGCACCACGCGTCCGTCGCGCAGGATGGCGATCTTGTCGCCGAGGCGAAGCGCCTCGTCGAGGTCGTGGGTGATGAAGACGACGGTCTTCTTCAGTTCCTTCTGCAGGTCGAGAAGCACGGTCTGCATGTCGACGCGGATCAGCGGATCGAGCGCCGAATAGGCTTCGTCCATCAAGAGGATATCGGCATCGTTGGTGAGCGCGCGGGCAAGGCCGACGCGCTGCTGCATGCCGCCCGAAAGCTGGTTCGGATAGTGGTTCTCGAAGCCCTTGAGGCCGACGCGCTCGATCCAGCCGCGCGCACGCTTCTCGCTCTCCTTGCGCTCGATGCCCTGGATTTCGAGGCCGTAGACGGTGTTGTCGAGCACGGTACGGTGTGGCAGCAACGCGAATTTCTGGAACACCATCGCCGTCTTGTGGCGGCGGAATTCCCGGAGAGCGTCGTCGTTCATCTTGCAGACATCGACACCGTCATAAAGCACTTCGCCCGAGGTCGGGTCGATCAGCCGGTTGATGTGGCGGATCAGCGTCGACTTGCCGGAGCCGGAGAGACCCATGACCACCATGACGCCGCCGGCGGGCATGGAGATGTTGATGTCCTGCAGGCCGAGCACGTGGCCGTGCTTCTCGTTGAGCTCGGCCTTGCCCAAGCCTTTCTTGACGGCGTCGACAAAGTCGCCGCCGCGGGGTCCGAAGATCTTGTAGAGGTTCTTCACCTCGATCGCGTGACTAGCCATGGATAACCTCCGAGTGCTTTTGCAGCCGCTTGCCGAAGGCCTGGCTGGTACGGTCGAAAATGATGGCTATGCCGACAAGGGCAAAGCCGTTGAGGAAGCCGACGGTGAAGAACTGGTTGGCGATCGCCTGCAGCACGTTCTTGCCGAGGCCGCCGACGCCGATCATCGAAGCGACGACAACCATCGCCAGCGACATCATGATCGTCTGGTTGATGCCGGCCATGATGGTCGGCAAGGCGAGCGGCATCTGCACATTCTTCAGTTTCTGCCAGGACGACGAGCCGAAGGCGTCGGCCGCTTCCATCACTTCCTTGTCGACGAGACGAATGCCGAGATTGGTCAGCCGGATCATCGGCGGCACGGCGTAGATGACGACCGCGATGAGGCCCGGCACCTTGCCGAGGCCGAAGACCATGACGACAGGGATCAGGTAGACGAAACTCGGCATCGTCTGCATGACGTCGAGGATCGGGTTGATAAAGGCCTGCACCCGGTCCGAGCGCGCCATCAGAATGCCGATCGGAATGCCGATGACGATCGAGATGAGCGTGCAGACGGTGACCATCGCAAGCGTGACCATCGTGTCGTTCCAAAGCCCGACAAGGCCGATGGCGATCATCGACAGCGCCGTCCCGATGGTGACGTTGATGTTGCGGCTGCCGAAATAGACGACCGCCACCATGAGCACCAGGACCAGGATCCAGGGCGAGCCGACGAACAGGCTTTCGAGGTAGTTCAGGAACCATTGAAGCGGCTGGACCATCCTGTCGATGATGTCGCCATAGGACCGCACGAATCCCTTGAAGCCGTCGTCGACGGTCTTGCGAGCGAGCCGGATCGTGCCTTCGTCAATGGCAGGGAACTTGCAGAGCAAAGCTGGCAAGACACTGCAGATGGATGCCATATGTATCCCCTTCTTGGCCGGAAGTCTTTTATCTCGCCGGTTGCGTCTCGGCATCGATTTGCGTCGATGCCTGCGCACACTGCTGGTGGCCTCTTTGGGCCCGGCTCTTGAACTGTGTCAGCGAAATGTGGCGTCCGCTTTACTGTTTGCGACGCGGACGGCCTCGCTTCGCCGCCTCTGGAACGACGCGCGCTCGAACGGAACCCGCAAGAGCGCTGCATTGTCCCCGTTCCGGCATCACAACCGGAACGGACAGGCGGCCGTCAGGGACGGTGCGCCTGCCCTTGTGTCGTGTCAGAGTGCCGCCTTGACCTTTTCGGCCACTTCCGGGCTCACCCACTGGGTCCACATGTCCGGGAACTCGGCGAGGAAGTGCTTGGCGCCATCCTCGTTGGTACCCTGGTTCTGGTCCATCCAGGCGAGAACCTTGTTGACGGTGCCGTTGTCCCACTTGCGCGCCTTGACGTAATCCATGGCGACGCCGGCCTTCTCGGAGAAGGACTTGGTCACGACCGTGTAGACGTCGGAAACCGGGTAGGAGTTGACCTTCGGTGTCGGGCAGTCAGGAACGGCGGTGCAGGCGTCCCAGTCGGCCTTGTCGTGGTCGACGCCGAAGGAGAGGCGGGTCATTTCGTACTTGCCGAGAATGGCGGTCGGCGCCCAGTAGTAGCCGAGCCAGCCGGTCTTCTTTTCGAAGGCGTTGGCGATCGAGCCATCGAGGCCGGCGGCCGAACCGGTATCGACCAGCAGGAAGCCGGCTTTTTCCGCGTCCAGTGCCCGATAGAGATTGGCGGTCGAGACCTGGCAGTTCCAGCCCGACGGGCAATTGTGAACCGCGGCCTTCGACGAATCTTCCGGCGACGGGAAGAGTTCCGGATGCTTCAGGGCGTCCTGCACCGTCTTGATGTCAGGATGCGCGTCTGCGAGGAATTTCGGGATCCACCAGCCCTCGATGCCGCCTTCGCTCAAGATCTTGGCGGCTTCGATCAGCCGGCCTTCCTTGATCGCGGCGTCGAGCGGCGTGCGCACGGCGTTGACCCAGAGTTCCGGCGCCATGTCGGGTTGCGACTTTTCGTTCATGGAAGCGAAGGTCGGCATGGTGTCGCCGGTGACCAGCGTCACGGTGCAGCCGTAACCGTTTTCGAGAATGAACTTGTCCACCTGGGCGGCGACGCCGGCGGAAGCCCAGTTCATTTCGGCAATGCTGACTTCACCGCATTCCGCAGCCTGCGCGGAACCCGCCAGAGCATAGAGGCCCGCGGCGAGAATGGTGGAAGCGAGGAGTTTCTTCATGTTGCAAGACCTCCCAGTCTTTATTTGCAGCCAATTTCCAAACGGGAACCCACGGCGGATGCCGAGCATCCTCCGTCACCCGGAGCAACTATGCAGCCTGGGGTTCGGCATCAAATTAAGCCAAGGTTCACCCTTGCTGCGGACGGTGCGGGAGTTCGTTTTCAGCCCTGGCCGCGGAACCCTGTCGCCAGCCAATCTCCTCTTATACCGCCAGCCAAGCCTAAGTATTCTCATTGAGAAATCAACCTCTTCAATCGGAACGTCGGGTCGCCGCCGCTCTTTACGCGTTCTGTCTGCGACATCGCCGGCGGGCGCTTTTTGAGCATGAGGAAGGCCGAATTTAAGCAATACCGACAATTCCTGCCGCAAAAAATGGCGCTATGCGCCACATCGTTCGAATCCCTGTCGAGATCCTGACGTTTCCTGTCGTGATTGCGTCACGGCGATTGTCGCGCATGTCGCGAAAAAAATTCAAAAAAAGCCGGAATTCATCTTTGGTTAAATCCTCAATAACCATCCGGTAACGATGTCCAGCTAATGGTGCTTCTCGCGGCGGGGGACTGCCGCGGGTCCGGATCAGGTAGTGCGTCCCGGATTTCTAGCGAACCTTCGGTGCGTTACCCCGAAGTGACCAGGCGTTTTTTTGGCGGCCGCATCCCTCTGTCGAGGTTGATGCGGCCTTCGCATTTCAGCACCAGCGTCGGACATAAAAAAACCGCCCCGGATGGGGCGGTGGAGGAGGCTCTGGGAGGAGAGCTCGAAGGGGCATCTACGCCCCGATCGCGGACCTAGCCGACGTTCGACGTACGGATGAAGCCGAGCGGGCCGAAGGGGGCGTCGACGACGAGGTTGCGCACGCGCGACTGGCTGGTCGGAACCTTGGAGTTCCAGGCGATCTGAACGAAGTTGGGCTTGCTGAAGATGTACAGCATGGACGTGAACCTTGAGAGGCCGGAGGCCTATCCCCCGGAGCTTGTTGCTATGCCGTTGATATAGGTGTGCGCCGCAACAAAATGAATGCCAAACTCGCCACGTGATGTCGCATTTTGGCTACCAGCCGCGGCATTTTCGACAAGCCTTGCGAAAGGCCGAAACAATGCGTGAGAAGCCTCGCTCAATTGCGGCGAAATCGTGTCGAAACAGACCTTTGCCGCTGACCGTTTCAGTGTTACCGATGGCCGCATGACACGCAGGATCATGTTGCAGGGAACCGGCTCGGATGTCGGAAAATCGGTACTGGTGGCGGGGCTCTGCCGGCTCGCCGCCAATCAGGGCTTAAAGGTCCGGCCGTTCAAGCCGCAGAACATGTCGAACAACGCCGCCGTTTCCGACGACGGCGGCGAGATCGGCCGGGCGCAATGGCTGCAGGCGCTGGCCGCGCGCGTGCCGTCGTCCGTGCATATGAACCCGGTGCTTCTGAAGCCGCAGTCCGATGTCGGCAGCCAGATCGTCGTGCAGGGTAAGGTGGCGGGGCAGGCCAAGGGGCGCGAATACCAGGCGCTGAAGCCGAAGCTGCTTGGCGCCGTGCTGGAAAGCTTCGAACAGATCTCGGTCGGCGCCGATCTCGTGGTCGTGGAGGGCGCAGGCTCGCCGGCCGAGATCAACCTGCGCGCCGGCGACATCGCCAATATGGGCTTTGCGACACGCGCCGACGTGCCGGTCGTGCTCGTGGGCGATATCGACCGCGGCGGGGTGATCGCCTCGCTCGTCGGCACCCATGCGATCCTTTCGGATGAGGACCGGCGCATGGTGACCGGCTACCTCATCAACAAGTTTCGCGGCGACGTCACGCTGTTTGACGACGGCATCGCTGCGGTGAACCGCTTCACCGGCTGGCCTTGTTTTGGCGTCGTGCCATGGCTGAAGGCAGCAGCCAGGCTGCCGGCAGAAGATTCGGTCGTGCTGGAGAAACTAGCGCGCGGCGAGGGACGGGCGCTGAAGGTTGCCGTGCCGGTGCTGTCGCGAATCGCCAATTTCGATGACCTCGATCCGCTGGCCGCCGAGCCGGAGGTCGATCTCGTCTTCGTCCGGCCGGGCAACCCGATCCCCGCCGATGCCGGCCTCGTCGTCATCCCCGGGTCGAAATCGACCATCGGCGACCTCATCGATTTTCAGGCGCAAGGCTGGGATCGCGATCTCGAGCGCCATGTGCGCCGCGGCGGCCGTGTCATCGGCATTTGCGGCGGCTACCAGATGCTCGGCCGGCGCGTGACCGATCCTCTCGGTATCGAAGGCGGCGAGCGCGCCGTCGAGGGCCTCGGGCTTCTCGACGTCGAGACCGAGATGGCGCCGGAAAAGACGGTGCGCAACAGCCGCGCCTGGTCGCTGGAGCATGACGTGGCGCTTGAGGGCTACGAGATCCACCTGGGCAAGACGCAAGGGGCCGATTGCGACCGGCCTTCGGTGCGCATCGACAACCGTGCGGATGGCGCGCTTTCTGCCGACGGCCGGGTGATGGGCACCTATCTGCACGGGCTGTTCACGAGCGACGCCTATCGCACAGCACTTTTGCAGAGTTTCGGCATCGAAGGCGGGGCGAGCAACTACCGCCAGTCGGTGGACGCGGCGCTTGACGATGTCGCCGGCGAGCTGGAGGCGGTACTCGACCGGCGCTGGCTGGACGGGCTGCTTGGCAGATAGCCGAAGAAGGGGGCGTCAGCGGAGATCGTCGGGATCCGGGCGACAGAAGGGACCAGCCTCAAACCCCAGCATCTTCCACCGTTCCGCTGTAGAATTCACTGGGAAGAAAGGAGCGCTCAACTACGGCCGCGCGCTCGGAGACAGGTGTTGCAATGCAGGACGAAACCAGACGAGCCCATTGGGACAAAGCCTATCAATCGAAAGGCGAAGCGGGGGTCAGCTGGTTCGAAGATGCGCCCGCCGTTTCGCTCGATCTCATCCGCAGGCACGTGACGATCGCCACCGCGTCGCTGATCGATGTCGGCGGCGGCGCCTCGCGGCTGGTGGACGCGCTGCTCGACGAGGGCATGAAATCAGTGACGGTGCTCGATCTGTCGCCGGCGGCGCTCGATGCCGCCAGGGCAAGGCTCGGGCTGCGGGCCGACGCGGTCCACTGGGTTGCGGCCGATGTGACCGCGTGGCGGCCGGATCGGACCTACGACATCTGGCACGACCGCGCCGCCTTTCATTTCCTGACCGATCCGGACGACCGGGCTGCCTATATCGAGCGCCTGACGGCGGCCGTCGCGCCTGGCGGGTACGCGGTTATCGCCACCTTCGCGCCCGATGGTCCGGAGCGCTGCAGTGGCCTACCGGTGGTGCGCTACGATCCGGCGGCACTCGCCGAAGTGATCGGACCGTCCTTCCGGCTTGTCGAGCATGTCAAGCACCAGCACACGACCCCGTGGAATTCGACCCAGGCCTTCCAGTTCAGCGTGCTGCAGCGGGTGACGCACTAGGGCCGCAACCGGTTTGGCGCCTGCGTCGCTTCTGCCATGGCTAGCGCACCTGCGAGAAGGTGAAGGCTCTGTCGCCATGGTACCAGATGAACTCGTTTTCCCGGGCGCTCAGTCCTCCGGGGTTCCGCGAGACCACCCCACAAAGGTTCGTCGTTTTCAGCCACAGGAAACAAACCTCGTCCTTCTCGAACCGGACCTCGACGTTGCTCATCCTGCCGGCGCCGAGCGAAGCCCAGTCTCCCGTCAAGGTGGCGATGCCCTCGGGCGAAACGACAGCTTCATGTTCCTCGCCCGAATCCAGCATGCGTCCACGCAACCGGTGCCCGAAGAACAACGAACGGAGCTCATCGGCTGGCAGCCTGTCGCGAATGCTGACGTCGGTGTTCATCAGGGTCTCAGGCACGCCCGCCAGGCGCAGTCCCTGATAGAGCTTCTCGCTGGCATGCGGCTGCGCCAGGTCCAGCGGCGGGCGCTCTGAAATGCAGACGGGCGTTCCGCCACGGCTGATGCGAAGCGCGTCGTAGCGGGCGACTGCCGCCTCAGCCTCCGCGCGGTGACCGAGATGTCCGGCGGCAGAGGCAAGGAGAAGGAAAGGACCGTCATCCTGGGGGTTGAGCGCGATGCTGCTTCTCGCCGCCGCTGCTGCTGCTTCGAAATCCTCCAGGCTGAACTGCGTCAGGCCGAGGACGTACAGGAAGAAGGACGGGGAGTGCGGATCGAGGCGGATCGCCGTGCGGATATGGGGCAGGGCCTCCGCCGGCCGACCGGCGGATGTCAGCACGAAGGCCGTCAATGCGTAGCTCCAGGAGTCGCCGGGTTCCAGCGCGATCGCTTCCTTGAGGTCTGCGAGCGCGTCGGCATGCCGCCAGTCCACTTCGGCAAGGAGGGCCGCTGCCTGATAGGCGAGTGCCGTCTTATGTTTCTGCGCCATCCGCAGAAACTGCCGCGCCTTGGCTCGCGCCTCGAAGCGCGTGATGCCCAGCTGATAGTGCCAGCGCCACAGATAAATGCGCGCATAGACCATGGCTGCGGCGGCATAGGCACGTCCATAGGCGGGATCGAGCGCAATCGCCTGGTCGAAATAGGGCAGTGCCTTCGCGAAGTCTTCGGGCGTGGTGCGCCGGTGGTGCTCCCAGCCGCGCAGGAACGCATCGAAGGCCGCCGGCACGGTCGTTTCCTTGCGCCCGAAGGCCATCTGCTGGTCAGGATCCAGCCGCAACGCAAGCGCTTCGGCAATGCCGCGCATCACTTCGTCCTGCAGCGCAAAGGCGTCGGTGAGCGATCCGTCGAACTTTCCGGCCCAGACGTGACCGCCATCCAGGGAATCTATGAGCTGCGCATTGATGCGAAGTTGCTCTCCGGCACGCTGGACGCTGCCTTCAAGCACATATCTCACACCGAGTTCTTCCGACACCTGCCTGGCTGTCACCGATCTCCCCTTGTAGGTGAACGTCGAGTTGCGCGCGATGACGAACAGGCCGGAGATCTGGGCCAGTTCGGTGACGAGGCCGTCGGTCATGCCATTGGCGAAAAACTCCTGCTTGGGGTCATCGCTGACATTGGCAAACGGAAGCACGGCGATCGAGGGCTTGTCTGCTTGGCTGAAGTCCACAGCCTGAGCCGGACGGATGTCGGCAGGCGGCTGCCACGGGCGCCACCAGGCGGCGCCGGCGGCGGCTGTGAATGCCAGGGCAGATGCCGCTGCCAGGGCGACCCAGCGTCTTCCACGGTGCGCCCTGGCCTTCGGCTTGCCGGCGTGGGCTTCGTCCAGCCAGAGACGGTAGGTCCGAACCGGTTTTTCGACGTGTTTCAGGCGCTGCTCGCCGAGAAAGACGAAACCGACATCGAGGTGCTTCTCGACCTGGTCGTAGGCGGTGCCGGAGATGACGATGCCGCCCGGTTCGGCCAGGCTCTGCAGGCGCTCGGCGATGATGACACCATCGCCGTGGATGTCGTCGCCCTCGACGATCACGTCGCCAAGATTGATGCCGATGCGGAATTGCAGCCGCCCCGCGTCCACGCCGCGACTTTCAGATTTGGCGCGCTGCACCTCGACCGCACATCGGACCGCCTCGACGACGCTGTGGAACTCGACCAGCAGGCCGTCGCCCATGGTCTTGATCAGCCGGCCGCGATGCGTCTCGATGCTTTGTTCGAATAGTTCGTGCAGGTCGGCCTGAAAGCGGGCGCAGGTACCCTCCTCGTCGGCCTGGGTAAGCAGCCCATAGCCGCAAACGTCGGCAATCATCACGGCGGCGAGCCTGCGTTCCATGTGCCTACCGGATAAACGAAGCCCCTCGGGTCGGTTGCGGGATGGTTCAGCGACCTTTGCACGTCCATAGGACGCGCGGCGCTGCAGTTTAACGCAACATCTGTAATTGCTAAAATATGTTCGTTCGCGATCTGCCATTCGCCTCATGTCCGGTGCGGCTTCGCGCTCGACAAATCGTCGCGCGACGCAAGTCGGCCGGGGAGGTGTCGCAAGCGTCGATTGACTTTGCGGCGCCCGCTTCCTAATCATCGGATGTTGGATGGTTCCCCCTTGTCGTGGCGATCGGGGGGAATAATTGGGAATGTGACGGATGGACCCAAACCGGGCATCCTTATCGCAGCCGACCCCGCGACTGTAGAACGGTCAGGGTTCGCCATCGGGCTCAAATTCAGAGCTGCCAGCCGGTTGCATGGGGCAATCGAGGCAGTGCGGAATCGAGCCGGAAAAGCCACTGGCGTGGCATCGTGATCAGCCGGGTTGGACGCCTCTTCTTCTACGAATCGTCCGCCTTTCATGATGTCGCCCACAGCACCCATGCGTCGGAGACGACGCGCAAAGGTTCGCTGTGGCACTGGAAAGCGCCGGGAAGGTGAGGCGGGCCGCTCGGGTCCTGACATCGGAACCTCGTCCATTCGGGGCGAGGCGATGTGGGGCCCGTGACGCCGTGAGCCAGGAGACCTGCCACCCGACATGGGCATTCCGCCCGAGGAGACGTGTCGTCTCCAACGCCATCACGGAGGTTGTTTTGGCTCTCAGATACTTTCCCGAACGCGCCGCCGGCGCGTCGAACGGCTGTTGCCATCTGCCGCTGACCTTGGCGCGGTCGCGATGAGCAATCCCAGCGCCGGACCGGTCCTGGTCCTCGGCGGCGCCCGCTCCGGCAAGTCCAGCTTTTCCGAGAAGCTCGTCGAAGCGTCCGGTCTCGCCAAACATTATGTCGCCACTGGCCGCGCCTGGGACGACGAAATGCGCGCGCGCATCGATCATCACAGGACGCGCCGCGGCGAAGGCTGGACGACGCACGAGGAGCCGGTCGATCTCGTCGGCATTCTGCGGCGCATCGACGACCCCACCCATGTCGTTTTGATCGACTGCCTGACGCTGTGGGTCACCAATCTCATGCTTGAGGAGCGCGACATCGAGGCGGAGTTCGCAGCGCTCGCCGCCTTCCTGCCGCAGGCGCGGACGCGCCTCGTTTTCGTTTCCAACGAGGTCGGCCTCGGCATCGTGCCCGAGAACCGCATGGCCCGCGAGTTTCGCGACCATGCCGGCCGGCTTCACCAGATCGTTGCGGAGAAATCCGCTGAAGTTTACTTTGTCGCGGCCGGTTTGCCGCTGAAAATGAAGGGTGAATAATGACCACTGCGAGAACCAGCCACGGCAAGATCCCGGCGACCGTCATCACCGGCTTCCTCGGCGCCGGCAAGACGACGATGATCCGCAATCTGCTGCAGAACGCCGACGGCAAGCGCATCGCGCTGATCATCAACGAGTTCGGCGATCTCGGCGTCGACGGCGACGTCTTGAAGGGCTGCGGCGCGGAGGCCTGCACCGAGGACGACATCATCGAACTTACCAATGGCTGCATCTGCTGCACCGTTGCCGATGATTTCATCCCGACCATGACCAAGCTGCTCGAGCGCGAAAACCGCCCGGACCATATCATCATCGAGACCTCGGGCCTGGCGCTGCCGCAGCCGCTGATCGCCGCCTTCAACTGGCCGGACATCCGCAGCGAAGTCACCGTCGATGGCGTCGTCACCGTGGTCGACAGCGCTGCTGTTGCCGCCGGCCGCTTTGCCGACGACCATGACAAGGTCGATGCGCTGCGCGTCGAGGACGACAATCTCGACCATGAAAGCCCGATCGAGGAACTGTTCGAGGATCAGCTGACCGCTGCCGACCTCATCGTGCTCAACAAGACCGATCTGATCGACGCGTCCGGCCTCAAGGCCGTGCGCGACGAGGTTTCCTCGCGCACCAGCCGCAAGCCGACCATGATCGAGGCAAAGAACGGCGAAGTGGCCGCCGCCATCCTGCTCGGCCTCGGCGTCGGCACCGAAAGCGATATCGCCAACCGCAAGTCGCACCACGAGATGGAGCATGAAACGGGCGAGGAGCACGACCATGACGAGTTCGACAGCTTCGTCGTCGAGCTCGGCGCCATCGCCGATCCGGCCGCCTTCATCGATCGCCTCAAGGGCGTCATCGCCGAGCACGACGTGCTGCGCCTCAAGGGTTTTGCCGATGTGCCCGGCAAGCCGATGCGCCTGCTGATCCAGGCCGTCGGTGCCCGCATCGACCAGTATTACGACCGGGCCTGGGCGGCCGGCGAAAAGCGCGGCACGCGCCTCGTCGTCATCGGCCTGCACGACATGGACGAGGCGGCGGTGCGCGCTGCGATTGCTGCGCTCGTCTGATCGTTCATTGAATGAAATGATCTAACGCATTGAAATAACGCAATTCCGGACGGAAGCCGCTTCACGCGTTTCCGTTCGGAATTGCCCGAACGGACAAGATCATGCATCTGCTTCTCGCCCAGAAAGGAACGATCGCCGACGGCAACGAGGCGATCGACCTTGGGCAAACGCCGGCCGATATCCTCTTCCTGTCGGCCGCCGACACCGAGCTTTCCTCGATCGCTGCGGCCCACGGCCGGCGCGACGGAGGCCTGAGTCTGCGCATTGCCAGCCTGATGAGCCTGATGCACCCGATGTCGGTCGACACCTATGTCGAGCGCACGGCACGTCATGCGAAGCTGATCGTCGTCCGGCCGCTCGGTGGCGCCAGCTATTTCCGCTATCTGCTCGAAGCCTTGCATGCGGCGGCCGTCACTCACCGTTTCCAGATCGCGGTGCTGCCGGGCGACGACAAGCCGGACCCGGGCCTTGAACCGTTTTCTACGGTTGAGGCCGATGACCGCCAGCGGCTCTGGGCCTATTTCACCGAAGGCGGCGCCGACAATGCCGGCCTGTTCCTCGACTATGCCGAGGCGCTGGTTTCAGGCGCCGAGAAACCGCAGCCGGCCAAGCCTTTGCTGAAAGCCGGCATCTGGTGGCCGGGGCGGGGCGTGATCGGGGTTTCGGATTGGTTGAGTGTTGTGGGGGCTGGAGCCCCCGCATGCGCAAATCCCACCATCGCCATCTGCTTCTACCGCGCGCTGGTCCAGAGTGGCGAGACACGGCCGGTGGAGGCGCTGATCGATGCGCTGGCGGCGCAAGGGGTTCGGGTACTGCCGGTGTTCGTGTCGAGCCTCAAGGATGCCGTGTCCGTCGGCACGCTGCAGGCGATTTTTTCCGAGGCCGCACCCGATGTGGTGATGAACGCCACCGGTTTTGCCGTTTCCTCGCCCGGTGCCGACCGGCAGCCGACGGTGCTGGAATCAACCGGCGCGCCGGTGCTGCAGGTGATCTTCTCCGGCTCATCACGGCAGCAATGGGAGACATCGCCGCAGGGGCTGATGGCGCGCGATCTGGCGATGAACGTGGCGCTACCGGAGGTCGATGGCCGCATCCTTGCGCGCGCCGTCTCGTTCAAGGCGGCGTCGATCTACGATGCGAAAGTCGAGGCTAACATTGTCGGGCATGAGCCGCTCGAAGATCGGGTGCGTTTTGCCGCCAGCCTTGCCGTCAACTGGGCGAAGTTGCGTCGCACCGAACCCGCCGACCGGCGGATCGCCATCGTCATGGCCAATTATCCGAACCGCGACGGGCGCCTCGGCAATGGCGTCGGTCTCGACACACCGGCCGGCACCGTCGAAGTGCTGCGTGCCATGACGGCAGAAGGCTATGCGGTGGGCGACGTCCCGGAGGATGGCGACGCGCTGATGCGTTACCTGATGGCCGGGCCGACCAATGCGGCAGGCCGTGATCGTGAAATTAGAGAAACAATTTCGCTCAGCGATTACAACGCCTTCTTTGATTCGCTTCCGAAACAGATTCAGGATGAAGTTGGCGGCCGTTGGGGCGCGCCCGAGGCCGATCCGTTCTTCCAAGACGGCGGCTTCGCGCTGCCGCTCGCCCGCTTCGGCGATGTCATCGTCGGCATCCAGCCGGCGCGCGGCTACAACATCGATCCGAAGGAAAGCTACCACTCGCCGGACCTGGTGCCGCCGCATGGCTATCTCGCCTTCTATGCCTTCCTGCGCCATCAGTTCGGCGCGCAGGCCATCGTGCATATGGGCAAGCACGGCAATCTCGAATGGCTGCCGGGCAAGGCCTTGGCGCTGTCCGAGACCTGTTATCCCGAGGCGATCTTCGGGCCGCTGCCGCATGTCTATCCGTTCATCGTGAACGATCCGGGCGAAGGCACACAGGCCAAGCGCCGCACCAGCGCCGTCATCATCGACCATCTGACGCCGCCCTTGACGCGCGCCGAATCCTACGGGCCGCTCAAGGATCTGGAGGCGCTGGTCGACGAATATTACGACGCTGCCGGCGGCGACCCGCGACGGCTGCGGCTGCTCAGCCGCCAGATCCTCGATCTCGTTCGCGACATCGGCCTCGACAGCGATGCCGGCATCGACAAGGGCGACAGCGACGACAAGGCGCTGGAAAAGCTCGACGCCTATCTCTGCGACCTCAAGGAAATGCAGATCCGCGACGGCCTGCACATCTTCGGAGTGGCGCCGGAGGGGCGGCTCTTGACGGACCTGACCGTGGCACTGGCGCGCGTCCCACGCGGGCTCGGCGAGGGCGGCGACCAGAGCCTGCAGCGGGCGATCGCGGCGGATGCGGGGCTCCTCTTCGACCCGCTCGATTGCGTGATGTCGGACGTCTGGACCGGCGCAAAGCCATCGATCCTCACCGATATCTCCGACGCCTCCTGGCGCACCAATGGTGACACCGTCGAACGCGTCGAGCTCCTCGCCGCAAGCCTCGTCTCGGGTGAGCAGCCTTGCCCAGCGGATTGGACCAACACGCAAGCCGTGCTCGACGAAATCGAGACCCGCCTCAAGCCCTCCATTACCGGCTCCGGTGCTGCCGAAATGGCCGGTTTTCTCACCGGTCTTGACGGCCGCTTCGTCGCCCCCGGTCCTTCCGGCGCGCCGACCCGCGGCCGCCCGGACGTGCTGCCGACGGGGCGCAACTTCTACTCCGTCGACAGCCGCGCCGTGCCGACACCTGCCGCCTATGAGCTCGGCAAAAAATCCGCCGAACTGCTGATCCGCCGCTACCTGCAGGATCACGGCGAGTGGCCTTCCTCCTTTGGCCTCACCGCCTGGGGCACGGCGAACATGCGCACCGGCGGCGACGACATCGCCCAGGCGCTGGCGCTGATCGGCGCCAAGCCCGTCTGGGACATGGTTTCACGCCGGGTCACGGGCTACGAGATCGTGCCGCTTGCCATGCTCGGCCGGCCGCGCGTCGACGTAACGCTGCGCATTTCCGGTTTCTTCCGCGATGCCTTCCCGGACCAGATCGCCCTCTTCGACAAGGCGATCCGCGCCGTCGGCGCGCTGGAGGAGGACGATGCCGACAACATGATCGCCGCGCGCATGCGGGCGGAAAGCCAGCGGCTGGAGGCAGAAGGCGTCGAGGCTCAAGAGGCCGCGCGTCGCGCCTCCTATCGCATCTTCGGCGCCAAGCCCGGAGCCTATGGCGCAGGCCTGCAGGCGCTGATCGATGAGAAAGGCTGGGACAGCAGAGCCGATCTCGCCGAGGCGTACCTCACCTGGGGCGCCTACGCCTATGGCGCCGGCGAAGAGGGCAAGGCCGAACGCGATCTCTTCGAGGAGCGGCTGCGCACCATCGAAGCGGTGGTGCAGAACCAGGACAACCGCGAGCACGACCTGCTCGACAGCGACGACTACTACCAGTTCGAAGGCGGCATGAGCCTTGCCGCCGAGCATCTTGGCGGCAGCAGGCCGGCGATCTATCACAACGATCATTCCCGGCCGGAAAAGCCTGTCATCCGCTCGCTGGAGGAAGAGATCGGCCGCGTCGTTCGGGCGCGCGTCGTCAATCCCAAGTGGATCGATGGCGTCATGCGCCACGGCTACAAGGGCGCCTTCGAGATCGCCGCCACCGTCGACTACATGTTCGCCTTTGCCGCGACCACCGGTGCGGTGCGTGACCATCACTTCGAGGCCGCCTATCAGGCCTTCGTCGTCGACGAGCGCGTGGCGGAGTTTCTGCGCGACAAGAACCCGGCCGCCTTTGCCGAGCTTGCCGAGCGGCTGCTGGAAGCGATCGACCGCAATCTCTGGACCCCGCGCTCGAACTCGGCGCGGTTTGAACTTGGAGGCATCAGCGGCGCCGCCACCCGGCTTCGCGCCGGCAACGAATAGAGCAGCTCCGGGCACGGTTTTCCGTCCGGAATTGCCTGGAAGCAAAGACTTGGGTTCCGTTTCGCGTTCAGTGAAACACGGAAAAGGAACAGATGCGGGATCAGAGCTGCGGTTTTGCATCGATCCCGCCAACCGGAATTGAGGGAGTTATCATGAGCGATGAGACGACAAACAGCGGCGAAGCCCCTGCCGAGAAGGACGATGCCCGCCACGCCATGAAGATGGCGAAGAAGAAGGCCGCCCGCGAAAAGATCATGGCGACGAAGACCGACGAGAAGGGCCTGATCATCGTCAACACCGGCAAGGGCAAGGGCAAGTCGACCGCCGGTTTCGGCATGATCTTCCGCCATATCGCCCACGGCATGCCCTGCGCCGTCGTGCAGTTCATCAAGGGCGCCATGGCAACGGGCGAGCGCGAACTGATCGAAAAGCATTTCGGTGACGTCTGCCAGTTCTACACGCTCGGCGAAGGCTTTACCTGGGAAACGCAGGACCGCGCGCGTGATGTGGCGATGGCGGAAAAGGCCTGGGAAAAGGCGAAGGAACTGATCCGCGACGAGCGCAACTCGATGGTGCTGCTCGACGAGATCAATATCGCGCTGCGCTACGACTATATCGACGTTGCCGAAGTCGTTCGCTTCCTGAAGGAAGAGAAGCCGCATATGACCCACGTGGTGCTCACCGGCCGCAACGCCAAGGAAGACCTGATCGAGATTGCCGATCTCGTCACCGAGATGGAGCTGATCAAGCATCCGTTCCGCTCTGGCATCAAGGCGCAGCAGGGCGTCGAGTTCTGATGAGCCAGAGCTGGCAGTTCTGGGCGCTGCTTTCGGCAGCCTTCGCTGCCCTGACGGCTGTGTTCGCCAAGGTCGGGGTCGCGCAGATCAACTCCGACTTCGCGACGCTGATCCGCACCGTCGTCATCCTCTGCGTGCTCGCCGGCATTGTGGCTGCGACCGGGCAGTGGCAGAAACCTTCGGAAATCCCGGGCCGCACCTGGCTGTTCCTGGCACTGTCCGGCCTTGCCACGGGCGCTTCGTGGCTTGCCTATTTCCGGGCGCTGAAACTCGGAGACGCCGCCCGCGTGGCGCCGATCGACAAGCTGTCGATCGTCATGGTCGCGATCTTCGGTGTTCTCTTCCTCGGCGAAAAACTCAACCTGATGAACTGGCTCGGCGTCGTGTTGATTGCCGCTGGGGCGCTGCTTTTGGCGGTGTTTTAAAGTCCGGCCGCGTTCGCACAATGTGAGCCGCGCGAATGGTCGAAGTCAGATCCACCGGCGGACACGCCCGCAATAGGCACTGTATGCCTCGCCAAAAACGCGGGAGAGGTGGGTTTCCTCCATGCGGATCTGGTAGGAGATCGAGATCCAGGCGGAACGCGCCAGCGCCACCGAGACGACGTTGGGCACCGCCAGCACCGTGCCGATCAGCGCCGTGACCATGCCGACATAGATCGGGTTGCGCGAGAAGGCGTAGAGGCCTGAGGTCACGAGCGGCGCGTCCTGTTTCTCAGGGATGCCGATCTTCCAGGAACGGCGCATCGCCGATTGCGACAGCATGGTCAGCCCGCCGCCGAGGGCCATCAGCACGAGGCCGATCGCGGCGATGGACGGCGTGTCCAGGGCCGGGATGCGGCCGAATCCCGCGTCGACAACCTGCGGAAAGGCGGCGACCGCCAGCAGGTGAACCACCAGCGCCGCCACGATCACGCGAAAGAGTTTGCCTGCAAACCCCTCGGCATCGTCGCCATAGGTCAGCACGACGGGTGAGCGGCCGGATTGAACGCGGCGCAGCGCTGCCAGCGCCAGCGTGAACAGGCCGACGATAAGCATCAGGATGGCGGGCAGGGTGGTGAACATTGGAACCTCTGGGCAACGACAGGGGGACGCTTGCGGCCGGGCGCCTGTCTCACAGTCTCTGGCTCGCCCGACTTCCGCGACGCATTTCCTGCAAGTTGCAATCTCTAGCGGCTAGAGGTTCAAGGGGGTGCGCACTCGACTTTCGTTTTGGTTAGCGCATTTTGTATCAGCGAGTGTCGATGACAGGGAATGCTCGTCAGGCCCTAGGGAGGATTTCACCGCCATATCCGCACATTGCCTAGATTCAGACATCGCCCCATGACCACCCAATGACCGACATCTATGCGCAGGGTGGTCGCCTTCAGTTTCCAGGAAGCGATCCTGCGTTGGCCGTCCTGATCGTTCTTAGTGGTCCGAGAGTTCCTCGGCCGTTGCGGCAATCTCGGAGTTGCCGAACGTGCCGTCGACATACTTGAAAACAAGTATGCTCATGATCGAGGCGACTATTGCAATCACGACTATACGCATTCGGCTTTCCCGGTGGTCGTTGCGATCTACAGCAACACCCGGCGAAGGCCTTGGTTCCCCCATCTAGTCTAGTTGGCAGGAACAATTGCAGGCGTCGGCGATGGGGCGGTCTCCAAATCCGGCCGAACCGCCAGAATGCTTATTACGAGAGCGACGAGAACGCAGATGAGCATGAGGAAGGCGATACCAGCTTTGTCCATGCCCCGACATCAGACGTTTAATGTGGGCAAATCGAGGCGGCGGCACAGCCGCGTTTAGGGTTGCCCTCTGTGCGGGGGGCCTTGATGAGGCTTCTGGAAGCACGCATATAGATGCCCACATTGTTTAGATCGCGGGTGTACCTTGAAGACCGTTGCTAGAGTTGCGTTTGCTATCGCATCGCTTTTGATAATCGCATCATGCAGTGAAACCGGCCCAGCCCAAACGACCAAGGCGAGCGCATCCGCGGTCCAGCAGGCAGCCAAAGCAAAGGCGGCTCCCACGCCGAAGATGAGCCGAAAGCAGAGAGCCGCAGCGGAAGCTGAGGCAAAGGCGCGTGCAGAAGCGCGCAGTCCTCGGCAATGCAAGACCCCCAAACAGATATGTGGTTACGGCGCCGGGCCAGCAGGCGAAGAATGCTCATGCTGGTCGACCACAGGCGCGCCCGACGTTGGTGTGACAGTCAAGTGACGTTCACTTAAGTCGCGGCATCTGGTTCCAGTCTAGGAGAGCCAGGAACGCGCGCCGGGACTCAAAGCCCCAGCCAGATTCTGAGCGGATGCATCGGATCTGCCAGCAGCCGGATGGCGAGTGCGATCGAGACGATGACGAGCAGCGGCTTGATGATCTTGGCGCCCTTGGCCATGGCATAGCGCGAGCCGACCTGGGCGCCGAGAAACTGGCCGACGCCCATCATCAGGCCGACCTTCCAGAGAATGGCGCCGAAGAAGAGGAAGATGCCAAAGGCGCCGACGTTGGAGCCGAAGTTGAGGAACTTCGTATGCGCCGTGGCCTTCAGCACGCCGAAGCCGGCCAGCGTGACGAAGCCGAGCATGAAGAAGGAGCCGGTGCCGGGGCCAAAGACGCCGTCGTAAAAGCCGATCAGCGGCACGAGCGTCAGCGTAAACACGAAAGGCGTGATCCGGCGGTGTTGGTCGACATCGCCCATGTTCGGCTTCAGGCCAAAGTAGAGCGCGATCGCGATCAGCAGGAAGGGCAGCACGGCCTTCAAGACGTCGCCTGGAACGATGGTTGCAAGCAGCGCCCCCAGCACGGAACCTGCAGCCGACATCAGCGCCATCGGCAATTGCTCTTTCAGGTTCACGTGACCGCGCCGCGCATAGGAAAGGCTTGCCGAGCCCGAGCCGAACAGCCCCTGCAGCTTGTTGGTGCCGAGCGTCTGCAGCGGCGGAATACCGGCGATCAGCATGGCGGGAATGGTGATCATGCCGCCGCCGCCGGCGATCGAATCGATGAAGCCGGCGATGAATGCGGCAACGAACAAGAAGGCGAGCAGGTGGAAGGCGAGATCTTGCACGGGAGGGACTCGGGGAGCGGGAGACGTATGGAGGTTTTGCCGCCTTGTGTCAGAGCCGGGCACGATTTGCAAAGCCTTCCGTTGCGGCATTGTTGGCCGCCCGGGCGGACGACCTCGAATCTTTCGCGGAATCAAAACCTTGTCCTGAGTCGCTGTGTTTCTGGATGGAGGCGCCGGCAATCGTGGGATGGTCGGAAGCGGCCGCCATCGCGATCCGCCGGGCAACTGTGCGCCTTCGTCAATCGCGACATGGCGATGGCGCAATCCGGTTTGACCGGTCTTACGCGCTCCGGTAAAAATGACGGATATGCGACGGCGTCCGCTTCGGTGGACTGAAAGAGCGTCCGGTGCGGCCGACCCAGCCAGGGGGCCATCAGCCGGTGCTGTCCAGATCGGCCGGAACGGTTCGTTCCTGCCGGCGCTTCGTTAAGGAGAACCAACGAAGGGAGCCGGCCGCCGATGCCATCGGTTAGCGGATCAAAGCAATTCCAGCAAAAGTGCGCATCGGTTTTGCGTCCGGAATCGCGTGAAAATAACGTTCTGGCACAAATGAAAGAAGGGGCCGAGCTGGTGCTCGGGCTCGGTTGCGAGCGTCGGACGCCGACCGAAGAGGTGATCGCGCTTGCCGAGCGCGCTTTGGCTGACGCCGGTGCCAGTGCCGGCGATCTGCGGCTGGTCGCCTCGCTCGATGCCCGCGCCGAGGAGCCGGCGATCCTTGCGGCCGCGAAGCATTTCTCCGTTCCTGCAGTCTTCTACGACGCGGCCACGCTGGAGGCCGAAGCCTCCCGTCTCGCCAATCCCTCCGAGATCGTCTTTGCCCACACCGGCTGTCATGGCGTGGCCGAAGGGGCAGCGCTTGTCGGTGCTGGCAGCGAGGCGATGCTGATCGTGCCGAAGATCGTCTCCGCGCATGCGACGGCGGCGCTTGCCGGGCCGGCGGCATTGCGTGTCGAAGAGGGCCGGCAGGCGGCGAAGGTCGTCTGATGCGTTTCTATGTTGTTGAATTGAATCAATCTTTTGTCCGGGTTCTCTCTGAAATGGAATCCGGTTCTTCGCAGGTCGAGTTAGGCGCACCGTCAGGTGGTGCCCGTATACAGGTGAGGCAGCACGCATGATCGACGACCTCTTTGCCGGATTGCCGGCGCTCGAGAAAGGCTCGGTCTGGCTCGTCGGCGCAGGTCCGGGAGACCCGGGCCTTTTGACGCTGCATGCGGCCAATGCGCTGCGCCAGGCGGATGTGATCGTGCATGATGCGCTCGTCAACGAGGATTGCCTGAAGCTCGCCAGACCGGGCGCCGTGCTTGAGTTTGCGGGAAAACGCGGCGGCAAGCCTTCGCCGAAGCAGCGCGACATCTCGCTTCGGCTGGTCGAGCTTGCGCGTGCCGGCAACCGGGTGCTGCGGCTGAAGGGGGGCGATCCCTTCGTCTTCGGCCGCGGCGGCGAGGAGGCGCTGACGCTGGTCGAGCACCAGATCCCGTTTCGCATCGTGCCCGGCATCACCGCCGGCATCGGCGGTCTTGCCTATGCCGGCATTCCCGTGACGCACCGCGAGGTCAATCACGCCGTCACCTTCCTCACCGGCCACGATTCCTCCGGCCTCGTGCCCGATCGCATCAACTGGCAGGGCATCGCCAGCGGCTCGCCCGTGATCGTCATGTACATGGCGATGAAACATATCGGCGCGATCACCGCCAACCTCATTGCCGGCGGCCGTTCGCCGGACGAGCCGGTTGCCTTCGTCTGCAATGCGGCGACGGCGAACCAGACGGTGCTCGAAACGACGCTTTCGCGCGCCGAGGCCGATGTCGAGGCGGCCGGGCTTGAGCCGCCCGCGATCGTCGTCGTCGGCGAGGTGGTGCGGCTCCGGGCAGCGCTCGACTGGATCGGTGCGCTTGATGGCCGCAAGCTCTCGGCCGACCCCTTCGCCAACCGCATTCTCAGGAACCCGGCATGAGCGGACTGCTGATCGCCGCACCGTCGTCGGGCTCGGGCAAGACGACGGTGACGCTCGGGCTGATGCGGGCGCTGAAGAAGCGCGGTGTTGCGATTGCGCCCGGCAAGGCGGGACCTGACTATATCGATCCCGCCTTCCATGCGGCCGCGACCGGCGAGCCCTGTTTCAACTTCGACCCCTGGGCAATGCGGCCGGAACTGCTGCTTGCGAACGCTTCGCATGCCACGACCGGTGGCCGCACGCTGATCGTCGAGGCGATGATGGGCCTGCATGACGGCGCCGCCGACGGCTCCGGTTCGCCCGCCGATCTCGCAGCGACGCTCGATCTCGCCGTCATCCTCGTTGTCGATTGCGCCCGCCTGTCCCATTCGGTCGCCGCACTCGTTCGCGGTTATGCGGACCATCGCGACGATATTCGGGTGGTTGGCGTCATCCTCAACAAGGTCGGCAGTGACCGGCACGAGATGATGCTGCGCGATGCGCTGGAGCGGGTGAGCATGCCGGTTTTCGGTGTCTTGCGGCAGGACAGTGCGCTGCAACTGCCGGAGCGCCATCTCGGCCTCGTGCAGGCGGGCGAGCATGGGGCGCTCGAAGGTTTCATCGGGGCTGCTGCCGAACGCGTGGAGGCGAACTGCGACCTCGATGCCGTCGGCCGCGCTGCGACGATCTTTCCGCACGGGTCGGTCACGAGGATCGAGCGGTTCCGGCCGCTCGGGCAACGCATCGCCGTGGCGCGCGATATCGCCTTTGCCTTCTCTTACGAGCATCTGTTGTTCGACTGGCAGCGGGGCGGCGCCGAAATCTCGTTCTTCTCGCCGCTCGCCGACGAAGCGCCGGATCCTTCGGCCGACGCCGTCTATCTGCCGGGCGGTTATCCGGAGCTGCATGCGGGGCACTTAAGTGCTGCTTCAACCTTCCGTACCGGCATGCAATCCGCGGCGGAACGCGGCGCCCGGATCTTCGGCGAATGCGGCGGCTACATGGTGCTCGGCGAAGGGCTTGTCGCCGCTGATGGCGCACGCTACGACATGCTCGGCCTGCTGCCGCTGACGACCAGTTTTGCCGAGCGCAGGCGGCACCTCGGCTATCGCCGCGTCGTGCCTGTCGACAACGCCTTCTTCGATGGACCCATGACGGCGCACGAATTCCACTATGCGACCATCGTCGCCGAAGGTGCGGCGGGCCGGCTGTTTGCGGTCAGCGATGCGGCCGGCGAGAATCTCGGCCATGCGGGCCTCAGGCGCGGCAATGTCGCCGGCTCCTTCATGCATCTCATCGACATCGCAGGCGCGCCATGAGCGCACCGATCGTTCACGGTGGCGGCATCACCGAAGCCGCAGCCCGCTTTGGCGGCCGCTTCGAAGACTGGCTCGATCTTTCGACCGGTATCAATCCTTGCCCCGTCGCCGTGCCGGCGGTGCCGGAACGCGCGTGGCACCGGCTGCCGGATCGGCAGACGGTGGATGACGCACGCCTGGCAGCGGCAGATTATTACCGCACCAATGGCGTGCTGCCGTTGCCGGTGCCGGGCACCCAGTCGGCGATCCAGCTTTTGCCGCGTCTCATAAATGAAAACGGGAAGGCGCCGGCGAACAGGCGCGTCGCGATCTTCGGGCCGACCTATGGCGAATATGCCCGTGTGCTGTCGGCAGCCGGCTTTGCCGTCGATCGCGTCGAAGATGCCGCTGCGCTCAGCGCCGAGCATGCCCTGGTCATCGTGGTAAACCCCAACAACCCGACTGGCCGTGCCTTCGCGTCCGCCGAACTTCTGGCGATGGCGGCGAGGCAGAAGGCAAACGGCGGGCTGCTGCTGGTCGACGAAGCCTTCGGCGATCTTGAGCCGGAGTTGAGCGTCGCCGGCCATGTGCGCGATGAAGGCAACCTCATCGTCTTCCGCTCCTTCGGCAAGTTCTTCGGGCTCGCCGGTCTGCGCCTCGGCTTCGTCGTCGCGACGGAGCCTGTGCTTGCGTCCTTTGCCGATTGGCTCGGTCCCTGGGCCGTCTCCGGCCCGGCGCTGACCATCTCGAAAGCGTTGATGCAGGGCGACACCAGGGCGATTGCGGCCGGTATCCTCGAGCGGCGAGCCGGCCTCGATACGGCGCTTGATGGAGCAGGGCTCAAGCGGATCGGTGGAACAGGGCTCTTCGTGCTGGTCGAGCATCCGAGGGCCGCTCTGTTGCAGCAGCGGCTCTGCGAGGCGCATATCCTCGCGCGCAAGTTCGACTATGCGCCGGAGTGGCTGAGGATCGGTCTGGCACCGGATGCGGTGGGTGACCGGCGACTGGCGGATGCGCTTGCGCGGATGGAGCTCTGAATGTCGGAGACCATCCTTCTCATCCTCGCGCTGGCGCTGGTGATCGACCGCGTCGTCGGTGACCCGGACTGGCTCTGGGCGCGTCTGCCGCATCCGGTCGTCTTCTTCGGCAAGGCGATCGGCTTCCTCGATGACAGGTTGAACCGCGAGAATCTGGAGGACGGCGCGGCCAGGTTTCGTGGCGTTGTCACCATCGTGCTGCTGCTTGCCGTCAGCGCCTGGTTCGGCCACCTGCTGCACCGCCTGTTCGCCACTCTCGGTCCGGTCGGCTTCCTGCTGGAGGCGGCGCTGGTCGCGGTTTTCCTGGCGCAGAAGAGCCTTGCCGATCATGTGCGCCGCGTTGCCGAGGGCTTGCGGCAAGGGGGGCTCGAAGGCGGGCGGGCGGCCGTTTCGATGATCGTCGGCCGCGATCCGAAGACGCTCAACGAACCGGCGGTCTGCCGCGCGGCGATCGAAAGCCTCGCCGAAAACTTCTCCGACGGCGTCGTGGCGCCGGCCTTCTGGTATGCGATCGCCGGTCTGCCCGGTCTGCTCGCCTACAAGATGCTGAACACGGCCGACTCGATGATCGGCCACAAATCGCCGAAATATCTGCACTTCGGCTGGGCTTCGGCGCGGCTCGACGATCTTGCCAACCTGCCGGCAGCACGGCTCTCGATCCTGCTGATCGCCGCTGGCGCGCTGATCCACCGTGGCACGCGCGCCGCCAAGGATGCGTTGACGGCGGCCCTTCGTGATCACGGCCTGCACCGCTCGCCGAATTCCGGTTGGCCGGAAGCGGCGATGGCGGGGGCGCTCGATCTGCAGCTTGCCGGTCCGCGCATCTATGGCGGCGTCAAGGTCAGCGAGCCGATGATCAATGGTCCGGGTCGCGCCGTTGCGCGAAGCGAAGATATCGATGCCGGCATCGCTGTATTCTATGGCGCCTGCACGGTGATGACCGTTTTTGTTCTTGCCGTCGCGATGATTTGATCGTTTCGGCGGCTCCCGTCTTGCGAAATCGTGCTTCGCATTAAGACTTTGCTTTCCATATGTATTAAGATTGCTTCATACTCGGCCGGTTATTCTCTTCGGACGTTTGGTTCCACCGGTAAGTGTTTGTCCTCCCGGAGAGAGAAGCATGCGGAATGCGTTTTTGACTGTGCTCGTTGCCGCTTTGATGCAGTTTTCCGTTCAGCCGGCGAACGCCGCCAATCTCATTGCCAATATCAGCCTGTCGTCGCAGACGATGACCGTCAAACAGAACGGCATCGTCATGTACCGCTGGAAGGTGTCTACCGCCCGCAGGGGCTATGTCACGCCGCGCGGTAGCTGGAGGGCCAAATGGCTCTCACGCTACCATCGCTCGAGCAAATACGACGACGCGCCGATGCCCTATGCGGTGTTCTTCAATGGCGGTTACGCCATTCACGCCACCTATGACATCAAGCGCCTCGGCCGCCCGGCATCACACGGCTGCGTGCGGCTGCATCCGAACAACGCCGCCGAGTTCTTCGCGCTGACGCGCGAGCATGGGCTGAAGAACACGCGCATCGTGATTGCGCGCTGATCGGAGCTGCCCCTCATCCGGCTGCCGCCACCTTCTCCCCGCAGGCGGGGAGAAGGGACCTGTGGCGCCGTTTCCGTTTCATCATCGGCGGCCTCCTTTGGGGGACTAACCGCAGGCGACGTTCCCTCTCCCCGCCTGCGGGGAGAGGGGTAGGGTGAGGGGCAATTTCGCTGCTGGAAAATTCGGTGTAACACCGCACATCTGCGAGCGTCTTCGCAGCCACCGCTGAGCGCGGCTCAGTCGATCCCGCCGACATGCATCAGCCGCTCGAGGCTCGGCACGGTGACGTGGCGGCTGTTTTCGATGCGGATGACGTTTTCCTTGCGCAGCTTGGTGATCTGCCGGCTGACGGTTTCGATCGTCAGGCCCAGATAGTCGGCGATGTCGGCGCGCGAAAGCGGCAGGTCGAATTCGTTCGCGGTCCCCTGTTCGGGGTCGATATGGGTGGCAATGATGTAGAGGAAGCTCGCCACTTTCTCCTGGGCGGTCTTGCGCCCGAGCGTCAGCATCCAGTCGCGCGCCTCGTCGAGCTCCTTCAGGGCCTGCTCGTGCAGTCGGTGTTCCAGCCCCGGCGCCTCGGAAACGAGCCGCTCGATGACGTTGCGCGGGAAGGCGCAGATGTCGGTGTTGACGGCGGCTTCCGCCGTCAGCGCGCTTTCGCGGGTGAAGGGACGTCCCATGAAGTCGGGCGCGAACTGCAGGCCGACGATCTGCTGGCGGCCATCGGCCAGAACTTTGCTGAGCTTGACGACACCGCTGATGATGTTGGCGTAGCTGTCCGTCGTCTCGCCCTGGCCGACGACCTCGCGGCCCGGCTCGATGCTGCGGCGTGTCGAGTGGCGGGAGAGGTCGAGAAGCTGATCCGGGGTGAGCGTTCCGCAAACGCCGCCATGACGGGCCTCGCAGGCTGCGCAGACGGTCGGAATGTCCGAGTTATGGATATCCTTGCGGCGATGTTCGTTCACGATCTGCAATTCTTTCTACCTGCATGTCGTTGCTCTTACAGCGCCGCGCGTCTCGTCTGACGCACAAAGGTCGCTGTAGCACTTTGAAGTGCTGCATGTTTATCCTTCAAAGGAAACATGCAGCAGGATGACCAAAGAGGATGCAGGTCGTTAAATCAAGAGTTGACAGGTGCTAATTTCGAAAGCGCGAAACAATGTCTCATGTTGAATTGCGCATTGTCAATTTTAACGTGTTAATTCGACAACTTGATCAAAATCAAAGGCACGTTTGCCCATTCGTCCTATGCCACCGTCATGACAGCGGAGAGACCGATGGAAGACGCGCTCATCCTCAAATATTCAGGCCCTGTGCCGCGCTACACCAGCTACCCGACGGCCCCGCATTTTTCCGAGACGGTGGGCACAGCGGATTATGAAAGCTGGCTCGATGCGATCGGCGCGGGGGAGGCGATTTCGCTCTATGCCCATGTGCCCTATTGCGACCGGCTCTGTTGGTTCTGCGCTTGCCACACCAAGCAGACACTGCGCTATGAGCCCGTGGCGACCTATCTCAGAGGCCTGCACCGCGAGGTTGCAGAAGTCGGCGGACGGGTGAGCCGCGAGGCCAAGGTGACGGCGCTGCATTTCGGCGGCGGCTCGCCGACGCTCGTCCGGCCGGATGACATGATCGCGCTCAAGCGCACCTTCACCGATCACTTCACCTTCACGCCCGATTGCGAGATCAGTGTCGAGATGGATCCGAACGACCTCGATGAGGCGCGCCATGATGCGCTGGCCGTGATCGGCATGACACGGGCGAGCTTTGGCATCCAGGATTTCGATCCTGAGGTGCAGAAGGCGATCAATCGCATCCAGACCTTTGAGCAGACGCGCGGTGCGATCGAGGCATCCCGGGCGAGGGGCGTCCACTCGGTCAATTGCGACGTTCTCTACGGTTTGCCCTATCAGAGCCTCCAGTCGCTGGAGCGCACGATAGAGGCGGTGCTGACGCTTGTTCCGGATCGCGTTGCGCTCTTCGGCTATGCGCATGTGCCGTGGATGAAGACGCATCAGAAGATGATCCCGGACGAGAGCCTTCCCGGCATTGTCGAGCGCTTTGGCCAGATGACCCGCGCCGGCGAGATGCTGGTTGCGGCGGGCTACGAAGCCATCGGCATCGATCATTTCGCAAAGCCCGGAGACAGCTTGGCGCGTGCCAGCCGGGAAGGGCGTCTCCGTCGCAATTTCCAGGGCTATACGGACGATGCCGCGGAAACGCTTGTTGGCCTCGGCGCCTCGGCGATCGGCCAGTTTCGTCAAGGTTATGTCCAGAACATGCCGGCAACCGGTGAATATCTGCGTCATGTGGAAGGGACGGGGCTGGCCGCGGTTCGCGGCTACCGCTTCACGCCGGACGACCGGCTGAGGGCAAAAGTGATCGCCGACATCATGTGCCGTTTCGCCTTCTCCTTTGACGAGGTCGAGCAGGCATTTCCGGGTCTGGCCGGCGCGGTGATCGAGGAATCGCGGCTGTTTCGGGCGCGCGATGCCGACGGGTTGACGACGATCGAGAACGGCATCTTCCGCCTGACCGAGCGCGGCCGACCCTTTGCCCGCTCGGTGGCGGCGGCCTTTGATGCCTATCTCGGTAACGGCCGTGGCCGGCATTCGGTGGCGGTCTGACCGATGCGCTTATCCGTACTGTGGGCATCAGAGCGCCTTGTGCGCGCGGCGCTCTGGCAACACCGGTTTCCTATTTGCAAACCGTTGCCATCTAGGCCATTGGCTTTTGCGGCGCATTTACCTATAGGATCGCCGAGACTCGACATAGAATAAAGAGGTATGCGCGTGACAGCTACATTCGACAAGGTTGCCGACATCATCGCCGAAACGAGCGAGATCGATCGCGAGACGATCACGCCGGAAAGCCACACGATCGACGATCTTGGCATCGACAGCCTGGACTTCCTCGACATCGTGTTTGCGATCGACAAGGAATTCGGCATCAAGATCCCGCTCGAGCAGTGGACGCAGGAAGTCAACGAAGGCAAGGTTTCGACCGAAGAGTACTTCGTTCTGAAGAACCTCTGCGCCAAGATCGACGAACTGCGGGCTGCCAAGGGCTGATCGGGCTTTCGCCCGAGCCTTGCCGCACCAATTCCAATGCCGCCCGTCGCGCCCCGCGCTTGACAGGCGGCATTGGCGTTTTTACTTGAGCCCGAAACGAACGGCCCGAAAACGAACAGGGTGAGCCTCAATGCTCCTTGAATACTTCCAGATGATCGATCGTGTCGAAGCGGTCGATCTTGCGGCTGGCCGGCTGACGGCGCGGTCCGTGGTGCCAGAGAAGAGCCCCGTGTTCGAAGGCCATTTCCCAGGCTATCCGCTGGTTCCGGGCGTGCTTCTGATCGAGACCATGGCGCAGGCCTCCGGTTTCCTGGTGCTGGCCGCCACCAATTTTGCAGCCATGCCCTTCCTGATGTCGGTCGACGGCGCCAAGATGCGCAGCTTCGTCGAGCCTTCGGCCGAACTCGAGATCGAGGCCTTCCTCGAACATGAGGGTTCGGGCTTTGCAGTGACGAAGGCAAAGATCACCTCGGCCGGCAAGAAGGTGTGCGACGCCCAGCTGAAACTGAGAACGATGCCGTTCGATCAGGTTCCGCTCGGCGATATCGTACGCAAGCGGGCCGAGGAAGTGGGTCTGATGGCGGCTCTTTCGGCAACAGCCGGTTCGGAGAAGTAAGATGAGCAAATCCGCAAACGACGTTGTCATTACCGGCGTCGGTATCGTCACCAGCCAGGGCGTCGGCGTCGAGCCACATCTGGCGCTGCTCACCGCCGGCACATCGCCGGCCGTGCGGGTCGAGACCGAAAAGTTCAGCCCCTATCCGGTGCATCCGCTGCCGGAAATCGACTGGTCGCAGCAGATCGCCAAGCGTGGCGACCAGCGCCAGATGGAAAACTGGCAGCGCCTCGGTGTCTTCGCCGCCGGCCTGGCGCTCGATGACGCCGGCCTGAAGGACAATCTCGAAGCCTGCGGCAGCATGGACATGATCGTCGCTGCCGGCGGCGGCGAGCGCGACATCAATGTCGACTCGCTGATCGTCGACGAAGCGCTGAAGCGCAACGATCGCGAACAGCTCCTCAACGAAAAGCTGACGACGGAACTGCGCCCGACGCTGTTCCTCGCCCAGCTTTCCAACCTGCTCGCCGGCAACATCTCGATCGTGCACAAGGTGACCGGTTCTTCGCGCACCTTCATGGGTGAGGAAGCGGCCGGCATCTCGGCGATCGAAACCGCCTTTGCCCGCATCAAGGCCGGCCAGTCGAGCCATACGCTCGTCGGCGGCGCCTTTTCCGCCGAACGTCTCGACATCATTCTCCTGATCGAAGCGATCCAGGGCCACGCGCTTGGCGACTGGCACCCGATCTGGTCGCGCAAGGCTGACAATGGCGGCGGCATGATCCTTGGTTCGGTCGGCGCCTTCCTGGTGCTGGAATCGCGCGAATATGCCGAAGCCCGCGGCGCCCGCATCTATGCCTCGATCGACGCGATCGGCGGCGACCGCGGCGCGCGTGACGGCGGCAAGCTCGAAGCGCGTCTTGGCGACCTCGCCAAGCCTGCGGAAAAGCTTGATGCGGCCTCGACCGTCGTGTTCTCCGGTACGTCCGGTTTCCATGAGCTCGTGGCCCGCGAGAAGGCGTTCCTCGACAAGACGTTTGCCGGTGCGCCGGTGCGTGCCTATGGCGGTCTTGTCGGCCACAGCATCGAAGCGCAGTTCCCGCTGGGTCTAGCGCTGGCAGCACTGACGCTGGGCGAGGGCGCCAAGGTGCCGGCCTTTGACGCCGGTGCGGAAAAGCCGATGACGGCGGCGGCGAAAAGCGCCGTGGTCACCACCATCGGCCATTCGCGCGGCGAAGGCGTCGCCGTCCTTTCGGCGGAATAACAGGAGCGGACCATGAGCAACGCTTACAAGGACCATCTCGGCCGCCCGATCATCGCCATTACCGGCATGGGCGTCATCACCTCGCTCGGCCAGGGCGTCGAAGATAACTGGGCAGCGCTTTCGGGCGGCGTATCGGGCATCCACAAGATCACCCGCTTCCCGACGGAAGGCTTGAACACGCGCATTTCCGGCACCGTCGATTTCATCGATATCCCGGCTGCCAATTCCGTCGAGCGCTCCTATGCGATGGCGCGCGAAACGACGCTGGAAGCTTTGGCGCAGGCCGGCATTTCCGGCGATTTCAACGGCCCCTTGTTCCTGGCCGCCCCGCCGGTCGAGCCGGAATGGAGCGCGCGCTTCGAGCTTGCCGACCGTTCGCCGCCATCGGAGCGCCCGGGCGACGCCTATAACCGCTTCCTCGCCGCCATGCGCCAGAAGGCCGATCCGGTGTTCCACGAAGCCGTGCTTTTCGGCTCGATCTCTGAACGCCTGGCCGATCGCTTCGGCACGCGCGGCCTGCCGGTGACGCTGTCGACCGCTTGCGCTTCCGGCGCCACCGCGATCCAGCTCGGCGTCGAGGCGATCCGCCAGGGCCGCACCGATCGTGCGCTGACGGTTGCGACCGACGGCTCGGTCAGCGCCGAGGCACTGATCCGCTTTGCGCTGCTTTCGGCACTCTCCACCCAGAACGATCCCCCGGAAAAGGCCTCCAAGCCCTTCACCAAGGACCGCGACGGCTTCGTCATCGCTGAAGGTGCAGCGACCCTGGTGCTGGAATCGCTCGAAGCGGCCGTTGCCCGCGGCGCCCGCGTCTACGGCATCCTCAAGGGCTGCGGTGAGAAGGCCGATCTCTTCCACCGCACGCGCTCCTCGCCGGACGGTGGCCCGGCGATCGCGACGATCCGCGCAGCCCTTGCCGACGCCGGCATCAATGAGGACGGTATCGGCTACATCAACGCCCATGGCACCTCGACGCCCGAGAACGACAAGATGGAATATCTGTCGATGTCGGCCGTCTTTGGCGATCGCCTGCCGTCGATCCCGGTCTCGTCCAACAAGTCGATGATCGGCCACACGCTGACGGCCGCCGGTGCGGTCGAGGCGGTGTTCTCGATCCAGACGATGCTGACCGGCACGCTGCCGCCGACGATCAACTACCAGAACCCCGATCCGGCGATCGTGCTCGACGTGGTGCCGAACGTGAAGCGCAGCCAGCAGGTGACTGCGGTGCTGTCGAACTCCTTCGGCTTCGGCGGCCAGAACGCCAGCCTTGTCATGACCGCCGAGCCGGCCTAAGCCGGAAACTCAAGAGCTGCAGCGCCTTTCTCGCGCCCCGTCGGGCGCGCGGCGCTGCAAAATCCAAGACGCAAACATGCCGCCAAGGCAGAGGAAGAACCATGCGCGCCCTGCAACTGCTCGATGACCGCAAGCTCGAAATCACCGACATTCCGGAACCGGAAGCGCCCGGCCCGGGCGAGGTGACCCTGCGCGTCAAGGCGGTCGCGCTCAACCATATCGACGTCTGGGGCTGGCGCGGCATGGCCTTTGCCAAGCGCAAGATGCCGCTCGTGATCGGTGCGGAAGCTTCGGGCGTGGTCGACGCGATCGGTCCGGGCGTTTCGAGCGTGCTGCCGGGTCAGCTCGTCTCGATCTATGGCGCGCGCACCTGTGGCCTCTGCCGTCCGTGCAAGGAAGGCCGCGACAATCTCTGCGAACATGTCGGCGGCGTGCACGGCTTCCATCTCGACGGCTTTGCGCAGGAAAAGATCAACCTGCCGGCGCGCCTGCTGGTGCCGGCACCTCCGGGCGTCGATGCCGTTGCTGCAGCGCTTGCGCCGGTCACCTTCGGCACGGTCGAGCACATGCTGTTCGATAATGCCAAGCTTGAGCCGGGTGAAACCATCCTGGTTCATGCCGGCGGCTCCGGCATCGGCTCGGCGGCGATCCAGCTCGCCAAGAAGATCGGCTGCACGGTGATCACCACTGTCGGCTCCGACGACAAGATCGAGAAGGCCAAGGCGCTTGGCGCCGATCACGTCATCAACTACCGCACCGACCGCTTCGAAGGCGTGGTGCGCAAGCTCACCAAGAAGAAGGGCGTCGACGTCGTGTTCGAACACGTCGGCAAGGACACCTGGGCGGGCTCGATGCTCTGCATGAAGCGCGGCGGCCGTCTGGTCACCTGCGGTTCCACCTCGGGCGTTTCCACCGACATGAACCTGATGATGCTGTTCCAACAGCAACTGAAGCTGCTCGGCTCCTTCGGCTGCCGCATGGAGAACATGGCGAACGCCATGCAGAAAATGGCTCGCGGCCTGGTGCATCCGGTCATCGACACTGAAATCAGCCTCGATCAGATCGACCGGGCGCTGGAGCGCATGGAATCGCGCCAGATCTTCGGCAAGATCATCCTGAAGATGGATTGATCGACGTGCGAATGCTGATCACACGGCTGGTGCTGGCGGCGGATCGTACCCGCCAGTGGCTGATCGCGCAGTTCGTTTTCCTGCTGCTGACGATCCTGAAGATGTTTCCGGCCGATGCCGCGATCCGCTTCATGGATCGTGCCCTGCGGTTCATCGGGCCGAAGACCAGCCGGCAGAAGCTGACGCTCACCAACCTGCGCAACGCTTTTCCTGAGAAGAGCGAGGCGGAGATCAATGAGATCGCGCTCGAAAGCTGGGGCAACATGGGCCGCATGGCGGCCGAATATGTGTTCCTCGACCGTCTGTTCGATTTCGACCCCGAGCGCACGACGCCCGGTCGCGTCGAGGTGTCGGGCATCCCGTTGTTCCTCGAGCTTCGCGACAATCCGCGCCCCTTCATCGTCTTCACCGCGCACAGCGGCAATTTCGAGATGCTGCCGGTCGCCGGCTCCGCCTTCGGCCTCGACGTGACCGTGCTGTTCCGTCCGCCGAACAACCCTTACGTGGCGGAAAAAGTGTTCAAGTTCCGCGAGGAGCGCATGGGCAATCTGGTGCCGTCACACGCCGGCTCGTCCTTCGCACTCGCCCGCCAGCTCGAACGGGGCCTGGGCGTCGGCGTTCTCGTCGACCAGAAGTTCCGCAAGGGGCTGAAGACCAAGTTTTTCGGCCAGGACGTGCAGACCAATCCGCTGCTGGCCAAGCTCGTCCGCCAGTTCAACTGCGAAGTCTATCCGGCCCGCTGCATAAGGCTGCCGGGCGGCCGTTTCCGGCTGGAGCTGGAACCGGCGATCGCCATTCCCCGCAAGGCCGACGGCAATGTCGACGTCACCGCCACGGCGCAGGTGCTGAACGACAAGGTGGAAAGCTGGGTGCGCGAGTATCCGGGCCAGTGGCTCTGGTATCACGACCGCTGGCACATCAAGCGCTACCTCAAGGACTGATTCCCCTCCGCACGACCGATCGCGCTTGCGCTTGCCTCAGGGCAGCTTGGGAAATCAGCGCGTCCCGATTTCGGTTCGGCGAGCATCACCTTCGTGGTCCGTCCGCGGCAGCGCATGCCCTTTGTCCCGAAATTGCTTCAAAAGGTTAAGTTTTTCTTTCTGCTGTTGAACGCTAACGCAATGAGTGTAAACTCAACGTTGTCTCGCGAGGGGAAGACTGCAAGCGCTTTGGGTGGCCGGAGCGGTGTGGTTTTACACGGAAAGGGTGGGGAAGCCTCAAAAACGAAATCAGTGTCTGCAGCATCAACGCCTGTCTTGAAGTGCATCGAAGCGGCTCTGCCGTGGGGGAATTGGGGTTTCGAATTGAACGCACTGATTGAGCTGTTCTGGTTCAAGTATTCGCAGCTGCAGTATGCCGTACGTACGGCAGACGAGCATTTGATCGGCATTCTGGATCGCGAATTGGATCCGATCCTCAGATCCGTCTACGACGAGAAGGCGGTGAGCGTCGAAGATGCCCGACTTCAGTTCCAGTTCCTGATCGACATCCTGCGCGTCGAAGCCGACGACATCTCCTGCGTGCTCCGGCACTCGCAATTGCTACAGTCGCTGATCAACCGCTATTTTGCGGCGACGGGCGCGGAGAAATTCGCCGACCTCCAGCTCGAGCGGCTGCCGGCCCAGCCGAGCAAGGGCAGGGCGGATGAAGGCCTGCTCAACGAGGCGATCCTCGACAGCTTTCCGGATCGGATCGCGGTGATCACGCCCGACTACCGCTACCTCTACACGAACCCCCGCAATGCCGACCATCTGGAGAGCCGCCCGATGGATCTGATCGGCCGGCACATCGTCGAGTTCATCGGCATCCAGCGCTTCGAGCAGCGGGTGAAATCCTATCTCGATCGTTGTTTTGCGGGCGAGGTGGTCGACTATACCTTCGCCAAGACCGTCGATGCGCGCACGGTCGTCGTGCGTTGCCGGCTGACGCCATGCATGTCCAGCTCCGGCAAGCTCATCGGCGCGATCCTCGTGATCCAGGAACATGCCGACCGCCGCCGCGCGATCGCGGCCTGACACGTCATTGCCGGCGCTACCAATCAAGAGAGAGTGAGGACCCCAAAGACCCGGCCGGGGATCGCGACGTCGAACCCGCGGGCGAACTGAACAAACTATGGTGTCTTGGTCATGGGCGGATGCTTCCACATGCCATTGAGCGCCTCGTCTTTCGGCCAATAGAGCCGCATCGCGACGAAGAAGGGACCCTTGGGCGCCGGCAGCCAATTCGGCTCCTTGTCCTTGCCCGGCGACTCGTTCTGAACGTAGAAGGTGTAGCCGCCGTCGGCATCCTTCACGAATTGCGGGAGCATCGGCTTGTTAAGCAAATAGCGGTTGATCGGATTGGCAACGAGCAGGCTCGCCGGCAGATCATACATCGTCAGCGACCAGAAGGCGTTGACCGGCGGCATCTTATCGGCGGCGAAATGGACGGTGTAGCGGTTGGCGCCGTCGAGCTTCTGCCCTTCGACGTCAGTGGCGTAGACCGGGTACATCGCCTCCTGCTTCGAATTGCCGTAAATGCCGAGAACGGCCGCCGCCATGCGGTAGAGATAATTGTTCTTCAGGTATTCGCGCGTGCCGAAGAGGTCGCCCGAAGTCACCGTTCCGGCGTCGATCTGCTTCTTCAAGCCCTCAAGATCGGCCCAGGCGTCGGCCATACCTTGCTCGATGGCGGTCTTGATGTCCGGCGAGAGCGCCGCAACGTCTATGGTCTTGCCTGCACCAACCCCGATCTTGGCAAAACGCGCCATCAACTCGGTCTCGGATGGATTAGTCGGGCAGAACTGCAGGACGAAATTCAGGATGTTGAAGAACTCCAGCGACTTCTTCTCTTCGTCCGGCGAAAGCGGCTTGGTGAAGTCGATTGCGGGAGCGGCCGCAGGCGCCGCCCCGCCGAGAAACGCCGAAAGCGGCTCTGCCTTGTAGCGATCCTGGATCTTCTTCACATTGTCTAAGTCGTCGGGGTTGAATAGCTGCGTGCGATAGGCCCCGAGAACGAGATCGGTCTCGGCGCGAAACACCTTCTTGATGCCCGCAGGCGTCTCGCCTTTCCAGCCCGGGCCGGCGACCAGGAAGCTGCCGCCGTCGTTGCCGGTCGTGCGGCTGCCGGCATAGTCGAAGTTGAACGTATAAGCGTCGATGAGCTGGATGCTGAAGTACCGGTCCTTCTCGATCACTGGTACGGTGAGGACCATCGGCTCCGCACGCAGGTCCATGCCGATCATCGAATAGGGCGTGTCGGAGTTGGGCGTCTGGATCGCCGTATCGGCGGGGGTGTAGACGCGGGGGATGTTCTTGAGGTGGTTCCACGGCGCCTTGTATTCCGGGTTCTTGTCGTCGACGAAATAGGCGTATTGGATGCGGTAGCTGTCCACCATCGGGAAGCCGTAGATATAGGCTTCCTTGGCGATCTTTCGTGCCTCGTCAGGCGTGATTTCGCTCTGGGCGGCCGCAGTGCCTGGGAAGCGCAATGACGGCATCAGGGCGATCCCGCCGACAAAAGCTCTTCGTGTGATCGTTGTCATGGGCATCGCCTTCCTCGGTTGGCGCATGACGTTCTGCATCGTTCATCAGCGCCGTGTGGACCTGTGAATTCGCAGGAGAAATGAGTAGGTGACTGAAATTTTACAGCGATTTAACGTACGCTGCCGCGCATCGCCAGAACGATTGGGATCGCGTTGCTCCCAAACTCGATCCAGTTTCGCGTATAGCACGAATGGCGTTGCGTTTACAGTCAGATTGTATGCACCTTTGGTCATCCAAAACGGTAGCTTTTGGGCCAGCAAACAGGGCGTGCCCCAGCGCTGTCGTCGACCGGCAGCTTTGGTCGAAAAGCGAAGTTGCACTAAGCAGGGCGGCTGATTCCTAACCGGCGCATTTCGCGATAGACCGTGGAACGGCCAAAGCCAAGTTGCTTGGCAGCTTCCGCGGGAGGTGTTCCCTCCATGATCGACGCGGCCGCGGAGGCCGCCCGGGACACGGATAAAGGCCCAGTGATCGCCGCCGGCATCATTGATGCGCTGCGCCAGGCCAGGAGTCTCCTGCCTGCGATCTCTACTATCGAGCACGCCAGCATCGCCGGCCGGGCGCGCGCCAGAAAACAGGCGGCGCATGCACTTCTCTCCGGCCTTCGGTCGGATGGGAACACATCGCCTTCTCCGGCGATTTCCTCTGGGATCGCGCCGCGAAGACAACCGGCCGGAAACCACTGAACCTGACTGGAAAACAGCGAGCAGCGTGAAGGCGTTCAGGCTTCGTCGCCCTTAACGTTGTTTAGCGGGAAACTAGCGCTATGCCCTTAGAGTGAGAAAAGGGACTTGGTGCGGCCGATGACCGGCCGCGAACAATCCTACCTCGCCGCGTGCCGACCGCCCCGTCTGCCGGTTCACCCAACCGGCGAGGTGATGCTGCGCAAACATTCCTGTTCGAAGCCGACGTGTCGCCTGAGGCTGGTGAAAAAGCCGCGCAGCATATAACCGGCGGTTTCGGCATTGACCGTTTGGTCGGCGGCGCCGAGGCGTTCCAGCATTTCCGTCAGTTCTTCGGCGAAGCACTCGTCTTCGCAGTGCTCGTATTTCAGCCGCTCCAGCGTCGCGCCGAGCGTCGGGTCGCCGCGGAAGGTGCGCTCGATCCACGGGAAGACCAGGCTTTCCTCGCCGGAATGCATTTCGCGGATCATCGGTCCGAGCACCTTGGCGGCGTAGACGCATTTCTGCCGATCGATTTCTGCAGGCAGACTGTCGGCGATCTCCTCGAGACAGTTGCAGAGCGCAAGCTGCTCCTCGTGCGCGCGGGCGAGCCATGCGAAAGGCTCGGCCACCGGGACGGCGCGGGGAGGCGGTTCCAGCCGGCTCCGGATTCGTCCCTCTTCAAAAGTCTTTTTCATCGGCTTCAAACGCCAGCTCCCACGGCGCTCCCTGTTATTTGCCGAGGATGATCCAATCGAGGTGGTGCAGCCTTGATCTGAATCAAGGCCAGGATGCCCCGATTCTGACACTTTCCGGCCAGCTGCGGTGGCGCGCCTCGTTCTGGGGCGTGTCGTCGCGTGCGATCGGACCAAGTTGGGGACCCAACCATGAAATACACATTCGAGATGATCCTGCTCGGGGTCGGTGCTTTCCTGGCGCTCGTCGGCGCCGGGTTTGCGCAGGACCGGCACTTTGAAGCCCATATGTGGGTGCTGTTCTTCGTGCTCCTCGCCGGCACTGTCATGCTGATGCGACGCATCGAGTTCAGCCCGGTTTCCGCCGGCAGGGCGCCACCACCACCGCCGCAGTCGGAATATTTCGACGAGGTGGTCAAGTATGGCGTGATCGCCACCGTCTTCTGGGGCGTCGTCGGCTTTCTCGTGGGCGTCGTGGTTGCGCTCCAGCTTGCCTTTCCCGACCTCAACATCGAGCCCTGGTTCAACTTCGGCCGCATGCGGCCGCTGCACACTTCGGCTGTCATTTTCGCCTTCGGCGGCAACGCGCTGATCGCGACGTCCTTCTACATCGTCCAGCGTACCAGCCGCGCGCGCCTTTTCGGCGGCAATCTCGGCTGGTTCGTGTTCTGGGGCTACCAGCTCTTCATCATCATGGCGGCCACCGGCTACCTGCTCGGCATCACCCAGTCGAAGGAATATGCGGAGCCGGAATGGTATGTCGACCTGTGGCTGACGATCGTCTGGGTCGCCTATCTCATCGCCTTCCTCGGCACGCTTCTGACGCGCAAGGAGCCGCATATCTATGTGGCCAACTGGTTCTACCTCGCCTTCATCGTCACGATCGCGATGCTGCACATCGTCAACAACCTGGCGGTGCCGGTCTCCTTCCTCGGCTCGAAGAGCTACTCGGCCTTTGCCGGCGTGCAGGATGCGCTGACGCAGTGGTGGTACGGGCATAACGCCGTCGGCTTCTTCCTGACGGCCGGCTTCCTCGGCATGATGTATTACTTCATCCCCAAGCAGGCCAATCGCCCGGTCTATTCCTACCGCCTGTCGATCATCCATTTCTGGTCGCTGATCTTCATGTACATCTGGGCGGGTCCGCACCACCTGCACTATACGGCGCTGCCCGACTGGGCGCAGACGCTCGGCATGGTCTTCTCGGTCATGCTGTGGATGCCCTCCTGGGGCGGCATGATCAACGGCCTGATGACGCTTTCGGGCGCCTGGGACAAGATCCGTACCGACCCGATCATCCGCATGATGGTGATGGCGGTTGCCTTCTACGGCATGGCGACCTTCGAAGGTCCGATGATGTCGATCAAGACGGTCAACTCGCTCAGCCACTACACCGACTGGACGATCGGCCACGTGCATTCGGGTGCGCTCGGCTGGAACGGCCTCATCACCTTCGGCGCGATCTACTATCTGACGCCCAAGCTATGGAACCGCGAGCGGCTCTATAGCGTGCGCATGGTCAACTGGCACTTCTGGCTCGCCACGCTCGGCATCGTCGTCTACGCGGCGGTCATGTGGGTCGCCGGCATCCAGCAGGGCCTGATGTGGCGCGAGTACGACGACCAGGGCTTCCTCGTCTATTCCTTCGCGGAATCGGTCGCGGCCATGGTTCCCTACTACGTGCTGCGTGCTCTTGGCGGCGCACTGTTCCTCGCCGGGGCTCTGCTCATGGCCTTCAACGTAACAATGACCATCCTCGGCCGCGTGCGTGACGAAGCTCCGATCTTCGGTGCTGCTCAGCCCGCGCTGAAAGCTGCGGAATAGGAGGGCATAGACCATGTCCATTCTCGACAAACACGCGACCCTTGAACGCAACGCCACCCTGCTGCTCGTCGGCTCGCTGCTCGTCGTCTCCATCGGCGGCATCGTGGAAATCGCGCCGCTCTTCTATCTCGAAAACACCATCGAGAAGGTGGAGGGGATGAGGCCCTATTCGCCGCTGGAGCTCGCCGGTCGCGACATCTATGTGCGTGAAGGCTGCTACGTCTGTCACAGCCAGATGATCCGGCCGTTCCGCGACGAAGTGGAGCGCTACGGTCATTACTCTCTGGCGGCGGAATCCATGTACGACCATCCGTTCCAGTGGGGCTCCAAGCGCACCGGACCGGACCTCGCCCGCGTCGGCGACCGCTATTCCAACGAATGGCACGTGCAGCACATGACCGAGCCGCGCTCGGTCGTGCCGGAATCGGTCATGCCGAGCTACGCCTTCCTCAAGGAGACGACGCTCGACGTGAACAACACCGCCGCGAACCTGAAGGCGAACAAGGCGGTCGGTGTTCCCTATACGGACGAGATGATCGACAACGCGCTCGCCGACATCAAGGCGCAGGCTGATCCGAATGCCGACACCTCCGGCGTCGAGGCGCGCTATCCGAAGGCCAAGCTCGGCGACTTCGACGGCAACCAGCAGAGGCTGACGGAGATGGACGCGCTCGTCGCCTATCTGCAGATGCTTGGCACGCTGGTCGACTTCTCCACCTACGACGACACCACCGGTTATCGCTAAGGGAGACACGCACATGGAAACCTACACGGCCATGCGCCAGTTCGCCGATAGCTGGGCGCTCCTTGCCATGACGCTCTTCTTCCTGGGCGTCGTCGGCTTCATCTTCCGGCCCGGCGCCAAGAAGGCCGCCGATGATGCCGCAGCCATCCCCCTGAAGGAGGATTAATAGTATGGCGGACAAACACGTCGACGAAATCAGCGGCGTCGAGACCACCGGCCACGAGTGGGACGGTATCCGCGAACTGAACAACCCGATGCCGCGCTGGTGGGTCTATACCTTCTACGCGACCATCGTCTGGGCGGTCGGCTACATGATCGTCTATCCGGCGGTGCCGCTTCTGACGGACGCGACCAAGGGTGTGCTCGGCTATTCGAGCCGCGCCGAGGTGAGCGCCGAACTCGCCAGCGCCAAGGCGGCCCAGGCCGGCAATCTCGAAAAGATCGCCTCGAGCTCGATCGAGCAGATCATTGCCGATCCGCAGCTGCAGCAGTTCGCCGTTTCCGGCGGCGCATCGGCCTTCAAGGTCAACTGCGCCCAGTGCCATGGCTCGGGTGCTGCGGGTTCCGCCGGCTTCCCGAACCTCAACGACGACGACTGGCTCTGGGGCGGCAAGCCCGAGGAGATCTACCAGACGATCGCTCACGGCATTCGCTACACTGGCGATGGCGAGACCCGCGTTTCGGAAATGCCGTCCTTTGCCGAAATCCTGCAGCCGGAAGAGATCAAGCAGACGGCGGCCTACGTCGTCAGCCTTACCGGCACGCCGTCGGACGTCTCGATGGTCGAGCCGGGCAAGGCACTGTTCGAAGCCAATTGCGCCTCCTGTCATGGTGCCGATGCCAAGGGCAACCGCGAGTTCGGCGCGCCTGATCTCGCCGACGCACTGTGGCTCAACGGCGAGGGCGAGCAGGCGATCGTCGCCCAGATGAAGGCACCCAAGCACGGCGTCATGCCCGCCTGGCTGCCGCGCCTCGGCGACACCACGGTCAAGCAGCTTGCGGTGTTCGTGCATTCGCTGGGCGGGGGCGAGTAGTCCGCTGGCGCTTTAACGGGCGGCGGCCCCTCATCCCGTTGCCGCGACCTTCTCCCCGCAGGCGGGGAGAAGGGAAACGCGGCGCCAGCATCGCCAATCTCGAGCGTTGAGGCTTGGCGACAGAGAGCGAGCCAAGCGTTTCTCTCCCGCGTGTGGGGAGAGATGTCCGGCAGGACAGTGAGGGGCGATCCTAAAGTCGTAAAGTGGGGATGGGTGTCCACAGGATATGGATGGCGCCTTAATCACCTCCTTCATTCCTGTGCTCGTCACAGGAATCCAGCAGCGCCGCGTCGGCGGCGCGGGAGACCCCTTGCAGTCTGCAAATCAGGCGTCCCGGCTCTGCTCCTCCCGCCGTGCCGACGCACGGCTGCTGGATCTCTGTGACAAGCCAGAGATGAGGGTGGAGATGGCTGCGGTCGCTCAGCCTGCCGAAGGGGCAGCCCTCGTTCCCGTGCTGGTCTGGGGCGTCGACTGCCCTTACTGCGCCGACCACACCGCCAGCTCGTATCCGTCAGGGTCGGCGAAATGGAAGCGGCGGCCGCCGGGGAAGGTGAAGATCGGCTTGACGATCTTGCCGCCGGCCTTTTCGACGCGGGCCAGCATGTCCTCGAGGTTGTCGGCATAGAGGATGATCAGCGGCCCACCGCTGCCGACGGGACCCGTGGTGGTGAAACCGCCGGTCAGACGGCCGTCCTGGAATTCGCAATATTCCGGGCCGTAGTCGGTGAAGGTCCAGCCGAAGGCGCTGCCGTAGAAGGCCTTGGCGGCAGCGATGTCGGAGACGTTGAACTCGACATAGTCGATGCGGCTGTCGTTGCCCTTGTTGCCCATTTTCCTACCTGTCTTTCCGGATTCCATGATTGATTTCAAAGTGGCGAGATCCTTTGCCACCCAACCGGCGTCGCCGGCAAATTGTTCAGCGCTCATGCCCGGCTGACGCAGCAGCGTGAACATCACCTCCGCCCCGTCGCCGTTCGGCACGACGCGCAGCGCGTTATGAACCTCGGTACCGTCCGCGAGCGTGACGAGATGATCGACGACTCCGAAGTCGTTGGCGGGGGCGAAGCGCACACGGGCCTCGCCGAGCGGTCCCGGCGCCAGCCAGTCCTCGCCGTCGCGCGTCAGGCCCGACGATAGGCCGGACGCCCAGCGCGGCATGTTCTCGGGCTTGGCCATGAAGGCATAGACCTCGCGCCAGTCGCGGGCGATGGTGGTGTGGATGATCTTTGCTTCAAGTGTTGCCATGCTTGGTTCTCCTGAGTGAGGACGTAGCACGGGCGGCCCCGCCGGTCTTGAACGAAACGGCCAGTCAGGCCGCTTGCCGATGGGCGGAAAGCTGGCGGCGGATTTCCGCCGGTGAAAGCGACGTCAGTTCCCTGGCTTCGCGCGAAAGATGCGCCTGGTCGGCATAGCCGGCATCAAGAGCGAGGATGCCGAGGCCTGCGGATGGCTCGCTGCGGCATGCCCCAAGGAATCGTTGCAGACGCAGGATGCGATCGAGGGTCTTGGCGCCATAGCCGAAATGTTCGTGGCAGCGGCGGCGCAGCGTCCGCTCGCTGGTGCCGGTGGCGGCGGCCAATGCGCTGATGGGGTTGTCGGACGAATCGCGCCGTTGCGTGAGATGGGCGAGCGCGGCTGCGACATCGCCGGGCGGCGGGGAGACGGCCGGTGAGCGCTCTAGCACTGCTGCCGCCATGATATCGGCGCGGATGGCATCCGGCGCGTCCTGAAGCTTGGCATCAAGTTCGCGCGCGGCTTTGCCCCAGAAGGCATCGAGCGGGACGATTTGACCGGTGATTTCCGAAAGCGATGCGCGCAGAAACGACGCGGCGACGCCCGGGCGGAAGCGCAGGCCGATGACCTTGGCGCCCGGCGCGATCACGGGAAAGGCAGCGGTCCGATCAGGGCCGGCAACGACGAGACCGCGATTGGACCAGAGGATGTCGACGCAGCCGTCGGGGACGACCGCGATCGGCGCGGGCGGTCCCTCCGGCATCTGGTGGCTCCACAGGCATTCGACATGCCCGGCGAGAGCGTGAGGCGCGGCACGCTCGCGATAGGTGCCGCGCTGTTTGGCCAGCGTCAGGGGCTCGAGGGAGCCGTGCATGCTTTCTCCTTCGCGACTGTCCTGCCTTGCCTTCAGCATAGCCGATATAGGGAAACATGCAGCAATTCAAAGTACTACGGCGACCTTTGCGCGTCTCATAAGGCGCGTGGCGTTGTGGTGCAGATGGGCTCGAGCGCAAGGCCCTTGGCGTCCTTCCGCACCAAAGGTCGTTGCCGACCGCTGCGGTTCCGATGGCTCGGACGTTTCGCCGCATGGCGCGGCCTTAGGCCGCAAACTTGACACAGATCAACGTTTTCGGCGGTCAAATCGGGCAAGACATGGCTCAATACGCGATATCCGGGATGTCCCACTTATGAATTCTCAATCCGCCGCCAACGCCGCATCCGTCGAACGCCACGAGGCCGAACCGGTCAATGCGGCGCATGTGCGCAAGCCGCTCTACGAAAAGCGCAAGAAGATCTTCCCGAAACGCGCCGAGGGCAGCTTCCGCCGCTTCAAGTGGCTGGTGATGCTGGTGACGCTCGGCATCTACTATCTGACGCCGTGGATCCGCTGGGATCGCGGCGAACATGCGCCAGATCAGGCGGTGCTGGTCGATCTCGCCGCCCGTCGCTTCTATTTCTTCTTCATCGAAATCTGGCCGCAGGAATTCTTCTTCGTGGCCGGCCTGCTGGTCATGGCAGGCTTCGGCCTGTTCCTGGTGACGTCTGCCGTCGGGCGCGCCTGGTGCGGCTATACCTGTCCGCAGACGGTGTGGGTCGATCTCTTCCTGGTGGTGGAGCGCTACATCGAAGGCGACCGCAACGCCCGCATGAAACTCGACACCGGCCCCTGGACGGGCGCCAAGATCGTCAAGCGCGTGTCGAAGCACTCGATCTGGATCCTGATCGGTATTGCCACCGGCGGCGCCTGGATCTTCTATTTCGCCGATGCGCCGACGCTTCTGAAAAGCTTCGTTTCGCTGGAAGCGCCAACCGTCGCCTACATGACCGTCGGCATCCTGACCGCCACCACCTATGTCTTCGGCGGGCTGATGCGCGAGCAGGTCTGCACCTATATGTGCCCTTGGCCGCGCATTCAGGCGGCGATGCTCGATGAGAATTCGCTGGTCGTCACCTATAACGACTGGCGCGGCGAGCCGCGCTCGCGCCACCAGAAGAAGGCGGTGGCAGCCGGGGAGGCCATCGGCGATTGCGTCGATTGCAACGCCTGCGTCGTCGTCTGTCCGATGGGCATCGACATCCGTGACGGCCAGCAGCTCGAATGCATCACCTGCGCGCTCTGCATCGACGCCTGCAACGGCGTCATGGACAAAGTCGGCCGCGAGCGCGGACTGATCTCCTATGCGACGCTGAACGACTATGCCTCCAACATGGCGCTTGCCACCAATGGCGGCACGACGGCGATCGACCCGAGCCGGGTTCGCAACGCGGATGGCGCCTTCTCCGACAAGGTCCGCCATTTCAACTGGAAGATCGTCTTCCGTCCGCGGGTGCTCGTCTATCTCGGCGTCTGGACGCTCGTCGGCATCGGGCTGCTCTATGCGCTCTTGTCGCGCGACCGGCTGGAGATCAACGTGCTGCACGACCGCAACCCGCAATTCGTCGTCGAATCCGACGGTTCGGTGCGCAACGGCTACATGGTCAAGCTCTTGAACATGATCCCCGAACAACGCACCATCACGCTCGCGATCGACGGTATGTCTTCGGCGACGATGCGCATCGCCGGCCAGGCGGCGGGCGACGGCCGCACCTTTGTGATCGGCGTCGATCCGGACAAGGTCACCGCCGTGAAAGTCTTCGTGACGCTGCCGAAGGACAAGCTTGGCGAAGCGGCTGACGGTTTCAGCCTGATCGTCGAGGATCCGTCGAGCCACGAGCGCGACGTCTACAAGGCCAACTTCAACAGCCCTGGAGCGGCGAAATGATCACCAAACAGGCAAAGGCACCGCGGCCCTTCACCGGCTGGCATATGCTGGGCGTCATGGTGCTGTTCTTCGGCACGATCATCACCGTCAACCTGATCATGGCCTGGAATGCCAGCCATAGCTGGAGCGGGCTGGTGGTGCAGAACACCTATGTCGCCAGCCAGCAGTTCAACGGCAAGGTGAAGGAGGCAAAGGCCTTTGCCGCCAGCGGGCTGGAAGGCAAGCTCAGTGTCGAGAACGAGGCGCTGCGCTACACGCTGACGCGACAGGGCAAGCCGGAACTGACCGCGGACAAGGTGGTCGCGGTCCTGAAGCGCCCGGTCGAGGAGCATGAGGATGTGACGGTCGAGATGGCGCATCAGGGCGAGGGCGTGTTCGTTGCTGCCGCGACGCTGAAGCGCGGCCAGTGGATCGCCGATATCACCGCGACCAAGGGCGACACGGTCGTCTATCGCCAGGCCATCCGCTTCATGGCGCCGGGAGCAGCGCAATGAGCTGCTGCGCTCCTGGAACCGAAATGGCTCTGGAGATCGACAGGGCCGGGCAGGGACTGCCCACATCGGAAGAGCTCTGGCTGACGAGCCGCTCGCTCGGCGGCGGGTTGCGCCAGACGGACCTCAGCGTACCCGGCGTGCATTGCGGCGCCTGCATCGCGACACTCGAGGGCGCCTTGAAAGCGCGGCCCGAGGTCGAGCGGGCGCGCGTCAACCTTTCGTCACGGCGGGTGGCGATCGTCTGGAAGGAAGAGGTCGATGACGCCCGCACCGATCCGCGGGAACTGGCGCGCACCATCCGCGCGCGGGGCTACGAGACCCATCTCTTCGCGCCGGGCGAGGAAGACGGCGACCAGACGCTGAAGCAGCTGGTGCGCGCCGTCGCCGTTGCGGGCTTTGCCTCGGCCAATATCATGCTGCTCTCCGTCTCCGTCTGGTCGGGCGCGGAGGCGGCCACGCGCGATCTCTTTCACTGGATCTCGGCGCTGATTGCCGCGCCGACGCTGATCTATTCCGGGCGCTTCTTCTACGCGTCCGCCTGGAATGCGCTGAAGCACGGCCGCACCAACATGGACGTGCCGATCGCGCTTGCGATCACACTCTCCTTCTCGATCTCGCTCTACGAGACGATCACCCACGGCACCCATGCCTGGTTCGACGGCACGGTGATGCTTCTCTTCTTCCTGCTGATCGGCCGCACGCTCGACCACATGATGCGCGGACGCGCGCGCTCGGCGATCAGCAGCTTGGCCAGGCTGTCGCCGCGCGGCGCCATGGTCATCGATGCCGATGGCGGGCGCGAATATCGCCCGGTCGACGAGATCAAGCCGGGCGAAAAGCTGGCGATATCAGCCGGCGAACGCATCCCGGTCGATGGCCGCATTCTCATCGGTGCCAGCGACCTCGATCGCTCGATCGTCAACGGCGAGAGCGCGCCGGCGCCGGTCAAGGCAGGCGACAGCGTCGAGGCGGGTACGCTGAACCTCACCGGACCGCTGACGATCGAGGCGACCGCTGCGGCGCGCGACTCGCTGCTGGCCGAGATCATGGGGCTGATGGAGGCCGCCGAAGGGGGCAGGGCGCGCTATCGCCGCATCGCCGACCGGGCGGCGCAATATTACTCGCCCGCGGTGCACCTCCTGGCGCTTTTGAGCTTCATCGGCTGGATGTTCGTCAATGGCGACTTCCACCATGCGATGCTGGTTGCGGTCGCTGTTTTGATCATCACCTGCCCCTGCGCGCTCGGTCTTGCGGTGCCGGTGGTGCAGGTGATTGCCGCCGGGAGGCTGTTCCAGAATGGCGTCATGGTCAAGGACGGCTCGGCCATGGAGCGGCTGGCCGAGATCGACACGGTGCTGCTCGACAAGACCGGCACGCTGACGGTGGGCGAGCCACGGCTCGTCAATGGCGGGGACATTCAGCCCTCCGTGCTGGCGACGGCGGCGGGGCTTGCCGTCCATTCGCGTCATCCGCTGGCGATGGCCATTCACGATGCGGCGACGGTTGCGCCCGTCGTCAGCGGCGAGATCCGCGAGATTCCCGGTGCCGGGATCGAGGCCCGCACGGAAGCGGGCATCTACCGGCTCGGCAGCCGCGCCTTTGCCTGTGGCGACGCCGGCGAGGCGAGCGGCCAATCCGAGGCGATCCTGTCGCTCGACGGCCGCGAACTTGGCTGCTTCCGCTTCGAGGATCGGCTCAGGCCCTTCGCCCGCGAAAGCATAGACGAACTCGGTCGCCTGGGCCTGTCGACCGGCATTCTCTCCGGTGACCGCGAGCCTGTCGTGGCGGCCCTTGCCCGCCGGGTCGGCATCGACAGCTTCAAGGCCGAGCTGACGCCGCGTGGCAAGGTGGACGAATGTGCTCTCGCGGCCGAAGGCGGGCATCACGTGCTGATGGTCGGCGATGGCATCAACGACGCACCGGCGCTGCGGGCAGCCCACGTCTCGATGGCCCCGGCGACGGCCGCCGATGTCGGGCGCCAGGCGGCAGATTTCGTCTTCCTGCACCAGGGGCTGAATGCCGTGCCGATGGCGATCGACACCTCGCGCCGGGCTGGGCGGCTGATCCGCCAGAACTTCGCGCTGGCGATCGGTTACAACGTGATTGCCGTTCCGATCGCGATCCTCGGCTACGCCACCCCGCTGATCGCAGCCGTTGCCATGTCGACTTCGTCGGTGATCGTCGTTGCCAATGCCTTGCGTCTGCGTGCTGCCACCGGCAATGTTGCCGAGGAGGCGCGCGACGGCCAAGCGCCTGCCGCCCTTCGTCCAGTCGGGAATGCCTCATGAACACGCTGATCTATCTCATTCCCATCGCGTTGTTTCTCGGCGGCATCGGTCTCGCCGCCTTCCTCTGGGCGCTGAAGAGCGGCCAGTACGAAGACCTCGAAGGCGCGTCCTGGCGGGTGCTCGACGATGGAGACGGCAAGCCCGAAAAGAAGTGATTTTGTCAGTAATCGCTTGTCGTTAATCGATTTGAATGCCAAAACATCCTCCGCCGTCGCTTCTCGCGCCAGGGCCTTCGACAGAGCCCGCCGCGAGAGGGCGAAGTTCAATTCGAAGGGCCGGCACCGACGCGCTTATCCCGATCGCGCCCGGCACTTCTGTCCAATGGAGGCAATCACGTGTCACAGGCGGAAATCGGCCTAATCGGTCTTGGCGTCATGGGCTCGAACCTGGCGCTCAACATCGCTGAAAAGGGCAACAAGATCGCGGTGTTCAACCGCACCGTCGAGGCGACGCACAAGTTCTACGCGGAAGCCGGTGAACTGAAGGGCCAGATCGTGCCCTGCGACACCATTGAAGAGTTTGTTGCCGCCATCCGTCCGCCGCGCCCGATCATCATCATGATCAAGGCCGGCGAGCCGGTCGACCAGCAGATGAAGATCCTCGAGCCCTACCTTTCCAAGGGCGACATCATGATCGACGCCGGCAACGCCAACTTCCGCGACACCATGCGCCGCTTCGAGGCGCTGAAGGACAGTGGCCTGACCTTCATTGGCATGGGTGTGTCCGGCGGTGAAGAAGGCGCACGCCATGGTCCGTCGATCATGGTCGGCGGCAAGGAAGAGTCCTGGAAGCGCGTCGAGAGCGTTTTGACCTCGATCGCTGCCAAGTACGACAACGACCCTTGCGTTGCCTGGCTCGGCGAAAACGGTGCCGGCCACTTCGTCAAGACCATCCACAACGGCATCGAATATGCCGACATGCAGATGATCGCCGAAATCTACGGCATCCTGCGCGACGGCCTGAAAATGTCGGCGACCGAGATCGGCGACGTCTTCGGCACCTGGAACAAGGGCCGCCTCAACTCCTACCTGATCGAGATCACCGAGAAGGTGCTGAAGGCCGCCGATCCTCTGACCGGCAAGCCGATCGTCGATTTGATCCTCGACAAGGCCGGCCAGAAGGGCACCGGCAAGTGGTCGGTGATCGAGGCGCAGAACATGGGCGTGCCGGCAACCGGCATCGAGGCGGCGGTTGCGGCGCGCAGCATCTCCTCGATGAAGGACGAACGCGAAGCGGCCGAAAAGATCCTCGGGCTGCCTGAGGTCGGCGACTTCAAGGTGGCCGACAAGGCCGCCTTCATCAAGGATCTCGAAAGCGCGCTGCTGGCCGCCAAGATCGGCGCCTATGCGCAAGGCTTCGCCGTGATGTCGGCGGCATCAAAGGAGTTCAACTGGAACCTGCCGATGCCGACGATCGCCAAGATCTGGCGCGCCGGCTGCATCATCCGCTCGCAGTTCCTCGACGAGATCACCACCGCGTTCACCAAGGCGCCGGATGCTGCCAACCTAATCGTCACCCCGGCCTTCGCCGCCATGGTCAAGGAAACCGACGCAGCCCTGCGCCGCGTCGTTTCGGCTGCCGTTCTCGGCGGCCTGCCGGTGCCGGCGCTTGCCTCGGCGCTCGGCTACTTCGACAGCTACCGCCGCGGCCGCGGCACGGCCAACGTCATCCAGGCGCAGCGCGACTTCTTCGGCGCCCACGGCTTCGACCGCATTGACGGCGCCGACAGCCATCACGGTCCGTGGGGCAGCGGCCTCAACGGCTAGAGCAATTCCAGGAAAAGTGCAAAGCGGTTTTCCGTCCGGAACTGCGTGATTTCAAAGACTTAGATCGCTTCAGTTTCGATGAAACAATGAAGTGATCTAAGTCTCGACGACAGAGCAGCTTAAGACGGGGCGGCCTTGGCTGCCCCGTTTTGCGTTGGGGCTGCCGCCGCCGCTTCGTTCGGACAAGATGCTAAAGCGCGTCGCGATCTTCCAGATTTGCTCCTAGCGCTTTAAGTTTTCGATATTTCGCATGTCGTTATCGCAAAACCGCTGCGCACTTTTGCGCGACACGCTTTAGCCCGTCATCGATGAGGTCGCTGATATCCCTGTGCCGCCCGATGCACCCGGATTGGAGCAGGATTTGATTGGCAGGACGGCGAACACCGAGGCAATCATCAGCACAATAATGATCAGGACCAGCCTGTCGGTGAAGGTGGCTCGAAAGATCTGCAGCACATAGTGCTTGGTCTTCATCGTGCCCACGCGCTTTCATCGCCATCTGCGCATGATGGCTTCCGTGCACCGTGGACGTCATACGTCCGTTCATGTGAATTTGCTTGCTTCGTCGGGAAACTGCTGACGTCGTGTATTGTTCCGGGAAGGGCGCCTGGCGCTGCGATTGCCGCCAGGCGCTTTCGCCGATGGGCGTAACTAACGCCGATAGGCGTTGCGGTCGCCACCCGAGCGGCGGCGCTGTGCCCGCAGCTTGCCCAGCCTTTTCGGCGGATCGACAAAGATCACCAGCAGAAACCCGACGGCCATAAGCACGTATGCCGGGATGCCGGTCGCCGCGCTGCCGAAGAAAGCGCAAAGGGTGGCCAGCGCAAGGTAGATGCCGATGGTGAAGGGGTTGGATACAAAGCCCCATACGCGGTTCGTCATTCGGTCTTTCCATGCAATTTTCGGTGTCATGCCGAACATCACCTGTCTGAAGTGATTGGCAGCAGATGCTGCGATGGCGCCCCAGCCAGCCCAGCAATATGTGAATGGTGAGCGTCGCGACAATGACACTCGGACCTTTGACTGCGCGAATCGGACCAAAGTCCCATCGATTTCAAGCGGCCATCCGGTAGGATCTGTAGCAGCTGCTACGGTAGCACTTCACAAGAACCTAGTTTTTTCAGTACCGATTTAGAGCGGAGTCGCGTTGTGCGTTCGGGCTCTGCTTGTGGACCCTCGGTCCCCGCCGAGGAAGGCGGGCACTGCGAATGCTGGGCGCCGGCGCGCGACGCCCAGCTCGCTTGTTTTCGTGTCAGCTCCGCAGACCGGGAGCTTCCTGGCCGGTGCGGGCGACATATTCGGTGTAGCCGCCGCCATATTGGTGGATGCCGTCCGGCGTCAGTTCGAGCACACGGTTGGACAATGCTGCGAGGAAGTGGCGATCGTGCGAGACGAAGAGCATGGTGCCTTCGTAGTCCGCCAGCGCCTTGATCAGCATTTCCTTGGTGTCGAGGTCGAGGTGGTTGGTCGGCTCGTCGAGAACCAGCAGGTTCGGCGGATCGAACAGCATGATTGCCATCACCAGGCGGGCCTTCTCGCCACCGGAAAGCACCCGGCACTTCTTCTCGACATCGTCGCCGGAAAAGCCGAAGCAGCCGGCAAGCGCGCGAAGCGGCGCCTGGCCCGCCTGCGGGAAGGTGTCTTCGAGCTGCTGCAGCACCGTGCGATCGCCGTCGAGCACGTCCATGGCATGCTGGGCGAAGTAACCCAGCTTGACGCTGGCGCCGAGCGCGACGTTGCCTGCGTCCGGCTCGGTCGAGCCGGCAACGAGCTTCAGCAGCGTGGACTTGCCGGCGCCGTTGATGCCCATGATGCACCAGCGCTCGCGGCGGCGCACCATGAAGTCGAACCCTTCATAGATGCTGCGGCTGCCGTATTTCTTGTGCACGCCCTTGATGTTGATGACGTCTTCGCCGGAGCGTGGCGCCGGGCGGAATTCGAAAGCGACGCTCTGGCGGCGCTTCGGCGGCTCGACCCGGTCGATCTTGTCGAGCTTCTTCACCCGGCTCTGAACCTGAGAGGCGTGCGAGGCGCGGGCCTTGAAGCGCTCGATGAACTTGATCTCCTTGGCGAGCATAGCCTGCTGGCGCTCGAACTGCGCCTGCTGCTGCTTCTCGTTCTGGGCGCGCTGCTGCTCGTAGAAGCCGTAGTCGCCCGAATAGGCGTTGAGCGAGCCGCCGTCGATCTCGATGATCTTGGTGATGATGCGGTTCATGAACTCGCGGTCGTGCGAGGTCATCATCAGCGCGCCGTCGTAGTTCTTGAGGAAGTCCTCGAGCCAGATCAGGCTTTCGAGATCCAGATGGTTGCTCGGCTCGTCGAGCAGCATCACGTCGGGCCGCATCAGAAGAATACGGGCAAGCGCCACGCGCATCTTCCAGCCGCCCGAGAGCGCGCCGACATCGCCGTCCATCATCTCCTGGCTGAAGCTCAAGCCCGCCAGCACCTCGCGGGCGCGGCCTTCCAGCGCGTAGCCGTCGAGCTCCTCGTAGCGTGCCTGCACCTCGCCGTAGCGCTCGATGATCGCATCCATCTCGTCGAGCCGATCCGGATCGACCATCGCGGCTTCAAGCTCGCGCAGTTCGGCGGCGACTTCGCTGACCGGCCCGGCGCCGTTCATGACCTCGGCAACCGCGCTGCCGCCCGCCATCTCGCCGACGTCCTGGTTGAAGTAGCCGATGGTGATGCCCTTATCGACGGCGACCTGGCCTTCGTCAGGCACTTCCTCGCCGGTAATCATGCGGAAGAGCGAGGTTTTGCCGGCGCCGTTCGGGCCGACGAGGCCGACCTTTTCGCCGCGGTTGAGGGCGGCGGAGGCTTCGATGAAAAGGATGCGGTGGCTGAGCTGCTTGCTGATGTTTTCGATGCGGATCATGTCTGCTGTAGCCTGAAGGGAGGTGTGGGGCGCCGTCGCGCCCGATTGTTGCCCCGGCCTGTCGCAGGTTTCTGCGTCACAAGCAAGACTTCAGGGTGCTTCCGCGTCGTTTCACGACGCCCATGGCAAACTGTCGCTGGTCGACGACAGAGGGGCACGCCGTCTCCCAGATCCTCATTCCTGTGCCTGTCACAGGAATCCAGTCAGGCCCAAGTCTTTGGGCCGAAAAGACTCTTCCGCGCCGCGGACGCGGCGCTGCTGGATCCCTGTGACAGGGCACAGGGATGAGGGCGGAGATGTTTTCGGCTCAGGCCCGCAGACCGCGCGTGATCGGCGGCTGGAACTCCGGCTGGCTGAGGCTCTGCAGCGTTTCCGGCGGTTGGCCGTCGATATGGCCGATGACCGCCTTTGCCAGTTCGCGACCGGCAACGCGGATGTCCTCGTACATGGTCATCACCTCCGGGCGAAGCCAGCGCAGGAAGTCGCTCGGGGACTTCGAAACCATGTCGCAGTCTTCGCCGAGCTTCTTCTTGGCCATCTCCAGACCGGCGATCAGCGCGATCGCGCCTGAACCGCTGCCCGAGATGATGCCGTCGGGCGCGTCCTCCGAGCGCATCAGCACCTCGAAGGCGTCGCGGATTTCGACCAGAGAATGGTCGATATTGGTCTGGTGGAAGCCGATTGCATCGGCCTGAAAGTCGCGAAGGCCCCGTTCGAAGCCGGCGCGCATATGCGAATAAAAGGTGAGATGCGGCGGCGGCTCGAGCAGCACCAGGCGCCGCCGGCCGCGCGCGACGAGCTTGCGCACCGCCTCATAGGCGAAGCGCTCGTTGTCGAAGTCGTGATAGGGGTGGACGATGCCCATTTCGGTGCGGCCGTGGGTGACGAAAGGCAGGCCGCGCTCGGTCAGAAGTGCCACGCGCGGATCGTGCGGCTCGGTGCGCGAGATGATCACGCCGTCGGCAGCGCCCGTGTCGAGGATGTAGCGGATCGGCGCCAGGGCATCCTTGACGGCGCTATAGGGGGTGACCACGAGGTGATAGGGCGTGCCCGCGAGGATCTCGGTGATGCCGACGACCATCGGGCTGGTGATGCCCATGATCTCTTCTTCCAAGGTGAGCACCAGGCTGATGACATTGGTCTTGCCGGTTCTGAGCCGCACGCCGGCGCGGTTCGGCTGGTAGCCGATCTGCTTGGCGACGAGACGCACGCGTTCCTTGGTTTCCGCGCCGATATCGGGCGCATCCTTCAGCGCCCGGGAAACCGTGGTGATGCCGAGCCCGGTCATGAAGGCGATCGTCTTCAGCGTTGGCCGGCCGCCATCCGGCAGTGTTTGCGGCCTGTTTTTCGTCTTGCTGTCCATTGCCGTCACCCGCCCACTCTCTGCCCGCGCGCCGCCAGTTTTGCCCGCCCGGCGGCGAAACGCGTCGGTTCAGCCCTGTCCACTGCTGCCTGCCGCGTCACTTTATCGCCTTATATACGAAAAGCAGCGAGCGGCTATCCTGCTTTGGACCGATAAAATTGCTTCAAATCTGTAACGATACAGTTGCGATGTCGAGCGTTTTCGTTGCTGCACTGCGGAATCTGAAGCGGTCTGGTTGAATCGCACCTTGGGGCGGGTGTCTTTTGCGCTTGCGAGACGATGATCTCCACAACGGCGCAAGGCACTCGCTGAAGTTCTATAAATATCAGCTATATAAGCGAGTCTTCTGCAAGACGCGAAGGGGCAGGCGCCGGGCGCAAAGCGCTTTGGACGTCCGCTGTCATCTGCACGCAATAGGTGTTTTCTAAGATTCTGTTTAAATCGATTGTGGTGGGTGTTGCGTCCTGTAATCGATTGCATTAAGTTTTTTACGGTAACGTTACAGTGAGGGAGGAGACTCATGAAAATACGTTCTTTTGCAGCCATGCTCGCGACCGCGGTGGCCCTGCCACTCGGTGCGGCCAGTGCCGCCGATCTTGAAGTAACCCATTGGTGGACGTCCGGCGGCGAAGCAGCCGCGGTCGCGGAACTCGCGAAGGCCTTCGACGCAACGGGCAATCACTGGGTTGACGGCGCAATCGCCGGCTCCGGCGGCACTGCCCGCCCGATCATGATCAGCCGCATCACCGGCGGTGATCCGATGGGCGCCACGCAGTTCAACCACGGCCGCCAGGCAGAAGAGCTGGTTCAGGCCGGCCTGATGCGCGACCTGACCGACGTCGCGACCCGCGAGAAGTGGAAGGACATCATCAAGCCGGCAAGCCTGCTCGATTCCTGCACCATCGACGGCAAGATCTATTGCGCCCCGGTCAACATCCACTCCTGGCAGTGGCTGTGGCTGTCGAACGCCGCCTTCAAGACGGCCGGCGTCGAAGTTCCGAAGAACTGGGACGAGTTTGTTGCCGCCGCACCGGCGCTGGAAAAGGCCGGCATCGTGCCGCTCGCAGTCGGTGGCCAGCCCTGGCAGGCAGCCGGCGCCTTCGACGTGCTGATGGTGGCGATCGCCGGCAAGGACACGTTCCAGAAGGTCTTCGGCGACAAGGATGAGGAAGTCGCGGCCGGTCCTGAGATCGCCAAGGTCTTCAAGGCCGCTGACGACGCCCGCCGCATGTCCAAGGGCACCAATGTCCAGGACTGGAACCAGGCGACGAACATGGTCATCACCGGCAAGGCCGGCGGCCAGATCATGGGTGACTGGGCTCAAGGTGAATTCGCGCTTGCCGGCCAGAAAGCCGGAACGGATTACACCTGCCTTCCGGGTCTCGGCGTCAACGAGATCATTTCGACCGGTGGCGACGCATTCTACTTCCCGCTGCTGAAGGACGAAGAAAAGTCCAAGGCGCAGGAGGCGTTGGCTTCGACGCTGCTCGATCCGAAGACCCAGGTCGCCTTCAATCTCAAGAAGGGCTCGCTGCCGGTGCGTGGCGACGTCGACCTCGCAGCCGCCAACGACTGCATGAAGAAGGGCCTGGACATCCTTGCCAAGGGCAACGTGATCCAGGGCACCGACCAGCTGCTTTCGGCCGACAGCCAGAAGCAGAAGGAGGACCTGTTCTCCGAATTCTTCGCCAACTCGTCGATCACGCCGGAAGACGCGCAGAAGCGTTTCGCCGACATCATCGCGAACGCGGAGTAACCGCAACTGCCTGATTGACCGGTCCCGCCGTAATGGCGTGGGCCGGCCAAGGCCTCCCTTTCGGCACGACGTGCCGACAGCCGCGCGTGCGTTCGCCTTCACGCGGCACTTAGGGAGCGGTTGTCGCCCTGATGCGGCAGGACGTTGCGCGTTGAGTGCGCGGCGCTGCCCATCGTCCGAAACCCAATGCAGTTCCGGAGGAACGAAACATGGCAGGTCACACACAAGGTTCGGGCCGACCGAACCAGTGGCTGCGGAACCTGAACGCGAAGATTGCCTCCGTCCCGATGATCCTGACGGCCGTGGTGATTTTTCTCGGCGGCACGATCTGGACGGTCGTCTATTCCTTCACCAATTCCAAGCTCTTGCCGCGGCTATCCTTCGTCGGCCTCGATCAGTACGAGCGCCTCTGGGACGCGCCGCGCTGGCTGGTCTCGGTGCAAAACCTGGCGATCTACGGCATCTTCTCGCTGATCTTCAGCCTGGTCATCGGCTTCGTGCTGGCGGCTCTGATGGACCAGAAGATCCGCTTCGAAAACACCTTCCGCACCATTATGCTCTATCCCTTCGCCCTGTCCTTCATCGTGACGGGCCTGGTGTGGCAATGGCTGCTCAATCCGGAATTCGGCATCCAGTCTGTGGTGCGTTCGGCCGGCTGGGAGAGCTTCACCTTCGACCCGCTCTATAACGCAGACATCGTCATCTACGGCATTCTGATCGCCGCGCTCTGGCAGGGCACCGGGCTTGTCATGTGCCTGATGCTTGCGGGGCTTCGCGGCATCGACGAGGACATCTGGAAGGCCGCGCGCGTCGACGGCATTCCGATGTGGAAGACCTACATCTTCGTCGTCATCCCGATGATGCGCGGCGTCTTCATCACCACGCTGGTGATTATCGCGAGCGGCATCGTCAAGGTCTACGACCTGGTGGTGGCGCAGACGAGCGGCGGCCCCGGCATCGCCTCTGAAGTGCCCGCTAAATACGTCTACGACTACATGTTCCAGGCGCAGAACCTCGGTCAGGGCTTCGCCGCCTCGACCATGATGCTGATCACCGTCGCCATCATCATCGTGCCTTGGGCCTATCTGGAATTCGGGGGAGGGCGCAAGCGTGTCTGATATCGTTGCTTTCAATTCGGTGGCTGACGAAGCCGCACCCCAGGCGCAAGCCGACAGGGTTATCGCCGGCCCACGCGGTCGCAAACCCCGCCGGGCGCTGTCGGGCCGTAACATCATGATCTACGGCACGCTGATCGTCGTGGCGCTCTACTACCTGCTGCCGCTCTATGTGATGGTCATGACCTCGCTCAAGGGCATGCCGGAAATCCGGCTCGGCAACATCTTCGCGCCGCCGGTCGAAATCACCTTCGAGCCGTGGGCGAAGGCCTGGGCGAGTGCCTGCACCGGGCTTAACTGCGACGGCCTTTCGCGCGGCTTCTGGAACTCGGTGCGCATCACCGTTCCCTCGACGATCGTCTCGATCGCGATCGCCTCGGTCAACGGCTATGCGCTTGCCAACTGGCGCTTCAAGGGCGCGGAGCTGTTCTTCACGATCCTGATCGTCGGCGCCTTCATTCCCTATCAGGTGATGATCTACCCGATCGTCATCGTGCTCCGGGAAATGGGCATCTACGGCACGCTGACCGGCCTCATCATCGTGCACACCATATTCGGCATGCCGATCCTGACGCTGCTTTTCCGCAACTATTTCGCCGGCCTGCCGGAGGAGTTGTTCAAGGCAGCGCGCGTCGATGGTGCCGGCTTCTGGACAATCTACTTCAGGATCATGCTGCCGATGTCGTTGCCGATCTTCGTCGTGGCGATGATCCTGCAGGTCACCGGTATCTGGAACGACTTCCTGTTCGGCGTCGTGTTCACCCGGCCGGAATACTACCCGATGACGGTTCAGCTCAACAACATCGTCAACTCGGTCCAGGGCGTGAAGGAATACAACGTCAACATGGCGGCGACGATCCTGACGGGTGCCGTGCCGCTCTTCGTCTACTTCGTCTCCGGACGGCTTTTTGTTCGCGGCATCGCCGCCGGCGCAGTGAAAGGGTAAGGACATGCAAAACGTCAGCGTATCGGTCAAAGACCTGTCGTTGAGCTTCGGTGCCGTCACTGTGCTCGACACGCTCAACCTCGACATCAAGGACGGCGAGTTCCTGGTGCTACTCGGCTCGTCCGGCTGCGGCAAGTCGACCCTGCTCAACTGCATCGCCGGTCTACTCGATGTCAGCGACGGGCAGATCTTCATCAAAAACAAGAACGTCACCTGGGAGGAGCCCAAGGACCGCGGCATCGGCATGGTGTTCCAGTCCTACGCGCTCTATCCGCAGATGTCGGTGGAGAAGAACCTCTCCTTCGGCCTGCAGGTCGCAAAGGTCCCGAAGGAGGAGATCGACAAACGTGTGCGCCGCGCCTCCGAGATCTTGCAGATCCAGCCGCTCCTGAAGCGCAAACCGTCTGAGCTTTCCGGTGGCCAGCGCCAGCGGGTGGCGATCGGCCGGGCGCTGGTGCGCGATGTCGACGTGTTCCTCTTCGACGAGCCGCTTTCCAACCTCGACGCCAAGCTGCGCTCGGAGCTGCGCGTCGAGATCAAGAGGCTGCACCAGTCGCTGAAGAACACGATGATCTACGTCACCCACGACCAGATCGAGGCGCTGACGCTCGCCGATCGTATTGCTGTCATGAAGAGCGGCGTGATCCAGCAGCTGGCCGACCCGATGACGATCTACAACGCCCCGGAAAACCTGTTCGTCGCCGGCTTCATCGGTTCGCCGTCGATGAACTTCTTCCGCGGCGAGCTGCAGCTTCGCGACCAGCGCGCCTACGTCCACGCCAACGGCGTCGACTTCGACGTGTCCGCCTATCCGTCGCGGGCACCCCTGGTGCACGGGCAGAAGGTTGTCCTCGGCCTCAGGCCCGAACATGTGCGCGTCGACGAGGCGGCAAGCGGGGCCGCGGCCTCGCATCGCGCGGTCGTCGATATCGAGGAGCCGATGGGCGCCGACAACCTGTTGTGGCTGAAGCTTGCCGGGCAGTCGATGTCCGTGCGCATCGCCGGCCAGCGGCGCTATGCGCCTGGCACGGCCGTCACGCTCTCCTTCGACATGGCGGTTGCCTCGATCTTCGATGCGACGAGTGAGAACCGGATCTGAGATAAAGGACGTGCCGGGCAGGGACCTCTGTCCGGCACCTCCCGGCAATGACAGCGCCGGCGTCGCCGGTCGATCCATGGAAATACGACAATGCTCTCTGAGGACTACACCCGAACCGCCATCCGTCTCGACATTTCAGGGGATTGGCAGCTCAGCTCGGTCGACAACAGCCACAGCTTGGCGATGGCGCTGCCGGGCGACGTGCACTCGGCCTTGCAGAAAGCGGGCGTGATCGAAGACCCCTATGTCGGCCGCAACGAGAACGACGTTCAATGGGTGGCACATAAGGACTGGGTGATCGAGCGAACAGTCACGGTCGCCGCCGACGAACTCGCGGGCTACTGGTATCTCGACCTCGAGAGCCTGGATACTGTCGCCTCGGTCTTCGTCAACGACACGCTGGTGCTCGAAGCGGAGAATAGCTTCCGCCGCTATCGGCCCGATGTTTCCCGCGCGCTCGTCGCCGGCGAGAACCGCATCCGCATCGTGCTGCATTCCTCGATTGCCGAAGGCGCGCGCCGGCAGTCGGAACAGCCCTTCTACGTGCCTTACCATCCCGGCAATTCACCGATCGCCAATGGCAACATGCTGCGCAAGCCCCAGTGCCACTTCGGCTGGGACTGGAACCTCGCGATCGCGCCGCTCGGCGTCTACGGCGAGATCGCGCTCTGCCGGCTGGAGATCGCCCGCATCGAGCATGTGACGACCAAGCAGGTCTGGCTCGATGACGGTTCGGTCGATCTGGTGGTGACGGTGACCTTGTTTGCCGACGCGCCCGGCATCGTCCCCATACATTTTTCGCTCGACGAGGACCGCGAACGGCTGGACTGCGCCGTCGGCAAGGGCGAGACGCGCATCACCCATGTCTTCACCGTTACCAGGCCGAAGCGCTGGTGGCCGGCGGGCAGCGGCGAGCAATGCCTGTCAGTCCTGACAGTGGAGCTGCCGCAGGAGCAGGTGAGCCGCCAGATCGGCTTCCGCACGATCGAGCTGCTGACCGACAAGGACGAGGCTGGCAGCCGCTTTGCCTTCCGCGTCAACGGCCGCGAGATCTTCTGCAAGGGCGCCAATTGGATCCCGGCCGATGCGCTGATGTCGCGGGTGACGCGCGAAGGCGTCGAGGATCTGCTGACCTCGGCAGTGGACGCCAACATGAACATGATCCGGGTCTGGGGCGGCGGCTTCTACGAGCCGAACTGGTTCTACGATCTCTGCGACCGGCTCGGGCTCATGGTCTGGCAGGACTTCATGTTTGCCTGCAACCTCTATCCCTCGACCCCGGATTTCCTGGAGAATGTCGCGGCAGAGGTGGATTATCAGGCAAAGCGCCTGTCGTCGCATCCATCGATCACGGTCTGGTGCGGCGACAACGAGTTGGTCGGCGCGCTCACCTGGTTCGACGAACCGCGCAAGGATCGCGACCGCTATCTCGTTTCCTATGACCGGCTGAACCGCACGATCGAGGTGGCGCTGAAAGCGGCACTTCCCGAAGCGATCTGGTGGCCGTCGAGCCCGGCGTCCGGCTATCTCGATTTCGGCGATGCCTGGCATGCCGATGGTTCCGGCGACATGCACTACTGGTCGGTCTGGCACGAGAACAAGTCCTTCGACAATTACCGCACCGTGCGCCCGCGTTTCTGCTCGGAGTTCGGCTTCCAGTCCTATACGTCGATGCCGGTCATCCGGCAGTTTGCGGCGGAGAAGGACCTCAACATCGCGTCGCCTGTGATCGAGAGCCACCAGAAGAATGTCGGCGGCAATGAGCGCATCGCCGGCACGATGTTCCGATATTTCCGCTTCCCCAAGGATTTCCCGGCTTTCGTTTATCTCAGCCAGGTCCAGCAGGGGCTGGCGATCCGCACGGCCGTCGACTATTGGCGCTCGCTAAAACCCCATTGCATGGGCACGCTCTACTGGCAGCTCAACGACACCTGGCCGGTCGCCTCCTGGTCGAGCCTCGACTATGGTGGCAGCTGGAAGGCGATGCACTATATGGTCCGCCGGTTCTTCCAGCCGGTTTCGGTCGCGGCCATCCCATCGGCGGATGGCAGAGAGATCGCCTTCTCGATGGTCAACGATACGGCGGAGCCGGTGACGGTCGAGCTTCAGACCTTCCTGGTTTCGCTCGATGGCAAGCGCACGCCGCTGACGGCGGCCGCCGGCACCTGCAGCCCGGATCGCGCGGCGACCCTGGTGACGCTTGCGGCTTCCGATATTCCGGCGGATCACCTGTTGTTCTGGTCGTTCGATGCATCGAACGGCATGCGCGGCGAGGGGCACCACGCCAACGGCACCTACAAGGCACTCGACCTGCAACCGTCCGGTTTGACACTCGATGTGGCGCCGGCGGGCGAAGGCGCTTTCGACGTCAGCGTCAAGGCAAGCGGCCTGGCGCTGCATGTGATGATCGAGGCCGATGTCGCCGGTCGATACTCCGACAATGCCTTTGATCTGCTGGCCGGGGAAACCAAGCTTGTCCGCTTCACGCCGAAGGTGCCGCTCGCCGCAGGCGAGCTTCCGCGCTTTGCCGCCTTCGATCTTGAATCCTGCCAGGGGAAGGGTTGATCGCCATGAAACGCAGCCACGTCAACGATATCATCGCCGAGAGCGGTGCCTTCATGAAGAGCTACGGCTTCACGCTGCCGCCCTTTGCCTACTGGTCGCCAGAACAACTGAAGGCGCGGGTCGCCTCTGACAGCCCGACGATCTTCGATGCCCGGCTCGGCTGGGACATCACCGACTACGGCAAGGGCCGCTTCGATGAATTCGGGCTGGTGCTCTTCACGCTGCGCAATGGCAACGCCGCGAACTTCACGACCGGTCACGGCATGATCTATGCCGAGAAGCTGATGATCACCGCCAAGGACCAGGTCAATCCGCTGCACCGCCATGCGGTGAAGACCGAGGACATCATCAACCGCGGCGGCGGGTCGCTGGTGCTGCAGATGTACAATTCGAGGCCTGATGGCACCGTCGACGAGGAAAGCGACGTGGTGGTCGCCACCGATGCGCGGCTGAGAGCCCTCAAGGCTGGCGAACTCTTGAAGCTCAAGGCCGGCGAAAGCGTCACGCTTTTGCCCGGCAACTGGCACGCCTTCTGGGCCGAAGGCACGGACGTGCTGATGGGCGAGGTTTCGACCGTCAACGACGATCTCACCGACAACTATTTCCGCGAGCCCGTCGGTCGCTTCTCGGCGATCGAGGAGGACGCGGCACCCACCCACCTGCTGGTGTCGGACTACGACACCTGGCTCAAGTGATCCCAGGACCCCAACCCCCAAGGGCAATTGACCCAAGACCAAACGATCTTTCGAGGAGGATTTCATGAAGGACGTCAGTTTCCAGCTTTATAGCGCCCGCAATTTCCCGCCGTTCGCCAATGTGCTCGAGGCACTCGGACAGGCCGGCTATAGCCAGGTCGAAGGTTATGGCGCGCTCTATGCGGCGCTCAGCGACGCCGAGATCGCCAGCTTCAAGGAAGGGCTCGACAGCAATGGTCTCGCCATGCCGACGGCGCACTTTGGCCTGGACATGCTCGAAAGCGATCCGGCCCGCGTGCTCGAAATCGCCAAGGCGCTCGGCATCAAGGCGATCTATTGCCCCTACCTGATGCCCGACCAGCGCCCGACGGATGCCGCCGGCTGGCGTGCCTTCGGCGAGCGGCTGCAGAAGGCCGGCAAGCCCTATCGCGACGCCGGGCTGATCTTTGGCTGGCACAACCACGACTTCGAGTTCTTTGCTCTTCCGGACGGCAGCATCCCGCAGGACCTGATCTTCGAAGGCGGACCGGAACTTTCCTGGGAAGCCGACATCGCCTGGATCATCCGCGGCGGCGCCGACCCGATCGCCTGGATCAAGAAATACGGCGACCGCATCACCGCCGTGCATGTGAAGGACATCGCGCCGACGGGCGAGAAGAAGGACGAGGACGGTTGGGCCGATGTCGGCGAGGGTACCGTCGACTGGAAGGGCCTGTTTGCGGCGCTTTCCGGCACCAAGGCCCGCTACTTCATCGCCGAGCACGACAATCCGAGCGATTTCAAGCGCTTCGCCAAGCGCTCGCTCGCCTCCATCCAATCCTATTGAGAAGCAGGTTCATCCATGACCAAGGAACTTGGCGTCGGCATCATCGGATGCGGCAACATCTCCACCACATACTTCAGGCTCGCCCCACTGTTTAAGGGCATCAAGGTTGTCGCCTGCGCCGACATCAACCAGGCAGCGGCCGAGGCGCGGGCAGCGGAATACGGCGTAGAAGCCCAAAGCATCGAGGGGCTGCTGGCCAATCCGGATGTCGATATCGTCGTCAACCTGACGATCCCGGACGCGCACTATCCGGTCTCGAAGGCGATCCTCGAAGCCGGCAAGCACGTCTATTCCGAGAAGCCATTGGTGCTTTCGCTCGAACAGGGCGAAGACCTCAGGGCGATCGCTAGGGACAAAGGCCTTTCCGTCGGTTGCGCACCGGACACCTTCCTCGGCGGCGCGCACCAGCTGGCCCGCAGCACCATCGATGCCGGCAAGATCGGCCGGGTGACGTCTGGCACCTGCCACGTGATGAGCCCGGGCATGGAGATGTGGCATCCGAACCCGGACTTCTTCTTCCTGCCCGGCGGCGGCCCGATCCTCGATCTCGGCCCCTATTACATCGCCAACCTGATCAACCTGATCGGGCCGGTGAAGCGCGTCGCAGCACTGTCCTCCATGGCCAACCCGACCCGCACCATCACCAGCGAGCCACGCAAGGGCGAGGAGATCCCGGTCAAGACCCCGACCAACATCCACGCGCTGCTCGAGTTCCAAAATGGCGCGACGATCACCCTGTCGGCGAGCTGGGATGTCTGGTCGCATCGCCATGCCAATATGGAGCTCTATGGCACCGAAGGCTCGCTCTACGTGCCCGATCCGAACTTCTTCGGCGGCAAGGTGGAGATAAGCGGTCGCGACAGGAACATTGAGCCACTGGAACCCTGGGATCACCCCTTCGGCGTCGAAAACCAGGAGCATCCGCAGGGACCGATGGCGAACTACCGCACCGCCGGCCTAGCCGACATGGCGCAGGCGATCCTTGAAGGCCGCGATGCCCGCTGCTCGCTCGACCGGGCGCTGCACGGCGTCGACGTCATGGTCTCGATCCTGAAATCGGGCGAGGAGGGCCGCTTCATCGAGCTCTCCACCACCTGCACGCAGCCGGCCGCGCTCGGCATCGAGGAGGCGCGGGCGCTGCTGCGGGAGCGGCAAGAAGAAATGTCGGGAAATCGCGTCGCTGCGGCTTCATAGGGGGCAGCCGTCCGGCACGCGCGCCGCGGACCAGGGGTCCCTCTGCAAACTCGGAAGAGAGGCTTCCGGGGGAGAGCTGCACCCCAACCTCCCTCATCCTCGCCCTTGTGGCGGGGATCCAGCGACACGACGTCTGTCGGGTCAAAAGACTATTCAGCCCAAGGACTTGGGCTGGCTGGATTCCTGTGACAAGCACAGGAATGACGGAGATTTTGGCTGGGGCAAAGCTTCCCTCGCGAGCGTTCGGTGATTAGAGATATCTTTGACAGCAAGCTTGGGTTTCCGTGATCACGGAAACCCTTCTCGTTTTGAGGGATGGTAGGTGCATGCCGCCATCCGGATACGGATCGCGGAGGATTGTGCGATGACCTGGCTACCGGCGGAAAACCGCTACGACATCATGAAGTATAACCGCGTCGGCCGCTCCGGCCTGAAGCTGCCGGCGATCTCGCTGGGGCTCTGGCACAATTTCGGCGGTGACACGCCGCATGACCGCAAGGTCGACATGTGCCGCACCGCGTTTGACCTCGGCATTACCCATTTCGATCTCGCCAACAATTACGGCCCGCCTCCGGGCTCGGCCGAGACCGCCTTCGGCGAAATCATGCGCACGGATTTCGCCCATCTGCGCGATGAGCTGATCATCTCGTCCAAGGCCGGCTACGATATGTGGGCCGGTCCTTACGGCGAATGGGGCAGCCGCAAGTACATGATCGCTTCCTGCGACCAGAGCCTGAAGCGCATGGGCCTCGACTATGTCGACATCTTCTATTCGCACCGCTTCGATCCGGAGACCCCGCTCGAAGAGACCTGTGGCGCGCTCGACCATATCGTGCGTTCGGGCAGGGCGCTTTATGTCGGCATTTCCTCCTACAATTCGCAGCGCACCCGCGAAGCGGCTGCAATTCTCAAGGATCTCGGCACACCGTGCCTCATCCATCAGCCGAGCTATTCGATGCTCAACCGCTGGATCGAGGACGATGGCCTGATCCACACGCTCGAAGATCTCGGCATCGGCTCGATCGTCTTTTCGCCGCTTGCCCAGGGCATGCTGACGACCAAGTATCTGCAGGGCATTCCGAGCGACAGCCGGGCGGCGCAGAACCACTTCCTCAAGAAGGACTTCATCCGCCCGGAGATCATCGACAACATCCGCAAGCTGAACGGCATCGCCGAAAAGCGCGGCCAGACTCTGGCGCAGATGGCGCTTGCCTGGGTGCTGCGCAACGGCCGGATCACCTCGGCGCTGATCGGCGCCAGCCGCTCCGAACAGATCGTCGATTGCGTCAAGGCGCTCGAAAACGACACGTTCACGGCGGAGGAGCTGGCCGAGATCGATCTCTATGCCCGTGAGGCCGATATCAACCTCTGGGCATCGTCGGCCGAACGCTAAGTTCTGCTGAAAACATTGATTTGCCTGCATTTTAGGCAAAATTGCCTGCTTTCCGGCGCATTAGACAAAAGTCGAATAAGTGCCGGAAAGCGCCTTCTGGACATGGTCCGGTGTTTCTGTAAGGTGCTGGAATGCCGGTCGATTGCGACGCCGATTTGCGTCGTTTCGGCAGGTTAACGAGGAGGAGCCACCGTCGCCCGGGAAGGGGCAGGGTGGATTGATGGGTGGTAGCGCTGATCGCGGCCGCCCTTTTGGCGAGAACTAGGGGAGGAACCATGGATCGCCGTTCATTTATCAAAAACGCAAGCCTCGGTGGCTTGGCCGCAGCGGGTGCTGCCGCGCTTGCAACGCCGGCCATTGCGCAGGCAAACCCCAAGATCAACTGGCGCCTGGCATCGTCGTTCCCGAAGTCGCTCGACACGATCTATGGCGGCGGTGAAGTGCTGGCGAAGCATGTGTCGGAAGCGACCGACGGCAACTTCCAGATTCAGGTCTTCGCCGCCGGCGAAATCGTGCCCGGCCTGCAGGCTGCTGACGCGGCGGCTGCCGGTACGGTCGAGGCTTGCCACACGGTTTCCTACTATTACTGGGGCAAGGACCCGACTTGGGCGCTTGGTGCCGCCGTTCCCTTCGCGCTCAATGCGCGCGGCATGAACGCCTGGCACTACCACGGCGGCGGCATCGATCTCTTCAACGAGTTCCTGGGAACCCAGGGCCTCGTCGGTTTCCCCAACGGTAATACCGGCGTGCAGATGGGCGGCTGGTTCCGCAAGGAGATCAAGACGGTCGCCGACATGCAGGGCCTGAAGATGCGCATCGGGGGCTTCGCCGGCAAGGTCGTCGAGAAGCTCGGCGTCGTGCCGCAGCAGATCGCCGGCGGCGACATCTATCCGGCGCTCGAAAAGGGCACCATCGACGCCGCCGAATGGGTCGGCCCCTATGACGACGAGAAGCTCGGCTTCTACAAGGTCGCGCCCTACTACTACTATCCCGGCTGGTGGGAAGGTGGCCCGACGGTCCACGCCATGTTCAACAAGGCGGCCTTCGACGGCTTGCCGAAGAACTACCAGTCGCTGCTGCGCACCGCTTGCCAGGCGACCGACGCGAACATGCTGCAGAAGTACGACTACCTGAACCCGTCGGCGATCAAGCGCCTGGTGGCTTCTGGTGCCAAGCTCAGCCCGTTCAGCGCCGAAATCCTGTCGGCCTGCTTCGACAAGGCGAACGAAGTCTATGCCGAAATGGAAGACTCGAACCCGACCTTCAAGAAGATCTGGGACTCGATCAAGGCCTTCCGCGGCGAGTACTACCTCAACGCCCAGATCGCCGAATACAACTACGACACCTTCATGATGATCCAGCAGCGCGGCGGCAAGCTCTAAGCTTTCGCCTGTTGCTGATGACAAAGGGCCGCTCGCAACGTCTGTTGCGGGCGGCTTTTCGTTTCGGCCGGAGGCCGCCGGCGTCCCGACGACCCTGCATTTCTGATCCCTACGCATGCGCAGGAGGCGCGGCACGGCAGCGGTTTCGTGGTATGGTTGCGGCCTTGATGAAAGGGAGAAGGTGCAATGCCAAGCGAAGGCCAATCGGTCGTGCTCGGTCCCCATCAGGGCCGCCGGTACGACATGGGTGCCATACAGGCTGTCTTCAAAGCCGATCGCCCGGAAACCCTAGGCCGCTTTTCGATCTCGGAATGGTGGCTCGATGCTCGGCATGAAGGACCCGGCGCTCACAAGCACGACGACAATGACGAGATTTTCTACGTCATCGAGGGCACCGCCAGCATCCTGGTCGGCGACACCTGGCACCAGATGGCCAAGGGCTCGCTCTGCGTCATCCCGCGCGGAACGATGCATGATTTCCGCAATGAGAGCGCATCGCGCATGGGTCTGCTCAACGTCTATGTCGGCGGACCGTTCGAGGAGATGATGCCCATGATCGTCGACTGGTATCGCGACAATCCGGCGAAGCGGCTGGAGTGAGTGGCATCAGCAATCGCTCAGGTGGACGGACGGCACAAAGGGCTGCTCTTTGGCTGAAGTCAAAGTCGGAAGATGATCTCTCGGCGAGGGGGGTATTCCACTCCCCTCATCTTCGCCCTTGTGGCGGAGATCCAGCGAGCCGACGTCTGTCGGATCAAAGACTCTTTAAGCCCAAGGACTTGGGCTGACTGGATTCCTGTGACGAGCACAGGAATGAGGGAGGTTTTGGCAGGCACCAGCGCCTCTCGGCAAGCTTCCGATGATCGGATGCATCTTTTCGCCAAAATAGAAGGGCGGCCCTTTGCGGGGCCGCCCTCTGTCTGTCTGCCGGTCGCCCTACTTGAACGAAGGCGGCTGGCTGAGGTCGTTGGACGGAGCCGTCTGGGGCTGGGCGCCCGAGCCGCCGTTCTGATCGGCAGGCTTCTGGTCGAGCGGGCTGCCGCCTGGAAGCTGCAGGCCGCCGGGAAGGCCGAGGCCACCGCCATTGTCCGGAAGCGTCAGGCCACCACCCGGTGCAAAGCCCGGCACCTCGATCTTGATCGTGTTCGGATCGACGCCCGTGCCGGTTCCCTTGTAGTGCATGACCATTTGCGGGAACATGATCGTCAGCGCCACCATCACAATCTGGATGCCGACGAAGGGGACCGCACCCCAGTAGATCTGCCCGGTCGTGACGGGCTGGATCGTCTTGCCGGTGATCTTGTCGAGATAGGGCACCTTTGCCGCGACCGAGCGCAGATAGAAGAGCGCGAAGCCGAAGGGCGGATGCATGAAGCTCGTTTGCATGTTGATGCCGAGCAGAACGCCGAACCAGATGAGGTCGATGCCGAGCTTGTCGGCGGCCGGCGCCAGGAGCGGCACGATGATGAAGGCGAGCTCGAAGAAATCCAGGAAGAAGGCCAGGAAGAAGACGAGCAGGTTGACGGCAATGAGGAAGCCGGTTTCACCGCCCGGCATCGCTGTCAGCAGGTGTTCGACCCAGATGTGGCCGTTGACGCCATAGAAGGTGAGCGAGAAGACGCGCGCACCGATCAGGATGAACAGCACGAAGGCCGAAAGCCGGGTCGTTGCCGTGAGCGCCCCGCGCACCACGTCCATGTTGAGACGGCCCTTGGCGGCTGCCATGATCAGCGCACCGACGGCGCCCATCGCGCCGCCTTCGGTCGGCGTCGCGATGCCGAGGAAGATGGTGCCGAGGACGAGGAAGATCAGCGCCAAGGGCGGGATCAGCACGATGATGACCTGCTGGGCAAGCCTCGACATTGCGTTGATCTTCAGACCGCGGTCGATAAGCGCGACGACGTAGATGACGATGACGCCGACGGTGCCGCCGAGGATGTCGGCATTCTCGCCCTGGGTCGGGTAGAGATAGACGTGGGCAGCATACGCGATGCCTACCGCCACCGCCAGCGCAACGGCGAGCGACGTGACGCCGGAACCGAGCGTGCGGGCTTCCAGCGGCAGGGCCGGCATCGAATCGCGCCGGATGAAGGTCATCAGCAGGATGTAGACCATGTAAAGGCCGGTCAGCACGAGGCCCGGGATCAGGGCGCCGGCGTACATGTCGCCGACCGAGCGGCCGAGCTGGTCGGCAAGAACGATGAGCACGAGCGATGGCGGGATGATCTGGGCAAGCGTGCCCGAAGCCGCGATGACGCCCGAGGCGACCTTCCGGTCATAGCCATAGCGCAGCATGATCGGCAGCGAGATCAGGCCCATGGCGATGACCGAGGCGGCAACGACACCGGTGGTGGCGGCAAGCAGCGCGCCGACGAAGATCACCGCATAGGCGAGACCACCGCGGATCGGGCCGAAGAGCTGGCCGACGGTGTCGAGCAGGTCTTCGGCCATGCCCGATTTCTCGAGCACGATCCCCATGAAGGTAAAGAACGGGATGGCGAGCAATGTGTCGTTTGACATCACCCCCCAGAACCGGTCCGGCAGTGCATTGAGCAGCGGCCAGGAAAGATTGATCGAGTCCGACAGCGGCGCGAGCTCGACGCCGATGATGAAGAACAGCAGGCCGTTGGCGGCGAGCGAGAAGGCGACCGGGTATCCCAAGAGCAGGAACACGATCAGTGACGCGAACATGATCGGCGCCAGGTTTTCAGCAATGAATTCGATCATGGACGGGTCTCCGGAGACACGACATCGTCAAGCGGCGCATGGGTCGGCACATAGGGTGTCGGGTCTTCCATGTTTCCGGTCATGATCGCGATCTTCTTGATGATTTCCGACACACCCTGGAAGGCGAGCAGCAGGAAGCCGACAAGCAGGATGGCCTTGGCCGGCCAGATGATCAGGCCGCCGGCCGAGGAGGAGACCTCGCCCGAGACGTAGGACATCTTCACGTAGGGGAAGAGGTAGTAGAGCACCAGGAGAACGAAGGGCATCAGGAACAGCAGGTGTCCGAGCAGATCGATCCAGTGCTGCACGCGACGCGAGAACTGGCCGTAGACCACGTCGATACGGATGTGTTCGTTCTGGCTGAGCGTGTAGGCGGCGGCAAACATGAAGGCGGCGCCGAACAGGTACCATTGCGCCTCGAGCCAGGCGTTCGACGACATGTTGAAGATTTTTCGGATCACGGCATTGCCGGCGCTGACGAGCACTGCCGCCAGGATCAGCCATGAAACGCTCTTTCCGATGAATTCCGTGATCGTGTCTATTAATCGGCTGAAGCCGAGCAAAGCTCTCATCGATTTCCTCCCCGCGATGGCTCTTATGGTTCTTGTGCCAAGCACAGCCAGAGTGCCGATTTCAAGCGCGCGTTCAAGTCCGAGGTACGATTTTCCCGTGTAGTTCGGCCGCCTCCGACTAAAGTAGAATAAGCTGTCCCGGCGCTCTGCCCATTGTTTGTGCAAACCCGTACCGCTTCGTCGGTCTGAGCATGAGCGGACGGTTCTGGGCAGGTGGTCAGCTGTGCGAATCGGTGTGGAAAGACGGCCATAGAGAGGTGCTTGAACGTCTTACTGCAACGTTGCAGTCTTGAAATCGTATGATTTTTGAGATCGGATGTGCGCACCAACGGAGGACGCCGAAACCCATGACTGCCATGATCCGCAACCCGATCCTGAAGGGGTTCAATCCGGACCCTTCGATCTGCCGCGTCGGCGACGATTACTACATCGCGACCTCCACCTTCGAATGGTATCCGGGCGTGCAGATCCATCACTCGCGCGATCTGGTGAACTGGCGGCTCGTGCGTCGGCCGCTGGAGCGGGCAAGCCAGCTCGACATGCGCGGCAACCCGGATAGCTGCGGCGTCTGGGCGCCGTGCCTGTCCTACAACGACGGGCTGTTCTGGCTGGTTTACACAGACGTCAAGCGCTTCGACGGCAACTTCAAGGACGCGCACAACTACATCGTCACGGCGGAAGCGATCGAGGCGACCTGGTCGGATCCGGTCTACGTCAATTCCTCCGGATTCGATCCGTCGCTCTTCCACGACGACGATGGCCGCAAGTGGTTCCTCAACATGCAGTGGAACCACCGCACCGAGAGTTTCGGCGGTTCGCCCAAGCATCCGGCTTTCGACGGCATTTTGCTGCAGGAGTGGGACGAACGTACACGCAAGCTCGTCGGTCCGGTGAAGAACATCTTTGCGGGCTCGGCGCTCGGCCTGGTCGAAGGGCCGCATCTCTTCAAACGCAATGGTTGGTACTACCTGACGACGGCGGAAGGTGGCACCGGATATGATCATGCCGTGACCATGGCGCGGTCGCGCACGATCGATGGTCCCTACGAGATGCATCCGGATACCTACCTGATCACATCAAAGGATCACCCGGAGGCGCCGCTGCAGCGTGCCGGCCACGGACAATATGTCGAAACACCTGATGGTCAGGCCTATCACACGCATCTCTGCGGCCGGCCGCTGCCGCCGCAGCGTCGCTGCACGCTCGGCCGCGAGACGGCGCTGCAGAAATGCGTCTGGCGCGACGACGGCTGGCTCTATCTCGAAAGCGGCGGCCCGGTGCCGGAAGTGCTCGTGCCCGCTCCAGTTCAGGTCGAGCGGATACCGGCAGCGACCGTCGTAGAGACGGATTTCAACGACAGTGCGCTGCCGATCGAGTTCCAGTGGCTGCGCACACCGCAGCCGGAGCGGATCTTTTCGCTCGAATGGCGGCCCGGGCATCTCCGGCTCTTCGGGCGCGAGAGCATGGGCAGTTGGTTCGAGCAGGCGCTGGTCGCCCGCCGACAGGAACATCACGCCTTCCGCGCCGAGACGACGGTGGATTTCAAGGCCGAAACCTATCAGCAGGTCGCGGGCCTGACGCAGTACTACAATCGTCACAAATTCCACGCGCTCGGCGTGACGTGGCACGAAAAGCTCGGGCGTGCGCTGACCATTCTCTCATGCCCCGGCGATTTCCCGCATGGCCGGCTGGAGTTCCCTGTCGGCAGCGGCATCGCCATTCCGGATGGGCCGATCGACCTTGCCATGGAGATCCGCGACAACGATCTGCAGTTCTTCTGGCGGGAGGCGGGTGCCGAGGATTGGCGCGCGATCGGCCCGGTTCTCGATGCGGGCGTCGTTTCGGACGAGGGCGGCCGCGGCGAGCATGGCTCGTTCACCGGTGCTTTTGCCGGGATGTTCGCCTTCGACACGTCGGGGGGCGGCAAGCCGGCCGATTTCGACCATTTCCGCTACGTCAGCCTCGCAGCAGATTGATGATGGCACATTAGGGATATGGAATAAGCGACGGATATCATTGCATATTTGTAATGTAGAGTTTCATATTCGGTTCAGGAGGCGGGGCCTATTTTCCGGGTGCAGACAACGAAAGGACACCCGAATGAAACGTCTCCTGATCGCGCTCGTCGCCAGCTCCGTTCTGATCGCGCCGGTCGCGGCACTTGCCCAGCCGGCAGGATCCTTCGAGGTGGCGCAGAACTATGACCGCTCCCGCCGCCCAATCGACCGGAATGGCGATCGCCAGATGGATCGTCACGTCGACCGCCACGTCGACAAGCACGTCACGATCGAGAAACGGGTGATCGTCAAGAAGAAGGAACGCTGGGCGCGCGGCCATCGCCTGTCGCCGGCCGACCGCCGCCACATGGCCCAGGTGCGCGACTATCGCTATTACAAGCTGCGTCCGCCGCCGCGCGGCCAGCAGTGGGTGCGGGTCGACAACGACTTCCTGCTGATCAGCCTTGCAACCGGCGTCATCGTCGGCCTGGCGACGGCAAGGTGAGGATAATCTTCTGGCCAGGGGCGGCGGTTGCGCCGCCCCTGGCCAGCAATGGCATTTCTATCATTCTGAGGATGCCCCCGGACGCCTGGCGCCGACCAAGACCTCCCTCATCTCTGTGCTCGTCACAGAGATCCAGCCGCCGTGCGTCGGCACGGCGAAAGGAATGCTGGACGCCTGGAGTTTTCTCGCGCCGCCGACGCGGCGCGGCTGGATTCCTGTGACAAGCACAGGAATGAGGGAGGTTTTTGCGGCTGTTGCACTTCACAAGCGCCTCTTCGAGTCTTGTTTGCCCCTTCACTTGGCGCGCACCGCTACCGTTCCGAGGGTCGGCGAGTATTCCCGCTCTCCGAACAACATGCCTTCGATCTCGCCCATTGGCTCCAATGCCTCTTCCTCCCCAGCCGTTTCCCCTAAGAACGGATCGAACATCGGCACCGGCCGCCCGGCGGTGTTGAGCGCCATGCACATGAAGCGCGGCCGACGCGGAATTGGCGCGGCCTCTGCCATCAGGCGGCCCGCGGCGACCAGTTGGCGAAGGGATCGGCGAGATCGCGCCAGCGCTCTGGTTGGAAGGCTTCGTCGGCGATGAGGCAGGCGTCGAGTTCGGCGCGAATCTCTGTCTCGCTCATCGGATCTGCGCCGATGAAGACGATCTCCTGGCGTCGGTCGCCCCAGACCGGATCGATATAGGGACCGACAGCCTTCAGGAAGCCAGGGTCGCGCGGCCATTGCTCCTTCGGCACCGCGGACCACCAGAGGCCCATCTTGCCGGTTCTGACGAGCGGACCCGCCTGGCTGATCTCGCCGACATAGTGCGGCCGGGTCGCGAGCCAGAAGAAACCCTTGGCCCTGAGCACGCCCGGCCAGGAGCGATTGAGAAAAGCCTGGAAGCGCATGGGATCGAGAGGCCGGCGGGCGCGATAGACGAAGGAGTGGATGCCGTATTCCTCTGTCTCCGGAACATGATCCTTGAAACCGTGCAGTTCCTTGTACCAGAGGGGATGCTGCTCGGCCTGGACGATATCGAAGCGGCCGGTTCCGAGCACATCGCGCAGCTTGACCTTGCCGAAATCGGTCTCGATCAGCTGCGCATCGGGATTAAGGCTGACGATGATCTTGCGGGCGGCGTCCAGCTGCTCGGGCGTGGCGGTGCCGATCTTGTTCAAAACGACGACATCGGCGAATTCGATCTGCTCGACAAGCAAGTCGACGAGCGTGCGTGTATCGCCTTCACCCGCCGTCTCACCGCGATCGGCAAGGAAATCGAGCGAGGAATAGTCCGCGATCAGGTTCACGGCATCGACGACGGTGACCATCGTGTCGAGGCGGGCGACATCGGCCAGGCTCTCGCCGTCCTCGTCGCGAAAGTCGAAGGTGGTGGCGACGGGCAGGGGCTCGGAAATGCCGCTCGATTCGATCAGCAGATAGTCGAAGCGGTTCTGTTCGGCGAGGTTGCGGACCTCCTTCAGCAGATCGTCGCGCAGCGTGCAACAGATGCAGCCATTGGTCATTTCCACCAGCTGCTCTTCCGTGCGCGAGAGGCCGGCGCCGCCGTCGCGCACCAGCGCCGCGTCGATGTTGACTTCGCTCATGTCGTTGACGATGACGGCGACGCGCAGGCCGTCGCGGTTGGAAAGCACGTGGTTGAGCAGCGTCGTCTTGCCGGCGCCGAGGAAGCCGGAGAGAACGGTAACGGGAAGCTTTTCCATCGATTGTTTCCTGTATGTTATATCGTTACGATTGTTGCGGGTAAAAAAGGCGAGCACGATCGCCCGCTTCAGCCTGCTGACAAAGCCGCCTCCGATCGGGAGGGCCCGCCGATGAAGGCAGGGTCAACACCTCCGTCATTCCTGTGCCTGTCACAGGAATCCAGCTGGCCCAAGTCCTTGGGTCGAAAGAGTTTTTTTACCCGACGGACGTCGGGTCACTGCATCCCGCCACAAGGGCGAGGATGACGGAGTGTGGGATAACCGCTCGCAAGCATGCCATCTCACGCTTTGCCAGCGGAGCGAGGCGGGCGCTCCCCACATTCGAGAGAAGCGAACGCCCGCCTTTGCCGTCTTGGGAGGACGGATCAGCTTGCCGAGGCGAGGCAGGTTTTCAGCGATGTGCCGATGTTTTCCATCAGCTGGAAGTAGAGATCCGGGCCGGCGTCGAGCGTGCCGGCTTCCGGGTCGAGCGTGCCGGATTTCGCCGGCGTTCCTTCGATCACCACATTGATCAGCTTCGGCTCGAACTGCGGCTCGGCAAAAACACAGGTCGCACCTAGCTCCTTGATCTTGGCATGGATCTGGGAAAGTCGCTCGGCGCCCGGCAGCACTTCCGGGCTGACCGTGATCGAGCCGGCGACGCGGACCTTGTAGCGGTGCTCGAAATACTGATAGGCATCGTGGAAGACGACGAAGGGCTTGTCTTTCACCGGCGCGACCGTTTCGGCAAGCTTTGCATCAAGGTCGTCCAGCCGCTTGTTCAACGCCTCAAGATTGGCCTTGTAGGCGCCGGCATTGTCCGGATCGGCTTCGGCGAGCGTCTTCTCGATCTCGGCAGCCATCGCCTTGGCATTCACAGGGTCGAGCCACATGTGCATGTCAGTATCGCCGTGGCCGTGCTCATGATCATGGCCGTGATCGTGCCCGGCGGCCGCTTCCGGCGCTGCGGCGTCATCATGCTCCGTTTCGCCTTCCGCATGCTTGTGGCCTTCGTCGCCGTGTCCTTCATCGCCATGGTCATGCGCCTCAAACGCGCCACCCTCGCGGAATTTCAGCTTCTCGAGGCCTGGCGCTTCGCTGAGTTCCACCACCTTGGCGCTGCCACTCAGCGCGTCGAGCGGCTTGTCGAGGAAGGCTTCAAGGCCGGGGCCGACCCAGAAGACCACCTTTGCCGCCTGCAGGGCAGAGGCGTTGGAAGGTTTCATGTTGTAGGTGTGCGGCGAAGCGGCGCCCTCGACAATCAGCGACGGTTCGCCGACGCCCTGCATGATCGAGGCGACGAGGGAGTGGATCGGCTTGATCGAAACCACCACATTGGGACCGGCCGCGATGGCCGGTGCGGCGAGAAGCATGGTGGAGGCAAAAAGCAGGGCGGAAGTCGATTTCATCGGGTTCTCCGGGCTTGAATGGCGCGCCTGGCCCTATCGACCGGGCACGCTGTCGGGCATGCAAAGCATCGATGCAACAGGCCATTGAAGGGCTTGAAGCAATCATGTAATGTTATTACATCAATTGCGTTATGCTATAACGTGTGCGATAGCCAGTGGCAACCATCCAATCCGGAATTTTTTCATGCTGAATTTCCGCTCCCCAGACACGTTGCCGTTGGTCAATCTCAGCAAAACCGGCGTGCGCCGCAACGGCCGCTGGCTGGTGCGCGGCGTCGAGTTCTCGATCAGCCCGGGCGAGATCGTCACGCTGATCGGGCCGAACGGCTCGGGCAAATCGACGACGGCAAAGGCGGCGATCGGCGTGTTGAAGCCGGATGAGGGCTATGTCGAGCGCAAGCCGGGCCTGAAAGTCGGCTACGTGCCGCAGAAGCTCGCCGTCGACTGGACACTGCCCTTGACGGTCGAGCGGCTGATGACGCTGACCGGCCCCTTGAAGGGCAGGGAGATCGAGGAAGCGCTTTCGGCGACCGGCGTGCTGCATCTGGCGAAAGCTGAAGTCCAGCATCTGTCGGGCGGCGAGTTCCAGCGGGCGCTGCTTGCCCGTGCCATCGCCCGCAAGCCCGACCTGCTCGTGCTGGACGAGCCGGTGCAGGGCGTCGATTTCAGCGGCGAGATTGCGCTTTACGAACTGATCAAACAGATCCGCAACCGCACAGGCTGCGGCATCCTTCTGATTTCGCACGACCTGCACATCGTCATGGCCGAGACCGACACGGTCGTCTGCCTGAACGGTCACGTCTGCTGCCGCGGTACGCCGCAGGCCGTCAGCCAGAGCCCGGAATACCAGAAGCTCTTCGGTAGGCGGGCGGCCAATACGCTTGCGGTCTACAGCCACCACCATGACCATACCCATCTGCCCGATGGCCGGGTGCTCCATGCCGACGGCTCGATTACGGAACATTGCTTCCCCGGCGACGGCCACCACCATGACGACGAGGAAAACGTGCACGACCACGGCGAGGATTGCGGCTGCGGCCACCACACGCGGCTGCATGGCTATGACGCGAAGGAGAAGCGCGATGCTTGACGATTTCTTCGTGCGCGCGCTGATCGCCGGCATCGGCATCGCCGTCATGGCGGGGCCGCTCGGCTGCTTCGTCATCTGGCGACGCATGGCCTATTTCGGTGACACCATGGCGCATTCGGCGCTGCTCGGCGTGGCGCTATCGCTGCTTCTCGAGCTCAACCTGATGCTCAGCGTCTTCATCGTTGCCGCCGTCGTCTCGGTGCTGCTCCTCTTCCTGCAGCGGCGAGGGGCGCTTTCGACCGATGCACTGCTCGGCATCCTTTCGCATTCGGCGCTCTCCTTCGGCCTCGTCATCGTCGCCTTCATGACGTGGGTGCGCATCGATCTCGTCGGCTTCCTCTTCGGCGACATTCTCGCCGTCTCGGAATCCGACATCGACATCATCTGGGGCGGCGGCATCCTCGTCATCTTCGCCATCGTCTATCTCTGGCGGCCGCTCTTGGCGTCCACCGTCAATCCGGAACTGGCGGAGGCGGAGGGGCTGCAGCCCGAGCGCACGCGGCTCTTCTTCATGCTGCTGATGGCGCTTGTCATCGCGATCGCCATGAAGATCGTCGGCATCCTGCTCATCACCTCGCTGCTCATCATCCCGGCGGCGACTGCGCGGCGGTTCTCGACCTCGCCTGAGGTGATGGCGGTGCTTGCCTCGGTCATCGGTGCGCTTGCGGTTACCGGCGGACTTTTCGGTTCGCTGCACTGGGATACGCCGTCGGGACCGTCTATCGTCGTTGCTGCGGTTGGGCTTTTCGTTCTGAGTCTGCTACCGATCGGCCGCCGCCCGATCGAGGCAGCGCACCATTCCACGCCCGGAGGACACCACTGATGGCGACGCCGCAACTGACCAAGAACCAGACGCTGGTGATGGATGCGCTCAGCCATTCCGAAGGGCCGATGAGCGCCTACACCATTCTCGACAAGCTGCGCGATCATGGTTTTCGTGCGCCGCTGCAGGTTTATCGCGCGCTCGACAAGCTGCTCGAATACGGCCTCGTGCACCGGCTGGAGAGCCTGAACGCCTTCGTCGCCTGTAGCTGCCCGCATGATCACGAGCACGACCACGGCGTCACCGCCTTCACCATCTGCGAAGGCTGCGGCCAGGTGACGGAGTTTCATGACGAGGCGATCGAGCAGCGGCTTTCGACGCTGACGCGGGCGCAGAACTTCAAGACCGAGAAGACCACGATCGAGATCCGCGGCCATTGCCAGAGCTGCGTGTAAGTTCGGTCCCGCCAATCAGGGCGGACCGCCTTTTCGGATTGGCCTGGGGTTCAATCCAGCCGGGTGAGATCGGAGGCGTAGCGCCGCCAGTTCTTGACGTAGTGCGCTGCCGAGCGCTTCAGCCCTTCAACAGCAGCGTCGTCCAGCGTACGGATCGCCTTGGCCGGCGCGCCGACGATCAGCGAATTGTCCGGAAACTCCTTGCCCTCGGTCACTAGCGCATTGGCACCGACCAGGCAGTTGCGGCCGATCTTGGCGCCGTTGAGCACCGTCGCACCCATGCCGATCAGCGAGTTCTCGCCGATGGTGCAGCCGTGGATGATGGCACCATGGCCGATGGTGCAGCCTTCGCCGATCGTGACCGGGAAGCCCGGGTCGACATGGATGACGACGTTTTCCTGGATATTGGTGCGGGCACCGAGCCGGATCGGCTCGTTGTCGCCGCGCAGCGTCACGCCGAACCAGATGCCAACCTCGTCGCCGATCTCGACCTGTCCGATGACGTTTGCGTCCGGGGCCACCCAGTAGCCGCCGTTCGGCGGGGTCTGCGGGCGAAGCGATCCAAGGGCATAAAGCGGCATCGGCAGATATCCTTCGTGTCGTCTGAAATGATGGGGTGCCAGGAAGTGCGCGTCACGCCGTTCCTGGCACAATTTTTCTAAAGGACGCTAACCGCAAGCGCCGCGACGCCGTCGACGCCGCAGGTGACCTGGTCGCCGCGCACGACGGCACCAACGCCCGACGGCGTGCCGGTCATGATGACGTCGCCGGGAGCCAGCGTGAAGAGCTTGGAGAGCTCGGCGATCACTTCCGGCACCTTCCAGATCATCTGATCGAGATCGCCCTGCTGGCGCATTTCGCCATTCACCTTCAACCAGATATTGCCGTTGACCGGGTGGCCGATCGCTTCGGCCGGCACGATCACCGAGACCGGAGCGGAATGTTCGAAGGCCTTGGCGGCGGCCCAGGGCTTTCCGGCCTTCTTGGCCTCGGCCTGCAGATCGCGGCGGGTGAAGTCGATGCCGACGGCATAGCCGTAGACGCAATCCAGCGCATCCTCGACGGCGATGTCGCTGCCGCCGCGCTTCAGCGCCACGACGAGTTCGACCTCGTGATGGACGTCGGCGGTCAGCGGCGGATAGGGGAAGGCGCTACCGGCGGCAAGCAGGTTATCCGGATTCTTCTGGAAGAAGAACGGCGGTTCGCGGTCCGGATCGTGACCCATCTCGATGGCGTGGGCAGCATAGTTGCGGCCGACGCAATAGACCCGGCGAACCGGAAAGCCGACCAGACTGCCTGAGATCGGCAGCAGCACGGGAAGCGGAGGAGGGATGATAGTTTCCATGATCGTCCGGTCTTGGGCGTCCATCGGTCTCAACGGACAGAAAGATCGCTGCGCGTTTGATAGGCGCTCGCCGTCGACCGAGTGCGGTTTCGAGCGAGGCAGGGAAGAATCCGGACGTTACTGCATAAATCCGCGAATCGGAATCGATCCGATGAAAAATAAGACGAAGGTTTGAGAAGGATTTTGGGACTAAAGCGCGCCCGGATGGGCGCGCGAGATCACGGCAGCCGAGAGGATGCCGTGAGCGGCAAACTCAGGCGCAGTGTGCGTAGGCCTGAAGCTGATCGCGGGTCAGGAACCTGCCGTCGGAACGCGAATTGAGCTCCGGATGGCTGTATTCGAGACTGGGAACTTGGGGAAGCTCAAGGGCCTGGCGCACCGTCATGATACCGACGTCACGGCGGCCACCTTCACGCTTCACGCTGACTTCAACGATGCGATAGAGATTGCTCTCGCTCATATGTTCTCTCCCGTATATCGTTTTCTATCGTTTTTTTTAAATTCCCTTGCGGGGAATAAAGCGCTCCGAAATTGGTTTTTGTGAGGCACCTCAGAATATAGCCGGAAGAAGTGAAGGCTTCACGACAGAAATCGGGCCGTTTCTGGAAAAATCATGCATGATTGGGCGATAATGCGCCGAAATGATGCGGTTTTTGGGCAAATGCCCGGTATCTGAGCCGTTCGTCGACGGGTATTGGGTCTGCGGCTTCAACTAAGCGGCTTCAACTAAAACGTCATCTTGCGCCCGCCGCTGGCGAGCGTGCGCCGCTTCGTGCGGCGGGATACGGTCCGGCGCGGTTGCGCCTCAGTGAGCGTCCAGTTCGGCCTCTTCGGCAGCCGATATGAACAGCGTTCGCGCCTCCTCGGCCGTGCGGCGACCATCGATTGCGGCGCGGCAGGCACTGCGGGCGGCAACATAGAACGGCCCGCGGCGGGGCCAATGGTCGGCAAGGCAGGCGAGCGCGTCTGAGGGGCCTTTCACGGTGCGGCACATGCCGCCAACAAAGTCGAGCTCGATCGGCTGTTTCCAGACTACTTGCATGCGTCTCCTCCTCGAGATCATCTCAATGAATGTCGGCACTGCGGCTGTCGGCCCCCTGGCTCCTCTCAAGCGGCATCGACAGTCGATCTTGCTAATGTAGCGCAGGAGGAGGGATTTGTAAGCAGCTTTTCCGTGTTTGATCAGCGCGCTGCACGCGCTGGCGGCGTGCGGCGATGGCCGAAAAGGACGCCACGACCCTAAAGGGAGACGTCGTGCCGCAGGCGCTCGGCAAAGGCGCGTCCTGCAAGAAGCAGGTGCATCTCGTTGGTATTGCCGGCAAGGTAGTCGTCGATCAGCATGCGGGCATGGCGCCGCGCCCGTTCGCCGTCGCGTGCCCAGCCCTGTTCCCGGCAAAGCTCGTCGAAGACACGTTGCAGCCTCTCCATGTCACCCTTCGACAGGGCAAGGCATTGTGTCGCTCGCAAAGGGGCCACCTGTTCCTCCCGCAGCACCCATTTCCCCGCCCGGCACTATGGCAGAACGCAAGCGAATTTGACCCCTTGGGAATGAGGGGTTCCAGTGGTCTAGCGATTAATCGGAGATCGGCTATCAGGCCGCGGGCACGACGCGGTCGACCTTGGTGCGGCGACCGCCTTCCTCGATGCGATAATAGTCGGGGCCGATCTGCGCATACTGGTCGCAGCGCCGCCCGCCGTCCTCGAAGGTGATGCAAACCTCGTCGCCAGTGATCGTGTAGCTGCCGCCGTCGCGCACCTCGTAGTCGCGATAGCCGTAGCGGCCGTCGGCGTAGAAAGTGGAATTGACGCCGTTGAGGTTGTAGCGCAGCGTCTTTCCGACGAGGAAGGCCTGGAGCGCGTCGCCGGAAAGCGTCGGTACGGAGGGGGCAGCCGGTCTCGGCCTTGCGACTTCAGGCGCCTCCAACTCCATCGACTGGCATCCGGCCAAGAGAAGCGTGAGCAGTGCCGCGATCGCGCGTTTCATGCCGTCCGTCCTTTTTCCTGTCAACTGTATCGATACAGGGGGCACTGCCTTACCGTGCAAATCCTTAGTTCGGAATCGATTGATGGGCGAAACTAGGGAGCAGGTTCCTGGACAGCGACCGCTGGCATCTCGATAGACGCGCGGCGCTGTAATCGCCTTCGGTCGCTTCTGTCAAGTCCAGGAAGCGGTGGTGACGGCGGATCGCGTCACGCGTCGTGCCGCGCGGGCGGGCCTGCGAAGTAGAGAAAGAGATTGGCGGACGCCTGCGCGCCGGCCATCGCCGCTTCGCCAAAAGAGCTCGCATCCGTTTCGTTCTGCCAGGCGGCCTTGAGATCGGCGAGGCAATTGGCGATGGAATCGACGATCGCCTGTTTGTCTCCGGCCTGCATGACGAGAGCCGCGACCGTCGCATTCAGGATCGAGAGTTGCCCGAGCCGGGCCGCGTCGCCATGGAGGCGCAGCTCTTCATTGCTCATTTCGTCCGGGGATTTCGACATCGCGTGATTCCTTCGCTTGCTGGTTGCGGCGAAAGGCGATCATTTGCCGACGAAGAAGGCAAGTTGGCCGGAGTTCGGTAAGCGGTTCGGTCCGGCGTTGGTCCTTCAAATACAGGCAGGCGGCCCTGGCCGCCTGCCTCACCCAAAAGGGGTATCTCAGAAGATACTGCCGGCCACTGCCGCGGCAACCGTGGCGGCCAGCGCCGCCAGAAGGAACGCTGCCCCTATGACGGTCGCTATTGTCCGCCGGCGCCGTGCGCCGCTCCAATCGTAGCTCATGTCTTCGCTCCGACGACGATCATGTCAAAGCGGAACAATCGGAGATTCTGCTTAACAAAAAGGAAACCATGCTGCCGGCGGGGGACCACCGCCGCCTTGGTGTTGATGCCATCAGCCCCGTATCGCAAGGAGTTCAGGGAAGTCGTAGTAGCGTAGTCTCTTGTCACCGCAGCGGGAATCATTCGTGCTCGCGTCGATGATCTGCCCATCGCGCCAGGCGTAGCCACTCATTTGCAGCCGATGCTGGAACCGGGTTTCCCTGAAGCGGACGCAGAAGGCATAGATCTTGGCATCGGGATTGAGCAGCACCACGCTCGAGATCTCGGCCATCTTGAACTGGGCACCCTTGGCGCCAACGCCCCGCGCCAATTTCACATAGGCATTGCGCATGGCTGCCGACGGCGGCTTTTGCGACGGCACAACGGAGTCTGGCGCCGGCGGCTGGCAGCCGGAGAGCGCAAGAGCGGCCAGTGCGAGAGAGAGGTATTTCAGCATTCGTTGTTCCCCATGTGTCGTTGCCGCGCAGGTTGTACCCGGCGGGTCGCGCGGCTGCAATATCAATCGGATAGGGGCCGTCATGCGGCTATCACCGCATTGCAGGGGGCGAGAATCGGGGGATGGGCCGTGTCGTTCGAGACGGTCTCGCATTCTTCGGCGTTGCACTGTATAAGGCGCCGTCCCATCTGGGGGCTTTGGCGCCAATCGGGCGCCAGTGCTGCAAATCTGCCGTGAGTGCTACATTGTAGCGCCGGCGCGCAAAACCAGAATAACGAGAGCTGATCGAGCATGGCAGAAGGCCGCGCACAGCCCGGAAATCCGGGCAACCGTCACTATTTCAACGCCCCGGTTTTCGCCGTGGCGCCTATGATCGATTGGACGGACAGGCACTACCGGTTCTTTGCGCGGCAACTGTCGCGGCATGCGCTGCTCTATACGGAGATGATCGTCGCCGATGCGATCCTGCGCGGCGACAAGCAGAAGCTGCTCGGTTTTGATGCTTCCGAGCATCCGGTCGCGCTTCAGCTTGGCGGCAGCGATCCCCGGAAGATGGCGGAGGCGGCTGTTATCGCCGAAGACTTCGGCTATGACGAGATCAACATGAATGTCGGCTGCCCGTCGGACCGGGTGCAATCCGGCACCTTCGGTGCCTGCCTGATGCAGGAGCCGGAGACGGTCGCTGCCTGCGTTGCGGCGATGAAGGCGGCGGTCAAGATCCCGGTCACGGTCAAATGCCGCATCGGCGTCGACGATCAGGACCCGGAAGTGGCGCTGAGGGTGTTCGTTGAGCAAGTGGTCGCGGCCGGCACCGATGCCGTCTGGGTGCATGCGCGCAAGGCCTGGCTGCAGGGGCTGAGCCCGAGGGAAAACCGCGAGATCCCGCCGCTCGACTATGGTCTGGTGCATCGGCTGAAGCAGGAAAATCCCAATCTTTTCATCGGTATCAATGGCGGCCTTCAGACGTTGAGTCAGGCGCTTGAGCAGTTGCAGCATCTGGACGGCGTCATGCTTGGCCGTGCGGCCTATCACGACAGCGCCATGCTGACGGCGGCGGATGGGCATTTCCCGCATCCGCTGACCGGGGCCACGCCGGCTGCACAGGAAGCCGGTGCGTTCTCCGAGCGCGGCCATCGCCTCGATCTCGATTTCTGGGCGGATGTTCGTGACGTGATGGCGGATTATGCCGCCGCGCATATCGCCAACGGCGGTCGCCTGATCCACGTGACGCGGCATATGGTCGGCCTGTTCCAGGGCTGGCCGGGCGCGCGGCGCTATCGGCAGTTGCTTTCCGCCGACGCGACGCGCAAGGGCGCCGGGCCCGAAGTGATCCACGCTGCCTTCGACGCGGTGTTCGAGGCCATGGCGGCCAAGCAGGCGGCGGAATAGGGTCGGCTAGCGCCTGAGGTTTCTTCCCTCATTCCTGTGCTTGTCACAGGAATCCAGCAGCGCCGCGTCCGCGGCGCAGAAGAGGACAGAGGTCAATAGTCGTCGGGGGAGGTCTCGCCGCGCCGACGCGCGGCGGCTGGATGCCTGTGACAAGCACAGGCATGAGGGGAGCAGAAGTCGTGCCTTCCAAAACCTCGTGCCCCGAACGAAAACGGCGCCCCTTGCGGAGCGCCGTTTCCAAATGAATGTCCGACTGGACGATCCGGCTTAGGCAGCCTGGATGTTGACGGCCTTCGGGCCCTTGCCCATGCGATCCGGCTCGGTGTCGAAGGTGACCTGCTGGCCATCCTTGAGCGTTGCGAGGCCAGCGGCCTGAACGGCGGAGATGTGTACGAACACGTCCTTCGCGCCGCCATCCGGCGTGATGAAGCCGAAGCCCTTGTCCTGGTTGAAGAATTTTACGATGCCCTTGGTGGCCATGGAAGAAGTCCTTTTCCTTCAGTCAATTTGCGTTGCCCGCGCCCCCGAGGGGATGTGGGCATCTCGTCTTCCGCTTGCAAGCGGAAAGGCGTCGAGTGGTCACGATATCGGGGAAAAGACGTCTACGGTGCCGATGCCGGCGGTCCGGCACGAAGCCGGGCGCAGTTGAAAGTCCAGTCTCCGGGATAGAAATCGCCCGAACGGCGCAAGAAGTGACAGGATTTGCAGAAAAAGGCAAGCGCCTTGTACGACGCATCAAGGCGCGGAGTGTCAGGCTTTGCAAGGCTTTGGCCGATTTCTCGCCACTCCATTCACGCCTCCGGCAGAAAAATCGGGGACGGTCCGTTTCTCGACACAATTTCGTCCCGACCGCGACCGAACGTGCGCGCCGCCGACGGGGCCGGTCGCGGATCGCAGCGGATGCTGTCGTTGCGCTTGGCCGCGTGCCTAAGGCTTGCACATCCTCGGGATAACGCGCAGGCTTTACCGAAGGTTGGTTCCGTCTTCGCTGGCGATGGCGTAGCCACTGGCAAAGGCGACGGGCCGACATTCCGCCTGGAGCGGACGAAGGTCGCCTAGCCTGGACGATTAAGTCGCCTTGGCCGGGCGATAACCGGGAAGACTGGGCGAAGTGTCGCCCAGAGGGCGAAGTGTCGCCCAGAGAATGCGCCGGCTGGCTCGACCGGGTGGCGGAAATGACAGACGAAGTGGGGACAGCGTGATCGACCCTTACGAATTGCTTGGACTGGAACGCGACGCCGACAATCAGGCGATCCGCAGCGCCTATCGCAAGGCGGCGAAATCCGCGCATCCGGATTCCGGCGGCGATCCCGAACAGTTTGCGCGGCTGCAGGTGGCCTATGAGCTGCTCAAGGATCCCGTGCGCCGCAAGGTCTATGACGACACCGGCTACGATCCGCAGCTCGCCGATCCGCGCGACCTCAAGGGGCTGATGATGCTGGAAACGCTGGTCAACGAGTTCATTCTCGACGAGCGCGAGCCCGGAACCTTCGATCCTGTCGCCGCCATGCGGCGCAAGCTCTCCGACGATATCGTCAAGAGCCGCTTCCATATTCTCGAGCTCGAGCGTCACCGCGCCCGCGTGCGCAAGCACCTCGACCGCCTCGGCCGCCGGCCGGAGACCGACGTGCTCGGCTCGATGCTGCGCGCCCGCTCGCGGTCAATCGCCGAGGCGATCAAGAATGCCGACGAGCAGATCAAGACGATAGAGCAGGCCTATGAGATGCTGGAAGGCTACAGCTACGAGTTGGAGGCGCTGGAGATGAAGGCGCACGCGGCGGAGTAAGGCGCCGCCTCGGGCGCTGTCGCGTTCGTTCTGGCTTTGCGACGAAAGGCATGGCCGCGCCTGATATGCGGCTGCCGGCTCCCTGATCGCCGATCCTGCTGTCGGCGGCGTTCGCCTACGCGCCGCCGCTGTGCAGCCGCCTCTGTCGGTGTCATACTCTCTCCCTGTCCCTGGGGCCGGGACCTCCGCCGAGCCTGGAGCGAAGGAGAGTGGCATGAGCCGTCGCTTGAACATGCGCGTTGCCTTTCTCCTTCTGGGGATCGTGCTCGCCGCCTACCTCGCGGTCAGCTACTTCCTGGTCCCGGAGCTATGGCTCTTCCACGATGACCGCCGGAAGGTTCCGCTCAATCCCATGGTGACATCCACGGAGCAGGGCATTCCCGGTGATCCGATCAATGTCGGGCTGGTCGGCACCAAGGAGCAGATCATCCGTGCCTTTAACGCTGCAGGCTGGGATGCCGCCGACAAGGTCACGCTGCGATCGTCCGTCGACATCGGCCTCAGCGTCGTGCTCGACCGCCCGGATCTCGATGCGCCTGTCAGTCCGCTGTTCTACGAGGGGCGCAAGCAGGATCTGGCCTTCGAAAAGCCGGTCGGCCGCAGCGCCGACCAGCGCAACCATGTGCGCTTCTGGCAGACCGCGACGCCTGCCGAGGGCGGTGGCCCGCTCTGGCTCGGTTCGGCGAGCTTCGACCGCGGCGTTGGCTTGAGCCACGACACCGGCCAGATCACCCACCACATCGGTCCCGATCTCGATGCCGAACGCGATCTGGTGATCGGCGACCTCAACAAGGCCGGACAGGTGTCGCGGACCTATGAAATCCCCGGCGTCGGTGCCACCAAGACCGGCCGCAACGGCGGTGGCGACCCCTATTTCACCGACGGCAAGGCGCTGGTCGGTGTGCTCAAGCCGGCAGCAGTTGGCAGCGGCGCGGGGATTGCCAAGTGAGGCTCGGCGGCTCGTGCTGCCTCGCCTTGTGGAGCCAGCCCCCAGCGCGCCTTTCGACTTACGCCGGCTGCCCCATGAACTGCGACAGCGATGCGAAATCGTCGTGCAGGTGGCCGGCCTCGATCGCCCGGCGGAAGATCGCCTCGTATCCCCCAGTGATCGTGCGGTCGATGCCGCGGGCTTCCATCAGGTCGACCAAATGGTGAAACGCGCTGTAATGCGGCGATACGGACGAGAGCGTTTCGGCATCAGCGTCATAGCGCCCGGCGGCGCTGCGTTTGATGAGGTCGGAGACGAGCCCCTCGACCACCGGCGCCGTCGCCGTCCATTGTCTTGCGAGCACGCCGAGATCGATCGCCTCGGCCCGGCAAACGGCGATCGACTGCAGCGCACCGAACAATGCGCCCCACATCAGCGCCAGCACGGCGCTGTCGAGCGCATTGGCGAGGCCCGGATCCTCGCCGATGAACTGGACATTGCCGCCGAGGGCGCCGAGCACGTTACGGCCTTCCTCGAAAACAGCTGAAGGACCGGAGACAAGCAGCGTGCCCGCTTCGGTGCCGATGAAGTCCGGCGTCGCCAGGATCGCGCCGTCGAGATAGCGGGCACCCTGCCGCTGCGCCCAGCCGTGCGCCTCGCGGCCACCATCGGGCGTGCCTGACGTGAGTTCGATGATCAGTCTGCCCTCGAGGGCACCGGCGACCTCCTTGTCGCGCAGAAGGCTTTGCGTCGCCTGGTAGTCGCTGACATTGACGATGACGACCTGCGATGCGGCGACCGCATTGCGCACGCTTGCCGCCACCTCGGCCCCGGCGGCAGCGAGCGGCGCCGCCTTTGCCGGCGTGCGGTTCCACACCGTCGTCGGGTGCCCGGCCTTGAGAAGCGCATGCGCCAGCGCCGATCCCATGCGCCCCATTCCCAATACGCTGATTGCAGGTTGCATTCCCAGTCTCCATATCCATGGCGCGGGAAGGGCGCCTGCACCCTTATCCCGCCCTGATTTCCACAGCGACGCGGTTGTCGTCGCGGTTCAGACGTAAGGTGGGCGGCCCGGGTCGCAATACGCACCGGATGGTAAGTGCTTACCGCGACGTAAGGGAGGATGACGTGACGACAGCAATGGAAAACTGTGGCTTTGCCACCGCGCTCAGGGCGATCGAGGGCAAGTGGAAGGTCGATATTCTCTGCGAACTCGGCAAGGCCGCCCGCCGCTTCGGACGCCTGCGCCAGGCGATCCCTTTAATCAGCGAGAAGATGCTGGCGCAGCAGTTGCGTGAATTGGAGGCCGACGGCCTCGTCAGCCGCACCACCTATCCGGAAATCCCGCCAAAGGTGGTGTACGCGCTGACCGAACGCGGCGCGGCGCTGAACGTGGCGGCGGCGGCTCTCTGCAAGTGGGGCGAGGAATTTGGCGGCGATAACAAGGTGCGGCCGGAGGCGAGGGTGGTTGCTGCGGGCTGACCGGCGGTAGCGTCGCCCGGGTGAAACAGTAGCGGCACCCGCAAACGCGCGCGCCTTTGGGCACGCCCTTATGACCGCGCCCTTATGACCGCGCGCTTGTGTCCACGCCCCTGAGCACCTCCCTCCGGAGCGGCGATCTTAGCGGTCACAGCCCGCTCGCCCCTCATCTCTGTGCTTGTCACAGAGATCTAGCAGCCGCACGTCCGCGCGGCGGGGTATGCCGAGCCGGCACGCTGGGTGCTTGCGCATTCGGGGCAACGCATCCCCTCGCGCCGCCGACGCGGCGCGGCTGGATTCCTGTGACAAGCACAGGAATGAGCGAGGTGGTGACGCGGCCGCGGCACTTCGTCAGATGCCGTTGTGACGCCGAATCTTGTGGCTCCGGGTGCCCGAGATTTCCTGCGCCTGCGGAATTTTCATCCCTGGAATCCGGTTCCCTTGGGGCAACGATCTTCGTAGCGGCAATCCTGTCCACCCTCATCTCTGTGCTTGTCACAGAGATCCAGCCGCCGCGCGTCCGCGCGGCGAGAGATCCCGAGCCATAACGAAGACTTTCTCGTATCGGTCGGCGCATCCCCCGCCGCAGCGCGGCAGGGGGATGCCTGTGACAGGCATGGGAATGCGCGCGGTGGGACGCGTGATCGCCGCGCTACTTCACCACGGCATGGCGCTTGCGGCCAAGCGAGAGCCGAACCGGATGCTCGCCGAGTGAGACGATTGTCTCCGCATCCTCAACGACTTCTCCGTCCAGGCGGACACCGCGCCCGGCGATTGCCCGCCGTGCCTCGCCCTTCGATGAGGCCAGTCCTGCCCGCACCACGAGGTCAACGAGACCTATGCCCTTCAGGCGCTCGGCATCACTCAGCACGACCGTCGGCAGCCCCTCGGCCGCTTCACCTTCGCCAAAGGCCTGCCGCGCCGTCGTCTGCGCCCGCCGGGCTGCCTCCGGCCCATGCGCCAGCGTCGTTGCCTCACTGGCGAGGCGCTCCTTCACCGCGTTGAGGTCCGCGCCCTCGGTGCGACCCAGCCTTTCGATCTCGTCGAGCGGAAGATCGGTGAACAGTTTGAGGAAGCGCACCACATCGGCATCCTCGGCGTTGCGCCAGAACTGCCAGTAGTCGTAGGGCGATAGGCGGTCCTCGTTCACCCAGATGGCTCCGGCCGCCGTCTTGCCCATCTTGACGCCCGAGGCCGTCGTCAGAAGCGGCGTGGTCATGCCGAAGACCTCCGCGCCCTCGATGCGGCGCACCAGGTCGACGCCACCGACGATGTTGCCCCACTGGTCGCCGCCGCCGAGCTGCAGCCGGCAGCCGGTGCGGCGGAACAGTTCGAGGTAATCGACCGCCTGCAGGATCATGTAGTTGAACTCGAGAAAGCTCAGGTTCTCCTGCTGCTCCAGCCGCGTCTTGACGCTGTCGAAGGAGAGCATGCGGTTGACGGAGAAATGTTTGCCGACGTCCCGCAGCATGTTGATCCAGGCCATCCGGTCCAGCCAGTCGGCATTGTTGACCATGAGAGCATCGCTCGGCCCGTCGCCGAAGGTCAGCAGCCGCTCGAACACTTTGCGGATGCCGGCGACATTGGCTGATATCTCCTCCTCCGACAGCATAGGCCGCGCCGCCGAGCGAAAACTCGGATCGCCGATCCGCGTGGTGCCGCTGCCGATCAGCACGATCGGCTTGTGGCCCGCCTGCTGCAGCCGCCGAAGCGCCATGATCGGCATGAGATGGCCGACATGCAGACTGTCCGCCGTCGCATCAAAGCCGGATGCCTCTAAAAACCTCCCCTTCAGCCGGTTTTCGTGATTCAATCCGGCCTGCGTGATTTGCAGGGAACGGATGA
>NZ_JBYTEC010000015.1:0-114877 GCF_058792075.1 Ensifer sp. EB106-03-01-XG145 | reverse complement strand
TCAAGACCAAATCCAGCCGATGATGTGTCAGCTATCTCCCCGAACACCTGTCAGGTATCTCCCCGGACTGAACAACAGGGGCGAGGATGAGGGAGAATGGGACAACGCTCGCCAAAGCATTTCGGCTTTGTCAGCAGTCTACCGGCGGTGTCAGGCCGCCCGCTCGCGCTTAGCGCCACCAGCCTCCGGAATCCGCGCAATCACCTTGATCTCGAAATCAAAGCCGGCAAGCCAGTTGACGCCGATGGCGGTCCAATTCGGATAGGGCTTTTCCGGGAAGATCCGGTTCTTGATTGTCATGATCGTCTCGAACTGGTTTTCCGGGTCGGTGTGGAAGGTGGTGACATCGACGATGTCGTCAAAGCTGCAGCCGGCCGCCGCGAGCGTTGCCTTGAGATTGTCGAAGGCGCGCTCGACCTGGCGGGCGAAATCCGGTTCGGGCGAGCCGTCCTCGCGGCTCCCCACCTGCCCGGACACGAACAGCAGATCCTGAGAGCGGATCGCGGCCGAATAGCCGTGGGCCTCGTAAAGCGCGTGCCTGTTTGCGGGAAAGATTGCGTCGCGTGAAGTCATCTGTCTGGTCCTTTGCTAAATCCAGGGCGCAGAAACGGGCGAGCGCTGCCCGATCCGGCAGAACTTCACAAAACCTGCTTCATTTGATATACGCCACGTATATGAACTAACCAAATACGGCGCGTATGTCAAATTCATATACGCATCGTATATGAATTTGAGGACAACATGGCCAGAACGCGCCAGGAAACGATGGAAGAAAACCGCGTGAAGCTGATAGCGGCGGGCCGAAAGGCCTTCGCCGAAAAGGGTTACGCCGCCGCTTCCATGGATGAGCTCACCGCCGATGTCGGCCTGACGCGCGGCGCGCTCTACCATAATTTCGGCGACAAACGCGGGCTGCTCGCCGCCGTCGTCAATGAGATCGACGGCGAAATGGCCGCGCGCGCCAAGGAGATCGGCGGCGCAAACGACGACGCCTGGCAGTCCATGCTTGCGGAAGGTGCCGCCTATATCGAGATGGCGCTCGACCCGGAGGTCCAGCGCATCGTGCTGCTCGACGGCCCCGCCGTGCTCGGCGACCCCTCGAAATGGCCGAGCCAGAACAGCTGCCTGGTGGCGACGAAGCGGTCGGTGGAGCAGCTGCTGGAGAAAGGCGTGCTGAAGCCGGTTGATCCGGAAGCCGCCGCAAGGCTCTTGAGCGGTGCCGCGCTCAACGCCGCCCTATGGGTCGCCGCCAGTGATGATCCGCAGGCCGTGCTGCCGAAGGCGATTGATGCTTTCCGCGCACTGGTCTCGGGCTTTCTGGCGGATCGATGAGGCAGGCGGCGCGATCCGCCGGCCCTACCCGCCGCGTTCCCCCACCAGTTCCCAAAGGTCGATCTTCGCAGCGCGTCCCTTGACCTGCACTAGCCCGATTTCGCGGAAAACAAAGCTGCGGGCGACCGCGTCGTGCACGGCGACGCTCACCAGGATCGACGTATTGAACTCCTTGTTCAACCCTTCGAGCCTGGAGGCGACGTTGATGGTGTCGCCCATGGCCGTGTATTGCTGGCGCGAGGCCGCCCCGATGCTGCCGACGACGGCCGGACCGGTGTGCAGACCGAAGCGTGTGAACAATTCGGGCCGGCCCGCCTGGCGGTTGGCAGCATTCAGGCCCTCGACCGCCGCCTTCATCGCCAGCGCGCAACGACAGCCGTGTTCGGCGTGCCTGATATCCTCGACGGGCGCATTCCACACGACGAAGATGGAATCGCCGAGATATTGCACCACGGTCCCGCCATGCTCTTCGGCGATGCCGTTCAGGAGCTCGAAATAGGCAGAGAGAATGTCGACCACATCCTCCGGCGAATGCTGCTCGGAAATGGTGGTGAAGTCGCGAATGTCGGTGAAGAGTGCCGTCACCTCCTGCCGCCTGCCCTTGACCACCGCCCCGCCCTGAGGGTCTATGATCCGCCGCACCACCTCGCGCGGCACGTAGAGCGCAAATTGCACGATGGCACGGCGGCTGGCAGCAAGCGCGCCCCCGAGCGTGTTGATCTCGGTGATCCACGAATGCGCCACGCCCTTGCCGGTGAAATTCAGATCGCCGATCCGGCGCGCCTCGTCGGCAAGCCGGTAAAGCTTCTGGCTGATCACCCGCGACAGCATCAGCGATCCGAACACGCCGGCCACCAGAAGGCCGGCGGCAATCAACAGGTTGCGCACCAGCAACCGGTTGGCCTGCGCCACGAGATCGTCGAGCGGCACGACGATTGCGACCGAGCTCCCCTTGAACAGGCCGTCAACGCTGACCGGCGCGACCTGCGCCAGATAGCTTTCGCCCTCAAGATCAATCTCGGCAAGGCCACCATTGGCATAGCGCGGATCCTTGCGCAGTCGCGCCACGGCCTCCACGCTCATGTCGAGGCTGCCCATGTCGACGGCGCGCCCGCCCGACCAGGTTCCCAAGATCCTGCCCATGATCGCCGGGTCGGAATGGGCGACGATCGTGTCGCCGTCGCCGATGATGAAGGACCGGGCGCGCGGCGAAATCTCCCGCGGATCGAGCAGCCGGCTGACGGTCTGCAGGTGAATGTTGACGCCAACCACGACCCGGTGGTCGCCCTTCATCGGCGCGGCCAAAGCGAGCGTCGGAACCCGGAGCGTTCCCGCGACGAAGGGCCCGACGGACACCGGCGCACCGCTTGAAACGGCGGCCTGATACCACGGACGTTGCCGTGGATCGAAGGATGTCGGCTCAAACCTCGGCTCTCCGATCGGCCTTGTCTCGCGGTCGAGAAACTGAAGGGTCGACTGAGCCTGCGAACCCTGCCTGGGCGTGATCGTCCGGATGGCGAAGTTCGCCTCCGCCGGCGCCGAAAGGCTCTGGCGGACATAGTCCCTCTCGGTGTTGATCACCTGCACGTAGGAACCGTCAGGATAACCGGCATAGATGCTCGTCGCGTTGGACACGCTTCGAAGCACCTCCAGGAAGAACTGCTGTTTTGCCTCAAGTTCCGCAGGCGGCGTGGGTATGAGCTGAGGTACCGCGGACGCCAGTCCGACGGCCTCATGTCCGCCTTCCAACGCATTCCTGTAGCCTTCGATCAGCCGAAAGCTCATCTCGCGCATGTGCTTGGCGCCGCCGAGAACGGCCGCCGCCCTGCCCTGGCTGAACGCCATCCAGATGATCGGCGTCGCCGTGCAGATGAGCAAGGCGACGACCAGAACGCTGAGGTGCACCCTGAGAGGCCTGGACCAGTTCACGCAACTCCCCCGAAACGTGACTTTATTTCGGCGAAACTATCACCTGCTCGGGCCGGCAGGAATGCGCAATCTTTCAAACAAATAGACCATTTCATTGAATCAACTGCATGTTTCCTTCGATCGTAGCCGATTGAAGGACACAAACATGCAGCACTTCAAAGCGCTACAGCGCCGCGCTTCTGATAGGACGCGCGGCGCTGCAGGAGACAATGAAATGGTCCGATGCGCAGGCCGTCTTTCAGGCCTCAGTTCAGCGGGATGGCGTTGCCGTCCTTGCTGTCCTGGTAGGTGGAGGAGAGTTCGTCGTACTTCGCGCGGATCGCGTCTGCGCGAGCCTTCAAATCCTTGCGCTGCGGCTCGGGCAGGCCGTCGATCAGTGCATGGATCGACTGGCCCTTCCAAAACGCATTGGTGCGGTTGTAGCCGCCGGGCTCCAGCGTGAAGACCTCCTTCAGGATCTTCAGGTCGTGCGGGATGGAGAAACTATCGCGGGAATCCTCGTGGCTGAAGAAGTAGTAGAAATTGTCGAAGCCCGCCCAGGTGATCGCCGACAGACACATCGAGCAGGGCTCATGCGTGGAGAGGAAGATGAGATCGCGGGAGTCCGGGCGCTCAGTACCCTCGATCTCGTAGAAGCGCTTCAGCGTGTGCACTTCGCCGTGCCAGAGCGGGTTTTCCGTTTCGTTGTTGGTCTCGACGAGCACGGTCGAAAGATCGGACTTGCGCATCAGTGCCGCGCCGAAGATCTTGTTGCCGGCAGCAACACCGGCTTCCGTTGCCGGGATGATGCCGCGCTCCATCGTGCCAAGCAGTGCATCGAGGAGTTGGTAGTTATCGGTCTGCTGTGTCATTCCCAGTGTCCTTTGACGAGGTTCAGAGTAACGCCAGGAAAAACAGGAAAGGGCTTCCTGCCCGGAATGGCGGGTTTCAAAACAATCCCAGGAAAAGTCTGAAGCGACTTCCGCCCGGGATTGAGTGTTCCAAAGATTGGGCCGGCTCAGTGCGCCTCCGCCGCAATCAGCGGCACTTCCGCGCCCTTGGCATCGTAGAGCTTGCCATTGAGGAAGTAGTCGCCGTCATGCAGGCGGGCGATGTCCTGGTAGCGGATCGTGCGCTCCGTTGCCGCCACGAACACCGACTGCTGGTCGGAATTGCCTGCCGTGAAGTGGTTGAACAAGAGGTTGAGCAGGATCGCCATCACGGCGGCCGACGAGATGCCCGAATGGAAGATCGTCGCGACCCAGGCCGGGAAATGCTCGTAGAAGCCGGGGGCCGCGATCGGGATCATGCCGAAGCCGATCGAGGTGGCGACGATCACCAGGTTCATGTTGTTGTTGTACTCAACCTTGGACAGCGTGCGGATGCCGCTAGCCGCGACCGTGCCGAAGAGCACGAGGCCGGCGCCGCCGAGAACGGAGGTCGGGACGGAAGCAACGACGCGCCCCATGATCGGCAACAGCCCGAGCGTCACCAGGAACATTCCGCCCGTTGCCACCACATATCGGCTCTTGACGCCAGTGACCGCCACAAGGCCGACATTCTGAGCAAAAGCGCTCTGGGTGAAGGAGCCGACGACAGGTGCCAGGATGCTCGACAGCATGTCGGCGCGCAGGCCGTCGCCGAGCCGGCGCGAGTCCACCTTGGTCTCGACGATCTCGCCGACGGCGAGAATGTCCGCCGAGGTTTCGACCAGCGTCACCATGATGACGATCAGCATCGAGATGATCGCGGCCAGTTCGAAGGTCGGATAACCGAAGTGGAAAATCTTCGGCAGAGCAAAGACCGGGCCGTTTGCCACCTGCGAAAAGTCGGTCATGCCGGCCACATAGGCGATGCCGGTGCCGATCACGATCGAAAGCAGGATCGAAAGCCTGGAAATCGAAGCATTGCCGAGCTTGCTGAGCAGCAAGACGATGACGAGCGTCACCGCCGCGAGCTGGATGTTGGCAGTGCTGCCGAAGTCCGGCGCCGCCTTGTTGCCGCCCATGGCCCAGAACGCTGCCACCGGCATCAGCGTGAGGCCGATGGTGGTGATGACGATGCCGGTAACGAGCGGCGGAAAGAAGCGCGTGACGCGCGAGAATATCGGTGTGATCAGAAGACCGATCAGCGAGGCCGCGATGACGGCGCCGAGAATGGCCGGTATGCCGCCATTGCCTGAAATCGCGATCATCGTCGCGACGCCCGAGAACGAAACGCCCTGCACCAGCGGCAGGCGGCTGCCGAAGAAAGGCAGGCCGATCGTCTGCAGGATGGTTGCGAGACCGCCGGCAAAGAGCGATGCGGTGACGAGCAGGCCGACATCGGCGGAATTCAAGCCCGCCGCCTGGCCAAGGATCAAGGGGACGGCAACGATGCCGCCATACATGGTCAAAACGTGCTGCAGACCATAGGCGAGGTTCGCGCCGATGCTCAGCCGTTCGTCTTCGGGATTCTCCGGTAGTACACTTTCCTCTGCAATACTTGCCAAGGGTATCTCCTCCATACCATTGTGATTGCCCCGTCTCCCGCGGGACAACCAAAAGGTAGCTGAAGGATGGCAAATCTCGCCTTCCTAAAAAAAGCGAAACACCTTTCGGATATTGGGCGGGAATGGGTACGGCGGCCAATTGATCCTTGCCCCGCTCCGCAGACGCCGGCGCGGCTGCCGACAGCGGCGCTTGGCGGGAGGCGGCTGGAGCCCTTTGTGCGCCATCATGCAACAGGGCTCGACGATGTGCAAACGCCCGCTCAACCCGGTATCGGCGGCAGCTCCGGCGCGACCAGCCCGCGGAACGGATCGCGCCATGCCTCGATCTCTTCGAGCTGCTCCACCCAGCGCTTGAGCGCCGGATAGTCCCCGATCGGCAGCCGCGCGGCATCGTTGTAAGGCAGGAATGTCGCCATGCGAAAATCGGCAAAGGAGACCGCGTCACCGACCAGCCACGCGCGACCGGAGAGCTCAGCCTCGAGGGTCCTCGCCGCCCTATGAAACTCCCGCAGCCCCTCCTCCACCATCGCTTCCTCGCAGGGGCCGATGCCGTAGCGCAGCTTGGTGCCCCGCTCCCAATGCACCATGTCGCAGGCTTTCACGAAGTTCTCTTTCCCCCAGCTGATCCAGCGGATCATCTCCGGCTCGCCGTCATCCGTTCGCCAGAAGTTGGAGCCGGTCTGGCGGGAAAGATAACAGGCGATCGCATCCGCCTCCCAGAGCGACCGGCCGGGGCGCTCCAGGATCGGCAGCAGCAGGTTCGGATTGAGCGACCGGAAGCGTTCGGCCTGCCCCACCCCTTGAGGGTCGGCAAATTCGAACGCGACCTCGGCCTGCAGATGCCGCGCGACGGCAACCGCCAGGCGAGGATTGGGATTGCGGCTGAAGTAGAGCTTCATGCGGTGGCTCTCCGTTGGTGCACGTCATGAAGACGAACGAAGGCGCCGCGCGCCGACAGGTACGAAAGAAAAATCGACCGCCGCTTCGTCGCGAATGACTCCTAGCAGACCTGACGCGTAGCAGCCTGACTTGGGACAACTGGTTGCGGCCAGGCGCGGCTATGTATGCTATCCTGTCATCAACCAGGCTCTGCAAGGGAGCCCAGGTGACCAACAGGGACACTATCGAGTGGTGGACAAGTCCGTTCAGCGCCGTCTGGCTGCCATCCTTGCCGCCGATGTAGTCGGTTACAGTCGCCTCATGGGCGTGGACGAGGACGGCACCTTGGCGGTCGTGCGGAACCTCCGCGCCGAAGTGATCGAAACTAGGATCGCCGAGCACCAAGGTCGGCTGTTTAAGTCTATGGGGGATGGCTTTCTCGCGGAATTCCCCAGCGTCGTGAAGGCCGTGGCCTGCGCAGTCGCATTGCAGAAGGATATGGCAGCACGGAACGCAGAGCTGTCAGAGGACCGAGCCATCCAACTCCGCATTGGCGTCAACTTGGGGGATGTGATTGCCGAGGATGGCGATGTTTTCGGTGAAGGCGTGAACGTCGCTGCGCGGATCGAGGGACTTGCCCCGGCGGGCGGCATTGCAGTCACCGGCATGGTTCATGACAACGTAGGAAGTCGCCTTGATCTCTCGTTTGAAGACATGGGTGAGCAGCAACTCAAGAATATCGCCCAGCCGGTCCGGGTCTATAGTCTGGGAGCTCCCTCAGGAACATCGGTGCGACCAACAGCGGTAGAACGAATCAAACCGTCCATAGCAGTACTGCCATTTACCAACATGAGTGGTGATCCCGGGCAACAGTACATTTCCGATGGGATCACCGAGGATATCATTACCGAACTCGCCCGCTTTCACGGCCTATCCGTAGTAGCTCGCCACGCGTCGTTTCATTTTGCCAACAAAGGAAAAAGTCATATCGAAATAGCGCGGGAACTGGGCGTTGCCTATGTAGTTGAGGGTAGTCTACGCAAATTGGGCGACCGAATACGCATCACAGCCCAGTTGGTCGATGCCATAACCGGCACTCACGTCTGGGCCGACCGCTACGATCGCGATGCGCAGGATATCTTCGCTGTCCAGGACCTTGTTGTGGCGGCAATCGTAACAATGCTGGAGGGCCGTATGTACGCTGCAGAAGCAGCAAAAGCCCGTGCAAAACCAACTACTAGCTGGTCGGCTTATGACTGTCTGTTACAAGGCCGCAATCTATGTGACCATCAGCGTGATGCCGAAGCCGTACCCCTACTTGAGCGGGCAATTGCCGTCGATCCGCATTTTGCACTTGCGCATGCCTGGCTGGCGATAGCTCTTACCATCAGCAATATCATTGTGCTCGATGACGATCAGATGGCCAAGGCTGAGAGCGCTTCGAAACAAGCGCTGGAACTAGATGCCAACGACGCCACGTCTCATTGGGCAAGAGCGCTCTACTACCTTTGGACAGGCGACCATGACCGTTCACGCTTCCATTTTGACAGGGCGCTGACACTCAATCCGGCCGATATACAGATTAAGGGCGACTACGCGAACTGGCAGCGCGCCAGTGGCAGGCCGGCCGATGCGTTGGCCACAATCGATGCCGCCATAGGCTTGGGTCCCTTCGTGCCCGATTGGTTTGCAGCGGTTCGCGGCCTGACGCTCTTTGACCTCGCTCGATATGCTGACGCAGTCGAAGCGCTCGAGAGTGTCCCTGTACAACGCTCCAGTGGCCTCTTGTACCTAGCCGCCGCGCGCGCGCAATTAGGCGACTTAACTGGTGCAAGTGAGGTGATCGCCAAGGTGAAGCTGGTGAAACCGGATTTATCGCTTCGGAATGTGATCCAGGTACTGCACTACGCACGCCCTGAAGCTCAGCAACACTTGATTGATGCCCTGCGGAAGGCGGGGCTGCCGGAGCAGTATGTGCGCCCCTTACGAGCAAGTTGAGTTAACTTCTGCTTGTGGCCCATTGCTTCTTTTAGCTGCCCTGCAAACGTTGGTCGCTTTCGGTGCATAGCGGACGCCGGCAAGTCTTCCGCCCGGTTGATTTATGGGTTCACGGCCTAGAGCATCCCGCTCCTCACGTGGAAGCACTGGAGGCGAAAGATGCTTTAGAATCAAAGTGCTATGGCGTCCTTTGTGCGTCCAGTTGAACGCACGGCACTCTAGGTGACGTTGGGTTAGTTGCGACTGCGCCAGAGCAAGACCGACAGCACCGCATGAACTGCGACCGCGGGCCACAGAAGGAAGCCCGCGGAGCCAGTCAGTCCGAAATAGGCCAGATAGAGCGTGACTGCCGCACTGTAGATCAGCATGCCGAGGAGCCCTGAGTTCCTCCAGCAGGCAACGCCGAGTGCGATCAGGGCAATACCGGCCACCCGGGCCGTCGGGATAGCGGGCCCGGTCAGCACCTCGCCAAGCAATACCTGCCCCACGAACGAAGGCACCACCACCAGCGCGAGCCCTGTTGCCATCTCCGCGAAGGCGGCGAGATCAAGCACGCGTATCATAGGAACGCACCTCTGCTAGCCGTTTATGTCCAAGCCTTGCGATGCACCGGCGCTAGAGCATCCCGCTCTCAAGTGGAATCACTGGAAGCGGAAAGATGCTCTAGATTCAAAGTGCTAGAGCGTCCTTTGTGCGTTCACTTGAACGCACGGCGCTCTAGGGCGTTGCGTTTGGCTTCAGTTCAAAAGTCAGCTTGTCGATCTTGCCCGTGAAGCGGAAGGGCGTGTCGTAGCGGTATTCCAGCAAGGCAACGCCGGTGCGTGTGTCGAGACCGACGTCAAAGGTCTCATCCTCGGGGAAGGTAACCGGGATGCCGTGGTCGATGCTGTTCGTGGCGACTTCCTGGCCGTCCACCGACAGAACGCCCGTGCCGCCGGCGCCAAGTCCCTTTCCATCCGACTTGAAGTCGAAGACGATCGTGTGTTTGCCGGGTTCGAGTTCCGGTCCCTCCCACATGGTGCGCTTGAGGTCGAGGAGATTGTAGAGGAACACGACCTTCCCACTGCCGACACCGAAGTCTCCCTGGCTGAGGAAGAGGCCGTAACCGCCAAAGCGGCCGCCTTCGGTGACGATCATGCCTTGCGCACCGCCGTCCGGTATCTCGACGTCGGCAGTAATCGTATAGGACTTGTTCAAGGTGCTGGGCGCAGCACTGCCCGGCACACCGCTCAATTCTCCCTGATAGGTGAATTCCGTCCGTCCGGCCGTCAGGTTGGGTCGAGGGGCGTTCCAGCGTGCGAGCGTCGAATTGTCGAGTGGCAGCACGTTGTACTTCTTCGCTTCGGCATAGAAGAGGTCCTGCAATTCCTTGAGCTTGTCAGGCATTTTGGCGGCAAGATCGGTGAACTGCGTCGGGTCTTCGTCGACGTTGTAGAGTTCCCAATTGTAGCCGGTGATCACGTCGGGAGGCGTCTTGGTGCTGAGTTCCCACGGCAGTGTTGCGGGCGTCGTCGCGGCGACCCATCCCTCGTGGTAGATCGCGCGGTTTCCCAGCATCTCGAAGTACTGCGTCCGGTGTTGCGTCGGGGCAGTGGCATTCGCCTTGTCCCATGTATAGGCCAAGCTGACGCCTTCGATCGGCTCCTGCTTGATGCCGTTGATCGTCTCCGGTTGCGGGATGCCTGCCGCCTCCAGGATCGTCGGCACGATGTCGATGAAGTGGTGGAACTGCGCGCGGATCCCGCCCGCGTCGTTGATATGGCCGGGCCAGGACATGACCATGCCCTGCGCCGTCCCGCCGAAATGCGACGGCACCTGCTTTACCCACTTGAACGGTGTCCCCATCGCCCAGGCCCAGCCGGCTGCGAAATGCGGGAATGTCCGCTCCGAACCCCAGAACGGATACCAGAGAAACTGGTCCTTAACCGGAACTTCGACACCGTTGAATGTGGTGAACTCATTCGGTGTGCCGTTGAGCATGCCCTCGGCGCTCGCTCCGTTGTCGCCGCCGATGTAGATGATCAGGGTGTTGTCGAGCTCTCCGAGGTCTTCCACCGCCTGGATGACCCGCCCGATCTCGTTGTCAGCATAGGCAAGGTAGGCGCCGTACACATCGGCCTGCCTGATGAACAGTTTCTTCTGCTCGAAACTGAGCGAATCCCATTGCGGTAAACTGTCGGGCCAAGGCGTGAGCTTCGCGTTCTCAGGCATGATGCCGAGCCGCTTCTGATTGGCGAAGATCGTCTCGCGAACCTTGTTCCAGCCCTCGTCGAAGAGGTGCATGTCGCTGATCTTCTTGATCCATTCGGGCGTCGGGTGGTGCGGCGCATGGGTGGCGCCAGGCACGTAATATACGAGCCAGGGCTTGCCGGGGGCGATCTCGCTCAGTTGCTTGATGTGCTGGATCGCGTCGTCGGCCATGGCCGTTTCCAGGTTCCATTTGGGATTGCCTTCAAACGGATAGATGGCAGTCGTGTTGCGGAACAGGTTCGGTTGCCACTGGCTGGCATCGCCGCCGACGAAGCCGTAGAAATAATCGAAGCCCATGCCCGTCGGCCACTGGTTGAAGGGCCCCGCCTGGCTCGATTGATAGGACGGCGTGTTGTGGTTCTTGCCGAACCATGAAGTGGCGTAGCCATTTTCCTTGAGGATCGTGCCGATCGTTCCTTTCTCGATGGGAATGATTGAATCGTAACCGGGATACCCGGTAGCGATTTCGCCGACCACGCCGAAACCGACGGAATGGTGATTGCGCCCGGTGATCAGCGCCGCACGAGACGGCGAGCAAAGCGATGTCGAGTGGAAGTTCGTGAAGCGCAACCCCTCTTTGGCGATGCGGTCCATCGCCGGTGTCGGAATGACCCCGCCGAAGGTGCTCGGCGCGCCGAAGCCTTGGTCGTCCGTCATGATGAGCAGCACATTGGGAGCGCCTTTCGGAGGCACGACACGCGGCGTCCACCAGGGCGTCGATTCCGAGGCTTTTTCCTTGATCACGCCGCCAAAAGCCGGACTTGGCGACGGAAGCTGCTTACCCGTAATTGTCGTGGTCGCTCCGGGTGCGCCGAGCGTCCCTGAAACCTGCTGTGCCCATGCGGACGTAAAACCAAGCGCGAAGAAGGCTGCACCCGCAAGCATGCTCTGGCCAATGGTCATGGCGAACACCTCTACTGCAGATCGTTGAATTCTCTCCGAATTAGAACGGTCTAATATACGCATATCACTGCGTGTGGGAAAGGTAAAAGACCGGTCGTAAAACTCGCGCGCGTTAGGTTCAATGTCCCAAGGCGGCTGATGCCGCCACAGGCAAACATGAATCACGCAAAAACATGCTCGTTTTAGCGGGACTCACGTATAGCGATGCAAGCATCCCAGCGATCGACGCGGGCGTCGCGTCTTTCGTTGCCTGAACAATTCCGTTCTGGCTGCGTTCATAATTACGAGCGCTAAATGGGACCGACGTTTAGGAGGTAACATACATGAAGAAGATCATTTCAATCAGCCTGCTGCTCGCGTCGCTGATACCGGGCGCAGCACTGACGCCGGGCACAGCACTGGCCCAAGGCGTAGAGCTCTATCTCGATGGCGGTGGGCCAAGATATGACGATGGCCGACGCTATTACGACGACGAGGACTACGGCGACGACTATTATCGCGACCGCTACTATCGCGACCGCCAGTATCGCGATCGCCGCGCCCAGCGCCGCATTTGTACCCCGCAACGCGCTTTGGCGATAGCGCGGGCCGAGGGCTTGCAGGGCGCCAGAGTCGGTCGAACCACCAATCAGTGGATCGAAATTAGAGGGTCGCACCGTCGCACGATCGTCTTCGGCCTTCAGCCCAACTGCCCGGTTCGCGGCTACAACAACTGGTAAAATGCATTGCGGGGCTTTCCGTCGACGGTTGGGGCGATCTCCGCCCCAACCCGGCGGCCAGCTATCTCAGGCCCGACCCCCGGCTGAGAACGGGGGGCCGGCCCGCACGGTGAACCTCGTCAGGCGTCCATCGACGGACGATGCTGGCGCTTTCCAGACACCGTGACAGCGTGAAGGTCTGTGCTCCCTCACGAGGTTTCGGCCTCGCCCCCTGTGAACCTCCCAAGCAGTTTTTTTTGCCCTATTTCCCGCCGGAGTTTTGCCCGGCCAGCTCAAAGCCGTCGTCTCATGGAGATGGCGCGCTGCATCAAGGCTGACGAGAGAGCGCACCCTGCGCCGCCAAACGGATCGCCCCACCCTGCGCGCCTGGAGCGTTGGCCGGGCGGTCCCATTCGGCGTCGAACCCTGCGGCGCAAGATTGCGAGCGCCATGCCGCCCCCAACAGATCGACCGTCTCGGCATCTGTGAATTTGCTTCCTAATACCTGCGAACCCGGTCTGCCTACCGGCGATCCACGGGCTGACCTATTTCTCTGTCCACCCTCGACGCAGGCAGGGCCTGCCCCATTGATCAGCAAAGGACAGTGAAATGGCACTCAAGGACATTCTTCCCGGCACGCTCGGCTTCGGCGCCGCACCGCTCGGCAACATGTTCCGCGATATCCCGGAACAGGAGGCGCTCGGCACCGTGGAGGCCGCCTGGGACGACGGCATCCGCTATTTCGACAACGCCCCCTTCTATGGCGCCGGCCTCGCCGAAATCCGCATGGGCGAATCGCTGGCCGGCCGTCCGCGTGACGAATACGTCATCAGCACCAAGGTCGGCCGGGTCATCCTCGACGAGATCGAGGATGTCAGCGCCCGCGATCTCGGGGAAAAGGGCGACGTCTTCCGCTATGGCCGGCCCAACAAGATCGTCAACGACTATTCCTATGACGCGACGCTGCGCTCGATCGAAGACAGCCTGAAGCGCCTGAAGACCGACCGGATCGAGATCGCCTTCGTCCACGACGTCGCCCAGGACTTCTACGGCGACGAATGGCTGGATGTGTTCGAGACCGCCCGCAAGGGCGCGTTCAAGGCGCTTGACCGGCTGCGCGACGAGGGCGTGATCAAGGCCTGGGGCCTCGGCGTCAACCGTGTCGAGCCGATCGAACTGCTGCTCGCGCTCGAAGGCCCCCGCCCCGACGGCTTCCTGCTTGCCGGCCGCTATACCCTGCTCGATCACGACCGCGCCCTGCAGCGCGTCATGCCTGTTGTCGCCGAACGCGGCCTCGGCATCATCGTCGGCGGCCCCTATAGCTCGGGTGCCCTGGTTGGCGGACCGAACTTCGAATATGCCCCGGCCACGCCCGCAATCCTTGCAAAGGTCGCGCGCATCAAGGCGATCGCCGACCGCCACGGCATCAGCATGAAGGCCGCGGGTCTGCAATTCGCGCTCGCCAACCCGGCGGTCGCCGCCGTCATCCCCGGCGCCAGCCAGCCGAGCCGCATTGCGGAAGACCGCGCGGCGCTGAACGAGGTCATTCCCGCCGATTTCTGGCGCGAACTCAGGGCAGCCGGCCTGGTCAATCCCGCCGCTCCCCTGCCGATAGCCTGAGCGAGAGCGTGAACTGTGCCCGCCCGCTATCTTGCGGGCGGGGCAACCGCTACCGGATCCTCCGCCAGAAAGCGCTGCAGGCGCGGCACGGCAAAATCGAGGAACGCGCGCACGCGCGCCGGCAGATGCTGGGCACCGCGATAGAGCGCATGAATTTCATCAGCCTCGGCAATGGCGCTGTCGGCAAGCACCTCGACGAGCTCTCCGCGGGCGATCGGGCCGCGGACGTGATAGTCGGCGATCCGCCCGATCCCGACGCCTGCCATCGCCATGCGGCGGATGGTTTCGCCGTTATTGGTCAGAAGCGAGCCGCTCAGCATCCGCTCGACGATCCGCCCGCCCTCGCGCATCGGCCAGACGGGGTTTGCCCGGCGAAAATTGAACCCCAGGCAATTATGCCTCAGCAGATCCTCCGGCGTTTTCGGCACGCCCCACCTGGCGAGATAGGCGGGTGAAGCGACGATGCGCCTTTTTGTCGTGCCGATCTTGCGCGCCACCAGATTGGAATCCGGCAGGCGCCCGACCCGGATCGCGACATCGGTCCGTTCGAGATAGAGGTCGACCACCTCGTCGGACAGCGAGAGGTCGATGACGATCTTCGGATAGGCTTCAAAGAAAGCGGGCAGGATCGGCTCCAGCGCCGCCGTGCCGAAGCTGACGGACGAACTCACCCGGATCAGCCCCTCGGGTGCTGCACCTCCTTGGGCGATCTGCTGCTCGGTCTCGTCGAGATCGGCAAGCAGCCTCTGGCTCCGCTCGTAATAGAACGCGCCTTCATCCGTCAAAAGCAGCCGCCGCGTCGAACGCTCGACCAGGCGGATGCCGAGCCGAGCTTCCAGCCGTTGAATGAGCTTGGATACGGTCGACGGCGTCATCATGAGCTGCCGCGCCGCCTCGGAAAAACTGCCGGCCTCGACCACCTGGACAAAGACCATCATCTCGCCTGCGCGGTTATCCATGACGCCACCCGGTTCGAATTTCGAAAACCCGCCGTCAGGCTATCGCGGAAGCCTCGACCTGTCGCCCCTGCCCCGTCATGCCGGCACGAACGGCCGGAGAGCCTCGACCAGTTCGGTGGTGCCGTAGCAAACCTCGCCCTGCGGTTCGATGTCGATCAACCCGCCCTTGTTGTGCGCATCGTAGAGATCGACCAGGAGCCCGGCAGTGCTCGCGCTCACAGCCCGCTCAAGCGCCTCCTGCCAATGTTCGCGCGGCACGGCCTGAGCGGTGATCGTGCGGCCCAGCAACTGGCTCAGGGCGCTGGCGACATCCGCAGCGCTATAGCGGCGCGGTCCTTCGGCGTGGACGATGCGCTCGACGTCTGCCGCGCTCGGTCGGCGCAGGAAATCGGCGGCGATGCGCCCCACATCGCCGGTCGAAACGGCGGCAAATGTCCGCTCGACCGGGTGGTGCAGGCTCGGCAGAATGCCCGTCGCGATCGCCGTGGGGATACTGCGGGCCCAGCCCTCCATATGCTCCGCCGAGCGCAGGAACACCTTGGGCATGGCGAGCGCGCGAAGGCGATCCTCGAAGTGACGGAACACGGTGGGCATGCCGATATCTTCGTCGACATGGGCGCCGTAGTCGGAGATCGCCAGCACGCGTTCCGGCCCTGCGCGCGCAATCGCCTCGGCCATGTTCGCCGTCATCCGGCGCATTTCAGCTCTGGCGTCCTCGGCTCTGAGCGGCGGCGGCAGGATGATCTGCACGGCTTGCGCCCCCGCGAATGCCTGACGGAGTGCCGCCGGGTCCTGCAGATCGGCGAGCGCGACGTCACAACCGATCGCGCGCAATTTGTCCGCCCTGGCCGCGTCGCGCAGCACCGCCCTGACCGGCAGGCCCGCCGCGCGCAGTGCCGATGCCGTTGAAAAGCCCACCTTTCCGGCGGCCCCGAGGATAACAAACATGATCTCGTTCCTTGCTGAAGATCGGCAAGGACTAGGGACCGCGAGGGCCCTCGTCGCACAGATTCGGCCAGGATTTTGCAGCTTCGGTCAGATTTCGGCCGCGCGTCGCATGATCTCGCTAGGCGTCTCGCCCAGAAGCCGGCGCATCGTTGAAGCCATATGGCTTTGATGGGCGAAGCCGGCGGCGACCGCAATCTCGCTCGCCGGCATCATCGTCGTGGTCATCAGCGCACGGGCATGCTCGACGCGGCGGCGGATCACATATTGGTGCACCGGCAGGCCGGTGCTGTTGCGAAAGAGCGTCTTCAGCCGCGTGGCGCTCAAGCCCGCGACCGCGGCAAGGTCGGCAAGATGAAGCCTCTTGTCCAGATGGGTCTCGATGAACTCGGTCAGAACCCGCAATTGCCGCGCCGAGAGTTTCGGTTCGCTCCGCCCTTCCGGCCGTTGCGGTCCGCCCGTCGCGGTCTCGATCAGCCGCACGGCAAGCGCATTGGCAAGAAGGTCGATATAGAGCGGATCGGATGGCGTGTCGGCCTCCAGATCCGCCTTGATCGCCCAGCCGATCGCTTCGAGCCTGGTGTCGCGCAGCTGCAATTGCGGCATCAATTCCACCCTGTCGCCATGCCGCCCGAGGTCGGCCGCGACCCGGTCGAGCAGCGATCGCGAGAAACTGAGCCGCAGGATCCGGCAGTCGGCATCATCCTCCCAGGAACCGTCGACGCCGGCCGGAATGATGTCGATATCGCCCGGCTTCTGCACCCGCCGCATGCGCCGACCGCCGCATTGGCAATCGGCGTTGACCGGCGGACCGAAATGCATGCCCAGACGGTGCATCTCGCCGCCCGGCACATGCACCCGGCCGCGCGGAATATGGATGAAGTCGGCCGAAAGCCCGTTCCATGCCCGCCCGGCACTGGTGAGCAGGATCTGTGGCGATGGTTGAATGGAAGAAAGTGACATGACCTGCTGCGACCTGGACCTCGGCATGGGGTGGCCATGCTACGTCGCAATCGGCGGCTTAACAACGGCGGGCGCGCAGTTGATCGCCACCTTTGCTTCCGCTGCCAGATCAGGCTTCCGTTGCTCCATCAGAACGGGTTGATATAGTTGGTGATCGCGATCTGGCGCAAAAGCACCCGGCGGATCACATGCGCCGCCTTTACCCGGTCGGTGAATACAGCGGCAACCCCTGCCGCGCCCGCGGGCAGCCTTGCGGCAAAGGCCTCGTCATCCAGCCTGATCCGCACGATGAAGGGTGCGGCCGATACCGCCTCCGGCGCCACCGCCGTGCCGGAGACGCGCGCCTGCCCGGAGGCGATCGCCTGCAGTCAGAGGAACGGGAAGGTCGCAACGCCGAGTTTGCCGACTGACCGTTAGCTGGCATCGGAGGGCGGCGGGCGAGCTTTTGCCCGCTTGTCCTGCTCGCTGGCCCGCCCCCTCATCGCCCTGGTGATCTTGATCAAAGTCAAGGAAATCCCCGCAGCGCCGTGCGATTGTTTCCGTGCAGTAGCTCAGTCTTTCGCGAAGCGGCCGTGCCGCACGGAGGGGAAAGCGATGAGAAACAAGTCTGCCAAATTGATCCTTGCAAGCATTCTGAGCCTTGGCCCGGCGCTCCCGGCAGCCGCACAGGAACACGGCGACATCGGCACGCCGGACGCCGCCAGGGCCGAAAAGGCTTTTGCCGCCAAGCCGCTCTATTCGCCCTACGCAGGCCGCAATTTTCCGACCCGCCCCCTGTTCGGCGACACGCATCTTCACACCGGAGCCTCATTCGACGCCGGCGCGTTCGGGGCGCGGCTGACGCCGCGCGACGCCTATCGCTTCGCCCGCGGCGAAGAGGTCATGGCGTCGAGCGGCCAGCCCGCCAAGCTGTCGCGCCCGCTCGACTTCCTGGTGGTCTCCGACCACTCCGACAACATGGGCATGTTTCCGGACCTCTTCGCCGGCAAGCCGGAGGTTATCTCCGATCCGCAGGCCAAGACCTGGTACGACATGATCAAGTCGGGTCAGGGCGGCAAGGCGGCGATGGAAATCATCGTCGGGTTCAGCGAGGGCACCTTGCCGCAGTCGATGATCTACGGGCCCGACACCCGCCCCTACAAGAACGCCTGGCAGGACACGATCAAGGCGGCCGAGGAATATAACGAGCCCGGCCGCTTCACCGCCTTCATCGGCTACGAATGGACATCGAACACAGCGGGCAACAACCTGCACCGCAACGTCATCTTCCGCGACAATGCCGACAAGGCGAACGAGGTCTTGCCCTACACGACGCTGAAGCCGCTCGGCAGCGACAATCCGCGCGACCTGTGGAAGTGGATGCAGGCCTACGAGGACAAGACCGGTGGCAGTGTGCTGGCGATCGCCCACAACGGCAACCTGTCCAACGGGCGCATGTTCCCGATGATCGAATCCTTCACCGGCAAGCCGGTGGACAAGGACTATGTCGAGCAACGCGCCCGCTGGGAACGGCTCTATGAGACAACCCAGACCAAGGGCACCGGCGAGGCGCACCCGGCGCTCGCGCCCAATGACGAGTTCGCAAACTTCGAGATCTGGGACTTCGGCAACCTCGATGCCAGCGAGCGCAAGACGCCGGACATGCTCGAATTCGAATATGCGCGCTCGGCGTTCAAGAACGGCCTCAAGCTCGAGGCTCAACTCGGCACCAATCCCTACAAGTTTGGGCTGGTGGGCAGCTCGGACTCGCATACCGGTCTGTCGGCCATGGAGGAAGAGAACTTCTTCGGCAAGACGACCCCCCAGGAACCGAGCCCGGAACGACTGACTGCAACCTTCGTCAAGAACCCTAAGACCAACATAACGGTGATGGACTGGGAGGTCGGGGCGTCTGGCTACGCAGCCGTCTGGGCGGTGGAAAACACCCGCGAGTCAATCTGGGACGCCATGCAGCGCAAGGAGACCTATGCGACAACAGGGCCGCGCATGCTCGTGCGCTTCTTCGGCGGCTGGGATTTCGAACCGGCCGATGCCGAAGGCCGCAATCCCGGCGCCATCGGCTATGCCAAGGGCGTGCCCATGGGTGGCGATCTGACGGCGGCGCCTGAGGGCAAGGCACCGACATTTCTCGTTGCCGCGCTCAGGGACCCGATCGGCGCCAATCTCGATCATTACCAGGTCGTCAAGGGCTGGCTTGACGACAAGGGCGAGACGCACGAACAGGTCTACGATGTCGCCTGGGGCGGAGACCGCAAGCCGGGCACGGACAGCAAAGTGCCGTCTGTCGGCGATACGGTCGACATCGAGAACGCCACATGGACCAACACCATCGGCGCGCCCGAGCTGATCGCGGTCTGGAAGGACCCGGAGTTCGACCCGAAGCAGAAGGCATTCTACTACGGCCGCGTCATTGAGATCCCGACGCCCCGGTGGACGGCCTATGACGCCAAGCGTTTCGGGACGAGGCCGCTGGAAGGCACGCGCATGACCGTGACCGAGCGCGCCTACACCTCTCCGATCTGGTACACGCCATAATCCGGGAGATGGATGACCGCATGCGGGCGGACGCACGAAGACCATGCGCCCGCCGCCCTCCGTCAAGCGAGCGAGCACGGCCATGCTGAAACGCATCTTACGAGAGCCGCTGGTCCATTTCCTGGCACTCGCACTTTTGATTTTCGCCGCGCACGGCCTTCTGCGCACCGGCGCCGATGCGCCGGAAAAAATCGTCGTCAGTGCGTCGAAGATCGAGCAGATGGCAACGGTCTTCACCAAGACCTGGCAGCGCTCGCCGACGGCGGACGAGCTGAAAGGCATGATTGACGACTATGTGAAGGAAGAAATTCTGGTCCGCCAGGCGCTGGAACTCGGGCTCGACCGGGACGACACGGTCGTGCGCCGCCGCCTGCGGCAGAAAATGGAGTTTCTGAACGCCGCCGACGCCGTCCCCGTGACGGTCACCGATCCGGAACTGGAAGCCTATCTCGAGGCCAATCCGGCAACCTTCGCCAGCGATGCGAAGCTGGCATTCGAGCAGGTGTTTCTCAATCCCGCCCGGCACGGCGACACGATTGCTGAGGACGCCGCCGCCTTGCTCGCGGAGCTCCGCAGCAACGACATGGCCGACCCTGCTTCGCTTGGCGATGCGTCCCTGCTTCCCGCGGCAGTTCTGCTCACAAGCAAGGCGGCGATCGACCAGACCTTCGGCGGCGACCTTGCGGACGGGCTCGAAAAGGCTCCGCTCGGTCAGTGGACGGGGCCGATCGCCAGCAGCTTCGGCCTCCATCTGGTCCGGGTGTCCGAGCATGCGCCGGGCCGGGTGCCGCAACTCAAGGACGTCCGCGACGAAGTGGCAAGGGAGTGGGAAAACGCCAAGCGTGCCCAACTTGAGCAGCAACGCTTCGGTGAATTGCTCGCTCGCTACCAGGTGAGCGTCGAAGCCGCCACCGCTGCAGGAGACAACTGATGAGACCGCTTGGCGCGCTTCTCGCCTTGCCGATCCTCCTGCTGCTCGGCGCTTCCGCTATCGCTCATGAGGTTCGGCCGGCATATCTCGACATACGCGAAACGGCGCACGACACCTTCGCCGTTCTCTGGAAGGTGCCGGCGCAGGGCAGGATGCGGCTGGCGCTCGACGCGCATCTGCCAAAACAGTGCATCGAAAGGGCCACGCCGATCCGGTGGTTCGAAGGCAGCGCCTATCTGGAGCGGTGGACCGTCGACTGCGCGGGGGGATTGCGGAATGGCACGATCGTCATCGACGGGCTCAAGGCCACGCTGACCGAAGCACTGGTGCGCATCGAATACGAGAATGGCGGCACCGAGGTTGGGCGCCTCATGCCCGAGGCGCCCACCTTCACTGCGGCCGGCACCCAGCCCAGTCTTGAAGTGGCGCGGACCTATTTCCTGCTCGGCGTCGAGCACATACTCCTGGGTTTCGATCATCTGATCTTCGTGCTCGCGCTCATGTTGCTGATCCATGACCGCTGGATGCTGTTCAAGACGATCACGGCCTTCACCGTCGCCCACAGCATCACGCTCGCCGGAGCATCGCTCGGCTATTTCAGTCTTCCCCAGAAGCCGGTCGAAGCAACGATCGCCCTCAGCATTGCCTTCGTCGCAAGCGAACTGCTCAAGGCCAGACCGAACGAAGCGCGCCTGTCGGAAACCTATCCCTGGGTCGTCGCCTTCGCCTTCGGCCTGCTGCACGGTTTCGGCTTCTCCGGCGCGCTGAAGGAGATCGGATTACCGCAGTCGGATGTGCCGCTGAGCCTCTTGACCTTCAACCTCGGCGTCGAGGCGGGACAGATCATCTTCGTTGCCGCGGCTCTGGCGGTTGCCTGGGCGGGGCGCGCGGTGGTTGGTTACCACGCCGCCTTCGCGCGCCGGGCAATCGCCTACGGCATCGGCACCAGCGCGATGCTCTGGTTCATTCCCAGGATCGCCAGCCTGGCAGCCTGAAGCGCGGCGCTCTTGCGCGACATGCAGCCAAGCAAAGTTCTACAGCGACCTTTGCGCGTCTGATAAGACGCGCGGCGCCGTAGAGCCCGGCAATCGAGTTGAGCCGTCCGCACCACCCCATGAACACCGACATCTGCCCGAAGGGCCGCTCGCCTCACCCCGCCTGCTGCGCCCCATGCGCGTGGATCACCGCATCGGCCTCCTTGCCGTAGAGCTCCTCGAAATGGTCGAAGCTCTTGGAAAAGTAGCCGATCCCCTGCGTGGCCGCCCGCAGTGCCCGGGCGAGATCGTCCAGCGCCGATCCGGGCACCAGTGCGCGAAAGATGTCCCAGCCCTTGGCGGTCTCGTCGCGGTCGAAGCCGAGCACCTGGCCCTTGTAGGTGGAGACAATCGGCACCAGGCTGCCGGAATAGATCGAGGGGATGTGGATCTCGATGCGGATGACCGGCTGCATCAGCACGGCGGAGGCCTGCGACAGCGCCTGGCGCACGCCCATCTTGGCCGCCGCCCGAAAGGCGAAGTCGTTGCTGTCGACCGAATGGTGCTGGCCGTCGGTCAAGGTCACGCCGACATCGATCACCTGAAAGCCGAGCGGGCCTTTCTCCATCGCCTCCCGCGCCCCGGCCTCGATCGCCGGGATGAAGTTGCGCGGCACCGCCCCGCCCTTCACCGTCTCGGCAAAGGAGAAGCCGGTGCCGCGCTCGTTCGGGTGCACGCTGAGCTTGACGTCGGCAAATTGCCCGGCGCCACCCGTCTGCTTGCGGTGGCGATAATGCACGTCGGAGGGTTTCAGCACCGTCTCGCGATAGGTCGGGCTCGGTGGCTTGTCGGTGACGCCGACGTGGAAGACGTCGGCGAGCGTCTTGCAGAGATCGCGCAGGTGCATCGGCCCCTGCACGCAGACGAGCTGGGCGCCGGTTCCCTCCTCCTGCATGACCGCAAGCCCGCGGTCGGTCTCGGCGAGCTTGGCGAGCGTGCCGGAAAGCTTGGTCTCGTCGCGCTCGCTGTCCGGCACCAGGATGCGCTCCAGCATCGGCGTCGGCGGCACCGTCCAGTCCGGCGCCTCGGCCGTGCTATTGCCGGCAAGCAGCGCCGGCACCGGCAGATGCTCGGATTTGACCGCCGCGATGATCGCGCCCGCCTCCGGCGTGGCGTTTGGCAGCGGTTTTCCGGTCACCGGGTCCTGCAGCGAGCCGAGGCTGCCGCCGCCGAGCGTTGCGCCCTGCTTGATCCCCGATGTCAGCGCCCGCACCAGCACGGTCTTGCCGACATTGGCGCGGTGGTAGGCATGGAAGCTGACAGCCGAAAGGGCGGTTTCGGCAATCGAGCCGGCCGCCGCCAGACGGTTTCGAAGCGCATCCACAGCGGGCGCCTCATGGCGCAGCGCCTTCATCAGCCGCATGATGCCATTGGCATGGCTTGCCGAGCCGACCAGCACCGGGATGATCCGGTTTTCCTTCAAGAGCCGCGTGGAGATCGCGTAGATCGTGTCGCTTGCCGGCGCCCGATCTTCGATCAGCTCCTCGAGCAGCCAGTCGTCGAACTCGGAGAAATGTTCCAGCAGTTCGGTGCGCGCCTCCTTCTCGCGCTCCATCACCGTATCGGGGATCTCGATCAGCGCCGAGGTCTGGCCTTCGCGGTAGCGCCAGGCGCGCTCGGAGATCAGGTCGCAGGTGCCGACGATCTTGTCGCCTTCGCGGATCGGCACCTGCCGCAAGAGCAGCATGTGGCCGGAATAGTCCTGGAGGGCGGCGATCACGTCGCGCAGCCGCGCCCGCGGCTCGTCCATGCGGTTGATGAAGAGAATGCAGGGAGTGCCCGAGGCCTCGATCACCTTGAGATAGGGCGCGGCCAGCACCGCCTCCTCCGGCGCCGGCGAGACGCAGAGCACGCAGGCATCGCTGGCAATCAGCGCATGCTGCGCGTGGCCAAGCGCCTCGGTACCGCCGGGAGCATCGAGCGCGCACCAGGGTTCGCCGCCAAACTCGAATTCCGTGAGGTTCAGTCCATAGGGCGAAACAGCTTTTCTGGAGGCCCCCTCCAGACCGGCCAGCTTTTCTGCCAGCGTGGTTTTTCCGGTCTGTGAGGGCCCAAGTACCGTGAAGCAGCGCATCGGCGATCCTCCCCTGTCGCGTTTGCCAGAAGGCGCCGAGCGTTGCGACGCCCTTACTCTATTAATTCTAGGGCAGCTTTTGCGCTTTCAATGGCTATGCGCAAATTCGGCACAGTTCCGGTGCCCGCTGCGTCGACAATCGGCGTCGCCGGATGCCCATAATCTGATTGTCAATTTAAACCGGTTGTGAAATTATATCATTGTCGAGATCGACAATCGAAAGCGCGGCGCTAGTTCTATCGAAGCGCCATCCATTCATTGGAACCGTCCGAGCCGGAGACCGTCCGCATGTCCCTCACGCTTTACCAGCATCCGCTTGCGTCCTTCTGCCATAAGGTGCTGATCGCGCTTTACGAGAACGATACCCCCTTCAAGAGCAGCCTTGTCGATCTGCTCGATCCTGAGGAAGCGGCCCGCTTTGCAGCACTCTGGCCGGTAGGCAAGATGCCGGTTCTGACCGACAGCGCCCGTAATGTCGTGATGCCCGAAACCTCCATCATCATCGAATATCTCGACCGCCACTATCCCGGCCGCCAGCGGCTGATCCCCGACGATCAGGATACGGCCCTCAAGGCGCGCCTCTGGGATCGCTTCTTCGATCTCTACATCCATGTGCCGATGCAGAAGATCGTCACCGATACGCTGCGTGCATCAGGCGAAAACGACCATCGCGGCGTCACCGACGCCCGCGCTTCCCTTGCCGTTGCCTATGGCATGGCCGACAAGCATTTCACTGAGAACACCTTCGCCGCCGGCGATGCCTTCAGCCTTGCCGATTGCGCGGCCACGCCTGCGCTCTTCTATGGCGGCATCGTCGAGCCCTTCGATGAGAAATACCCGCATCTCGCAGCCTATTTCGAGCGCCTGCTTGAGCGCGCCTCCGTGCGCCGCGTGCTCACCGAAGCGCGGCCTTATTTCCATATGTTTCCCTACCGGAACCTGATGCCCGAGCGGTTTTTCGAGATGTGAGCCAAGCGCCAGAAATAAAAGGGAATACAGAAAGATCGGCCGCATTCGTGAATCGGAATGGCAAGACGCACTGTGACGCCGTCGACCGCTCCGTTCGCCGCCAAATCCAGACGAAGTCTGCCCCTCTTCTCGGGTTTAACCCGACGACTAGCCCTCTCCCCGCTCGCGGGGCGAGGGAACGTGCCCCTTCGCAGCGTTGTCGAGCGGAGCCGTTGTTGTCAGAGAAAAATCGAAGATGCTTGTCGCTGAGACGAGCGGTTGCCACGTGTCCCTTCTCTCCGCCTGCGGGGAGAAGGTGCCGGCAGGCGGATGAGGGCCCCCCTCACCGCGCGGATGAGGGGCAACCTGCGGAGAGCGGAGCCTACTTCACCTGCGCCGGCGGCGTGCCGATCGGGAAGGCGACGGTTACGAAGCCGGCGGTACCCTCCGGCCGGTTCTTGGCGCCGAATTCCTGGAAAATCTTCAGCGTCAGAGAGACCGGCGTCTCGGCCATCTTGAAATTGTAGCCCATGGTGCCGCCGATTGCGGCGATACGGCCCTTGAAGTCGCCGAGGCTTGCACCGGGACCGCTGTCGCCCGTCACCTGCTGGTAGAAGTAGCCCGCCACGCCGGCGGAGAATTCCTGGCCGAAGTGCCTGGTAACCGCCCATTCCGCGTGGAATTCCGTACCCGTGCGATAGTCCGTCGCCGGGTTCTCGCCGTTGAAGGTGAAGCCCGCGGCACCCGAAAGGTCGAAACCGGCTTCCGGGTTGAACCAGGTGCCGGCAAGGGTGAAGTCGCCTGCCCAGCGATTGAAGGAGAGATTGGCGAGCTCGCCTTTCTGGTAGTCGCCGATCGGCACGTTGAGGCTGGCGTTCGCCGTCCAGTGGAAATCGCCTTCGTGCCAGCCGAGCACGACGCCAACCACCGGGTCGCCGATGGTGAAGATCGAGTCGCTTGCGGAGGCCGAACGGCCGGCCCTCGGCGCTGACAGCGTTGCATCGATGTCGGGGCCGCCGAAAGGCACGATCGCGGTAAAGCCGAGATTGCCGCCTTGCACCTCCTCGGGCATGACCCAGAGGCCGGTGCCGAAGACGCCGATCAGGGTCGCGTCGACTTCGCCGACGATCTGGCCGCCGAGCGGAAGCTGCTTTCACCGACATAGAAATAGGTGTCGTTCTGAAAGTAGGTTCCGGGCGGTGCGAGAAGGCCGGCCATCGGGCCACGGGCACCGAGCAGATAGAAGCCGGCACCGTTTTCAGCCGCGTTCTCCGTCGAAGGCGCGACCACGCAACACAGGCCGGCAGCGATTGCCGATGCGGACAGCAAACTCTTGGCAACGCTCATCGAGTGACCCCCCTCATCTCTCGGCAGAGACGATACCATCTTGACGTGTCCTAGCCAGCCCGAAAGCATCTCGCGCAAAAGTGCGCAGCGGTTTGCGATCACGAGATGCGAAATATCAAGAACTTAAAGCGCAAGGAGCGAACCTGAAGGATCGCGGCGCGCTTCAGGAAAAAGGAGCCTCAAGGACCGCAACATCCGATTGCAGGACGGTGCAGGCATACACACCTTGCCCGCCCGGCACAGGCCGCTACCTTACCGCCTGTCGCCTTCGGTTTGTTCCACAACGGAGGCTTGCGTTTTCGTTGCTTTCCCAGCGCATCAGCAAAGGATCCGAGACCATGGAATACCGGCTGCTCGGCCGCTCCGGCCTGAAAATCTCTGTTATCACCATGGGCACGATGACGATTGGCGGCCGCGGCAAGTTCGCCGAGGTCGGCAATGTCGGCCTCAAGGACGCCCGCCGCTATGTCGATCTCTGCCTCGACGCCGGCGTCAACCTGATCGACACCGCCGATATCTATTCGACCGGCTACTCAGAGGAGATCATCGGCGAGGTGCTTGGCGGCAAGCGCAAGAACGGCGTGCTGGTCGCCACCAAGGCACGCTTCTCCATGGGGCCCGGACCGAACGACGGCGGGCTCTCGCGCCACCACCTGATCGCCGCCTGCGAGGCGAGCCTGAAGCGGCTGAAGACCGACGTCATCGATCTCTACCAGGTGCATGAATGGGACGGCCAGACGCCACTCGAAGAAACGATGGAAGCGCTCGACAGCCTCGTCCGAAGCGGCAAGGTCCGCTACATCGGCTGCTCCAACTATTCCGGCTGGCACATCATGAAGGCGCTCGGCATCAGCGCGCGCGAGGGCCGGCAGCGCTTCGTCAGCCAGCAGATCCACTATACGCTGGAAGCCCGCGAGGCCGAATACGAACTGATGCCGATCTCGATCGATCAGGGGCTCGGCGTGCTCGTCTGGAGCCCGCTTGCAGGCGGCCTGCTCTCGGGCAAGCACCGGCGGGGCGAGACATCAGAGGGAACGCGCCAGCTCGCCGGCTGGAACGAGCCGCCGATCCGCGACGAGGAGCGGCTGTGGAAGATCGTCGACATGCTGGTGGCGATATCAAGCGAGCGCGGCGTCTCGCCGGCGCAGGTGGCACTCGCCTGGCTGATCGGCCGCAAGGGCGTCACGTCCGTCATCATCGGCGGCCGCACGGAAGCACAGTTCAACGACAACCTCGCCGCCGCCGGCCTGAAGCTTTCCGACGAGGAAAAGGAACTGCTCGACGCCGTCAGCCTGCCGCCGGTGATCTACCCCTACTGGCACCAGCTCCGGAGCGCCAAGGACCGGCTCGGCGAAGCCGATTTCTCGCTGCTGGGGCCGCATTTGTAGAGGAAGGTGCCCTATCCGGCTCGCCAACGCCTCTTCAGCATCATGGAGCAAGTGCCACAAGATTCCGATGAAGGCCGACGCGATCTCGTGAGGAAAACCGACCTTCCTTCTCCATTGGACGGCAACAGACCTTTCCAGTGACCGCTTCGCGGATCCTGTTCCTGCTGAAGGCGGTACCTCGTGAAGCGTCGCTATATGGCCGTCTCAGTGGTATCATGAACCAGCACGGTCGCGGTGTCGGGCAGCCGGATGGTGCATGTCGCGTCAATTGCCTGGCTTCATCCGGCGGATCTCCTGAGGGGGAGACAGCCATGGCAACTGCAAGAGCAGAGCGGCGGCTGGCCGCGATCCTGGCCGCTGATGTCGTCGGCTATTCCCACCTCGTCGAACATGACGAGGCCGGGACGGTGTCGGCCCTCAAGGTTCTGCGCCGGGAGGTGATCGATCCGCTGCTGGCCGACCATCAGGGCCGTATTGTCAAGCTGATGGGCGACGGTGCGCTCGTGGAGTTCGGCTCGGTCGTCGATGCCGTCGCGTGCGCGGTCGCCATCCAGAAGGGGGTTGCCGAGAACCAGGCCGATATCCCGACGGAGCGACGCATCATCTTCCGGATCGGCGTCAATCTCGGTGATGTGATCCATGAGGTTGATGGGGATCTCTACGGCGATGGCGTCAACATCGCGGCCCGCCTCCAGACCTTGGCGGATCCAGGCGGCATTTGCATTTCCGGCACGGCGTACGATCACCTCCCGGGCAAGCTTGACTGCGGCTACGAGTACCTCGGCGAACGCGCGCTCAAGAACATGGAGCGGCCGGTGCGATTGTACCGCCCCCTTCTGGAAAGGACGACCGCAGGAACGGTATCGCCCAGGCCCGCACTTCCGGATCGACCATCCATTGCCGTGCTGCCGTTCAACGTCATGAGCGCCGACCCGGAGCAGGACTTCTTCAGCGATGGACTCACCGAGGACATCACCACCGCGCTATCCAAGCTCAAGGGCTTCTTCGTGATCGCCCGCAACACGATGTTCACCTACAAGGGAAAGCCCGTGGATGTGCGCGCCATCGGGCGCGAACTCGGGATCCGCTATATTCTCGAGGGGAGTGTGCGCAAATCCGGCAACCGGGTGAGGGTGACCGCGCAGCTCATCGATGCGGCCTCCGAAGTCCAACTCTGGGCCGAGAGGTACGACGGCGACCTCGGCGACATCTTCGTTATTCAGGACGAAATCACCGCAAGCGTCGTCGGCCGCATCGGGCCGGAACTCCTGGCGGCAGAGCATGCCCGCGAAAGCCCCAAGCCGCATCATGGCCTTGATGCTTGGGAATGTGTCGTGCGGGCGGTGTTCCTGTGTTCCCAGTTGTCTGAGGAGAGCAGCGGCAAGATGCTCCCCCTGCTCGATCGGGCAATCGGACTGGCTCCCGGTTATGCCCAGGCGCTCGCGATGAAAGGTTGGATTACCGTGTGGCGCGCGTTCCAGGGATGGGAGGACATGGGATACGCCCTGGCCCTTGCCAGGGATTTCGTCCAACAAGCCATTGCCGCGGACGATAAGGAACAGTGGACTTACCTTGCGCAGGCGATGATAGCCTTTGCGACGCGTGACAATGTCCTGGCGATGGCAGCGATCAGCCAGGCTGTCGCGATCAACCCCAACTCCGCGTTTGCACACGGCCAGTTGGGGCTTGCGCATGCCAACGGGGGCCGCGCGGCGGACGCCATTCCTTGCATCGACTACGCCCTCAGACTGAGCCCCCGCGAGGCTTTTCTCGGCGACTTTCAGTTTTACTACGCCATGGCTTATTTCCAGGGCGCGAATTACGAACTTGGATTGAGTTACGCACGGGAGGCGCATCGCTTGCGGTCCGGCCACGCGGTTCCGCTGATCATCGGCACGGCCTGTGCCGGACTTCTGGACAACCAGGAGGCTGCCACGGACTTGCTCGGACGGCTCAAGTCGCTAGTCCCTGACATCTCACGGGACGCCGTCGCAGCAACATCTTCTTTCGTTCGCGCCGAGGATCGGGCGCGTCTGATCGAGGGACTTGCCCGTGCCGGCCTGAATTGACGGGTTGGATCGACCTCGAGAACCGATCGCTCCCCATCAGAGGCACGCACGCAGGAAAATTCCGATCCAGCCGGAGCCTCGGCGGTGATGTCTCTCCGGCAGCACCCCGCACAGCAAACGTCGCCATCGCCCCTTGACTTCTCGCCCAGCATCGCCATTTCATATCATATGATACACGAAGTCGCGGCATAGGAGACAAAAATGGCCAGCGCTCAACCGGCTTTCGCCCCCGATCGGCAAGCGGCCCGGCAGGAAGAGGCGGTTATCGTCAAGGCCGTGGTCAAAGCCTGCGACCTCTGGAACCTCACCAACAGGGAGGCAGCCCAGCTGTTCGATGTGCCGATCGCCACCTGGAACCGCATGAAGGCGGGTGACTTCAAGGGCAGGCTCGACCAGGACAAGCGCATGCGCGCGAGCCTGATCGTCGGCATATTCAAGGGGCTGCGGCTCTTCTTCAACGGCCCACTCACCTATCAATGGCCGAAGGCGGTCAATACCGGCCCGCTCTTCAATGGCCACTCGCCCGTCGATCTGATGATCGAGGGCGGCATTCCGGTGATGCTGAAGGTACGGCGCTATCTCGATGGCCTGCGCGGCGGCCTATGATATCAGAGATCGACTTCAACGAGCCGGCGACCGTCCGGCTGATCTCGACCGCCTATATTGACGAGCCCGCCGTCAAGCCGCTCGCCGACGATGACGACGAGATCGAGATCCTCAATCGGCTGGAGGCGATGACCTCGGCGCGCCTCAGCCCCCTCGCCTTGCCTGTCGGCGTCGATCCGGCCGAACTGCTGAACGAGACCTTCGGCTACGGCTGGTCGCTGATCAATGCCGCCTTCTGCCATGCGCGCCCGCCGGGCAACCGCTTCAACGGCGAGGAGCGCGGCGCCTGGTATTGCGCCTTCGGCCCGCGCGCGCTTCAAACCTGTCAGGCGGAAATCGTCTATCACCGCACCCGGGCGCTCGGCGAAGCCGGCAGCTTTCACGACATCGGCCGCTACCGCGAGCTGATCGCCGGCTTCACCTGCCGCTTTCATGATGCGCGCGGAGAAAAGGGAGCCGCCTATCTCGATCCCGATACCACGGTCGCCTACCCCGCCGGCCAGGCGCTCGCCGCCACGATTCTGGCGGAAGGCGGCAACGGCCTGATCTACCCGTCTGCCCGCGACCCCGAGGGCGAATGCCTCGCCGTCTTCCGCCCCGCCGTCATCCAGAACATCCGCCAGGGCCGCACCATCACCTTCGCATGGACCGGCGCGCCCGAGCCGCGCATTCTGGACGAAGACTGATCCTCAGGAGCCGACGTAAGTGCCGAGAGCGGCCCCGCAATGTTCCCGCAATGCGCCTCCCCGACAAGGGCTCGCCTTTCCGGATTCCCGCGCTAGACTTGCCGGGGGCCGGATGCGGCCTGAACAGAAACAACTTATAAATCAAATTATTACCGACGCCTTTTCCCGGCGGAACACGCGCCACGCATCCGTCAAGAACTGCCCCTCACCCTCACCCTCTCCCCGCAGGCGGGGAGAGGGAAAACGGTAAGCGTCCCGCCTCGCCGTAGCCCGTTGAAGGCTGCGACGAGACAGGATCGGCGCGACCTGCAAACGCTAGAGATGGACACAGGCAAGCGCCACAGCGTCCCGTCTCCCCGCAGGCGGGAGACGGTGCCGGCAGGCGGATGAGGGGCAATCCTCACCGTGCGGATGAGGGCAAATCCCTCACCGCGCGGATGAGGGGCACGCGGCAACCGCCTCGCTCCACGCGGGCCCGGCGTCAACCATGAGGAAACGAATGACGATAACGCTTCTACCCGTCGATGCCGTCGATCCCGACGTCATCCGAAAACTGGACGTGCATGAAAGCCAGATGGATTTCATCGCCAGCAACGAGGAGTCGCTGGAAGAACTCGCCGAACGCCCCGAATGCGTCGGCTTTGCCGTGATGATCGAAGGCGCCCCCATCGGCTTCGCCATGTATGCGCTCGATCCGGATGACGGCAACCACTGGATCTACCGCCTGATGATCGACGCCCGCCACCAGGGCAAGGGCTACGGTGCCAAGGCGCTTGCCGCCCTGCTGGAACATATGGCCGGCATCCCCGAATGCGGCAACATCTATCTCGGCGTCTACCCGGAAAACACCCGCGCCCACGCCCTTTATCACCGCTTCGGTTTCCGCGAGACCGGCATGATGCTCGGCGAGGAGAAGGTGATGCGGCTGGATCGCCCATCGAAATAGCCCCCGGGGCATCGTCCCGCTCGGCAGCGGATGGGATCATCGCGATCCCATCCGCATTCACATGGCCTGCCCCGCGACGCGTTATGACGCGACTGAGGCCGCCACCGGTTTCGTCAGGCGCAGGCCGAGAACCAGCAGCCCGCCCAACGCATAAACGACGACGACCGACAGCCAGATCGCGCCCGGCCATTGCGCGCGAACGACGAAGTAGATGCTCGAAAACGCGAGCGGACTGATGATCGATGCAAGGCTCACGGCCGAGGCCAGCACGCCCTGGAACTGGCCCTGCTGGTTCTCGTCGACCTGCCGGGTCGCGAGCGATTGCAGCGCCGGCACGCCGATGCCGCCGAGCGCAAAGACCGGCATGATCGCGAAGATCATCCAGCCCTCGGTCGCGAAGGCCATGACGGTCAGGGCAAGGCAGACGCCGGCGACGCCCACCAGAATGGCGCCGCGCTCGCCGAAGCGTCTTACGGCAGGTCCCGGGAGAACCGCCTGGGCAAACGTCTGGCAGACGCCAAAGGCGCCGAGCGATAGGCCGATCCAGAGCCCGTTCCCCTGGAACGTCTCGCTGCCCCAGAGCGCCCAGCAGGTGCCATAGGCCTCTCCCGTGGCGCTGAAGATCAGGAAGAGAAAGACGATCGGCAGCACGCTCTTCACCGAGAACACCCAGCGCAGCGGCCGAAGCGGGTTGAGCGCGGCAAGGTCGATCCTCTCGCGGCTCGGTGCGCGCGACTCCGGCAGCACGAAGTACGCCAGAGCCAAATTGCAGCCGTTCAGGACCGCCGCGGCGACGAAGGGCAAACGCAGCCAGTGGTCGCCGAGCACGCCGCCGAGAACCGGGCCGATGATGAAGCCGATGCCGAACATGGCGTTGAACAGGCCGAAGCGCTGCGCACGCTTGTCCTCGGGCGTGATGTCGGTGAGGTAGGCGGTTGCGACCGACATGTTGGCGCTCGTCAGCCCGGCGATCGCACGGCCCGCAAAGAGCATCCAGAGATTGGGCGCAAAGGCGAGGAACAGATAGTTGACCGCAGCACCCGCGAGCGAGATCAAGAGCACGGGCCGGCGGCCCAGCCGATCGCTGAGCGCACCCAGCACCGGCGCGCAGATGAACTGCATGACCGCGTAGAGCGCGGTCATCGTGCCGATATAGGGCGCCACGTTGTCGGCATGGATCACGTCCTTCAGCAGCGAAGGCAGGATGGGAAAGATGAGGCCGATGCCCACGGCATCGAGCACAATGGCAGTAAAAATGACGATGAGGGATTTCTTCATGATGCGTTCCGATCAACGCAAGCACGCCCACGCCAAGAGGCGCCGATGCCTTGCGATTGGGTGACCTGACGATGCAGGCGATAGGTTTTGGGAAACGCTGGCCGATCCGTGCTCAAACGGCAGGGATGGCGTGTGCTTGACTGCCTGGACGTGGATTCGTCCACCTGTTTACTCCGCCACTGAGCGGATCAAGGGAAGCAGTCGCTTTTCGCGATGGCATGCAATTAACACCGGATGGCGGGACGCGGCAAGCCCCACGTTTTTGCGGAAGCAGAAGCGCGCCGCGCTCAGCACCGGCAAATGGTCAACAGGGCCTTTTTCGACTACAGTTGCGGCAGAAACCACGACATTCGTCAGAGCGGACAAGTCCTTGAGCCCGGCCCGACTGTGGCCTCCCTTTCGGTGGCCGCGGAACTCGGGACGGAGCGCCCGCTTTCCGATGCAGAATTCGTGAGTGGAGCGCAGCGATGGAACAGAACTCCGAGATCGGCCCGGCCGAAGCTGACGACTTTCCTGCCATTCGATCCTTGTGCAACGGCTTCCTCGACTGGTGCCGATCGCGCTATGGCGAAAACGCCTGGTTCGTCGACCGGTACTACACGCCGGAACAATGGGCCGCACTCCTGGACAGCCTGCCGAAAATCCATTCGGCTCCAGATGGGGAGATTCTTGTTGCCCGCCTGAACGGAAAGGTGATCGGCTGTGTGATGATGCAGCGGATCGACGAACGTACATGCGAGATGAAGCGAATGTTCATCAGCCCGGAGGGCCGAGGCTTGGGGCTGGGCCGCCGTCTCGCCGAGGCCCTCGTGCGCGTGGCTGCCGAGCGGGGCTATGCCGCCATGCGGCTGGATACCGGCCGCAACCACGATGAGGCGTTGAGCCTCTACCGCTCCCTGGGATTCCAGGAGATCGCACCCTACTACAAAGCACCTCCCGAACTGCGCAACCATCTCATCTTCATGGAAGCCCCTCTGGCCGGGTAGTCGCATCCCCCCTCGCGATGTGTCTTCGCAGTGGCAGAGCAAGGTTGCAGAACAGTGTCGAAGCCTGCCTCATCGAGCCATGTTGAGCTCGGAGACCGGCATGGAGATGGTGCAGCGCAGGCCATCCGGCCCAAGGGCGAAGCTCGTTCTCGCCTCAAGCTGGTAGGGCAGCGCCCGCTCGATCAGTTCGCGCCCGTGCCCGATGCCCTCGCCGGCACCGGTTGCCGGCGGCATGCGCACGCCGCTTTCGTGCCAGTCGATGTGAAGCCAGAGCTTTTGATCCTGCCCGGCCTCGACATGCCAGCGAACGGAAAGTGCTGCACCGGCCTGACCCAAGGCACCGTACTTGACGGCATTATTGGCCAGTTCATGAAGGGCCATGGTCAGCGTTTGCACCGTCGACGAACGCAGCTTCACGCCGCTGGGACCGTCCAGCCGCACACGCCCCATATCCGCATCCACCGCCGCCAGTTCTGCCCGGAGCAGCTCATCGAAGGTGACCCGCTGCTGGTTGGCCAGGCGCGACAACAGGCCCTGGACCCTGGCCAGCGCCGACAGGCGGCTGCGAAAATGCGCGCTGAAATCCGGCAGGTCCTTGGCTCTGCGGGCGGTGGTTTCGGCAACGGCCCGCACGACCGCCATGAGGTTTCGGGTGCGATGCTGCAGCTCGGCAACCAGCGCCTTCTGGCGGTCTTCCCATTGCCGCCGCTCGGTGGTGTCGGTCATCGCGCCCACCATGCGGATCGCCTGCCCGCCTTGATCGTAGAAGAAACGGCCGCGGCCGTGCAGCCAGCGAACGGCGCCATTCGGATGCAGGGTGCGAAACTCCGTGACGAACTCTGTGCGGGCCTCCCGCGCGTGCTGCAGCAAGGCCTCGGTCTCCGCCCGGTCATCCGGGTGGATGCGCGCGGACCAGTTTTCATAGCTGGGCGTCACCTCGTCCACCCCGTAACCCAGCATGCGAAAATACTCGTCGCTCCAATGCACCTCTCCGGTTAGGACATTCCAGTCCCAGAGCCCCAGACCGCCGACCTCCACCGCCGTCCGCAACCGTTCCTCGCTCGCCCGAAGCGCCGTCTCCGTCTTCTCGCGCTCGATCAGGTCGGCCGCCTGTCGTGCCAGCACGTCGAGGAGACGCAGTTCCCGCTCCTTCGGTCGGTGCACATGCGCCCAATGGGTCGACAACATCCCGATGAGCGTTCCGACGCGGGAATGGAGCGGCGTGGTCTGCACGGCGCGGATCCCGCTCTGCCGGTAATGGGCCAGATCCGCCGTACCCTGCATGAACGCAGCGGTTTCGACATCCGAAACGACGACGCGCCGCCCGGTGCGCAGGGCGAGCGCGCAGGTGGAAGCCCGGTCCATGCTGACCCAATGCCAGAATTGCGCGGCCTCGTCGCTGAAGCCGCGATGGGAAAGCAGGCGTAGCTCTCCAGCGGCGCCCCGGTCGGCATCCAGCATCTGCAGGCTGGCGAATTGCGAGCGCATGATGGCGGCCGCACCATCCAAAATGGTCTCGTAGACGGCCTGCGGTCGCCCGTCCTTGATCAGTTCGAGGCTGATGGCCTGCAGCCGTTCACTGTCCTCAAGCTCGCCCTTCATCTGTTCCCGGCTTTGATCGTGCGCGATGGTCATCGAGGCGCTCCCTTCCCGACGAGACACCCAAGGGCGCAGCGGCAGCCGTGCAAAGGACGTTGTCGCGCAAATCCGCGCCAACTGCTGGCAGCTTGCTCCGGGCCTACCCCTATCGCCTCAGTGCAATCTCCCTCCGTGGGCTCCCTCCAGTTGCAACGGTGCGCCGGATCAGTGCGCCGCCAGCACCCTCGCCTCCACCGGCTGGTCGATGCCCTTCAGGACAAGCAGCCGGGTTCCGGCGCCCATCGTGAGCGCTGCCGCCTCAGCGGCGGTCTCGGTCGAGATCAGGATCTCGCCCGCCTCGGCCTGGGATTCGAGCCTTGAGGCCAGGTTGACCGTGCCGCCGATCGCGGTGAAATCGCTGCGGAAGCTCGAGAACTCGCCGATCTCGACCTCGCCCGAGTGAATGCCGACACCGACGCCGAGCGTCTCTCCCTTGAGGTCGTCGAACTGCAGGCTGCCAAGTGCCGCCGCGCAGAGCCGCTGGATGTCCCTCCCGGCCAGGATCGCGGCTTCCGCGTGATCTTTCCTGATAATGGGAAAATTGAAGATCGCCATCAGCCCGTCGCCCATCTGCTTGTTGACGATGCCGTCATGCGCCCAGATCGCCTGGGCGCAGCGGTCCTGAAACAGGCTGACGATTTCGCTGAGCCGGACACGCTCGATGCGCTCGGACAAATGGGTGAAGCCGCGGATGTCGGCAAAAAGAATGGTCGCGCTTGCCGCAACGTGACTCTGCTTCTTGACGTAACGGAAGGAGCGTTCGCAGATCGTGCAGATGTTCGGGTTCATCTTGCTGCGGGTGATGCCGAAGGCACGAAACGGCAGCGCCAGCGGCCCGCGAATGGGGATCGGCATGTGCATCTGGTCCCAGCATCCGCGGCAGATCCTGGCGTCGCCGCGATGGGCCGGCTGCATGGTAGAGGCTTCGGTCATGGTCTGCGTCTCCGGCTCACATGGCCAAAGTGGCGTAGACGGAGCTTCTGCCATTTGTCGCGCTTTAGCAACGGCTGGAATAATACAAGGCGCCTGCCGTACGGCCCGGCCGTTACTCGGCAAACAGGTTCGCGGCCATGAAGTCGACGAAGGCACGGACCTTTGGCGAGAGATATCGATTGGTCGGCCACAGCACGCGGAATGTGCCCGTTTCGCGAAGGCAATCCTCCAGCAGCGATACCAGCTTGCCTTCCGCCAGTTCCGACGACACGGCGAACGGCGGCAGACAGGTGATGCCGAAGGATCGCTCCGCCAGGAAGATCAAGGGCTCGAGTGTGCTCGCAACCGTGGTCACGGGTAGATCGAGCTTGACCTCGTGCCCGTCACGAAAGAGCGGCCAGGGTTCGAGGCGGCCGGAGTTCGCGTACCGGTGATGGAGGCAGCGATGCCCGAGCAGGTCTTCCGGCACCTTCGGCCGACCGTGCGCGGCGAGATACTCCGGCGCCGCGACGATCCTGTGCCGGAACGTCCCGAGCTTGCGGCTCATGAGGCGCGTATCCTTGACCTCTCCTGTTCGGATGACGGCATCGAAGCCCTCCTCGATGACGTCGACCAGCCGATCGGTGAAATCGAGGTCGAGGTTGATCAATGGGTAGGCTCGCATGAAATCCGATATGGTCGGGATCAGGAGCATGCCGGCCAAAGGCAGGCTGACACGAAGCTGCCCGCGCGGCGTCGCGTGCGACCGCGACAGCTGCGCCTGGGCTGCCTCGAATTCGGATTGGATGCGGCGACAGGTGTCGAGAAAGAAGCTCCCGTCCTCGGTCAGCGCCATGCTTCTCGTCGACCGATTGAAGAGACGCACGCCCATCTCGTCTTCGAGCCGCGCGATGGCCTTGCCGACCGCAGAACCCGAAAGGCCGAGCCGATGGCCGGCGGCCACGAAGCTGCCTGCCTCTGCGACCTGAATGAAAATGCTGAGCGTTCCGAGCTTGTCCATCGTCTGCCGATTGCGGAATTAATTTCCGAAGTGATGAGAATACCCGCTCGTTTATCCGCTATTTCTCCGTCGATATCCAGATGTCGTCGCGGTCGATGCGCTGCGACGTTCAAATGGAGAGCCCCATGAATACGAGCCTTACCCCCACTTTCTCAGCTTCCCCCGCTCCGACGACCTTTGTCGTCAACGTCATCCACGCTCACCCCGGCAAGCAGGAGGAAGCCTTCGCGATCATCCAGGACGTCGTGCACTACGTCGCCGAACGGAAGGAAGGGTTCCTGTGGAGCACTTTGGCGAAGAGCACGGACGGACAGACGGTCGTCAATGTCGAGGCAATCCAGGGAACCGGAAATGTCGGTGAGTTCTTCTCCGACCCGGTGTTCGTGGAGAAGTTCCGGAAGCTGGACGAGGTCTCCCGGAGCGAGTTTCACACCTACTCGGTCGGCGATCTCGTCCTGCCGAAGCGCGTATCCGTGGCCTGATCGCTGCTGCATGTTTCCCTTAGCCGTACCCGGTTAAAGGACAAAAACATGCAGCAATTCAAAGTGCTATAGCGCCTCTATCATCCCGCCTTCTTCACCGGCGGGATGACCCAGGAGCCGTCGAGAATGGAGGGCGGGCTGTCGTCGGGCCAGTAGAGCCGCATCATCAGGATGAACTTGCCCTTCGGCGCGGGCAGCCAGTTGTTCTCCTTGTCAGCTCCGGGCGTTTCGTTCTGGATGTAGATCTCCGTCGACCCGTCGGCATTGGCCTTGGGGCTGACGCGTGCGCTGATCGAATAGCGATTGATCGGATTGTCGACGAAGAAGTAGTCCTCGTCATACATGGTGATCGACCAGAAACCGCGCACCGGCGGCAATTGCCCCTTCGCGAAGGTGATGACGTACTTGTTCGCGCCGTGGTAGGCGCGAGAGAAGAGGCCGTCCTTGGATTTCAGCGACGTCGGATAGATCGCATCCTGCGGACGATTGGCGCCGAGACCGATCGCCGTGATCAGTGCACGCTGCAGATAGCCCGTGCCGTAGATACCGGTCTTGGTGGTAAAGCCCCAGCCATTGATGTCCTGGACGTCGCCATCGCTGAACTTGAAATGCAGCATGATGCGATGGAACGCCATGGCGGGAATGCGCGAGATGAAAGCGGCATCCAGCTTGCTCTTGTCGAAATCCTTGCCGGGCACGATGCCGATTTCGGCGAACTTGGCGATCGCTTCCGCATCCGCAGCCGTCGGCGGATTGGTCTTCATCAGTTCGCAGAGCAATGTGAAGTACTCGACCGCGTCCATGCGGCTGACCTGTTCGCGCACCGCCGTCTTCATGTCGATGGTCGGGTCGATCTTGCCCGCCGGCGGCGTCCAGTCCTTGCCGTAGGCGCTGAGCGGCGAAAGCTTGCACTGATCCTGCAGCGCGTGAACCGCCGCATAGTCCTCGGGCGAGCCGTCGCAATAGATGCGGCCCAGGATCCAGACGATGCTCGTTGCCGACCTGTATTCGGTCACGCCATCGGGAATGGTGCCCTGCCAGCCGGGCCCGGTGATCGCATAGGACTGCGCCCCGTCGCCGGTCGTCCGCTTGCCCGGCACCTGAAACACCGTCGTCCAGCCGTCGAGCATCGGAAACAGGAAGTAGCGATCCTTCATGTCCGGGATCGACAATACCCAGGGCTCCTTGCCCACGTCGACGAAGGCCGTCGTATAAAGCGTATCGGCGTTCGGCGCGGTCACATCCTTGAAGGAAGCGTTCGGATATTCGCGCAGCTTGATGATGTGGCCCATCGGCCCCTTGCTGCCCTCAGGCTGCGCCACATTGGTGACGACCCGACGGGTCATTTCCGTCGTCACCAGCGGATAGCCATAGATATAGGCTTCCACCGCCAACCAGAATTCGTCAGCCGCCTCGACCGGATCGATAAGCGGAGATTCCAGAGCATTCGCGGGTAAAGTTGAAACCGTTGCGAGCAGACCAGCGCCTCCCAAAGCGACGGCACGACGTGTCATTTCCATGTTCGCCTCCCTCTTGCCCTCATGGCGCGGGAAGGTTAGCACACGCTAAATAATACTACTAGGCATTGTATCCGTGTGAATTTCACGCGAGCTAGCGGCATTTGCTGCGATCAGCTGCCCCGACTCGCGGGGCAGCACGAGATGCGACTGCCAAGCAGCCGATCAGAACGACAGGCGGTTGCTGGACCAGACCGGGCCGAGGCGCTCTTCTTCCTTAAGCGTCGCGGAACCGTAGGAGAAGCGCAGGCCCCCGAAGATGGTGCTGGTGTCACCGGAGACCGAGGCGCTCAGCCCCGACAGCTCCTCGTTGGTGTATTTGTAGCCGGCAAAGAGCGTGACCGGGAAAGCGTCCAGCCGGTAGTTGGCCGTCAGCTTCAGGCTGCGCAGATCGTAATCCAGGTCGTTTTCGCTCATGCGATGAAGCGAACCGTCGACGTCGAAGCGCAGGTTGTCGGTCGCGTAAATGCGGGCACCGAGCGAGCCCATATAATGATCGGCGTCGATGTCGTCGAAGTCTTCCACGCTCGCCTGGCCGTAGCCGACCGCGCCATGCAGCGTCCAGGTATCGAGGAAATAGGCCGCTTCAAGGCCACCCATGTAATCGTTGAGGTCGACGCCAATGCCCGGGTCGAGGCGTGCGCCTTGCACAAAGACGCCTGCCGCATAGAGATCGTTGCGGTAGTAGCCGTGCAGCGCACCGTCATAGCTGTTGGTATCGACGTCTTCATAGGACGCGCGCGTGTAGCCGAGATCGACCTGCAGGTTCAGGCCGGCACCGGCATCGAAGTTCACGGCGCCGCGCAGGTCCCATGCATCCGTATCGATATCACCGGGTGTATCGACGCCGGCGCCATAGGAGCCCTCGATATAGCCGACGATGCCGCCGGATGCTTGCTCCACCGGCACTTCATAGGCGTCCTGCGTCCCGACCAGCGGACCGTCGATATCGGCAGCGGCCGCGAACTGAACACTTGATAAAAGAAAAATGACGAAACCGCTCGCCCTGACCATTGCCCCACTCCGGTTGAAACCCCTGAGAATAGGTAAGCAAATATGGTTAATACAATCTCTACGGGAAACCGACGGAGCGGACCGCTAACGGCGACACGGTTCGGACACTGTGGTAGCCGCTCATCCGGCATGCGGGCTGCTTTCTTCCCGCTCACCGCCCAACACTTGCGGCTGCCCCTCATCCGCCCGGTGAGGGCTTGCCCCTCATCCGGCCTGCCGGCCACCTTCTCCCGGCGCGCGGGGAGAAGGGCACGCGTGGCGCCCGCTCGCCTCGACAACAAGCGCCACAGTTTCACTCCGGGCTAATTGGTTTGCCCCCGACTAAACCCCGTTTGACCCTGACTGCGGCCGCGTTCGAAAACGCCGCAAACCGGACTCGTCCCCTCTCCCCGCTTGGCGGGGAGAGGGTTAGTCCTCGGGTTAAACCCGAGGAGAGGGGCAAGCCCACCCTTAACCGTCAGCAGAGTGACGTCCCTACTGCTTGGCGATCTTCTCGCGCAGGCGCTCGTCCTGCGCGGCGATCTCCGGCGTCACCGCGTCGCCGAAATCCTCCATCTCGAAGACCGGGCGAATTTCGATTTCGCTCGGGCCCGGCATCGGGTTCGGGCAGCGCTTGACCCAGGCGATCGCCTCGTCCATGTCCTTGACGGTCCAGATCCAGAAGCCGGCGACCAGTTCCTTGGTCTCGGCGAAGGGACCGTCGATGACCAGTCGATTGGGCCCGTCGAAGGCGACGCGGGCGCCCTTGGTGGAAGGATGCAAGCCTTCGCCCGCCTGCATGATGCCGGCATTGACCAGTTCCTCATTGTACTTGCCCATGGCTTCGAGAAGCTCGGTCGTCGGCATCTTGCCCGCTTCGCTGTCCTCGGTCGCCTTTACAAAAACCACTACGCGCATTGTCCAATCTCCTCTGTCACGCCGTCCCGGTCGTTGCGACCCCTGGGGTATCGGCGCGGTGAAACCCAAGTAGTGAGAGCGGGTTGCAGGCGAAAGACCCGCACGGACTTTTTTCCTATCCCGCTCCGTTGGAGGAAGCCGAATGGGCCTCCCTGGCTAAATGACGAACGGGAAACGACGGTGCCGACATCGGTGGCGAATTTTTTCAGGAAAATGATGGTGTGGAGGGAGGCGAACGGAAAGCCAAGGCCAGCCAGTCCATTGCTGCCCGTCCTCGTAGGCTCCGAAGGCTCGGCAGTCGCAGCACCCTCCACCCTCATCTCTGTGCTCGTCACAGAGATCCAGCCGCCGTGCGTCGGCACGGCTCGAGATGCAGGGCTGCGGACGCTCGACATTCGGAGGATTTCTCGCGCCGCGGACGCGGCGCGGCTGGATTCCTGTGACAAGCACAGGAATGAAGGAGATCCGAGTTGGCGCAAAAAATTCCGGCGCCGCCAGTAGCCCTACTCCAGCCCCCGCCGCACCCTACTGCACCTGCAGATGCAGCTCCGCCAGCGCCTGCCGCAGGTCGTCGATCGGCGTCTGGTTGGCCATCTTCTTGCCTTCCAGCTCCGGCGGCATCTTCCAGCCGGGATCGATGCCTTCCATGTTGGGCAGCTCATGCGCGATGCCCTTGTGGCAATCGATGCAGGTGGCCTTGCCGGAAAGCAGATAGCGGGTGTGGATCTCGGCCGCCCGCTGCGTCTGCTTCTGCAGGTCCATGGCGACGGAGGAATGGCAGTTGCGGCATTCCAGGCTGTCATTGGCCTTCATGCGCGCCCATTCGTGCTGGGCCAGCTCCAGCCGTTTTTCGAGGAACTTCGACCTTGTGTTGATGGTGCCGAAGATCTTGCCCCAGACCTCCTTCGACGCCTGCATCTTGCGGGCGATCTTGTCGGTCCACTGGTGCGGCACGTGGCAATCCGGACAGGTGGCGCGCACGCCGGAGCGGTTGGAGAAGTGGATGGTGCGCGTCAGCTCCTGGTAGACGTTGTCGTGCATCTCGTGACAGGAGGTGCAGAACTTCTCGGTGTTGGTGAGTTCCAGCGCGGTGTTGAAGGCGCCCCAGAACATGACGCCGCCGATGAAGCCGCCGAGCGTGAGGAAGCCCAAGCCCAGCGTGCCGGCCGGCGTCGCCATGATGTGCCAGGCCCAGAGGATAAGTTTCCTGATCCATGCGATCATGATGTCACTCGCTTCCGGCCGGCTTGAAGCCCAACTCGCTCATGTCCTTGAAATTGCTCGGCACCAGCGGGCTGGTGTCAGCCTGCGGCACATGGCAGGCCGTGCAGAAATAGCGCCGCGGCGAAACGTCGGCGATCATCTGCCCGTCGCGCGTCATGTAATGGGTGACGCTGATCATCGGCGCGCCCGAATCCTGGGTGAATTCGCGCTTGTGGCAGGAAAGGCAGCGGTTGGCATTGACCGAAAGTTCGTAGCCCTCGATCGAATGCGGGATGACCGGCGGCTGGTCGGGATAGGCGCGCATCTTGCGCTTGTCGTCGACCACCCATTTCGGCAGCGGCGCCGCCGCTTCGGTCGCCATCTGCGGCGTCGGGCCTTCGAGCTGCGGCACCAGCTTTTCCGCAACTTGAGCCACGGCGGCGGTGGTGACGAACACCATCAGCCCCGCGGCCATCGCCATCCAGACGGGCCGCTTCGGGCCAGCAAAGGTGCGAAGCGGTCTTGCCTGAGGAACTGCCCCGAAACAAAGAGACAGGACGTTTCCGCAAATCCGCTTCAGCCGAAAAAACCCTAGAGGGTGACGGGAACGATCTTGACCGCGCATTTTTTGAAATCCGTCTGTTTGGAGATGGGATCGGTGGCGTCGAGAGTGACCTTGTTGATGAGCTGGCTCGCGTCGAACCAGGGAACGAAGATGACGCCAGGCGGCATGCGGTTGCGGCCGCGGATATCGACGCGCGAGCGGATTTCGCCGCGCCGCGAGACGATGCGCACTTCCATGCCCTGGTTGATGCCGCGCTTGCGCGCGTCCTCGGCATTCATGAAGACGCGTGCACCCGGAAACGCCTTGTAAAGCTCCGGCACCCGCATGGTCATCGAGCCCGAGTGCCAGTGTTCGAGCACCCGGCCGGTCACCAGCCAGGTGTCGTATTCCTCGTCGGGGGATTCGGCCGGCGGCTCGTAGGGCACGGCGAGAATGATCGCCTTGCCGTCCTTGTTGCCATAAAATTTCACGCCCTCGCCCGCCTTCACGTAAGGGTCGAAGCCCTCGCGGTAGCGCCACTTCGTCTCCTGGCCGTTGACGACAGGCCAGCGTAAGCCCCTGACCTCATGATAGGTGTCATAGGGCGCCAGGTCATGGCCGTGGCCGCGGCCGAAGGTGGCATATTCCTCGAACAGGCCCTTCTGGATGTAGAAGCCGAAGTCCTTGGCCTCGTTGTTGTCGTACTCGGCGCTGACGTCGGTGATCGGGAAGCGGTCGACTTCGCCGTTCTTGAACAGGACTTCGAACAGCGTCTTGCCGCGATATTCGGGGCTGGCGTCGAGGATCTCCTTCGGCCACACCTCGTCCGTGATGAAGCGCTTGGAGAATTCCACCAACTGCCAGAGATCCGAGCGCGCCTCGCCGGGGGCCTGGACGAGCTGGTGCCAGACATGGGTGCGCCGCTCGGCATTACCGTAGGCCCCTTCCTTCTCCACCCACATGGCGGCGGGCAGGATCAGGTCGGCGCTCATCGCGGTGATCGTCGGATAGGCATCGGAAACGACGATGAAATTGTCCGGGTTGCGATAGCCCTGCCAGGTCTCGTTGGCGGTGTTGGGTCCCGCCTGGACGTTGTTGTTGACCTGCACCCAGTAGAAGTTGAGCTTGCCGTCCTTCAGCATCCGGTCCTGCTGCACGGCGTGATAGCCGGGCTTTTCCGGGATGATGCCGTGCGGGATGCGCCAGATCTCCTCCGCATGCTTGCGGTGCTCGGGATTGGTCACCACCATGTCCGCCGGCAGGCGGTGCGCGAAGGTGCCGACCTCGCGCGCCGTGCCGCAGGCCGAAGGCTGGCCGGTCAGCGAGAACGGGCTGTTGCCGGGCTCGGAGATCTTGCCGGTCAGAAGGTGCAGGTTATAGACCATCTGGTTGGCCCAGACGCCGCGCACATGCTGGTTGAAGCCCATGGTCCAGAGCGACATGACCTTGCGGCTGGGGTCGGCATAGAGCTCGGCAAGCTGCTTCAGGAATTCCGGCTCGACGCCGGTCAGTTCGACGGTCTTTTCCAGCGTGTATTCCGAAACGAATTCCTTGAACGCCTCGAAATCCATCGGCTCGGTCTTGCCCGGGTCCTTGGAGTTGGCGGCATTGACCTCGACCGGATTGTCGGGCCTCAGGCCATAGCCAATGTCGGTGACGCCGCGGGCAAACTTGGTGTGCTTGCTGACGAAGTCCTCGTTGACGCGGCCAGTCTCGATGATGTGGTTGGCGATATAGTTGAGGATCGCCAGATCCGTGCCTGGCTTGAAGACGATCGGGATGTCGGCCAGGTCCATGCTGCGATGGGTGAAGGTCGAAAGCACCGCGACCCGCACATGCGGCTGGCCGAGGCGGCGATCGGCGACGCGCGTCCAGAGAATCGGGTGCATCTCCGCCATGTTCGAGCCCCAGAGCACGAAGGCATCGGCGTTCTCGAAATCGTCGTAGCAGCCCATCGGCTCGTCCATGCCGAAAGTGCGCATGAAGGCGACGGCGGCAGACGCCATGCAGTGGCGGGCATTGGGGTCGAGGTTGTTGGAGCGGAAGCCCGCCCGCATCAGCTTCGTCGCGGCATAGCCCTCGAAGATCGTCCACTGGCCGGAGCCGAACATGCCGACCGCCGTCGGCCCCTTCTCCTTCAGCACCTTCTTCGCCTGCTCGGCCATGACGTTGAAGGCCTCGTCCCAGCTCACCGGCTCGAACTCGCCGTCCTTGGCGTAGGCGCCGCCGCGCTTGCGCAGGAGCGGCGTCGTCAGCCGGTCGTTGCCATACATGATCTTGGAGAGGAAATAGCCCTTGATGCAGTTGAGGCCGCGGTTGACCTCCGCCTGCATGTCGCCGTGGGTGGCGACGACCTGGCCCTCCTTCACGCCCACCATCACGCCGCAGCCCGTGCCGCAGAAGCGGCACGGCGCCTTGGACCATTTGATCTCCAGCGCGTTGACACCGCCGGGCACCGGCTGTGCGGCGGCAGGCAGCGCTATGCCGGCCGTGGCGGCGGCGATGCCGGCTGCGTGGGCTTTCAGAATGTCACGCCGCGTCAGTTGTCCGCTCATGGCTCCTGCCTTTCCTCTTCCATTTCGACATGCTCGAAAACCATGTTGGCCGAGATCACCCCATCAAGCAGCGAGATCTTCGTCAGGCACTCGCCGAGCTGGCCCGTGCTTCTGCCTTCGATGACGATGACGATCTTGCCGCCGCCATGGCCGTGGATTTCGACGTTTTCCATTCCCTGCAGCGTCTGAAGGATGCTCTCGGTGCTGGCAGGCATCGTGGCGACCACGGCGCTCGAAATGTGATAGGGCGTGCCCGCCTTTGCCGTTGCGGCCTCAGACATGAGCCACCTCCGCTTCCATTGCCTTGACCGCGATGGCGCTGACCGGGCAGCCCGAGAGGCAGGCGCCGCAGCCGGTGCATTTGGCCTCGTTGATCTCAGGCAGGAACGGCCCGCCAATGCGCGGGCGAAAGCGAATGGCCTGCTCGGGACAGCTTTCGCCGCAGGACTGGCAGGCGACGTTGCGGCGCGCCAGGCACGTGTCGGTGATGACGGCGACATGGGGGAAGCGCCGCACGTCCTTTGCCTCGAACACCGGCTGAGGACAGGCTTCCTCGCAGGCGCCGCAAAAGGTGCATTCGCCGCGCGAAAAGTCGACGAAGGGGAGACCGTCTGCGAGACGGATTATGCCGGTGGGACATCGTTCCCCGCAGGCGCCGCAGCCGGTGCAGGCCGCAAGGCTTGCCTCCGAAACACCGGGCGGCCGGATGCGGACCGGCTTTGCGGCGGCGCGGCCGGTAAAGAGTTCACGGCGGGAAAGAGGTTCTGCGCCCATAGCCGGCCTCAATGCCCGGGCGGGCCCGGCGGGCCAAAGATGATCTGCAGCATCCAGACGAGGAAGCCATAGCCGCCGACGACGCCGACGGCGACGATCGGCCAGATGCCGAAGGCGAGCACCAGGAAGGTGAGAAGCTCCGCACGCCGCGAGCGTGGCGGCCTTTCGATCGGCTGTGGCTGAACGAGTTCTGGCATTTCTGCGTCCCCCAACACAATCTAAGGTAAGATGCGCCACCCGAAATAAAAATCAATCCCGTAACCGGCAGATGACAAGAATGTATCCTGTTGCAGAATAGATAGCGAACTGAGCGGGTCATTGATCTGGGTCAAAACAACAGGATTCCAACGGGAAAATCGTCCGAAACTCTCGGATCGCGCGCCGAAATAACTCGCGAAGAACAAACAATTTTACGAGATTCGTTATGTTTAAAAGAATACATCGATTCAGGACCGATCGCCCGAGCCAGTCAAACAGCGCAAATGTCGGGCGAATTTCACGGACGGTGAACGCGCGGCGCTGGCTCGGCCGCAGCGCCTGACACGACCACTCTTGCAACCCAGGGCTTTATCCCCTATCCCGAACGCATGACACAGCTTCTCGAAATCGGAACCGCGCGCGTGCTGAAATGCGCAAATGATGGCCCCCTCCTCAAGGTGCCGGGCGACGCCAATGATTTTCTCGGCGACGCCTGGGCGCATGAGGCCACTCTGGTGGCGATCCCTGTGGAACGGCTTGGGGCCGATTTCCTCGATCTTTCGACCCGTATTGCCGGCGACGTGTTCCAGAAATTCGTCAACTACCGCATGCGGCTCGCCATCGTCGGCGATATCAGGGCCAAGCTCGAAGGCAGCAAGGCGCTGACCGATTTCGTGCGCGAGACGAACAAGGGCAACGCGATCTGGTTCGTGCCGGATTTCGAGACGCTCAGCGCCAGGCTTGCAAGCGCGCCGGTCGCCTGACCCTCAGGCCGGCAAAGAACGAGCACGATGGTTTGGCGCGACCAAACCATCGGCTTCTGCATCCGGCTATCCGCCTGTCAGCGAGCATTGCGGGAGCGCACGCGCCCTCCCGCAAACACCCTGCTCCCGGCCGCGATCGCCAGCGCAATCACCGTCAGCACAGCCGCAACCACAAAGGTCACCCGCATGCCACCCGCGACCGCGTCCGGCGCGGCTTTGGCGATATCGCTTGCGGCCACGGCTGAGGCGAAGACCGCGCCCATGACCGATGCACCGGTGACGAGCCCGAGATTGCGCGAGAGGTTGAGCAGGCCGGAAACGACGCCGCGCTTGTCCGGGCCGACGTCGGCCATGACGGCCGTGTTGTTGGCCGCCTGGAAGAGCTGGTAGCCGGGCGTCAGCATCGCGATCGCCGCGATATAGCCGACGACGCCAAGGAGACCCGGCAGCAGCGCAAGAGCAGCACACCCCGCAACCATTGCCACGAGACCGGCCGTCACCACCGATCGCGCCCCCAGCCGATCGACGATCCGGCCGGCGGCCACGCCGCCGAAGGCCGAGATGACCGGCCCGACCGAAATGACGAGCCCGACCGTCGCCGCATCGAGCCCGAGCCCGCGCGAGAGATAGAACGGCCCGACCACCAGCGTCGCCATCATCACGGTCGAGACCAGCACGTTGGTCGAAAGCCCGACGCTTAAAGCGGGGTCGCGAAACATCGCCGGCCGAACGAGCGGCGAGGCGACCTTCGTTTCGACGAGCAGGAAGAGCCCAAGCCCGAGAGCCGCGGCCGAAAGCAGCACGACATTGAACACGTCGAAACTGCCGCGCCCCAGCGTCATCGCCAGCGCATAGGCGCCGAGCGAAAACGCCAGCAACAGCGTGCCCGGCACATCGAAGCGCGGGCGCTGCCTGCCCTCAGTCTTGCGGTCGGAGGGCAGATGCCGACGGACGAGAAACAGCGCCACGAGACCAAGCGGCACGTTGACGAGGAAGATCGCCCGCCAGCCCGGGCCGGCCACCAGCGCACCGCCAAGCGACGGCCCGAGTGCGGTGCCGACCGCCGACATGGTGCCGAGCAGGCCCATGGCGCTGCCGGTCCTCGCCTTCGGCACCGTCTCGCCGACAAAGGCCATGGTCAACGCCATCATGATCGCGGCACCAATGCCCTGCACCGCCCGCGCCGCGATCAGCAGCGCAAAGCTTGGCGTGAGGCCGCAAACGACCGAGGCCGTGGTAAAGAGCGCAATACCGGCAACGAGCAGCCGCCTGCGGCCGACGATATCGCCAAGCCGTCCGACGCTGACGATCAGCGTGGTGATTGCCAGCAGATAGGCAAGCACCACCCACTGCACCGCCTGAAACGACACGCCGAACGCGTCCGCCAGCGCCGGCAGCGCGACATTGGCGCTGCTGGTGCCGAGCGAGGAAAGCAACATGGAAAGTGAAAGGCTGGCGAGCACCCAGCGAACGGAAGGCGCTAGAGCGGTCGGGGGCATGGTGGTGTCTGTCGAGGTCATCAGCCACGTCCCGCGCACATGGCTTCGCGACGCGCAGTTCTCGCGCAAGAAACCCCTTGAAAATAAAGAGTTAGAGCGATTTCGTGACTCTGCTTGTGCGGCGATCTCATGCGATCGGACCGGAACATCAGGGACATCAGGAAACGGCCAAGGGCCACGGGCGTTAGCCGGCATAGGATCATCGGGAAACCCTCCAAATTCGGTTCCCCGAGAACCTAATCTCCTGCCACATAGGGCGGAAGGCGCAGCATTTGCACTTCATTCGTGCGTTTGACGCCACATCATGGTCGAACTCATGCTATGGAAGGCCATGACCAGACCCGACCTCAACCTGCTCGTGACCCTCGATGTGCTGCTTTCGGAAGGCAGCGTCGCCCGCGCCGCCAGGCGCCTGCAGCTCAGCCCATCCGCCATGAGCCGGGCGCTGGCCCGGCTGCGAGAGGCAACCGGCGATCCGCTGCTGGTGCGCGCCGGCCGTGGCCTCGTGCCCACGCCGCGGGCGCTGGAGCTTGGCGCCCATGTCGGCACCCTGGTCGAAGCAGCCGAAGCCTGCCTCCGCCCCGCCGAAAGCCTGGACCTGAAGACGCTTACCCGCACCTTCACGCTCAGGAACCGCGAGGGTTTCGTCGAGAATTTCGGCCCGGCGCTGATTGCCCGCGTAGCCAGGCAAGCCCCCCGCGTGCGCCTTCGCTTCGTGCAGAAACTCGACCGGGAAAGCAGCCCGTTGCGCGAAGGCAGCGTCGACCTCGAAACCGGCGTGATTGGGGAAGCGACTGGCCCGGAGCTTCGGGCACAGGCCCTCTTCCACGACCGCTTCGTCGGCGTGGTCCGATCAGGCCATCCGTTTTCGAGCGGCGAGATCACCCCCGCCCGCTACGCTGGAGGCCGCCACGTCCACGTCTCCCGCCGCGGCAACGACACCGGCCCGATCGACGCCGCCCTTCACCCCCTCGGCCTCAAACGCGACATCGCCGCCTCCGTCGGCAGCTTCTCCGAGGCCTTAGCGCTCGCCCGCGCCACCGACCTCATCGCCAGCGTCCCCGAACGCTACACCGGAACGCTGCGCGAAAACCTCTTCACCTTCCCCCTGCCGGTCACCCTCTCGGAGATCACCATCTCGCTGATCTGGCACCCCCGCCTCGACGCGGATCCGGCGCACCGGTGGTTAAGGTTGTGTGTGCGGGAGGTGTGTGGCGATGGAGCTGGAGGGATCCGCGGCTGATCTCACCTGACCAATGGACGTGTCACTTGCATGTTCGAGGAATTAGGTCACGTCAGACTAACGGATGCGGAATAGGTCGAGCCAGCGATGATGAATCGTCAGCGGAAGATCCCGCGCTATCCCTACTGCATGTCTCCTTAAATCGACCTCGATCTAAGGACAAAGACGTGCAGCAAATCAAAGCGCTACAACGACCTTTGGGCGTCTGATAAAAAACGCGGCGCCGTAGTGCCCCCAAACCAACGTGGACATTCGCCACGACCGATCATCCCCGCATCCTGACATCGATTGAGATCGGCCGGGGCTGCGCACCGTTCGTGTCTTAGAGACCGACGCCCGCAGGGTCCGGAGTTTGTTCGAAACACTCGATCAGCATTTCGGTGAGGACACGTACCTTCCTTGCGGGATGCTGCCCCGGCGGACGGATAACATATACACCTGCCGGAGGTGGCGGATGGCGTGTCATGACCGGAACCAGCGCGCCGGAGGCTATATATTCATGGGTGACGCCATCGGGGAGCCACGCGATGCCGAGTCCTGTCAATGCAGCGGCGGCGAGAGCTAGGGCGTTGTCGGCCTTGAAGCGCCCCCGCGGATAAACCGTAATGATCTTGTCGCCATCCATAAATTGCCAGCCCTCCGTTCCTTGCATGAGGGCCTGATGGGCGACGAGTTCCTCCAGCGTCTCGGGGGAACCATGCGTTTTGACATAGTCCGGGCTCGCGACCAACTTCCCGTAGATCGGCCCGACGCGTCTTGCGACCAGGTTAGAGTCCTGGAGATACCCAACCCGGATCGCGCAATCAAAGCCCTCCGCGATGAGATCGACGAAGCGATCACTGTAGGCGGCATGGATATGGAGCTGCGGGTGGCGTTGCGCCATTTGCGCGAGTACGGGCGCGAAGTGGGTCGGGCCGAAAGAAAGCGGCACAGCAACTCTCAAGCGGCCGCAAAGGTCACCGGCGGGTAGGATCGTTTCCCTTGCCATGTCGATCTCGGCACAGACTCTGGCTGCATGGTCCCGAAACGTGATCCCGGCTTCTGTGAGAGCTGCGCCGCGGGTTGTTCGTGCAAGAAGTTGCACGCCAAGTTCCGCTTCAAGTCGGACGAGCCGCCGGCTGACCATTGACTTGGAGACGCCCAGCCGCCGCGCGGCGGGCGAAACGCCCCCAGCATCAGCCACTTCCACGAATGTCCGCAGATCTTCGATATCCACTTTGGCGTTCCCCATTTCGCGACACAGCTTGGCACAAACGAAGGCTACCGTATCAAAAATGGGAATGGCAGTGTCCGTTTCGTAGGCAGCGCCGCTGTCAGCGCATGTCTGCCGGTAAGCCGACCTCACACGAAACGGCAGCAGAGGATGTATTCATGACCTTTCGTAACGGCCTTGCTTCGCTTCTTCGCCCGGAGGATTCCGTACTCGTTCTGATTGACCATCAGCCCTACCAGCTCGCAAACCTAAACAGCCACGATCCGCAGATGGTGGTCAACAATTCGACGGCTCTGGCGAAGGCCGCCAAGGCCTTCGGCGTACCGACCATCCTGACCAGCGTGATCGCTGAGCGTGGCGGTCTCATCTTCCCGCAAATCACCGATGTGTTCCCGGGCCAGGAAGTGATCGACCGGACGTTCATCAACACCTGGGAGGACCGGAAGGTGGTGGATGCGGTCAAGGCGACGGGCCGCAAGCAGTTGATCATCGCCGGCCTGTGGACCGAGATCTGCGTCGCGATGCCGGTGATCCAGGCCCTCGGCGAAGGCTGGGACGTGACGGTCATCACCGACGCTTCGGGAGGGACTTCGGTCGAGGCCCACGAGGTCGCTATCCAACGGATGATCGCGGCCGGTGCGAACATGATGACCTGGCTGGCGCTGGCGGCCGAATGGCAGCGCGACTGGGCCCGCACCCAGCATGCCGCCGAGCTGACGGACGTGCTCAAGCATCATGCCGCTGGTAGCGGCATCGCGTTCCTGTGGGAGCAACAACTGCTCAACACGCCGATACCGAGCAACGCAGGCTGATACGTGGCGAATTCTCAAGGCTGCCCATTTGAGCAGCCTCTGAAACTGGAGCTGGTCGCTAGAAACGCGACCAGCGTCGCTAACTGGAATTGCAGTTTTTCCGGCTTTGGCGGTCAAAATTCCAGAAAATCGTGGCGAGCTACAGTCGTTTTTCCGGGCGCCACCAGGGCGACCGTCATCGCGCAATGGCCCGTCGCCTGGCGTCGAGACAGCTCAACCCGCCCCCGCCTTCACCAACCCCTCACGCAAATGCTGCGCATCGCTCTCCTGCGCATAATGCAGCGTCGAAAGAAACGTCTCGATCCCAAACGTCGGCGCCAGCGTCCGAACCTTCTCCATATGCGCGTTCGCCGCAATGTTGTCGCCGAGCCAGCCGTGGCAGGCGGCGACGAAGGCGTGTTGCGTCTCGTCCATGCTCGTAAGATGCATGAAGGCCTCGATCGCCTCGCCATATTGGCGGGCGGCGAAATGGGCCTTGCCGAGGTGGCTCCAGAAGCGTTCGGGGTGATGCGGGTTGAGCCGCATCGCCTTCAGGATCCATTCCACCCCCTCTTCCGGCCGCCCGAGCCAGGTCAGAAGCTCGCCCTGCTGCACCACGACGAGGTCGTAATTGGGGTTGAGGAAGAGCGCACGCTCCTGGTGATAGCGCGCCATCGTCAGCTCGTTGTTGTTGACGTTGACGGCCGCAAGGATGCGGTGCACGTCGGCGTCGTTGTCGTCGAGCGCCAGCGCCCGTTCCAGTTCGGCATTGACCTCCACCCAGGTCGCGTCCTTGTCGGCGCACCATCCGTAGACCCAGGCCTGCCCGAGGATGCAGGCCCGCCAGGCATGGGCATGGGCATAGCCGGGGTCGAGTGCCACCGCCCGGTCGATCAGCGATTGGGCTTGGCTGTTGTCGGCGACGGTGCTGCGATGGTGCAGCACCTTGGCGGCGAGCGCGCATTCATAGGCCGCCATGTTGGCCGGCTTCGTGCGGGAGAGCTGGTCGCGCTGGGCGGCCTCGACGCGGCCCGGCAAGGTGGCGGCGATCGCCGCCGTCACCTCGTCCTGAATGGCGAAGATGTCGTCCAGCTGCCGGTCGTATTTGTCGGCCCAGATATGGGCGTCGTTGAGCGCGTCGATGAGCTGGACGGTGACGCGCACCCTCTCGCCGATCTTGCGAACGCTGCCTTCCACCAGGTATTGCGCCCCGAGCCGTGCGGCCACCTCGCGCGCGTTGACCGGCTGGTTCTTGTAGACGAAGCTCGAATTGCGCGAGATGACGAAGAGCTCATGGCGGCGCGACAGCGCAGTGATGATGTCTTCGGTCAGGCCATCGGCGAAGAACTCCTGATCCGGGTCGCCGCTCATGTTGTCGAACGGCAGCACCACGATCGTCGGCTTGCAGACGGCCCTTTTCGCATCGGCCTCGTCCGGCGACGCCGGCAGGATCACGCCTTCGGGCCCGATGCGATAGAGATGCACGGGGCGGCTGATGTTCTTCAGTATCTTCTCGCCAAGGTCTTCGATCGGCAGTTCGAGGCGGTCGGCCACCTGTGTCGCCACCGCGGCGGTCACGCAGATGCCGCCGACATCGGCCAGTTGCTCGATGCGCGCGGCGATGTTCACACCGTCACCGAAGATGTCGTCGTCCTCGAAGATGATGTCGCCGAGATTGATGCCGATGCGGAATTCGATCCGCCGGTCCTCGGGCACATCGCTGTTGCGCCGCTTCATGCGCTGCTGGATCTCGACCGCGCATTTGACCGCATCTGTCACGCTCTGGAACTCGACCAGCATTCCGTCGCCGGTGGTCTTGATCAGCCGGCCCTTGTTCTTGGCGATCGCCGGATCGATGAGCTCGATGCGGTGGGTTCTGAGCCGCGCAAGCGTGCCCGCTTCGTCGGCCTCCATCAACCGACTGTAGCCGGCCATGTCGGCCGCCAGCACTGCGGCGAGTCTCTGCTCCATGGGCTTGCCAAACACTTTGAAAAGCGGCCCGTTCCGGGCTTCCGGACCAAGGAGATCACCGCAGAATACTATCGTACGGCGACGCGATCGCCTACCTAAATTAGCACTCACCAAATCAAGAGGGAGCAAGTATCCGGAAGCAACCCAGCGCTGCGCATCATTCGATTGCGGCATGGAGTGGCGAACCAAGCGGTCGAGGCTTCTCGTAAGCTGCTCGCCAAGCAAGCCTGGGTCAGAGCAGATTCCCGTTCAGGTCGTCGAGCCGTGGGGCCTACGGTGCTGTCTCCGCTTGACATTAATTGCCTAAAGCAACTAATTATATGCTCAAGGCAAATTTATGAAGGCATCGCCATGTCGCCGCAGCAAGTCGACGAACGCGCCCTGACGGTGCGGCGCTTCAACCGGTTTTATACCCGCCTGATCGGCCTGCTGCACGAGCACCTGCTCGCCAGCGCCTTCTCGCTGACGGAGGTTCGCATTCTCTATGAACTGGCGCACCGGCCGGCGCTGACGGCAACCGACCTCTGCCGAGAGCTCGGCCTCGATGCCGGCTATCTGAGCCGGGTCATCGCCGGCTTCGAGAAGAAGGGACTGGTCGAAAAGACACGCTCGCCCGCCGATGGCCGGGTCGCACAGCTGGAACTGACGGAAGCGGGGCGCGCGACGTTCCAGCCGCTGGAGGATGCCTCCCAGCGCGAAGTCGTCGCCATGCTGGAAAAGCTCTCGGTGCCGGAACAGCGGCAACTGGTCGCCGCGATGGGCGAGATCAAGAGCCTGCTGCGGGACGAGCGGACGCCAGGCTATATCCTGCGCGATCCGCAACCGGGCGACATGGGCTGGATCATCCATCGCCAGGGCGCGCTCTATGCGCAGGAATACGGCTGGAGCACCGAGTTCGAGGCCCTGGTCGCGGAAATCATCGTCAAATACATGCGCGACTACGACCCCGCTTCGGACCGGTGCTGGATCGCTGAAAAGGATGGCAAGGTGGTCGGCTCGGTGTTTCTCGTCCGGCACGACGCAACGACGGCAAAGCTCCGGCTTCTCTATGTCGAGCCGAGCGCGCGGGGCCTCGGCATCGGCCGCCGCCTGGTCGAGGAATGCATGCGCCACGCCCGCCTTCAGGGCTACACGCGCATGGTGCTGTGGACCAATGCCGGCCTCGACGCTGCCCGCCACATCTATGAGAAGGCCGGTTTCGCGCTGATCGAGGAAGAGCAGCATCACAGCTTCGGCAAGGATCTTACCGGCCAGACGTGGGCACGCGATCTGTGAGGATCTTGTAGGCGCCTTGCACGCGACAGAAGGCCGAAGGTATGTCGTCCCGCCGGGCGCACCCGTTTACTGCGTTTGCAGTGACGGGGCACGCACCGACGAGCCGCTGACGAGGCTGAACGTCCCGTCACAGAGGCGGTAGAATCCGTTCTGCGGAACCGGCAGTTCCAGCATTTCCCGCCGCGAGAGGCCGGCATAGACGCCGCGCAGCAACCGGCCAAAGAGCCCGTGGGATATCGCGACCGTCGGCCCCTTGATATCGGCGAGCCAGCTCTTTGCCCGGGCGCAGGCTGCGTCGAAGCTCTCTCCATCCGGCGATCGAAAGTACCAGTCGAAGGCGTCGGAACCGTCGAGCACGCCCGGAAACTCGTTGTCGATCTCGAACATCGTCAGACCGTCCCAGGAACCGACGGAAACCTCCATCAGGCGTGCGTCCTCGCGACGCGCCAGCGGCAGCACGCGCTGCACCCGCTCTGCTGTTTCCCGTGTTCTGCCGAGGGGACTGACGTGCAGCTCGACAGTATGCGGATCGTCCGTCATTTCCTCCAATAGCAGCCGCGCAACGAAATCCGCCTGCTCAAGCCCGCGTCCGGTTAGTGGCGAATCCTGCTGCCCCTGGAAGCGGCCAAGGGTGTTCCAGACGGTCTCGCCGTGGCGCAGAAGGTAGATCACGGTCGGCACAGCCGACTTTGAAAGGGAAGCGTTGGTTCGGTCCACCGGAGTTTCGCTCAGAACAAAGGGATGGAGAAACCGGCTAACAAGGTAGCCCAAATAAGTATGCCCATAGGATAGCCATAGAGTAATTTTTCCCTGGGCGACATCTCAAAGTCAGGATCAGTCGATTCGCCCTTGTACATCTTCGGCCCGATATCGACGGTAAAATCCCAGCCATTGCCTTTGTAAAAGCGCAATGACCGGATGAACGAATAGGTTTCCCGGATCAGAAATGCGGCGAGTACAGGTACGACCAGGTACAGTACGTAAACGGGGCCTTCGTTCTTCAGCAAGATGATTCTCTCACTCCACCGGATCGAGAATATCCGGCGTATCGTTCTTCGGCGAGCCCACCTTGCTGCCGATCTTCCACATGGTCATCAACTCTGGCGGAAACGGCTTCATCAGATCAGGCGCTTCCGGCTCTGGCGAAAGCCAGCGCTCGTAGTCCTCAGGGTGAAGGATCACCGGCATGCGGTCGTGGATATCGGCGATCATGGCGTTGGCGTCGGTTGTGACGATCGCGAAGGTGCGGATATCCTCGTCGGTTGCCGGGTCGCGCCAGCTCTCCCAGATGCCGGCAAGACAGAAGGGTTCGCCCGATTTCATGGCGATGGCATAGGGCTGCTTATCCTTGCCGGTGCCGTGAATGTCCTTCCATTCGAAAAAGCCGTCTATCGGCACCAGGCAGCGGCGCCGCTGATAGGACGAGCGGAACTTGGTGGCGATCGTGTCGCTGCGCACGTTGACGAGCGGCCTTCCCGCCTTGGGGTCCTTCGTCCAGCTCGGGATCAGCCCCCAGCGCGCCGAAACGAAGACCGGGCCGAAGAGATCGGGATCGCGGATCACGTCGCGGATGATGATTGGATAGATCAGCGTCGGCGCGCCGTTATACCGCGGAAACTGGTTGGCGATCGCTTCGACGCCGCCGCGCGTCGCAAAGCCGAAGGCGCGCAGCAATCCCTCGAGATTGGTCTTCAGATAGACGCGTCCGCACATGATCGCTCCTCTGGAACCGGCGGCAAAACGAACGGCAGCAGCGGCTTTGCGCATTCAACCGGCGCCGGAACCGCAGAAAAAAAGGTATAGCCCGGTCGCTCCGGGTCAACAGCCCCAGCCCATCGCCCTCTCCGGGCTCCAAGAAGTTTGGCGCCAGCGCCCTCTTCTAGCGCGTCACTTCATCTTCTCGACATCGGGCAGCTTCCAGCTCTTTTCGAACAGCGGCTTTTCCGGGCCGTAGAGCCTGAAGAGCAGCTCGAACTTGCGGCTCGGATCGACCGGCACCCAGTTGGCCTCCTTGCCCGCTGGCGCCTTGGCGCCGAAGAAGACCTCGACCGAGCCGTCGGCGTTCTTCTGAACGCCTGACCCGATCGAGGCGACACTTGCCTTGTCCATGTTGCGGATCAGCGCATGGGTCTCGCGGTCATAGGCCGTCACCGACCAGTATTGCTTGACCGGCGCATCCTTCGGCACGACGAGGCGATAATTGGCGCTGCCGTCGAAGGCGTTGCCGTCCTTGTCCTTGTTGGCCATCAGGTAGAACTGCGCCGTGCCGATATGCTTGATGCCGGTGAAGCCGAGCGTGTAGGTCACGCCGCGGGCGTCGACCGGATAGCTGTTCGGGTCGGCATAGGCGTCCGTGGCGGCCGCCACCATGTCCGGCAGGCCGGCCGGAAACCAGCGGATGCCCTCGTTGATCACAGGGAAGCCAGCGTCATAGCGTGCGGAAAGCTCGGCCTTGGCCTCGGCGGCCGCCGCGTCGAGAAGCTTCTTCGTCTCGTCGCTTGGCTGGTAGGGCTTGCCCTTCTCGATCCCGAGCGTTTTCAGATGATCGATCATCACCCGGTCGCGTTCGAGCCAGGGCTCTGTCTGCACGACGCGGTTCAGGTTGTCGAAGAATCTCGCATCGTAGCGGATGGTGCTGTCGAACAGCACATCATAGGCGTCTGTAAAGACCGTTTCCGGCGGCTTGTCGGTCACCGGCATCGGGTAGATCTTGATCTTCTTGCCATAGGCGACCGATTTTTCGATATCGGCGTCGGCATGGCTCTTCAGGTTAGAGCGCAGCAGCGCAAAACCTGTGAAGGTGTCCGAGCGAAGCGGAATGAAGCCCTCCGGCACCTCGCCCATGTAGTCCGGCGGCAGGATCAGGTACTTGCCGCCCTTGCCCTTGTCCGCCCCCTCCGGCCCGGCATCCTCAAGCGGCATCTGCCAGGCATTGACGATGTTGCCGGCGATCGATCCGCCTTCTGCCGGCGGGATTTCGATGACGATGGGTCCGTCCTTCACGTTCCAGAACGACATGAAGTAGATCGCGTCCGGGTTCGGCGTCAGCGTCTGGTTCTTCCAGTTGACCGGCCGCGACCAGTAGACGATCTCGTTGACCTTGGCCTTGGTCTTCGAAAGCGCCTCCTGCAGCATCAGGTCGGCGTTGACCGCCGGCATGCCCCAGATGACCGCCTCCGTCGCCCGGCGCTCGACGGCGCGGCGCTGAAGACTTTCCGGCGAAACGTCCTGTGCGGCGACACCAGCCGTTCCGGCAAGGAGCGCAAGCGCTGTAAAGGCAACCCGAAGCATGTGGATCCTCACTTTCGGCAATGTCCATCTGAAGCGCGAAACGCAATGCGGCGTGACGCCAGGCCGCATCTTTCCACCGCGATGAACCGCTGGGAAGTAGACCTCCCGCCTTTTCGCCGCGGAAGTACGTAACAGTTACCTAAATCAGAAAACCAGGCCCGTGATCGCCGGCTCCTCCTCAGACCGGACACTGCCTTGGCATTGAGCCCTTGGCATAGCGCCCTTGGCATCCGGCCCCTTACATCCGGCCCTTGACATCAGGACAAATTAGGTAGATCGGTCTACCTAACGTTTTGGAGAAAGCGATGAGCGAGAAAGCGCCGGCGCGCGAGCGCCTGCTGAAGGCCGCGGCCGAATTGTTCTATCGAGATGGGGTCGGTGCCACCGGCATCGATGCAATCACCGCGCATGCGGGCGTCGCCAAGATGAGCCTCTACAACAACTTCTCGTCCAAGACCGATCTGGTGAATGCCTATATCGAGGCCCGGCACAAGGAATGGCAGGAGCTTTACCGTGAGCGCCTGGCACACGCGGCAACGCCGCGAGACCGGGTGCTGGCGATCTTCGATAGCTATGTCGACCACGCCGAGATGGCTTACTCCTGGGGCTTCCGCGGCTGCGGGCTGCTGAATGCCGCAGCCGAGCTTTCCGTCGGTGACCCCGCCCGCGCCATCGTCGCCCTGCAGAAGGACGAGGTCGAAACGCTGTTCAAGCAGTATCTCAGCGAGATGCGGCCCGACGCCGGGGCCGCGATCGACGAGACCGCAGAACATCTCTCCTTCCTGCTCGAAGGCGCGATGTCGCGCGCCGGGCTCGACGGCAACGACATCAGGCTGAAGTCCGCGCGCAGGATCGCCATCTCGATCATGGAGCAGCTATGACCTCCCAGAATTCCGTTTCCTTCGTCGGTTTCGCTTGCGTGCTGATCGCCTCCGCCCTCTGGGGCACGACCGGCACCACCGCCACCTTTGCATCAGGGGTCAGCCCGCTCGGCATCGGCGCCGTCGCCATGGGTTTCGGCGGCCTGCTCCTGGCGCTGACGGCGCTGCACTCGATCGTCAAGAGCAGCAGCCGGATCGCTGCACAATGGCCGATGCTTTTGCTCGGCTCGCTCTCTGTCGCGATCTATCCGCTCTCCTTCTACAGCTCCATGCACCTCGCCGGCGTCGCCATCGGCACCGTCATCTCCATCGGCTCGGCGCCGCTGGCAGCCTCGCTGATCGAGCGGATCTTCGACGGCCAGAAGCTCACGACCCGCTGGCTGCTGGGCGCTGCCGCCGGCCTTGCTGGCGCCGTGCTTCTCACTTTTTCCGAAAGCGCCGGCCACGGCGGCGGAAACGCTCAGGACGCGGCGGCGGTCCTTTACGGCGTTCTGCTCGGCCTCGTCTCCGGCCTGCTCTATGCGCTCTATTCCTGGGTAGCGCGCCGGCTGATGCAGGCGGGCATCCCGCCGCGCGCCGCCATGGGCTCGATCTTCGGCGTCGGCGGCGTGGCTCTCCTGCCGGTGCTCGCCTTCACCGGCGCGCCGCTGCTCGCGTCGTGGACGAACATCGCCGTCGGCGTCTACATGGCGCTCGTGCCGGTGCTCGTCGCCTATGTGCTCTTCGCCTATGGTCTCGCCCGCGTGTCGGCCACCATGGCGACCACGCTGTCGCTGCTCGAACCGGTCATTGCCGCCGTGCTTGCGGTCGTCATCGTCGGCGAGCGCCTGCCGGCCGAGGGCTGGGTGGGTATCGGCCTGATCGTCGGCTCGCTCTTCGTCCTGACCGTTCCGGTGCCGGGGCGGCATCGCCGCGCCAAGCCTGAGCGATCCGATGCCGCGATCGACGCGGCGCTCCACACCCGCTGAAGCCGGAAGCCTTGAGATGAGCGACGTTGCGCTGCCCCAACGCCAGGCAAACCGGTTCTCCGTGATCGTCATTCTGATCTTGCTCGAAGCGGCGCTGGTGGTCTCCTGGAGCGCCGGCTTCGTCGGCATCCGATTTGCTATCGACCATGCGCCGATCTTCCTGATCCTGCTCTGGCGCAGCCTCGTCTCCGGCCTGCTGCTGCTTCCCTTCGCGCTGACGATCGGGCCGAAAATCCGCTGGAAGGACGCCGCCCCGCAGATGCTCTTCGGCGCACTCGCCATGTCCGGCTATCTCGCCGGCTTTGCGCTCGCCATCTCCTACGGCGTGCCGACCGGGCTCGTGGCGCTGATCGCCGACATGCTGCCGCTGGCGGTCGCCATCCTCTCCTGGCCCATTCTCGGCCAGGCGCTTAACCCCCGCCAATGGCTCGGCTCCTTCATCGGGCTTGCCGGTGTGCTCATTGCCTCCGGCTCGTCGGTCGATCTCGGCGACGTGCCGCTCTGGGCCTATGGCCTGCCGGTGCTCGGCACCCTGTCGCTGGCGCTGGCGACACTTTTGCAGAAGCGCAGCCCGGCGGGCGCCATGCCGGTGCATCAGAGCCTCTGCATCCAGTGCCTTTCGGCGGCCGCGATCTTTGCCCTTTTCGCCTGGCACGAAGGCCGCGTGCTGCCTGTTCTCGATCCGGGTTTCGTCGGCGGCATCCTCTGGCTGGTCTTTATCGCCACCTTCGGCGCCTGGAGCCTCTATTATCTCGCGCTCAAAAAATCCTCGCCCGCCCGCGTCACCGCGATCCTCTATCTGAGCCCACCGGTGACGATGATCTGGGCCTTCGTCATGTTCGCCGAACCCCTCTCCTGGGCCATGGCAGCCGGCCTCACCGTCTCGCTCATCGGCATCGTCATCGTCGCACGGGCGCAACGGCCGGTTCACGGCTGACGGCACGGCTTGCATCTTGCGGTGGTCCTTGCGAAAGCTCTCCACCAAACAATCAGGGCAGCGGCCATGAGCTTTTCCGAAGTCAAACCACGTCACGTGCTCTGCCTGCTCGGCGGAGAGCGGCCCTTCTCCGAGCTGTGCGGCATGATCCAGTCGGCGATCGACAGTTTCGCCCCCGGCTTCGAGATCGACTATACGTTTTCCGAGGACGCGCCGGATGACCGCATGCCGATGTCCTTCGAGGTCTGCTGGGATCGCGTGCAGAAGGGTGCGTGGACTAAAGACGACGAAGAGGCTGTCGGCGACCACCGCTCAGTGATCTATGTGCTCGGCCCTGCGATGACGGCCGAGGATGCCGTGGAGACCTCCGGCACGGCGCTTCGGCTGGTCGTCCATGCACTGGAAAATGGCATCGTTGCCGCCAAGGGCGAGAGCGCCGGCGTCGCACACGGCGTTGCCAGGTGGAAGCAGCTTGCCCGCGACGCGGAGGGCCAGACGGGCGCTTCCCTCGCCCGTCCCTGCCGCCTCGCCTTCGGCAAGCGGCCGATCGGCACGGCCGAATACCTCTACAGCATCGGCTTCCATCTGGTCGGAATACCCGACGTCTACGCGCCAAGAAGCCTTTCTGACGACGAACTGGCGCTGAGCGCGATCATCGACAGCGTTGCCGAGGAGGTCTTCGCCGAGGGTGTCGAAAAGGTCGTGGCGCGCCGCGGCGCCAAGTTGCTGCCCGTCGACGCCTACGACGAGGACGAGTTCAAGTACAATCCCTATGGCGCCATCCATCTTGCGCCTTAGGTACTAAGTCGCCCGAGGACCGGAGATTCTGATGCCAGCACCAGATCGCGAAAAAAGACTGCTCCTCAGTGTGCAACGCGCATTGCTGGAAACAGTCTCGCCGACGATAGCGGCCGTAACGTGTGGCTGGAGCGGCGACAATATCGTCCTCGAATTTCTGGTAGACACAGCTTTCAACGACGAAGATCGAGAATGTTGTGAAGTGGTCGCAACTGAGGTTGTCGCGGATTTCAGCCATGAAACGATAACGACGGTCTTCACGTCACCACCCTGCGATGGGCCGAAGGTCCCAGTCGCAAAGCGATGGTGGGCATACCGGCGATCTTAGCCGAATGCCCTCGCAACTGGAGTGGCCCCTCGTCAGGCAAATACCAGCCTCTGTCGATTGGCACTTTAGAAGTGAGTTAGCCGTAGCACTTGCATCGCACCTCGATTCGTAATAATTGAAGTTACATGAAAAAAGACAGCCGCCTTTCCTCCGTCCTGCACGCGCTCCTGCACATGGCCGAGCGCGGCGAACCTTTGACCTCGGACGAGCTTGCGCTCTGCATGCGCACCAATCCGGTCGTCGTCCGCCGCACCATGGGCTTCCTGCGCGATGCCGGCATCGTTTCCTCCGCCCGCGGGCACGCGGGCGGCTGGGCGATCACCGCCGATCTCAAGACCGTGACGCTCCGGCAATTGCACGAGACGCTTGGCGAGCCCGCGATCTTTGCCATCGGCAACCGGCAGGAAATGCCGGAATGCCTCGTCGAGCAAGCGGTCAATGCCGCCCTCGACACCGCCTTCGCGGAAGCGGAAGCGCTGCTGCTCGACCGCTTCGCCCATGTGACGCTCGCCGATCTCGCCGAGGATTTCGCAAGGCGGCACCGGCTTCGATCGCAATGAAACCAGCCGATCGATCCACGTCATGACGTGATCGATCCCGATACATCCGCCCATTACGGAACCGCTTAGAACGCGGTTTTCCGGCCGGAATTCTATTGCCCAAAGCTCGGGTCGAGACACTGGTTCCGTGAACCGGTGGGCTGACCTGTGCGCAACCGAAAGGACTTGAACGATGCAACAGGACGTCATCATCATCGGCGGCAGCTATGCCGGCATGGCCGCCGCCCTCCAGCTTCTGCGCGCCCGCCGGCGCGTGGCTATCATCGACGAGGGCATTCGCCGCAACCGGTTTGCCAGCCACTCCCATGGCTTCCTCGGCCAGGACGGCGTCGCGCCCGGCGAGATCGCCGCAACCGCGCGGGCGCAGCTCTCCGCCTATCCGACGCTCACCTGGATCGAGGGCCGCGCCGTGACCGCCAGCGGCAAGCAGGACGCCTTCGTCGTCACCACCGCCGACGGTGCGTCCTTCGAGGGCCGACGCCTGCTCTTTGCAACCGGCGTCAAGGACGGCCTGCCTGACATCGAGGGGCTGGCCGAGCGCTGGGGCAGAAGCGCCTTCCATTGCCCCTATTGCCACGGCTACGAGCTCAACGAGGGCGAGATCGCGGTCATCGCGGCAAGCCCGATGTCGATCCACCAGGCGCAGCTCATTCCCGAATGGGGCAAGGTGACCTTCTTCACCAATGGCGCCATCGCGCTCGACAAGGAGGGCCGCGCCGACCTCGTCAAACGCGGTGTCACCATCGACGAAACCCCGATCGTCAGGCTCGAAGGCCTCGCGGAAGTGGTGCTGACAGACGGCCGCCGCCTGCCCTTCTCCGGCCTCTTCGTCGCCACCCGCACGACGCCCGCCAGCGACATCGCCGAACGCTTCGGCTGCGAGATCGAGGAAACACCGATGGGGCTGCAAATCCGGGCCACGGCCGCCAAGGAAACGACCATTCCCGGCGCCTATGCCTGCGGCGACGTCGGCCGCGTTCCCCACTCCGTCTCGCTCGCCGTCGGCGACGGCGCCTGGGCAGGGGCGCAACTGCACCGCTCGCTGGTTTTCGGATAGAGAGCAGCCACCGCAGGGCCTGCGGTGGAAGCCGAACGGACACATCCGCCCTGCGTCGTTCGGCTTCCAGCCTTGTCAAATCGACTGCCCCTGTGCTTCGTTCGGTCCGAACGTAAGTTGGAGTGATCGATGGCAATAGCCCTCACCTGCTTCCAGGGTCGCGCCGGCGACCACAATGACCTGGCCATTCCGGGCGCCCGATCGATCGCCTCCCATCTCGCTCGAAGGCTCGGTCTTGAAACCGTCGTGATCGGAGAGCCGGAACCGGCGCTGAACGGCCATTGGACGGTCGAGCTCGAAGCCGCGATGCCGGCACTCCGGCGCATGCAGGATCGCTTCGACGCGGTTTACGCCGAAGGATCGTTCTCGCTGGCGGCGACGAGCCGTTGCGCGGTGTCGCTAGCAACCCTGCCTGCCGTCGCCAGGCACCATGACGATGCCGTCGTCGTCTGGTTCGACGCGCATGGCGATCTGAACACACCTGATACCAGCAGCACCGGCTATCTCGGCGGGCTGGCGCTTTCGGGGCCGTGCGGCCTCTGGAAATCCGGCCTTGGGCACGGTGTCTCCGTTCGCAATGTCGTCCTGGTCGGGCAGCGCGACCTCGATCTGTTCGAAGTTAGCCTCATCGCTGTGGGGCACATCCCGCATATCCGCCCCGGCGCCGACCTTGCGCAGAAGCTTGCCGAGGCCGTCGCCGGCAGGCCTGTCTATATCCATCTCGACTGCGACGTGCTGAACCCTGGCATCGTCCCGACCGATTATCAGCATGACGACGGGCTGTCGCTCGACGACTTGCGCGCGACCTGCGAAGTCCTTGCCAAGAGCAAAGTCGTCGGCTTGGAGATCGCAGAGTTTCAGAACGCCTGGTCGGAGGGCGGCGAACCGGTGACGCCTGAACCGTTGATCGAGGCACTGGAACCGCTTCTGCAAAAGCTGCGCCGCTGACCTCGCCCTCGGCAGGCTGCCAACGCTCCTCATTGCGAACAGCCGGTTTGGGCGTAGCATGATCCTCCTGCTTGCGTTCGGTGTCGGCTGCAATGACGCTCAGATCGGTCCTTCTTGCCTGCGCCTGCCTGCTCGGCGGAAGCATCTCCGCCAAGCCGCTATCGGTCGATCTCGAACTGGTGCTCGCCGTCGACGTCTCCTACTCCATGGACCTCGACGAGCAGCGGCTGCAGCGGCAGGGTTATGTCGCCGCCTTTCTCGAGCCCGAATTGATCGAGGCCATCGAGAACGGCCCGCTCGGCCGCATCGCCGTCACCTATGTCGAGTGGGGCGGCGCGGCGGTGCAGGTCACGCCCTGGACGCTGATCGACGGTCGTGGCACGGCGGCGCAATATTCCGAGCTCCTGCGTCGGCAACCGATCCGGCGGATCGCCTTCACCTCGATCTCCAACACCCTTGCCTTCACCCGACGGCTGTTCGATTACAACCCCTTCCAGGGCAGCCGCCGCGTCATCGATATCTCCGGCGACGGCCCCAACAATTCCGGCGTCCCGGCGCCGGTCGCGCGCAATTCCACCGTCGCCCGCGGCATCGTCATCGATGGCCTGCCGATCATGTTGAAAACGCACGCAGCCTCGGACTCCGCCTCCATCCCCGACCTCGACGCCTATTACCGCGAATGCGTGATCGGCGGCGACGGCGCGTTTCTGATGAAGGTGTCCGATAGCGGCGAGTTCGCCAGCGCCATCTTGCGCAAGCTGATCACCGAGATCTCCGGCCTGGAGGTAAGTCGCATGGAGCCGGCCACCGTGCGGCCGGTTCAGGCCGGCAGCGGCTACAATTGCTTCATCGGCGAGGAGATGCAGGAGCGGATGATCGGACGGTAGACACAATCTTGCTGCCCTGTTGCCGTGGAGCGTCCTTCTGCCCCCAAGTGATGCGGCTTGGAGGCAGGATGCTCTAGTCCGCCACATCCCCACCCGTCATCCTCGGGCTCGACCCGAGGATCCATGCGCGCAACGTAAAACACTCAGGCCACGGCTCTGGATGCTCGGGTCAAGCCCGAGCATGACGGAGGCAGAGGGACGCCAGAGGCACGCGGCGCTGCGCCGTCTCGGCCGCGTTGCAGACGCGCCGCTTCTGCCAATGACCTTGATCTTCATCCACAGCCATCGACAGGCAACGTGTTGACTTGGAGATTGCGGGGGCATGAAACGCTTCATCGCCCGGTGCGCAATAAACCAAAAACACGGACACGAAAGCAGACGATGCCTCACTACCTGACCGAACTTTACAGCGCCAAGCCGGCGTGGCTCGCCCTTTCAAGGCAGGGCCGCCAGCAGTTCTTCACCGCGATCGGCTCCGCCATGCCGGCGCTATCGGCGCTCGGCGTGGAACTGATCACCTTCGGCAAGGTCGACCAGTCCAAGCTGCACGCGGCCTCGCAGACCTTCTTCGCGGTGTGGCGCTGCCCGGATGCGACGGCGCTGGAAGCGCTCGTTTCAGGTATCGCGCAATCCGGCTGGCATGAGTATTTCGACACGATCAACGCCGGCGGCAAAGGCACCGATTTCGCCGGCCACCTTACGCAGCTCGGCGAAGCCGCATAGGTCTTGCCTGTGTCCCGCTTCTTTGCAGCGCCGCGCGTCATATCAGACGCGCAAAGGTCGCTGTAGCGCTTTGATTTTCTGCATGTCTTTGTCCTTAAATCGAGTCGATTTAAGGAGACATGCAGTAGCCCCTTCGCTTCAACTCGCGATCGGCTTGAGGGGGCTGTAGAACACGATCTCCGGGTCGTTCTCGTCCAGATTGTCGATATAGCCGCTCGGCCGAAACCCGGCCCTGACAAGCAGATCCTGCATGACGCGGTTGGACATGTTGGTCGAGGTAAAGAGTTTTGAGCCGGCGCACATCGCCTGGAAATGCCCGATCAACGCCGCGCCGAGACCACGCCGGCGATGGGAGGCTCCGACCATCAGCATCTCGATAAAGGCGTGGCCAAAGAAGTGCCGGGTCAGCACGCCATAAGCCGCAACCTCGCCATCGATCTGGACCAGATGGCAGCAGCCATTTTCCAGCCAGCCGGCGATATCAGCGCATCGTGTTGGGTCGCCCGCCGCAACGGTGTCGATCGCACAGAGCGCCGGATGGTCATCCTTGACCGCAGGTCGAATTCGCATGGCCCGGTTCCGCAATTTTCGCGGGAACCTACGGCGATTGATCGATCCACGCAATGACGATGGAATGCGGGCCCCAAAAGGGCGCCATCCCCGCCGCCAGCGGTCGCCGGCGGTGGGGATGGCGCCTTAGCGCGGCGACAGTTGTACGTAACGGTTACGAAGTGGGACGCTTGGCGCGCGCAGTTGCGCGCCTCGCGGCGGCAAATATTCGGTGGATGAAGCACGCCCGATCATCGGATTGCCATCCGCCACCGCTTCCGCGTAACAAGCGGTTGCCATTAATATCTCGCCGCGAAACTGCCGGCGCTTGCACAAGGGCGCGACAGAAAAGGGACGCATGAAATCGACCAAGAAGGACAGCGGGCAAAAGACCGGCAAGGCCGGAACGCTCTTGCAACAACTTGCAAGATCGCCCGAGAAGCTGTTTTCAGGGTCGTTTCGCCAGCAAATCGCCGCACTTTGCTTCCGCCCAGCGAAAGCTGGCAGCGGCATCGAAATCCTGGTGGTCACTTCGCGTGAGAGCGGTCGCTGGGTCATTCCCAAGGGATGGCCGATGAAGCGCAAGAAGCCATACGAGGCGGCGGAAATCGAGGCCTGGCAAGAAGCCGGCGTACGCGGCAAGGTCCGGAAAAAGCCGGTCGGCAGTTACACCTATCTGAAATCGCTCGATGACGGCGACGTCGTGCCCTGCGTGGTCGATATCTTCCAGATCGAAGTCGATGAAATGGCGGATGATTTCAAGGAACGCGGCGAGCGCGTTCTCGCCTGGGTCAGTCCCGACGAAGCAGCGCGCCGTGTCCGCGAAATCGAACTGAAGTCACTGCTGGTCGAATTCGTGCCGCGCTGAACGATAGCATCCTGCGGTCCCGTCCAAACCGCAAACACTCGCCCCCGCATTGACGACAGATTGCCGCAATCGGCGGTTCGGCCTTTGGCGCCGGCGCCAACAGCGCCTATATGAGGCCGGCAAAGCCGAGGGCCGAAGCCGGGGTAATAAGATGAACGATGAACTGCAGGGCCGCGCCGTCCATGTCGCGGCGATCCGCGAACGGGCGGAAACCGAGATGAAGGCGATCGACGTCGACGAGACTTTCATCGGTCATCTGGTCGATACGTTCTACGCGCGCGTGCTCGCCCATCCGGAGCTTGGGCCCGTCTTCGACGCCAGGCTTTCGGGCCGCTGGCCGGAGCATATGGAAAAGATGAAGAGCTTCTGGTCGGCCGTCGCCTTCCGCAACGGCGCCTATGGCGGCAAGCCGGTGCAGGCCCATGTCGGCGTCGCCAACATGACGCCGGATCTCTTCCCGAAATGGCTGGAACTTTTCTCCACCACCCTCGATGACATCGCGCCCAACCATGAAGCCAAGGCCTGGTTCATGGCAACGGCCGAGCGCATTGCCCGCAGCCTGACGCTCTCACTGTTCTACAATCCCGCCCTCGACGACCCCGCGCTGAAGCGCGGGTGACGACCGGGCCTTGCCCTGCCGTCAGAGCAAACGGCCCGCGATCAGGATTTCCTCGGCCTCGTCAAAGGACATTGCGAAAACCCTTTTGCCCAGCTCGAAGCTGAAACCGGCCCGGGCAAAGGCGGAAAGCTCCTTCGTCGTGCGCTTCTCGTCGAGATCGATCTTGCGGAACGGGCCGAAGGCGCGCTTTCGCGCCAGAACGACGGCGGCATAAAGGTCGTCGGCCTCCGCAACGGCCGCGGCAACATCGGTTTTCGCGATGCCCTTCTGCGACAGTTTCTGCGCGATCGCCCGCTTCGACTTGCCGCCGCGCATGCCCGAGCGAGTCTTGATCTCGGCATAGGCCTGATCGTCGAGCGCGCCATTGTCATAGGCGAAGGTCACGGCGGCAGCGGCCAGAAGTTCCACCTGGGTGGTGCCGATATCCTCGAACTTCTCCCGCGCCTTGCGCGCGATCGCATCGAAAAGCTGCTTCTCCGTCAGCATCTGGCGGTGAAGCCGATAGGCCGCGGAATTGCGCGCCCAGGCATACATGCGTGGCGTCGGCTGATCCGATTGCTCTGTCTCGTCGTTGAGGTCCAAGCCTGCCCTACCCTGGTAGTGACCACAGTCAGCAACAGCCGATCGCAATCCGACGGATCGGATCAGTGCCGCATTGAAATGCGAAATGACCTGACTCTCCCGGACAAGGCAATTGCGCCGCCAACCCGGCTCACAGTTTTCGCGGGCGTTGTTCCGTTGGAATGGTGGCGAGCGCACCGAAAGGCGGGCGCGGGCATGAGGGGCGCCGCGACGGAAGGGCCGCGCGGATCTTTCGAACCGGTGGCCCTCCGTTCCCGCGGTCGCTATTCGAATTTCTCGGTGCTGTCGGCCTTGCCCTTCACCCAGTAGCCGGAGGCCTTGAGCCAGGGCAGCGGCAGGCCACGCTCCTCGACGAAGTGGGTGCGGATCGCCCGTGTCACCGCGGCCTCGGCTGCGATCCAGACGAAGGTGCCGGGCTCGAGCTTCAGCGAACGCACGACCGAGAGCAACGCCGAAGGGTCGCTCGCCCTATCGAGCGGGCGATAGGCCCAATGGGTCGTGAGCGCCGCTTCGGTGCGGAAGGCCTGCCGTTCGTCCGGCCCGGTGACAGCCGCGATACTGGTGATCTCGTGGCCATCAGGCGTCTCTTCGATCCGCCGCCCGATGGCCGGCAGCGCCGTTTCGTCGCCGATCAGCAGCCAGCGCCGGAAATCTCCAGAGACGACCGCCGAACCGCGCGGGCCGCCGATTTCGAGGTGATCGCCGACCGCAGCGTTCATCGCCCAGGCGGTCACGGGTCCTGCCTCATGCAGCGCGAAATCGAGCGCCAGGATGCGTGCGTCGTTGTCGTAGCGCCGGGGCGTATAGTCCCGGTGCTCCACGGTGCCATCGGCGCCGGGCACGAAGATCTTGATGTGGTCGTCCGCCCCGAGGCTGACGAAGTCCGCGAGATCTTCACCGGAAAGCGTGATCCTCAGCATGCCGGGCGTAATACGCTCGATGCCGGAGACGACGAGAGACCGCCGCCTGAGCTCATGGCGAACACGCTCGATGCGCGGCGCAGCAAGGTTGGAATAGTTGAGAGGATTGTCCATTTGCATCCCTTAGGGGGCTCGAAAACCTCGATCCGCAGGACACAGTCGCGCAGATCGAAGCCGCTTCAAGCCGTTCGATCATACGCGTTGAGTGACGTTAACGCTTACGTGGCCGGGATACGCCCGGTCATGTCACGCCTTCTGTCTACCGGAAGGGCCTGCACCGATCAATGCGTCATCCTGATCACATCTTCGTGGTGGCGCCAGCCAAAAGAAAAACGCGCCCGCCGTAGCGGACGCGTTCTTTTTCTGAACCGGAAGCTTGGCGTCTCAGGCAGCCAGCGCCGCCGCTTCGCCGCGGACGAGATCGCCGAGGCGGCGAATGCCCTCGTCGATCATCTGGTCGTTGGCGCAGGAGAAGGAGACGCGCAGGGTGTTTTCGCCCGAGCCGTCGGCAAAGAAGGCGCGGCCGGGCACGAAGGCGACCTTCACCGTCTCGATCGATTTCGCCAGCAGTGCCGCACCATCCATGCCCTTCGGCAGCGTCACCCAGACGAACATGCCGCCTTCCGGCTTCGTCCAGGAAACGCCCTCGGGCATGTACTTTTCGAGCGCCGCCAGCATGGCGTTGCGACGCTGCTTGTAGACCCGGTGGATCTTGGCCACCTGCTGGTCGAAGCCGCGCTCGGCAACCGTGCAGATCGCCATCTGGTTGATCGTCGAGGAATGGAGATCGGCCGCCTGCTTCAGAAGCACCAGTTTGCGGATCACCTTTTCCGAGGCGCAGACCCAGCCGACGCGCAGGCCCGGGGCCAGCGTCTTCGAGAACGAGCCGCAATAGATGGTGCGGGTGTTGTTGATATCGCCCTTCTTGGCGATTTCGAGCGCCAGGATCGGCGGCACCGGCTCGCCGTCGTAGCGCAGCGACTGGTAGGCCGCGTCTTCGATGACGGCGATGTCGAGCTCTTCTGCAAGCGTCAGCACGCGCTCGCGGCCTGCCCGGTCGACGGTCTCGCCGGTCGGGTTGGCGAAATCGGCTGACAGATAGGCGAACTTGACGCGGCCGCCGGCTTCGGAAGCCGCCTGGCGATAGGCTTCCGGCGTACGGTTGCCGTTGGGATTCAGCTGGTCGTAGGTCGGCTCATAGGCGTTGAAGGCCTGCAGCGCGCCGAGATAGGTCGGCCAGGTGACGAGTGCGGTATCGTTCGGCGACAGGAACAGCTTCCCGAGATAATCGAGGCCCTGCTGCGAACCCGAAGTGATGAAGATGTTGTCGGCGCCTGCGGGAATGCCGATTTTTTCCATCTGCTTGGCGAGCCATTCGCGCAGTGGCTTGTAGCCTTCGCTGACCGAATACTGCAGCGCCGCGCCAACGGCCGGGCCTGCGAAGATCTCGGCATAGGCGTCCTTGAATTCCGCATCCGGAAACAGCGCGGGGTCGGGAATGCCGCCGGCAAACGAGATGATGTCAGGACGATCGAGCAGCTTCAAAAGTTCGCGGATTTCCGAGGCGCGCATCCGGCTCGAGCGCGTCGCGAAGATGTGTTCCCAATCCAGCATGGGGTGTTTCCTCAGAGATTATTGGTGCGGAAAGCGGTTCTCCGCTTCCTCCCGCGTCGTTGTCGAGCGCCGTGCGTTCAGGTGAACGCACAAAGGACGCTCGGGCATTTCGTTCTAGAGCATCTTTCCACTTCAAGCGATCCCACTTGAGAGCGGGATGCTCTGGACGGTGAAGCGACAGGACCACGACGGCTAATTTATGTCAATATTATTGACCTAATTCCGTGCATTTTTCGAGCTTTTCGGGCTCTTCGCACGTTGCGTCCAGGGCCTGACGTTACGTCAATCCAAGCCGAATGCCACGCGGCCCGGCGCAACGCAAGCCAGAGCGTAACTGTTACATCCTTGCCGCCTGCCTCTGCCGGGCGCACAGTCATGCGTCCACCGATTGTGTTTCATGGCAGCGCCGTCTGTCCGGACGGACGTCAACGGCCGCTGCAGCGCTTTCACGTGCCGCATGATTTGCCCTCGGCTCGATCCGATCGCAGGCCCGATCGCAGCAATGACGCGGCACAAAGGTCCCGATCCACTGGCGATATGGAGCGACATGCCATGAGCAAGCATCCAATATCCGATCAACCCGAACAGAACGGACAGCCTCAGAACGAACCGCTTTTGAGTGTCAGCCGCCGCGACCTGCTGCTTGGTGGCAGTGCATTGGCCGCAGCGGCGCTGACCGTCTCCGCCCCCGCGGCGCACGCGCAGCAATCAGCAGCGCCTGCCGCCGGCGGCGGCAAGCCGAACATCCTGATGATCATGGGCGACGATATCGGCTGGCTCAATCCGAGCATCTATCACCGCGGCATGATGGGCTATCGCACGCCCAACATCGACCGCATCGGCAATGAGGGTGCTCTCTTCACCGATTGGTATGGCGAGCAGAGCTGCACCGCCGGGCGCGCCGCCTTCATCACCGGCCAGTCGCCGATCCGCACCGGCCTGACGAAAGTCGGCCTGCCCGGCGCCGATCTCGGCCTGCAGCCGGAAGACCCGACCGTTGCCGAACTGCTCAAGGCGCAGGGCTATGCCACCGGCCAGTTCGGCAAGAACCACCTGGGCGACAAGGACGAGTTCCTGCCGACCGCCCACGGCTTCGACGAGTTCTTCGGCAACCTTTACCACCTCAATGCGGAGGAAGAGCCGGAAAACCCCGACTATCCGAAGAGCCCGGAATTTGCCAAGCGCTTCGGCCCGCGCGGCGTCATCCACTCCTATGCCGATGGCCGGATCGAGGATACCGGCGCGCTGACGAAGAAGCGCATGGAAACGGTCGACAGCGAGTTCCTGGCGGCCGCCCTCGATTTCATCGACCGCCAGCACAATGCCCAGAAGCCGTGGTTCTGCTATTTCAACTCGACCCGCATGCATATCTTCACGCACCTGAAGGCAGAGTCTCAAGGCAAGACCGGCAAGGGTCTCTACCCCGACGGCATGGTGGAGCATGACGGCCATGTCGGCGAGTTGCTCAAGAAGCTCGAGGATCTTGGCGTTCTCGAAAACACCATCGTCATCTACACGACCGACAACGGCGCCGAAGTGATGAGCTGGCCGGATGGCGGTACGACGCCGTTCCGCGGCGAGAAGGCCACCAACTGGGAAGGGGGATATCGCGTTCCGATGCTGATCCGCTGGCCGGGCGTCATCAAGCCGAACACGGTCTATAATGACATGTTCTCGCATTACGACCTGATCCCGACCTTCTGCGCCGCCGCGGGCGAGCCGGATATCGTGGCGAAGTGCCTCACCGGCTATGAGGCCGGCAGCAAGACCTTCAAGGTCCACCTCGACGGCTTCAACCTGATGCCCTTCTTCCGCGGCGAAGTGATGGATTCGCCCCGGCGCGAATTCCTCTACTGGAACGACGACGGCGAACTGGTGGCGATCCGGGTGCAGGACTGGAAGGTCAACTTCAAGATCCAGGAACACACCGGCATCGGCGTCTGGCAGCGCGAATTCACCAGCCTTCGCGTCCCCTGGATCATCAACATCCGCGCCGACCCCTTCGAGCGCGGCCCGGAATCCTTCGAATACGACCGCTGGATGGCAGAGCGCGCCTTCATCCTCGTGCCCTCGCAGGCGCTGGTCGCCAAGTGGCTGGAAAGCTTCAGGGAGTTCCCGATCCGCCAGAAGCCGGCAAGCTTCAATCTCGACGAGGTGATGGACAAGCTCTCGACCGGCGGCAAACAATAGGCATGATGCCCCTCGCCGCTTCCATCTCGCAGGGCAGCCTCTGCGGGATGGCGGCGGCGGAAGAAGCCGCACCCGTTGCCGGAGAGTTCAAAGGAACGAAATTGCGGACAGAGGAGCTGAAGAGTAGAATTTCGCCCTTCATTCGACCGGAGGGACTAGGCCATGAGACTGTTTATCCTGTCGGCTGGCGCCACCCTGGCGCTGGCATCCACCGCCTTTGCGGCACCCACGGCGCCCGCGACGCAACCCCTGAAGATCTCCAAGGAGTGCAGCCAGTTCACCGGCGACACGCCGAGCTTCTGTACTATCACGGAATCGAACCTTGAGGCGATCCCGGCGGGCACCAAGATCCTCTACTACGGACCGGTAATCACCAATCCGCTCTTCTCCAGCAGCAATGCGGTCATCGCCGTCGGAAACGGCGACTCGGCGCTCGGATACTGCATCGTCTACGAATCTGCCAGCCCGCCGCTTGGAACCTGTGCGTTCCATGCCGGCAGCGGCACGCTCGCCGGTTTCCAGGCGATCGTGAAGGTCACGGTCGACGACAAGCAGATCTGGCACTGGGACGGAGGCTACGTCCTCGGCGCCACCCAGGCCGCCAAGTGAGACGTTAAGGAGTTGCCGGTCTCGCCGGCTGTTTGACATGAGTTCAGGGCGTGACACCTGATCAGGTGACATTGGCGGCGAGGCTGACGTTCGCCACGGACGTCAGTCGCGGATCGATCGGATCGGATGGCTTCAAGCCTTCCGAAGAGGAATTCCAGTGTTTGCAATAGTGATCGGCGGCGCACCGACGAACCGGTCGTCGAGCGGCCTGCGCCGCGCAGGCCTTGACAGTGGCAGGCGACTACCATCCGCTACGCTCGCTCTCTCATGGACCGCAGCCAAGACGAACGCATGGCCGAACCCGACGACACCCTCGCCTTTTACCGCGACAACGCCGCCACCTATGCCGCACGCGACCGCAAGCCGCCGACGGCGCGGCTCGCCGCCTTCATGCGCGCGTTGCCGCCGGGCGCCGCCGTCCTCGACCTTGGTTGCGGCGGCGGGGACGACAGCCTCGTCATGCTCGAAGCCGCTCTCGACGTCACCGCCTGCGACGGCTCGGCGGAACTGGCCCGCGAGGCGGAAAAGCGCATCGGTCGCAAGGTCAAGGTGATGAGGTTTCAGGAGATCGACTGGCACGACCGCTTCCATGGGATCTGGGCCGAAGCGTCGCTCCTGCACGTGCCGCGCGCCGAGCTCGCCGACGTCCTCGAGCGCGTTCATCGGTCGCTGAGGCCGGGCGGTGTTCTCCACGCGAGCTTCAAGGCCGGCGAGGCGGAGGGGTACGACCGCCTGGGGCGCTACTACAACTATCCTTCGGCAGAATGGCTTCGCACTTGCCTCCAGCACAGCCGCTGGTCGAACATCGAGATCAGCGAGGCCGATGGCGGCGGCTACGACGGCGAGCCGACCCGCTGGCTGCATGTCGCGGCAATCCGATCGGCCTGACGCCCGCTCAGCGCCCGAGTCTCGCCAACCTGCGTGTCCCCAAGGCCTGTCGCATGAAAAGGTGTCACACGCCAGGCTTTAAGCTCTTGTTTTCATGAACGTCGTCGCCGCAAAACCGCTGCACACTTCTGCCCGACAGGCATTCGATCCCCCACCGATGCAAGCGACGCCTACTTCGGCGCCGTTGCGAACATGGCGTCGACAAACCGCTTCGCCTCCGCCTGCTGCTCCCCAGAACTTCCGCGGGTGTAGACCAACGTTCTCCACGCGTCGCGTCCGCTGACGGCCACCGTCACTTCAACACGCGTATCCTCGACACCCAAAGCCTTCCCCGTTGCCTGCAAGGCTGTCATGTCGAGGACCGTGACTGGCTGCCACGCAGAGGTGATCTCGATATCCGAGGCCAAGGCGAACGCAAGCGCCTCCGCATAAACGGCGGTTTCGACGCCTTCGGACGGGAGCTGTTCGTGACCGAACACCGCCTCCGACAGAAGTTCGGCGGAAAAGAAATAGAAGGCGCGACCATCCTCGACTTCGAGTTCCTCGGGCTGCCAGGACGCTCCGATAGTTGCCGCCCTCTGCGTCACCGGATTGGACCAGGATTGGGTTGTGCGGAGGTTCCTCTCCATCTGCCGATCCTCCATCCCGAGCACGGAGGTGCCGACAAACAGAGCGGCCGAAACGGCGAGCGCGACCCCGAAACGAACCTCTGAGGGATCGGCAAGAACTGCCGGATTGCCATCGTCGTAGCTCGCGGGCTGCCCCAGGCCAACGCGCCGGTGCTGCCGGATTTGCGTGAACAGGGAAACGAAGGGAATGCCGAACCCCAGGCCCGCCACCCAGACCATGAACTCCCTGACCAGGAAGAACGCGAAGCGGTCGCGACCGGGCGGCACGGGAACTCGCACACCGACGATTGCCTTGCCGGGCGTGGTCCCCGTGACGGCCATGCTGATGGCAAGCACCACCGCGACGAGGGGCAACAACATCAAGCCCAGCAGCACGCTGGGCATGGAAACCATTCGCAGGTAGGTGCTCGGCGCGTAGAAGACAGCCCACAGACCTATGCCCGCGCCAAGCAGCGGGACGAACAGGAAATTGTCGATGAAGCGCGCCCAAAACCGCGGCCAGGGCCGGTAGCTGACGGCCGGCTTTGGCAGGACCGCGACCGGTTCGGCGACAGGTTCCAGCGCGCCCGGTTGCTCCGGCAGCGTTGCGAAGACCTCGGCAAGTTCGGGATGGCTTGCGGCCACCCGCCGTTCTTCCGCCCCTTCCCGCCAGACGACGGTCTCGTCCGCAATCTTGCCGTCTCGAATGAGGGTACGAACCTCGTCGTCACCGACAGGCCCATGTTGTTCTGGTCCTGCCGAGTAGTACCAAGCTGCCATGCTGTTGCCCCTTGCCTTGCGGCACGAGTAGCAAAAGCCATCGCAGCGGTAAAGTTGCGGAAATCAAAATGAACATTCCAGGAGTTGTCGCCGCGCCGTCGTCACAACAACAGCTCTGGCGCGCCGAAGCGGCAGCAGCCGGCACCCGCGCATCGGCCGAAACCGGTACCCGATCCGCTTCGCCTCAGGCCTCGCTGCTAAAGTAACTCAGGATCAAAAGCGTGCAGATCGCTGCAACGATCAATGCGTCGAAAAGTGCAAAATGCTCGAAGAACGAGAGCATGGCATTCCCTCCCTCCAACTAAACCTATGAGAGCACATATTTCCACGGTTTGGAAGAAGAATACCGGGCTATACTGACGTTCAATTGATATTACTCGGCATTATTATTGCTCCGCAGCAAATTTATTTCGGCGCCGCACAATAGCGACTTCAACATCGAGACCCGGCACAACTTGAAGATTCGGCTCTCGATCGGAATGCCGAACGGCTTGATTTCCTTCAACCGCCCGGGACGCGCCGGCCCGCTTGGAGGTGACGCCAGTCCTGCCCGTGGCGGCCTTCAGTCGCCTTCGTCGACGAACGGCTCTGAGGAAAAAGCCCAGCGCCGGCGTCGCGGCAAACCGATTGACGGCGCTACCGGAAGATGTAGACATTAGTAATATCGAATAAAAAGATCCACCGGCCGGCGGGTCTATTTTCCAGGGGGTGCGCATGTCTGAACTGCAAGCGAACAACGCCCGCGCGGGCGGCGAAACGGCTGTCGCCGACAAGGACAAAAGCGGCTTGACGCGGCGCGAGGCGCTCATGAGCGGCGCGGCGTTTGCCGTTGCCGCCGGCATGCCGGCTGGCCTTGCCGCCTTCTCCCCAAACCCGGCCCTCGCCAATGGCACGACACCGCCGAACATCGTCTACATCATCGCCGACGATCTCGGCTGGGCCGATGTCGGCTTCCATGGCTCCGACATCAGGACGCCCAATCTCGACAAGCTCGCCGAAACCGGCGTGACCGTCGACGAATTCTACACCCAGCCCATGTGCACGCCGACGCGCGCCGCCTTCCTCACCGGCCGCTACCCCTTGCGCTACGGACTGCAGACCGGGGTCATCCCCTCGCCCGGCTCCTACGGGCTGGCGCTCGACGAATATCTGCTGCCTCAGGTGATGAAGGATGCCGGCTATAAAACCGCGCTTGTCGGCAAGTGGCATCTCGGCCACGCCAAGGTGGAATACTGGCCGAAGCAGCGCGGCTTCGATACGTTCTACGGTGCGCTGGTCGGCGAAATCGATCACTTCAAGCATTCCTCCCACGGGGTGAAGGACTGGTACCGGGACAACAAGCCGCTCGAGGAAAGCGGTTTCGACAACACGCTCTTCGGCGATGAGGCGGCGCGGGTCGTGGAAGGGCATGATGCCGCCGCTCCCCTGTTCCTCTACCTCGCCTTTACCGCGCCGCACACGCCGTTCCAGGCGCCTGAGGATTATCTCGACCGCTACAAGCACATCGCGGATGAAAACCGCCGCGCCTACGCGGCGATGATTTCCGTGCTTGACGATGGCATCGGCAAACTGGTGGCAGCGCTCGAAAAACGCGGCATGCGCGACAACACGCTGATTGTCTTTCACAGCGACAATGGCGGCGTGACAAGCTCGCTCTTTGCCGGCGACAACAAGGTCAGCGGCGGATTGCCGGCGAACAACGGCCCCTACCGCGACGGCAAGGGCACGCTCTACGAAGGCGGCACCCGCGTCGCAGCGCTTGCCAACTGGCCGGGAAGGATCAAGCCGGGCAAGGTCGGCGGCATGGTCCATGTCGTCGACATGTACCCGACGCTCGCAGCCATCGCCGGTGCGCCGCTCGGCAAGAACAAGCCGCTCGACGGCATGAACCTCTGGCCGGCCTTGAGTGAAGGCAAACCTTCGCCGCGCGGGGAGCTCGTCTACAATGTCGATCCGCTGGCAGGTGCTGTGCGCAAGGACAATTGGAAGCTCGTCTGGAAGGCAGCCCTGCCCTCCAGGCTGGAGCTTTTCGACATCGCCGCCGACCCGTCCGAGACGAAGGATCTCTCGGCAGAGAACGGCGACAAGCTGCGCGAACTTCAGGACTGGATCACCAGGCTCGCCGGCGAAATGGTCCAGCCGCTTCTTCTCATGGATGCCGCGCGGCTGACCTTCTATGCACCGCCGGTCGTCGCCGACCCTGCGACGCTGTTCAGCCTTGGAGATTGATTATCAGCGAAGGTCGCGCAAGCGCGGGCGCTTGCCCGCCTAAACCGGCGTCACGGATTTCACGCTGCCGGTACTATCGACGACGCAGTTGTATTTGCGGCCGCCTGCGTCGAGATCGACGCTGTAGCTTGTCGCGTCGAGCGCCCGGGAGCTCGTCGGTAGCACCTTGGTGCTTTCGAGCTTCGCCGTGCCCGCGACCGCGTTGGCGCAGATCAGCTGCAGGTCGGCCGGCGCCGTCTGCAGGCTCGTGCGCGCCATATCCTCAGGTTTGGGCGCTGACTGGCAGCCACCGATTATGGCCAGCGCCAAAGCCACGGGAACAAACCCCTTCGAACGCAACATCCCCTCGCTCACTATCTGTTCTCCCCTTTGAGTATTTGCCTGTCACTGGGTCCTGCGGGACGGATTGGCCACGCCTGACCCTGCGGCCAATTAAAAGCACTCGCCACCCCTGTTCGAGCGACGTCATACCCCCTTGTAGAGTGCTGCCCCCTGCATCAGCACGATCACCTTGGCGCCGATCTCGATGCGGGAATGCAGGTCGGTGACGTCGTCATTGTTCATGCGGATGCAGCCGGACGAAACGTCGAGCCCGATCGTCCAGGGCTCGACCGTGCCGTGGATGCGGTAGATCGTGTCCTGGTCGCCCTCGTAGAGATAAAGCGCGCGGGCGCCGAGCGGATTGTCCGGCCCGCCGGGCATGCCGGCCGCCCATTTGGCGGCGTTCGGGTCGCGGGCCACCATCTCGGCCGGCGGTGTCCAGGTCGGCCATTCCGCCGTGCGTCCGACGCGCACGATTCCGGCCCAGCCGAAGCCCTCGCGGCCGACGCCGATGCCGTAGCGGATCGCCTGGCCGCCCGGCTGCACCAGGTAGAGGAAATGCTGGTTGCCGTCGATGATGATGGTGCCGGGTTGCTCCGCCGTGCGGAACGGCACCACCTGGCGGCGGAAGGCTTCCGGCAGCTGGTTGTTGCGGGCGAAGTATTGCCGCGCTTTCTTCTTGTCGTAATTCACCCACTTCTTGGTGCGGGCATCATAGATCTGCGTCTGTGCCAGTGCGGCCAGCGGCCCGAGGCAGAGCGCGGCGGCAAGAACGGCAGCGCCGAACTTGCGCCGCGTCCATGCCGGCTGATCTTTGCTGACAGGACGGTTATGGTCGGATGTCGCGGTCATGGCTTGGCCCACCCGTCGATGCGCGCTGCGTTGTCCTCGGCCCATTTCTTGGCAAAGTCGGCCGGCGCCTGCCGCTCGACCTCCAGCGCGTAGCTCATCTTCGTCACTTCCTCCGGCGAGAAATCCACCTTCTCCAGGAACTTCGCGATGTCAGGGTGCTTCTTGCCGAAGGCGGTGGCATAGGCGATCTGGAAATGCGCCGCCTCCCAGGCGGTCGAGGCGCTGGATTTCGACACCCAGAGCGGGTCGCTCGGCGGCACGATCTTCCACTTGGCGGCATCGTGCGGCGGCTCTTCGAGCCTGGCAATCTGGTGCAGCTCGAACACATGGTGCGGCGCGTAGCAGTAAAACACCATCGGCCGCCCGGTCGCGACCGCCGCGTCCACCGCCGCCATCGCCACTTCCTCTTCCGCCTCGAACAGCGTCAGGGTTTCGCCATAGCCGTAGCCCGCCGCCCGCGCCCGTTCGATACCGGTCGAAAGCCAGGTCGCAGCACCGATCCACATCTCGCCCTTGCCGTCGCCGTCAGTGTCGAGGATCTTGGTTTTCTCGGGGTCGCTGAGATCGGCGACCGTCTTGATCGTCGCGGCGGCTTCCGGCGTGGCGCAAAGCCCCTGCCAGGCCGGCACGCTGCGTTCCGTCAGCTGACCGACACCCTTGTCGGTCACGTATTTGCGCACGACATCCTCGAAATTCGGCCGCCAGACTTCGGGCTGGATATCGACCGTGCCCGTCTCGAAGCCGACGAAGGCATTGAGCGTGCCGAGCTCCTTGACCTCGGCATCGAGGCCGAACTTCTTGGCGATGCCGACCTTCAGGATATTGGCCGTCGCCTGGCCCGACGGCCAGTTCGGCATGGCGATCACCAGGTCGGCGGCAGTGGCCGGCACGGTCACGGATGCGGCAAGCATGACAGCCAGCGCCGCTGGCAGATACCTCGACTTTCCCTTCACAGTCCCCTCCGGCCTCGATTAATCGATGCGAATGACGTCGTGAATGCGTATCAGGAATGCGTCCAAGTTCCGGGGCACGCGAGGCGCGCGCCACGGCTATGCGAATGCTAGGCTTGTCGATGGGCCCTCCGGCCCCCTGGAGCGTCCCGCTTTCAACTCGAAGCGGAAAGATGCGCTAGTGTCAAAGTGATACAGCGACCTTTGCGGGTCCGAAAAGACGCGGGGCGCTGCAGTGTTCCCTGTGCCGTCTGCCGGCATCTTCGTTTCTTGGCCGGCAGGATGCATAGAACGACGGCCTTCGTCAACGATCCGGCTACACCGCACGTTGCATGGGCGGGCCTCTTCATCGGCGTTCACGCCGCAACGCCGCGCGAGACCGCAAGCATTCATGCCGGAGTTCGTGGAGCCTGCGGCTCTGCCGCACGGGCAGCCTCTTTCCCGATGGCGCGCCGCGCCCTGAAATCGCGCAGGGCGAACTGGCCTGCAACCAACCAAATCGCCAGCTCAAGCGCAAAGGTCCAGTGCAGCAGGAAGTTCAGATACCAGGGCTTATAGACCGCCTGCACATGCACCAGGTTCACCCGGAGATCGGCGAAGGGAAAGAGCCAGCGGATATCTGCCGCGATCGAATCCATCACCAGATGCAGGAGCACGCTGATGAGCCCGACACCGACGAGGACGAGCTGATTGCGTCGCCCGGTGGCGATGAGGAGAAGCGCGATCGCCGCCGCCAGCACCAGCCAGAAGACCGGCGTATGCACCCAGTAGTCGTGATGCGGCGTGCGGCGCTGGTCGATCAGGTAGAAATAGGCGAGATCGAAATCCGGCAGAACGGAACAGAGCAGCCCGATGCCGAAGATGGCGCGGGCCTGCGAGGGATTGCGACGCGCAAAGGGGCGGCTCAGCAGATAGCCTGCCGGCAGATGGGCAATGAACAAGGCAGGTTTCCTCCTGAAGCGCAATCCCGCGGAACCGCGTCTTTCACACCCGCAGTCGAGACGTGAATGCTTGAGGATTTGCAACCGAAAATGTCGGATTCGTGGCTGTTGCCCACAGCCGCCGCTGCCAGCGGGTGCTACCAGTTGCCCGGATCAGCACTGTGATCGATGCTGGCGAATTCGTCGGCCTTTTCCCGGTCGAGCGTCAGGCTGGTGGCGTTCTTCGCCTCATCGGTGACGGCGTAGGTGAGCGGCGCCGGCTCGCGCGTCAGATACTGGTACATCAGAAGTGCTGCTTCCTCGGCGCTATCGGCCTCGAACTCTCTGACAACGCTGACGGAAAACTTGTGCATGGCCGGCCCCTGCTCTTTGAACGCACCTATGAGATGGCGCGCCCGCGCCCGGCGTCAATGCGTCGGCATCAATGTGTCACGGGCCCATCCGCCTTCTTCCAGGCGGCGATGCCGCCCTCGATATGGCAGGCGCTCGCGATGCCGGCTTGCTGTGCCGCCTCGACAGCCATCGCCGAACGCTCGCCATAGGCGCAGTAGAAGACGATGCGTTTGCCGGTCGCCTCCGCCAGTTCATGCAGCACGCCGCCGGTCGCGATGTTCTGCTCGAGATCCGGATAGGGCGCGTGCAGCGAGCCGGGAATGACCCCGTGCTTTTCCCGCTCGGCCTTCTCCCGGAGATCGACCAGCGCGATCTTCGCCCGGCCGCAGAGCGCCAGCGCCTCCTTGGCCGAAAGCGCCCAGCCACGCCGCGCGATCTCGTCCTGGTGCAGGCCGATATGGACGTTGGCCGGCACCGCCACATCCATCATCTTCGGGTTCGGCAGCTTGAGGTTGTTCATCAGGTCGACATATTCGTCGACGGATTTCACCCTGAGACGTGGATTGAAGTGCTTCTCTTCGCCGATGGTCGAAACCGTGTCGCCCTTGTAGTCGTGCGCCGGGTAGACGAGCGTCTCGTCCGGCAGCTTCAGGAGCTTGTTGAAGATCGAGTCATATTGCTGGCGCGGGTCGCCGTTCTGGAAATCCGTGCGCCCGGTGCCGCGGATCAAGAGCGTGTCGCCGGTAAAGACCCGCCGCCCCATGTCACCGCCCATCAGGAAGGAATAGGAATCGTCGGTATGGCCGGGCGTATAGAGCACGTCGAGGCTTAGACCCTCGATCGACACCCGGTCGCCCTCCGCAACCCGCATGGAAACGACGTCGGCCGCCGTCTGCTCGCCCATCACGGTGATGCAATGGGTCTGGTCGCGCAGCGCCCCGAGCCCGGTGATGTGATCGGCATGGAGATGGGTATCGACCGCCTTGACCAGCCGGAGGTCGAGTTCGCGGACGAGCTGCAGGTAACGCTCGACCTTTTCCAGTACCGGATCGATGATCAGCGCCTCGCCGCCCTGGCGGCTGGCGATCAGGTAGGTATAGGTGCCGGACACGCTGTCGAACAATTGACGGAAGATCATCGGCGGCTCCTTGGCTGACGATAACGCGGCTTCCAATCGGGGCGCGATGGCAAAGAGAGGTGGTCGCCTCTCATCCGCACAGGTGAGGAGGTTTGCCCCTCACTGCGCGGATGAGGGGCACTTCCCTCACCCTTTGCCGATGCGACGCCTCAGCCCTTCGGCTGCGGCACGATGCGGATATAGGGCTTCGGAGCCTTCCAGCCTTCCGGATAGACCTTGCGGGCGTCCTCGTCGCTGACCGAACCGGCGATGATGACGTCGTCGCCCTGCTTCCAGTTCACTGGCGTCGCCACCTTGTGCTTGGCGGTCAGCTGCAGCGAGTCGATGACGCGCAGCACCTCGTCGAAGTTGCGGCCGGTGGTCATCGGATAGATGAGGACGAGTTTGATCTTCTTGTCCGGACCGATGACGAAGACGTTGCGCACCGTCTGGTTGTCGGCTGGCGTGCGCTTGGTCGGGTCGCCGGAAACAGGCGCCGGCAGCATGCCGTAGAGCTTCGAGACGGTGTAGTCGACGTCGGCGATCATCGGGAAGTTCGGCGCATGGCCCTGCGTTTCCTCGATGTCGGCGGCCCAGCCGGCATGCCGGTCGAGCGGATCGACGGAGAGGCCGATGATCTTGACGCCGCGCCGGTCGAATTCCGGCTTGATGCGCGCCATGTAGCCGAGCTCGGTGGTGCAGACGGGCGTGTAGTCCTTGGGGTGCGAGAACAGGACCGCCCAGGAGTCGCCGATCCAGTCGTGAAACCGGATGGTGCCATCGGTCGTTCCGACCTCGAAGTCCGGTGCGAGGTCATTGATTGCAAGCGTCACGATACCCTCCAATGTGTGTGTGCGCCGCGCCCGCCGGGCGCGATGGGAGCACTCTATTTTCTTGACAGCGCCGCGTCCGGCAAGGCGCCAAACGGCCGCTGCAATCCTCTGCTTTCGTCCATTGTTTACGCTCCGACGACAACCGTCCGGAGGAAAAATTCCTTTAGAAAATCAAATCATTACGGCAGCCCTGGAGCACGCCGGGAAGCCCGGCGCCAAGGCGCGATGCCCAGTGTGCCACTTTTGCCGCTTAAGGCAACCGGAAAGACGCAGCCATTGCAACCGGCCGGATCGAGGCCTGCATCATCGATCGTCGGTCGCCGCGGCAGGCCAGCCACGCGTCGAAATGTTGTCGCAACGCCGGCCTCGCCGCTGCACGCGTGTGCAGACGCGCCAAGCGCCATTGATCTTATCCTTGGAAATTCGACACTGCGGACATCGCTCGCCGGTTTCATCCGCCAATCCCGGAAGGTTCGCATCCGACGGGCGAGTTGAGCAGGCTCGTATGCCTGTTGCTGCTACTCTTTCTTCATTCGGAATTTCTCGTGACAGCTGCCGCAATTCGTGGTTACCGCGTTGAACTGCGTCTTAAATGCTTCGAGATCCTGCGGATTGGCAGCGACGGCAGCGGCCACATCCACCCGGAATTTCTCGGCAGCCGCCTTGAACGCGGGCATGTCTTGCCAAATTGCCGGCAAGGCGGCCGTGTCTCCGGTTTCGCTGCCGGCGGGAAACAAGACGTCCACGTCGAATTTTTCTGCGTTCTCGCTGAGGCCCTTGAGGGCGGTCATGGCAACGGCAGCGTCAAACGGTTTTTCTCCCTTGACCATGGGAGCGACGGTGCCGACCAGTCTACCGCGCTCCTTCATGATAGCCTTGCGATCTGCAATTGGATCAGCGAAGGCGCTGGAGCCCGTAAGCGCGAGTGCTGCGATGGCAAGAATGAGCGTTCTCATGAGCAAACCCTCTGGATTGCGGTTGAGCGGCATGACGAAACCCAACTAAAATACACGCAAAAAATTCACCCCCCCAATTCACGCTTTCGTGTTGTTCTGGTTTGGAATTTCGCAATTCCGGATGGAAAACTGCTGCACACTTTTCCTGGAATTGCTCTGGGACCGCCGCTCTCTACTGCAGCAGAGCGCAGAACGTCGCGAGATCGACATTGCCGCCACTGATCAGGATGCCCACTCTTTGCCCGGCGCAGGGAAGCACGCCCTGCAGCACGGCGGCCGCCGCCAGGCAGCCGGTCGGCTCCACGATCATCTTCATGCGCTCGGCAAAGAAGCGCATGGTCTCCACGAGTTGGGCGTCGCTCACGGTGACGATCTCGCGGACATCGCGCTTGAGGATCGGGAAATTGTGTTCGCCGATATGATTGGTCAGCGCCCCGTCGGCGATCGATTTCGGCACCGGGATATGGACGATCTCGCCCTTCCTGAGCGACTGCTGGCCGTCATTGCCAGCCTCCGGCTCGACACCGACGACGACCGCGCGGGGCGAACGCTCCTTGGCGCTGAGAGCCGTACCGGCGAGCAGGCCCCCGCCGCCGAGCGGCGTGACGATCAGGTCGAGTTCGCCCACCTCCTCGATCAGTTCCAGCACCGCCGTCCCCTGCCCGGCGATCACATCAGGATGGTCGAAGGGCGGGATGAGGACGGCATCGCGCTCGGCCGCCAGCTTCGCGCTGATCGCCGACCGGTCCTCGGTGTAGCGGTCATAGAACACGACATCGGCGCCATAGCCGCGGGTCGCTGCCACCTTCATTTCGGGCGCATCCTTCGGCATCACGATCGTCGCGGCAACACCCTGCAGCCGTGCGGCATAGGCGATCGCCTGCGCATGGTTGCCGGAGGAGAAGGCGACGACGCCGCGCTTCTGGCCGCCTTCCTGCAAGGCGGCGATCGCATTGTAGGCACCACGGAATTTGAAGGCGCCGGCGCGCTGGAAATTTTCCGCCTTGAAGAAAAGCCGCGCGCCGGTGGCGGCATCGGCTGTACGCGAGGTCAGCACCGGCGTTCGATGCGCCATGCCGGCGATGCGGTCCCGTGCCGCCTGCACGTCGTCGAATGTCGGAAGGCGCAATGCCTCCTCTGCCGCTGAAACTGCCATGAGCCTCTCCCTGAGCTTGCCACTTCCGAGGCTATTGAATGCGGTCCTGCAAGGCAAGGATGCCGGCGCAGCTACCCACCGCTGGAAACGACCGTGCGGTAGTGATCGACCGCGAAGCTGAAAAGCACCTTCAGCATGAACAGGGCCGACACTGCCGCCATCGCCGGCGTCAAGCCCGGCAACAGCGGCAAGCCGGTAAGGCCGACCGCCAGCAGCAGCCCGCCGACAAAAGTCTGTGCGGCGCGTCCGGCAAGCAGATTGACGACCGCCGCGCCGGCGATCGTATAGGCCCAGACGGCGACCGCAGCACCGACCCCGGTGCCGACGAGCAGCGCGACGATGACCACATGGAAGTGGATCGCGATGAAGATCCAGCGATTGCGCGGCCGTGCCGCGTAAAAATCATTGGTCGACGGCGTGAAGTTGGCGACACAGCCGGCGGCAATATCGAGCACGAGGACAAGCGCCAGTGCCGCCCGCCACCAGCCAAGGCCTGCCAGCAATGGGCCCGCCGACAGGGCAAAGGTGGCCGCGACACCAACGCCGAAGAGGAGGATCGCCAGCAGATAGGCCGGCGGCTGCTCTTCACCGAACATGTCGTGAAGTTGGGGATGGATGCGAAGAGATCTCATGAAGGCCACACCGCCACACCGAAGAGTTGGCCACTATGAGCAGACCCGGCCAGGGCGCAAGCAGCTAACCGTAACGCGCGGCCGGTTGCGACCTTGGCCTGCACCCTGTTTGCAGGCCCCGGCTTGCAAGCCGGTTGCCCGTACTAGCTTGCGACCCTCTTGACGGCCATCATGATCTCCGCGGCGCTCGGGAACACGCCGAGTTCGTCGGGGCCGAAGCGCGCCTCGATCTCGCTCCAGCTGATGATGCCGGCTGCATCGACCAGGAAGTGGCCGACCAGCTGCGTGCCGTGTTCGGCGAAGATGCGCAGATCGGTCTCGTCTGGCTCGAAACCTTCGCGTGCATTGAGCAGCTCATTGGCCTGCATCGGATGCATCGGTTCGGCGAGCTCGCCTGTCGGGTTGATGCGCGCTGCGGCGAAATCGGCGGGCCGCGTGCGATAGGGCCATTCCGGCGTCTCCGTACTTTCGGGCGGAAGCAGTGCCGCCTGTGGCGCGCCGAAATCCCTGTGCGTCTGGCAGTCCGGATCCGCAAGGACCGTGACCGGCGTCGGCTGGAAGCGGAAATAGAGGCGCGCCCGCTCGACCGGGGTGTTGACCACCGCCAGCGTTTCCACACCGACGGCCCGCAATGCCGGCTCGACGGAGGAAAACTGCCGCATCTGGCGCCGGCAGAACGGGCAGTGCAGGCCGCGGAACAGACCGATCAGAAACGGCCGGCCGCGAAGGCTCGCAAGCGAAACCGGATCGTCCCGATTGGCGCTTGCAAGCTCGAAGGCGGGTGCGGGTTGTCCCGGCTGCAACGGCTGCACTCTCCGGTCTGCCATCTGCTCCCCCAGTCGACGCCCCTGCGCCGCTCCGTCCCTGCCCGTGATTTTCGCTCCCATTGCCGCCCGCCCCGAGGCCGGGCCATGGCGGAAGATAGCCCCACCCTATCACAGGTGGACGCACGGCCCACGCCGAATGGTGATCTGCATGGCGTTTTGTGCCGCCGGTGCTAATCGAGCCAATCACCCAGCAGCTTCGCGAGCGCCGCGACACCCTGACCGATCTGCGGCACTTCGAGGCTTGCGTAGCCCATGACGATGCCGGCGCGGTCCGGCCGGTGACCGGCTTCATCGGCGCCGTAGAGGGGCGAGATCGGATAAAGGCCGATGCCCGCTGCCCGCGCCCGCGCGATCAGTTCGCCTTCCTGCGTCCGGTCCAGCCGCTCGAACCAGACGACGACGTGCAATCCGGCATCGGCGCCCGTTATCGTCACCTCGTCGCCGAGTTCCGCCTTGAGCGCCGCGAGCAGCGCCTCGCGGCGGCGGCCATTGCTGCGCCGGCTCCGGCGGATGTGGCGCTCATAGGCCCCGCTTGCAATCATCGCCGCCAGCGCCTCCTGCTCGAGAACAGGCGAATGCCGGTCGACGAGCTGCTTGGCGGCGGCGAAGACGGCGCGAAGCGGCGGCGGCACGACGAGATAGCCGAGCCGGAGCATCGGCGACAGGCTCTTCGAGATCGTGCCGAGATAGAGGACGTTCTCCGCATGGGCCATGGTCTGCAGCGGCGGGATCGGCCGGATGTCATAGCGATATTCGCCGTCGTAATCGTCTTCGATCACGTAGGCGCCGCTGCGTTCCGACCAGGCGAGAAGCTCCTGCCGGCGCCGGGCCGAGAGCACGCCGCCGAGCGGAAACTGATGCGAGGGCGTGACATAGGCGAGCCTGACGGCGTCGAGCCCTGCGAGCGCATCGGTGCGCAACCCCTCCTCGTCGACGGCAATCGGAACCACTTCAGCGCCGGCGGCCGCAAACACCCGGCGCGCCATGACGTAGCCGGGATCCTCGATCGCTACGCGGTCGCCGGGATCGACGAGCACGCGGGCGGCAAGATCCAGTCCCTGCTGCGAACCGTTGACGATGATGATCTGATTGGGCTCGCAGCGCAGCCCGCGCGCCCGCCAGAGATAGGCCTGCAGGGCTACCCGCAGCTCCGCCGAGCCGCCGGGGTCGTCATAGGCGAGCCGCGGCTGGCGCCGCCGAAGTGCGGCGTTGACCGACCGGCGCCAGGCTTCCGCCGGGAAATCGGCCGCCGACAGGTCGCCATAGCGAAAATCGGCGATCAACCCACCGGACTGCGGCGGCACCCAGGTCGGCCCGTCGCCAAGGGCCGCTCCAAAGCGCGACAGACGGACGGGGGCTGCCGGTCTCGGCGCAGACCGGGAAGCCGTCCCTGCGGGAAGCGGCTTGACACCCTCATGCGCATGCAGCAGCGCCACCCTTGAAGGCGCGCCCTGCCGGCTCTCCAGAAACCCCTCGGAAAGAAGCTGCTCATAGGCCGCAGTCACGGTGGTGCGCGAGACGCCGAGTTCGGCCGCCAGCGCCCGCGTCGATGGCAGCCGATCCTCAGGGCCATAGGTGCCGCCGAGGATCTGCGCCTTCAGCGCCTCGTAGATCCGCCGGGTGGTCCCGCCCCACGCCTCGTCCTTCTCCGTCACCAACTGGCCCACTCATTTATGCGGAAACTGGATATTCGTTCCGGTCCAGTTTGCATCTATGACAGGACAAGCACAAGGAGCGAGATCATGTACACACCCCCGGCCTTCAAGGAGGAAACACTGAGCGTGCTGCACGCGATCATCGAGGCCGCATCGCTTTCCACTTTCGTCACCGCAACGGCCGATGGCCTGCTGGCCACGCCGCTGCCACTGCTGCTCGATCGCGACGAAGGTCCTTATGGCACGCTCTATGGCCACCTCGCCCGCGCCAACCCGCAAGGGACGACCGCGCCGATCGGCGCGGCCATGGCGACCTTCATGGGGCCGGACGCCTATGTCACCCCCTCCTGGTACGCCTCCAAGCGCGAGCACGGAAAAGTGGTGCCGACCTGGAACTATTCGGCCGTGCACGCCTATGGCGAGGTCGAGTTCTTCACCGACGAGGATCGGCTTCTCGATGTCGTCACCCGCCTGACCAATCGTCACGAGGCGGCGGGTGCCGAACCCTGGCAGGTGAGCGACGCACCACCCGCCTTCGTCAAGGCCCAGCTTCGCGGCATCATCGGTCTGCGGCTGCCGATCGACCGCCTCGACGGCAAGCGCAAGTTCAGTCAGAACCGCAGCATTGAAGATCGTCAGGGCGTGGCCGCAGGGCTCGCAGCCAGCGCGCGGCCCGAGGATCGCCTCGTCTCCGGGGAGATACCGGTCTGACGCTCAACGGGCGCCTCGTCTAGCATCTCACCCGATGGATGAGACGTTCCGATTTCCTTCAACTTTCCCGCGCAAGCCCTTACAACGACTCCGCGCATCAGCAGACGAGGTATCCCATGCCGTCGCTCGACATTCTCCTCACCTTCTTCGTCACCACGGCGATCTTCGCCTATATTCCGGGACCGGCGATGCTCTACGCCGCTGCGCAGACGATGGCGCGCGGCCGCTTTGCCGGGCTGATGGCCTCGCTCGGCATCCATCTCGGTGGTTACGTGCATGTCCTTGCGGCCGCCGCCGGTCTCTCGATCCTGTTCCATGCGGTGCCGACACTCTATCTCGCGGTGAAGCTAGCCGGTGCCGCCTATCTCGTCTGGCTGGGCTTCACGCTGATGCGCGCCAAGGCGAGCGGCGGCGGTCACCTGCCCGCGGTTGAAGCGAAATCGGCGCGCCGCGCCTTCTTCGAAAGCATCACCGTCGAGGTTCTGAACCCGAAGACCGCGATCTTCTTCGTCGCCTTCCTGCCGCAGTTCACCGATGCCTCTGCCGCCTTCCCGGTGTGGGTGCAGTTTCTGCTGCTCGGCACCGTCGTCAACCTGATGTTCTCCTCCGCCGATCTCGTCTGCGTGTTTCTCGCCGATGCCGTCGTCGTCAAGATGCGCCGCTCCACCCGGGCACAGCGCCTGCTGCAGCGCGCCGGCGGCACGGTGCTGATCGGGCTCGGCGCCCATCTCGCCTGGCAGCGGACGTAACCCCACTTGGGCGGCGCATCGAGCGCCGCCGCAAGCCTACCTTGCACCCGCATCACTTGCAGCTATCATGCGTGAACGCCATCGGGGGACACGCGCATGGGAGAAGGCGGCCAACCTATTCGCACCACAGGTGCGGACATCCTCGTCGATACACTTCTGGCAAACGATGTGAATGTCTGTTTTGCCAATCCCGGCACGTCGGAAATGCACTTCGTCGCCGCCCTTGATCGCAAGCCGGAGATGCGCTGTATCCTCGGCCTCTCCGAAGGCGTCGTCACCGGTGCGGCCGATGGCTATGCGCGCATGACGGGTCGCCCGGCCTCGACCCTGCTCCACACCGGTCCCGGTCTCGCCAACAGCCTTGCCAACCTGCACAACGCGCGGCGCGCTCGCACGCCTGTCATCAACGTCGTCGGCGACCATGCCTCCTACCACCTTGCGCTCGATGCACCGCTGACCAGCGATATCGAGGGACTGGCACGCCCGATGTCGAACTGGGTGCGGCGGGTGAACGACCCCTCCGACGTGGGGCCGACGGCGGCCGCCGCCTATCGCGCGTCGTTGACGCCACCGGGCGTTGCCACCATGATCCTGCCGGCAGACGCGTCCTGGGGCGCGTTTTCCACCGACGCGCCAGTGCAACAAGTCCTGATCGAAGCCCCGCGGCCGGCAAGTGCGGAAACGGTTCGCGAGGTTGCCCGCCTCGTCCGTGCGAATCCTGCAGGGGTCGCCATGGTCTTAAGCGGCGCCGCCGCAAGGGCCGAGAGCCTCGCCATCGCCGGGCGGATCGCGGCCGCCTGCAACGTCCAGCTTTTCAACGAGGTGCTAGTCGCCCACACCCAGCGCGGCCGCGGGCGGGTGGCGCCGCGGCGCATCCCCTACCCGATCGACATGGCGCTCGAAACGCTCCGCGACGTCAAGGTTCTGATCCTCGTCGGCGCACCGGAACCGGTGGCTTTCTTCGCCTATCCGGGAAAGCCCGGCCGGTTGGTGCCGGAAGGCTGCGCGGTGGTCACGCTTGCCCGCCACGGTGAAGACCTGAAAGGAACGCTCGAAGCGCTGCGCGACGAACTCGGTATCAGCGCCACGCTGCCCCTGCCGATGCCAAGCGCCCCCACAGACGAGGGCGAGCCTTCGGGCGCGCTGACCGAAGACGCAATCGCCGTCATCGTCGCCCATAAGGTGCCGGAGAATGCGATCGTCTGCGACGAGGCGGCCACTTCGGCCCGGCGTTACTTCGCACTTTCGGCCTTCTCTGCGCCGCACGATTTCATCATGCAGACCGGCGGCGCGATCGGCGAAGGCATCCCGCTTTCCACCGGTGCCGCGATCGCCTGTCCCGACCGCAAGGTGATTTGCCTGCAGGCCGATGGCTGCGCCATGTACAATATTCAGGGCCTGTGGACGCAGGCGCGCGAAAACCTCGACATCGTCACCGTCATCTTTTCCAACCGTACCTACGCCATCCTGCATGCCGAAATGCGCAATGTCGGCGTCGAAGAGATCGGCACCAACGCGCGCCGCATGCTGAACCTCGACAACCCCGCGCTCGACTGGGTTTCGCTCGCCCGCGGCTTCGGCGTCGAGGCGGCCGTCGCGACCTCCTGCGAAGCCTTCGCCGCGCTCTTCGATGCCGCGCTGTCGCGGCGTGGACCCTTTCTGATCGAGGCTCGCCTTGTGTGAAATTCCCTGCCGTTTTTGCACTGCGTCGAGCACCGGCGCGTCGTAGAGATGATGCTCCTGACCGATGGGATTTACCGGCCTCCGGGCGCGGAAATCACAGGATAAACAATTGATTTAAATAGGCATTTCACAAAACTTCGACCGCAAACTTGCGCCCGGAAACTTCTCGCTTATATTAGCGGCGCCCTAGGTTCGCGCTCATCTGTCCGAGTCGCATTTCAGTTTTGGGCCCCCTTCAACCGACAATGTTCTTTGTCGGTGGACCAACGAAGGAGACACTTCATGTCCTTTAAGAAAGACCTAACCAAGGCCCCCGGCGCATCTCTGTCCCGCGTCAATATCGGAGCCGCCATCAAGCATTCGCGTGAAACCGCCGGCTATACGGTCGACGATCTCTCGGTCACGACTGGCCTGACGGAAATTGAAATCTCAAAGATCGAGCTTGGCGCCGATACCGATCCCGCCAAGCTGCAGCGCATCGCCGCCGCATTGCAGGTCTCGCCGCAGACCTTTACAAGCGCCTGACAAGCGGGGGCGGTGCGCCGAAGACAGCGCGCCGCCGCCTTCTACCTTCGCGCCTCCTGTGGCGACCGGCCGCTTTGGTCGAAATGGCCAGCGACAGCCCGCTTGCCGAAACATCCAAGAATCCGCTCGCCCGCCCTCAAAGCAGCGCCTGCCTTTTCATTCAGCAGCTATGCGTCCGGAGCACCGCGCAACGACGGGTCGCGGCGTGGCTCACGCGCACAGCGTCTGGCTCTCGAGAAGCCGTATCAGCTTGAATAACAAGAAAAATAAATGGACGAAAAACCCGCCATTTCAGGCCTTTGCAGATGTTTTCGCGATCGCTCAAAATCAAATAATTTAATATTTTCATTGAGTTTCAAAAAGTATCGTCTATATATCACCTCATCGAATATTGCTTGTGACCTTTGACACGGCGCTTCCGCGCGGCCAGATCTCCTCTCAAATATCGATCACCGCCAGAGAAATATTTCTGGTAAATTCAGCGATTGAAAGGAAATCGTCATGGCTTCAGGCACGGTAAAGTGGTTCAACGGCACCAAGGGCTTCGGCTTCATTCAGCCCGACGACGGCAGCACGGATGTGTTTGTTCACATCTCCGCAGTCGAACGCGCTGGCATGCGCTCGCTCAACGAAGGTCAGAAAGTGACCTTTGACGTTGTTGCCGACCGCAGAACGGGCAAGAGCTCGGCCGACAATCTCAGGGCCGAATAATTTGTCATTCGCCCTCCTCTGACCACGGATGTACTGGCAGGGAGGCGCTTGAATGACGGGAAGAGGTCGGGGAACAACCCGGCCTTTTTGCGTCTCAGGGCCCTTTTCAGGAGACCACCATGAGCCGCAAAACCTATGAGATTGGCGACAAGGTCACGCTGAGGGCGAGTGCCGCTCAGTCGACCTTGAACAGCCGTCTTGGTCTGATCGTCGGCCTTTTGCCCAATGATCGTGGCGAGGCGCGCTTTCGCGTAAGGGTCGAAGGCGAGACGTTCGAACGCTGCGTGCTGGAGACTGACATCGAGCATGCCGAGACTTCGAAAGAGGACGCCCCCCAGGCGGCCATCACCGGGCCCTGGCTCAAAAAATTGAGCACCAAACCCGGCAGATAACCGCGGCTACAGGGAAAGCCGCGACCGACAACAGGAGAACATCTTTTGCAGGTACTCGTTAGGGACAATAACATCGACCAGGCCTTGCGCATCTTGAAGAAGAAGATGCAGCGAGAGGGTCTGTTCCGTGAATTCAAGGCGCGCAGCAGCTACGAGAAACCTTCGGAAAAGCGCGTCCGCGAAAAGGCAGAAGCGGTACGGCGCCAGCGCAAGCTGCAGCGCAAGAAGCTCCAGCGCGAAGGCCTGCTGCCGGGACCCAAGAAGGCAGCGCGACCTTCGCGCTGAGGCTTGGGGTCGGCAAAAATCCGCCCGTTTCAGGAGACAGGTCATGACGCCACACCCCAACACGGCATTTAAACCGGCCAAGACCTCCGCGAGCGAGAAGGCCTCCGCCACCGATCACACGGCGAGAGCAATCGTTGCTGCCGAAAAGATCGCCCGCGACAAGAAGACCGAGAAGCTCAAGGCCCAGCGCCTTGAGCGCGCCGCCGCCGAACCGCCTGCGGAGGTGCCCGCAAGCAAACCATCCCGAAAATCGCGCCGGCCGTAATATCGACTGAAACCGAACGCGCAAGCCCGGACATGGGCATAAGGCCTTGCGGAAGCACCGACAGCGCCGCGCGTCTTATCAGACGCGCAAAGGTCGCTGTAGATTTTGATTTTCTGCATGTCTCCTTAAATCGAGGTCGATTGAAGGAGACATGCAGTAGGAGAGAATTGTCGGAGCGTCCTTTGTGCGTTCAGATGAACGTACGGCGCCCTGGACGCGCCGAAAACGACGTTTCCCGTCAACAGGAGGTGGCTTCATGTCACCCGCTCAGCGGCATCCATTGGCTCCCTCCGACCTGGCAATGCTCGATGGCGTGTTGCGGCGCGCGGGCTTTCATCAGCGCGTCGACCTTGACGATCAAGACAGCCTTCGCCTTGCCGCCGTCTTCCTTGTCAGAAGGTTCCAGGCGGGCGTTACCACCGCGGATATCCTGCTTGCTGAACTGCAGAACCGGGATGGGCAGCGCACCCCGCGGCAGATTGAAACCGCAAATCTCGAACAGTGGGAAAACGACGGCGGCGCGCCGCAAAGACCCAGCGCGATTACCCGCTACACCGGTGCCCGACGCCTCCCCTGGCCGGGCGTGATATCGCCCCTGAACCCGACACCCCGTCCCGGCAAGGGCCCGAAATCCTCATAGGCCCGTAATCCGGACAGGCCATCAGTGCCGGAACGTCGAAGGGATACCCTTCGAACGGGATCTCCCTTGTGCTGGACACATTTGAGGCGCATCGTTCGACGATCGACACTGGCCGACTTGGCATATCGCGGTGGGGGGGCTCCCGACCGCCAATTTCCTCCTTTATCGACAGCAGTACGTCCGCGACGTTGCGCGGAGGCGAGAGGCAACCGTGAGCCGAACGGGTGTGTAACGGGTGTGTTCGGGGCTGAGCAGATATTCTCGCCACAGCCAATTTACGGGCGCTACATTCTACGGGCGCCGCATTGCGCTTGAACGAACGGCGAGGAGCCGCAGATCCCTTACGATTGGACGAACACATGTTCCAGACGCTCACACACAGACTTCGCCGATACGACTATACTCTGGCAGCCATCAAGGCATCGCTCGTCCTGTCCCTGCTCTTCATCACGCTCATGACATTGAGCGGCCTTCTCTGGTGACGGGCGCCGTAGACCCATAGTATCCCACGACAGGACACGGCCATCCGCGACTGTACCCCTCCCGTGTTGCGTTGAACTAGCGATCAGGGGCAAATTGTTTCAAGATTCTCCCGCAGGAGCCATTGCAACAAACCGGCCTCCAGCACCGCGCGCTCAACGGAACATCCCATGGCACTTCACCTCGAAACTCCCCTCCTTGAATCCCGCCCGCTAAGCCTCGCGTCCGATTGCTCCATCTGGCTGAAGATGGAGGCGCTGCAGCCGCCCGGTTCGTTCAAGATCCGCGGCGTTGGTGCTGCCTGCGAGCACCATGCGCGAAACGGCAAGCGGCGTTTCGTCTCCTCCTCCGGCGGCAATGCCGGCATGGCGGTTGCCTATGCCGGCCGCCAGCTCTCAATCCCCGTCTCCGTCTTCGTTCCCGAAACGACCACCGAACGGGCAAAGGCGCTTATCCGCCAGGAAGGCGCCGAGGTGATCGTCCACGGCGCCGCTTGGGATGAAGCGAATGCCCGCGCGCTCGCATCCGCCGATGCCGAGACCGCTTTCATCCATCCCTTCGACGATCCGCTGCTGTGGGCCGGGCACGCGACGATGATCGACGAGGTGGTCAAGGCCGACCTCGCCTTCGATGCGGTCGTGCTCTCTGTCGGCGGCGGCGGGCTGCTGTCGGGCGTCGCCGAGGGACTGGAGCGCAACGGGCTCCGGGATATTCCTATTGTCACCGCGGAGACCGAAGGCACCGCGTCCTACCTCGCCTCCGTCAAGGCGGGAGAGCTGGTGGAGCTTCCCTCGATCAGCGGCGTCGCCACTTCGCTCGGCGCCCGAAAGGTCTGCAAGCGTGCCTTCGAGATCAGCCAGATCCGGCCGGTCGAATGCGTCGTCGTCAGCGACCAGTCGGCGGTCGACGCCTGCACCCGCTTCCTCGACGACCACCGCGTGCTGGTGGAACCCGCCTGCGGCGCCGCCCTGGCCATCGCCTACGAGCACGCCGATCAACTCCTGCGCTTCGAGCGCGTGCTGATGATCGTCTGCGGCGGCGCGACGACGACGGTGGAACGGCTGCAGGCCTGGCAGGCAGTCTGACCTTTGGGCGGCACCGCCGCCCCTTCCCGCGTGCAGTGGGAAGACAGCAGCCAGTCCCCAAGGTGCAGGCGCGATAGGCGCGGACCGATTGGGAGGCGTCCGCCGCCCAACGTTGACCATGGTCTGGCGCTCAGGCAGTCTCTTGCCATGGCAAGAGGCGTGCTGCTCGATCTCTCCGGCGTGCTCTATGACGGCAACACGGTGTTGCCGGGTGCCATCGCGGCGGTGCTGCGGCTGCGCGCAGCTCGCCTCCCCGTCCGCTTCCTGACCAACACCACCCGCCAGTCGAAGCGCCAGATCGTCGCTCACCTCCAGCGCCTTGGCTTCGATTGCGCTGCCGACGAGGTGTTCACGCCGGTTGCCGCCGCGCGCGCCTGGCTCGAGACGAACAGCCACCAGCCGCACCTGCTCATTCATCCCGCACTTGAGGAAGACTTCGCCGATTGCCGTATGGACGGCCCCGTCGCCGTCGTGCTTGGCGATGCCGCGGAGCGCTTCAGCTATGAGGGCCTCAACGCCGCGTTTCGCGCCCTGATGGCTGGCTCGCCGCTGCTGGCGCTCGCCCGCAACCGGTTCTTCCGTGATCGCGACGGCGAGCTGAGCCTCGATGCCGGCCCCTTTGTCGAGGCGCTGGAACATGCGAGCGGCATCAAGGCGAAGCTCTTCGGCAAACCCTCTGACGATTTCTTTCTGGCAGCAGCAGCGAGCATGGACCTTGACCCGGCCGATTTGGCCATGATCGGCGACGATGCCGAAAGCGATACCGCCGGTGCGCTTGCCGCCGGGATCGGCACCGCGATCCTCGTGCGCACCGGCAAGTACCGCGAGGGCGATGAGCAGCGTTTCCAGCCGGCGCCTTCGGCGGTTGTCGACGACATTACGGCCGCCTGCGATCTCATCCTGGCGGCGCAGCGGGACTGACACCCGAGGTACAGCGTCGCGCGCCTTATCAGACGCGCAAAGGTCGCTGTAGCACTTTGATTCGCTGAAGCCGATTAAAGGAGACATGCGGTAGCCGAAACGGAACGGCCCTCTCTTCGGACCTCCTCGCTCCTGGCCCCTGGCGATCACGCATACGCGAACTTATATGCTGAAGTGAACCATAGATTGTTCTGCTCTCAGCCAGGAAGGCAAGCATGCGCGAGACGTTCCTGTTTATCGTTCGGGTCACAGTCGTCTGTGCGGCGACCGCCTTCGGCGCCCTGCTCGGCTGGCAAGGTCACGGCTGGGACGGAGCGCTCGGATTCGGCCTGGTCGGCTTCGGCGCCGGTTCGGCCTTTGTCGCCTTCCCTGGCTTTTGGCTGGACCTGCTTGGGAGTCTCTGTTTGGATCTGCTTCGGTTTCTCTGGGAAGTCGTCTAGGGCGCCGATCGTTCATATGAACGCACCAAGCACGCTCTGACGCTTTGGTTCTACAGCGCCGCGCGTCTTATCAGACGCGCAAAGGTCGCTGTAGCACTTTGAATTGCTGCATGTTTTTGTCCTTTAACCGGCCACGATTAAAGGAAACATGCAGTAGCCCATCTTTCTGTCTCAACTGGTTTCACTTCAGGCACGATGTTCCAGGCCGACTGCTCGCATCTTGCCGTCGCACGTCGTCAGGCCGCCACCCGTCTGCCTCGACCAATCTCGCGCCGATCCGGCAGCAATGACGCGGTTTTGCAAATGGCCTGCCCACGTCACGAAAAAAGCCGGGGCACTGCCCCGGCTTCCTTCATTCAATCGTTCGATAGGGTTTAGTTCTTCGCCTTGTCGACCAGCTTGTTCTTGCCGATCCAGGGCATCATGCCGCGAAGCTTGGCGCCGACTTCCTCGATCTGGTGGCTGTCGTTGACGCGGCGGATGCCCTTGAAGCGGGCTGCACCCGACTTGTACTCCTGCATCCACTCGGAGGTGAACTTGCCGGTCTGGATGTCCTTGAGGACGCGCTTCATTTCGGCCTTGGTTTCTTCGGTGATGATGCGCGGGCCGGTGACGTATTCGCCCCACTCTGCGGTGTTGGAGATCGAGTAGTTCATGTTGGCGATGCCGCCTTCATAGATCAGGTCGACGATCAGCTTCACTTCGTGCAGGCACTCGAAATAGGCCATTTCCGGAGCGTAGCCGCCTTCCACCAGCGTTTCGAAGCCGGCGCGGATCAGTTCGACGAGACCGCCGCACAGAACGACCTGTTCGCCGAAGAGGTCGGTTTCGCACTCTTCCTTGAAGTTGGTTTCGATGATGCCCGAACGGCCGCCGCCGACGCCGCAGGCGTAGGAGAGCGCGAGGTCAAGAGCGTTGCCCGAAGCGTCCTGGTGAACGGCAACGAGGCAGGGAACGCCGCCGCCCTTCTGGTATTCGCCGCGAACCGTGTGGCCCGGGCCCTTCGGCGCGATCATGACGACGTCGAGCGAAGCCTTCGGCTCGATCAGGCCGAAGTGAACGTTGAGGCCGTGGGCGAAAGCGATCGCAGCGCCGTCACGGATGTTGCCGGCAATGTCGGCCTTGTAGATTTCGGCCTGCAGTTCGTCAGGCGTTGCCATCATGATGAGGTCGGCCCACTTGGCGGCTTCCGCAACCGACAGAACCGAGAGACCGTCGGCCTCGACCTTGGCAGCCGTTGCCGAACCCGGCTTCAGCGCGATGCGGATTTCCTTGGCGCCAGAATCTTTCAGGTTCAGCGCATGGGCGCGGCCCTGGCTGCCGTAGCCGACGATGGCGACCTTCTTCGACTTGATCAGGTTGATATCGGCATCACGATCGTAATAGACGCGCATTTTCGTGGTCCTTCCCGTTTGCTTGTCAGTTTGTCGATGGCGAGGTTCCCCCCGCCGTTACCCTTTCGTGCCGTAAAGCGCGAGGAAGGCTGAAACCGCCTGCTCCGCCTTGCGACTGAAACTCTTCTTCATCTCGCCGGCCTCTTCGCCGAGCAGCATCTTCAGGTGCCAGTCGGAAACGACAAGCCCATAAAGTGCACCATAGGCCTCGTCGGCGTCGTCGAACCTGAGCAGCCCGGCTTTGCGCCCGGCCTCCAGCAGTGCGGCCGCACGGCGGCCGATCTGCCGGCGTCCGCGTTCCTGCAGCATGTGGCCAAGTTTGGAGCCATCGCGGCTCGCCTGGCCGATCGCCAGCCGGTTCAGCGCCAGCGACACGTCGCCCGAGAGAACCTCGAGCAGATCTTTGGCGAAGACGATCAGGTGTCGCTCCAGGCTCTCGGCATCGAGCGCCTTGGCGGCGACGTCCTGGGTGCGCACCTTGCTCGCCTGGAAACCGATCATTGCCGAGATCAGCCCGTCGCGATCGCCGAACCACTTGTAGAGGCTTTCCTTGGAGCAATTGGCCGCGCGCGCGATGCCGGCCGTCGTCAGCGCCTTTTCGCCGCCGTCGACCAGAAGACGCAATGCCTGTTCGAGAACGGCGCCCTGACGTTCCGTCAGCCCCTCCCCGGCATTCGCCTCCCTTATCGCCGCAGTCATCTGCACGTCGCCTCGCTCCCGATCAGTACCGTACGGTACGGTTCGCATTCTTCTAGTGAAGCGCCCCGGAGGCGTCAAGACGATTCTCACAACGGGGCGAAATTTCGGCGGTGACGGCGAAAGGCGGAGCCCATAGGTTTCGAGCCGACTGAACGAGATCGACCTGCCACCGCCCAAATGGGCTGATCACGGCAAGATCGATCACTCGATATCGATGGAGTTCAACGCATGCAGCAACCGCCCCTGGGTCTTCTGATTGGAGGAAGTTCGCACGTCGGCAAGTCGACATTGGCTAGCGCTCTGGCAAGCTCTCTCGGTCGCGAGCTGATCTCGACGGACAATCTGGGCCGCCATCCCGGCAGGCCGTGGCCATCGGTCCGCCCGCAAGTCGCCGAATATTATGCCAGCCTGTCCGACGAGACCATTCATTGGTTCCTGAAGGTTCACCATGAGAATATGTGGCCGCGCATCCGCCAGATCATCGAAAGCCATCGGCAACTGGCAAAGCCGTTCGTGCTGGAGGGCGCCGCGCTTAGACCGGAATATGTGGCTCAACTCGAACCGGGGAGCGTTGCCGCCGTGTTCCTCTACGCGGATGAGGATTTCCTGCGTCGACGGATGATGGAAGAAGCTGGACACTCAGATGCGGACGAGGCGACAGCCGCGATTATCGCGAAATTCATCGAGCGCTCGATCCGAGAAAATAGAGACATGCTTGAGGCTGCCCAAGCGGCCAACATCCGGTGTGTCGATGTCGCAACACCCGGAACGCTTGACGCGTTGACGAAAGCGTTTTCGGCGGCTTGATCGCCGAAGAGTGATGGCCGCTTGGGCCGTCGGCGGTCACTGGGGCACGGTGCCGCTCAGAGCTGAAGGCCCCTCATCTGCCTGCCGGCATCTTCTCCCCGCCCGCGGGGACAAGGGCGGCCACAAGTCCGTGCCCAAAAGCGGAACTATGTAGCAATCGCCGCCAAATCGGTCATTTGAACGCGCTGAGACGGCAATGGGACTTGGATCTGAGATGGCCGTTTCAACTTCGCCTCATGCAGATTCCACATCGTCAAAAACAATGTCGTCACGGCAAAAAAGGCCAGCGCTGCCAGGTGGATCTTGCCGATGCGGCGCGCGAAATAGGAGCTGGCTCTCGCCTCGATGGCTCGACCTGCGGCTCCAGCCTGCCGGGCATTTTCATTCATATAGCGGGTTATTCGTCCGCCGGAACGGTCCCGCGCGCGGGCCAGATCATCGTCGCTGGGCCCCGCACCGAGTCCAGCACGCACAGCGCTAAAGAGCAGGATCGCGAACAGCACCCAGAACACCAGAAAAGACAGTGCAGCAAGCTGGCCGCTGGGGGTGTTGGTATCCATTGCCGTGTCCGGGCTGTGCAGCAATTATCGCCTGTACCGTCCAGGCGCTTCCTTTGCCGCGTACTGAAGACATTGTCCCATTTGGCATAGAACTTTCAAGCCTAGCTCGGAAGAGTTGCAGAGGGTGGCAAAGCCGAACGCCTACTTCCACCCCCTCATCGTCTCCTCGATGAAAGCCGCCACCGCGGCTACACTCGGCACACGCGCCCGCTCCGGATGCATCATCAGATAGACCGGGCGCTCGGCGGCCGCCCCCGGCTCGTCCACCGCCTCGAAGCGAGGGTCGCGCATCGCGGAGACCTCCGGCAGCATCAGTTCGGCGCCGAGCGAAAGCGCCGCCTCCATCAGGATTTCCAGCTTGTCGGCGGTCAGCGCCACACGCGCATCCGGCCGCAGCCGGTTAAGCGCCTGCATCTCCGGCACATGGGCAAGCCCCGGACCGTAGCGCACGACCGGGCAAGGCCCCGTCCCCTGCCCCTTTGGCCGGAACAGCCGGAAGCGAAGCGTGCCGAGGCTTTTCACCCGCACCGAATCCTCGCCCGTGCGCGCCATGCGGATGGCGATATCGGCCTCGCGCCGTTCGATGCTCAGCATCTGGTTGTCGGCAACGAGATCAAGCGTCAGGCCCGGATGGCGCTGCTCGAGGCGGGCAAGCGACGGCGCCAGGATGGCGCTCAGCACGAAGCCGATGCTCGTCACCCGTACCTGGCCCTTCAATTCCGCCGTCCGCCGCAAAAGGGTCGCGAGCGACAGCGACGCTTCTTCGGAGATCGTCCGCAACCGCTCGACGACCGGGGCAAGCACCGGCGTCGGCGTCAGCCGGCCGTCGATGCGGTCGAAGAGTGCCGCCCCCACCCGCCGCTCCAGCGCCGCGAGCCTGCGCGAAACCGTCGTCTGGTCGACGCCGAGCGAGCGGGCGGCCTGGCTGAGCGTTGCGCCGCGCACCAGATGATCCAGCAGCTCGAGGTCTGCCCACGTCCCTGCATTCATGCAGATCATCCTCCGAAAACTTCGGATCACTCTGCATCAACGCAGTCGCTAAGATCAAGCCTATCGATAGACCGCTTTGACGACCCGGTTCACAACGGCCACTTCGACCAAACCAAGGAGCCTTCCCATGTCCGATTCCGCCACCCTTTCGCCCGCCGCCCCGGCAACCCTCTTCACGCTCGCCGGCGTCACGCTCACCCCGCCGCCGCTGGGTGATGCGACGCTGATCCTGATCGACTATCAGAACGAATACCTGGCCGGCCCCTTGCGGCTTTTCGAACCGGAAGCCGCCGTCGAGAAGGCGCGCGAGCTCTTGCTCGCAGCCCGTGCCGCGGGCGCCAAGATCATCCATGTTGCCCATCGCGGTTCGGCCGGCGGCGTGTTCGACCGGGCGCAGCACCGCGGCGCGATCGTCGATGCGCTGGCGCCGCTGCCAAGCGAAACCGTCGTCGAGAAGCCGCGGCCCAACGCCTTTTCGGGCACCGACCTTGCCGAGATCGTCGGCCCGGCCGGCACGCCTGTGATCATCGCCGGTTTCATGACCCACAATTGCGTGTCCTCCACCGCCCGCGCCGCCAAGGACCTGGGCTACGGCATCACCATTGCCGCCGACGCCTGCACCACCCGCGACCTGCCCTCCGCAAGCGGTACCGTTCCGGCGCGCACCCTGCATGCCGCCGAGCTCGCCGGCCTTGCCGATCACCACGGCGTCGTCGTCGACGTCGCCGCATTGATTGCCCCGCGCGGCTGACAAACCCGCCCTTCGCAATCGAAACCCGAGGGCGTCCATCTCTCATGGGCGCCTTTGCCGCACGGCTGATCGGGAAGATTACGAAAATATAATGATCTCAATGCTTTTCGCCGCGTCCATTCGCTTCTATTTTTGACCTATCCATTTTGGCATCGACGATGCCGGTTAGGCGCAAGCGATGAACAAGACAGCAAAGACGGCGCGAGCCGACACCACGCCCCGCGACGACGCGGCTCCCAACGTCACCTTCATTCCCGGTGCGGTACAGAAGCTGAAGCGCAGGCGTCGCAGCCGCTCCTGGCTTTGGCTGCCGGTCGTTCTCGCAGTTGCCGGTGCCGGCTATTACGGCTGGACGCGCTACGGCGAGGAACCGGCAACGGCTGCCATGGTGACCGATGTGGTGACGCGCGGCGATATCGAAAACAGCGTCACCGCCGTCGGCACGCTCGATGCGGTCAAATCCGTCGATGCCGGCGCGCAGGTCTCCGGCCAGTTGAAGGCGCTGCATGTCGAGATCGGCGACAAGGTCACTCAGGATCAGCTGGTCGCCGAGATCGACCCGGCAACGATCGAGAACCGCATCGAGATCGACCAGGCGGAGCTCGCCAATCTCCAGGCGCAACTCATCTCCAAGAAGGCGCAACTGGTTCTGAAACAGGCCAATATCGACCGCCAGCGCAATCTCGTCGAAACCAAGAGCGTGGCGCAATCGACGCTCGACCAGGCGATCGCCGATCTCGCTGCGGCTGAAGCCGACGTCAACGCCATCGAAGCGCAGATCCGCAAGCAGCAGGCGACGCTTGCCGGCGACAAGGTCGATCTCGGCTACACCAAGATCTATGCGCCGATGACCGGCACCATTGTCGCCAACCCGGCGAAAGAAGGCCAGACGCTGAACGCCAACCAGACGACGCCGACCATCGTCACCATTGCCGACCTCTCGACCATGACGGTGAAGGCACAGGTTTCGGAAGCCGACGTTACCCGGTTGAAGGTCGGCATGGAGGCCTATTTCACGCTGCTCGGCCAGCCGGGCAAACGCTTCGTCGGCAAGCTCCGGCAGATCCAGCCGATGCCCGACACCGCCAATAACGTCGTGCTCTATTACGCGCTCTTCGACGTCCCCAATCCCGACGGCGAGCTGATGATGTCGATGAGCGCGCAGGTGTTCTTCGTGCAGGCTGCCGCCAAGGACGTGCTGATCGTGCCGAGCGCCGCACTGAGCCACCCCGCCAAGGGTACCGGCGAAGCGGCCGGCCAGGGCAGCGGCCGACGCGACGGCCAGGGCAATGGCCAGGCGGGCGGCGCACGGGGCGAAGGCCGCAAGGCTCAGGTCACCGTCGTCACCGCCTCCGGCGCGCTCGAAACGCGAGACGTCGAAGTGGGTATCCGCAACCGCGTCAGCGCCGAGATCAGGAGCGGCCTTAAAGAGGGCGAGAAGATCGTGGTCAGCACCGGTGCCGGCAACAACGGCAACGCCCGGGACGGCCGCAGCCAGCGCGGCATGCGCATGCCGCCGATGTTCTGAGGTTGGCCATGTCCCCGCTCATCTCGCTCAAGCACGTCAGCAAGACCTATTTCAACGGCGATCTCGCCGTCGAGGTCCTGCACGGCCTCTCGCTCGACATCGAGGCGGGCGAGTTCGTGGCGATCGTCGGCCAGTCCGGCTCCGGCAAATCGACGCTGATGAACATTCTCGGCTGCCTCGACCAGCCGACCGGCGGCGACTATCTGATCGACGGCGAAAGCGTTGCCGACCTCGATACCGATGAGCTGGCGGCACTGCGCCGCCGCACCTTCGGCTTCGTCTTCCAGAGCTACAACCTCATCCCGACGGCAAGCGCGAAGGAGAATGTCGAGGTGCCGGCGGTCTATGCCGGCATGTCGGCGCGCGATCGGCACGACCGCGCCGAGGCGCTGCTTGAAGCGCTGAAGCTCGGCGAGCGGCTCGACCATCGCCCGAACCAGCTCTCCGGCGGCCAGCAGCAGCGCGTCTCCATTGCGCGCGCCCTGATGAACGGCGGCCGGGTGATCCTCGCCGACGAGCCGACCGGCGCGCTCGACAGCCAGAGCGGCTCGGACGTCATGGCGCTCTTGCGCGACATGAACAACCAGGGCCACACGATCATCGTCATCACCCACTCGCGCGAGGTCGCCGAGCAGGCCGACCGGCTGATCGAGATCCATGACGGCCGCATTGTCGCCGACCGGGCCAAGAAGAGCCGCAGCAATGCCGAGGGCGCGGCAGCGCTTGCCCACCATGTCAGCGAAGGTTCAGCGGCGATCGCCGATGTCACCGAAGCGGTGAAGATGGCGTTCCGGGCGCTGAAGGCCAATCTCTTCCGCACCATCCTGACGCTGCTCGGCATCGTCATCGGCGTCGGTTCTGTCGTCGCAATGCTGGCGATCGGCACCGGCGCGCAGGATTCGGTGCTGAGCCGCATCTCTTCCATGGGCTCGGACCTGCTGGTGGTACGCCCCAGCATGGCGAATTTTCGCGGCAGCGCCGGCGGCAGCAACGTGACGCTGGTCCCGGCCGATGCCGATGCGATCCTCGAAGTGCCGAACGTCGCCTTCGCCGTGCCCGAGATGACGAGCTCCGTCACGCTTCGCCACGGTAACATCGACTACCAGACGACCGCCAACGGCACCGTGCCCCAGTTCACGACGGCAAAATCCTGGAAAATGGCGAGCGGCGAGTTCATCAACCAGAACGACATGGACACTTACGCACCTGTCGCCGTCCTCGGCCAGACGGTGGTGAAAACCCTCTTCCCCGATGGCGACAATCCGATCGGCCAATATGTGCTCGTCAACAAGATCCCCTTCCAGGTGATCGGCGTGATGGCGGAAATGGGCGCGACGTCTTTCGGCAACGACCAGGACGACGTGGTGCTGGTGCCGCTGACGACGGGCAGCATCCGCCTCTTCGGCCAGCGCAACATCAGAACCATCACCGTGCAGGTGAAGGACGGCTCGGCGATCGACATAACTCAGCAGACGATCCAGGCGCTGCTCGACCAGCGCCACAAGCGCCAGGACACGCAGATCACCAACATGTCCTCGGTGCGCGAGGCCTTCACCGAGACCTCCAACACGCTGAAGCTGTTCCTGGGTTCCGTCGCCGCGATCTCGCTCTTGGTCGGAGGCATCGGCGTCATGAACATCATGCTCGTCTCGGTCAGCGAGCGCACCCGCGAGATCGGCGTGCGCATGGCGACCGGCGCCCGCCAGCGCGACATCCTGCTGCAGTTCATCATCGAGGCGCTCGTCGTCTCGGCGATCGGCGGCGCGCTCGGCGTGCTGCTCGGGCTCGGCACCGGCGCGCTTGCCGGCCAGTTCGGCATGCCGGTTTCCTTCACCCTCGGCCCGGTGGCGCTCGCGTTTACCTGCGCCTTCCTCACCGGCCTCGCCTTCGGCTTCCTGCCCGCCCGCAACGCCTCGCGCCTGCAGCCGGCGGTGGCGCTGAGCGCCGACTAAAGCGCGGCGCGCAGCCCTCAGCGGGCCGCGGACAAATCGAGTACCACCACGGAAGATAGCATCCGGGCGAAGAAGGGCGACCTCAGACACGCCGGATCTCGTTGTGACACGCATCTCGCTGGACGATGGACAGCCCGCCTGTCACCACCCAGGATAGAACCAGCGTAAACCGGGGATGATTCGCGATGTGGAAGGCGTTTGCGGTTCTTTCTATGCTTGGCTTGGTTTTCGGCCTGGTAATCGCCGCCAACCTGCTGCTGAGTTCATGGGGGCAGATGGCGTTGGCCATTGTGATCCTGGGCGGCGTGAGCACGGCCATCGCAACGCTCGCGGCAATCGGCCTCGTCGCCTATGCCTTCAACCTGCAACTCCCGCCCTTCGGTCTCTGGCGACCGTACAGCTGGCTTCTCGGCATCCTGCTCGGCGGCCTGTCGTTGATCAACTGGGGTTTTCGCTGCTCAGCGTCACGAGGACCCTATCGATGGTCTCCGCACTGCCGATTGGGAGCCACGGCGGCGTCTCCACTTTCCTTTGGCTCGCGCTGTCGCTTCTGCTCAACTATTTCAGCTGGCTCGGCGTCTGGCGCTATGGGCGGCGTGTATCGCAGCAGCCTGCACGGGCAAGCTAGAAAACGGAACGTTCGGGAACGGTGTGAAGACTGGACAATCCCGTGCGGTCGCAGGCGCGGGAAAGCAGGAGGTCAAGATGGTCAACCTCGTCCTCTACAGCGATCAGCTTTTCCCGAAATGTTCGGCGATCGATCGAAGGCTCGTGGAAATGCTTGAGGCGCTTGGGCCGGGACGCCGCATCGCCTATGTCGCATCCGGCCCGGAGCCGGACCGCAGCTTCTTCCTTGCTGCCCGGTCCTATTACGGCCGATACGGCCTCGATCTCGCGCTGTTCTACGATCTCGACGAGCCCCATTCGGCAGAAGACATCGCAGCACTCTTCGCCTCAGATGCCATTCACCTTTCGGGCGGACATACCGGCGGATTTCTCGAACGGCTGAAGCAAAGCCGCATGCTCGGCCCGATCCGAGACTGGGCGCTCGCCGGCGGCATCCTCATCGGCGTCAGCGCCGGCGCCATTCTCATGGCCCCGACGATCGCGACCGATGCGCTGTTTATCGGCCTGAGGCCCGAGGACATGGCGGACGGCGACGCGCTCGATCTCGTGCCGTTCGAGTTCTTTCCGCATCTCAGCGACGACGACACCTACCTGCCCGCGCTCTTGCGCTACAGCACGCATACGGCACGGCCGATCGTCGCCTGCAACGACGGCGACGGCATCGTCGTCACAGGCAGGCGGGTCGAATGTTTCGGAGATCCCGTGTGGATCGCCGCTGGAACCGTGCAGACAGCGGGCGATATCACGCTCGACGGATTCTCGATATCCACGCCGTGACATGGCAGATCCTGAGATGCTCTCATATCGAAGGCAAATTCCGATGCGCGAGCGCGAGGAACTGCGGGCCATCGTCCTCAAGAGCCCGCTACTTTCTCCGATCCTCGCAAACTGGGAGAGGATTGCCTTGCCGGATGGCTGGCTGGTGGCCGGGGCAATCGCGCAAACCGTCTGGAACCACGCTTTCGGATTGCCGCCCACGCACGGCATCAGCGATATCGACGTCGTCTATTTCGACCGTGACGACCTTTCCGAAGAGGCGGAGGCCGCGCACGCCGCCCGGATCGCAAGCCTGTTTGCCGGCTTGCCGGTCCGCATCGATGTCAAGAACGAGGCGCGTGTCCATCTCTGGTACCGGGAGAAATTCGGCAGCCCGATCAAGCCCTATAGCTCGATGGAAGAGGCCATCGCGACATTCCCGACCACGGCAACCGCCGTCGGCATTCGCCCGTCATCGCGCGGTCTGGACGTATGTGCGCCCTTCGGCCTTGGCGACCTGTTGGCCCCCATCGTGCGGGCCAACAGGAGCCAGATCACGCGCGAGATATACGAGCGGAAAGTCGATCGCTGGCGCGCCCTTTGGCCGGGCCTCACCATCGAAAGCTGGGATTAGCGTCGGATTGAGTCAAGGCTTTCACGCGTTTGGCCGGCGCCCCTCGCCCCACCGCCTCAAGAGGCGAAATCGTCGCCCATACCTGCAGCGCCTACATCGCCCCTGCCCGCACAGCTTCGGCATGCCGTGTGGGCATTGCGCTTTCTCGCGCTCGCACCGGGGCTGCCTTGCGCCTTCCAAGCTGCGCCTCGGCCTGTGTGATGCCGATGTCGGCAAGGCGCTCCGCGTCCAGTTCGCGCAACTGCTGCAACTGCCAGTACCGCGACTGCGGCGAGGCGACGAGATAAAGGCCGATTTCCCGGAACATGTCGAACACCCATGTTTTGTTTCTCACCATGGGCACAGTCTGCGCCTCGACATTCCATAAAAGAAGCTTAGCTTTCATATCCAACGCATAAGAGAAACTTTGATATGAGCGCCCTCAATCTCGATTATCTCAAAACCTTCGCGCTGGTCGCCGAGCTCGGCAGTTTTTCTGCCGCCGCAGAGCGCCTGGGGCTGACCCAGCCGGCGATCAGCCTGCAGGTGCGTGCGCTGGAAAAACAGCTCGGCGTGCGCCTGGTCGAGCGCGTCGGCCGCACGGCAAGGCCAAGTGCCGCCGGCGAGGAACTGCTTGCCCATGCCGGCCGCATCGAGGCTGCAACCAGCCAGGCCATCGAAGCGGTGGCGCGCCATGCCAAGGGCGTTCTTGGCCGGGTGCGGCTCGGCACCGGCGCCACCCCTTGCGCCTTCCTGCTGCCGCCGCTGCTTGCCGATCTGAAGCGCCGCTTCCCCGACCTCGACATCACGGTAACGACCGGCAACAGCGCCGACATCGTCCGGGCGGTCGATGAAAACCTGCTCGATATCGGGCTGGTCACCCTGCCGGTCACCGGCCGCATCTTCGATGTCGCGCCGCTCTTCGACGAACGCTTCGTCGCAATCGCCCCTCTGGGAACCGATCTCCCCGAGAGCGTGACCGCAAAAACCCTGGCGAAGTACCCGATGATCCTCTACGAACCCGGCGCCAACACCCGCCGGATCACCGATGAATGGCTGGCGTCGGGCGGCACCGACGTCAAACCGCTGATGTCGTTCGGCAGCGTCGATGCGATCAAGGAAATGGTCGCCGCCGGCCTGGGTGCTGCCCTCGTTCCGGAGATCGCGCTGCGCGCCGGGGATCGCGAACGGCTGGAGGTGCGGCAGGTTACGCCGCCCTTCTCACGCCGCTCCGCCCTCGTGCTTCGCCGCGACAAGCGGCTCGACCGGGCGCTGCGCGAAACGCTCAATGCCCTGAGGACGCTGGAGAACCTGGACGAGGACTAGTGGGAGTTGGACAGGTCACGGAGACCGCCAGTCCCTATCGACGCCGCCTCTCGGGGACGGCACTGTTCGAGATCACGCATTGCGTCCAGTTCCTGCAAGAGTTTGAAGCCGACGTAGTCACGGCGCGAGAACTGCCAGCGGTAGTAGCAGTCCCAATAGCTGGTAACTCGGTCACAGGTGAGCTTATAAAACACCGGGTTCGCCCTGATAAATGTCGAGACGACGTCCCCGTCCAGGTCGGGCAGAGCCGCTTGGATATCCCGGACGATTTCGACGACGTATTCGCCGATCAGCGCGATGACGAAGGGAATGGACCAGGGCTGATTGATGCGAAGGACTTCTTGCAGAGCGGCCTGGCGTTGGAAGCCGTCCGTGCTGCGCGTGAGCAAGCAAAGGGCCATCTGCCGCTCGAACAGGCTCAGTCCCGGGAACTCCGGCCTTGCCGATAGATGAACTCGGTTGGGTATGCGCAAGGTCTCGCCGAGAACGTTGACCGAAAACTGGCCGGATACATAGTCGGAATTCAACCTGAGTGCCGAAACAGCATTCACGGACTGACAGCGAAGTGCGATCGGGAAAGCCTCAGGAAACGTCTTTTCCACCATCAATCAATTCCAGCCCTACAAATGCCGCACCTCGGCCGGCATCGAACCCCAGTTGTTGTTGAGCCCATCGCAATAGGTCACGGGGGCTGAGACTAACTCGTCGATATCGACGCCATCGAGGCAGGCGACGTTGATGTTGTAGTAGGTCTCGTCGGTCATGTTCGGCGCGTCGATCCGCTCGAATGGCCTGACGCCGCACTGGCTGCAGAAGAAATGATGGGCGACCGGGTTGCGCCCGCGATAGTCCGTCAACGCCTCTTCGCCGGCGATCAGGCGGAAAGCCTCGGGCTTCACCACCACCGACCAGAGCCGCATCTTCACGCAGATCGTGCAATTGCATTTCCCGGTGCCGGCGCTGATGTCCATGTCCGCCTCGATGCGCACCGCGCCGCAATGGCAGCTCCCCCGATAGGTCTTCAGCATCCCGTTCCTCCCTGCCCCTCTTGGCGGCTCGGACTATGCCACCGGCCCCGCCGATTGAAAATCGTCGTCCCTCAACCGTCTTCCGAATTGAGTGGACGGAAATCGGGTGGGCGCTGCCATCCGCCGGCAGTAGTCAGGGCGCACTTCAACCAAGAGAAGGGATAAGTCCATGACCATGCTGCAAGACAAGATCGTTATCGTCACCGGTGCCTCCTCGGGCATCGGCCGGGCGGTCGCCAAGCTCTTCGCCGCCGAGGGTGCGAAGATCGTCGCCAATGCCCGCGGCGAAGCGCAGCTTATGGCGGTTGTCGAAGCGATCCGCGAGGATGGCGGCGAAGCGATCGCCGTCAGCGGCGACGTCACCGAGGAAGCCACCCATATCCGGCTGGTGGAAGCGGCGCTGAAACATTTCGGCGGTCTCGATATCGCCGTCAACAATGCCGGCGCCGTCAACGTCATGAAGCCGGTCGCCGAGATCACCGCTTCGGAATGGCAGCAATCGCTTGCCACCAACCTCACCTCCGCCTTCCTCGGCGCCCGCCACCAGATCCCGGCCATGCTGAAGCGTGGCGGCGGATCGCTGGTCTTCACCTCCACCTTCGTCGGCACCAGCGTCGGCATCCCCGGCATGGCCGCCTATGGTGCGGCGAAGGCCGGGCTGATGGGACTCGTCAAGGGCATCACTGCCGACTATGGCGCAAAGGGCATCCGCGCCAATGCCCTGCTCCCGGGCGGTGTCGATACGCCAGCAGGCGGCAGCAAGGAACAGAAGGAATGGGCCGCCGGCCTGCACGCGATGAAGCGCATCGCCCAGCCGGAAGAAATTGCCCAGGCCGCCCTCTTCCTCTCCGGCCCGATGGCAAGCTTCGTCTCCGGTGCGGCGCTCTTTGCCGATGGCGGCAATGCTGCGGTGAAGTGACGGTCGCGACAGTCTTGTGCGCCGGGGCACGTTGCCCCGGCGCGAACCAAGCGCGCGGCGATACCGAGCGTCCCGATGCGACCCTACCCCAGCGGAATCTCCGTCGTCTCCTTGCCGGTGCGGATCACGAACGCCGTGTAATAGCGCGCAACGTTGCTCTCTTCCTTGAAAAGCCGCTCGGTCAGCGCGTCGAGCTCGTCCATGTCTTTCAGTCGCAGCATCAAGAGCGCATCGGTCTCGCCGCTGACGCTATAGGCCTGGATCACCGCCGGCTCCTTGGCGGCCATGTCGAGGAAGCGGCGGACGAATTGTTCGCCGTGACGCTCGAGCTCCACGGTAATGATCGCCTTCATCGTTCGCCCGGCCTTTGCCGGATTGAGGACAGCGACAATCCGGTCGATGACGCCGGTCTGGTGAAGGCGCCTTATGCGGCGCAGGCAGCTTGACGGCGACAGGCCGACTTCAGCCGCGAGATCGGCATTGGTGCGCGACGCATCCTCCTGCAGCAGCCTCAGAAGCTTGCTGTCGATCTTGTCCATCTCCGTCCCCCTGTTGTAGCCATTTGCAATTTTATTGCACGAAAGTGCATATTTTGACCACAACTGCGAAGGGCCTCGCGCTAGTCCTTGGACAACACATTCAAGGAGACACCGTCATGGCCGTTCACATCATTTTCTACCGCAAGACGCTCGCCACACTCGAAGTCTACCTTGACCTGGTGCGCATCATCGTGCCGGTCACGATCGTTACCCATGTGCTGCAGGAACTCGGCGTCATCCGCGCGGTCGCACCCGCCTTCGAGCCGCTGATGACACTCGTCGGGCTGCCGCCAGAGCTTGCCTTCGCCTGGCTGACCGGCCTGCTTGTCGGCATCTGGGGGGCGGTCGTCGTCGTCTTCGCGCTGGTCCCGGTCTCGGAGCTGACGACTGCCGACATGACCGTCTTTTCGGCATTGATGCTGGTGGCGCATGCCATCCCGATCGAGCAGCGCATCATCCAAAAGGCCGGGCCGAGCTTCCTCGTCACCGGCGCACTCAGGATCGGCGGCGGGCTCGTCTTCGCGGCACTGCTGCATCAGACCTTCGCGGCGACCGGCTGGCTCGCCACGCCGCTGAATCCCACATGGATCCCGGTCAACGAGGGCTCCGGCTGGCTCGCCTTCGGCTTGAGCACGCTGAAGACGCTCGCCACCATGCTCGTCGTGCTGCTCGCCTTAAGCTGGACGATCGAGATTCTGAAGATCATCGGCATCCTCGGCTGGCTGAACCGGGGCATGGCGCCACTCTTCCGTCTCGCCGGCATAAAGCCTGAAACGGTGCCGTTTGCCGCCGTCGGCGTGCTCCTCGGGATCTCCTATGGTGGTGCGCTGCTAATCCGCGAGGCACGTGAGGCCAAGGTGGAGCCACGCCAGGTCTTCCTCGCCTGCGTCTTCATGGGTTTCGGCCACAGCCTCATCGAGGACACGCTGGTCGTCGTCGCGCTGGGCGCCGATTTCACCAGCGTCTTCGTCGGGCGTCTCGTCTTTGCCATTGCGGCAACAGCCATCGTCGCCCGGGTCATCGTCTCGGCCCCGGACGCCGTGTTCTTCCGGTCCTTCTTCCGCAAGGACGGTACCGAACCTGCCCTATCGGAAGCGTAGCGGCCAGGGAAGGCGTCCGGTTCACTCCGCGGCGACCTCGGCAGGCACGCCCGCCTGCCCCGCCATCCGCCCAAACGCCGCGCGGTAGGCGGCAGGTGTCGTCGAAAGCTGCTGGCGGAAGTGGTGTCGCAGCGTCTGGGTCGAGCCGAAGCCGGAGGCTTCGGCCACCTGCTCCATGCCAAGTGCGGTTTCCTCCAGCAATTGCCGGGCGCGGGAAAGCCGCTCGGTCAAGAGCCAGCGCGCCGGCGTCGTGCCGGTCGCGGCCTCGAAGCGGCGAAGGAATGTGCGCTCGCTCATGCCCGCCGCCTTTGCCAGCACGGCGATCGAGAAGTCTTCACCCAGCCGTTCGCGCATACGGTCGAGCAAGGGCCCGAGCCGGGCGCTCTCGTGCACATCAGGCACCGCCCGCTCGATGAACTGCGCCTGCCCGCCGTCGCGGTGCGGCGGCACGACCAGGCGGCGGGCCACGCGGTTGGCCGCCTCGCTGCCGAAATCGCGGCGGATCAGATGCAGGCAGAGGTCGATGCCGGCGGCACTGCCGGCAGACGTCAGCACCTGCCCGCTATCGACATAGAGCACATCGGGCACCACCTCGATGTCAGGATAAAACGCCCCAAGCTTGTCGGTATAGCGTATGCGACGTCCACGCCCCATGGCTTTTTCAGTTGCAGCGATCTGAGGTTGATCTACGGGCCGTCAAATGAGCTCA
>NZ_JBYTEC010000014.1:0-124481 GCF_058792075.1 Ensifer sp. EB106-03-01-XG145 | reverse complement strand
AGATCACTTTCGCTTATCACAACGGCGACGAGGCCATTCTAAAGGCCAAACGGGAGACTTCTTCAACAGCCTGCTAGAGCGGCGATGTCGGACGGATTAGACCAATTCTCGCCCTCTTCACGGACGCATGCGGCGACGCTCTGCTGGCGGCATTGGATGCCGCACGTTCGGCACGGGCGAAGGACCTTTCCCAAATGCTTGCACTCGATGCGTCGACCATTTCCGCGAAAATCAAGCAATTGTTGAGCCGTGGCCTTGTTTCCGTCGTCGCAGACCCTTCGGACCGGCGCGTGAAAAGACTCTCATTAACTGCTGAGGGTGCAGATCAACTCGAAATCGCACGCCGCATACTGGCTGAACTTCAATCGAAGTGTCGGTTTGAAGTCTCGGAAAAGACCAATCTGCAAGAGCTTTTTCGAGCCCTGAATGCGCCTGAGAGATGAGCTTGGGGCCTTTGTGGAAGGCGCGGCGTCCTCAATCCCCGCGTGGCAGCATCTCGCGCAACGACGCCAGTTCGTTCTCAAGTCGAGCAACACGTCGTTCAAGGTTCAGAATGACCTCACCCTGAAGATCATCGACTCCGGCGAGAGCTTCTTCCCAATCTCGCCACTTCTTAAGAAAGCGCTTCAGCATGGTTTGTCCTTGATTTTCCTGATGCTCGCGGACTTGCCCGCGCGGCTTTCCAGCGCATCATTTGAAAGCGTGGACTGGAATGGGCTTCTGTGCGTGTTCCGACAGGATTACCACATCCGCCGACCGCCTGAGGCCGGTCGCTATGAGATTCATCGGAAATGGAGTCCAAGATGATTCCGGCATCCGCGTTCGGTTTCAATCTTGGCGCTCGAAACGGCGCCGGGTGCCGGCTACACGATACGGTCAAGCTATTTCACCGAGGCGGCGTCGTGCCGCGGCTTCACCGTGTTAGGCCGGTCATTCGGTCCAACGCCGGAACAGGGCACTCGCATTCACGCCTCCGAAGCCAAATCCATTGGTGATTGCATAGTCCATCTGCACGGGCCGGGACTTATTCGCGACAAAGTCGATACCGTCGCCAGCGGGATCGGGCGCGTTCAGATTCAACGTTGGCGGTGCGACCTGATCCTTCAGTGCCAGGATCGTGAAGACTGCTTCCAGCCCACCAGCTGCGCCGAGGAGGTGCCCGGTCGCAGACTTAGTGCCACTGACCGCTATCCCTGCTGTCGAACCGAACACCGTCTTGATAGCCTCGATTTCCCCTCGATCACCGAGCGGGGTCGACGTGGCGTGCGCGTTGAGATGGTGGATCTCATGCGCGGAAATACCCGCCTGCCCGATGGCAATTTGCATGGCTCTTGCGGCGCCTGATCCGTTTTCAGGACCGGAGGTCACGTGGTAGGCATCCGCCGTTGTTCCGTAGCCCACCAATTCGGCCAGTGGCTCCGCCCCGCGAGCCAGTGCGTGGCTTAGGGATTCGATCACCAGGACGCCCGCACCTTCACCCATCACGAAGCCGTCGCGCATCATGTCGAAAGGCCTGGAGGCGAGGGCAGGGGTGTCGTTGAACCCGGTTGAAAGAGCCCGGGCGGCGGCGAAGCCCCCTAGGCTTACGGTGTTTATGCACGCTTCCGTGCCGCCGCAGACGGCAATGTCCGCCTCGTTCGCCCGGATCATCCGGGCCGCGTCACCGATTGCCTGGACACCGGCAGCGCAGGCTGTCACCGGAGCGCCGAGGGGCCCTTTGAGACCATGTCGGATGGATACCTGTCCTGCTGCAAGGTTCACCAAGAATGATGGAATGGTGAAGGGCGAAAGACGCCGCGGCCCTTTCTGATCGACAGTTCGTACCGCGTCCGTGATCGCTGGAAAGCCTCCGATCCCTGACGCAATGATCGTTGCCGTTCTGAGGCGGTCCTCTTCCGAGACAGGTTTCCACCGCGCCTGCGCAAGGGCTTCGTCTGCCGCCGCCAGTGCGAAGAGGATAAACCGATCGACCTTGCGCTGATCTTTTGGCGGCAAGACGCTGTCAGGATCGAAGCCAACTTCGGCATCCTCTTCCAAGAAGGGGACAACACCTCCGACCTTGGCGGGCAGATCGCCGACGACCTCGTCAGGAAGACGACGGATCCCGGACTTGCCCGCCAACAGGCGAGTCCAAGAGCTGCTGACGTTGGCACCGAGCGGGCTGACCGCTCCCATTCCTGTTACGACGACACGACGCATGATGACTCCAGATATAAAACACGCAATCTCGCGGACCACAAATGCTGAACCGGTTGAGAACTTGTCGTTCCGCTCATCACTCGACCGGCTCCGTGGCCGCGACACGCTTTGCTTCAGTCGCTGCTGCTTCAAGCAGGCGATCTGCCAGCTTCTCGTCCGTCACGATGCGTGACAGAGTGACCGCGCCAACCATGAGCGCGAGCATCGCCATGGCCTTGCGGGGTGCATCGTCATCGTCGCCGCTGGCCGGCAACAGTTCTTCGATAACCTGCAGGTGACCTTTGATCCCGTCCTGAAACGGCTTGCGGACGTCGACGCTCTGGCGAGCCGCATCAGATCCAAGGGCGACCAGCGGGCAGCCGTCTCCGGTTTCCCCACGGTGCCCTGCCGAAAGATAAAGATCGATGACGCCCTGAAGCGGATCCGCGCTCGATGCGGCGACCGAGGACCACCTGCGCGTGGCACTCTCCATCGCTCTTCGCGACGCGAGCGCCACCAGATCATCCTTGGACTCGAACTGCTTGTAGAAGCCGCCCTGCGTAAGACCGGCACCTTTCATCAAATCCTTGAGGCCGATGCCATCGAAGCCGCGCTCGCGAAAGAGCCTGCTGGCGACGTTGATGACCGTCTCGCGATTCGCTTCGGCCTGGGCACGACTGACCCTCATGATCGTCTCCTTTTAGATTTCAGTTGACATCTATAATGCTTTTAGAGTTAGAATGCAATCTAAGAATATGCCGCCCCCGTCAAGAAGGCCAGTGCCATGAAACGAAAAATCCTCCTCTCAACAGTGGCAGTGGTCGCCCTCGTCGGTGTCGCCGCTGCGATTTTCCTACTCCCGTCGACGAGCAAGGATGCGGAGGCTGCGGATCCACGCAGTCTGGCTCCGCTCGTCAGTGTGACAAAGGTCAAGACCCCAGACGCAGCAAACCGAACCTTCACCGGCACGGTTGCTGCCCGGGTGCAGAGCGATCTCGGCTTTCGAGTCCCCGGAAAAATTGTCGAACGACTTGTCGGCCTTGGGGAAGAAGTCAAAGCCGGGCAGCCATTGATGCGGGTTGACGACACCGATCTGCGCCTTGCTCTGTCGGCAAAGCGCAATGCCGTTGCTGCGGCCAAGGCAACATTCATCCAGGTGCAGGCCGACGAGCGGCGGTATGCTGCACTGGTCAAGAACGGCTTGGCCGCGTCTCCGCAGAGATATGAGCAGTCGAAGGCAGCGCTCGATACCGCGACAGCCCAGCTCGCCGCGGCCGAAGCAGAAGCGAAAGTCGCCGAAAACGAGGCGGCCTATACGGTTCTCGTGGCGGACGCGGACGGCACGATCGTTGAAACGCTCGGCGAGCCGGGGCAGGTGGTCTCAGCGGGTCAGCCGGTCATTCGGCTGGCGAAATCGGGGCCCCGCGAAGCGCTCGTTTGGTTGCCCGAAAATCTCAGGCCTGAAATTGGTGCCGTAGCGCAGGCCACCATCTATGGCCGGAGCACAGCGGAAAGGGCCGCACTCAGGCAGATCTCCGATGCCGCCGATCCTCAAACCCGTACCTATGAAACGCGCTGGGTATTGCAGGGCTCTGCGGCGTCCGCGCCCTTGGGGGCAACTGTTACGATAAGCCTGCAGAACGAAGTGGCACAGTCACATGCCGAAGTTCCCGTTGGCGCGCTTCTCGATGATGGCGCCCGCACGGGTGTCTGGGTTTTGGATGAGCAGAGTTCCAGTGTTCATTTCCGGGAAGTGAAGGTGGAGCGGGTCGGCGAAGAGAAGGCCATAGTCTCGAACCTGACGGACGGGGAGGCGATCGTTGCCCTTGGAGCGCATCTGCTTCGGGACGGCGCAAGTGTGCGCACCGGCGTGGAAAAAGCAGAGGCGGCAAACTGATGAGCTTCAATCTCTCCGCGCTCGCCGTTCGTGAGCGCGCCGTCACCCTGTTCTTCATCGTCCTGCTGGCCGCCGCCGGCGCCTATGCCTTCGTCAAGCTGGGCCGAGCAGAAGACCCGTCATTCACCATCAAGACGCTGACCGTTACCTCTGTTTGGCCGGGTGCGACCGCGCGCGAAATGCAGGATCTTGTCGCCGAACCACTCGAAAAGCGCATCCAGGAACTGACCTGGTACGATCGTGTGGAAACGACTACGCGACCCGGCTACGCCTTCCTGACAGTGACGCTAAAGGACAACACTCCAGCGTCGGCCGTCGAGGGAGAGTTCTATCAAGCGCGCAAGAAACTTGGCGACGAAGCTCGTAATCTTCCTCCAGGAGTGATCGGTCCTTTCGTCAACGACGAGTACTCCGACGTCAGCTTCGCCCTCTATGCCTTGAAGGCGAAGGGCATGGCCATGCGTGATCTCGTGCGGCAGGCCGAGACGATCCGTCAGGACATGCTTCACGTCCCGGGCGTAAAAAAGATAAACATTCTCGGCGAGCAGCCGGAACAGATTTTCGTGGAGTTTTCCTATTCCAAGCTGGCAACGCTTGGGATCTCGGCGCAAGACATCGCTGCTGCCCTGCAACGACGCAATACAGTGACCCCCGCAGGATCGATCGATACGCAGGGTCCCCAGGTGTTTATCCGGTTCGACGGTGCCTATGACAGCGTCGAGTCGATTGCCGAGACGCCGATCGTCGCGGGTGGACGTGTCCTGAAGCTGTCGGATTTCGCCGAGGTGCGCCGCGGCTATCAGGATCCCGCCACCTATGTCATTCGCCATGACGGCGAGCCCGCCATCATGCTTGGGGTGGTGATGCAGCAGGGCTGGAACGGGCTGGAACTCGGCAAGGCACTGGAAGAACGATCTTCCAAAATCGCGGAAAGTCTGCCGCTAGGCATCACGCTCGCAAAGGTGAGCGACCAGGCTGTCAATATCCAGGAAGCCGTCGGCGAATTCATGCTGAAGTTCGCCATGGCACTCGGCGTCGTCCTGTTCGTGAGCCTCGTTAGCCTTGGCTGGCGCGTCGGTATCGTCGTAGCGCTTGCCGTTCCGCTGACGCTCGGCGTCGTCTTCCTGATCATGCTGGAAACCGGGCGGTTTTTCGACCGCATCACACTTGGCGCGTTGATTCTCGCACTCGGTCTGCTCGTCGACGATGCCATCATCGCCATCGAGGTGATGGTGGTGAAGATGGAAGAAGGCATGGACCGCATCAAGGCGGCCGCCTATGCCTGGAGCCACACGGCCGCCCCGATGCTGTCCGGCACCCTAGTGACGATCATCGGGTTGATGCCGGTCGGCTTTGCCAGATCAACCGCCGGCGAATATGCCGGCAATATCTTCTGGATTGTCGGTTTCGCGCTGATCGTCTCCTGGATCGTGGCGGTGATCTTCACGCCGTATCTCGGCGTCAAGATGCTGCCCGCAATCAAGCCGGTGGAGGGCGGTCATCACGCCATCTACAACACCCCGAATTACCGGCGCCTTCGCAGTCTCATCGAGTTCGCGGTCCGTCACAAGTTCCTGACCTGCGGTCTCGTCGGTGTCGTCATGGCCGTCTCGGTCGTCGGCATGGGATCCGTAAAGCAGCAGTTCTTCCCGACGTCGGATCGCCCCGAAGTTCTGGTGGAAGTGCGCATGCCGGAAGGAACCAGCATCGAGACGACCACTGCAACGGTCGAGAAACTGGAAGGTTGGCTGAAAGAGCAGCCCGAAACGAAGATTGCCACCAGCTACGTCGGCCAGGGTGCACCGCGCTTCTTCTTCGCCATGGCGCCTGAACTGCCAGACCCGGCATTCGCCAAGATCGTCGTGCTGACACCCGATGCGCATGGACGCGAAGCCTTGAAGCATCGCCTGCGCGCGGCGATCTCCAACGGCCTTGCGCCAGAAGCTTACGTGCGGGTGACACAACTCGTATTCGGCCCTTATACGCCGTTCCCGGTCGAGTTTCGCATCATGGGACCGGATCCGGATGAACTGTACAAAATCTCCGAACAAGCCCTCGCTCTCATGAAGACTGTGCCCGACGTTCGCCAAGCAAACCGCGACTGGGGCAATCGCACACCGGTGCTACGCTTTATTCCCGATCAGGACCGGCTCAACCTTATCGGCCTTTCTCCTGCAGAAGCTGCGCAGCAGATGCAGTTGTTGCTCAGCGGAGTGCCCATCACGCAGGTTCGCGAAAACATTCGCAGTGTTCCGGTGGTCGCGCGCAGCGCCGGTGAAAACAGGCTCGATCCTTCGAGGCTGGCGGACTTTTCGCTGATGAGCAGGAATGGGCGGCCGGTCCCGCTCGATCAGATCGGCCACTCCGAGATCCGCTTCGAAGAGCCGATCATGAAGCGCCGTGACCGCACTCCGGTCATCACCATCCGCTCGGACATCAACGAGGCAACGCAGCCGCCGGAAGTTTCGCAGCAAGTCATGCAGGCACTTCAGCCGCTGATTGCTTCGCTACCCGTCGGCTATCGCATCGAAATGGGTGGCAACATTGAAGAGTCACTGAAAGCGAACGTGGCCCTTGTCCAGATTTTCCCTGCCATGATTGCCGCTATGCTGATTGTCATCATCCTTCAGGTTCGGAGCCTGTCGACGATGACGATGGTGATGCTGACGGGGCCGCTCGGGCTCGCAGGTGTGGTTCCGGTCTTGCTCATCTTCAACCAACCCTTCGGTTTCAACGCCATCCTCGGCTTGATTGGATTGGCCGGCATCCTGATGCGCAACACGTTGATCCTGACGGAACAGATCAAGGAAAATCAGTGGGCGGGTCTGGATGACTACCATGCGGTCATCGAAGCCACCGTGCAAAGAACGAGGCCGGTCATCCTGACGGCGTTGGCTGCCGTGCTCGCATTCATTCCGTTGACGCACTCGGTCTTCTGGGGATCGATGGCCTATACGCTGATCGGCGGCACGGCCGTCGGAACAGTGATGATCCTGCTATTCCTGCCGGCGCTTTACGCGACCTGGTTTCGGATCAAGCCGCCTAAGAGGGAGTCGCATCCGCAGTCGGAGGAGGGGGCTCCCAACCTTAAACTGGCGATTGCGGCGGAGTGACCCTCATGTCCAGTCTATGCACTCGTCTGGCCGACCCTGAGAAGAAAAAAGACAGCGGCTCAGCATCGATGGTCCGGGACGCCCATTGGGCGTCCCGTGGACGTAAATCGAACAGTCAAGAGTTCGAGGTATATTCCACAGATTCGGACGATGTTGTTTTGGCGCGGTGGCGCAACCTTATTCTGGATGTCGCGGAAGAGCACATTCGCCGTATCGGTCATCGCAAGACAACAGTTGCTGACATAGCGTTCAACCTGGGTGTAAGCCGAGCGAGCGTGTACCGTTTTTTTCCCACGAGAGCGGCAATAAATCAGAGTGTCTGTGCCCGGATTGCGAACAGGACCCTCGACGACGCGCGCGAAATCTCGCAAGGGAGCGCTCCGGCAAGCAGCAGGCTTGCTGAGATATTCGCCGCGCTTCATCGACATACTCAGTTGCAACTGGTGGAAGAACGGCACAGTCACGAGCTTTTCGTCGCCGCCACAGACGGCAAGTGGGAGGTCGCGAAGTGGTACTTCGACGAAATGACGAGGATATTTGAAGCGATCATTGGCGAGGGCTTGGAGACAGGGGAACTCAAGGGCGATGATGCGGGCAACGCTGCTCGATGCGTCATGGCGGCGCTCATTCCGTTCGTTCACCCGAGCCTTTTAGAGCAACGGATTGGTGTTGTTGATTTGGAGGATGAGCTCGAAGCTCAGACCCGCTTCGTGATTCGAGCGCTTGGCAGCGACCCGGAATGACCGTGTGGCGGGTGCCAAGGTACGATGATCATCTCCGAGAATGGCGTCCTTTCGGTTTGAACCGATTTCCATCGGCATACCGGAAGGCCGGTGACAGAAGGCTCACCCGCCTTTTTTCTGCCCTCCAGGGTGATAATAGTCCGGCTACGCGAAATCACATGACCCAGGATTCTGAGCTCTCCGCTATCTCCCAGAATCGGGCGGATGAATTTCACGGATGTTTCAAGGGTCGGGCATAATTCGCCGGCCTCCAGCGTCGTATGCGCGGCAAGCGCCCTGGAAGTGTCGAGCATCGTCATGCTCCAGCCGCCGTGCACCGTGTTCAACGTGTTGAGGAAGCGTGGCTCGGGAGATGCCCTAAGCTCGACCGCGCCCTGCTTCGGCGGCAGCAGGAGGAACGGCAGCAACTCGGGCATCGGTGGACGGGCCTGGTTTCCTTCTGCAAGGCTCTGGCTCTGGCGCGTATGCGCGGTTCATTCATCGATATTTTTACCCTCCTCGCTCAACTTCACTTGATTTTTTATATTACGATTGACATCTATAATAAAGATAGATGTCAATTAGAATCTATCTAAGTTGATGCCGCCGCCGCGTCGGCCCGTCTGACGAGCCGCCGGTCTGGAACAGAAGACAAACTGGAATAGAGGAGGCCACTGTGCCCGAACAGAAAGTTGTAGTGATAACAGGGGCGTCTTCAGGGATTGGCGAGGCTACAGCCCGTCTTCTCGCGCAGAACGGCTACCGTGTATTCGGCGGTGCGCGCGACCCTCAACGGGCCAAATCGATTTCGGGCGTAAAGTTTGGGACGCTGGATGTAACTGACGATGCATCGGTTGCGAATTTTGTCGACTGGGTTCTGTCCGAGGCGGGAAAGATCGACGTCCTGATCAACAATGCCGGTGTTTCCCTGGTGGGGCCGGTCGAGAACACCTCGGTCGCCGAAGCAACGAAGGTGTTTGATGTTAACGTCTTCGGCCCGCTTCGCATGATCCGGGCGGTCCTGCCGTCAATGCGAAATGTACGCAGCGGGCTGATCATAAACATCAGTTCGGTTCTAGGCTTCCTGCCCGCGCCGTTCATGGGCATCTATGCCAGCACCAAACACGCACTCGAGGGCATGTCCGAATCTCTGGACCACGAGATTCGAGACTTTAACGTGCGCGTTATCCTACTGGAACCGACCTTCACGAACACCAATCTCGACGTGAATGCTGCGAATACGGAGGCACCCTTGGGCGTCTACGCCGATCAAGCCGAAGCGACGATCAAGACGGTTTTGGCTCAAATCAAATCCGCACCAGCTCCGACCTTGGTTGCAGAAAAGATTCTCGTCGCCCTCGAGAGCCCTTACAAAATGCGTCAGCCGGTCGGAGGCCAAGCCACACTGTTAAGCCGTCTGCGCAGGTTCATGCCAGCAAAGGCGGTCGACGGGAGTCTGAGAAAGACGTTCGGCTTCGGTAAGACTTAACTCCGCGAGAACGGGAGGCCAGCTCTATTCGGGTGCCACGCTATGCTTATGCTGGCGCTCGGGGTGAAGCTTGCCGCGGTCAAACGGAGGCGGCGATGAAATGATGGGCGCAAAGACAACGATGGGGATGGGCGAATCCACCTCGCTTTCGACCGCGACATACGGACCATCGCCATTTCCGAGATCGTTCCCCTGAAGTCACTCCCGGACGGCGCCCGCGAAAGCCGGAAATTCGCGCAGGTCCTGAACTCGATCAAGGCGATTGGACTGGTCGAGGCACCGGTGGTCCCTGCAGATAACAAAAGATGCGGGAACCTGGTACCAGCTCGGTGGACATCTGCGGCTGGAAGCGCTGAAGGAATTGGATGTCGTCGAGATCGAGTGCCTGATTCTAGGCGCTCGAGTAGGACGCGGCCGCAGAGCCTGAGAGTCAAGCGTCGGAAGAGGACTAAGTTTCTAGCACTGGCAACGGTTGGTCGGTGGTGATCGTCGCATGCGGCGGGCGGTCGGTGTCGCGTACAGTGACAGTTGTTCATAGGCGTTGAGCAAGTGCGAGAGGTCGACGATTGGTCGGCGGTCCTTGGTAGCAACGGGTCGCCTCGCTTTGCGCGCGAGCGCATTCGCAAGCTGCCCGATCAGCGCGCTGTGGCCACCCGCTGGTGGAAGCTTGGAGCGCTGCTGATCGACGACCTCACGATGGTCCTCCATCAGCCAGTCGCTCGGGTGGCCGACAAGCCGTTCGAAACAGCGCGTCCGGGTGGATGTGGACAGGCCAGTCAGGATCGTCCCCGGATAAATGCCGACAAGCTGGGGTATGTTCAGAAGGCGCCGAACGAGCGCGCCGCCGGCGGGCGAGCTGCTGATCGCTTCCAGTCCGCAAAGTTCGTCAATTAAGCGGTCGAGCCGTTTTGCCGCTGAGCACAAGCTGACAGTCGATGCACAACGCAAGTCATAGCCGCAGCGGGCACAGTATTGTTGCGGCACCAGTTTGCTCTGGTCGAAGACGGCGATGCGGCTGCGGCAGGAGGGGCATCGGTCACGCAATCTCGCGCCATGTCTGTCGCATGAGATCCGGGTCGCCAGCCGCCATCGCCGCCGAAAATACGGATGTGCATCCTCGGCGAGACATCGAGAGCAGAACTGCAGCCAAGTCGGACCATCTCGCCGAGTGCTGTTGCGAAGCGGCAGCAAGAGTTGCTTCGGCAAAGTGTGTGACAACGTCATTGCCGATAGCTGACAGGGCGAAACACCGGCATGTATGCGAAGCTGGCTTTCCACATCGATCGGAAGCCGGAGGTCCAGGGATGCCGACCACATTCCCGGATTAAGCCCGAGAACCCGGGGAAATGCTCGGGCAGTGACGCCATTGGCATAGGCAAGCCTGTGAAGCCAACTCGACAGCAATTCGTCGGGCTGTGGCGCGATGATGACCGGCCACCGGTCAGAAACGACATCACGATATTGTTCGCGAAGGCGGATGGTCGGCGCGTGAGCGTCGATCGCCGTCATAGAAGACTCTCGCGCAGAGCCGCGTTGCGCCGGTGCGAAATCGGCACGTGGCGCAGTTCATCGACACCGGCCCTGGTAATGCGTTCGCTCCCGGATCGGATGGCCGCGACGGCGGCCTTGGTGACGATGGCGATGATTTCGCCGATCAAGCCTTCCGAGATGCTGAATACCCGGCGCGCCATCGGTTCGTTCGACAAGTCCGAGGTTCGGGCAAGCGGCAAAGCCGCTTCGAGACTGTCGAGGAGCATGAGATAGTTCTCGTCGTATTGCCATCGAGGGACTGCCACCAGGTCGAAACGGCTCGCCATCTCGCTGGTGGCGTTGACGAAGTCGTAGATGGCCACCTCGCCGATCAGCACCGGCGAGATGTCGTATTGCCGGCCGATCCGCCGCAGGAAGGCAAAGACAGCCTCGACATCGCGCGCGCGGCCCCGCAGCGCATTATGAAATTCGTCGAAAATCAGCACCCTCGGCTTGAGGTTCGCCAGCAAGTGATCCAGTTGCTCGGCCTTGCGGCCGACGTCCCAGATGTCCCCGCCCGGCGCGCGGAGTGCCCGTAGAATGCTGGCATAGAAGTGGCCGAGCCCGGCGCCTTCACGTGTCTGGGCTATCCATACCCTTTGTTCGGGCGAGCTTCTCAGGTGTTCGACGGCGAACCGCTCGGCAATCATCGTCTTGCCATTGGCATAGGGGCCGACCAGCATCAGGCCCTGGGTCCGAAACGACGGTGGTCGCGACAGCAGCTCAGCTAGACGTCGATGGCTGTCCCTTGCAACGTGATGTCCAATCCATCGGGGCGCACGAATATAGGCGATCCGCTCCTCCGGATCACGATCGAGGTATGGCCGGACATGATCAAGCAGATGATCCGACATGCAGTTACCAGTCCTCCACCGGCAGCCGCTTCTTCTGGCGCGCTGGATGATCTTTGAGATCCGGTGTTTGCGGCTCCATGACCGCGTAAGGCTTTTGCGCTGCGGCGGCATGTGCACTGCGGACGGCGTCGCGCAGCCGACGCTTGGAAGGCTTCGTGGTCGTGACAATGGCTGCGATCTCGCGGCGAACCGCCACCTTCTCGACGCTGGAGCGCTGGTTTGTCGCGCGTCGACGCGCGCGCTCGGTCTCATGTTCCCACAGGGTCACTGGCGTGAGGTGGCCATCGCGTCGCTCGACAGGTCGAAACAATCGGGTTTCCGGGTCCCGGACGTAGACACGACTAATGTCGCGCGGATCGTATCTGACCTCCAGCTTAGCGAGCCGGTCGCGCTGTGGAACGATGATGCCGAGCCACGGCGAATAATAGTGCAAGGCGAACATGCTGATTCCTTGTGGCGACAATTGCCGTTCGGTCCCCGGCAGAAACGACAACAGCACCCGCTGCGGTTCGTCGCCGCACTCAGGCGGAGCCGCAGCGTTGCATTGCCATTCGATGAACGGCACCTTCAGCGTCTTGGGATTTTCCTGAAGGTTGTGATCGATGATGGCCAGCGCCACGCAACGCTCCAGGTTGGCGAAGCTCAGGCAGGCGCGCCGCTCGGCCGGGTACTCGTCGCGATCGGCCACCGAGCGCCCAGACGAACCGGGGTATGTCGCGAGAACTCCATTGAGCTTGCCCAGTAGCCGCTCGACCACGCCGCCTTGATGGACCCGGCCACGGTCACGATACCGGATGCGAATGCCATAATCGTCGCAGCCGCGTTGGAAGGCATGTCCTTTGAACTCTTTGGCCGAGTCTGTGACGAGTAGACGCGGCCGGCCGAACATCGGCCAGGCGTGATTGAGATTGTGCGCCGCAAGCCAGGCATCCTTCCGGCAGATGGCCTGGGCGAGACAAAGCGCGACCGACAGGACCGACGGCTTTTCCAGGGTGAGGCAGAAGCCGAGTATGGCCCGCGTCGCCACATCGGTGACGATGGTCAAATACGGACGGCCGACGAACATACCCGCCCCGTCGACGACCTCCACGAAATGAATGTCGGTCGGGGTATGGTCGATCTGGCAGACGTCGAGCGGATGCGGCGCATGGATGTAGCCCGGTCGCGGCTTGAGCCGCAGCAGGTGCTTCGGATTGGCGGAGCGCTTCTTCGCAATCTCTTCAGCCGAAAACAACGCCGGTATGCGCCGGGCAATCGTAACATAGGACGGCAGCGCAAGACCGGCTTCCTCACAGCGGGCGCGGATCTCGGCAACAACGGGGGCGAGCGGAGGCGCCTCGAGCGTCAGCCAGTGCTCGCGCAGTGTCGTGCTGATGATTTCCTCGATCCCGTCTGGCAGCCGCTTGCGCCGGCTGATGGCAATGCGCGGCAGCAAGGCTGTCACCGTCCGCTCCGTGCGATAACGGGCGAGGAGGTTGTAGACTTGTCGCGCCGTCAATCGGAGTTCGGCTGCCGCGCGCATGATGGCGGCCCGCCTCGGACCGCCGTCATCGAGAATCCTGTCCATCTCACGGGCGACGCGACGCGCCATCGACCACTGCTCGTCCGAAATCGCAGCCGGTGCTGAAGTTCGATCATGAAGCGCTTTGGGCAAATCGAGATATTCAGTGAAATCGTTAGCGGAAATTTGTCTCGAATCTAGCGGCTAACCCTAACGGCCATATGACATTTGTTCGTTTGAAATCGGTAAGTAAAAGCCACATTGGGGGCGGTGCTGATGAGATAGGCAAGAGCTCGATATGCGCAGCCTAGCGCAAATGGGTTGAGTCGCGGCAGCACGGCGGGCATTGGGTCATCGAGATGGGAGCAGTCTTGCGGCATCGCTATCGAGCGATTGCCACCAACTCCCGGTCCAACGAAACGACGAACGTTCACACAAACTATTGCTTCGCATGCCCCGTGGGGCGCACAATTCAACCGGCTCGCGAAGCCAAGGACGACGCCGGGGCGGTCCATGGGGTCCTCACCAGCAACAGCACTTTGGGTGCCTTTTGCGGTTCTATTGATGGGTCCGTTCGCATCGAGCGACGCCCACATGGCGGCTGGCGGTTGGACCTACCCACCCGCCTGTTGCAATGGCAACGATGCCGATGGTGACTGCCAGGCGATTCCGAGTTCGGACGTCACGGAAGGGCCATTCGGATTCGCAATTCACCTGCATCCGGGAGACCATCGTCTCGTGACGAGAAATCAGCTATTGCTGATCCCTTACGGAACGGAGATCCCATCGGGCAGAACGGAAAATATCGCGTGAACTGTGTTCCGGCGTGCAAATTTGGCTCTGCCGCAGATTTGGTGCATTACTCTCATGTTGCACCGATCAGCCGGGCTTGAAGAAGATCGAGCTTTCCGCGCCCGTACATTTGGCGTTTTACCAGCTTGAGCTTGGTGATCTGCCCTTCGGTTTGCCCATTGGACCATGGTGAGACGATCGCCTCCCGAACCGCCTGAATGTCTTTCGCTACGCCGTTGCCAAAGGAGGCGACCAGACTGTCTCGGGCGCGGTCGATCCACGGCATGAGCTGGTTTTCCACTTTGCGCCGAACCATCAGATGGAAGTCGGTAATGATATCGCGAGCCGCAATGAGCAACGGGACGCCGCTTTCGATCGCGGCGATGGTGACGGTTTCGGATTTCGTCAGGTTGTCTCTGTTAGTTGTTAAAAGGCGAGCAATCGTCCTGGCGGAGGGAGTGCGGGTCAACGATTCCGCATCCGCCTTGTCGGCCCGCTTCCGCCGTGTGGCCCATTCACTCACGACCCGGCGCGAACCGCGAAAGCCCTGTGTTCTCAAACGCCGCCATAGATCAGTGCCGTTCCGCTTGCCGGCAGCCCATTGTGCGTCGAGCCATTCCAGATACATTTCCAACGAACTTTCTCTGGACCGAAAGACATCGTTTCGTTGCCCTTTGAGTACCTGGCGGACCAAGCCGCGGCTATGACCGGTGCGGCGCACGATTTCCTTGATCGTCATGCCGTCCTTTGCCAAGCGCCATGATAGCCGCGTTGGTCTGTTCCCGTCGGATATACCCTTCGTATTGAAGGCGTTCGGCCGCAGTCAGCAGCTTCGGATCGACGCGCGTTGCGCCGAGCGTCTTGCGGATTTGCCGCATCGATTTGCGGACCGCGTCCAGGAATGCACGGCTGGCATTCTCCATCAAATGCCATCGATCAGCGACCTGCACTGCATCAGGTAACGCCCTTGCGGCCGCCAGCCCGTAAGCGCCGCCACGGTCGCGGGCAACGATTTGGATTTGGGGGTTCTGCCGCAGCCAAGCCTCCGCCGTCGCTGGCTCGCGGTCTGGCAGCAGACTGACCGGCCGCCGCCGTTCCAGATCACACACGATCGTGCCGTAGCGATGATTGCGACGCCAGGCCCAATCATCGATGCCAATCACCGAGGGCGGGGCTGATGGCGGAAGGCCTTGCCTGCGGATGACGCGTAGCAAGGTGTCGTTGCTGACGGGAAGCATCAGACGTTGGGCAAAACGGGCCGCCGGGCGCCCACCAAGCGCGAGGGCCAAGTGATGGACAACATGCTCGAGGCGTCCGGTTCGTCTGGCATAAGGCGGCAGTGCATCGCCGAACCGCTCGGCGAATATCTGTCTCCCACAAAGCACGGCATCACAAGCGAACCTCCGAGTGCGCACGAAAAGCCTGACGCGCCTTCCTGATAGGGGAAGGTCCGCGACCTGGCGGCAATAGCGACTTCGGACCGTTCGAGACATTCGTCCGCACGCTGGACAAGCCGCCGTTGCGCTGGATCGGGAAAGCAGGATGCAGGTCTCATCGCCAACGCGCGTGATGCGTTCAGCAATGAAGCCAGCCGGTACCAAATCGGAAGCGCAGAGTTTAGTGCTCATCATGCTGATTCCTTTGTGGAAACCAGCAACGCAGCATCGTTACAACTGCATCAAAAATGAGTCAGAGCCCAAATTTGACCCCCTTGTGGAGGGGTGAATTTTGGACGCTGATTGACAGTATTGCCCTGGGGGTGATTTTGCATTGAACAGCTCAGTTAGGACACGGCGAGATGTTGAGATACATCGATGAAGGACATACCCAGTACCAGTCGGATCTGCCGACGCAGCCACATATTTGCCTGATCACTGTCAGCGTAGATGGACCAGGTCATCGAAACTGGAGGAAAGACGAGTTTTACCGGCGCGGGAGAGACCGCCAATCCTAACAGCGGCGCGAAGCTTTCGGCTATCCGCGAGGGTACGGTAGCAATAACCGGTGAGATTGTTGCCGCGCTGAGGACAGTCACGAAGTCCGGGCTCGCGACCACCACATCGAGGTCGATCCCCGAAAACTGAAGGGCGTCGCGAATGCAGCCATGGAGGCTATCGGTGTGGGTTATAACGGCATGTTTGGCGCCAAGGTAATCGTCAAGACCCAGCGGGTTGTCGAGCGCTAGCAGGTGCTCTTTGAAGCAGCACATCACCTCCGCCTCGTACAGTTTCTCGGAGGTATGTCGGCTGTCCGAGCCGTTGATGCAGCCGATTGCGAGGTCAACTTCACCCAGGCCGAGCAAGCCATCGACTTGTTCTGGTGCCGCAGTTCGGCTCAGGAGCCGGATCCCGGGAGCAATCTGGCACAAATGTCGAGTTAGTTCCGGCAGGAGAAGAAGATCCGCCTCAGGCGAAAGCGCGAGGCGAAACGTCCGTTCTTCCGTCGCGGGATCGAAGATGGACACAGCTGTCAACGTCTCCTGTGCCTGGCGAAGTATGTTGCGAACGGGCGTCGCAAAGGCACGCGCGCGTGGTGTGGGTTGCATGACGTGGCCTACCCTCACGAAAAGTGGATCTTCCAGGAGGATCCTCAGGGTCGCGAGGCTGTGGCTCATAGCCGGCTGCTGGATTTTTAGTCGCTGGGCCGCCTTGGTTACGCTTCCCGTCTCCACTAGCGCGTCGAAAGCGATCAAGAGGTTGAGATCAAAGGAGCGCAGATTGAAATGGTCGATAGTATTCATGACTGGGATCGATTTGTTCGTTGGGCCGGCAATCCTTAAGACATTCTGCAACAGGTGCAAGACAGTACAACTGGAGAGAAGGATGTACGTAAGACGAGATGTGCTAAAGATAGCTGCCGGTGCAACGGCCACGTCGATGTTCTCGATGCCCTCGGCGCGCGCAAAAGCGCCCCTCCAAAGGACACAAGCTCCAGGCTTTTACCGGCTGCCACTGGGGAGCTTGGAGGTTACAGCGCTCTCAGACGGAACGCTTGAGCTCCCACTCTCGAAACTGTATACGCACACGACTGAAGAACACGCACGAACGGTACTGGCCGCATCGTTTCAGGCAGAGCCAGCGACCGTCTCCGTCAATGCCTTTTTGATCAACACGGGTGAGCGGCTGGTTCTTATTGATGCAGGCACCGGCAGCTATCTTGGTCCAAGCCTCGGCAAGCTTTTGAGCAGTCTCGGGGCAGCGGGATATCAGGCGGATCAAGTCGACGAAATCATTCTCACCCATGTTCACACTGATCACAGCGGGGGGCTGTCGAGGGACGGGAAATGCATCTTTCCCAAAGCGGTCCTGCACATCAACCGTCTGGAATACGAATTCTGGCTTGAAACAAAAGAACAGGATCGCCCGGCCAACGTACCGTCAGTTCAGTTCAAACAGGCCAGAGAAACCGTTGATCCATACATTAACAAAGGCAGGCTTAAGGTCTTTGAACCTAACGGCCAGGTGTTTGCCGGATTCGGTTCCATTCTTCGACCCGGCCACACCCCTGGCCATAGCAGCATCGTCGTAGGGGACTCGGGCAAAAAAATAGTGTTTTGGGGTGACATCACGCACGGGGAGATCATGCAGTTCGATGAGCCAGGCGTGGCGATCGAATTCGACGTGGAGCAGCAGGGCGCAATTGAAGCTCGCGCCGCCGCGTTCGAGGACGCTGCGCGCGAGCGATATCTGGTCGCCGGTGCTCATATTTCGTTTCCGGGAATCGGCCATATCAGGCGAGACGACACGAATTATGATTGGGTGCCTCTGCAGTATTCCGACCAGGCAAGTACCAAATAGGCACGGGTGATCCCATCCGCTTCCCTCAGTAGTTCACCGAGATGAACCGCAGACCCGCGTCCGGAGCCATACCGAGACCGGGAAGTGGACACAAAAAACTCCAAGACCAACTTAGAACTCCTCGACGCTTCAGCACCCTGACGGGCTGTCAACCGGAGAAATCATGGCTATCAAGAGACGAATATTTGCGTTTGCCGCCAGCTTTTTTATGATCTTCGGAATATCGGCGCATGCCGCTGAACCCAGGCGAGGAAACCGACCTGCAGGCATGACGCAGCAGGAGCTCGACCGGTCTCTGTTCGATTTCTACAAGAAGTGGCGGTCAGTTTATCTTGTCCAGGGCTGCGGAGAGGGACGATATTATGTCGGCGTTGCAGCGGACGGAAAGGCAGTCGGTGGGGGAACCGCAAATTCAACAATCACAGTGTCCGAGGCCCACGGCTACGGGATGCTGATCTCTGTTTTGATGGCCGACTTCGATCCAAATGCGCGCGTGGTGTTTGATGGCATGGTTCGCTATTTCCACGACCATCCTGCCAAATCCGATCCAGGGCTCATGGCTTGGAATCAAGTTAAAGGCTGCGGCAACGCGTCTGCCGTGGCCGGTGACACCAGTGCGTCAGACGGCGATCTTGATATAGCTTACGCGTTACTCCTCGCGCACAAGAAATGGGGCAGTAGCGGCGATGTGAACTATCGCCAGGAAGCGTTAAAGGTGATCGCGGCGATCCGAAAGCACGACATCGATGCGGATAGCCACTTTGTGCGCATCGGCGACTGGGTGGATGATGTTGACGACGGGCAGTACGCTTCGACAAGCAGATCATCCGATTTCATGGTTTCGCATTTCAAGGTCTTTGCCGACAAGTCGGGCGATCCGAGCTGGTATCAGGTGCGCGATGAGACCTATTCAATTATGTCCGCGATCCGCGCGAAATACAGCCGGAACACTGCGTTGATGCCAGATTTTGTCGTTAACCTCCCCTCGAAGCCACGGCCGGCTGCCGCAAACTTCCTGGAGGGCGCTAACGACGGGGCCTATTCCTGGAATGCAGCTCGGTATCCTTGGCGGGTTGCTGTTGACTATCTACTTGACGGTGAACCGAGAGCGCTGGCGGCCCTCAAGCCGCTCAACAGTTGGGTGGTGCGTGCTACCGGTGGGGATCCCACAAAACTTGCTGACACTTATCTTCTAAGCGGCAAACCTGGCTCAGAAAGCGGGCGCAACTCAGTCGCGTTCGTGTCGATGCTCGCTGTCTCCGCTTCGATCGAACCATCCAACCAACGCTGGCTGAATTCATTATGGGCGAACATGTCGCAGCGAACCATCGCAGCTGAAGATTACTACGGCAATACACTGAAGTTGCTTGCCATGATCACGATTTCGGGCCATTGGGAAAAGCCTTGAAAACCTTGTGTTGCGCTGGGCTCTAGCCGAAAAAGCGCACTTGGCTTGCGCGTCGCGGCTCACGCCGCGGCGCTCTCGACTTTTTCAGGCGGACCTCTTGCATCTCCCATCTGCGGCATGATGGCGATACGATGAGGTCTCTCCCAACGCTATCAGTCATCATGAGTTCGTGGATCCGTTTGGGAAATCGTGTTAGCGCGGAAATACGGCTCGTCGCTCGCTACCATAATCTCACCTCGTCCGGTCTTAGTGCTCACTGACGAGGCACAGCCGCAACGCCTGCTCCATCCTGCGTGCCACCGAACATAGGTACCATTGCTGCGGCGCTGAAGTCGACACTTAGTGAAGCACCTGGAGACGAGCTGTCGGCCTTGGAGGATGCTGGAATGTCACGGCACCTCGTATTTGTTCCTCTCGCGAGTTTAGCGATTTTTTGAAAAAGCCAGTTGCGTTTGCGGCTCCTTTCTATATCTTATAACTTATAAGTTAGGGAGCAAAACGGGAGCTTGCCTTGTCAGTGCTACATTCTTCAAGCGGCCATCAAGCGATGGCGCTCAATGGCGCCGCATTGTCTGATGCGGAGGTTGAATTCCTTATAGAGCGCGCTCGGTTCGTCCGACTGGAAACGATCCGTTTGATATCGATCGCAAAGGTTGGCCATTACACCTCAGTGTTCTCGTGCGCAGAGATCTTTGCGGCGCTCTATTACGACGTGATGCGGATACGAAAGGGCGAGCCGGCGTGGGCGGATCGTGACCGCTTCCTCATGGGGAAGGGACATGCGGCCGTTGGTTTGTTTCCCATTCTCGCGGACCTCGGCTTCTTCGATCTGTCTTGGCTGGGCACCTATACGCGGCTGGGAAGCCCCCTCGGCGATCACCCTGACATGACCAAGGTGCCCGGCGTCGACTTCAGCTCAGGGTCCATCGGCCACGCCCTCTCGAATGGCGTCGGAATGCTCCTCGGCGGGCGCTTCCAGAATCGGGATTTCAACGCCTTTGTCCTGCTCGGGGACGGCGAGATGCAGGAAGGCCAGGTCTGGGAGGCCGCGCTGTCGGCCTCCAGCCATGGTCTCTCCAACCTCATCGCGATCGTGGATCGCAATGGCTACCAGCTCGACGGAAAGGTCGACGACATTCTCGCTGTCGAGCCGCTGGACGAGAAATGGCGCGCGTTCGGCTGGGAAGTCCACACGGTGAACGGCCACGATCTCCACGCGCTCACCACGCTTCTCCGACAGGTGAAGGCTGACAAGAGCCGCACCAAGCCGTGCTGCATCATCGCGCAGACGGTGAAGGGCAAGGGCATCGACTACATGGAAACGGAGCCCGGCTGGCATCTCGGATACCTCGGCGCGGAAGACGAGGTCAATGCCCGCGAAACAATCCTCAATACGGTGATTTCACAATGAACCAGCTGATTTCTAAGGACTCGTGGCAGTACCGCGAAGTCAACCGCCGCGCTCCCTCGCTTCCGACCCTGTCAAACGCCCTGATCGAACTTGCGGAGGCTGGTCATCCGGTGATGGCCGGGACAGCGGACCTGCAATACTCCAATGGTCTAGTCGCGTTTGCACAGCGCTATCCAGAGCGCTTTGTTCAATTCGGCATTTCAGAGCAGAACATGGTCTCGGCTGCGGCCGGGATGGCGACGACCGGAGTCATCCCTTATGTCGCCACGTTCGCCTCGTTTCTGGCGTTGCTCTGCTGCGAGCAGATACGCATGGACGTCGCTTATTGCAAGCAGCCAGTTCGCCTGATCGGGCATCATACTGGCATCTCGCTTGGTTTCTATGGGACCTCGCATCACGCAACGGAAGACATCGCGATCACGAGGAGCATCGCCAACCTCGCGGTCGTCTCCACTGCCGACGGACCTGCGCTCGCGGCGGCCCTCAAGGCGACGGTCGACTACCCGCTGCCGATTTACTTCCGCATCCACCGCGGTCACGACCCGGTCGTCTACGAGAACGGCGTCGAATTCCAGCTCGGCAAGGGGATCGTCCACGGAATCGGTACCGACCTGACGATCATCGCGGCGGGCTATCCGGTCCATGGAGCGAAGAAGGCCATGGAAGAGCTCAACGCGGCTGGTCACTCGGTCGGCCTGATCGACATGCATTCCATCAAGCCACTCGACGAGGAAGCAATCATCGAAGCGTCTGCGCGCTCGAAGATCATCCTGACGGTCGAAGAGCATAACATCCTCGGCGGTCTCGGCGGTGCCGTTGCGGAAGTTCTTGCGGAAAAAGGTAAAGGCGCGCGCCTGGTCCGGCATGGGATCAGGGACGAGTACAGCCTGATCGCGCCTCCGACCCACCTTTACCGGCACTACCGCCTCGACGGTGACGGCATTCGCGCTGTCGTACTCGAGAACGTCTAGGGAGACACCCGGTGACTACGAACAACGAAACTATTGCAAGCCGCGCCGAAGCCGTCATCCCAGGTGGCCTTCTCAGCCCCAGCCGTCGGTTGGGAGTGCCCATTGCCTTTTCCAGGGCAGAAGGCCCCTACCTCTATGACGCGGACGGAAACCGCTACACCGACTACCACTGCGCGTTCGGTGCCAACGTGCTCGGTCACCGAAACCCCGCAATCTCTGAAGCGATCGCCAAAGTCGGGGAAAGCCTCGATCTAGTCGGTGCAGGCGTGCTCGAACTCGAAGTTGAGGTGGCAGAGCTACTTGTTAACGCCATTCCCTGCGCCGACCAAGTCGCGTTCTGCAGCAGCGGATCGGAAGCCACCTATCACGCTCTCCGGCTGGCTAGGGCATATACCGGGCGAAAGCAGATCATCAAGTTCCAGGGCGGCTACCACGGCTGGCATGACTACGTCGCCATGAACGGGCAGTCGAGCCGCCAGATGATCAACTCGTTCGACCCGATGTCAGACGGCATCCTCTACGACGCGGCGCGGTACACGAAGGTATTTCCATACAACGACGCGAACGCCGTCGAGGAATACATCAGAGCCAATCCCGGCGAGGTTGCCGCGATCATAATCGAGCCGATCGCACACAACATGGGCGCGGTCATCGCCCAGAACCAGTTCCTGCGGGACCTCAGGAGGATCACCACCGAGAACGGCGTCGTGCTCATTTTCGACGAAGTGATCACCGGGTTCCGGCACGCGCTTGGTGGCTATCAGTCTATCGTCGGGATCACACCGGACCTAGCCACCTTCGGGAAGGCCGCGACTAGCGGCTATCCGATCGGCCTCGTTGCCGGAAAACGGGACATCATGGAGCGCGTCGGGCGAACAGGTGAGGGAGCCGTCTTTATGGGCGGAACCTTCAACGGGACGCCGTCGTCTCTGGCAGCCGTGAAAGCCACGATTGAAGAGCTGTCCAAACCTGGCGTCTACGACCGCCTGTTCGACCTCGGAAGCTATCTCCGCAACGAGATCGACGGGATCATCGCGCGCCATGGCATCAAGGCCCAGACAGCGGGATTCGGATCGGTCTGGCTCGTCTACTTCTTCGACGGCGAGTTCAAGGAATACGCCGACCTGCTCCGCAACGACAACGAGCTCGACATGCGCTTCCGCCGGGCGTTGATTGCCCAGCGGCATATATTCCAGCCTCTTCAGCTGAAGCGCCTCTATCTCTCGCTCAGCCACGACCAGAGCGTGCTGAACGACACTCTTGAGCTTATCGACACCACGATGGCTGACCTCGCCCGGTCGGCCGCAGCTTAGCTTCCGAACCTGATCTCAACAAAAAAGGGGAACCAATGAGACATCGGTTATTCGCATTGATGGCTACGGTTGCATGCATTGCGACCGCATCTCCCACACTTGCACGCGATCTTACGGTCGTCGGCTTCGGCGGCGCAACGCAGGAAGCCATGCGCGATACTCTGTTCAAGCCATACGAGCAGAAGTCGGGAGCGCCTCTTCTTGAGGAGACCTACACGGGGGGAATCGCCAAAGTGAAGGCGATGGTGGAGACAGGGACCACGACCTGGGACGTCGTGCAGATGGACGAGAACGAGATGATCCTCGCCTGTGACCAGGGACTTCTCGAAACGTTCAATTGGACGACCCTGCCGAGCTCGCCGGACATCATCGTGCCTGCGAAATCGGACTGCGGAGTGGGTGCTTTCGTATGGTCCAAGATACTGGCCTACGACGTCGACAAGACGACTGGCGTGACGTCTTGGACAGACTTCTGGGATGTCAAGAAGTGGCCGGGGAAGCGTGGCCTGCGCAAGCAGGCGCGGATGACGCTAGAAATCGCGCTCCTTGCGGACGGCGTCAAGCCGGAGGAGCTGTACAAGGTCCTGGCGACGAAAGCGGGGCAGGACCGCGCTTTCGCAAAGCTCGATCAGCTCAAGCCGAACATCCAGTGGTGGGAGAGCGGCGCTCAGCCGATGGAGTGGCTTGCTTCCGGGGAGGTCACCATGACCTCCGCCTACAATGGACGGGTCATCGCCGCCAACCAACAAGGCAAGCACTTCAAGATGTCGTGGACCAACCAGCTCTACGCCATGGACTTCTGGGCAATCCCCAGAGGTGGGAACAAGGACGAGGCGTTCGATCTCGTCACGTACATGACCAGCCCCGAACCACAGAAGGCTTTCGCGGAAAAGATGGTTTACGGCGTCACGAACGCCAAGGCGGCGGCCAGCATCTCGGCTGAAATCGCTCCGCAACTTCCCACGGCCGAACAGAACATGTCAGGCGCGCTGGCGCTTAGCACGCCGTTCTGGGTCGATCACGAAGAGGAACTGCAGCAGCGCTTCAATCGCTGGGTAGCCCAATAAGGAGGAGGAACTTTATGTCATATCGCAACCTTTTCGGCGGGCTATTGCTGCTCGCTAGCCTCGGCGTGACTTCCACCTCATTGGCTGATTCAGGCAAGCTGACGGTCGTCGGGGCGGGCGGTGTGCTTCAGGACGCCGAGCGGAAGGCTTTTTTCGAACCCTTCGCGACATCCTCGGGCGTAGCCGTCACCGAAGATTCCTACTCGGGCCAGATGGCTAAGGTCCGCGCCATGGTGTCGAGCGGCAGCGTCTCCTGGGACGTCATGCAGGTCGAGCAGAACACGCTTCTCTCGGGTTGCGCGGAGGGTCTCTTCGAAGAGCTCGACTGGAGCAAGATCGGCAAGAAGAAAGACTTCATTCCCGAGGCATACAGCGACTGCGGTGTCGGGGCGTTCGTCTGGTCGATGGTCCCGAGTTACGACAAGACCAAGTTGTCGGACGGACCAAAGAACTGGGCCGACTTCTGGGACTTGAAGAAGTGGCCTGGGAAACGCGGATTCCGGCAGACGGCGAAGATGACCCTTGAGATCGCGCTTCTCGCCGATGGCGTTCCGCCCGCTGAGGTTTACAAAGTACTTTCCACGAAGGCGGGGCAGGACCGTGCCTTTGCTAAGCTCGACCAGATCAAGCCCAACACTATCTGGTGGACGTCTGGGGCGGAGTCCCTTGAGCGGCTGGCGGCAGGCGATGTCGTCGCCACGGCAACCTTCAACGGTCGCGTGTCCGCCGCCAATGCGACAGGCAAGAACTTCGCCCTCATCTGGGACGGCCAAGTCTACGGCATAGACTATTGGGGCATTGTGAAGGGCTCCGCCAACCGCGAGAACGCGGAGAGGTTCATTGCGTTCGCAGCTTCCGATGCCGCGCAATCGGCCTTTCCGCAATACATCGCGTATGGCGTAACCAACAAGAAGGCCATCCAGCGCGTCAATCCCGAGCTAGCGAGGGACCTCCCGACGACTGAGGCGAACCTCCAATCCGCGGTCGGCCTCAACAGCGAGTTCTGGGCCGATAACGGCGAGGCACTCGAGGCGAGGTTCGCGACATGGCGAGCTCAATGACGGCCGACATCGTAGTGCGGCAGTCCTCCGGGACTGCCGCCGCCCAGCCGGGGCGCGCTTCCGCGCTCGCGGCTGGTTTCCGCGCCGACCGGAGAAGGCAGACCGTAATCTCGATCGCGCTGATCGGGCCGCTCGTCGCCTTCATCGTGTTCGCATTCGTATTACCGCTTGGAACGATGCTATTCTACGCAGTCAACAATCCCGAGGTCAGGAACGCCCTGCCTCGCACTCTCGAAGCTCTACGGTCGTGGGACGGCTCAGCCTCTCCGCCTGCGGCCGCTTACGAGGCCCTCGTTTCGGACATCAAATCCGACGTCGAGCCTAATGTGCTCGCGGAAGCTGGACGTCGACTGAATTACGAGATCACGGGGTTCCGGAGTCTGCTGGCCAAGACCATCCGCAACGTGCGCAACGCACCGATACAGTCGGCCCAGCAGCAACTCGTCGACATTGACGAGCAATGGAACGATCCCGCGTACTGGAGGGTGATCCAGCGCAACGGTTCGGCACTCACGGCCTTCTACCTGCTGTCTGCGGTCGATCTGCGCCCGGGAGACGACGGAGGGGTGAAGCTCGCTCCCCCGGAAGAGCGGTTGTTCCTCTCGACGCTCACACGTACGCTAACCATCAGCGCCTTAGTCACGATCATTTGCGTGCTTCTCGCATACCCGATCGCGAACGCGGTCGTTTCCGTTGGAGGGCGTTTCTCGGCGATCATGCTGGCCTGCGTGCTCCTGCCGTTCTGGACTTCCCTCCTTGTTCGGACAAGCGCCTGGATCGTGATCCTCCAGAAGGAAGGCATCGTGAACCGCGCGCTGCAGACTCTGGGCCTGACCAGCGCGCCACTCGAACTCGTGTTCAACAGGACGGGGCTCTACATCGCGATGGTGCACATCCTGCTGCCGTTCATGGTTCTGCCGTTGATCAGCGTGATGAAGGGCATCTCGCCGTCCTATGTCCGGGCTTCGTCGTCTCTGGGAGCGGGGCCGCTGACAACATTCGTCAGGGTCTATCTTCCGTTGACCCTGCCTGGCATCGGAGCAGGATGTCTCCTGACCTTCATTATCGCCGCCGGATACTACGTCACGCCGACCCTCGTCGGTGGCGCGTCAGATCAGATGCTCAGCTACTTCGTCGCCTTTTATGCGAATACGACGATCAACTGGGGCATGTCGGCCGCGCTTGGCGTCTTGCTTCTAGGCTGCATCCTGGGAATTTACATCATCGTCGGCAGGATCGTCGGGATCGGCCGCATAGTCGGGATGGAGTGAGCTATGCCATTGAGTATCAGACGGGTGCAGGTCGCATTCTCTATTCTGGCGATGGTGTTCCTGATCGGCCCGAGTCTCGCCATCATTCCGATCTCCTTCAGTTCGGCCAACTTCCTCTCGTATCCGCTGCCCGGCTTTTCCCTGCAGTGGTATTACAAGATACTTCAGCCGCACCCGTGGATGTCGGCGCTGCTGAACAGCCTGATTATCGGGGTGGGCGCAACCGTCGTCGCCAGCATCCTCGGCACGGTGGCAGCCCTCGGTCTTTCAAGGGGTCATCTTCCAGCCCGGTCGGCAATCCTCGCCGTCGTCATCTCGCCGATGATCGTCCCCGTCGTGATCAGCGGGGTGGGCATGTACTTTTTCTTTGCGAAGCTCGGTCTCGTGGCCTCCTTCCTCGGGCTGGTTCTCGCCCACGCGGTCCTTGCGGTTCCATTCGTTGTGATTACGGTAACGGCTACCCTCAAGAACTTCGACATGAACCTTGTCCGCGCTGCTGCGAGCCTCGGGGCATCGCCGTTCCACGCCTTCCGGACCGTAACGCTGCCACTGATCGCTCCCGGCGTGGTTTCCGGCGCGCTTTTCGCCTTCGTCTTCTCCTTCGACGAGGTCGTCGTGGCACTCTTCATCAGCGGGCCGGGTCAGCGAACATTGCCTCGCCAGATGTTCGACGGTCTCAGGGACAACATCGATCCGTCGATCCTTGCCATGTCGACCCTGCTCGTCATCATTTCAGTCGTCCTAATGGGCTGCGGAGCCCTTGTGCAGACACGCGCGGCGGCCAATAAGGCCACGGCGAGATAGCCCGGAGTAAGTCAAAGATGATTATAGTGACAGGTGCCACGCATGGTATCGGGCGCGCCTGCGTCGAGACGTTGGCGGCTGCCGGAAAACAGGTAGTCGCGACAGGTAGGGATGTCGCTGCCGGTGCGGAACTGGCAGCGGCCAACCCTAACATTACCTTCATGTCGGGTGACGTCAGCCAGGAGAGCGATTGCAAGCTGGTTGTGGAGCGCGCTCTGGAACTAAGTGAGGGGCGTCTCACGGGGTTGGTCAACAATGCCGGGATGTCGAAACGCATCTCGTTCGCGGATGCCACTCAGGTCGACTGGGACGAAGTTCTCGCCGTAAACGCTCGTAGCGCATTCCTCTTCACGCGCCACGCTCTCGAAGGACTACGGAAAGGACGTGGCTCGGTCGTCAACATTGCCAGCATTGCCGGAAAGACAGGAGAGGAAGGTCTCGCCGTCTACTGCGCTTCCAAGGCTGCCGTCATCGGGATGACGGAAGCGCTGGCTCTCGAGTTCGGGGAGGAGGTTCGCTTCAACGCCGTATGCCCCGGGCAGATCGCGACACGAATGATGAACAAGATCATGGCCGATCCGCTCAGGAAAAAGCAGTTGGAACTCCGTATACCCGCAAACCGCTTCGGAACCCCCGAGGAGGTCGCGGACGTGGTGGCATGGCTGCTTTCCGAACAATCTACCTACGTCAATGGGACCGTGATCACCGTAGACGGTGGTGAGACGGCAGGCTTGCGGACGCCTCGGGTAGCAGAAGTGTCCAACGGCTTATAAGAAGGAGGGTGGGAGCTATGCCAGCTTCCGCTCGTCGAAATATCTGAGGAGGCTCGTCGCCGCGCGGTTGATATCGTTTTCGATCGCAGCACGGGCCTTCTTTTTGTTCCCGGTCCTCAAAGCTTCCATCAAGTGCTCGTGCTCTTCAGCGCCCACGTACTCGTGCGGGATTTCCCTGTAGTAGACATTCAGGATCGGTCCCATGGAGACCCACATGCTCTCGATCTGCCCGATAAGCATCGGCATCTTCGAGAGACGGTAAACGCCGAAGTGGAAGGACCTGTTGGCGGTCCGGGCCGCTTCGAAGTCTCCTGCTTTCTCACCGGCAACGAAGGTCGAATGGAAGGTCTCGAGTTGCTTCGTGTCCTCTTCCCCAACGTTGTCCACCGCAAGCTCGGCAGCTAGTCCTTCAAGCGCCATCCTGATGAGCTTGATCTGGACATACCGGTCGCGGCTGAGTTCCGGTACGGTAACGAATCTGCCGGAGCGGAGTTCCAGCGCCTGCTCGCTGACAAGCCTGAGGCAGGCCTCGCGAACCGGGGTAACGCTGGTTCCCAGCTGCTCTGCAAGGTCCTGCATCAGCAGCCTCTCGCCGGGAGCGAAGTTCCCCACGATCAAGCCTTCGCGCACCTTGTTGTAAATGCGCGCGGATAGGCTGCCGATTTCCCCCGGCTGCATCTCCATGGTGTTCATTCAGATAACTCCTCATCGTCGGTTGCAGATTTACCGGAAACATTCGGAGCTGCCAACCCACTTATATCTTATAATAACCATGCGGATTGGGCGGTGCGATAAAAAAGTTACCGAGCCCTCGCCAAATCGCTTGCAACCCTCCTCTGATAACTTATAACTTATAAATTACCAAGACAAATTCGGAGGGCATTGCTTTGCTGAACTCGCTTAGAGCACGCGACATGGCGTACCATTTCCATTCCCAGACCAATCCGCGTCGTCACGATCTTGACGGTCCGCTGATGATCACGAAGGGGGACGGCTGCTACGTTATTGACGAGCTCGGTAACCGCTACATTGAGGGAATGGGAGGTCTGTGGTGCGCTTCGCTCGGCTTCGAAAACGAGCGCCTGGCAGAGGTAGCGGCCGCGCAGATGAAGACGCTTGCTACTTATCACACCTTCAATCATCGCTCCAATGATCCCTGTGTTGACGCTGTGGAACAGGTGGCCGAGCTGTCGCCAATCCCGGGAAGCAGGGTGTTCCTGGTCAACTCCGGTTCCGAGGCGAACGACACGATGGTCAAGCTCGCCTGGTATTACAACATCGCGCGCGGCAAGCCATCGAAGCGGAAGATCATCAGCCGAAAGGGCGCATTTCACGGCAGCACGGTTATGGGAGCAGCTCTGGGCGGCCTGCCGCACATGCATGAGAGCTTCAATCTGCCTGGCCTCAACGTCCTCTATGCGCAGAAGCCCCACTTCTACAAATACGGCTTGCCGGGTGAATCCGAGGAAGCCTACTGCGGTCGCCTCATCGTCGACCTGGAAAATCTGATCGCGGCAGAGGGGCCCGATAGGATCGCTGCGATGATCGCCGAGCCGATCATGGGGGCAGGCGGGGTTGTTACGCCTCCCGCCGGATACTTCCCGCGCGTCCGGGAAATTCTCACGCGCCACGACATTCTCCTCCTTTCCGACGAGGTAGTTTGTGGCTTCGGACGTAGCGGCAATTGGTTCGGATGCGAGACTTTCGGCTTTGTGCCGGACATGATGTCGATCGCGAAGGGCCTGTCGTCGGGCTACGTCCCGATCGCCGCTGCGGTGATCGGGGACCACGTGTACCAAACGATCGCCGACGAGGCGGACCGCATCGGAGTCTTCGGTCACGGCTTCACCTATTCTGGTCATCCTGTAACAGCGGCCGTGGCCGCCGAGGTTCTCCGCACTTACCGGGAGATGGATGTCCCTGGCCGTGCGCGGGAGCTCGGAAATCACCTTTTCGACAAGCTCGAGGCGTCAATCGCAAAACACCCATTGGTAGGCGAAATACGGGGAGCGGGCTTCCTCGCGGGGATTGAGCTCGTTGCCGATAAGGCAACGAGAACGCCATTCGATCCGGCTCTCAAGGTGGGAGTGTTTGTCGAACGGCGCTGCCGCGCCCACGGGGTCATGATCCGCAATATGGGCGATGTGATCTCCATTTGTCCGCCCTTCATCATGACGAAGTCTCAGATCGACGAGCTTGTTAGCGGCATCGCCGCAGCACTCGACGACGCTGCGGCCGAAATCCAGAAGTGAGCGCGAGCCATGGATGAACTCACAGAACTCGATCTTACCGCGCAGGCCGCGCTTGTTAAGGCGGGGCAGGTGGTCGCGGAGGAGTTGCTCGAAGCGGCCATACGGCGGGCGGAAAAGACGAACCCCCAGGTGAACGCGATCATCAGGCCGCTTCATGACGAGGCCCGCCGGGAAGCGCGGGCAGCAAATAAGGACAGCGTCTTCTCCGGAGCGCCGTTTCTCGTCAAGGACCTGTACTGCCACATGGCCGGGGTGCCCACGACGGGTGCTTCGGAGATCACGAAGGACTTCGTGCCGGACCACGACAGCCAGCTGATGCGAAGATACCGAAAGGCCGGCCTTAGCACGTTCGGGAAAACCAACCTTTGTGAGTTCGGCACCCTGGGGACTACGGAACCCAAGCTCTTTGGGCCGACCCGCAATCCGTGGGATACCTCGCGATCAAGCGGAGGTTCGAGCGGCGGCGCTGGAGCCGCCGTCGCGGCGGGTATTGTTCCCGCCGCGCATGGCGGCGACGGTGCAGGGTCGATCCGAATCCCGGCGTCGTGTTGCGGCGTGTTTGGCCTGAAGCCGTCGCGGGGCAGGATCACTCTTGGCCCGGACCTTGGTGACAGCACGGGCGGGATCGTCAACGAACACGTCCTCTCGATGACGGTGCGGGACAGTGCGGCGCTGCTCGATGCAACTCGCGGAGCGATGGCTGGAGACCCGTATACCGCACCCCCTCCGGAGCGGGGCTATGCCGAGGCCGCGAAGTCAAGACCGGGAAGGCTCCGGATCGCGTTCAGCACCACATCCTTGCTCGGCACCCATGTCGATCCCGAATGCGTCAATGCGACATTCGAGACGGCCAAGCTCTGTGAAAGCCTGGGCCATGAGGTCGTTGAGGCCAGCCCGCAACTGGATGCGGAGACTTATCGAACCTACTACAAGCGGTTCTGGGCAATGACTGCCACGAGAGCCATCACGGCTCTCGCACGCAGCAGGAACGTCACCCCGGAAAGCCTTGCCTCCGGCGTTGAGCCCTTCAATAAGTATCTTTACGGCGTGGGCGCGGGGGTAACGGCAGCCGACTATCTGGTAGACCTCAACTGGTTCCATGGCGTAGGCCGGATTATCGCGACGTTCCTCGGCGACTTCGATCTCTGGCTCACACCCACCCTCGGATCACCACCACCTTTGCTCGGTCACTTCGACGCTGATATCCATGGCGGCGAGGAAGTCATGGAGCGGTTCCTCCAGTTCCTGGCTTTCACCACTTTCGCGAACATGGCTGGCCTGCCGTCCATGAGCGTGCCTGTCTACTGGACTAGCAGCGGGCTTCCAATCGGCACGCAGTTCACGGGCCGCTTCAACGATGAAGGGACGCTTTTCCAGCTTGCGGCCCAACTTGAGGAAGCGCGTCCCTGGACAGGCAGACGACCTCCGGTTCACGCAGCGGCATAAACGCATCACGAAAAAGGGGAACCGTTATGTCATCATCCAACTACGTAGAATTCATCAATGTCGACAAGAGCTACGACGGTCGCAATCTCGTCGTTGACGACCTCAGCCTCTCGATCTCGCAAGGCGAGTTCCTGACGATGTTGGGGCCTTCCGGCTCCGGCAAGACGACAAGCCTGATGATGCTCGCGGGCTTTGAGGCACCAAGCGGAGGCCATATCCGCATTGCGGGGCGCTCACTGGATTCAGTGCCGCCTCATCGCCGCAACATCGGAATGGTGTTCCAGAACTACGCGCTCTTCCCGCATATGACCGTCGCGGAGAACCTGGATTACCCGCTCCGCGTTCGCAAGGCCGCCAAGGCCGAGCGCGAAAACCGTGTTCGCAAAGTCCTCGATGTTGTCCAGATGGGAGCCTTCGCCGATCGCAAGCCTGCACAACTTTCCGGCGGGCAACAGCAGCGTATTGCCCTGGCGCGCGCTATCGTTTTCGAGCCCGATGTCGTGCTTATGGACGAGCCGTTGGGGGCTCTGGATAAGAACCTGCGCGAGCATCTCCAGCTGGAGATCAAGCACCTGCACGAGCGCCTCGGCATCACTATCGTCTACGTGACCCACGACCAGTCGGAGGCGCTGACGATGTCCGACCGCGTCGCAGTGTTCAATGCGGGAAAGATCGAACAACTAGCTCATCCAGCCGAGTTGTACGAGCGGCCCGCTACAGCTTTTGTGGCAGGCTTTATCGGGGAGAATAACCGTCTGGCCGGGCACATTTCCGGGCATAACGGCGATGAATACGCGGTGCAGACAGAGACCGGTCACAGCATGGTCGTTCGCAGCAGCGAGCCCTTTAGGGAGCGCCAGCGGGTCATCGTCTCGGTGCGCCCGGAGCGCTTGAGAATTGGCTCCGCAGACGCATGCACCAATTCCTGTGGCGGAACCGTCGAGGAGGTGATCTATCTCGGGGACCACAAGCGCGTGCATGTCAGGCTCGACGCGACCTCCACACTGGTGGCGAAGGTCCCCAACGCCGGCACGAACATCGACATTAAGCCGTCTCAGGTGCTGTCCCTCGGGTGGGACAGCAGTGACGCAGTCCTGATCCCGGCTTGAATTTCAGGGAGCAAATATCATGGCTAGCTCCCGAGACCTCAAGCTGACCCCGAGCTGCCCCCGGACCAGGCTTTCGACTCAAGGACTTGGATCGAGGCACGGCGGGACAAACGCATCTGGGCGGTCGCCGAGGTGTACGAGGCGGCTTCCTTCGGCGGCCTGAGATGAAGGTTGTCTGTTCGACCCATCATCGGGCACACTTTCCAGGCAATGTGGTCGAGAATGGCGTGGCGCGTTCCAGCCGTGATGTCCCGGAAAGACTGGACGCCCTGCTGCGTGCGGTCAAGAGCGCGTCCCTTGAAATCGTGGACGCCACGGACCACGGCCGCGCTCCGCTAGCTACGGTTCACTCGGCCGCTTACCTCGACTTTCTGGCCACCGCGTACCAGGAATGGAAAAGCTCTGGTCTGCCCGCGCGGGTGATTCCTGCCGTGTTCGAGACCAGACGCCCGGCTTGCCGCGATGACTGGAGCGTAATCGCCAAGGCGGGCTTTCATCTGCGGGATCAGATCACTCCCGTGAACGAAGGTACTTGGCTTGCTGCCTACTGGGCGGCGCAGGCGGCGCTCCCGGCAGCTGAGCTCGTTAAAAACGGTGAACGGCAGGTTTATGCCCTCTGCCGTCCGTCAGGTCACCATGCCGGACGCGATTTCGGTGGAGGAGCAACTTACTTGAACAACGTTGCTATTGCCGCGAAGTGGTTCGCCGGAGAAGCGGAACGGGTGGCGATAATTGATATCGATGTACACCACGGCAATGGAACCCAGGACATTTTCTGGAACGATGATCGAGTCTTCTTCTCCTCCGTCCACCGCAGCCCTAAGGGATACTACCCTCACTTCACGGGATACCGCGATGAGGTTGGCGGTCCTGGGGCAACGGGGTCCACGCTCAACTGGCCGATGCGAGAGGGCGCTGCGGATGTTGAGTTCGTAGAAGGGTTCAGAACATGCTTATTTGCAGCCCTGAAGCACGATCCGGTCGCTATCTTCGTCTCGTTAGGATTCGACGCTCTCGCCACCGATCCAGCCAACGGGTTACGGGTGACCGAGAAGGCATACGAGACGATTGGTACCATGTTGGGTTCCATTGAGGTTCCTCTCCTTCTCGTACAGGAAGGCGGATACGATCTCGGAACGCTCGAGACAGTCGCGCGGCGGTTCCTTTCTGGTTTAGGTATTGCACGGTGAAGAAAGACGTCTGCCCGTCCATACGTCTTACTCCAAGAGGAACGCGACAGTGCCGCGCGTGATCGGCAAGTCGGCGTCGAACTTGGCTATTCAATCGCGTCCGCGACCAAAAGGGGCTCGCGGGGACAAACGATGATCTCACCCACATCAACGTCAACAGGTTGGCTTACCGCATAGCCGATTGCGCGATTGCGCCTGGCTTGATCGCGATCCGCCGGAACCGTCCTTTCATTACCACTGCGTTAGTCGGAAATGCTGTCTGCGAGCTCCGACTCTCCCAAAGCCAGGGTCATCATGGTGACCCTGAGATACGCCATTACTCCTGCCTTGCAAGGATTTGGAAGAGTTTCCGACGCCTAAGCTTTAGGCGAAAAAACTCCTTGATAAATAACTTATAAGATATAAGCTAATCAAAAGAAGCCAGAAGGCTCATGGGAACCACATCTAAATCGGGAGCAAATCATGCAGACGTTGTCACGCATCTCATCGGTCGTAACGGTCATCGCACTCGTTCTTTCTGCCCAGCCAAGTCATGCCAAAGACTGGTGGCCGTTTAAGATCGCAGCTGCAAAGGATGGCGACCTAAAGAAGGTCGAGCAGATCGAATATACGCCGCTTCAGAAGGCGGAAAAGCCCTGGAACATCTGCGTCCTCTATCCCCACATGCAAGACAGCTACTGGGTCTCTGTAAACTACGGCTTGATCGAAGAAGCGAAACGCCTTGGGGTGAAGGTGAGCGCCTTCCAAGCTGGGGGTTACACGGCGCTCCCAAAGCAGATCGCGCAGTACGACGATTGCTTAGCGGCGGGTGCCGACGCGATCCTCATCGCTCCGATTTCCGAAGCAGGGCTTGCCTCGAAGATTAACGAGGGGATGAAGAAGGGCGTTGTTAATATCGCCGTGGCGAACCCGATCCTTGAAACTCCTATTACTGCCCGTATCACCCCGGATACCTATCAGAAGGGGCTTCAGACAGGCGAGTTCCTCAAGAAGTACCTGGGGGACAAGAAGGGGGCCGCCGTGGGCTTCCCTGGGCCGCAAGGCAGCGGATGGGCCGAGAGTTATATGTCCGGTTTCCGCGACGCCTTGAAGACCGGAAACATCACGCTGCTGGCCGAGCAATACGGCGAGGCCAGCGTGCCCGCCCAGCTCAGACTCGTCGAGGACGCGCTGCAGACCTATCCTGACATGAACGTAATCTGGGGCGGGGCTCCTACAGCTGAAGCGGCAATCGGAGCAGTCGCAGATGCGGGCTTGGAAGATGCGACGATCATGGCTTCATATGAGAACCAGACCATGCTCAAAGCGGTCGCCGAAGGAAAGGTCGTGGGATTTGCTTCTGAATTCCCCGTCATGATGGGACGGATTAGCGTTGACCTGGCTGTCCGTGCTCTCGAAAAGAAGCCGTACGAAAAGGTGCTTCTCGTTGCGCCTGGCATCGTGACGAAGGACAACATCGCCACCTTCGATACGACCCAGATATTCGCCCCCGAAGGGACCAAGCCTGAATTCTCCGTGAAGTGACAACCGCAGCGAATGCGGTCGATGGTGCATCTACGGAGAAGCAGATGTTGGTAGGTCAGAATCTCGGAAAGCGTTTCGAAGGCGCGATCGCGCTGGAGGCAGTCGACTTCGATCTTCGAAGCGGCGAAGTCCACGCGCTTCTCGGCGAGAACGGTGCAGGCAAGTCTACGCTGATCAATCTCCTGGTCGGCACATTCTCCCCCACGACAGGCTCGATCGAAGTCCAGGGAAGGAGCCATACCTCCATGTCTCCGTCCCTGGCCAGCGCACTCGGGGTGGCGGCCGTGTTCCAGGAATTCAGTCTGCCTCCCGACCTGACCGTCCTCGAGAGTCTGTTTCTCGGTCGCGAGAAGCGCCGAGGGTTCTTCCTGGACCGCAGGGGAATGCGAAAGGAGGCCGAGCAACTGCTGAAGCGGCTAGCCTTTGATATCGATCTCGATCAGCAGGTCTCGCACCTCACACGCGCGCAGAAGCAAATGGTAGAGATAGCAAAGGCCCTAAGGACCGATCCGAGGGTGTTGATATTGGACGAGCCGACGGCGTCTCTTACTGACGGAGAGGCTGAAAAGTTGTTCGACGCCATCGCCCAGCTAAAGCGTGCGGGCGTCGGAATTGTCTACGTATCACACCGTATGTCCGAAATTCGCAATCTGTCTGATCGGGTCACTGTTCTGCGTGGCGGGCGCAAGATCGGAACGATCAACACCGCAGAGGTTTCAGACGAGGGGCTGATCGAGATGATGGTCGGCCGCCCGATGGGGCAGCTCTTCCCCGAAATCAGCTATGTCCCGGGTAAAGTCGCGGTCCAGGTCAGGGGATTGTCGACCGTTGATGGCGCGGTGCGAGAAGCCTCGCTTGTCGCGAAAGCGGGCGAGGTGGTTGGCCTTGCGGGTCTGGTAGGCTGCGGGCGAAGCGAACTCTGCCGCGCGATCTTCGGCCTGACCTCCATAAAGCAGGGAACCGTGGAGCTTTTCGGCGAGACGGTCGCTAGACCGCACCCGCATTCGATGCTCGAGCGGGGTCTTTGTTACTTTCCGCCCGATAGGGGCGCGGAGGGACTCGCGCTCTCCCGCCCGGTACGGGAAAACGTGACGATGAGTTCCTTGGATTTGCGATCGTTGAAGGCTGGTCCCTTCCTGGACGTCCTGCGGGAGCGGCGCGTCGTTCGCGAGCCTCTGCAGGAACTCAGGCTCCGGCCTCTCTCTCCCGAGAGCCCCGTGTCGTCATTCTCCGGGGGCAATCAGCAGAAGGCCATGCTCGCACGGGGGCTGATTAGGGACTACGAGGTCTACGTGTTCGACGAACCGACGGTCGGCATCGACGTCGGAGCCAAGTCGGATGTGTATCAACTTATCAAGCGTCTGGTCGAACGAGGAGCCTGTGTCATCCTGTCGACGTCGGAACTCCCTGAACTCATCAACCTGTCGTCGAGAATCTACGTGATGCATCAAAGCTCGGTAGTTGCGGAGCTTAACGGAGACGAAAAGACCGAAGCTGCCGTCCTCTCCCACTATTTCGGGAATCCGGCAGAGGAAAGGAGACTGCAGTGACAAGCATAGCCGTCTCAGGCGTGTCGGCCGGACCCGGTCGAAGCAGGCGCGAGAAATTCATCGCCCAGGGGGGTATTGTCCTTACGTTCCTCGTTATCGCGGCGGTGGGGACATGCCTTCTGGAACCAAGGTTCATAAACCGCCTCAACATCCTGAACCTCCTCAGGAACTTCTCCTTCCTTTTGCTTCCCGCACTCGCCCAGATGGTCGTGATGACGACGGGCGGATTCGATCTTTCCGTGGGAGCAATGGTAGCGATCTCTTCGGTGCTGACTGCTACCGTGATGTTGTATCTATCCTCCATCGCCCCGGACATGCCGATCGCGCTCTCGCTGGCAGCACTGGCGGCCTGCCTTCTCGTAGGCTGCCTGGTGGGTTTCGTGAATGGCTTCCTCGTGGCGGTATTGAAGCTCTCGCCCTTCATGGTCACGCTTGCTACAACTTCCATGATCACGGGAGCGACCCTGTACTACACTCAGGGCATACCGATCTATGGCGTCATACAGCAGTTCTCCGACGGTCTCGGACGAGGGCAGGTCGGGGGTATCCCCATCGTAGTCATGATCGCGCTAGCCGTAACTGTCGGCCTCGTCGTCCTGCAGCGCCAAACGGCATTTGGAAGGCATCTTTACGCTGTGGGTAGCGATCTTCGCTCCGCCAGGCTCTCAGGCGTCGCCATCGTGCGAACGACGATGGTGGCCTATGTGATCGCGAGTTGCTTAGCGGCGACGACCGGATACCTGATGACAGCGCGCCTTGGCTCCGGCCAGGGGACGATCGGCGCTACCCTCGCCCTCGAGACGATCGCGGCTGCCGTCATAGGAGGCGTGTCGTTGAGGGGAGGCATCGGACGGGCCGAGCTGGTTGCGGTAGCAGCCCTTTTCCTGACCGTGACCAACAATGCCATGAACCTCCTCAAGGTCGACAGCCGCTTCCAGACGCTGATGCTGGGACTCATACTGATCGCGGCTCTGTGGATAGAGCGGTCTCTCTCGAGGAGGAAATGATGGCCGAATTCGCTCTTGCCGCAAGACGTTCCTTCGACATGACGAAGCTGCGAAACTGGACGCTCCCCGCCGCGGTCCTCGCCGTGTTCATAGGCTTCTCGGTAGTCGAGCCGCGCGTGTTCTCGCAAGTGAACATCTTCAACATCGTTACTCAAACCAGCTACCTGGCCATCTTCGCGATGGCACAGACGGTCGTAATCGTGACCCGGGGGTTCGATCTCTCGCTCGGCTTCACGGTATCGCTCGTCAGCGTTATCTCTGCGATGGTTATGGTTGCCGCGGGTGAGCCGTCTGTGGGGATCGCGGCAGGAATACTCGCCGGCTTGGCGGTTGCTGCTTTGATCGGCGCGACAAACGGCGTGCTGATCGCCGGCATCGGAATAAACCCGCTTGTGACGACGCTCGGAGTCGCGAACATTGTACTCTCGCTTGCCTCGACAGTGAGCGACGGCTTTCCCGTAAGTGGTTTCCCTGTGCAGTTCAGCGAGTTCTTTGCTCAAGGCTCCGTCTTGGGACTACCCGTTCCGGTGATCGTCGCCGGACTGCTCTTCGCGGCACTATCCGTGCTCATGAACTGGACCCGTTTCGGGCGCAGCCTCTACATCATCGGTGCCAATCCAAAGGCCGGTGTGGCTGCCGGGATCAAGAGCGGGCCCATTGTTGCGGCAGCCTACTGCTTGTGCGGAACGCTCATCGGTCTCGGCGCTCTGATGCTGACGGCGCGTACCGGCTCCGGCGAACCGAACCTCGGAGGCAACCTGACACTCGAATCTATCGCGGCGGCCGTAGTTGGAGGCGTGAAGCTTTCGGGCGGCGAAGGGGGCGTGGGAGCAGCGCTTCTCGGCGCACTGTTCGTCACCGTGCTGTCGAACGGCATGAACCTCACCCAGGTGGACGGCTATCTGCAGCAAATCTGCCTTGGAGCGATCATCATCATTGCCCTGGTCACGAGCCGTGGCCAAAGCAAACATTAGCAGAGGAAGCTATGGGATATCAGGTTTGTATCGATATCGGTGGGACGTTCACTGATTGCCTTGTCTCGGACAAGAATGGCGAAATCTCGATCTTCAAGTCGCCCACCACGCCGGGAGAGTTTGAAAAGGGCTTCATCAATGTCCTGAACGTGGCCGCGGAGGGCTATGGGCTCGCGCCGGATACCTTCCTCAAGGACATCGATCTTATCGTCCATGGGTCCACCGTCTCGACGAACGCTCTGGTCGAGAAGAAGACGGTCAAGGTAGGTTTGGTTCTGACAGCCGGACACCAGGATATTCTGGTGCTGCGCGAGGGTCCGCGCAAAGGAGCCTTCCAGTGGAAACTGGACTACCCGGAGCCTTACGTACCCCGACATCTGACCCGGACGGTGACCGAGAGGATCGATGCTCGAGGCCGCATCCTCACCAGCTTGGTAGAGGAGGACGTAGTCCGCGCCGCCGCCGACTTCCGGGCATCGGGCGTCGAAGCGGTCGCTGTCGGGCTTCTTTGGTCCGTCGTAAACAGTCAGCATGAGTTGAAGGCCCGGGAAATACTCGAGCGAGAGCTGCCCGGGATCCCTGTGACCCTAAGCCACGAGATCAACCCGATGCCGCGGGAATACAAGCGCGTGATCGCCGCGGCGATCGACGCGTCGATCAATCCGATCGTCCGCACCTATATCGAGCGCCTCAAAATGGCATTGGACGAGGCGCACTTCGCGGGAGAGCTTCTTCTGGCAAATTGCGTAGGCGGGATGATGCCCGTACCTGAGATGATCCGAAAGCCCATCTACAGCGTCATGTCTGGGCCTACACTCGCACCGATGGCGGCGCTGGCTCTATCGTCCGAGCCGGACATCATCGTCGGCGACATGGGCGGCACGACCTTCGACGTGTCGGCTCTCCGAAGCCATCAGATCATCGTCACCCCCGACAGCATGATCCACGATGACTCACTCGGCATCCCCAAGGTAGACGTGAGATCGGTCGGAGCTGGCGGCGGCTCGATCGCCTCGGTCGATGCGGGCGGCATGCTGCACGTGGGTCCTCACAGCGCCGGGGCGCGGCCAGGCCCTGCCTGCTACCAGCGAGGTGGCACGAAGCCGACGGTGACGGATGCCAACGTCGTCCTGGGCATAATCGACCCCGACTACTTCCTCGGTGGCAAGATGACGTTGAGCCGGGAGCTAGCAGAGCGCGCGCTGGCAGGAGTTGCTGCCCCTCTTGGCTTGTCGATCGAGGAAGCAGCCTTCGCGATCTATACCACCAGCAATCATAACATGGTCGCCGCGATCGAAGAGATCACCGTGCGCGAGGGGATCAACCCGCGAGACAGCTTCTTCGTCTGCGGCGGTGGCGCGACGGCGATACATATCGCTGAAATGGCCGACATCCTCGGCCTCAAGAGATATATGATCCCGAGGTTCATGGCGGGTCTGAGCGCGTTCGGTGGGCTTATCTCGGACATCCGCCGAGAGGACACTGCCGTCTTGCTTACCTCCAGCGAGGCGTTCGACGCGGAAGGTATCACCGACGCTCTTGGAGGACTGCTCAAAGCGGGCCGACAGTTCCTTGCCGAAGCAGGGGTGTCGCGGGAGAACCAGCGATTCGAGTTCGCCTTCCTCGGGCGATACGAGTACCAGTCGTTCGAGATCGAAGTGCCCTTCACGCCTAAGGACGGAGCGATAACGACGAGCCAGCTTCAGCGCCTTATCGAGGATTTCCACCGGATGCACGAGCGCATCTACTCCATCAGGTCAGACGGAGACGTCGTTGAATTCACGGGATGGAAGCTCAGGTCGATCGGCAAACGTGACGGACAGGATGTCTGGCTGAACCACAAGGTTCCGCCTCAGGTTGGACCCGTCGCGGGCGCGGGAATCCGGAGCGTGTACAGTCATTCGCTCGGTCGGCGCGAGGACATCCCGGTCTACAAGCTCTCGTCCCTCGGCTCTGGAGCGTCGGTCGACGGACCGTGCGTCATCGACGCGGACACCTTCACCGCCTTTCTCAAGAAGAGCCATCACGCAGCGATCGATGACTACGGAAATGTCGTCGTCACGGTTGACTGACCGCAGGAGGATCACATGAATACAGTTGCGAAGTTCGAGGCGGAGCAGATGAACCGTCGTGTCGACCCTTTCCTGATGTCCGTCCTCAAGAGCCGTTTCGAAGCGATCGTGCGCGAGATGACGCTCGTCGTGATGCGCGCCAGCCGTTCTGCGGTCATCAAGAACGCGCGTGACTTCAGCTGCGCCATCCTCACTTACGACCACCGCCTGGTTTCCGTAGAGGACGCCCTTCCTATTCACGTCATGTCCATGGACCTCGCCACGCGCCCGATCACGGAATTTTTCGACGACATCAAGCCTGGCGACATCTTCTTCAACAATTGCCCATTCACGGGCGGTACCCATCATGCCGACCTAATCGTTGGTATGCCCGTCTTTCATGACGGCGTGCCTCTCTTCTGGATGATCGCGCTATCACACCACGCGGACACGGGCGCTCCCGTACCGTCGACCTACTTACCATTCGCAAAGACTATCTTTGACGAGGGCATCCACTTCCCGTGTGTACGTGTGGCCGAGAATTACACGGAGAAGGCGGACATCCTGCGGATCGGCAGCATGAGAAACCGCGTTCCGGAGCTATGGCTGGGGGATGTGCGTGCCCAGATTGGCGCTTGCCGGACAGGAGAGAAGCGGATCGCGGAACTGGTCGGCAAGTACGGCAGAGACGTCGTCATGGATTTCGTAGAAGACTGGTTTGACTACGGTGCCCGCTGCGCCAAGGCCGCGATCGCCAAGCTTCCGGCTGGAACCTATACCTACGAAACAAGGCACGATCCCGTTCCCGGAGTGGCGGATGATGGAATCCCAGTCAAAATCGCCGTGACAGTCGATCCCCAGGCTGGGGAAATTGTCGTCGATGCCCGCGATAACATCGATAACGTCCCCGGCGGCCTCAATCTGTCGGAGAACACAGCAACAGGTTCCTGCCGCATAGGCGTGTTCAACAATCTCGACGAGTCGATTCCCCATAACGAGGGGGCTAAGTCGCAGATCAAGGTGCTCCTGCGGGACGGGAGCGTGGTCGGGAAGCCCGCTCCGCAGGTCGGTACGTCGGTAGCCACGACTAACGTCAACGACCGCCTCATGATGGCGGGCAACTGCGTGTTCTCGGAGATGGGCGCGCCGTACGGACAGGCGGAAGGAGGGTCTCATCTTCCCGCAGGCATTGGGGTCATCTCTGGTCGCGATCCGTTCAAGGGCGGGCGATCCTACGTCAACCAGATATTTGTCGGCTATGCCGGAGGTGGCGCACGCAGCGGGTACGATGGCTGGCTCACCTATTGCGGGCCCGCTAACGCAGGACTGATCCAACTCGATTCCGTGGAGGTGGACGAGTCAATGTACCCGATAGTTATCGAGAGCCGCGGTGTCATAGCCGACAGCCAGGGTTTTGGGGAGTTCGAAGGTGCCCCTGCGGTCGGCGGCACCTTCTATCCGCTCGATCATGACATGACGATCGTCTACGCGGCTGATGGAACAACCTTTCCGCCAAAGGGTGTACTTGGCGGCTTAGACGGCGACGCCAGTGCGACGTGGAAAATTGATCACTCCGGTAAAGAGGTGAGGTTACCAGCCTTTGCAGAAGTTGTTATTGAAGACGGATCAAAGATCGCTTTTAAAGCCTCTGGAGGAGGGGGATACGGAGATCCAACTCTTCGCGACCCGGTAAGGGTTCTCAAGTGCGTGAATCGCGGATGGCTTACTCCGGAGAAAGCGGCGGAAGTATATGCCGTGTCTGTTCGGCCGACGGGCGCGAATGTTTTGTTTGAAATCGACGTTCAGGAGACTAAACGCCTCAGACTCTCAGGAGCGCGTACATTCGTGAGATAAAGTCGCGGCTTCTCTGAGTAGTCTGTCCCGACGGCCGGACCGATCCGAAAATCCGCGATGCCATTGGCTAGTTGGCCGGCGGCGCCACGATGTCTACAACTCCAGCTATGGTCCCAGACAAACGATGCGAGGACAAAGCCTCGCTGCCCGCCAATCCGGGCTGCGAGGTGTTCCGGTCGGTCTACAGGGCTTTTTGCAACTCCGGCAGGGCGTCGAAGAGATCGGCAACGAGGCCGTAGTCGGCGACCTGGAAGATCGGCGCCTCTTCGTCCTTGTTGATCGCGACGATGACCTTCGAATCCTTCATGCCGGCGAGGTGCTGGATCGCACCGGAGATGCCGCAGGCGATGTAAAGATCGGGTGCGACCACCTTGCCGGTCTGACCGACCTGCCAGTCGTTCGGCGCGTAGCCGGCATCGACGGCGGCGCGCGAGGCACCGACGGCAGCACCGAGCTTATCGGCCACAGGCAGAATGACTTCCTGGAACTTCTCCGAGGAGCCCAGCGCGCGGCCGCCGGAGATGATGACTTTGGCCGAGGTCAGTTCCGGCCAGTCGTTTTTGCTCGTATCCTCCGAGAGAAACTCTGACAGGGTAGAAAAAGTGGCTGCCGTCGAGACAATCTCAACGGCAGCCGAGGTGGCCCCGTCAGGCTGGGGAGGGAAGGAGGCGGTGCGCACGGTGATGACGCGCTTGGCTTCGGTCGTCTGCACCGTCTGGATGGCGTTGCCGGCATAGATCGGGCGCCGATAAGTGTCGGACGAGACGACCTCGATGATTTCCGAGACCTGGGCGACGTCGAGCAGCGCTGCGACACGCGGCAGGACGTTCTTGCCGACCGAGGTCGCGGCTGCGACGATCGTGTCGTAGTTGCCGGCGAGCGATACGATGAGGGCTGCCAGCGGCTCTGCGAGGTTGTTGGCAAGCGAGGCGTCGTCGGCGACGAGCACCTTGGCAACGCCGGCAAGCTTGGCCGCCTGTTCGGCTGCGGCCTTGGCGCCGCTACCGGCGACCAGCACATGCACGTCGGCTCCAGTCCCACTGGCGATCTTGGAGGCGGCGGTCAGCGCCTTGGCGGTCTGGTCGGAAAGGTGGTTGCTGTCGTGGTCAGCCAGAAGAAGAATGGCCATGATGATATCTCCCTTCCTTAAATCAGAGCACGCCGGCTTCGGTCTTGAGCTTTTCGACGAGCTCGGCGACCGACTTGACCTTGATGCCGGCCTTGCGGCCCGACGGCTCCTCGGTCTTCAGCACCTTGAGGCGGGCAGCGGTGTCGACGCCGAAGTCCGCAGGGGTGTGTCTGTCGAGCGGCTTCTTCTTCGCCTTCATGATGTTCGGCAGCGAGGCGTAGCGCGGCTCGTTGAGGCGCAGGTCGGTGGTGACAACTGCCGGCAGCTTGATGTCGATGGTCTGCAGACCGCCGTCGACTTCGCGGGTCACGGTTGCCTTGCCATCGCCGATCTCGACCTTGGAGGCAAAGGTGCCCTGGGCCCAGCCGAGCAGGGCCGACAGCATCTGGCCGGTCTGGTTCGAATCGTCGTCGATCGCCTGCTTGCCGACGATGATTAGGCCCGGCTGTTCGGCTTCGGCAACGCCCTTGACGATCTTGGCCACAGCGAGCGGCTCGACCTGGTCTTCGGTCTCAACCAGGATGGCGCGGTCGGCACCCATGGCAAGGGCCGTGCGCAGCGTCTCTTCGGCCTTGGCCGGACCAACGGAAACGACGACGACTTCCTCCGCCTTGCCGGCTTCCTTCAGCCTGAGCGCTTCTTCGACCGAGATTTCGTCGAAGGGGTTCATCGACATCTTCACGTTCGCGAGCTCGACGCCCGAACCGTCTGCCTTCACGCGGATCTTGACGTTGTAGTCAACCACCCGCTTCACCGTCACAAGTATTTTCATTCGTTGGTCTCCTTGACGCGCGAACTGAGTTCACTGTTGAAACTTTACCATCGTCCGCTCGGCCGCCATCCGGCGCGGACTTCGACGACCTGGGCCTGATGAAACCTACTGATCAGGGCGACACCCGGTTAGCGCGCCTCGGTCTGCGACGAGCCAGCCATCTCTGCAGGTACGAATGTACGAATCTCTCCCGTTCGCGCATCGCGGACATAGGAGAGGCTAGCGCCAGCGAATTTTTTCAGAAGGAATTTCTGAACCTTGTGATTTCCGGTCTTCGGCAGTTCGGTTCGAAACTCCAGTAAAGTGGGTATCCAGAACCGCGGGAGCTTCTCTTCACAAAACAGCCAGAAATCGGGAGCGGAAAGCGTTGCGCCTTCTTTTAGCACGACGACCATCTTCACATCGTCTTCTCCGAGTTCAGACGTCACCGCTACCGCGGCCGATTCAAGGATGGCGGGATGTTGGTTCACGGCGAATTCCAGCTCATATGAGGAGATGTTTTCTCCGCGCTTGCGGATCGTATCCTTCTTTCGGTCGATGAAAAACAGGTTCCCCTCGGTATCGAAACGTCCGTTGTCACCGGTGTGGAACCATAAGTTCCGAAATGTCGCGATGGTTGCCTCAGGATTGCGATAGTACTCCCTCAGCATCGAGAATGACCTCTTGGGCCTTACCACGATTTCGCCGGAGATACCGGCCGGCACAATCTGGTCATGCTCATCCATCACTGCGACTTCGAAGGTTTCCGCGTTTGGTTTCCCGCAGGAGTGTCGCACTCTTTCTGCGCCGTAGTCCGTGCCGGCAACGATCCCGGTTTCGGTCGCCCCATAGACCTCGACAATCCGGCATTTAAACCGTTCTTCGAACGCCGGGTTCTGGTTCCCGACATAGAATGCCCGGGCCGGCTGCGACGCGTCTTCCGGGCGCTCCGGTTGTTTCATCAGGATCGGGATCATCGAAAATATGCCGTGCGCCACATCCGCTCTCGCCGCGCGCACGTCATTCCAGTAGTTGGACGCGGAGAACCGGGGCGATATCGTGATATGGCTGCGGTTGATGAGCGAGGGAACGACACCCAGCCAGGCCCCGATCGCATGAAACAAGGGCAGGGGGGTATATATTCTCTCATGCGGCTGGAAGTTTAGATACCGCATCCAGTCGAGTGCAAAGGCAACCACATGGGCATTGTCGACCAGGACGCCCTTTGATGGACCCGTCGTCCCGGATGTGAAGCTGATGGCGAGCCCATCGGAATAGCGGGGCATGAATGAAATGGTGCGGGCGCTTTCACACATCAGGTCCGATGAAAAGTGGACTGTCGCTTGCGCGGTGACGACCGTTGGTAGTTCCGCCGAACCTGTCACGATCACGTGTTTCAGAAGCGGCAAATCGGCGATGACATCTGCGAGTGCGTCCAGGAATTCCGGATCAATGAGGATATGGGTGACTTCCGCGTGGGTGAGCTGGTGCTGCAGGATGGCGCCCTTGTAGTCGGTATTGATTGGCACATAGAGCGCCCCGATCCGCGCGCATCCGAACCAGAAGGCGACGAACTCCAACGAGTTTCGGGCAAAGATCGCCAGCTTCCCATGACGGGCAAGATTTGTCGTCATCAAGCCGCTGGCAACACGCGTTGCTATCTGGTCGAACTCTCCAAACGTTGTTGTGACCGCGCCGAAGGTCAAAAACGGTGCGTCCGAATGTGTTTCCGCCGCATCAAGCAACTGCTGGCTCAGCACGCGGTTCTCGAGTGATGGAGCTGACATGGCGCCTTTCCTGGGTCTTGTGTGGCAATCGGGGCTATCGGGTACGCTCGAGGATCGAAACGTAATTTGCAACGGCCGCGCCGCCCATGTTGTATATGCCGGCGATCGTGGCATTGCTGATCTGCATGTCACCGGCATCGCCGCACAATTGCATGGCTGTAAGCGCATGCATGGAGACCCCAGTCGCACCGATCGGATGGCCTTTCGACTTGAGGCCACCTGAGGGGTTTACTGGAAGCTTCCCATCACGGCGCGTCCAGCCTTCATGGACAGCGGTCGCCCCCTTGCCCGGTTTCGTCAGTCCCATAGCTTCGTATTCGAGAAGCTCTGCAATCGTGAAACAATCATGCGTTTCAACGAAGGAGAGGTCATCGAGCGAGAGGCTGGTAGTTTCAAGAGCCTTGCGCCAGGCGATGTTGCAGCCCTCGAACCTGAGAATGTCGCGTCGGCTGAGTGGAAGGAAGTCCTGAACATGTACATTGGCCCTAAACCTGACCGCCCGGGGCGAGCAGACGGCGAAATCGTCGCTTGCGATCACGATCGCCGCGGCGCCATCCGAGACGGGCGAGCAGTCGGTTCTCTTCAGAGGGCCGGCGACACGTGGATTTTGCGGGCTTTCATGGCGGCAAAAGTCGAAGCCGAGGTCCTTTCTTAGTTGCGCATAGGGGTTCAGAACGCCGTTGGAATGGGCCTTGGCCGCGATCGATGCGAGCGCGTCGCTATGATCGCCATAGGTTTGGAAATAGAGGTCGGCGATCTGTCCGAAGACACCTGCGAAGCCCGCACCGGTCGTCCCGCTTTCGGGAAGATAGGACGCTTTCAGGAGGTTCGCCCCGATGTCTTCCGCTGAAGCGTTGGTCATCTGCTCGACACCGACCACCAGTGCGGTTCGGCCCTTGTTCGCCTCCAGCCAGAACAAAGCCTGATTTACCGCAGCAGTTCCGGTCGCACATGCGTTCTCGACGCGTGTCGCCGGCTTGAAACGAAGCGCGTGGTCCGTCTCAAGCACCAGCGAGGCTGTGAAGTCCTGTGCACTGAAGCCCGCGTTGAAGTGGCCGAGGAAGATCGCGTCGATATCTGCCGCGTCGACTGCAGCATGCGTCAATGCCTCATGAGCGACCGATGTGATCAGGGTTTCAACCGTTTCTCCCGAGAGCTTTCCGAACTTTGTGTGGGCCCAGCCGATGATGTTGGATGCCATTACACCGTCTCCATGTTTCAGATCGTCTTGTTCACACGCATCATGGCGATTTCGTCGACGGAATAGCCAATCTCGGCCAGAAGGCCGTCATTGTCCTCACCAAGTGCCGGTGCCGGCGTCAGTGAGTTGAAGGCGTTCCGATCAAACCGGATTGGGTTGCCGACATGGTGAAGTTTGCCCTCAACCGGATCATTCACTGTGATTACGGTCCCGCGCGCCCGGGCATGGTCGCTCTCCATCGCCTCACGGGCGGTTAGAACCGGGGTGACACACGCTTCTCGCTCGCTGAAAATTCTGGTCCACTCCGCAAAGCTCTTGCGTGCGAATGCGGCAGCAATCGCTGCGCGAAGATCTTCCTCTTCGGAACCGGAGACCCATTGACGATCGAGCCACTCAGGCAATTCGAGGACCTCACACAAGGTCACCCAAAATTTTCGTTCATAAGCCCCGGTAACCATGTGGCGGCCGTCGCTGGTTGCGTAAACGCTATAAAAGGGCTTGTTGAAGGGCGCATCAAACGGCGGCGCCGTATCCTCTTTGAGATCCGGGACGTTCCAGCGAGCGGTCATGAATCCGGTCCAGGCATGGAGCCCATCTGCAACCGATACGTCGACGAAACGGCCGATTCCGCCGCGCGACACGTCAAACAGCGCCGCAAGAATGCCTGCGGTCGCCATCAATGCACCGCCGCCAATGTCGCCGATTGGCAAGCCGGTGGCCATCGGGGACGCCGTCTTGCCGTTAGCGAGCTGCAGAAGCCCAGTCATCCCGACATAATTCAGGTCATGGGCAGCCACCTGAGCCAATGGACCCTCCTGGCCAAACCCGGTGAGCGCGCAGACGACCAGACGGGGATTGCGTCCCTTAAGCACATCGTATCCGAGCCCGAGACGATCCATGACCCCTGGGCGAAATCCTTCGATGACGACGTCAGCGGTTTCGCAAAGCCGCAGAAACGCCTCGTGTGCTTCTGCGGCTTTGAGATCCAGCGTTATGCTGCGCTTCCCGCGGTTCAATGCCAGAAACTGCGCGCTCTGAAGCTTCACCTTGGGCTCCGTCCACCGCCAATAGTCGCCCAATCCCGGCTGCTCAATTTTGATCACCTCTGCGCCGAAGTCGGCGAGCAGCTGCGTGCAAAAGGCGCCGGGCAGCAGCCGGGTAAGATCGAGCACCCGTATGCCCCTAAGAGGAGGGTGTGGTAGGGCGGGAGATTGGCTCGCCCCTGGCTCGCGCTTATCGTCCGTATGCTTGCTCCCCGCCATGATTTGGTACGCCATGGAGTTCTCCGGTTTCCAGTCACTCAAACAATACATGCCTTTCTCAAAAAAACAAACGCATGTTTGAATTTTTTCATTCGTCGAAGTTTTTTTCTACGGGATGTTTCTGATAAAATATTGAAAAAGAACCAAAAAACTAAAAAACGATGTGCCTCACATCCAGCATGGCAATTTAATTTGACAGAATGACAAATTCAAACTAGCGTTTGGTTATGGTTCTGTCGAAGACGATGGAATTCGTGGACGTCTTTGGGAGGAGACAGCTATGAGCAATCAACTACTGGCAGCAAATGTGACCCGGCGTTCGCTCCTGAAGGGCGCGAGCGCCCTGTCTCTGGCCGCATTGCCTCTTCCGTTCTACGCTCGGCAGGCTGGTGCTGCAGACGACGTGGTCCACATCGGAGCTTCTTTGCCGCTCACCGGCGCATACGAGAAGGTGTCGCGCATTTGCCGCGACGGCTACGATTTCTTCACAAAGGTATATGATGGCAAAATGCTCGTTGCGGGCAAGCAGCGGAACATCAAGCTGACGATCTACGACGATGAGAACAACGCATCTCGCGCGGCACAGCTGACCGAGAAACTGATCAGCGACGACAAGGTCGACATCATTGTCGGCACCTATGGCACCGACACCATCCTTGCCCAGGGCGCCATCCTTCAAAAATATGGCAAGGTCTTCGTGCAGTCCGGCGCTTCATCGGTTCGGATCGATGACGAACTTGGCGGCCAAACCGCGTTTACGGCCAATGGCCGCGTTGGCACCTATGGCGTTGGTGCCATGAACTTCCTGTCTTCGTGTACGCCGAAGCCGGCCACTCTGGCGCTGATCACGATGGATGATCCCGTCTATCACGAGATCGGGCAAGGCGTGAAAGACAAGTGCGCCGAGTTCGGCATCGAGGTCGTAAGCGAAGTTGTTCTGCCGATGAACACGCAGGACCTTCGTCCTGTTGCTCTTAAGCTCAAGGGCGCCGGGGATGTCGATATTGTCTACAACACAGGCTGGGATGTCATCTGCATCAAGTTGGTGCAGGAGATGTCGGCGCTCGGCATCAACCCGAAGGCTTTTGTCGGAGGGCATCTGACCGGAAATCCGGCAGTGCGCGAAGCACTTGCAGGCAAGATGGAAGGGATAATCGGCACGACAGTCTGGCTTCCCGAGTTCAAGTATTCCGACGACAAGTTCGCCTCGGCGGCGGACTTTGCGTCCAAGTTCAAAGAAACCTACGGCTACGTGCCGACCTATCAGGCCGCCTTCAGCTATATTTGTCCCTGGATTTTCCAAGAGGCGCTCAAGGATGCTGATCCTGCGGACCCGTTCAATTCCGAAACGCTTCGCAAGAAGCTTTTCGCGCTTGAGAGACAGAACTCCATTTGGGGGCCGATCGCCTTCGACAAGGTCGGACGCATCAAGCGGGATGCCGCCCCCGCCGTTCAATGGTTCGGAAACCCGGCTGCGCAGAAGATTATCGCTCCAGCTGAAATGGCGACCGCCGAGGGAGTTTATCCCAAAGCGGCCTGGTGAAGGCGCCAGCGTCAGCCACACATTTGCGGAGTATCACGATGCTGGATGTCGTCGTTTATGGACTGTTGCGGGGCGGTATTTTTGCGCTTGCAGCATTTGGCTTCAGCCTTGTGCTGGGGGTTATCGGGATCGTCAATTTTGCCCATGGCGCACTTGTCGTCTTTGGAGGGCTGTTAACCCACTACGCGGCCACCCAATGGGGATTGCCTTACATTTTGGCGCTTGCTGTCGGAGCCGTGGGAACAGGCGTGCTCGCCGTCCTGATACAGCGGCTCTTCATAGCAAGGACGTTTCATCTGGAGCCACTCATGGTTCTGGTGCAAACGTTCGGCATTGCAACGGTCATCACTGAACTCGGCATCCGCTTCTGGGGGTCGGAGGAGCGGACGCTTAGAATCGAGACCGGCCTTCCGCCCGGGTTCTTCCTGGGAACGACCTTCGTTCCCAGCTTTGACTTTCTGCTATTCCTGGTCAGCCTGGTCTCGGCATTGGCGCTGTTTGTGCTGATAAAACATACTGAGTTCGGCCGTTCGGTGCGGGCGTGCAGGGATGCGCCGCAATCGGCACAACTGAGCGGCATCAACCTGAACGCCACTTACGAAAAGACCATGTTCGTGTCCGGCGTCTGGACCGGGCTTGCCGGCGGCATGTTCATTACGATCAGCCCGCTTGCTCCTTACATGGACTTCACCTGGACGGTGGATTCCTTCCTCGTGATCGTCATCGGTGGCCTTGGAAGCATGTTGGGAGCGCTCGCGGGTGGCCTGATCTTTGGTGTGCTTTCCTTCGCTGCGTCGTTCTACGTCCCGACCATCGCACCTGCCGTCACCTTTTCGGTTCTTCTGCTGTTCCTGCTTTTCCGGCCGCAAGGTCTGATGGGAACCGACGCTGTAGTGAGGAAATAATCATGCTCTACACAATCGGACGATGGGCCTGGTCTCTGCGTCAAGCGCCGCTGAATGTGCAGTTGGCCGCACTGGTAGCGGCAGCAGCCCTTGCTGGAACGTTGCCATTGGCGGTGAATGAGTATTGGGTGCGGGTCGCCGTATTCGTCTTAGTGAACATCGGTCTTGCGTCATCATGGAACGTCATCGGTGGCTTTGCCGGTTACGCGAGCTTCGGCCATGGCGTCTTCTTCGGCATCGGCGGCTTCGTCGGAGCGATAAGCATTGTCCGCTACGAGTTGCCGCTTGCGGTCGCCATGCTGCTCGGAGGGCTCGTCGCGGGCGTCATCGCGGGCCTCTTCTTACCGATTTTTCGTCAGAAGGGGCTTTATTTCGCTCTCTCGACCCTCGCTGTCATGCTTATCTTCGACACTGTTTTGCAGCAGTGGCCGTATACGCGCGGGCTTAGGGAATTCGACGTGGGCTGGACGGTAACGCTGCCCTATAGTCTGCTGCAGTATTTCTACCTGTTCCTTTCGCTCGTCACAGTGCTGATTGCCTCGGTCATGTGGCTGGCCAAGTCCAGAATCGGCTACGCTCTGCACACCTTGAGAAAGGACGAGGTGCTGGCATCGTCGATCGGCATCCGTGTTCTTCAGTACAAGATTGTTGCGTTCGTCTTCAGCGCTATCTGGCCGGGTATCCTGGGCGCGGCATTTGCTCCCTTCCTGTCCTTCGTTTCGGTGCAAAGCGTACTCGATATGAAGTTCACTCTGAACATGATCCTGGCGACGATTTTCGGCGGTGCCGGAACAGTACTGGGTCCGATTTTGGGCGCGGTCGCGTTGAGTGCCATCGACCAACTGACGTGGGGCAACTTCCTCAGCTATCACCGCCTGATCTACGGCGCATTGATCGTGGCGATCATTACGTTTGCTCCCGGCGGCCTGATGAGCGTTTTCTGGACGATGACCCGAAAGACACCGGTAATGCCGCAGACCCCAATCGCTGTTGCAAAAACGATCGGGAGGCAGGGACAATGACACTTTCCCGCGCACCTCTTCTCCAAGTAGAAAGTGTGTCGCGCCATTTCGGTGGCCTAGTCGCCCTTGAGAGCGTGTCCTTTACCGTCGGCTCCGACGAAATGGTGGGCCTGATTGGACCGAACGGCGCCGGAAAGACGACGCTCTTCAATCTCATCTCCGGTTTGCTGCCACCGACCGGCGGCCGCATAACACTCAGTGGCGAGAGCATTGTCGGCAAACGTCCGGATGAAATCTCCGCTCTCGGCGCCGTGCGGACCTTCCAGTCGGTCTCGCTGATTTCCGGCATGACCGTTCGGGAAAACGTCCATACCGCTAGCCTTTTCCGCAGCCCGCAAAAGGCGCGCAAACGGCCGGCGGGAGACGTTACCCACGAGGCGTTGAAAGTCTGTGAGCTGTCCCATCTGACGGATTCCTTTGTCGACACACTATCGAATGCCGATCAGAAGCGGGTCGAGATCGCGCGGGCAATTGCTTCTGAACCGCGGTTGCTGATGACCGATGAGATCCTTGCCGGCCTCAACGCCAGCGATGGCGACCGAATTCTGGGTATCCTGCGTCAATTGCGGGCGAGGGGCATCAGCATCATCTTTGTTGAACACGATATGCGGTCGGTGATGTCCATATGCGACCGCATCGTGGTGATTGCGCAAGGAACCAAGCTGGCCGACGGAACACCTGCCGAAGTCAGCCGCAATCCCGAGGTCATCAACGTTTATCTCGGAGGGCGCTATGCTGAAGGTATCTAATCTCTCCGGCGGCTATCGAAGGGGCGTGACGATCGTCGAGCGCCTCTCGATGGATCTTACCGGATGTGCCGTGACCAGCGTCGTGGGATCGAACGGTGCAGGCAAGACGACGTTTCTGCGCGCTCTGTGTGGACTTCTACCCTGGACGACAGGCGAGGTTTGGATGGACGGAAAGCGCATCGACCGCCTGGCGCCCCACGAAATCGCAAAGCAGGGGCTGCGCATGGTCCCGAGCGGTCGCGGCACCTTTCCCTCGATGTCTGTCACGGAGAACCTCCAGGTCGGCGGGACGGGGCTTCCCCGTCACGCGCTCATCGAGCGGATGGAGCGGGAAATGAGCCGGTTTCCCCGGCTTGCGGAGCGGCGTGAGCAGCAGGCAGGCATGCTGTCCGGTGGGGAACAGCAGATGCTTGCCATCGCCCGCGCAATGATGAGTAACCCACGCCTGCTTATTCTCGACGAGCCGTCCCAGGGTCTGGCACCGATCATCGTCGATCAAATATTCGATCTCATTCCGCGGCTGGCCGAAGGAGACATGCAGATCCTTCTGGTCGAGCAGGACGTGGGCCGGGGATTGGAGGTGAGTGAGCGGGCTTGCGTCATCGAAAAGGGAAGGATTGCGCTTTCCGGCACGAGTGCCGAGCTTTCTAAGGATCAGAAAATAAGGGAGTCGTATCTTGGGCTTGTCTAACCTCTCTGCTGCGGTCACGCAGAGCGTGCCGTCGCAGCTTTTCTCTCCGATAACCTTGCGCGGCCTGACGCTTAAGAACCGGGTCGTCATATCGCCCATGTGCATGTATAGCGCCGTCGATGGCATGGCCGGCGACTTGCACCTGGTCCACCTCGGACGCTTTGCTCTTGGTGGTGCGGGCCTCGTTTTTGTCGAGGCGACGGCCGTCAGCCAACGTGGACGCATCACCCATGGCTGCGTTGGCTTGTGGAGCGACCAACACGCCATCCCGCTGCAACGTATTGCCGCTTTTCTTCATGCATCCGGCAGCGCCGCCGGTATCCAGCTTTCCCATAGTGGCTTCAAAGGCTCCAGCCAGCGTCCCTGGGAAGGGGCGGGACCTCTTGGGTCGGCGGATGCCGATCAAAAGGGAGGCGGTCCCTGGGATACCGAGGCAGTGACGGGCGAGCCATTCGACGATGGATGGCCCGTGCCTACCGAGATGGACAAGGCGGATATCGAGAGGTTGGTCTCGGATTTCGCTACAGCCGCAAAAAGGGCTGACACAGCGGGTTTCGACGTTGTCGAACTGCACTGCGCGCACGGATACCTTCTCCATTCATTCCTGTCTCCACTCGCGAACAAACGGCAGGATGACTATGGAGGCAGTCTCGAGAACCGCATGCGCCTGCCTCTTTCGGTAATAGAGGCGGTGCGAGAAGTCTGGCCGGCGGACAAGCCGCTATTCGTTCGCATTTCCAGCGTCGACGGCATCAACGTCGGCTGGTCGATCGAAGATTCCGTACGTTTCGCGACCGCTGCCAAGGAGCGGGGCGTCGATGTCGTGGATTGTTCGTCAGGTGGCATGAAGCTCGAGAAGCATCAAAACCTCCTGGCACGCGAGCCCGGATTTCATGTCCCCTATTCTGAGCGGGTGAGAAACGAGGCGGGAATCGCGACGATCGCCGTCGGCCTGATCCGCAGCCCGAAACAGGCCGAAGCCATCTTGGCGGAAGGCCGGGCCGATCTCATCAGCATTGCTAGAGAGGCCCTGATGAACCCCAATTGGCCCTGCGAGGCGGCTTTGCATCTTGAGGGCAATGCGGCATGGCAGAAATGGCCCGACCAGTTTGGCTGGTGGCTGATGCGGCGCGCTAGGCAGCAAAGAGATGCCTATGGACCCGAGACGGAATGACGTCTTTAGCTGAGGATATGTCATGCGCAAAATAGTTCATCTCCACAAACGCGCCGAAGGCCTAGGCGTTGAGGAGTTTCATCACAAGCTGGCTCAGGTCAGCTCGAAGGATCCGCCAATTCCCGGGCTGCGCCGGTACGTTCAGTCGCACACGCTCGTCCAAGGCTATCGCAAGGGCGAGCTGCTTTTCGACGCCGTGGAGGAGTTTGTACTAGAGTCGGATGCGCTTGCCGACTATTTCTGCAAGTCCCACCTTTACAAGACAATCCTGCGCCGGCGCCAATTACTGTTGCGCGGGCACAGATGTCTGACTATGGCCGTCGAGGTTTACCGCGTCAAAGACAGGGTCGTGCCGTCGGGTGCGGTGAAAAACATCGAATTCGTCAATCGAAGGCCCGGCATGGATCTCCTGACTTTTCGCCACTACTGGCGCAATGTCCACGGCCCACTTGGCGCCACAATACCGTCTATCCTGCGTTACGAGCAGAACCACCTCGCGTTGTGCGCCTATGAAGGCGGAGCAACGCCGCGTTATGACGGACTTGCCATCACCTGGTTCGAATCGACGGCTGCCATGCGGGCGGGTGCCGGCACGCCGCAATACGAGGAAACCCGCGCCGACGAGGCCAATTTCCTTCCCGATGGTCACTTGCCGATCATCATCGTGCGCGAAGTTTTGGACCGATAGCACGCAGCGGCCACCTTCGTTTCCGTCTGCACCAACGGAAGCGCGGCGCGCTACCTGTCTTCTGCCGTCTGGTTCTTCAGAAGGTCGATCAGGGTCTTGGCCACAACGGCGGGCGGGTCGCCACTCGGTTTGTACCAGACGTAGGTCCAGGCCAGCATTCCGAGCAATGCCAGTCGCCAATAGCTCCGATCAACACCTGGTTTGAGGGGGAGCTCATCGATGATCTCGACAAAGAGCTGTTCGAACCGCCTGCGGTCCGAAACGAGCTTTTCGCGCAGTTTGCGCGACCTTCGACGCGGAAACTCGGTCACAATCAGACTGGCATAAACATTCGAGTTGAGCATGGCGTCCAAGTAGCCCTGCGATGCCTGTTCCAGTCGCGTCCACGCATCAGCGCTGGGGTTGATCATCCGGATCACTCCCAGGCAAATGTGATTGATCGCCTTTTCATGCACGGCGGCGAAGAGTTCTTCCTTTGATGTGAAGTAGTAATACATTGACCCCGGCAATATGCCCGTCAACGAAGCGATATTGCGCATGGTCGTCGCATCGTAGCCGTGTTTGGCGAATTGCTTAGCCGCAGCCTCGACGACGATATCTCTCCTCGACGCCCCTTCCAATCCGGCATTAGCCATTACAATTCATCCTCAAATATACTCGTTTGCATACGTCGCCATCCACATCAGCATCAGGAGCCTCGGGTTCCGAGGAGCACAAGGCCCAGGCGGGTTGCCCGAAGCCCCGCCTTTTCGCAATCCCAAGTCCCCTGGCTGTTGCCCTGCGACGTCAACTCCGCCTTCTTTATCTTCATCGTTGGTGTTCGGGGAAGCTCTTTTCGAAGTTCCACAAAGCGGGGGACCATGAAATACGGCATGTTGTCGACCGCAAACCTGAAAATGTCCTCTTCGCTGGCCTGCTGGTTTGGTTTGAGAACGATAACTGCCTTCACTTCATCTTCACCGAGTTCGGAAGGCTCGGGAATAACAGCGGACTCGGCGATGGCCGGATGGCTGTTCAATATCCGCTCAACCTCAAAGGAAGATATGTTCTCGCCTCGGCGCCGGATGGAATCCTTGAGGCGGTCGAGGAAAAAGAGATAGCCATCCGTATCGAAATATCCCCGGTCTCCTGTGTGAAACCAGAAATCGGTCATTGTCTCGAGGCTCTTTTCCGGCATCCCGAAATAACCATTCATCATCGTTGCGGGATGCTTCGGCCTAACGCAGATTTCGCCACCTTCGCCAGGAGCTGCACGGCGCCCGTTGCCATCCTGGATTTCTATGTCGAAGTAGGGGCTCGGCCTGCCACAGGAGCCGCGTGGTGTCGGCTCGTCGAGCCGCGAGTAGGCGACCAGATTGCATTCCGTGCCGCCATAGCCTTCCACCAGTCTGAGGCCAAAGCGTTCTTCAAACGATTGTTTGAATTCCCATGGCACCGGAACGGCATAGATTAGCCTCATGGGATTGGAGGAATCGTCAGGCATCTGCGGCTGGCTTTGCAGCATATGGCATAGTCCGCCGACGGCCGAGCATACCGTCGCACCATGCCGCCGCACGTCCGGCCAAAAATTGGAAGCGCTGAAACCCGGACGCAAGAGCATCTTTGCGCCCGTCAGTAGCGTGGCGAGCGCGACGAATTTAGCGGCGATGTGGAAGAACGGCAGGAAATTGTAGGCGGTGTCGCTTTCGCTAAGGCCCGTAATCTCTGCGAAAGCCTGCCCGAACGAGAGCTGATGATTGTGGCTAATCATCACTGCCTTGGAGCGCCCTGTCGTTCCCGACGTAAAGATGATCGCCGCGGTATCGCGGGGATCTATCTGGAGGCGCGGGCATGGCTCGACCCATTGCAGAGCGAGGAAGCTGTCCGGACTGTAGATCATGCTTGGATCCACGAGCCCTTCACTGCTCAACCTGAACTCGTCGAGGAAATCGTCTGCGACGATACACAGGGCTGGGTCTGCGGTTTCGATGAGCTGACGCAGCAGTTGCCCCTTATACGCCGGATTGACCGGGGATTCGATTGCGCCAACCCGCGAGATCGCAAACCATATGGCCAGATAGACCTCGCAGCTGTGCATGAGGACCATCACGCGGTGTCCCGGCCGGATGCCGTTCTGGCGCAGTCTGTCTGCGTAGCGCAGCGATAGGTCCGCGATATGCTTGTAAGTGTAGGCAGCCTCGTTGAAGATCACGAAGGTGCGGTCCGGCGCAGTCCCGGCGCGCATGTCGATCAGGTCATGCAACGATCCCGGCAGGTGATCAAATCCATAGTCTCTATTCACGTCAATCCTCCCGTGACCAACCCTATCCAGCTCCCCGACCGGGCGAGACGGCCTCCTTGGCCGTGACCTGCTTTCGAGTGGCGTAAAATGCACTCCCGTCGAGCTGTCCTCCTGCAAAATGTAGATCCTCCGAAAAAATCTGTCAAACAAGCGTTTGATTTTTTCCCGTCTCGGTGTATTTAGATTGGGGACGGTTGCCGGGCGCGGAGGTGAAGGCGTCGCGGTGTTGTTGCGAACGGAGGATGCTGTGGATTTCTCGCTCAATCCGGAACAGACGGAATTGAAGAACATGGTGCGAGAGTTTGCTCGCACCGAGGTGGCGCCGGTCCAGGAGAAGATGGATCGCGACCACGAATTCCCTTACGAGCTCTGGCGCAGATGGGGCGACCTCGGGATGGCAGGGATCATGATCCCGGAAGAGTTCGGGGGCAGCGGGCTCGACTCGCTCACCTATGTCCTCGCGATAGAGGAAATGGGCGCGGTGAGCCAGACGTTCGCCCTCATTTGGCAAGTCCACGTCATGGTTGCCAATATGTACGTGCAACTCGGCACGCAGGCGCAGAAGGAAGAATGGCTGCCGGCCTTTGCCAACGGTTCCAAGCTCGGCGCGATCGCGCTGACAGAGGCCGGCGCAGGCTCCGACGCCGGTGGGATGCGAACCAAGGCGACGCGAGAAACCAACGGCCAATGGAAACTGAACGGCAACAAGATCTTCATCAGCAACGCCGGTACCGCCATCAGCGACGGAACCGTCGTGATGGCGGTAACTGGCCAACGTTCCGATGGTCGGAATCTGATCTCCTCATTCATCCTGCCAACAGGCACGCCCGGCTACGAGCTCGGTCAATCGTTTGACAAGATGGCTTGGCACGGCATGGACAATCGCGAGCTGATCTTCAACGACGTGCTGCTGCCGCAGGACAACCTCCTCGGCGTGGAGGGGGCGGGGCTAAAACAGGCGCTTTCGGCATTGAACCTTGGGCGGATCGTGTTTGGTACGCTTGGTTGCGGGTTGATTCAGGCATGCCTCGAGGAGGCTCGCGCTTACTCCCAGAGCCGGCACCAGTTCGGAAAGCCGCTGAGTTCCTTTCAGCTCACACAGGCCAAGCTCGCCGATATGGCCGCCCATGCGGAGGCTACCCGCCGTTTTGCCCACTACGTCGCGTGGATGCATGCGAAAGGCATGGAGTGCCACACCGAGGCGGCGATGCTCAAGCTCGTTGGCACACGCCTGGCTGTCCAGGCGGCAACCGACGCCTACCAGATCCATGGCGGGTACGGGTTCATGCACGAATACCGTGTCAACCGCCTCTATCGCGAAGCCCAGATACTTGAAATTGGGGAGGGCACCACGGAGATCCAGCAGTTGCTGATCGCCCGTGCCTTGGGGTGCTGAGATGACCGGGAAGCTTTCAAGGGAACTCGTATCCCACCTGTTCAAAACGATGTGCGAGATTCGTACCTTCGAGCTCGTCGCTGCGGAACGTTATAAAAATGGCGAACTGCCGGGTTTCATCCACCTTTCGCTCGGTCAGGAAGCTTGCGCGGCTGGTGCCTGTGCTGCCCTTCAAGCCAACGACTACATCACCAGCACGCATCGCGGGCACGGGCATTGTCTGGCGAAAGGCGCTGATGCCAAAAGGATGATGGCCGAGCTGTTTGCCAAAGCGCAGGGCTATTCAAAAGGACGCAGCGGATCCATGCACATCGCGGACGTGTCGGCGGGCGTGCTGGGGGCGAACGGTATCGTTGGTCAGTCGATGGGATTGGGTATTGGTGCTGCTCTATCGCTCCAGATCCGCCAGCAGCCGAACGTGGTCGTCGCCTTTTTTGGCGAGGGCGCATCCGGCGCCGGTATCGCCCACGAAGCGATGAACATGGCGGCGATCTGGAAGTTGCCGATCGTGTTTTTCTGCGAAGCAAACCGATACGCCGAACTTTCCCCCTACGAGGTGCACGTCGCTGTCAACGACGTCGCGTCCCGGGCCGCTGCCTACGGATTCGATGGGGTTGTCGTTGACGGTGAAGATGTCATGGCCGTCTATTCGGCCGTCAAGGTCGCAGTCGATAAAGCCAGGCGCGGGGATGGGCCGAGCCTGATTGAGGCGAAAACCTTTCGGTGGCACGGCCACTATGAGGGGGATCCGCAGGTCTACAAGAACGACGAGGAAAAGAAGAACGGCCAGTCTTTCGACCCGATCCTGCGTTTGAAAGAGCGCGCGGCCGGCTACGGGCTGACTGTCGACGATCTTGCCGGGATCGAACAGCAGGCAATCCAGGAGGTTTGCGAAGCTGCCGATTGGGCCGCTGGGCTTCAGAGCCCGCCGCCATCTGTTCTTGTCGAAGACGTCTATGCGGGAGATGAAAATGCCGCGGCTTAAATACTATCAGGCGCTCACCCGGGCGATCAGCGAAGAGATGGCACGTGACGAATCCGTCATTCTGATGGGTGAAGACGTGGGCGCCAGTGGCGGCATCTTCGCGCAAACGCGGGGGCTCTACGACGCCTTCGGCAGCACGCGCGTTCGCGACACGCCGATCGCGGAGAATGGTTTCGTCTCCGCGGCCGTCGGAGCAGCCATGACGGGGCTAAGGCCTATTGTCGAAATCGGTTTCGAGGATTTCCTCACATGTTGCATGGAGCCGTTGGTGAACCAGGCGGCAAAGCTTCGCTACATGCTTGGCGGACAGGTAACCGTTCCAATGGTGCTCTACACGTTTGGCGGCGGCGGCGTGAACGCCGGTCCCCAGCACTCCCAGAGCCTCGCGGCATGGTTTGCCCATGTCCCGGGACTGAAAGTGATCATGCCATCTACGCCTGTAGATCTGTTGGGGATGATGAAATCGGCGATCCGGGATGACAATCCGGTTGTCTGCCTGCTCAGCAAGAAGCTCATTGGAACCTCCGGCGACGTGGGAGATCCAGGCGACGAGACATTGGTTCCGCTCGGCAAGGCGTCCGTACGTCGTGCGGGACGCGACGTTACCATCGTCACAATGGGGCAAATGGTCCAAAGCAGCCTTGCCGCTGCTGAGCTGCTTGCATCGCGCGGTTGCGAGGCTGAAGTGATTGACCTTCGTTCGATCAGCCCGATGGACTCAAGTGCGGTGCGGGCCTCAGTCGAGCGGACGGGCCGATTGTGCGTGGTCCACGAGGCGCATAGCCCGTTCGGTGTTGGGTCCGAGGTGATCGCCCAGATCGCCGAAACATCGCTCGACAGGTTGAAGGCTCCTCCCTGCCGGGTTACGCCCCCCTTTGCCCCTTGTCCGTTTACCCCGTCGCTGGAGCAGATCTATCTGCCATCAGCCCAACGCATCGCCGACACAGTTTCAGAAATGATGGGGGTCGTGGCATGACGTACGAGACAATCCTTGTGTCCACCGAGGACACCGCGCGGTGGATCACTTTCAATCGCCCCAAAGTGCTCAATGCCATCAACCGCAGATGCGTCGCCGAATGCACCGCCGCCGTGCGTGAGGCCGAGCGGGACGCTGCTGTTCGCACGATCATTTTCACCGGGGCCGGTGATCACGCCTTCACCGCGGGTGCCGATATCAGCGAGCTTCGCGATTTCAGTACAGCCGATGTTCTCGACTATAACAGAGGCTGGCTCGACCTGTTCCGCACGCTAGAGCTTTGCCGCAAACCGGTCATCGCTGCGGTGAAGGGATGGGCCACGGGCGGGGGAACGGAGCTTTCGCTTGCCTGCGACTTCGTGCTCGCTGCGGAATCGGCCCGGTTTGGCCTTTCCGAAATCAACATAGGCGTCATCCCGGGCGCCGGAGCAGCAATACGTTTGACGCGCTTCATGGGGCGATTGCGTGCCAAGGAACTTCTGATGCTCGGGCGGTTGCTATCCGGCGCGGAGGCCGTCGAGTGGCAATTGGCCAACCGCTGTGTGCCCGAAAGTGAACTGTTCGCGGCGGCGACGGCCTTGGCGCTCCAGCTTGCCGAAAAGGCACTCCTTGCGCTGGGGGCCGCCAAGGCCAGCGTCAATACCGGTAGCGAAGCGAGTTGGGACGTGGCGCTGGAATACGAGCTTCGGGAGTTCGCAAGCCTGTTTTCAACCGAAGACCAGAAGGAGGGCATGAGTGCCTTCCTTGAAAAGCGTGCACCGCAATACACGGGCAGATAGGAGCAGGTCATGAAAATCAGAGTGAAAGTGCCGAAGCTGGGTCTGACGATTGAGGAAGTCACACTGTCATCTTGGGAAAAGAACGAGGGTGATAGCGTGGCTGCCGACGAGGTCATAGCCACCGTTGAAGGTGACAAGGCCAATTTCGAAGTCGTGTCGCCGGCCGCCGGCCGCCTCTTGCAAAGGGTCGCAAATGTCGGCGATCTGGTTCCGATCGGCGGCGAGATCGCCATCGTCGAGATTGGCTGATGGTCGCTCGTGGACTTGTCTACGAAGAATTTGAGCCGGGCGCGGTGTATCATACCGCGCGAATGACGGTCACAGAGAGCTCGATCATCGATTTCGCGCTGCTTTGGGATCCGCAACCGTTTCATATCGACCGTTTTGCCGCGCAGGAGAGCATCTTCGGCGAATTGATCGGAAGCGGTCTCCAGACCCTGATGTTGAGCTATCGCCTCTATTTTGATCACGGGCTGGTCAAGGACACCGCTTTGGCCGGGCTTGGGATCGACGATCTTCGCTTTGTCCGGCCGCTGAGGCCAAATGACACGATATGCGTCCGCATCACGGTGCTTGACAAACGGCCCTCCAAGACCGCGGGACGAGGCATTGTTTCGCTGTTGTTGGAAACGAACAATCACAAGGGCGAGACAATACTGTCCTTGGTTCTCAAGCCCCTTGTTGTCGACGAGGCTGTCGGCCCGACAAATTCCGAGCGCCGCTAGAACGCCGCAACCCTGTCGTACCCGATCGAGAGTGCTTCGGCTTCTCGAAGCTTTGGCATATGTTTTTATATGTATATGATTATATTATATAATTTTCGAGATTTTGTTCGATGTAAATTGACTCTCTGAAGGCTGTGTGCAATCAAACGGTTGTTAGAATTCTTGTGTCGGGAGGACGCCATGGAAGCAGTCAAGAAAGATCTGCCCGCGACAACGCCGCTTAGTCAGGAGCAGATTGTCGTCGCTACCGCACTTGGATTGTTCATAATATTCTCCATCGCGACCGACGGCTTCCTTTCGGTCGACAACCTCCTGTCGCTTCTCAAGAACGTCTCCGTCCTTGGGGTGCTTGCGCTCGCCATGTCGGTCGTGGTCATCGGCCGTGGGATCGACCTGGCAATCGTGCCGGTGATGGTTATTTCGACCGCTTTTTTTCTCGTGCTCTACAATAGCGGGATGTCCCCGCTGATTGCGGGAGCCTGTGGTCTCGGCTTCGCGTTGGCGGTGGGCCTGGCGCAGGGCGTGTTGATCGCATACGGCGAGGTCCCGGCCATTTTCGCAACGCTTGCCGGAGGCGTTGCCGTCTACGGATTTGGTCAGTTTTTTTTGATCGAGCAGGACGTGAACTACCTGCCTGACGATGCGACATTGCTCCCCTTCGTCGGGAACACGAATGCTCTTGGGATCCCGTTGATAGTCTACGCGCTGGTGCTCATCGCCTGCGCTTTTCACGTCTTCCTCCGCTACACCAAATTCGGCCGTTTCGTTTACGCAATGGGCGATAATCCTGCCGCCGCCCGGCTCGCGGGCATCTCCGTGCGGACCATGACAGTGCTTCAATACATCCTGTCGTCGCTGACCGCTTTCATTGGTGGACTGATGACGCTTGCGTCGGTCTCAAGCATGAGCACCCGGATCATCAACTCGACCATGGTGTACGACATCATCTTGGTCGTGGTGATAGGCGGTATCGGACTGAATGGGGGGAAGGGCGCGGTGAGAAACGTGCTGGCCGGAACGGTACTCATCGGGATTCTACTCAATGGCATGACGCTTCTCGACATCCCCTACTCGATACAAAGCATCGTCAAGGGAGCGATCTTGCTGCTGGCCATACTTGTCGATTCTTACATGAACCCGCGAGACGAACAGACAGAGAAGCAAGGCGACATATGAGCCTTGGGCCCTCGACTATCACATCTTTCAAGAGGAGGAGGATTTCGATGCCAATACTGAAAGCAACTGCGATTGCGGTCTTTTGCGCAGCCGGCCTGATGGTCATGCCGGCATTCGCGGAACGCCCTGACGATGGCCTTAGCGTCAAATCTTACGAAGCGCTAAAGGGGAAGAAAATCGTCTATATGCCGCTCGCTTTGAGCTACGACATTTCGCAGGCTTGGGTGGCGGGGCTTGAGCGCGAAGCGACGCGATTGGGATACGAAATCATCATTCGCGATCCGAATTGGGTCACCGACAATTTCGTCCAGGGAATGCAGGCGGCAATCCGCGAAAAACCGGATCTGCTTGTAATCCAGCCACCGGATACGACATCGCTATCGCGCGTCGTGCGCAAGGCACAGGAAGCGGGCATCCGTGTCGTTCAAATCAACCAGATGACCACGGCGCTCCCGGACATTTTTGTCGGAACCGACTTCTATTCCGTCGGGCTGGAAAACGGAAAGGTCGTTGCCGGAGCGTGCGGGAATGATGGGCGGTCCGGGAAAGTGGCGATCATCACCGGTGCCGCGACAGCGCCCGCCAGCATCAATCAAGTCAAAGGAATCATGGATGGACTCGCCGACAATGCGTCGATTGAGGTCGTGGCAACGCAGGCAGCCGACTGGGACCCGAGCAAGTCCAATGCGATCGCCTCAACGCTGATCAAACAGCATCCCGATCTCTGCGCGATCATCGATGCCTGGGATGGCCAGGCCACAGGTGCCGCCAGCGCCATTTCGAATGCGGGCATGAAGGGAAAGATCATCCTCGCGACTGAGGGCGGTGGCGAGATGGCGGCCTGCGCCAAAGTCAAGGACGGCACCTACAATTACTATGTAAGCATGGATACCGCCAATCAGGCGCGCGACCTGAATGCCGCGGTCAAAATGCTGTTGCAGACCGACTTCAAAGCCGGGTCGATGCCGTTCGCGCTCTATTCGAGAAACAAGGTGCTGTCGGCTGACACATTGAGAGCCGACTCTTGCTGGACCGTCGACGACATCCGCAAGAACGGCGGCTAGTAGGCGATTAAAGGGTGTAAGGGAGGCCATTCCAATGGCAGTGAACGCATCTATTACTCGTCTTCGCTACAAGCTCCTTCCAGATCACTTGATCGGCGAGCTTCTGTCGAAATCCTGGATCGATACTGCAATCCCGGTCATGTTTCTCGTCCTCGTGATCACGGTTTTCGGGACAATCGTACCGGGCTTCTTTGACCTTTATGGTCTCTCGGACATCGCCCGGCAGTTCGGGGAGGTTGGATTCATCTCGATCGGGTTGGCGATTGTTATCCTGTCCGGTGGAATAGATCTGAGCGTCGGCGCAGTCTTCGGTCTTTGCAATTTCGTCGCGCTTGCTCTCATCCAGGGCCTGGGAGTCCCCATTCCGCTCGGCATCGCATTGTCGATCACCCTTGGGGGCGCAATCGGCCTTGTCAACGGCATACTCGTGGGCTTCTTCCGGTTGCGGGCATTCTTGACGACGCTCGTTACGCTGATCATCACCCGTGCTGTGCTGGAGAGCCTGGTAACTTTCTACGGGGATCGGGTGATTGGCGAGCCCGAAAACTACGAGCTTTGGGAGTATCTCGGCGAGGGCGCGATCCTCGGCTTTCCCCTCAGTTTCGTAGTGATGATCGCTGCTGCTGTGTTTTTCCACATCTTCCTGACCAGAATGCGCATTGGGTGGCATGTCCAGGCCGTGGGCGGATCGCGACGCTCTGCGCACAACGCAGGTATCAACGTCCGCGCCATTGTCTGCCTTGGTTATGTCATTTCGGGAACCTGCGCTGGAATAGCAGCGAGCCTTTATGCAGCCCGGCTGACGAATGCGGGTGCTGACGTCGGCAACGGCATGGAGATTTTGGCGTTGACGGCTGTGGTGCTTGGAGGCAACAGCCTGGGCGGAGGGCGGGGATCGGTCAGCAAAGCCCTGATCGGCGCGATTACAGTGCTGCTGATCACCAATAGCATCATATCGCTCGGCCTAAGGAGTGGAGGCACCAATCTGGTGCTGGGTCTCATTCTTCTCCTTGCTGTCGTCGTCGACGTGCGCTGGATCAAGAACCGGAGCAAGATCCTGTCCCGGGTCTACATTTCTCCGACCTACTTCAAGATGCCGTCCTGTCCTGCAACGGACCGGGATTCCAGCACTGTCTTTGCCATGAATGACATGCTCGCCAACGCCGAGCCGATCGGGTTGGACATGGTCGATGGTGCGGAAGACGTGATTTTCGATAGCAAAGGGCATCTCTACACGGGCAGCCGTCATGGCAACGTGATGAGGTTCAGCGCTCCTTCCTATGACAAGCCGGAGATCTTTGCTCATATAGGTGGTGCCACGCTTGGCTTTGCGATCGATCAGCACGACACGCTTCATGTCTGCGTATCAGGCATGGGACTCTATTCGGTCGACCAAAGTCGGACGGTGCGGAAATTGTCCGACCAGACCAACCGTAGCATGTTTTCAATACGTGACGATTCCCGTATCCGCTTTGCCGATGACCTCGATATCGCCGACGACGGACGAGTATACTACAGCGAGGCCACCGTGCGTTTCGATATATACGAATGGGCGTCGGATTCCCTGGAGATGCGCGGCAACGGCAGGATCCTCTGCTACGATCCCAAGAACGGGTCAACGCGAACCGTCCTGAAGAATCTTATCTTCCCGAACGGGATCTGTATGGCGCACGATGGAGAGTCCCTCCTGTTTGCCGAGACTTGGGCGTGCCGGGTAAGCCGCTACTGGTTTGGCGGGCGAAAGGCCGGAACAGTTGAGATTATCGCCGACAATCTGCCCGGCTACCCCGACAACATTAATCGCGCGTCCGACGGGACCTTCTGGGTGGCGTTGCTGGGGATGCGGACGCAGGCCCTGGATCTCGCGCTGGAAATGCCTGACTTTCGCAAGCGAATGGCTCAACGCGTGGCCTTTGACGAGTGGATCTATCCCAACCTCAACACCGGCACGGTCTTGAAGATGACACTCGATGGCGAGGTTTTATACTCGCTCTGGGACAGCGCGGGCGAAACTCACCCGATGATCACATCGATGCGGGAGCACGAAGGTCATCTCTATCTGGGCGGGATCTTCAACAACCGCATAGGCAAGATCGCATTGCCGGATGCCGATCCCGCATGGTCGGGGCCGCGTTCCTACTGGGGAGGCAGACAATGAGTATTCTTCGGCTGTTAGACTGGTTGCGCGGGGCTGGAGAATACGCCGTTACCATCCCCTCCATGGATGGTGCCCTCAAACCCAACGACGAACTGGATCATGCTTTAATCCTGGCAGCCATGGCTGAGCCCGACAACCTTATGGTCCACCAGGGCAGGCTGTTTTATTCAAGCGGCGGAACTGTTTTCACAAACTTCGACCAGCCGAAGTCGGAAATGCACTTTGATGCCGATGTGACCTGCCTCGCGTCCAACGGTGACAATGTCGTGGCGATCGGTCTGGACGCCGGCAAGCTGCTCGTCCGGGGAGGCGCCTTTGACGGCGCGGAACCCAAGCCCGACTTGGGTGGAGGAATTATTTCGCCGACTGCCTGCCTTTTCCGTTCCTCGTCCAGGCTCGTGGTCGCGTTCGGTTCTGCAACCAATCGACCATCGCGATGGAAATGGGACCTCATGGAAGGAAATGCTTCTGGCAGCATCTGGGAGTTCGACCTCGCGGCAAGGACCTCCCGCAAACTTGCAGGCGGTCTTGCCTGGCCCAACGGCCTGCTCGACCTTGGAAACGGCGAACTGGCGTTTTCCGAGAGCTGGCGCCATCGCCTCATGAAGATTGCTGCCGATGGACGCGTGACGCAACTCTTGGATGAATTACCGACCTACCCGGCCCGGCTTTCGCGGGCAAGCAACGGCGATATCTTGCTGGCGGGATTTGCTCCGCGCAGGCAGCTTGTCGAGTTCATATTGCGCGAACCTGCCTACAAACGGCGCATGATGTCTGAAGTGCCGGAAGACTATTGGATGGCTCCGGCTCTGAAGAGCGGCCGCGATTTCCGTGAGCCGCTGCAAGGGGGCGCAATCCGACATCTCGGGGTCATGAAGCCCTGGGCGCCGACTAAGTCCTACGGGCTTGTCATCATCATGGACAAGGATTTCAATTTCAAGACGAGCCTGCACAGCCGCATGGGCGGGAACCGCCATGGTGTCACCAGTTGTGTTGAACATGCCGGCCGGCTGATCTTTTCGTCAAAGGGCGGGGACATGGTTCTTGCATCGGAAATGGCATGGGGGACAGGCGCATGACCGAAATTCAAGACATTGTCGTACTGAAGCACGTCACCAAGGAATATCGCGGCGTTCCTGCCTTGCGCGACATTAATTGGTCTCTCCGCCGCGGCGAAATCCATGCCCTTTTGGGCGAGAATGGTGCGGGAAAGTCGACCCTGACCAAGATCATCGCGGGGGTGACGCCACCTTCGCACGGCGAGCTTTTCGTCGATGGTAAGGCTGCCAGATTCTTAAGGCCCGGCGAGGCGCTCGAACGCGGCATCGCCATGGTGTTCCAGGAGACGAACCTTGTGCCGACGATGACCGTCGCGCAGAACCTGTATCTTGGCGACGAGAAAGCTTTCAACAAGCTGCGCAAGCTGTTTATCCAGGCACAGCAGTTCATGCAGTCGCTGAACTTCGACGTTGATCCGTGGGCGACCGTTTCGTCACTCGGGGCCGCCAAGAAGCAAATGGTCGAAATCGCGCGCGCAGTCCTCAAGAACGCCGAGGTTATCATCTTTGACGAACCGACGGCGACGCTGACGCCGGAAGAAAAGTTCCATTTCTTCGCACTGGTCCGGCGCCTGCAGGCGCGCGGCGTGTCGATCATCTTCATATCGCATGCGCTTGAGGAAGCTCTGGAGATTGCCGACCGCATTACCATTCTGCGGGATGGCGAGCTTATCCGCTCCGCCGAGACCGCCGAGTTTACCCGCGAAAGCATCATCCGGTCGATGGTGGGGCGAGAACTGAGCGAGGAGCTCTACCAAACCCGCAGCAAGGTCCGTCCGGGAGGGCGGAAAATGTTGAGCGTTCAGAACGTGTCGATGGGGCAATTTGTCCGAAACACGTCCTTTTCCGTATACGCCGGCCAGATCACCGGGATTTTCGGCTTGATCGGCTCGGGGCGTAGCGAAACGGCCAAGATCATCGCCGGTGCCTATAAGCGCAACTTCTTCTACGGCGGCGAGGTCAACCTGTTTGGCAAGCGGATACGTTACCGGATTCCTCGGCCCGGCATCAAGGACGGCATCGTCTATGTCACCGAAGACCGCAAACTCGAAGGTTTCTTCGAGCATATGTCCATTGCCGAGAACGTCTACATCAACCGAATGGCCGCCGATCTGGAGAGCGGTATTCTGGTCAATGGCGGCGCGATGGATCGCCTGGCTGCCGAGTGGTCGCGCAAACTCAATATCAAGGCGCTTTCCGCCTCATCCAAGGTCATCGAGCTTTCAGGCGGCAACCAGCAAAAGGTCGTTATCGCCGCCGCATTGGCCAAGGAACCGCAGCTCATCATTTTCGACGAGCCGACACGGGGCGTCGATGTCGGAGCGATTGCCGATATCCATCGGCTGATCCGCGAACTCGCCGACACCGGTCTCGGGGTAGTGATCATCTCCTCGTACCTCCCGGAAGTACTCAATCTATCGGATCGCATTCTGGTGGCGCGAACCGGCAGGATCGTTGAGGAATTCGACGCAGCGAACGCGACCGAAGACAAGATCATGTTCGCCGCCGTTCACTAATCGCCGCCCTTTAGGGCGATGCATCGTGTCAGCCTGAAGAGGAGATCGGATGTGTTTAAGGGAAAAATAGCGGTTGTGACGGGGGCGTCGGGCGGGTTGGGTCAAGCCATTTGCCTTGCTCTGGCCCAAAACGGCGCGCGCATCGTCGCCATCGACATATCTGAAGAGCGGGCGCATGTGGCCGTCGAGACCCTGCGGACGGTCGGATATGCGGATGCGATCGCGCTGACCGCCAATGTCGCTTCAGCGGAATCGGTGGCCGAGGCCTTTACGCAACTCGACCTGCTGACGGACCGCATCGACATTCTCGTCAACAATGCCGGCGTGCGGGAGATCAAGAGCATCTTCGATCTGGCGCCGGGCGAATGGGACAGGGTGATGGCGATCAACCTCAACGGGCCTTACTACTGCGCCCGCGAGGCGGCAATCCGCATGCGCGACAGGCAGATACATGGCTCGATCGTCAATATCGCGTCGGTAGCGGGACTGGTCGGCATTCGCAATCGCCCCGCCTATTGCGCGAGCAAACATGGCGTGGTCGGGCTCACCAAGAACCTCGCCTTCGATCTTTCGCCCTACGGCATCAGGGTCAATGCGGTCGCGCCCGGCGCGATCCCGACGCCGATGACCGAGGTGTATTACTCCGACGCCGAATTTCTCAAGGGGCTGGAGCATGCAGTGGCGCTCGGCAATAGCGGTACGCCCGAGGCCATCGCGCAGGCTGCCGCCTATCTCTGCTCGCCGCAAGCAAGCTTCGTGACCGGCGTCGTACTGCCGGTGGACGGCGGCTTCATGGCCGAGAAGAGCTTTGCCTCGAATGCGTCGAAAACCTTCAACACAGCGGCCGCCTCGACCTGAGGCGACGGCCCATTCGAGCCGAAATTTCGGGCGGGCATGTTCGTCGAAAAAGCCGCAAGATCGCAACTGCCGTAGCAAGCCTCCGACAGCGGAGCGGCGTTCAAGATCATAGTTTGGTAATGTCCCGCCGCAGAGCCTCAAGACCTGGCGGCCCTCCGATCCCGACTTTGCATGGTGTTGTCACATAAACGCGGCGTCAGTGAATTGGGCATAGAGACGGTGGTATGAAGAGTCCTGCCGTCAGCTACAAGCGCCACCGTTTCCCGCAACAGATCATCTCGAATGCGGTCTGGCTGTATTTCAGGTTTACGCTGAGCTTACGCCTTGTCGAGGAAATGTTGCTGGAGCGCGGAATTCTCGTCTCTTATGAAACGATCCGGCGATGGGGTCGGAAATTCGGACCGGGCTACGCAAAGCAGCTTCGTCGCAGGCGACCTTTACGTCAGGATGTGTGGCATCTGGATGAGGTGGTGATTTCCATCGCCGGCAGAAAGCACTGGCTTTGGCGTGCCGTTGATCAAGATGGCTATGTTCTCGACGAGATTGTTCAGAGCCGACGCGATACGAAGGCTGCCAAGCGATTGCTCATCAGACTGCTGAAGAATGCAGGCATGCCGCCCAAGCGGATCATCACCGACAAGCTCCGCTCGTATGGCGCGGCCAAGCGTGAGGTTATGCCGGCTGTGGAGCACAGATCCCATAAGGGTCTCAACAATCGAGCGGAAAATTCCCATCTGCCACTGCGGAAACGGGAGAGGACGATGCAAGGTTTCCGATCACCGGGAAGTCTGCAGCGCTTCATCTCGATCTTCTCCGCACTTCGAAATCTCTTCGTCGCCCCACGTCAGAAACGATCCGCACTGGCCACCCATATTCATCGCATCCGCGCAATGGCGCACTGGAAGGTCGTCACCGGCGCGGCTGCCTGATCGTAGACCCCCTGCGTCGAAGACCGCTCGCCGCTTGATAACGTGACAACTCCGCTGCCAGTAATTGCGGATCGGATGCGCATTTTCCACGCCATACCCGCTTACCATTTCGCCGTACCGAAATCGCGGTGTCTTTCAACGATCCGTCGAGTCCGACATATTCTTCCATGGTTGTTCCTGTTCGATGCTTGGGACGGGCCCCGCGCCATGATCCCGTTTTTCCATCTTGTCGGGGAACAACCACCTTGGCTACGTCGTGGAAATATCCGTTCAGCAGCCAGTAGGGCACTGCTCCCGCGATTACCCCATGTTGATAAAGGCCTGATATATTATGCGACCTTCTTGGCCCAAAACGAGAACATCCTAACAACATGCCATTCGCCGCGCTCATGAAGAACGGCTCCCTTCAAACCTGTGCACTTTGACTACCGACGCGATTCAGTACCCGAAGCGGACAATCAATTCGTTAGCTGGGACGGCGATTTTGCGCCCGCATCTCAGTCGTAGTGCAAACATTGCCTTTGCCAAAAGCGGACGTTACGGCCGACCTCGATCTCCGGTTATGACGAGTAGCTGCCGATAGGCCGGATCGAAGATGTCGCCGCCCGATGCGTCAGCGTACTTTTCCTGAGTGCTTCCAGCGAAGACGGTTCGGTCATGGAGCTTTCTCCTGTCATGGTGGCTAGGGGGGCGCCGGATATCTACAGCCCACGAGCGAGATACTGCGCCGCGATCTCATTCATCTTTTCCCGGGACATCGGAGAGCCGTGACCGCCGTATGCGATCGAAACCTCAAGCGTCTCGAGGCGTGACATCGTCCGGCGGTAGGCTTCGATGTCGCACCCAGGAAGATCGTCGACCAGTCCGCCATCATAGATCGCGTCGCCGCTGAAGAAGACCCCGTCGGCGTGGTCCAGCAGCCCTACCGAGCCTGGGGAGTGACCGGGAAGGTGAAGGACTTCGAATTTCCTGTCGCCGATCCCGACCACGGAGCCCTCCGAGACGACCTCGGTCAGCGGGGCCGGCGTGATCTCGTAGTCCTTCTGGCTCCAGTACGGGCAAGGCAGGCGCGAAACCGCTTCTCTGTGTTGGCGGAAGTAACCTGCGAGCGTGACTTGGTCGGGCATCGTTTCGAACGAGGCGGCTTCGACCTCTGGGCCGATCCGGCGTTCGAACTCGTGGAACGAGCCCACATGATCGATGTGCACATGCGTCGCAAGGGCGACGACCGGCTTCCCCATCTCGATTTCCAAGAAACCGCGTAGCGAGCGAAGCCCCGTGCCGAAATCGATGACAAGGTCGGCGTCCGTTCCCTTCACGTGATACAGGTTCGCGCGGAAGAATGGATGGACATGCGGTTCCGTAACGAGATGGACGCCAGACGCGACTTCCCGCCGCTCGAACCAAGGTGTCGAACTGTTCACCGTATCGTCCTTCAATTTAGGAGATTGCTGAGGAAGCGTTGCGTCCGCTCGTGCTGAGGGGCGGCGAACAACTGATCCGGCGTGTTGCGCTCGATGATGCGTCCGCCATCCATGAAGATCACCTCGCTTGCCACCTGGCGCGCGAATCCCATCTCATGCGTCACGCACACCATCGTCATCCCGTCGTCCGCAAGACGCACCATGGTCTCGAGAACCTCTTTCACCATCTCCGGGTCCAACGCGCTCGTGGGCTCGTCGAAAAGCATGATACTGGGATTCATGCACAGGGCTCTAGCGATGGCGACCCGTTGCTGCTGGCCGCCAGAGAGTTGGCCCGGATAGAAGTCCGCCTTCTCGGGGATGTGCACGCGCTCGAGCAAAGACATGGCGATTTCCATCGCCTCCTTGGTCGAACGTTTCCGGACCCAGCGCTGGGCCAGCGTGCAGTTCTCGAGGACGGTCAGATGCGGGAAAAGGTTGAAGTGCTGAAACACCATTCCGACTTCTTCGCGGACGCGGTCGATCCGCTTCATGTTGCCGGTCAGTTCGGTCCCGTTGACGACGATCGCGCCCTGCTCGTGCGTCTCCAGTCGGTTGATGCACCTGATAAGGGTCGACTTCCCGGAACCGGACGGGCCGCAGATAACGATGCGCGACCCCTTGGGCACTTCGAGGTTCACGTCGTGTAGGACTTGGAATGCACCGAACGACTTGTTGACGTTGTCGAGACGGATAGCGATCCCGGAAGTGGATTTCTGGTTCATGACGGGTCTCTGCTTGAAGGGGTTCGCGATCAGCGGTGGCCGCGTGACAACAGGCGTTCGATATGGTGCTGGGCGTAGGTGAGCACCGAAACCATCGCCATGTAGTAGACCAAGGCCGCGCCGTACCATTCGAGAAATCGGAAGCTCGCCGAGATGGCAAACTGGGTCACGGTCATCAGCTCCTTCAACGAAATCACGGTCGCGAGCGACGTTGTCTTCAAAAGGGAGATGAATTCGTTGATGAGCGCCGGGACAGCTATCCGCAGCGCCTGCGGCAAAGTAACGAGGATGAACGTCTGCCACGGGCGGAATCCAAGCGCGGCAGCGCCCTCCTTCTGACCTTTGCCAACCGCCGCGAATGCGCTGCGGAGGATTTCGGTGAGATACGCCACTTGAAAGAGCGTGAACGCCAGAAACGCCGCCACGAAAGGTGTGAACCAGCTTTCGCGAAAGATGGACGAGAGCTGTGGCAGCCCGTTCCACACGAACAGGAGGATCAGGAGCGCGGGTGCGCCGCGGAAGAGCCAAACGTAGGTCCCGCTCATCCACCGTGTCACGCGGTTCGACGATCCCGCGGCTAGGGCCATCAATGTGCCGAACACCAACGAGACCGACATCACGGCCAATGATAACGCGATGGTCAGAGCGGCCCCTTTCGCAAGGGGCCATCCGAACAGCGCGTCCAGAAAGAGTTCAAGGTCGAACATGTTGACGTCGCCCTTATCAGTCGTGCGGGACGTCGGTGGCGTTTTCCGGAAGCTTCCATTTCGCGAGAAGCTGCTTCAGTTCGCCACTTGCTTGGAGAGATTCGATGGCTTCCTTGACCAGGTGGCGATCGCCCGGGTTCCGGCGCATGTAGATGCCGTAGGTCTCCATTTCGTCGTAGGTGTAGGCGACCTTCATCTTCTCCGGCATCTGCAGCATGCGGAATGCCGCGGTAGTATCCTGGGTGATCGTTCCGGCTGCGCGACCGACGAGTATTTGTTCGATGACTCCAGAGGCCGAGGGATATGTCTGCATTTCGACGGGCTCTTTGCCGCTCGCGGCGAGCTTAGCGTTCAGGTTGGTGATCGTCTTCTCATAGGTGGTGCCGGCCTCGATGGCCATGCGCTTGCCGCTCATGTCGTCGGTGATCTGGGACTCGGTGTCCGAGTTGGGCACCAGAAGGACGACCTTCGATCCGAAATACGGCACCCCGTCGTACTTTTCGAGACGCGCGGGCGTGATCATGATGCCGCTGGCGACCAGATCGCATCTTTGGGAATCCAGAGACGGCAGCAAGCCCTTGAAGTCACCGACGACAAACTCCGCCTTCGCATCCCACTTCTTCGCGATCGCGTTGATCACGTCGATCTCGAATCCGACGAGATCGGTGTCGCCCGGATTTGGGTAATACTGCATGGGCGGGAAATCGCCCGCTGTGCAAACTTTGAGGGTGCCACCTAAGGCGAATTCAGGACGATCGGAAGCCGCATGCGCGACGAATGCGATACCGATCGACAGGAGGGTGCCGCAGAGAAGCGGAGCGACGGTTTTTAGGAAAGTCATATAGTTCCCCGTTATTAAGTTTTTCGCAGGGACCATTGGTAGCCGGCTGGCGTATTCAAACAAGCTAAATTATATGAGATTTTTGGATCAGAAAAACTAAACGATCTCAGACGCGATCCGAATCCGTCTGCATTCCCGGAGTATCGCGATGGCACTGCCGCCTTTGAATTCCCTGCGCGTGTTCGAGAGCGTCGCCCGGTTGGGGCACGTCGGGGCCGCTGCCGCCGAGCTTCACGTCACCCCGGGTGCCGTCAGCCAGCAGATCAAGGCTTTGCAGCTCTCCATGGGCGTCGAGCTCTTTCAAAAGCGCGGGCGCCAGTTGGCCTTGACGGAGAGCGGCGTGACTTTGCGGCGATCGGTCACGAAGGCTATGGACGCGATCACGTCAGGAGTGAAGGAGGTGTCGGCGGCGAGACTTCATCCCGGGGGTATTCGCTCCCTTGCGATATCGATACCCCAAGTCCACGGTGTCGCCTGGCTGGCCAGTCGCCTGTTCGAATTCATCGTGGACAATCCGACGCTCAACCTGAGGATCACCACCTCTGGCCAATTTGAAGGGGTCGATTGGCGCAAGACCGACATCGCGGTGGTCTACGGAGTCCCGCCGTGGCCGGGCTTTTGGTGGAAGCTCCTTCACGGCATAGAGCTCACGCCCGTATGTAGCCCACAGTTGCTACGCGGCCCGACCGCGATCCGGCAGCCAACCGACCTGGCCTATCACCGCCTGCTTCACGAGGACGACGGGTCGCAGTGGAGGAGATACCAGGCGGCTCTCGGAACGGGGATCGCCGCTCAATCGGAAGTTTACTTCGACGACTTCGCGATTGTCCTTCAAGCCGCCAGAGACGGCTTCGGTGTGGCGTTGACCGATGAGATAATCTCGGGGCGTGACCTCGATGACGGCCGCTTGGTGCAGCCTTTTTCCTTGTCGGTTCCAGCGATCCACAACTATTACTGCGTTTGCCCCGAGACGAGCCGTGACCGCGAAGAAGTGGCGTACTTCATCGAATGGCTCATCTCCGAAGCATCGAGGGTCCTTGCAAACCGCTCAAACCTACCCCTTCCATGACTGCCGATAGGTGCAGATGTTTCACGTTTGATGTCTGGGCCGCGTTCGACGCAGGGGGTCTGCGATCAGGCAGCCGCGCCGGTGACGACCTTCCAGTGCGCCATTGCGCGGATGCGATGAATATGGGTGGCCAGTGCGGATCGTTTGTGACGTGGGGCGACGAAGAGATTTCGAAGTGCGGAGAAGATCGAGATGAAGCGCTGCAGACTTCCCGGCCAAAGCCAGAGCTTTCTGCCGGCGATGGAAATCACCACCTCATCCAGATGCCACACATCCTGACGTAAAGGTCGCCTGCGACGAAGCTGCTTTACGCGGCAGGACTCTTCATACCACCGTCTCTATGCCCAATTCACTGACGCCGCGTTTATGTGACAACACCGGGAAATGTGAATATGAGTGGCACTTCCGTTTATGAAGAAAAGTCCTGAGTGTAGCGGCAGAACGTCAATGACATCAAGAATCACATCTCTGGCGATTTGGGAATCGGGAGGCTTCTGTGAGGTCCGCGGACTCAACGTCGCCACACATGCTGGCCAGCGGACCTCATTGATCGCAACTGATCACGGACCCCAGCCAACAAGGCTGCAGAACGGTACGATGGCGCTTGTCGTGCCGACGGCTGCCTCCGTTTGATCAATCCAGTCGGGGGCTATTGGGCTTGGCTCTAAGGCCAACAATGTTACTAAGCAAGAAAATCTGCGACATGCCCCTCCAATGCGTTGGCCAGATCCCAGTCGATGATCAGTTCGTTGACCATTTCGAGACGGATCATTTCCCCGATGATAGCTGCTCGCTCGCGTCCCATTGCCGCGACGACGACGCCCGCGCCACCGACACCGGCCGACCGGATGGCGATCCGCGACAGATGCTCTTTGGTGATGCCGGTCCACATAGCGTTCAATTCGTCGCCCCACGTCACAAACGATCCGCACTGGCCACCCATATTCATCGCATCCGCGCAATGGCGCACTGGAAGGTCGTCACCGTGACGCGATAGTCGAAGTCGGCCTTCTGTGCCTTCGTCGGCAGCTCGCCGTAGAGCAGCAGGTAGCAGACTTCGAGGAAGTCGCCATGTTCTGCAAGCTGCTCGATCGGATAGCCCCGGTGCAGCAGCACGCCTTCGTCGCCGTCGATGTAGGTGATCTTGGATTCGCACGACGCCGAGGACGTGAAGCCTCGTAGGTGAACATCTTCGTCTGCTTGTAGAGCGAGCCGGTGTCCACGACGTCGGGGCCGATGGATCCAGATCGGAGTTCTAGTTCGGCGCTCCGACCGTTGACCTCTACAAGTGCGCGTCTATCGTGCATCATTCAAATCCCGTTTGGCCTGGCAGCTGTGAAGACAGCGGCTACGGAAGGTTGGTTACCAGGGTTGGCAGCATCCCAAGATGCCGACGTGCGGTATTGTAAATGAGGTCATGGACCCCTTCAGTGTGTAAGGGACGGCCATGAGTGTGAACAGGCGACGTGCGGTACCGTGGTCCGTTCGGATCCAGGCGGAAAGGCGCTCCCTGAGGAGATCCGACCCTTCGTTGTGGACGGCTCTGCGGCCCATATCGATCGCCTCCAAGCGATATGGGTCCGAGGCTAATGCCGCGCTCAGATGTGCCTCGCAGATCATTGCGTAGTCCTTCATTACCCGCCTGAAGGGTGTAAGCGACAAGATATGCGAGACGATCGGGACGTCGTCTTGCGTCGTGATTTGAAAGGACAGCTTCGCGTCGCGGGTGGATAGTCGCAATTTGTACGGACCGTGCTCGCGGCCGATCAGCTCAAACAGATTGCTTTCCAGCAAATCTGCGATCGCCACCGACTGTTCGCGTTCAAGTACCGCGTCAAGGCGGGCTTCCGCATGCTCAACTTGAACGGCGCACAGGTGGTTGCGTCCAGTGGTCATCGGCCGTCCCAGAGGCTCCCTGCCCTCGGCAACATCATTCGATGCGCCGAAGGCGATGGTAGAGGTTCGAGTATTTCAGACCCTCAGGGCTCTCCTTGATCTCCTGCAGGTAGTAGTTGACGGCAACCCGCATGAGTTCGAAGTCCTCGTTGGAGAACACCGGGCGAGAACGCTTTGGCTCAGGAATGGTCAAGGTTTCGATTGTTTCCATCATCATGGTTCCTTCTCAAGGCAGAGGAGGCGGCCCGCGCCTCCTCTGCCACTGATGCCTCAGCGGTGGCGATCAAGCCGCGAACTGGTTCATCGTGTTGTGCTCGCCGGCGGCCTTGAGAGCCGCTTCGCCTGAGAAGTATTCCTTGTGATCATCGCCGATATCGGAGCCAGACATGTTCTGGTGTTTCACGCAGGCGATACCCTGGCGGATTTCCTTCCGCTGCACGCCAGCAACGTACCCAAGCATGCCCTGATCGCCGAAGTAATCCTTGGCGAGGTTATCGGTGGAAAGCGCTGCTGTGTGATAGGTCGGCAGGGTGATCAGGTGATGGAAAATGCCTGCCCGCTGCGCCGCATCGTGCTGGAACGTCCGAATGCGCTCGTCGGCCTCGGCCCCAAGCTCGGTCGCGTCATACTCGGCGCTCATGAGCTTGCTGCGGTCGTACGCGCTCAGGTCCTTGCCCTGTTCCTTCCAGGCGTCGAACACCTGCTGGCGGAAGTTGAGCGTCCAGTTGAACGACGGCGAGTTGTTGTAGACGAGCTTCGCGTTCGGAATAACCTCGCGCACCCGGTCGACCATGCCGGCGATCTGTTCGATGTGCGGCTTCTCCGTCTCGATCCACAGGAGGTCGGCGCCATTTTGCAACGCATTGATGCAATCGAGAACGCAGCGTTCGGCGCCGGTGCCTTCGCGGAACTGGAAGAGGTTCGAGCGAAGCCGCTTGGGCTTCAATACCTTGCCCGCGCGGGTGATGAGTACGTCTCCGTTGAGCGCCTGGCCGGGCTCGATTTCGTCGCAGTCCAGGAAAGCGTTGTACTGGTCGCCGATGTCGCCATCCCTTGCCGAGAAGGCAATCTGCTTGGTCAGGCCGGCACCGAGTGAATCGGTGCGGGCGACGATGATGCCGTCGTCGACGCCAAGCTCGAGAAACGCGTATCGGAGAGCCCGGATCTTGGCCACGAAATCCTCGTGGGGAACCGTGACCTTGCCATCCTGATGACCGCATTGCTTTTCGTCAGAAACCTGGTTCTCGATCTGCAACGCGCAGGCGCCGGCTTCGATCATCTTCTTCGCAAGCAGGTAGGTTGCCTCGGCATTGCCAAATCCGGCGTCGATATCGGCGATGATCGGCACGACGTGTGTCTGGTAGGTGTCGACCGAGTTTTGCAGCTGACGTTCGCGAACGGTGTCGCCAGCGGCGCGAGCCTTGTCGATTTCGCGAAACAGCATGCCCAGTTCCCGGGCGTCGGCCTGACGCAGGAACGTATAAAGCTCTTCGATCAATGCCGAAACACTGGTCTTCTCGTGCATGGACTGGTCGGGCAGTGGGCCGAATTCGGACCTGAGGGCGGCGACCATCCAACCCGACAGGTAGAGGTAGCGGCGGTCCGTGTTTCCGAAGTGCTTCTTGATTGAAATGATCTTCTGCTGTCCGATGAAGCCGTGCCAGCAGCCAAGCGACTGCGTGTACTTCGCCGGGTCCTGGTCGTAGGCGTCCATGTCCTTGCGCATGATAGCTGCGGTATATTTGGCGATGTCCAGCCCGGTCTGAAAACGATTTTGGAGGCGCATCCGAGCCACCGCTTCTGCAGTGACGCCGGTCCACTTCTTGTTCGATGCAATGAGCTTTTCTGTTTCTTCCACAAGGCTTTGATACGACATTGTTCCTCCGAAAGTCGTCATGCTGCGTTGCGGAAACCATAGGCATGATTTGGTGCAACGCGAGGGGCTTCGGTGTCACGTTGTCAAACTTTACAAGAGTTCCTTGTAATGTTGTAATGCCCGTCATGGAAAAGCACGGTGTGTATCTCGGGCCGCGACTTCGCAGGCTCCGACGCGATCTGGGATTGACGCAGGCAGAGATGGCCGGAGATCTCGATATCTCGCCATCGTACATCGCTTTGATGGAGGGAAATCAGCGCCCTGTCACGGCGGAAACGCTTCTGCGTCTCGCCAAAGCCTACAAGATCGATTTCTCCGACTTTGCCAATGACGCCGGCCCTGACCTGGTGACACGCTTACAGGGCATTGTGAGGGACCCGATCCTGAGCGATGTCGACTTCGGGTCGTTGGAGATCGCCGATGTCGCCCACAGCTTTCCGGCATTCGCCGAAGCAATGTTGAGGCTCCATACCGCCTACAAGGAGGGGCAGTTCGCGCTCGCCGACAAACGCCAATATTCGTCGAACGGGGAGGGCGCAGGTCCCGGAGATCCGATAACGGCGGTCCGCAGCTTCTTGTCCGCGCGGCGGAACTTTTTTCCGGTGCTCGATGCCGCCTCTGAAAAACTCTCCTCCAGAATTGCAGAGAAAGGCGGTCTGATCGCGTATCTCGAAGCACGACACAATCTCAAGGTTCGCCGTTTGCCTGCGGAGGTCATGGTCGGTTCGCTCCGGCGTCTGGACTGGCACCGGAAGGAGCTTTTGCTTAGCGAGGCGCTCGATCAATCGAGCCTGAACTTCCAGATCGCGCTGCAGCTTGCCTATCTCGAACTTGAGCCGGAGATCCAGTCGGCGGTCGATGAAGGAAACTTCGACACCCCGAATGCGGTGCGGTTAGCCCATCGGGCGATTGCGGCTTACTCGGCTGCTGCGATTGTCATGCCATATGCGGCGTTCGCGAAGGCTGTCGAAAGCCGGCGTTACGACGTCGAGGTACTCTCCCGGCAATTCAGCGTCAGTTTCGAACAGACCGCACACCGCCTGACCACGCTTCAAAAGCCTGGTCAGGAGCGGATCCCGTTCTTTTTCATCAAGGTTGACGTCGCTGGCAACATTTCAAAGCGGCTGAACAGCGGTGCCTTTCCGTTCGCCCGTCACGGAGGTGGCTGTCCGCTGTGGACGGTGCATCAGGTGTTCACAACTCCGAGGCGGGTTGTAACTCAGTGGCTGGAACTGCCGGACGGCCAGCGCTTCTTCTCGATCGCGCGGACCGTCCATGCTGGCGGGGGCGGATATGGATTTCCGAGTGTCGAGCGTGCGATTGCGATCGTCTGCGAGGCGCAATACGCAGATCGCCTGGTCTACAGTCGCAATCATCCACAGGCCGACGCACCCACGCCGATCGGCATTGCCTGCCAGCTCTGTCAGAGAACAGGTTGCACGTCTCGATCGGAGCCACCGATCGGCCGTCAGCTTCTTCCCGACAACTACCGGCGAACCGAGGCGCCGTTTGGATTCTCGGATGCCTGACAGGCCCTGTGGTTTCGGATCTCGGTGCCTGGCGCACCGCTAATATCCGACCGGTTCGCCGAAGCATCAATCAGGCTCACGCGACGTCTATAGCGGCGGTTTGTCGAGAAGTAGGACGGAGCGCAAATCGCTCCGTCAGCACAGATGCTCTTGTGCGTGACGAAGTGCGTTTCCAGATAGGCTTCGAACGCCTCTACGGACACTATGCACCGGCTGGTTGCTATGATGTTCACCTTATGGGCCAGGAAGATCGCATAATGTATCGTCGGGAACCGGATTTCCTTATCGGTTCGAGTATGGCATGCCGCCGGTCTTCGATTGTTAGGCCGACCAAACGAACTTCGCGGAGAACTTGCGGAGCGCTTCGAATGTGTTCATGAACGGAACGTCAAAGACTAGGCAGACATCCGGGATCAGGACGCGCTTCTTCGATTCCGGGTTCGGCAGTTCATGCGTGACGACGGTGGCGCCGATCGAACGGGCCTTGGCGATCAGCAGTGAATCTGCGCTGTCGAGGAATTTCGCAACTGCCGGCTCACTATAATGGGCTGTTGCCACGTGCTGGACGATTCTGGCGAAATTGCCCTGCGTGTCGACGTCATCGACTGCCAGGAACCACGCGGCATCCTTCCGGTCCTTGGCCAGTTCGCGAGTTCGTCGTTCCCGCCGGTCATCTCGTCACGAACACTGACGATTGACGCGACGTCGCCGTCACAGACCGCATCCATCCAGTCCCAGAAGCCCGGGCAGATGTCGAAGGCGTAATATCGGTTTTTAGCCTCAATGAAGACGTTCGTGTCGAGCAGAAACTTCATTGCGTCAGGCGACCGTTCTTATGATAGCTGAGGATCGCCGTCGGCTGAGCGTTCAACAAGGATGCAGCATGCCGCAGAAGCAACCCTCCGCCGACCGCCTGATTGACGACGGCGCGCGTAAAGCGCAGCCCGTTGCGCAAGGGCAGGTTATTGTGGAAGCTCCCGCCCTCGCTTGCTGGCGTATCGCTCCACCGCGCGACCTCGGTTGCGTAAAAACGCGAATAGCCTGCCTGATCTATCAAGCCGAGATCGAGCGCCCGCCGCACGATTACGATGCGGCTGACCTTGTAGATGCGAGACAGCCGGTCGGCATTGTCCGACAGGCTATCCGCTGCGCGCCATTGCGCCGGGAAACCGACCGCCGGGATCAGGAACTCCGCGGCAATCTCATTGCACTTGCGTTCCACCTTCTGGTGGACTCCATAGTTCGCGTCGCCCAACTGGACGTTAGAAACGCCACTTTCGCCAAGCCAAATGTGCGCGAGTTCGTGCGCAAAGGTGAAGATTTGCGCCGCCTTGGCATCCTTTCCGTTGATGAAGATCAGCGGAACGACCTTGTCACTGATGGCAAAGCCACGAAACTGGCTGACGGAAAGCGGGCGGTGGGTGTTGCTGCCGACGATACCATTGCGCATGACCCATATGCCGGCTGCCTCGGCTCTGTCGATGAGCATGCGTAGGTGCTCTTCCCAATTGCCGGTCTGCGGCGGCCCTTCCTCACCGTAGAGGGACTTTCGCATGTCGGCGGCGACAGTCTCGGCGCTATCGTTGACGGTGAATTTTCCGACGAATTCCAGTTCGCGGCCGGCATGATCCTGGATGAAGTCTCGGAACCAATCGCGTTTGAAGAGAACGTCATTTAGGAGGTCGCGGAAGTTCAAATCGAGCTTACCGGCTGGGTCGCCGCCAACAGTTCGAAGATCAGGTATCGCGAGCTTCTCCTCCGGAGGTTCCTTCAGGAATAGATATCCGAACGGAATATGCAGCGCGCTAGACAGGCTTTGTGCCTGGCGGAAGGTCGGACGCTCTTCGCCCTCGATCTAGGTCGCAATACGCTCCGGCTTCACGTTGACCTTTTTCGCGACGACATCGAGCGGGATCTCGGCGCGGTCAACCGCCCAAGCCAGAACCTTCTCGTTGATCATTGCGTCGGTCATGTCGTGCGTAGCCTGCGGATATTATGCTAGTTCGTAAATAGCGGAATTTGGTAACGAAAGCTTATGTGAAACTTTCGCACAAGAATAAACGCTTCCGAGGCGGCGACGTGAGACGGGCAACTACGCCTCGGAACGCGCTTGTTAGCACCACAGACGGAGATTGCTCGCCATCGATGAAGCCGTTTCATACGGCATGTGTGGCGCTGCTCTCCCAAATTCAACGAGCATGCGGCTGGTCAGCGCGTCGACAGGGCCAGAGACTAACTCGAGTCCGTAGTCTGGCCTTATGCCGCCTTCCTTAAATCGTTGGTTTTGGGGTTCGTATCCCTTCAAGGCGAGGGGTAGGAGCACATCCGTGCTGCCGGCTTCCGGTCGTCGGGTGGAGAGTTCGCGTTACTACCTATGATCTGAACGCCCGAGGAGCCTCAGAAGCGGACACTTGGCCAGTGTGACCCGAGCGTCTCAATTGGGGCCGGGAGCGGACTGACTGCATCCCGAATGCAAGAGACAAGAGCGGTCAGACCGCCGCAGTTTGCCGAGGTCCGCTATCGGCGCCCACTGCGGACATCGTGGCTCTGCTTTTAGGTGGGCAAAGCCTTAGGGGCGCAAGCGCTTCCGGCCCGCCGCGGGAAGGAATGCAACGAGAACCCCCATCGGTTCGACGCGGCTTCCTCATTCGAGCTTGGCGTTCGTCGTCTCACTCCCGCCCGGAGAGCCGTTTCAAGGCTTCGATGCCAACCGGGGGAACAGCCTGGAACGGCAGAATATAGGCTCGTTTCGCCAGGTTGCGTCTGATCCGGTCGATCTGGACCTGTTCCCCCGCAAGGCGCGACTGCAGAACCGGGTCTTGCGTGCCACTCGCCGCCATGGTCCTGTTGACCACCCAGCCGTAAGGCTCAATCTTTGCACGCCGCAGGTCTTCCTGCAGCATCGCCGCTTCGGAGACCGGCGTCGTTTCCGCAAGGGAAACGAGGATGACGCGGGTATAGTCCGGGTCCTGAAGGCGCATCAGTGGCGTGACTATCCGGCCAGGCCCGACTGCCTCCATCTGTCGCGTCATCTGGCGATGATAGGCTCCCGTCGCATCCAGCAGGAGAAGCGTGTGCCCCGTCGGAGCGGTGTCGATGACCACAAAGGCGTCGCGGGCCTCTGCCACGATCCGTGAGAAGGCGTGGAAGACAGCGACTTCCTCCGTGCAGGGAGATTCAAGGTCTTCCCGGAGCAGCGCCTTGCCTTCCTCATCGAGATCGCGTCCGCGTGAGGACATGATCTTCTCGATATAGCGTTTGGTTTCGGCAGCCGGATCAATCCTGTCGACCGTCAGACCGCACATATTTCTATCGACAACGAACGACAGGTGAGCCGCCGGATCAGTGGTCGTCAAATGCACGGCATGGCCGCGTTCGACCAGGCCGACCGCAAGGGCCGCAGCGACCGTCGTCTTTCCGACGCCGCCCTTTCCCATCACCATCACCAGGCCCTTGCGGCCACCGGCGATCTCGTCAATCAATTTCGCAAGCGACGGCAGGGTGGTCTGGGCGGCTGCCACCGGTTCCTGGATGGTCGACGCCTGTGACTAAGGTGCGAACAAGGCACGCAGTGCATCGAGACCCACCATGTCGAAGGGAAGCATCGGAAACTCGTCGCTCGGCAGCCGGGACAGTTCAACCGGCATCGTCGAGAGCGCGCTACTTTGTGCTCGCTCAATCCCGACTGCGATTGGATCGTCTCTCTTCGTCGCGCGGAACCGCCCATTGATCGCAAGCAATTGGTTCTTCAGCCCAAGGGCCGCCAGTTCCCCTGATGTGCGTGAAGCCTCCCGAAGAGCACTCCTGTCCGGACGGGCGACCAAGACTATCCGGGTGCGCTTCTCATCTCCCAGGCATGCGAGTGCTTTCTGGAACCGCGCCTCCTGCATCTTCAGGCCGGAATGCGGACCCAGGCACGATGCGCCCCGATCATTTCCCTCGAGAAAACCCGTCCATGCCTTTGGAAGACTGAGAAGCCGCAACGTGTGACCCGTGGGGGCGGTGTCGAAAATGATATGGTCCACCGTCGACATGTCGTCTGCAAGGAGTCCGACAAAGGCGTCGAAGGCGGCTATCTCCGTTGTGCAGGCTCCGGAAAGCTGTTCCCGAACCGTGTTCCGTTCGCTCTCGGAGGCGTTGGCTGCCATCTGTGCCAATACACGATCGCGATAGTCTTCAGCGGCCGCTTTCGGATTGATGTTCATGGCGTAGAGGCCGGGCACGGATGGGACTGGGGTGGGGATATCACGGAGCGGCGTCGCCAGCATCTCGTCCAGATTGGAGGCGGGGTCAGTGCTGACCAGCAGCACCTGCTTTCCGCCGTCGCAGAGCGTGATCGCGCTCGCACAGCTTAGAGACGTCTTGCCGACCCCGCCCTTGCCCGTGAAGAACAGGTATCGCGTCGGGTTGGTCAACATCTGCTGCGTCTGGGTCATGACGATCTCACTTTCAGAGGAGCTTAAGAGATAGAGGCCGAACCACCCTTGATCGACCTCAATCAATATGACTGAGGCTTAGCTTTTTCGCACAGCATTCTCTGTGACACGGGATGCGTGCGCGTCCGCAACAGGCATGACCGCCAATGGCGCGCAGGAGACATGACGCCGCTGCGGAGCTAGTCTGCTTTAGGGCTAGCGTGATGGCGACCTCTACAACGGACATATGCCGCAAACCTGCCGTCCCCGTGCGACGAATTGACAGTCCGCTTCGTGCCGAAGGGAACTGCTCATCACGAGCCCTGGCCTGTTACTAGGTTGTTCACGCTCGGGCCAAAATGATCGCATAATGTATCGTCGGGGGTCGCATCACGCGAGTAAGCGGGCCAAGTGTTCGTACACCTAGCAAGCTGGGGGTGCGCGGGTCTCATAAACAAGGCTTGACTTCAAAGAACTTGACGAAGCTCTGCATAGATGTCCTCGATCCGGGCGGCTTCTCCGTCGATCAGACCGGCAAATTCCTTTTCGCGGGTGCGCTTCGACAGCCTGCCTTCATTCTGTCGAAGGAACCGGAAGAGAAGGTCGAGCAGTCGGTCCGGCATGTCGACTATCCCCTGGACCTTGCCCTTGAACGTATCGTATGCCCTCAGGAAGGCGGTCTGTGCCGGCAAGTCGATATCGACCGTGCGAGCCACGCATGCGAACAGGAATTTTGCATGTGGCGTCGCGTCGAAAAAGCGGTAGAGATCGGCCGTCTCGTTTAACACCTCAACATTGCCGCGATCGGTCGACCTCCACCGGATCTGTGGCAGCAGCCGGCGCGAATAGCTTTCCAGCACCTTACGATAGTTGTCGATCTGATCCAGAATGACGGCAGACACAGGGAAGACCAGGCCGGACGGATTGAAGCCACGCTCGGCCGGAACATGATGGATGAGATAGCGGTGAAGGCGGCCGTTGCCATCTTCGAAAGGATGGATGTAGACGAACCCGAAGGCTAGGGCGGCGGCAGCAAGCACCGGATCGAGTTCCTGGGCCGCTCCCCTGTCGAAAGCAGTCAGCCCGTCAATCAGCTCCGGCAGATCCTCATGTCGCGCGCTGACATGATCAAAAAGTCGCGAAGAGCCTCATGCGCCTTCCCGGCTCAGGCGCACACGCCCCTCTACCTCAAACCCAATCCGCCCGCGCCCGAGGCGGATGAGGCGGATCGGCAGCCGCTTTTCTTCGAGCCGGCGCCGCAAGAGCAGTAGCCGTGTTTCGAGGTTGTCCTTGAAATCCGGCAGGCGCAGCCCACTGTCCAGGCGGATTTCCCTGTTCGTGAATTCGTTGCGTCCGCTCGTGAGATGTTGGTCCAGCATGAAAGCGAGCAATCGCCCGGCCACGCCCTTGATGACATAGTTCCCGTCGATGAAGATACTGTCGTCGAAACGGTGATGTGCGACGTGAATGGTCCTGTCGGTGGCCGGCGAAAGCTGCACCGCTCGATGGCCCACTTCCGCCTCCTCGGAATTCCGCTCGCTGAAGGCGAGCGCCAGCGCCGCCTGCCGGGCGATGATCGACAGTGCCGCCTCGTCGGCCTTGGTGAATGCAAGTCGCGCGCGGCTTTCGAAGAACAATGCACCACGAACGACGCCGGCGACGATGAGCGGCACTGCGATCTGGCTCATCGCATCCGGCATTCCGGGCAGCACGATCGACCGGGTGCGGTTCTCATCGCTCGATGAGTCGCGCACCGCTGCGTTGAGGCGACGCACGCGGCTCATGTCGCTGACTTTGACGATGCTGCCGCTTTCTGCCGCCGCGCCGATGACACATTGGCCGAGCTCGACGTCCGAGCCGATACCGGATGGCGCATAGCCCAGGCTGCCGATCGTGACGAGTTGGCGCCGCTCCTCGTAGAGCTCGAGGAACAGGCCGTGCTCGAAGCCGAGCCAGGATCGGATGCCGCCGAGCGTCGCATCGACGATGCCGGCGGCATCGCTTTCAGCGGCGATCATTTCGATGACGCGGGCCGCCGCCACCAGGCGATCGCGCGCGGGCGAGGGGTTTCGTTCGGGCTCAATCGTCGATCGGATGCTTTCAATCCTGAGCACTCGGAAGACATCGAGGCCGCGCAGCCGCATGATGCCCGCCATGCCGACCTGGGCACTCGTGGCGTCGAGGTGCCGCGACAGTTGCTCAAAGAGCGGCCCGTCGTCGAGCGAATAGGCAAAGGCGAGGTCCAGGCGGAACTGGGCTCCGTTTCGCGCATCCACGGCAACCAGCGCCGCCTGCGGGTTGAGCCGGATGTTTGCCGATGTCTTGGCGAAGAACTGGTTCGAGAGCGCGACATGATCGCCGTCCACCATGGCGACATGCGAAAGATAGGAGATATTCGGAACGCCATTGCCGTCGGCGGTAGCAATGATCGACGGCACGACTCCTTCGAAGCAAGCCTCGAGATTGAGAAGACCGAGCGTCACGTAGCCGCGCTCCAAAGCCTGGTGCCGGCAAGGGCGCCGGGCGTCTGCAGGAAGATCTCTGCCACCGCGATGCTGACAAGAAGCGCGTCGCGGTTGGACAGCCACGGCGCGATGATCTCTGCGGCAACTCCGAGCCGCATCAGCGTGGATACCATATCGACGAGATAACGGCTGGAGCGTTCGATCTCCTCGGCTTGCGCGGCGCGGAGTGTCGCCTCGCCCTTGATCTGATAGGAGACGTAATCCGCCGGCCGCGAAAAAGTGATGGCAACACGTCCGTTTGTCTTGAGATTGGCCACGGTTCCCGGCCATTGCCAGCCCGACAGCACCAGGTGGATCACGCGTCGGTCGGCCGACGCCCAGGCCCCCGCCCCGCGCCCGATTTCGGGTTTCAACGCCTCATCGGCCGTCCCGATGATCTGCATCACCGGGCTTTCTATGAAGCGGGCCAAGTTTTCGTCGATCATCGGTATTGGTCCCCCTTGGCTTGACCCTTACAGCAATTAGGCAAGTTTTAGGATTCCCGCTTCGCCGCTTAAGAAGCTTTTAGGAAACGGCCTCCCGCGAGCCGGCTAAAGAAAGCGGCAGCAAACAGGAGGCCCGACATGCAAGATAATCGCCCAGTAAGAATGCCCGAAAACGCCGTCGCCGTGATCGGCGGCGGTCCCGGTGGCCTTGTCGCGAGCCGGTGGCTCAGCGCCCACGGCCTGGTGCCGACAATCATCGAAGCGGCGCCACGCCTCGGCGGCCAGTGGAATTCCGCATCCGCCACCAGCGCCACCTGGCCCGGCATGCGAACGAACACAAGCCGCATTACGACGGCGTTTTCCGACTTGAACCATGCGCCGGGCACTCCCGCCTATGTCCGGCAGGAGGAGATGCTGAATTACCTGGAACGCTACGCCTTTACTTTCGGCCTGCTGCCGCATCTGCGCCTCGGCAACCGGGTGGAGCGGCTCGAGCGGTCGGCGGAAGGGGGCTGGCTCATCCGCTCGGCTTCCGATGAAACGACGCGGGCTGAGATCTTCCGGCAGGTAATCGTGGCGACCGGCCGCCACAATCTTCCGCACGTGCCGGAACTCGCCGGTCTCAAGTCCTTCGACGGCGCGCTCGGGGTTGCGCACACCGCGCAATATGCCGGTGCGGAGCGATATCGCGGGCGAAAGGTCGTCGTGGCCGGTTGCTCCATCAGCGCGCTCGAAATTGCCTCCGACCTAGCATTCGGCGGCGCGACGGAAGTGGTTTCGACCAACCATCGCCAACGCTACGTCCTGCCGAAGATAATTGCCGGGGTCCCGACCGACCATGTGATGTTCACCCGCGCGGCAGCCCTTCTTGGGGAGGTCCTCCCCCCGGAAGAACTGGCGGCGGGCATGAAGTCCACCGTCGTGAAGGCCGCCGGTCGGCCGGACCAGTTCGGTGCACCGGCGGCAGCCGAGAACATCTTCGCGGCCGGCATTTCACAATCGCAGAACTTTCTTCCGGCAGTGGCGGAGGGCCGGATCGCGGTGCGCCCCTGGATCGAAAGCCTCGAAGGCCGAACGGTCCGCTTCTCGGACGGTTCGGCCTTCGAGGCGGATGGCCTGCTGTTCGGTACCGGCTATCGCCTGTCGCTCCCCTGGCTAAGCAGGGAGATCTCCGAGACGATCGGCCACGATGGTAACCATCTCGACCTCCACGACCACACGTTCCACCCGGACCTTCCGAGGCTTGCCTTCCTCGGTCTTTACGACCTCATCGGCCCCTATTTTCCGGTCCTCGAACTGCAGGCGCGTTGGATCGCCTATTGCTTTGCAGGGCGGCAGCCCTTGCCCTCACTAGAGACGATGTGGGCGGGCGTCGAGAAGGTCCGAGCGATGCGCTCCGGCCAGCCGAGCCTTCCGATGCACGTCGCCGCCTTGATGTTCGCGCGCAATGCCGGCGTCGAGCCAGATCTCGTCGCGTGGCCGGAACTCCAGCGCCCGCTTTTGTTCGGGCCGCTGTCACCGGTCTCATTCCGGCTCGAGGGCCCCGATGCAGATCTGGGCGCATCCGCCAAGATCTGGGCCGCCGCGGCCGCTTTCGGTGCAATCCAGGATGGCTGCTTCACGTCAGAGGAGGAGTCGGTGCGCCGGCTCGTCGGCTCGCGCATGACACGAACAGCAGCCTGACAAGAGCGGCGGCGAGGTGACCTTCTATCGAGCAATCGTTGTTCTCGTTATGTGCTTCTAAGATGGTGTAACGGGCGGAACCCGGCCCGGCAGGTTTGAAGGCTCCCGCCTGCCCGGCTTTTAAACATGCGAGCGGGAACGATTTGGCCGCTGGATGCTTTCTCCCCTGCATTTCATCTGCCGAGGAGAGAATTCATGAAAACGCTGGCTGAAATTTTTGAGCATACGCTGCAGGATCTCTATTTCGCTGAAAACGCCATCACAAAGGCACTTCCAAAGGTCGCTAAGGCAGCAAATAGCGCCGAACTGAAGAAGGCGGCCGAGGAACACCTCTCGGAAACGAAAGACCAAATCAAGAAACTCGAGCAGGTCTTCAGGTCAATCGGCAAGACGGCCTCTGGCGAAAAATGCGACGCCATCGAAGGGCTGATCAAGGAAGCGGACAGTTTGATGAAAGAGGCTGAAGGGACCGCATTGGACGCCGGTCTTCTGGCCGCTTGTCAGGCTGTTGAGCACTACGAGATCGCCCGCTATGGCTCGGTGCGTGAATGGGCCAAGAACCTCGGTCACGACGAGGCTCACAAGCTTCTGAGCGAAATCCTCGACCAGGAAAAGGCGACGAACAACAAGCTCACCAACCTTGCTGTAACGTCGATCAACAAAACCTCGGCGCGGTCTAAAGCAGCCTGAGTAAACGCGGGCGGCTCCGGCCGCCCTTTTTCGTATGGACAGCGAACTTCGGGATTTCGCACGGCAACTTGATGTCGCGCTCAGCGTGTACGGGAGCGTGGCGTGAACACCGCAAATCTACAGCTTCAAGGTTTGATCATGGCGGTCGCGTGTCTGGCCGATACGCTGGTGCAGAAGGGTATCTTGTCGCATAGCGACCTTTCGGCGGCACTCGGCGAAGCCGAAAACAGGATCGAGAATAGTGATGACCGTAAGCTGTCCGATGCGAACCGTGCGGCTACGATGTTCCCCATCCGCGTCTTGCTGCTTGCGAACCAGGAAAGCCAAAGCGGGCGGAAACTTTCTTTTTCCGAATATGCGGAACTGGTAGGGAAATTGACATAGACGCGTCCGGGGCCGGCGAGTGATCCTAAATGTTCGGCGCTTCGTCGTCCAGACGCCGCTAACGGCCGCCACCCCGATGTAGCTGCGAAACGTTGGCAATGGCCGCCCAAAGATCCGAGATCGGACTCGGATCGAGGGCAAGGGCCCGTGACTCGCAGCGGCAAAATTCTGACGTGTTAGAGCTTGAAACCGGCGACGGTCCAGCCGTAGATGGCGCCGTCTGTGAAGTCGAACGCTCAGATGGAGGGCCCTGGATTCTACCCGTTTCGGATCTGGGGCCTTTTCTTTCGTCGCCCAGTGGCTTCAATTCCCGATGAGGGGCTTTAGTCGCCTCATCTCGTGCTGATCCTTGTCTCGGGTCTATATGAGCGTATCGTGAACAACGGATCGCCAGCCGCAGAACTGCCGAATGCGGCTATCGTGAGGGCGATCCGAAGGCCTGACTGAGCCTCTGTTCGTGTATGGCAGAGGCTCCTCTGTAGGGGCCGACGTGTTGTTTGATCTCATGGCTGGATGCCGCGTAGGAATCTCTCCGGCCGCCTCAGGGCAGTTTTGCGGATACTCGCAATGGTTTTTCCTTCGCGTGCGCTTCGAAGTTCATTGTGCCGGCGAACGCTGTTGGCGTCGTTCAGTCAGTTCGCCCGTTCGAGCTACAATGGCAGCCAGCCAAGGCTCAACCGTCTTCGTCACTTACTTGATTGACCAGTCGATCAGGGCGTCGTCCTGCTCGTCCGCTGTCATTTCGCGGATTTCCCAGTCACCTTTGCGCCAGCGTCGCCAGTGGAACTTCCCGTCCCTGCTGGCTTGATGCCATGCGGTCCAGCCAAGTACTCCCATCACAAGGTCCTGAACAGTGCTCCGCATGGCAGCCACTATTTAGGCTTCAGCAATGATGTCGTCGCGGATCAGCCTCGCCAGCTCGTCTTCGTCGGTCACGCCGAATTCATACCAGCCGATCAGGGATTTGGCAGTTCGACCACCTTCCTGACTATCGGCGCGATGACCGCGCTCGTCGCACCAGTCTCGCAAGATCCGGCGAAGCACGACAATCGTTTCTGAGGTCACCGCCGATTTTGGCCAATCCGTCTTCCACATTGCCACCGCCCCCTCTGAACAACGAACCCTATGCGGACTCTGGCCGGACTCACAAGTTGTGAAATCAAGAGTTTTCTAATGCTGGGCCACGGCCCGAAGATACTACTATTCACCGCCCCTCAATGCGCTTGAACCTCCGCACCTGTACGGAGGTTCAAGCCATGCGCGCGGTTGAAAATGGAGGAATTGCGCGGCAATGAAACCAGCACGATCTCATCTTTAACTTGTGCTTTTCTGGTGCGCAATTTCAAGTATATAATTGCAATTGCTCGTCTCGAAATCAATAAGATTTTATGAACAGTAACTAATCAATTGGGGTTACTCTGGATTGCCGCGTGAATCAGGCGTCCGCCGGCAAAGCCGTTGAGAGGCAACCGGGAAGAGTTCGAGAAGGTGGTGAGGCCCGAGGCAACCGCGGCCGTCGGAGCGAACTGCCCAAATGATCAGAGATTTTGTCAAGTGGTGGAGTTCTGGGAACCTATGACTGCAGAGGGAACGAGCGGGCGCTAAACCAAGTTTTTCCAGGCCCGGACGCACCACTTGGAACGCGATGCCGAATCTGTCGATGCCCGGTTGCTCGAGAAACCGGCAGGCAAATTGCAACCGTCAGGCTCCACTTACGGCACCCGGTCAAGTGCAACTATACCGCCTTCATTCTCAAGAATGTCGATGCGTTTAGCTTCTGATCCAGTAAATTTCAGGCGCACACCAAACATAGATCGGACGGTCTGCGACTGAGGTCCGCTTCCGCCACTTGGCGACGGTCTTCTGATTGATCCCGTAGCGGCCCCCCGCGGTACGACAGCCACACTTGAAACGAACCGTCGCTGGTTAAAACCACGAAGCCGGACGGGAGAGGGGAAGAAGGTGTCCGATCCACTCAAACCTTTGGATGGTAGGTGCGCCATAAGCGGTCGACTTCCTCCGGCGCGAAACCGCGATTTGATTTCGCGCGGTGACAGCGATAGAGGCACATATGGGTTGAGCAGTCGATGCGGAGAGCATCACGGCGATCCGATAAAGACAAGCAAGGTACGACAGCGGAGCGAACATGAGTGACCAGAGCGATGACTACGTTTACGACGAGGCGACCGGCGAATGGCGGCCGGCTTCGGAAATCACGGCGCAGGCCGCGAAAGCTGCCGAGGTTCGCGATGCGTCCGGTAATCTCCTTGCCGACGGAGACTCCGTGGTCCTGATCAAAGACCTCAAGGTGAAGGGTGCCGGCCAGACCCTCAAGCAGGGCACAGTCATCAGGTCGATCCGGCTCACCGACAACCCGGAAGAGATCGACTGCCGGCACGACGCGATCAAGGGACTGGTCCTGCGCACCGAGTTCGTCCGCAAGCGGTAACAGACAACATCAGGCGGTCGCACTTGCAGTCCGTGCGCTGTGTCCGATTTAGCTCAGCCTACAGCGTCGGTGGGAGGTAGGACACGCCGTGCGAATAGCGCGAGCACGCCAATGCGCCGCCATCGTCATCGGGCGGACCGCCCTCTAGACACGTTCAGAACGCTCTTCCACAGCCACCCGTGCCTGGCAGTGTATCCTTGGAGCACTTGCTGCTGTTTTGGGGGCGAGGACGGCAATCATCCCACTCGGTGGCGGCGGTCTTCATTGGCTTTCTGAAAAATGGCGGGAGGCCCGCGGACTCGCAGCCGTCATCGAGATGCTGACCGCTTTGTCGGCAATGGCCAGCTGAGGCATCAAGCGAGCTTGTTGGCACAATCCCATCCACAAAACCCGTCGACGGCGCGGTCACTCCTAACGAGCGCGGGTGCGTTGGTCTCGATCGTCGTGCTCAAGTCGGCTTCACCGCGATCCGCCCTCGATTGATGCATAGACTCGGTGCGTTTCATGGATGAAACCCGCGGCTCCCGTTTCCCGGCCGCCGCGTGCAGGGTTAGGCAGTTTGATATGGATGGGCCACGTTGGCTTGCCAACAAGTTTGGTACTGTCTAGCCGGATGCTCATAATCCTATGAACGCGGCGATCACCGACCATCATCGTCGGATGACGCCGCTGTTCAGCCGCAACGGCAGCAAGCGTCACAGCCGGGCTATGATCGGCATAGATTTCGTCGATACCCAGCGAAGCTCCAACCGCATTGGTGGCTTGGCGTCGTCGCCAATTCGATTGCAGGTTCGAATTCTGTCTCGGCAACCAGCGCGCAAGCCGCAGGGGCTGCGCCGAGATCTGGCACCGGGTTTGGACCATAACACTGAATGACTTCGAAGCCGTCACCGAACCCATTTATTCTTGGTTCGCGAACACTACATGCTTGGCGGACTACCGTCGAATTATCTGTTAATCTCACTACGCAGTCTTGAGCTCTTATCGGCTTTCTAAAGCTTCGGCTGCCGCGATGGCACACATGTTCACGATGCCGCGGCTGGTTACCGATGGAGACAGGATATGCGCTGGGCGTTTGGTTCCCATAAGAATCGGCCCTACCGCCAGTGCGTTATTCAGCTCCGCAAGCAAAGTCAGGGATAGGCTCGATGCCTCCAATGACGGGAAAATCAACAAATTGGCTTCACCTTGAAAAGCCGTCTGGCCCAGGTAGCTCTCTCGCAACGCACCGTTGATGGCAAAATCTCCCTGCATTTCGCCTTCCACGAGTAGATCAGGCGCGGTCAGTTTCAACAGCGAATGAACCTTGCGCATTTTCTCAGAGGATGCCCCGTCGCGAGAGCCGAAATTCGAATAGCTCAGCAACGCCGTCTTGGCACTGATGTTGAAACGTTTGAGATGATCGCGAGCCTGCAACGCTATTTGAACGAGCTCCTCGGCACTGGGATCCACGTTCACATAGGTGTCAGCAAGGAAAAATACCCCCTTGGACATGATCAGCATCGACAGCGCCGACAACTGTGCTGAATCATCCGCCAGCCCGATGATCGCGCGGATATCGCTCGCATGTTTGATGAAACTTCCCTGCAGCCCGCATATCAGGGCGTCGGCTTCTCCACGATGGACAGCCAATGCTCCGATCACTGTGCAGTCGGTCCGAACCAGCGTACGGGCCGTATCGAGATTGACGCCCTTGCGCCCAACGAGGTCGTGATAAAGACTGACATAATCGCGGTAACGCGGATCATCCTCCGGGTTGATGATCTCGAAATCGCGATCGGCTCTCATCGTCAGGCCGAAACGTTCGATCCGCTGCGAAATGACGGCCGGCCGACCTATAAGAATGGGACGCCCGATGGCTTCTTCCAGTATGACCTGGGTGGCACGCAGCACACGCTCATCCTCGCCGTCGGCAAATGCAATACGCTTTCCCTGTCCCTGCGCACGCTCGATCATTGGCTTCATGACCAATCCTGAGCGAAACACGAAACGCTTCAAGCCGTCCTGATAAGCGTCCATGTCATGGATCGGGCGGCGCGATACGCCGCTGTCCATCGCCGCCTGGGCAACCGCCGGTGCTATGCGCAGAATCAAGCGCTGATCGAACGGCGACGGAATAAGGTAGTTGCTCCCGAACGTCGCGGATACGTCAGCCCCGATCGATTCAAGAACAGGCTCGTGCGCCAACTGGGCAATTGCATTGGCTGCCGCCCGTTTCATCTCGTCGTTGATGGTCGTTGCGCGTGCATCCAGGGCGCCGCGGAAGATGAAGGGGAAACACAGGACGTTGTTGACCTGATTTGGATAGTCGGATCTGCCGGTGCAGATCATTGCATCGGGTCGTTCTGCGACCGCCAATTCCGGCATGATTTCCGGAATCGGGTTGGAAAGAGCCAGAATCAAGGGATCGCGGGCCATCTCCCGGATCATTTCGGGCTTCAAAGCGCCTGCCGAAGACAGGCCGACATAAATGTCCGATCCGGCCATGACGTCAGCCAGCTGGGTTGCATCCGTGTCTTGTGCAAACGCACCACGCCAGCGGTCCACGGAAATTGCTCGCTTCTTGGTAACAAGTCCCTGGCGGTCCGCTATATAGATGTTCTCCCGCCGCGCGCCGACCGTGACCAGCATATTCATGCATGCTATCGCCGCAGCGCCCGCACCTGAGGTGCAAATCTTCACTTCCGCTATGTTCTTTCCGACAAGCGTCATGGCATTGAGAACGGCGGCAGCCACGATAATCGCCGTACCGTGCTGATCATCATGGAAGACCGGAATGTTCATCCGAGCCCTCAAGCTCTCTTCGATATCGAAGCAATCCGGAGCCTTGATATCCTCGAGATTGATGCCGCCGAAACTGGGTTCCAGCGGCGCCACGATCTCGATGAACTTCTTGGGGTCGCTTTCATTCACCTCGATATCGATACTGTCGATTCCGGCGAATTTCTTGAACAGGACAGCCTTGCCTTCCATGACGGGCTTACTGGCCAGTGCGCCAATGTTACCCAGACCCAGCACTGCTGTGCCATTGGATATGACCGCCACAAGATTGCCTTTGGATGTATAGGTATAGGCTTTCTCCGGATCAGCAGCTATTTCTTCGCATGGTACCGCAACCCCAGGCGAATAGGCCAATGCGAGGTCGCGCGCGTTGGCCAGTGGCTTGCTTGGGGTAATTTCGAGCTTCCCAGGCTTGGGATGCTGATGGAAATGCAGAGCAGCGTCGCGAAGCCTTGCTTTCGGATCTTGTGCCAAGGCGGCTATTCCTCCTGTAGTTGGCTGCGGGCGACGGGTGCGATCCCGCCTCTTAAAAACCGCTTAGTGCGCGTCATAAACAACCCCCGGCGACCGTGAATCTTCCGGCGCGTAGAGCCGCCAGGCTTTCGTTCAACTGACCAATCGGTGCTGTCGAAATCGGAATCGACTTGATCGTGGCAGCGCGTTCATGCTCGATCAATTCCCCGCATCTCACTGGGGTCCCCACGAAGGACTTTGATCGTCAGCTATCTGAGTGCCAGAACGGCAAGCGGTGCGCGCAATTCGTCACCGAAAAGGCCGACATTAACATAGGTACCGCCCCCGGAAAGGAATCCAAGTGCGAGGCTCGCGGTTTGCTCGGAACCGACGAAGTCAACGACAGCACCCTTGCCGCCGATCTTTTCAAGAATAGTAGGAACTACCTCCGCGGTTTGGCTGTTCGCTGTAAGACGGCTCCATATTGCGATTGAGCAATTTTCAACTGCTAGTTGTTGATATCGATCGTCAGTATCCAACCCCATCAGACCAACGCCGCCCGTGCCAAACATCTAATTGCCCGTTGGTTCTTGAAGCCGGAAAACTCCAGCCTCCGGCGGTCCAGAAAGCTGGGGCGGTTCGACACCCCGAAAGTTCCGGTTCGGTGCGGTCCGAAGGCCGGGAGCACGCCAGTTTCCCAAATCGCCTTTACGATCGGGTCCGCGTCACACGGACGACCACGTCGTCTAGAACGGGTACCGCCGCGAGCAATAGCAGGATGACCGCCAGAGGCAGCGTCGCTGCGAAGCCGATGTGCTTGAAACTCACCGCACCGACGACGCCTCCGATGAAGAATAGTCCGATCAGCGACGCAAGCAGCCTCAACTTCTTGCGATCCGCCAGCACAAACGGTCTCTCCGCACCGCTCTGCGATGCATTCCAGTAGAACAATTTGCCGAGCTCGATGCCCATGTCGGTAACCAGGCCGGTAATGTGTGTCGTTCGGATTCTCGCTTGCGACAGTTTGGTGATAATGGCGTTCTGCAACCCCATGATGAAGCACAAAAGCATCACGGTCATCGGCACAAACAGTCCCTGCTGACGAGCCAGATGACCCCCGAGCAGGCCAAAGCAGATCAGTAGGGCGGCTTCCAGGACGAGCGGAAACGCGTACTCGCTCTGCAGGCGCTGGCGCCGCCCCCAATTGACAAGCACGGCTGAACAGGCAGCACCGCCGAGAAATGACAGCAAGGCACCAAACCCGGAAAGCACCAGGCTGACATCGCCAAGAGCCAGGTCGTCGGCCATCGATGAAACTATGCCGGACATGTGGGAGGTGTATTGCCGGACCGCGAGAAAGCCACCGGCATTGGCGGCGCCTGCGACAAAGGTCAAAAACCGTGCGAGGTGCCGGTCAGCTTTTTCGCTTCGCTCCCGTCCGGTCAGGCGACGCAGATACAGGATCATGACGGAACTCTGCCGCTTAATGCGGACAAGGGCGGACGAAGGAAGAAGTGCCAAGACGGCTTCATCGGGAGGTTCCAAGATCGAAGAGCGGGCGAAAAGGAATGATGGACGAGCTGCTGCGTCCGTTAATCTAACTGGATTGAACCGGAGGCGACTCTGCACGCCGGAACCGGACGCCGCGTCCGCCGCTATCGCCGTACATATGCTCACTGAGCAGTTCGATACCGGCGCGGTTCAGTGCTTCGATGACTTTGGTAAGACTGTCCACGATCCCTCGCACATTGCCCAGGCTGGCTTCCATTCGTTGAATTGTCGGTAACGAAACACCGGCCATCTCGGCCATGGTCTTCTGGTCGATATCGAGGAGCGCGCGGGCGGCGCGAAGCTGGGCAGCGGTGATCATCAGTTATCCCGTGTTTTCTGGGAGAAGTCATACATTTATTGGTATCATTGATATACTAAACATCAATATATGGTGATGAAATGTCAATGGGAACTTGGCATGCAGTGGCTCGCCGGCTAGCAGTCTCCACTCCTTTGGAAAACAGCGCGGACGGCCATCACGATCGATGAGTGCGCATTCAACCTGTGCCTCGACCAGAGTATCGCTGCCGCGTCGGATCCTTTGCGCCAAAAGTGCAAGGGCACCGGAAATCTCAACCGTTTCCGTTTCGATGGTCAGAAGATCGTCCACGCGTGCGGGCCGCCGAAATTCGATTTTCATCCACCGGACGATCCAGACAACCTGTTCGCCATGCCGTCCATCAGGAAGCTCGGCATGATGCACGCCGACCAGCCGCAAATACTCGATCCGCCCCCGATGGCATTGCTGCCAATAGGTCAGTGTGCTTGGAACCTGGTACTTGCCTGCATCAGAAGGCCTTTCGTGCGGCATGTGCATTTGCACCAAAACACGCAAGCCCAATGCTCATCACGCCCGGCCAGACGATCGACGCGGTGCAACCGGGTCCCAAATAACGGCCCGCCTCGATCCACACATGAGGAGGCGGGCGAAGCGCGAGGATTGCGAATCCCATCGCCGCCAGCCACAGCTGACCCAGCAGGGTTTTTGTCGCACGATCCGGCTCGGCTGGCCACATCAGTCGGGAGGCACGGCGGATGTGCGCAGTGGTGAAGTCGACAAAGCGGCCGCTTGTCAGTGCAATTCCGATCGCCGTGAGAAGAAAAATCCAGGTCAGTAGCGACGGGACGGAAACGGGCAATTGTTCAGTGTCAGGGCAAACCAAAGTTGGAGCGATCAGTCCGTGGCGTGCCGCTGAAAAGACCATAAGCGTCGCAACGGTAGCAGCGACGAACTGTGTGCACGCGGCAACCAGACCGGCCAGGACTAGCTGAATCATTGATCCCACCCTCATCGAGTATCGGTCCGCATGCTGGTGTGTTCCATTAACGCAAGCAATCCCTTCAGAATATCGATCGGCGGTGGTGGGCAACCCGGAATATGAAGATCGACGGGCACGACCTCCGAGACTCCACCCACAACCGCGTAGCTACCTGCAAAGCAGCCACCGTCGCGCCCGCATTTGCCCACCGAGACAACCCATTTGGGATCGGGCGTGGCGTCGTATGTCCGCTGCAATGCCTCACGCATATTCCGCGTTACCGGGCCGGTGACAAGCAGGACATCGGCGTGCCGTGGCGAAGCCACAAAACGAATGCCAAAGCGTTCTATGTCGTAAAACGCATTGTTGAGCGCGTGGATCTCCAGTTCGCAGCCATTGCAGGAGCCGGCGTCGACGGCGCGGATCGACAGGCTGCGGCCAAGACGCCGGCGGGCCGCAGTGTCGATGGCAACACCAAGTTCGTCCATCGCTGCGTCCGGCCGCAGGACCGGTTCGGTCAGCGGCGCTCGGACCAGGCTTTCGAAGAGCAGCTTGCGCATGATGGCTCACCTTTAGAGATCGTGGCCGGAATAGGAGCAATTGAACGATTTGTTGCAGAGCGGGAAGTCGGCGACGATGTTGCCCTCGATCGCCGCCTCCAGCAGCGGCCATTGGAACCAGGACGGATCGCGCGGGTGACATCGGTCGATCTTGCCGGTTTCGGCAAGACGGAGCCAGACCAGCACGTCGCCGCGAAAGCCTTCGACAAGAGCCAGCCCCTCTCGGGGTTCATTGAGGTCAGGAACTTCGTTGCGCACCGGGCCATCGGGCAGTTGATCGAGAATCTGTTCGACCAGTGCCAGGCTCTGTTCGACCTCGCGAATGCGAATCCAGACGCGGGCGTTGACATCGCCCTCGTTCAAGACCGGGACTTCAAACGTGAGACTATCATAAGGCGGATAGCGAAGCGCCTGCCGGGCATCGAAAGCGCGCCCGGAGGCCCGCCCGACATAACCGCCGGCGCCGTACTGGCGGGCAAGCTGCGGCTTGAGCGTGCCGGTACCGACCGTTCGATCCTGAAGCGATGCGGTGTTGTCATAGAGTTCGATCAATGGTGGAAACTTCTGGCGAATCTCGGCGATCAAGCCCCTTAACGCGGAGGCCGCCTCGGGATTGAGATCGCCAACGACGCCGCCCGGTACGATGCAGTCGCGCATCAGACGGTGACCGAAGGCGACGTCGGCGGTGCGCAGCACACGCTCGCGCAGCACGCCACAATGCGCATGCATGAGGGAGAAGGCGGCGTCGTTGCAGATCGCGCCGATGTCGCCGAGATGGTTGGCGAGCCGTTCGAGCTCGGCCATGAGCGCGCGCAACCAGACGGCGCGCGGCGGGATGTCGAGTTGAGCCGCAGCCTCGACCGCGCGTGAGAAGGCGTAGGCATAGGCGACCGCACTGTCGCCGGACGTTCGGCCGGCAAGTTGCGCCGCCCGGTCGAGGGTTGCTCCGGCCATCAGCGCCTCGATCCCCTTGTGGACATAGCCGAGCCGCTCTTCGAGCCGGACGACGGTCTCGCCATTGGCGGTGAAGCGGAAATGCCCGGGCTCGATGATGCCGGCATGCACCGGGCCGACGGGAATTTGGTGCAAGCCCTCGCCTTCGGCTAGCAAGAACTTATAGGGAGCGGCCTTGGGCTCCGGCCCAACGCGGGCTCCCATGGGGAACCGTAAGTACCAGCGCCCATGGTCGAGCCAGGGGCGGCTATCGGGTCGATCCTTCGCTTCGAGTCCGAAGAGATCATGGATCGCGCGTTCCGGCCGCGACGCCGGCGCATGGTGTCCCGCAACCGAAGGATAGCTGCCTTCGAGCCCTTCCAGACTGATGATGCCGATCGCTCCCACCGGCTCATCCAGGAGCGCCATGTGAACGGCGCTCGCCTCGCCCCAAAGGCCAAGCAGCGTCCAGCTTCCCTCCGAAAGCCCTTGGGCCGCGGCCGACCAGACCGCTGGCTCGACAATGACACGCTGGCAAGGGCGATGGTGCCGAACCAGTTGGCCGTCACGGAGGAGATCGGTTAACGTTGGCAATGGCTCCTCCCTTTCATCCAAGAAGGCTGGCGATATGCTGGAACCAGGCGACCAGCGGTGGTGGCAGGTAGATGCCGGCGCAAAGCACCAGCGCGAGGTGGGAATACATCGGCATATAGGATGCCTCGACCGGGGCGATGCTGCCGCGCGGTTGGCCAAAGGCAACTCCGGTCAGCCGTAGCAGCAAAGCGCCAAAGGCGATTAGAAGTCCGAGGACAAGCGGTATGGCAAGCAAGGGCTGCCTCGCAAAGGTTGAACTTACGACCAGGAATTCGCTCATGAAGATCCCGAGTGGCGGCAGGCCGGCGATGGCGACAACGCCGATCACCAGGCCCCAACCGAGCCCCGGATGGGTTTCGGTGAGACCGCGGATGCTGGAAAGCCGCTGCGTTCCCTTGATCTGGGCGATGTGGCCGACCGCGTAGAATATCGCCGATTTGGTCAGCGAGTGCATCACCATATGCAGCAGTCCCGCAAAATTGGCGATCGGTCCGCCCATGCCAAAGGCAAAGACGATGATGCCCATATGCTCAATCGAGGAATAGGCGAACAGGCGTTTGATGTCGCGGCGGCGGTAGAGCATGAAGGCGGCGAAGAGCAGCGAGGTGAGCCCCATCGTCACCATCAGGGGCCCGGGCGCGATCGCATCGGGGCTTGCGGCGAGCAGGATCTTGAAACGCAGCACGGCGTAAAGCGCGACGTTCAGAAGCAGCCCCGAGAGGACGGCAGAAATCGGTGTAGGCCCTTCGGCGTGTGCGTCAGGGAGCCAGGCATGCAAGGGGGCGAGACCGACCTTGGTGCCATAGCCGAGCAACAGAAACACGAAGGCGACATTGAGAATCCCTGGGTCGAAGGTGGCGGCATGCGTGATCAAGAGGGTCCAGACCATGGCGTCGTAGCCTTCGCCGACGACCGGCTGCGCTGCCATATAGACGAGGATGGTGCCGAAGAGCGCGAAGGCGATGCCGACGCTTCCCAGAATGAAATATTTCCAGGCGGCTTCGAGCGCCTCGTGCGTGCGATAGATGCCGACCATCAGCACGGTGGTGAGCGTGGCAAGCTCGACCGCGACCCACATCAGGCCGATGTTGTTCGACACGAACGCGAGGTTCATGCCGAACATCATGATCTGGTACATGGCATGATAGAAACGCAGGTTCGCGGGGGTCAGCCGGCCGATCTCGAGTTCATGCGCGATATAGTTCGCGCTGAAGACGCTGGTGGTGAAGCCGACGAAGGTGTTGAGGATGATGAAGACGATGTTGAGATCGTCGACGAGCAAATATAGCCCCGGCGCCGGTGGCTCGGTCACGAACAAGGAAAGTGCAGCCAGCAGGGTCAAGAGGCTTGCGAGCACATTGAGCCGCGCCGTCAACCGATAGCCGGGCAAGAGCGCCAGAAGCGCCGCGGCGACGATCGGTATCAAGAGGACGAGGGCCACCGGATCGAGGGGCAAGTTCATTTTCGTCGCCTCCCCTTGAAATCGTCTAGCGCGCGCACATCGACAGTGTCGAACCGTTCGCGGATACGAAACAAAAAGACACCGATCACGATGAAGGCGATCAGAACCGAGAAGGCGACGCTGATCTCCACGACCAGCGGCATGCCTTTGGCACCGGTCGCGGCAAGCACGAGCCCGTTCTCGAGCGACATGAACCCGACGATCTGGCTGACGGCATTGCGGCGGGTGACCATGATCAACAGGCCGAGCAGCAGGACCGATAGTGCGAAGGCGAGATCCTCGCGCGCCAACGGGTCTGCCTCAGGGGTCACGCGCAGCATCACGACCATCGCAAGGGCGACAAGGCTGATGCCGACGATCATGGTCAAACCGATGCCGACGACGGTCTCGATCTCGCGGTGGATGCCGAGTTGCCGGATCATGCGGTGGAGCGCTACGGGAATGACGATGGCCTTGAAGACGAGCGCGATCGCTGCCGTCACGTAGAGATGCGGGGCATCCTGGACGAAGGCCTGCCAGGCCACCGATAAAGTCAGCACCAGCGAGTGCAGCGCGAAGACATTCAAAAGCGCATAAAGACGGTCCTGGTAGAGCATCATCATGCTGACAAGGACGAGGCCACCGGCGAGCAGATGAGCGATATCGAAGACGAGAGCGTTCGTCATCAGAGGCTCCTGGAGACGAATAGCAGAAGGGTGGCGAGCAGCCCAAGCATGAGGGCTGCGCCCAGGAATTCGGGTACGCGGAACACCCTCATCTTGGCGGTTTGGGTTTCGAACAGGGCGAGGAAGGCGGCGCCGACCGCAAGTTTCACGATATAGGCGAACATGCCGGTGAGATAGGCATCCGGACCGGCTCCCGGCGTCGCCAGTTTCCACGGTACGAACATGCAGGCGATCAGCGAGATGTAGAGCAGCAGCTTGAGGGATGCGGCCAGTTCGATCATTGCGAGATGACGGCCCGAATATTCGAGCACCATGGCCTCGTGCACCATTGTGAGCTCGAGATGGGTGGCAGGGTTGTCGACGGGAATGCGGGCATTCTCGGCGATTGCCACCATGGTGAGCGCAATCAGTGCGATGCCGAGCGAAACACGCAATCCCACCTGTGGGGAGGTCATGAACGCAGCAATCGTGGAGAGCTGAGTCGAGCCGGCGACGAGCGCCAGCGTGAAGATGATCAGCAGCATCGCCGGTTCGGCAAGCGTTGCGATCATCACTTCGCGGCTCGAGCCGATACCGCCGAAGCTGGTGCCGACATCCATGCCGGCAAGCGCCAGAAAGAAACGTGCGCTGCCAAGCAGCGCAATGATCGCGATCAGGTCCGCGGACCAACTGAACATGAGCCCGGTGGCGAAGGTGGGGACGAGCGCCGCCGATACCCAGGTCATGGCGAAGATCAGGTAAGGAGCTACCCGGAACAGCCAGGATGCGTTCTCCGCCAGCACCACGTCCTTTCGCAGAAGCCGCAGGATGTCGCGGTAGGGCTGGAAGACGGAGGGGCCTTGGCGACGCAGCAATCGTGCCTTGACCTTACGCGTGAGGCCGGTCAGCAGCGGTGCGAGCAGCACGACAGCCACCATCTGCACAGCCTGGACCAGGAGGGCGGAGATCAGGACCATAGCGCCAGCACCAGGAGCAGGACGACGAGAGCGAGGAAGACCAGGCCGAGATAGCGCCGGATGGTCAGGAACTGCAGGTGATTGAGCTTCTCGGCGGCAAATCCGACGGCGCCCACGATCGGCATGTAAAGCCGGTCCCAGATCAGATCGTGCGTCTTGACGACAAGCCGTGCTGGCCGGAGATCGCCCGGAGCCGGCATGTCCACCCGCTCGCGCGCCCGGAAGGCGAGCGTCCCGAAGACCCGCCTGATCGGTTGGGCAAAACTGTCGGCCGAATATTGCGTCGCCGGATCGGCCAGCGGGAAGCCGCAGTCCCAGGCCGGGGCCCGGCGCAAGGCCCGTGAGGCAAAACGATGGACGAGGTAAGCCGTAAACGACGCCGAGAAGACGGTGAACAGGAAGACGAGCAGTCCGTTATACGAACTGCGGCTCTCGGCAATCGGCACGATCGACAGCCATGGCTCGCTCGCCTGCACCGGCATCTTGCCGCCGACCAGCGACAGTGTCACCGGCGCGAGACTGTCGATGACGAAACCGGGGAGGATGCCGGCAAGGAGGCAGAATGCGGCGAGCACGTACATCGCGGCAAGCGAGAAGCGGTCGACCTCTTGCGCATGATCGGCCACGGGCGTGCGCGGCCGGCCAAGGAACGTCACGCCGAACACCTTGACGAAGCATGCGGCGGCAAGTGCTGCCGAGAGTGCCAGCAAACCGCCCACCGCCGGCACCATGATCTTGAGTCCCCATTGCGGCAGGTCCGGGCTTTGCAGGATCGCCTGGAAGGCCAGCCATTCCGAGGCAAAGCCATTGAGCGGCGGCAGCGCCGAGATCGCCACACAGCCGACAAGGAACGCGAAACTGGTAAAGGGCATGCGATGGATGAGACCGCCGAGCTTCTCCATGTCGCGCTCGCCGGTCGCAGCTAGGACAGCGCCCGCGCCAAAGAACAAGAGGCCCTTGAAGAACGAGTGGTTGAGGACGTGGAACAGCGCCGCCGTCAACGCCAATGCGGCCGCCAGACCCATGCCGTTCGCGGCGAAGGCGAGCGCAAGTCCGAGGCTGACGAATATGACACCAATATTCTCGATCGTGCTGTAGGCGAGCAGTCGCTTGAGATCCTTCTCCATCAAAGCGTGCAGTATGCCCATCACCGCTGTGCCGGCGCCGAATGTGAGCACGATCATGCTCGACCACCATGTCGGCCCGCCGAGCAGGTCGAAGATGACCCGGATGAATCCATAGACCGCGACCTTGGTCATGACACCGCTCATGAGCGCCGAGACATGGCTCGGTGCCGCCGGATGCGCCAGTGGCAGCCAGACATGCAGCGGGACGAGTCCGGCCTTGGAGCCGGCGCCGAGCAGCAGAAGGACGAGTGTGATAGCGGCCGCGGGCGGGCTGTGTTCAGCAGCGCGGATCGCAGCGAAATCGTAGCTGCCGGCGGGGTCGGCAAGGAGGCCGAAGGCGAGCAGAAGGCTCAGCGTGCCAAAGCTCGCCATGACGATGTAGAGATAGCCCGCCCTCCGGTTGCCGGCTTCGCGGTGGTGCGACATCACCAGCGCCCAGGAGGCCAGCGACATGAATTCCCAGGAGAGCAGGAAGGTGAAGGCGTCGTCCGCCAGGACGACGAGATTCATGCCGGCGAGAAAGATCGGGAAAAATGGCAGCACCCTCTGCGGTGCGTGCTCGTGCCGGCCGTATCCGAGGCCGTAGAGACTGGCAAGGACACCGCCGAGATCGACGACCGCAAGGAAGAATGCGGCCAGCGCATCGATCCGGAAATGGGCACCGAGCCACGGCAAGCCGAGGGGAAGGACGAGCACCGGCGGATCGGCAGGCAAGGCTGATGCGAAAAGTTCAGTGAGCGCTGTCGCAAAGGCGATCGCCGAGACGGCGAGGCTCATGCCGTAAATGATCGAGGTCGACCTGTTCGCTCGCGCGATAAAGATCGCCAGGACCGCCGTTGCCAGAAAAGCCAGCACACACAGCAGCATGGCGAGAACCGGCGTCATGGGCGAACCCTCGGCCCCCGTGCTGTTCCGGTGGGCTTGGAGGTCTTGTGCTGGAAGGGCATAGTGTTGGCGGATGCCTTCAATCGCACCCCGCGACCACCGTCTCTGCTGGTCGCTCCCTCGTTGATCAGCTCGATGCCAGCGGTATCCAGTGCGGCCAGCAGCCGCATCAGCGAGTCCACGTTGCCGCGGACAACATCGGTGCTTGCCTCCATGCGCTGGACGGTCGGGACCGAGATCCCGGCCAGTTCAGCCAACTGGCGCTGGTCGATCCCGAGAAGGGCCCTGGCGGCCCGCAATTGAGCAGCAGTAATCACGACCCAACCATCGCTTTGCTCTGGCCCTGATATTCGAAATCTAGCACCTCTTTATTGATGCTTCAAAACAATATTCTGACGTATAGGCATCTTTAATTCGAGACCTTATCCGATCACCTTCGCCGCGATGCTCGTGGCGAAGGCGCCGACCGAAACGTAAGCATTCGTTTCTCGCCAATGGCAACTATCATCGGGCTCCTCGTCCGCCAGGCACAGCATTTTCCTTTCATTCGACGAATGCGTGCTCGAGAGGCCGCGCGAGGCAACCGGCGCCAGCGTTTCGGCGCCGGCACGCAGGTGCTATCCTTTCAATTTCCCTTGGGATCCACGGCAGCCACAAAAGTGACCTGGGAGGCAGCCTATGTCACAGGAAAGTTCCGCAGACGTGTCCGAGGCCGAGATCGCGGTCCACTGGCAGGAAGAGGATTACGTCAAACCATCGGAGAAATTCATTGCGCAGGCGAACCTGACAGCGGGGCCATTCGCGCGTGGAAGATTCCGTGATCCGAGAGATCGGGCCGATTGCTCGGCCGCGCCCTGTCGTGATCGTCCCCGACATGCCGAAGACCCGTTCGGGAAAGATCATGCGGCGCGTGCTCAAGGCGATCTCGAACAGTGAGGATGCCGGGCACATTTCGACACTGGCCAAACCCGAGGTTGTTGACGAGATTCGAAAGATAAAGATCTAGCCACTAAGTCGTGGAATGTCGTTCGAGGAGGAGCTAGGTGGAACGCCCCAGTGGCCAGGGCTGATACCGCGAAGACGAGGTGAGGAGCCCAACAAAATGGTCGAACGTATCCAATCATTGCTGGCAAAGTTCCCAGAGGATGAAGAGACCGTCCGCCGACTGGCGGCGACAGACGCGCGCTTCAATGCGCTTTGTGACGAGTACCGCAAGATCATCGATCTCCTCGCTACCTGCGAGGCGCAGGTCAGACGGCTCAGGGAGCACAGGGCCTTGCTGGAAGATGAACTGTTGACGCGCATTGAGGGACATCAGCCGCTGTAACGCAAAGCAAGCGATCAATGCTATCTACTGTAGCTTACGCCCATTCGACCTCTCGACTGCCATCACGCGCGTGAGACCTCAGCATGGTGGGCACGATGGTTGACCCTGTGCGCGGACCGGATCGCCGAACAGGATCAGTGAATTGAATAGGCTCTAGTTTTCGACGAGTGCCGACGCATCCCGCGCTCGGCGCACGCTACGAGGGTGACTTCGACTATCCCTCAAAGCTGGACCGCTCCAGCCCTATGATCGAGACCCTGCCGCGAAACGGGCAGGAATGCGCAGCGTAGTTCTTTCGACGGCCGATCTCAGTGGCCACGCTAGCGAGCAACGAGTTGTGTGACATCAATGCCCGCTCTGTCGAGGTGGAACGCCGGCAGTGTCGAGGTGGGGCAAATTTGCCTGATGCAACTTAACGCAGTTGCATCGCCGCATTTGGTTCTTCGTGTGGGTCCCGTCGGAAGCTTGCCTCAACTTAGTGACAGTTTTTCCGGTATGCTAGCCGAGAAGGAATCTAGCGAGCGGTTCAGATGGACATTCTCGCCGACTACCCAATTGCCGGCCCGAACAGCGATGTGCCGATCAGGGGAGCGGTGTTACTCCAATCATAGGTGAGCCACGTCGCAATGCTGCGCGATAATCCTTGGCAAACTACGCATAGACCGTCCTAAAAGCGGCGATCTAAAGGTCGAAACAGCCGTCGAACGGCGGCGCAACTGCCTACTGCGCCTTTGCTTCGGCTAAGGCTGCTTCCACAACCACGTCATAGAGGCTGAAAACAAGGGCGTCTACTTCCTCGTCTATTCTTGGATCGTCTCGTGCTTCCGGATTGCTGTATCCAAGCGCTGAAAGCGCTGCATCGCAGAGGACGATCTGTGCGGCCTCGATGTGCTCACGATCATCTTCATCGTCGGCATAGCCGTCATCGTCAGACGCGTCGCCACACGTCCATTCGAGGAGCGCCCGCAACACAGCGTATTGTTCGTCCGTCAAAGTGATCGTCTTCATCGGCTGTTTCCTCGGAAGCACCGGAACGCCGTTTTTAAAAGACCCATCGCGTTCGGTGATTGTGTCGTCTCGGTTAAGGCCTTTCAAGTCGATGCAAAAAGGGGCTATTCCCGCACTGGTGGTAATCTACTACATCCCTGAATTTCTGAAAACTCGCCAGAGTGGCTCGCCTTGTCGCTAAGGCTTGACGCAGGAAGCGCGCTATTTCGCAGTGACAGTGCCTGTCGTCGAGGGGTGAAACATAAATTTGAAATCATACTTACCAGCGGCGGCGATCTTCACGGTGGTGTTCTCGCCCATGGCAAGCCGCCCGGTGTCAAAGGAGCCGTCCAGCGCCGTAGCGGTATGGCGTCTGGAGTCGCCGTCGCCGTTGGTGAAGGTGATCGTGTCGCCGACGGCAACCTTCAGCTTGGCTGGGTTGAATTTCATGTCCTTGATTTGGACGGCGTGACCGGCAGCATAGGCGGGCAGCGCAAGGGCAAGCATTGCAAGTGTCAGGGGAATGCTTGCCCTTGATGTTCCTCTGGTTCCCTTGCCGCGTGGGCAGTGGCGCTCTGCGACGATGGCGATTACTCACTGGCACTTCAGATGGATGTTTTATTCCCGACCGCGCAGGCGGTTAGGCGCGCGCTCAGTGGTTTCCGACGAAGCTAGCTGCCACAAATACCACCGCCCGGCCATGCGCTGCGAGGCAGCGCTTTTCAAAGCGCGGGTTTCGATCTGCATTTTGCAACGCGCCGTTCGTTCTCTATGCACCCATCAGCCCAAGTTGCCGAACCTCACGGCGTTTAGGCGCGCTGGTCACGCAGGATCTGGAAGGCGATCGTCAAAAGCTTGCGCGCAATCGCCACCCGCGCCTTGTTGGTTCCTCTGATCTTCAGGTGCTCGTACTGGGCGCGAAGCTCGAGGTCGCTGGCGACGGCCGGTGTCACCGCCTCGACGAACGCCCAGCGCAGCCACTTGTTGCCCTGCTTGATGATCTTGCCGTGGAAGGTCTTGCCGCCAGACGAATAGGTCGACGGCACCAGTCCGGCATAGGCGGCCAGCTTCTTCGGGTTGCGAAAGCGGGATATATCGTCAATCTCCGCATCGATCAGCCGGGCGAAGAACTCGCCGATGCCGGGGATCGTCTTCAACAGCTTGACGTTGGCGTTGGCGTTGGTCAGTGCCCGGATCGTTGTCTCCGACTGCTTGATCCGCCCATCGATGTCGCCGCTGAAGTCGAGGCCACGGTCGATCTGGACGCGGTCGATCTTAGAGACGTCGACCTGCGCCAGTTGGATGCGACCGGCCTTGCCGAACAGATCGCCAAGCTTCTTGAGTTGGGCTGTCTGCTCCGGATAGCGGTCAAACACCGTGACGATGCGGTTTTTCGTCATCGTGCGCAGCCGCACGTAAAACATCCGCTCGCGCAGCGCGACGCGCAACTCGCGGGCCTTGTCGCTCGGTGCCCAGGCCTGTGGCACCAGGTCGGCCCGCAGCAGATGCGCCAACACCGTCGCATCGATCTTGTCGGTCTTGATCTTGGCGTCGGCAATCGCCTTGACCTTCAACGGATGGGCGAGGACGACATCATCACAAATGTCGTCGAGCCAGTCGTAGATCACCATCCAGTTGCGCGTTGCCTCGACAAACCGCATGGCTGTTTTCGCGGTACCGCTCGAGAAAGCTGCCGAGCGACTGGCGGTCGTTCTTCACCCGACCGGATCTGAGCGTCTTGCCGCCCGAATCCTGCACCACCAGATGGCTATAGGATTTGTGGTCGTCGACGCCGATATGGTAATCATAGGACGCAGTCATGCATCCAACTCCCGTGTTGAGATCTGCAAAACCCCAACAGGATAAGCCGAAAGGCTGGAAGCGTGACTGTCCCTCGATCATCACCGCCATCTCAGTGATCCGTTCTCTCGCCTCTTTCATGCCACCTCCTTGTTGCTCACTAGAATATGCGCTCAACAAAGCTGCATGACGATCATAAGTATTGCACGAAGCGCGTGCAAATTTGTATGGGGTGTCCGTTGCACGATCTCGAATGGAGCGATCTTCCGATCTTTCTCGCGATTGCCCGGGAAGGCACGTTGGGCGCGGCCGCCCGGCGCCTGAAGCAGACCCAGCCGACCATGGGACGACGCTTGCGCGCGCTTGAGCAGGCGGCAGGTGTGAGCCTCTTCCAACGCACGAACGACGGCTTCGTTCTTACGGATGAAGGCCAGGCCCTCTATGTCCATGCCGTGCGTATGGAAGAGGAAGCCCACGCCATGCAGCGCGAGCTGGCAGGCAGCGTGAAAGGTCTCGATGGCCTTTTGCGCCTCTCCTGTTCCGACTGGTTTGGCACGACCGTGCTAAGCCCGGTGCTGGCGGAGTTCAGCCGTCTCCACCCGAACGTGACGGTGGAACTGCTGACCGATCCGCGCCTCTACAGCCTATCGCGGCGGGAGGCGGATCTTGTCATGCGCATCACCCCCTTCGACGAGCCGGAGGTGATTGCCCGCAAGCTGGTGACCATTCCCTACGGGCTTTATGCCGTGCCGGGCCATGCGACACCGATACTCGGCGATGGCGAGGGGTGTCCGCTGATCTTGATGGACACGGCCTTTGGCGGCATGCCTGACGTGAGCTGGGTGACGCAGGCACTCCCGCGGGCAAAGGTCGTCTGCCGCAGCAACAATCGCGAGGTGCAGGCGCGGCTCTGCGCGCTGGGCGCTGGCTTTGCCGTGCTGCCACGGCCGCTCGCCCAGGTAACGCCGGGGATCCGCCCAGTGGATCTCGGCACGAACCCGCCGTCGCGCGACACCTGGATCGGCTATCACCGGGACCTGAAACGCCTGCCGCGCCTTCGGGCACTGCTCGATCTCATCCTGGAGCGGATCGCGCTCTCCCCGACCTGAGCTGGTTATCACCTTTGGGGACGGTTCTCCTCATCTGCAGTTTCCCTGCCGCCTAAGAGGCGGGCTGGCGAACCTTCGGACGGAACATCTCGGCCTCAGTTCAGCAATCTGTTGTCTCTCAGATAGGCACGGCCATGTGAAAGCCCGCACCTTGGCGGGTGCGCTGCGGCCTTCCGGGTAGAGAAGGTGGGTGGGAAGCGGCGGCTCTTTGTAATCGCCCAGCACGATCTGCAACTCGCCGGCGATCAGCGCCGGGCCGATCTGGTAATACAGGACGCGGGTGACACCCCAACCCTGACGGGCTGCGGTGATTGCCGCCTCGTTGGTGTTGCACTGGAGGGTCGGCGCGATCGTCGCTTTCTGATCGCCGGCGAAACCCTATTCCGGCGAAGCCCAGGCACTGGTCGGCGCGGCGATGCGGTGATCCCGCAGATCGGCAGGGGTGGCGGGAACAACAAAAAGTCGAGTAATTTTGAAAGGAATATCGCAGCCAGTCTAGAGCCGTCGCGCCCAATTGTACCCGTGTTCGTGGTCTGAGCTGATGCTGTGATAGCTGCAACTGTTATCCAAGAACAGGAAGCAATCAGGAAGCTTAGCGACCTTCAACCCTGCTCGTACCACAGCGGTGATGTCAGGTTAAGTCTGAGACGCGAAAGCCTGGTGGATGCCGAAATTCAGGTGGTAACAGTGGTGAGGGCGTTGTCACGTTGTTGTTGGCTTAACGGCTGGCGGATAATGGCGGCCGGATGAGCACGTCCACGGTCTCCGCAGATCATCGCCCATGCGGTGTGGCTGGATTTCCGGTTTCCTTTGAGCCTACGGCTGGTCGAAGAATTGCGGCACTGTAACGTTAACTGGGCGGCGATCAAAAATGTGGGATCTGGCGGCATGACCGGATTTGCCCGTGATCCACTTTATCGTCGACATCGATTTCCAGCCGACGTGATTGCCCATGCGGTGTGGCTGTATTTCCGGTTTCCACTCAGTCTGCGCATGGTCGAAGATATGCTGGCAGCGCGTGGGATCATCGTGTCGCACCAGACCGTGAAGCACTGGGCGGAGAAGTTCGGCCGGCATTTCGCCAATGATATCCGCAATCGCTCAGCCGGCAGACTTGGTGACAAATGGCACCTGGATGAGGTTGTGATCACGATAGCCGGTAAGAAGCACTGGCTCTGGCGCGCCGTCGATCAGGATGGTTTCGTCCTTGACGTCCTGGTCCAGAGCCGCCGCAATGCCAAGGCTGCAAGGCGTTTGATGAGGAAGCTCCTGAGAGGACAAGGCCGTTCACCGCGTGTGATGATCACCGACAAGCTTCGATCCTATGGCGCCGCAAAACGCGATATCATGCCCGGCGTCGAGCATCGCTCGCATAAAGGCTTGAGCAATCGGGCTGAGAATTCTCATCAGCCTATCCGACGGCGCGAGAGGATCATGAAGCGCTTCAAGTCGGCGAGGCATCTCTAGCGCTTTGCATCCATCCACGATCCGATCGCCAACCCCTTTCAAATTCCGCGCCACGACATCTCATCCACCCATCATCGCGAGCTGCGAGCAACAGCCATGGAAACATGGCGCCAGATCGCGCGCGTTCGCGCCGCCTAAACCAAAGCTGTAATTCGACACCCTGATTTGGGACCATTAAGTTTACGATGCCATGTCCGCTGCTGTCACGAGAGCCATGGAAGCGGACATCATGCTTTGAAAAAGCGACCTACCTGCTAGCGAGACGGTCGTTACGAAACATTGACCACAACCTTCCCCTTGGCGCGTCCGGTCTCGACATAGGCCAACGCGTCCGCCGTCTGCGCAAAGGGGAACACCTTGTCTACGACCGGACGGATGACGCCAGCGTCGATCAGCTTGGCGATCTCACGCAATTGCTGCCCTTCTGCGCGCATGAACAGGAAGGAGTAGTCGACGCCCCGGCTCTTTGCCCTTTTAAGGACGCTACGGCTCAGCATCCGCACCACAAAGCGCAGGAACGGGTTCAGCCCCAGAGATCTGGCAAAGGGAACATCCGGAGGGCCGGAGATCGAGATCAGCTTTCCACCCGGTTTCAGGACGTTCAGCGACTTTGCCAGCGTCTTGGCGTCCTGGCTGTTCAGCACCAGGTCGTAACCGGACAGCACCTGCTCGAAGTCCTGCGTCTTGTAATCGATCACTACATCCGCGCCGAGGCTCTTGACCAGGTCGGCATTCGCCACACTGGTCGTGGTGGCCACACTGGCGCCAAGATGCTTGGCAAGCTGGATGGCAAAGGTCCCAACCCCGCCGGAACCGGCCTGAATGAATACCTTCTGGCCGGGCTTGACCTTGCCCACCTCGACCAGCGCCTGCCAGGCGGTCAGTCCGACCAGCGGGATTGATGCGGCCTGCTCCATGGAGAGGCTTTTCGGTTTCAGCGCGAGGTCTGCGGCATCAACTGCAATCGTCTCTGCAAAACTGCCAGCCCGGTGATCGCGCGGACGGGCGTAAACCTCATCCCCCGCTTTGAATTGCCGCACATTCACGCCGACGCTTACAACCGTTCCGGCCAGATCGTGACCGAGAATGAAGGGCGGACGATACGGCAGGAACAGCTTAAATTCGCCGTCCCGCACCTTAGAATCCAGAAGGTTGATCGCGGTGGCCTGAATACGCACCAGAACATCGTCCGCGCCCATCCGGGGATCGGGCATGTCGGCCAGACGCAACGCGCCCTTCTTCTTGTATTTGTCGACGATGAAGGCTTTCACGGGCTTTCTCCAGTGTGAAACTTTTATCAGGTCAGGCAGCCAAAAAAGCCAAGGCTTTCGGCACGAACTCGGCATGGTACTGGAAGATGCCGCCATGGCCGGCATCCTCGTAGATCACCAGATCGGCATTCGGGATGCGTCGGGCCAAATCCCGGCTGTTGGATGTCGGCACCATGATGTCGTTGTCCCCGTTGGCCACGAGAACGGGAATGCGGATGCGCCCGAGATCCTGCGGTGCCTGCCCGTGACGTCGCCAGAGCCATTGCCGGCACGCCCGATTACGAGCGTTCACGGCATCGTCGCAAGAAGGTCGAGATGCTCTTCGCTCACCTCAAGCGCATCCTGCGGATGGCCAGGTTGAGACTGCGTGGTCCGTGTGGTGCTCGCGATGAATTCCTGCTCGCAGCAACGGCACAAAACCTCAGAAGGCTGGCAAAGCTTAGACCTTCTCGCCTCCCATCCGCCGCCATGGTGGCATAACGGCCGGTTGCCTGGAGCCATCCCACCGCATCACAACGAGAGACACCTCGCCAACTCTTCGAAAAACCGCGTGCAGAGCGTCGCGGATGCTCAAACTACGAGTTTTTCAACGATATCGGCCCAAAGCTGCCGGTCGACGATTGTCAATCAGCGTCCAAAATTCACCCCTTATATCAAACATGGCGAGCGCCTTGCCGTTCCCCAATGATGCGTCTCGGTTCTTGCGTGTCCATTGGCCAACACTCGCGGGGGCTGCTTGCGCCTTGACAGCTGCACTGAAGAGCGTTTCTTCGCGGGTATGGTCGAAATCATCAGACATGGGTTGCTTCAGCGCATTGAAAGCGCGCACGAGCCTATAGTGGTCGTCGACGCCGTTGCGGGGATGGGCAAGTCAGTCCTCGTGTCGCAACTCGCGTCGAGCTTGGGAACCAACGTGTGGCGATCAGATCTCCCACCCAGCCATGATGGTCCTCCGGGCGCCGTCATTTGGGATGTGCCGCCGGCATCGGTCGAGATCGAACTCGATGGCGATTTTCTGGATGGCGACCGCAGAATTGTCATCGCCAAGCGCCCTCAGACGCTCATCCGTGGCCTCAATCGGGCCATTGTCTACAGGCGGGTATTGCGCCTTGACGAGAAGGATCTTTGTTATTCCGTCGACGAACTTACCGCTGCCTTCGGCGATGCTGCCGCCCAGGCGCTGAGCGATCGTACCGCCGGCTGGCCATTCTTGGTGCATCTCTTGACCCAAGGTATTCACGACGAGGGCGATATCGTTCGGTTTCTGATGGACGAAGTTCTCGAAAGAATGAGTGACGGCGTGTTTGTTGATCTTTGTCTTGCCCTGTCTGGCGAGCGGCCAGGATCGACCCAGGTCCGTTATCTTCTTACTGACGCGGTAAAAGAGCCTGTTTCGGCAGCGGTCAATAAGACTATGTCACGCTGGATCGCTGAGGCGACCCGCGCGCCCGGCATCGCCGCCGCCTATTCAGCCCGCGGTCACGAGACTGACGCCATTCTGGTTCTTCAGCGCGCTGGCCTTCATGAATTAGCGCTACGTTCGTTCTTAGCTTACGGCACATTCTTCATCTATGTGTTCGGACCGGATGCCTTTGACCGGGTCCTTGACGGCTTTCCTGCCGAATTGGCCGGTCAGAACGAGACCATTGTAACGTCGCTCGCATTGCAGGCGCTGAAGAAGGGCGACGTCCCGCGTGCCCAGCGATTGTTGGCTGATTGCTACGGATCGAGGGCCAACAACGTTCTGAAAGTTCTCAGCGACCGCGCCGCTTTTTCCGCGACCTTTCGTTCTTTCCGCCTCGTCATGCTGATCTATGAAGATATCCCGCTCAGCGATGAACTTCTTGAGCAGGCGACGGCGCTTCTATCCGAGTTTCCTCTTAACGCCCATCTGGAACGGGGAAGTATCTACAACGCGATTCTGGAATTTTACATCCGACGCAGGCGTTTCGAAGTCGCCCTGGACCTCGCTGCCCGAGCACTCTCGCATTACGAGCAGGCTGGTGTCGCCTTACTGTCGTTTTACATCAATCTGCATCAGGCGATGATTCACTTGATGATCGGCGACGCAATCCGGGCAAGGCGAAGTGCGGAAGAGGCCGCGGTGAAGCTCGCACGGGCGCCATTCCACAGCCCTATGGATACCCGTCTTCTCGGATTGCTCGAGGCCTGCGTTGCTTATGAGGACGGCAAGCCGGAGCCGCTTGCCCAGTTTTTGACGACAGAAATGGACGAATTCTCCCACGGCGAGGTTTGGGCAACCCTCATCGAATTTGCCTTGCAATATGGAAGCCAGGCGCTCAGCGAGCATTTCTCCGTCAACGCCGCGCGTGGCTTTCTTGATCGTTGGCGAACCTACCAAGTCTATAATCGTCAGTTCCGATTGATGATCGAGGTTCGCGAGGCCGTTATCCTGCAAAATGGTAACCGCTGGCAGCAGGCCGCAGAAACACTGGCTTCGATTCAATCACGGATAAATCGCACCTGGGTGGAGGCCGCAGTGGACGAGTTGGCGCGCCTGCAGGATCAAGACGAAATCGCATTGGCGGTGGTCTGGCTGCGCCATCTTGTTTTCAACAAACCTGATCGTGCGCATCTTGGCCGGCAACTTGCCGCCCTCGCTAACAATCTCAACCTCAGCGGACGTCAGCGCTTGTGCGTTGAGGTCTGGCAGGCCTTTGTGGCCAGACGCCAACGCGACCTCACAGCTGCTCGATCCATCCTCCAAAAAGCCTTTGAAAAGGCAGCCCGTCTCGGAACGGTCGCACCGCTTTCCGAGGAGCGCGTCTTCTTGCACGAGCTGACGACCGACAAGCGGATCACAGACTTCCTGGCGACGATGCCGACCGCGCAATCGATCCTGCGTCGCCTTCGCGACGCCGGCTTTTCAGGGGAAAAACTCGGCGCAGAAAGCGAACTGACCCGCCGCGAGGCTCGTCTCCTCCTGATGATCGCAGAGGGCGCTTCAAACAAATTCATCGCAAATGCTCTGGGGCTCAGTGAGGCGACAGTCAAATTCCATCTCGGCAATCTGTATCGCAAGCTCGGCTGCAATCGCCGGCGGGAGGCGATCGAGGCTGCCAAGGGCATTGGTCTGATCACGTAACGGTTGTCATCCCATTCGGACGCGCTTTAGCGTTTCGCTGCCGAAAACAAAACCTATACCTTTCTCATCAAAACCTAGCCTTTCACCCCGTTGTGCGGGTGGCCTTGTTGGCTGGAAACTACCCCGACCGCAAAAAGCGGCAATGAGGACCGGACCATAACCGGCCGAGGGGAGGTTTCCCGATGGGTAACTACTACGTCGCATTGTTTGCGCGACGCGCCGCAGGCTTTCTGCTGGTGCTTTTCGTGCTGTCACTGATGATTTTCATCCTTGCCCGTGTCGTGCCAGGCGATCCGGCGCGCATGGCACTTGGCCCGAGCGCCACTCAAGAGCAGGTCGATCAACTCCGCCAGAGCATGGGCCTCGATGATCCGTTGTTCAGCCAGTATGTGACCTATATGGGCCACGCAATCACGGGCGATCTCGGACGCTCGATTGCTTCTGGACGCGCGGTCAGTTCCGACATCGCCACCTTCCTGCCGGCCACTCTTGAGCTCGTCCTCGCGACCATCATTTTCGTCTTTGTCGTTGCAGTACCTCTCGGGGTGATCACAGCCCGCTACCGCAACAGCTGGATCGATAACACCGGGCGCTTCTTTTCACTGATTGGCGTGACGATCCCGAGCTTTCTGTTCGCGGTCATCCTGCAGATCATCGCAGCTGACCATTTTCCATCGTGGCCAACGCTCGGCCGCGTTGATTTCTCCCTCGGCGCGCCGACGGGTCCAACTGGCCTCTTGCTGGTCGACAGCCTCCTGGCCGGTCGGCCGGAGGTGTTTGTGAGCGCCGCCCAGCACCTTGTTTTTCCGACGCTTGCCCTTGCCATGGGCGGCATTGGACAAATCACGCGCATTACACGCTCTGCGATGATCGACCATCAGCGGCGTGATCACGTGTTGACGCTCAAATCCTTCGGCGTTCCCGATCGCGTGATCGTATTCCGTTATCTCCTGAAGCTGTCTTCGATCGCGCCGCTGACAATCATGGGGCTCGAGTTCGCTTCGCTGATAGGCAACGCCTTCGTTGTCGAGATGGTGTTCTCCTGGGGTGGCTTTGCTTCCTATGGGCTCGACGCCATCCTGCAGAAGGACCTCAACGCCGTTATGGCCGTGGTGCTCGTGTCGGGCATCTTCTTCATCGCCGCAAATATCGTCATCGACCTGATCATCAGCATCCTTGACCCGCGGCTTCGTTTCAAGGAGGCCCGCTGATGCAGGAGCCGGTCCGCCTGTCCGCCAGCTACATGACCTGGTACCGCTTCAGCAGGAATTCCGCTGCCCTTGTCGGCGCAGCAATCGTGCTCTCGGTGATCCTCGTGGCGATCTTCGCGCCGCTGATCGCCCGCTTTCCCGAACATGTCGGCGCGGTCGTCGACTTCCGCAACCGTCATATGCCGCCAGACATCGTCAACTGGTTCGGCACTGACAAGGCCGGCCGCGATGTCTTTTCTCGCACGGTGTTCGGTTTTCGCGTCTCGCTGCTTTTGGTCATCGGGGTCCTTGGGATCGCGGTCCCGATAGGCTCGGCGCTCGGCATGATCGCCGGCTACGCGGGCGGCCTGACGGAACGTCTTCTCACGGGCTTTACAGACATCATGCTGGCAATCCCGCCTCTCGTCATGGCGCTTGCTATCGGCAATGTGCTCGAGCCCAACCTCGTCAATGCGATGCTCGCGATCACACTTCTGTGGTGGACCTGGCATGCCCGGCTTGTTTATCGCGTGACGAAATCGATTGTTGCTGACGACTACATCGAAGCAGCACGGCTCGCCGGCGCCAGCCATCTGCACATTCTCTTCAAAGAGATCCTGCCGAACTGCATCTCGGTGATTTCGGTCAAGACGACGCTTGATGCCGCCTTCGTCATTCTCTTTGGCGCAACGCTTTCCTTCCTCGGTCTTGGCGTCAACCCCTATATTGGCAAGCTGCGTGCGCGTCTTGCCATGCGCAGTGGCTATCCTTTGTCGATCCTGCCGCTTGATCGTCTCCCCGATGACGCGCGCTGTGTTTCAATCGGCGCGATCGGCGCACCGGTTGTGGCTTACGAACGTCTGAAGGAAGGCCGCGAGGGGCTGCGATGTGTGCGTGCGCTGGAAGAGCACCTGAACATTTCGATCGACGCGATCGTCTGCGAGGAAATCGGAGGTTCAAACTCGATGGAACCGCTGATCGCGGCCGCCTTTGCGGGTCTTCCGGTTGTCGATTGCGATGGGATGGGACGAGCGTTCCCCGAAATGCAGATGACGACCTTTTCGATCTATGGACACCGCTCGACCCCAAGCGTGATGTGCGACCTGCATGGCAATACCGTCCTGTTTCAGCATGCGGCGTCGGAGCTTTGGCATGAGCGCATGGCGCGTGCCTGCGTCGTCTCCCAAGGTGGCTCGTCCATGCTTGCCTCGTCACCGATGACCGGTGCGTTCCTGAAGAAGTACGCGGTTCCCCATTCCTATACACAGGCCATCGCACTTGGGCGCGCGGTATTGAAGGCGCGGCGGGAGCATGCCGATCCGGTGGCGGCAATCTGCGCGCAGGAGAAGGGTCGCACCGTGTTCACCGGCAAGATCGTCGATCTGGAGCGCCAGTTGCGCGGCGGATTTGTTCTCGGCGAGGCAAAGCTTGCAGGCATCGATAGGTTCAACGGCGACACCGCCTCGGTGATGATCCAGAACGAAAACCTGGTCTTCAGCCGCAACGGCAGTGTCGAAGTATCCGTGCCGGATCTGATCATCGTGCTCGATGTCGATAGCGGCATCGCAATCACCACCGAGATGCTTCGCTACGGCCAGCGCGTCGCAATCGTCGCATTGCCCTGCCATGCGCTGTTGCGATCTCAAGCGGCACTCGAAGTCGTTGGACCAAAGGCTTTTGGCTTTGACGACGTTATTTTCCGCCCGATTGAGGAGATGCCGGCGTGACAGTTGGTTCGGCGGCCGGCTGCAGCATCGATGCGATGGCGACGGGCGGCGGCCTTGCCGCACGGACGCAGAAGTCTGGACTTGGATGCGGCAAGGGTGTGTTGAACGGCATCGAAGTCTTTGCCGGCCGCCGGCTCGAAGTTGTGTTTCAGTATGCATCTGAGGCCCGCGTGGCGCTTGATGCTGATGGCCACATGCCCGTGACCCTGGAGCAGCTTCGCGATGGGTTCACGGTCAAGCTCACCGGCTTTGCGTCCGGCCGGCGATAGCGCCGCAGCCAAGAGACCTGGGATTTGCCGGCAACGGTGAACACTAAACCCGGCCGTCATTGAGCGGCCGGCCTACTCAACGACAACAAGCAAAAGGGAACATGGATATGAAGAACACCCTCATCACGGGCCTGCTTTTGGGGCTGTTGCAGACGACAGCGCTCACCGCCGCGGCCGCGGCTGCAGCTGCAGAGAAAGTGTCGATCGTCGTGAATGCGACGCAGGAATTTGGGACGATCGATCCCGCCAAGATAAACGATTATACCGAATACATGGCCGCGGTGAACCTGTACTCGGGCCTCACGACCGTCAACCCCGACGGTTCCGTGGTTCCAGACCTTGCCGAAAGCTGGAGCGTTTCCGACGACGATAAAACCTACACCTTCAAGCTGAAGCAGGGAGCCACGTTCCAGGACGGAACGCCAGTCAAGGCGTCGGATGTCGTCTACACGGTCAAGCGGCTGCTGGCAGGCAATGAAGGTCCGTCATATTTGTTCATTGACATCGTCGATCCGGACAAGGTGAGGTCCGTCGATGAGCAGACCGTGGAGATTGGGCTGAAGAAAGTCTATGCGCCCTTCATCGCCAGTACCCCGCTCATCCTCGTGTTAAACGAAAAGCAGATCAAGGCAAACAGCAGCCAAAAATGGGGAGCGGATTATCTTGCCGACCATCCGGCAGGTGCTGGCCCTTACACGCTTTCGTCCTGGCAGCGCGCGTCCCAGATGGTCATCAATCGCTATGAGGGTTACCACGGCGGCTGGAACAAGGGAAAACCGATCGACGAAATCCGTTTCGTCATCACGCATGACGAGGCGACGGTAAAGGCGCTCGCAGCCAAGGGCGAGCTCGGAATGTCGGCGCGCGCCCAGGCAAACGAGACCTTCGATGCAATCGGAAAAATGCCGGGCTACAAGATTCTGAACGGCACCACGGCAACCGGCTACTACATCAAGATGAACACCAAGGTGCCGCCGACCGACGATATCCATGTTCGCCGCGCGATTGCCTATGCAACGGACTATGACACGGTGCGCAAGGTGATCCATCCGGGCGAACCGATGAACGGCCCGTTGGCTGCGGTTTTCAAAGACGCCTATCTCGATGAGCTTGCCGCGCCGGAGTACAATCTGGAAAAGGCCAAGGAGGAACTTGCGAAGTCGAAATATGCGGGCAAAGGGCCGATCAAGGTCACCCACACTTACGTGACAGGCTTGGCATTCGAGGAGGATCTTGCTCTGCTGATGCAAGCCAACCTGGAGCAGATCGGAATCGAGCTCGATATCAAGCCGGAACCGTGGAATCGGATCACCGAGCTGGCGGCAAAGGCCGATTCGACGCCGGCGACCACTCAGGTCGTCTACGGCCCTACCTATCCATCCCCCGACAGCGTTTTCTATGTACAATACCATTCGAAGGCCAAGGGCACGTGGGCCTCTATGGAATGGCTCGATGATCCGGAAATCGATGCACTGATCGATAAATCGCGCGAGACGCTCGATCCGATCGCACAGAACGCTCTTTATAAGGATATCCAGCGCAAGATCGTTGAAACGCAGGCCGACGTTTTTCTGACCGTTGAGGCACAGCAATATGCCGCAAGCAAGTGCCTGCAGGGTTATGCTTTCATCCCGATGCAGAGTTGGGACCTGAACTTTTCGCGCTTCTGGTGGGACTGCCAGGCCGAATGACAACGTAAGGGTCCTGTTTCATCCTCGAGCAGGGCCTCAAATCAACTTTCCGATTGCGGAGAAAGCAGGTTCGGGCGGCTGAAGAGGTAGATTTCAGCCGCTCAAACCGTTCATCGGCCGGGCGATCGTGATCGGTCGGCACTCTCATTGATGCCGTCAGAAGGTACCTCCGGTACAAAACCGAGGGCGTCAAGAATATCCGAGAGCTCCTCTAGTTGGGCGGATGACGTTTAGTCCCGAAGACCCATAATCGAAACAAGACTTGACCCGTTGGACGATGCGGTCGAGTCAGCCGCAAGTCTGCTTTCGCGCATCAGAACAGGGTTCGGCAAACGCCTTGCGTGACCGAAGAGCGCTGGCGCTGGCCGGCGGGTTAGGAGAGGGAGGAGTGTTGAAACGCCGTTGACGCCCCACTTAGGCAACTCCGCGCAAGCCACGGCACTTATTTGTATAGACATAATGTCTTTATTGTATAGATTAAATTGGCTTCTGAAGCCAGGGTCCCCGTATGATGCGCTCATTGCTGCGCTTTTCTTCCCAGCGTGATCTGTTTTTCTCCCGCCACGCCTGCTTTCTCATCGTGGCTAGGAACTGCTCAATGGCCATGCCGATCAGGAGGCCGATAAACAGCGCGGCGATCAGCAGTTCAGGCTTTTCGAAGTCTGCAACGGTTATACCGCCCGAAGCGACTACTGCGGCCGCTCCGATGATAAGCCAAGGCGCTGCGAACAGCACCGACCTTTGGCGATAGTGCATGCCCCTCTCCAGATTTCGCCAAGATAGTAGAACGCGCGGAGGACGCGCGAAAAGTCACCCAAAAGCATTAGGTTCCGCGGACGCCGAGTGACCTGCCACGGAACTTTCACCCAGCAGCGACTAGAGCCCCGGCGGTTCTGAATACGCCAAGTGGCGCGGTGTGAG
>NZ_JBYTEC010000013.1:0-124656 GCF_058792075.1 Ensifer sp. EB106-03-01-XG145 | reverse complement strand
CTGAGCGAGCGCTTTGATGCAGCCTCACTCTGCCAGAGCGCCGGCCGCTGTTCACTCCTCATGGGATCTATAGGCGAGCAGGCGCGGTGGCTCCCAGGCGAGCACATGCCCGTGCTTGCGAACCTCGTCGGCGTGATCGGCGTATTTTTTCGGCGGTCGATCATCCTCTGTCGTCAGTTCCGAATGGCGGAAGACGTGTTCGACCGCTGCCCCCTCGGAAGAGCCGATCGTTCCCGATGCCATCCAGAGCCGGCGCTTGTGTTCCTCTGTCAGATGGGACCAGACCCGCTCGATCGGGCCAGGAAGCAGGCGTTCGATGCGCACCGCATCGGGGGCGATGACGCGGCCGTAATCGGCGCTGGCAAAGGCTGTGGCGGGCGATGTCATGGCTTTTCCTCCGTATCGTTTTGAACAGTTGTGTCGTCGGCGAGAAGCAGCGCCTCAAGTGCGTCAATGCGCGTTCGCCAGAAGGCTTCGTAGTGGCGCATCCACTCCATACCTGCATGCATCGGCGCTGCATCGAGGCGGCATACATGCGTGCGTCCTTTCACTTCGCGGCGCACGAGACCTGCTCCTTCCAGCACCTTGATGTGCTTCGATGCCGCGGCCAGCGAGATCGAGAAGGGGGCCGCAAGCTCGCCGACCAGTCTCTCGCCTTGCGAAAGGTTCTGGAGCATGGCGCGGCGCGTCGGATCCGAAAGCGCGTGGAACACGGCATCGAGATGTTCGTTCTGATATTCAACCATGTTGTTGAATATCACTTCGATTGCGAAGATTGTCAACCGTTTGGTTGAATTTAGTAGTGGCGCGACCGTCGCGCGGCGGGTCGTCGTGGACGTGCCGTCGCTTCCAGGCGGCGAGCGCATCGGAGAGATCGTCGGTCGGCACCATCTGGGCGAACTGTTCGCTTTCCACCAGCAGCCCCTCTGCGATCGACATGTTGAGGCCGCGGGTGACGGCGGTGATGATCGAGCGGACGGCAAGCGGGGAATAGCCCATGATGCGGCTGGCCAGGTCGCGGGCGGCGGGCATCAGCTCCTCATGGGCGACGACGTGATTGACGAGCCCGATATCCCTAGCGCGTTCCGGCGAAAAATCCTCACCCGTCAACAGCAATTCGAGTGCGCGCTTGCGGCCGGCAAGCCGCGGCAGGCGCTGGGTGCCGCCGAAGGTCGGCGGCATGCCGAGCTTGATCTCCGGCTTGGCGAAGCGCGCCCGGTCACTGGCGATCGCCAGATGCACAGCCTCGGTGATCTCGCAGCCGCCGCCCAAGGCGATGCCGTTGACCGCGGCGATGACCGGCTTCGGAAAGGCTTCGAGCCGCGCCGTCAGAAGCTGGCCGCGGCGGACGAAATCGCGCACGGCCGGGTTTACGCCCGCAGCCACGCTTTCGGAGAACTCGTTGATATCGCCGCCGGCGGAGAAGGCGCGGTCGCCGGCGCCGGTGATGATCACCGCGCCGACAGCGTCGTTCACTTCGATCGTGTCGAGAAGGACCATGAGCCAGTCGATCAGCTCATAGTTCAGCGCGTTGAGTTTCTCCGGGCGGTTGAGGGTGAAGAGGGCGATCCCCTCGGAAATCTGCATCAGTACGGTCTTGGACATGGTCGCTCTCCGGCTAGGGTTGACGGGGAGAGGCTAGGTGAGTGAAGAATGCCATGTATATTCACTAGTAGGTATACTTGAGCGATGGCGAAGGCAGAGAAATCGACCCGGGATGTGATCGTCGAAGCGGCGGAAAAGCTCTTCTATGCGGAGGGTATCCGCGCCGTCAGCGTCGATGCCGTGGCCGAAGCGGCGGGCGTGACCAAACGCACCCTTTACTACCACTTCGAAAGCAAGAACGAGCTGATCGCCGCCTATCTCGAAGGCCGCGACCAGCCCAATCTCAAGCTTTTCCGGAAGTGGTTCGACACGGCCGAAGGGGAACTGGCCGCTAAGGCCGAGGCGATCTTCGTCAACCTGGCGCGGGCGGCACGTCACCCGAAGTGGAAGGGCTGCGGTTTCCTGCGCACTTCGGCGGAACTGGCCAACATGCCGGGCCATCCGGCAATCCGCATCGGTGCAGCCCACAAGAAGAAGTTTGAGGCGTGGATGGCCGAGACCTTTATCGAAGCCGGCATTGCCGAGCCGATCATGCTGGCGAAGCAGATCCTGCTTCTGCTCGACGGCAGCTTCGCCGTGGTGCTGCTGCACCGGGATGCCAGCTATATGGAAACGGCAGGCAAGGCGGCGGCGACACTGGTGCGCGTGGCGCTTGCCGGTGCGGGCCTGCGACCTCAGGCGGCGGTTGCTACACCCTGAGGCTGTCCGACGATTCCCTCTTCAATCAGGCACGTTTGGAAGGCAGTATGGCCGCATCGCCGTGAAAACCGACACCTGTGAGCGCAGAGCGCGCTCCGTTGCTCGCCGGATAAGGAAGAACCAATGACTGTCTTGCGTATCGTCTCCAATCTCCACGCCCCGGACCCACAGATGGCACAAGCCTTTTACGGCGACTTGTTGGAGCTCGACGTGGTGATGGATCATGGATGGATCCGGACCTTTGCGGCCAAGGGTGCTGCGGCGATGCCGCAACTGAGCGTCGCCAGCGAAGGCGGCAACAATACACCCGTGCCGGTGCTTTCGATCGAAGTGGACGACGTCGATCGAATTTACGCGCGCGCCAAGGCGGCAGGCGTGGAGATCGTCTACGACATCACCGATGAGCCCTGGGGCGTGCGCCGCTTCTTCATGCGCGACCCCTTCGGCAACATCGTGAACATTCTCTCGCACTAGGCAATTCCAGGAAAAGTGTGAAACGGTTTTCCGTCCGGAATTACGCCATTTCAAAGACTTAGATCATTTCACTGTTTCGGCGAAACAATGAAATGATCTGGGAGGCCGCCGGCTCGACCGGCGGCCGCGATATCGTGTCAGGCGACCGACAGGGCGTTTGAAAGATCGGCGACGAGATCATCCGGATGCTCGATGCCGATCGACAGGCGGATGGTCGACTCCAGTACGCCGATGCGGTGGCGCACCTCGATCGGCACGCCGGAATGGGTCATGGCCGCCGGGTGGCTTGCCAGCGATTCCGTGCCGCCGAGGCTGACGGCGAGCTTGAAGATCTGCAGCGCGTTGAGGAAACGGAATGCCGCGTCCTGGCCACCCGTGATGTCGAAGGAGAAGGTCGATCCGGCGCCGGTGCACTGCGCCCTGAAGGTGCGGCCAACCGGAGAATCCTCGTCATGGAAGGGCAGGTAGTGTATGCGCTCGACCTTCGGGTGCTCGCGCAGGAACTCGGCGACGACGCGGGCATTGTCGTCGGCCTTCTGCATGCGCACCGACAGCGTTTCCAGCGAACGGCCGAGCATCCAGCAGGAATGCGGATCGAGTTGGGTGCCGATCGCGCCGCGCAGCGCCTTTACCTGTTTCATCACCGCCTTCGAACCGAGAGCCGCACCGGCGATGAGGTCGGAATGGCCGCCGACATATTTGGTCAGTGAATAGAGCGAGATGTCGGCGCCGTGTTCGATCGGCCGCTGGAAGACCGGGCCGAGCAGCGTGTTGTCGCAGGCGACCACAGGGGTATGACCCTGCTTCTTGCCGATCTGATCGGCGACGCGGCGGATCATGGCAACATCGACGAGGCTGTTCGTCGGGTTTGCTGGTGTTTCTACGAGAATCACCGAGACGCGGCCCTTCGCCATCGCCTCTTCGGCGGCGGCGCTGACGGCTGCTTCATTGACTCCATCGGCAAAGCCGACGGCCGCAACACCAAGATTGAGGAAGGTTCTGGCAAGCAGCGTCTCGGTGCCGCCATAGAGCGGCTGGCTGTGCAGCACCGCGTCTCCGGGCTTGACGAAAGCGAGCAGGGTGGTGGCGATCGCCGACATGCCCGACGAGAACAGCGCGCAGCTCTCGGTGCGCTCGTAGACGGCGAGGCGGTCCTCGACGATCTCGCTGTTCGGATGGTTGAAGCGCGAATAGACGAGACCGGCGCCGACACCCGCTGGCGGTTCCCTCCGACCGGAAACGAAATCGAAGAAGTCGCGGCCTTCTTCGGCTGAGCGGAAGACGAAGGTCGAGGTCAGGAACACCGGCGGCTTGACGGCGCCCTCGGACAGTTCCGGATCGTAGCCATAGTTCAGCATCTGCGTTTCGGGATGCAGCTTGTGGTTTCCGATGTGGGTCTTGGAGGGATGCGGTGCGGTCATGACTTGTCTCCTGAAGGGAAGCGGACTCGACTGACTGGCAAATTATATCAGATGCTTGGACCGATCCTTGCTATTTCCGGCTCGATGTCTTTGAGTTGCGCAAAGATTTGGCTGAGTTGGAAAGATATGGCGCAGAAAATTGCCGACGAGACGGATCGCAGGATTTTGAAGGAGCTGGTGGCGGACGCGCGCCTCACCAACAACGAGCTTGCCGAGCGCGTGGGGCTCTCGGCTTCGCCATGTCTCCGCCGCCTGCGGCGGCTGGAGGAGACCGGTGTGATCCGCGGCTATACGGCGCTGATCGATCCGTCGATCGACGGCTGGACGATGACCGCAATTGCCACCGTCAGGCTCAGCCGCCAGCATGAAGATGAGATCGTGATGTTCGAGGAGGCGGTGCGCGGCTGGGACGAAGTGCTCGAATGCCATCTGGTGACCGGCTCGCGCGACTATGTGCTGAAGGTGATGAGTGCCGGGCTCGAGCACTACGAGCGCTTTATCAAGGAAAAGATCGCGCGGCTCAAATGCGTCGCCTCGATCGAAACGAGCTTCGTCATGAACACGATCAAGGAGCGGCGGGTCTAGCGTCCATCCGGCAATAAGCTTTTGAAGATGCTAGCTTTATTCCGAGCCTGCCACGATTTGCAGGTGCGACGGATCTTGCGAGGCATCCGAATTCAAGGGGGATCGACGCACCGGCTTCGGGTGGCGGCATTGAAAGTGTCAAGGATGCCCTAGATTCAAAGGATTAGGGCGTCCCCCCCAAAAAAACGCTCGGTCGGACGCTTGGTTCTCTCGGAGAGAGACGATGGATTTCGCAGAAGCGTTCGACGCCGTCGCTTCCTCGTCGCGGACGGTCCTTTTGAACGAGTGGACGTATTATCAGATCGCCATCATCGTTGCCGGCTACCTGATCTGCGGCGCGCTGGCAAAGCGGATAGAGCCGCTGGTCGAAGCCCGCGCCCGCCTGATCAAGGGCAATCCGGACCTGCTGCGCGTCATCATCGCCTTCATGCGGCGGCTGCGCTGGCTCTTCCTGATCGTGTGGCTCTGGATCGCCGATGGGATGATATTGCGTTTCGGTTGGCCGTCGTATCGCTGGCTGGTGGCGACTGCGCTGACCCTGACGGCCGCCTGGTTCGTGATTTCCGTGCTCACCCGCATCATCCGCAACCAGACGCTGGCGCGCGTCACCGCCGTCGTGGGCTGGATCTATTTTGCGCTTTATGCGGTCGGGCTGGACCGGGTGATCCTGACGACCCTTGATGGCGTTGCCGTCAACCTCGGTGCCGTTCGTCTGTCGCTGCTGCTCGTCCTGAAGGCTGTCGTGCTTTCGTCCGCGCTGATCTGGCTTGCCGTGCTGTTGGGCAACGTCTCGGCGCACTGGATCCAGCGGTCGGCAGAACTCACGCCGTCCTTCAAGGTGCTGATAAGCAAATTGGTCAAGATCGTGCTGATCGGCTTTGCCGGTGCGATCGCGCTGTCCGCGACCGGTATCGACCTGACCGCGCTGACGGTCTTTTCCGGGGCGGTCGGCGTCGGCATCGGCTTTGGTTTGCAGAAGGTGGTCTCCAACTTCATTTCCGGCATCATCATCCTGCTCGACAAATCCATCAAACCGGGCGACACGATCACGCTTGGGGATACCTTCGGTTCCGTGCGCGACCTGCGTTCCCGCTTCGTCTCCGTCATCACCAGGGACGGCAAGGAATACCTCATTCCGAACGAGGACTTCATTTCGCAGCAGGTCGTGAACTGGTCGTTCTCCAGCGACTTCGTCCGCATCGAGGTCAGTTTCGGCACTTCCTATGACAGCGATCCGCACGAGGTGGCGCGCATTGCCATCGCGGCTGCCAAATCGATCCCACGGGTTGCGAGCGGCCACGCGGAGCCGGTCTGCTGGATGACCGGCTTCGGCGCATCGTCACTCGATTTCAAGCTCAGGTTCTGGATCTCCGATCCGAGCAACGGGCTGACCAACATTCGCGGCCAGGTGATGATGGCGCTGTGGGACGCCTTCAAGGTGGCCGGTATTTCGATCCCGTTCCCGCACCGCGAAATCATCATGAAGACACCGATCGAGGTGACCCGGGCGTGAGGGGTGCGACCGTCAGAGTCCAGCTTGCGTCCGTGCGTCTTCCGGTTGCGGCAATTGACTGGACACGTCGGGGAAGCGACATTGCCGCCGGCGGAACGGCCTATGGTCTTCCGGTGACAGTGTCAGCATGAGGGGGCCCGACGCCATGGAACATCTTCAACAGACGCCGCTGTCGAGGTTGCCGGTGCCGCGGTTTCTCTCGACGCTGCTCGCATCGTTTTCGACCACTGGGCTGATCGTCGGCGTCTTCTTCTTTGCGATGTCGCTGACGCCGAGCCTCATCCCGCGCCCCTATGTGGTCCAGGCGGTGATCTCGGGCCTGTCGCTTGGCGCCGGCTATGCGATCGGCGTGTTGCTGCGCTGGGTTTGGTCGCTGCTCGACCTGCCGGAGATCCGCGGGCGCACCGGGCTCACGGTGAAGGTGCTGGCCGCTGTCGGCTGCACCGCCGTTGCACTCGCCTTCCTCTGGCGCACGGCCTATTGGCAGAACACGGTGCGTCAGATCATGGGACTTGATCCGGTCGAAAGCGCCGAGCCGTTCAAGCTCGGGCTGATCGCGGCGCTTGTCTTCGTCGCCGTCGTGCTGCTGGCGCGCCTGTTCCGGCTGACCTTCCGGTTTCTCACCCGTCGTTTCGAACATGTGCTGACGCGGCCGCTGGCGAAGGTCGCCGGCGTGATTGCGGCGCTGGCGCTGTTCTGGTCGGCCGCCGATGGCGTCATCTTTCGCTATGCGCTGCATGCGGCCGACAGCTCGTTCCAGCGGCTCGACGCGTTGATCGACCCCGACTTAGCCCCACCCACCGATCCCTTGAAGACGGGCAGCAGGGCGTCGCTGATGACCTGGGACGAGCTCGGCCGCCAAGGACGCCAGTTCATCGCCTCCGGGCCGGCGGCAAAGGACATCGGCGCCTTCTTCGGCGGCGAGGCGAAGGAGCCCTTGCGCGTCTATGCCGGCCTCAATTCGGCTGAAACCGCCAAGGAACGGGCGAAGCTGGCGCTGGAGGAACTGAAACGCGTCGGCGGTTTCGAACGCACCAATCTACTGATCGTGGTGCCGACCGGCACCGGCTGGATCGACCCGCCGGGGCTTGATTCGCTCGAATATCTCCTGAAGGGCGATGTCGCCAGCGTCGCGGTGCAGTACTCCTACCTGACGAGCTGGCTGTCGCTGCTGGTCGAGCCGGAATACGGTGCCGAGACCGCCGATGCGCTGTTCGATTCGGTCTATGGCTACTGGACGACGCTACCGAAAGACCGGCGGCCGAAGCTCTATCTCTATGGCCTCAGCCTCGGTTCGATGAACTCGCAGGGCTCGGTCGATCCCTTCGACATCATCAGCGATCCGTTCCAGGGCGCGCTCTGGGTCGGCTCGCCTTTCCCGACCAAGACCTGGCTGCAGATCACGCGAAATCGCAATCCAGGCTCACCCGAATGGCGGCCGCTCTATCGCGACGGTTCGGTGATCCGCTTCACCAACCAGGAAAATGCGCTGAATATCCCGGGGGCCCAGTGGGGCAATGTCCGCATCGTCTACCTGCAATATGCCAGCGACCCGATCACCTTCTTCGATCCCCATTCCTTCTACCGCGAGCCGGACTGGATGAAGGCGCCGCGCGGTGCGGACGTCTCGCCGGCGCTCCGGTGGTTCCCGGTCGTCACCATGTTCCAGCTGCTCGCCGACATGGCGCTCGCGACGACCTCGCCGATCGGCTACGGCCACGTCTACGCACCCGAGCACTATATCGACGCCTGGATGCAGGTGGTTGCGCCGCTTGGTGTCACCGAGGCGGATGCCGAGCGGCTGAAAGGGCTGCTCAAGGGCCGTTACTAGGTCTTTGAAACGACGCGCTTCCGGACGGAAAACCGTTTCGCACTTTTCCTGGAATTGCTTTAAGGCCCGCTCGGCACAGGCAACGTCGAAAGCAGCACGCCCATGGCGCCGATGATCTTGCGGTGCTGGTGCGCGTGGCGTGTTCGAAGGCTCGTTGCGGCATAGACGGTCTGGGCGATGACCGGCGCATCCTGAACGCGAAACGCAAATCCGTCCGCGGCGAGCCGCTCCGCAGTTGCCGCCGTCACATAGGCCGCGCCGCCAAGGGCGGCGAGCAGCCGGGTGATCGCCATGTTCTGGCCGGCCGAAAGCAGGGCTGCGGAAAGGTGCGGCAGGGCCAGCCGGTGGGCACGGTCGAAGGTCGGCGAATAGCTTGCGCGGATATAGTTCTCGGAAGGGACCTCGGCCAGTTCGCGCGCCTCGGTGCTGACCAGCACGTAATGCAGATCGCCGATCCGTTCGTAATAGAGATCGGGCAGGTAGTGGGGCGTGTAGAGGATCGCAAGATCGAGGTCGCCGGCGCCGAGATCGCGGTTCATCTGGTTGGAATAATCGGCCTCCATATAGACCTCGGTGCCAGGCAGGTCCTGCCGAATTGCCGCCATCCATTCGCCGGCGAAGGCCTCGGCCAGGTCGTGCTGGATACCGAGGCGCATGGAACGCTCCAGCGCACCGGCGCTGGTGACCGCGCGTGTTGCCTCATGCCACTGGTTTTGCAGCGCTTTTGCATAGTCGAGGAAGCGCAGGCCGGCGGCGGTCGGCACCGTTCCGCCTTTGTTGCGGGTAAAGAGCTTGCGGTTGAACTGGGCTTCGAGCGCCTTGACCCTATGAGAGACGGTCGACTGGGTGATGTTCAGCCGCTCGGCGGTGCGGTTGAAGGAGCGGCTTTCCATCAGGTCGAGAAAGGTTTCGATCAGTTCCACCTGCATGCCATGCGCTCCCTTTGCAATCGCTTCAATCTAATCGAATTTGTCGATCAATAAAGCCTGTTTCCGTCGCTTGATGGCGCCCTGCTTCCCCGGCAAGAATTCCGCCAAAACGAGGGAACTATTGATGTCGAATTTGCCGTCGCACGCACGGGTCGTGATCATCGGTGGGGGAGCGATCGGCGCTTCCTCGCTCTACCATCTTGCCAAGGCCGGCTGGACCGATTGCGTGCTTCTGGAAAAGAACGAGCTGACGGCGGGCTCGACCTGGCATGCGGCCGGCAACGTGCCGACGTTTTCGTCCTCCTGGTCGATCATGAACATGCAGCGCTACTCGGCATCGCTCTATCGCGACCTCGGCGCACTCGTCGATTATCCGATGAACTATCACGTCACCGGCTCGATCCGGCTCGGCCACTCCAAGGAGCGCCTCCAGGAGTTCAAGCGCGTCGTCGGCATGGGCCGCTACCAGGGCATGGATCTCGATATCCTCTCGCCCGACGAGATGCGCGCCCGCTACCCGTTCCTCGAAACGCACGAGCTGACCGGTGCGCTCTACGACCCCTATGACGGCGACATCGACCCGGCGCAGCTGACGCAGGCGCTGGCCAAGGGCGCGCGCGACATGGGCGCAAAGATCATCCGCTTCTGTCCCGTGACCGGCGCGCGCCGCGAAAATGACGAGTGGGTGATCTCGACGCCGCAGGGCGAGATCCGCTGCGAATACGTCGTCAACGCCGCCGGCTACTATGCCCGCGAGGTCGGCAAGATGTTCGGCCGCGAGGTGCCAATGATGGTGATGAGCCATCAGTACATCCTGTTCGACGAGATCCCGGAGCTGGCCGCCTGGTCGAAGGAGGCCGGCCACAAGCTGCCGCTTCTGCGTGACGTCGACAGCTCCTACTATCTCCGCCAGGAGAAGAACGGCATGAACCTCGGGCCTTACGAGCGCAACTGCCGCGCTCACTGGGTAACGCCTGATGATCCGATGCCGGAGGATTTCTCCTTCCAGCTTTTCCCCGACGATCTCGACCGGCTGGAATGGTACCTGAACGACGCGGTCGAGCGCGTGCCGATCCTCGGCACGGCCGGGCTGTCGCGGATCATCAACGGCCCGATCCCCTATGCACCCGACGGCAACCCGCTGATCGGCCCAATGCCGGGCGTGCCCAATGCGTTTGAGGCTTGCGTCTTTACCTTCGGCATCTGTCAGGCCGGCGGCGCCGGCAAGGTACTGGCCGAATGGATCACCGAGGGCCAGACGGAGTGGGACATGTGGTCCTGCGACCCACGCCGTTACACCGACTATACCGACCAGGACTATTGTATCGCCAAGGGCATGGAGATCTACGGCCACGAGTACGCGATGCATTTCCCGAAACACTATTGGGCGGCAGGCCGCGGCAAGAAGTTGTCACCGATCCACGACCGGATCCAGGCACTCGGTGCGCAGTTCAAGCCCTATAACGGCTGGGAGCGCGCCATGTGGTACGCCAAACCCGGCGACGACACCTCTGAAGGTGCGACGCAGACCTGGGGTCGCGCGGGGCCGTGGGCGAAGCGCATCGAGGAGGAGTGTCTGGCCGTGCGCGATGCCGCCGGCATTCTCGATTTGCCGGGCTTCTCGCGCTTCCGGGTGAAGGGCGAGGGGGCGACCGCGTGGCTTTCGGGCCTCATCACCGGGCGCGTGCCGAAGCCGGGTCGTATCGGCCTTGCCTATTTCGCGGACGACAAGGGCCGGATCGTCACCGAAATGTCGGTCATGATGATTGACGAGGACTTCTTCTTCCTGATCACCGCCGCAACGGCGCAGTGGCACGATTTCGAGTGGCTGACGAAGCACCGGCCGGCCAATGCCGCCTTCACCATCGACGATGTCACCAAGTCCTTCTCCTGCCAGATCCTGACCGGGCCGAAGTCGCGCGCGATCCTCGCCGAGGTCAGCGAGGCCGATCTCGTCAAGGGCTGGCTCACGCACCAGACGGCGCAAATCGCCGGCCGCTATTGCCAACTCGTGCGCGTCTCCTTTGCCGGCGAGCTCGGCTGGGAAATCCACACCAAGGTCGAGGATACGGCTGTCATCTTCGACGCCGTCTGGGCCGCGGGCCAGAAACACGGCCTGAAGCCATTCGGCATGGAGGCGCTCGATAGCCTGCGCATCGAGAAGGGCTACCGCGCCTGGAAGGGCGATCTTTCGACCGATTACACCATCCTTCAGAGCGGGCTGGAGCGCTTCGTCGACTGGGCCAAGCCCGGTTTCAAGGGCAAGGCGGCGCTGGAACGGGAGAAGCAGCAGGGCGTCAGCAAGCGCTTCGTCACCCTGACGGTCGCCGCCGACGGCTGCGACGCGCCATATATGTCGACGCTCTGGTCCGACGGCCAGGTGGTCGGCGAGACGACCTCGGGCAACTGGGGCTACCGCGTTGGCAAGTCGATTGCGCTCGGCATGCTGCGCGCCGATCTCGCCGTGCCCGGCAAGGAAATCGAGGTCGAGATCTTCGGCGACCGCTTCAAGGCGACAGTCGAGGCGGACCAGCCGCTCTGGGATCCCTCCAATGAAAGACTGCGCGCATGAGCAAGCCCATTCCCTCGAAAGCCCGTGCAGTCATCATCGGCGGCGGCGTTTCCGGCTGTTCGGTCGCCTATCATTTGGCCAAGCTCGGCTGGACCGACGTGGTGCTCTTGGAGCGCAAGCAACTGACCTCGGGCACCACGTGGCATGCGGCCGGCCTGATCGGCCAGCTGCGTGCCTCGCAGAACATGACGCGGCTCGCGAAATACTCGGCCGACCTCTACGTCAAGCTCGAGGCCGAAACCGGCATTTCCACCGGCATGCGCCAGAACGGCTCGATCACCGTGGCGCTGACCGAGGAGCGCAAGGAAGAGATCTATCGCCAGGCCTCGCTCGCCCGAGCGTTCAACGTCGACGTCCGAGAGATCACGCCTGATGAGGTGAAGGCGATGTATCCGCACCTCAACACCTCTGACGTGAAGGCGGCGGTGCATCTGCCGCTCGACGGCCAGTGCGATCCGGCCAACATCGCCATGGCGCTCGCCAAGGGCGCGCGGCAGAACGGCGCGACGATCATCGAGGGCGTCAAGGTCACGGCCGTGCTGAAGAAGGATGGTCGGGTGACCGGCGTCACCTGCGAGCAGAACGGCGAGACATATACGATCGAGACGGATCATGTCGTCAACTGTGCGGGCATGTGGGGCCGGGAGTTCGCCCGCCAGGCCGGCGTCACCGTGCCGCTGCATGCCTGCGAGCACTTCTACATCGTCACCGAGGCAATCCCGGAGCTCAAGCGCCTGCCGGTGCTGCGCGTGCCCGACGAGTGCACCTACTACAAGGAAGACGCCGGCAAGATGCTGATCGGCGCCTTCGAGCTCAAGGCCAAGCCCTGGGGCATGGACGGCATCCGCGAGGATTTCTGCTTCGACCAGCTGCCTGACGATTTCGACCACTTCGCGCCGATCCTGGAGATGGCGGTCAACCGCATGCCGATGCTGGAAACGGCGGGCATCCATACGTTCTTCAACGGCCCCGAAAGCTTCACGCCCGACGACCGCTACTATCTCGGCGAAGCGCCCGAAGTGAAGGGCTATTGGGTGGCGGCCGGCTACAATTCGATCGGCATCGTTTCCTCCGGCGGCGCCGGCATGGCGCTCGCCCAATGGATGAACGACGGCGAGCCGCCCTTCGATCTCTGGGAAGTGGATATCCGCCGGGCGCAGCCGTTCCAGAAGAACCGCGCCTATCTCAAAGATCGCGTCTCCGAGACGCTCGGTCTGCTCTATGCCGATCACTTCCCCTATCGCCAGACGGCAACGGCCCGCGGCGTGCGCCGCTCGCCGCTGCATGAGCATCTGAAGGCCCGCGGCGCCGTCTTCGGCGAAGTCGCGGGATGGGAGCGTGCCAACTGGTTCGCCAAGGAAGGCCAGGAGCGCGAGTACCGCTATTCCTGGAAGCGGCAGAACTGGTTCGAAAACCAGAAGGCCGAGCATCTGGCCGTGCGCAACGGCGTCGGCCTGTTCGACATGACCTCCTTCGGCAAGATCCGGGTGGAGGGGCGCGATGCGCTTTCCTTCCTGCAGCGGCTCTGCGCCAACGAGATGAATGTCGAGCCCGGCCGCATCGTTTACACCCAGATGCTCAACGCCCGCGGCGGCATCGAGAGCGATCTGACGGTGACGCGTCTGTCGGAGACCGCCTTCCTGCTGGTCGTGCCCGGCGCCACGCTGCAGCGCGATCTTGCCTGGCTGCGCAAGCATCTTGCCGACGAATTCGTCGTCATCACCGATGTCGGCGCCGGCGAAAGCGTGCTTTGCGTCATGGGGCCGAAGGCGCGGGAGCTGATGCAGAAGGTAAGCCCGAACGATTTCTCCAACGCAGCCCATCCCTTCGGGACGGCACGTGAGATCGAGGTCGGCATGGGGCTCGCCCGTGCGCATCGCGTCACCTATGTCGGCGAACTCGGCTGGGAGCTCTATGTCTCGACCGACCAGACGGCGCATGTGTTCGAGGCGCTGGAGGTAGCGGGGCAGGATCTGGGCCTTAAGCTTTGCGGCATCCATACGCTCGACAGCTGCCGCATCGAAAAGGCCTTCCGCCATTTCGGCCACGACATCACCGACGAGGACCATGTGCTCGAAGCCGGGCTCGGCTTCGCAGTCAAAGCCGACAAGGGCGATTTCATCGGCCGCGAGGCGGTGCTGGCCAAGCACAATCGCGGGCTCTCGCGCCGGCTGGTGCAATTCCGTCTCGCCGATCCGGAGCCGCTGCTCTTCCACAACGAGGCGATCGTCCGTGACGGCAAGATCGTCGGCACGATCACCTCTGGCAATTACGGCCACCACCTCGGCGGCGCGATCGGCCTCGGCTACGTGCCTTCGGAAGGCGAGAGCGACAAGGACGTGCTCGGCTCGCATTTCGAGATCGAGATCGCCGGGACGCGGGTTGCTGCGGAGGCGTCGTTGAAGCCGATGTACGATCCGCGCTCCGAGCGGGTGCGGATGTAGGTCAGGCGTTTGGGACTGGCGTCGGGCATCGTGTTCGGTGCTTGAGGATTGCCCGTCATCCGCCTGCCGGCACCTTCTCCCCGTTCTGACGGGGAGAAGGGACGCGTGGCACCGGGCTCGTTCCTCTCTACGCAGGCGGGGAAAGGGGCAGGGGACGGACGAGGCGGGCGCAGAAGACAGATAATCCTCTTCCTCATGAACGGTGAGGAGGGGAACGAGCGGAAGCAGCAAGTCCCTTCTCCCCGTCAAAACGGGGAGAAGGTGCCGGCAGGCGGATGAGGGGCTTTAACCTCACCGCGCGAATGAGGGGGCGAGGACACACCCGCCCATTGGGAGATGATGATGGCTGACGATTGCGCAGTTGCGGCTTCGAGACGGTCCGGCGGGCGGGCGGCGCGGGTGGCGCTGCGTTCGGCGCCGCTGGCCGAAAACATCCGGCCGGTGCGTCCCGGCCTTTCCGGCGGGCAATACAAGCCGCTGACCGATGCCGGCGTGAAGCGCATCCATGAGGCGGCGCTCGATGCGCTCGAACAGATCGGGCTCGCCAACGCGCCGAAATCGGGCATCGAGATCATGACCGCCGCAGGCGCCATTCTCGGCGATGACGGGCGTCTCCGCTTCCCGCGCGCCCTGGTCGAGGACATGCTTTCGATCGCCGCGCGCGACATCACGCTTTATGCCCGCGATCCGAAGCAGGATCTCGAGCTCACCGGCACCCGCGTTTACTACGGCACCGCCGGCGCGGCCGTGCATATCGTCGACGTCGAGAAGCGCGAATATCGCGAATCCACCGCCAAGGACCTATTGAACGCCGCACAGCTCGTCCACCATCTCGACAACGTGCACTTCTTCCAGCGCGCCATGGTCTGCCGGGATGTGGCCGACAACTTCCTGATGGACGTCAACACGCTCTATGCCTGCTGCGCCGGCACGACGAAGCATGTCGGCACGAGCTTCTCCGATCCCTCGCATGTCGATGGCTGCTTCGATCTCATCCACATGATTGCCGGCGGCGAGGACAAGTGGCGGGCGCGGCCCTTCGTTTCCAACTCGAACTGCTTCGTCGTGCCGCCGATGAAGTTTGCCGAGGAAAGCTGCATCACCATGGAGAAGTGCATCCGTGCCGGCATGCCGATCCTGCTGCTTTCGGCTGGGCAGGCGGGGGCGACGGCGCCGGCGCCGCTTGCGACCGCAATCGTGCAGGCGGTCGCCGAGTGCCTGGCGGGTGTCGTCTATGTCAATGCCATGTCGCCGGGCCATCCCGCGGTCTTCGGCACCTGGCCCTTCGTTTCGGACTTGAGAACCGGGGCAATGTCCGGCGGCTCCGGCGAACAGGCGCTGCTGACGGCCGGCTGCGCACAGATGCACCAGTTCTACCGCCTGCCCGGTGGGGCCGCTGCCGGCATTGCCGACGCCAAGCTGCCTGATATGCAGGCCGGCTGGGAGCAGGCGATCTCCAATGTCATGGCCGGGCTTTCCGGCCTCAACATGGTCTATGAGGCCGTCGGCATGCATGCCTCGCTGCTCGGCTTCTGCCTGGAGTCGCTGGTGCTCGGCGACGATCTGCTTGGCCAGGTGCAGCGCTGCATCCGCGGCATCGACGTGACGGAGGATTCGGTCTCGCTCGAAACCATGCGCTCGGTCTGCCTCGATGGCCCCGGTCACTATCTCGGCCATCCGCAGACGCTTGGGCTGATGCAGACGGAATACATCTATCCGGCGGTCGCCGATCGCACGAGCCCGAAGGAATGGGTCGAGATCGGCCGCCCCGATCTGGTGGCGCGGGCGATCGAGAGGAAAAACCGCATTCTGGCCGAAGCAGCCCCTTCGGTGATCGCGCCGGATATCGATCGGGCGATCAGGGAGAGGTTCCAGATCTTCTGCTGAGTTTAGCTCTCCGCCCCGGTCGCGGGGCGGGGGCAGCGGGGGCCAGGTCTGGCCGATCCGTCATCTACAGATTGCAAGGACTACGTCGAGCTGAGGTATCGCCGAAGTTCGCGAGCGATGGCGTTTGCATTGGGGACGGAGGCGTAGGTGCTTGAAGCTGCCCCTCGTTCGCGTGGTGGGGGAAGCGCCCCTCATCCGGCCTGCCGGCCACCTTCTCCCCGTTCTGACGGGGAGAAGGAGACGCCTGGCCAGCCCCAAGCCTCAGGCGGCGAGGCGAGAGGAGGCGGCGCCTTTCGACGTCGCGCTCCAAGAGAGCAGACGAGGGAAGGGAAACGCGCCGCGATGCTGGCGCGGACCTGGGCGGGGCGGATGTCCTGGCGCAAACGGCTACTTTCCCCTCTCCCGGCGCGCGGGGAGAGGGTCAGGGTGAGGGGCGGATCTCGCGCCAACGGCAGAGGGCGCGCCATCCGGTGCCCGATGAAATTTACACGCGCGCCGGAACGCGGTCCTTCCGGTCCAATTGTTGGAGTTCAACCCCATGCTCGTTTCGGAGCTCAAGACTACGACTGTCACCGGCGACCGCATCGACCAGTTGATTGCCGCCCATCGTCCCGGCCATGGGTTGGCGCGCGCCTTCTATCTCGACCCGGAGATTTATGAACGCGATCTTGAGCGCCTCTTCCGCCGCCATTGGCACTGCGTGGCGCACGAGAGCGCGATCCCGAACGCCAATGACTTCGAGGTGTTCCGCATGGCCTCCGAGCAGGTGATCGTCACCCGCACGGCCAGTGGCGAGATCCACGCGATGCTCAATGTCTGCCGCCATCGCGGCGCCGAGGTCTGCGCCAAGAACAAGGGCAATGCCCGCGCCTTCGTCTGCCCTTACCATGCCTGGACCTATGGCAATGACGGCGCGCTGAAGGCGGCGCGGTTGATGCCGAAGGATTTCCGGCGCGAAGACCATGGGCTGAAGAAGCTCCATGTGCGTGTCATCGAAGGGCTGATCTTCATCTCATTCGCCGACCAGCCGCTCGATTTCAGCGATGTCGAGCATCTCCTGCACGCGACCTGCGGGCAATATGGCTGGGGGTCGGCCAAGATCGCCCATCGCCAGACCTATCCGGTCGATGCCAACTGGAAGCTCGCGGTCGAGAACTATGTCGAGTGCTATCACTGCGGCCCCGCGCATCCGGAATACTCGCAGACACACGCGCTGGAACAGCCGCTGCATATGATCGAGGAGCTGAACGCCCGCATGGAGGCGCGCACCTGCGAACTCGGCATCGAGGTCGGCTCCGGCAACCATTGGCAGACATCTGTCACGGGGAAGGAGGCGGTGCACGCCTTCCGCTATCCGCTCTATGACGGCGCCAAGACCGGCAGCAAGGACGGCCAGGCGCTGAGCCGGCTCATGGGGCGTTTCAGCGATTTCGACGGCGGCGTCACCTCGATCCACTTGGGCGGCACCACTTTCCTCGTCTGCTACCCCGATCACGGCATGATCTACCGTTTCATCCCGAAGACGGCGGAGACCTCGGAGATGGAGCTGATCTGGCTGGTCGACGGCGAGGCCGAGGCGGGGCGGGACTACGATCTGGAAAAGTTGACGTGGCTGTGGAAGGTGACGACCGAGGAAGACAAGGCGATCATCGAGCACACGTCGCGCGGCGTGCGCTCGCACTATTTCGTGCCGGGTCCGATCGCGCCGATGGAGCATAACGAGCTTCGCTACATCAACTGGTATCTCGACGAGATCAGCCGACCGGTCTGATCCATATCATCAACCGAGTGGGACGGCCGAGGCCGTCCCACCTAATCTCTGCGATCGAAATGGGTCCGGAGCGCCACATGCGTCTGCACAGTGGCGATACCCGGGATCAGGGAAATCTGCCGGCGGATCGTGTCGAGGTCGCCGTTCGTAGCGCATTCGACGAGCACCATCAGATCGGTGGAGCCGGCGAGCGACCAGCATGTGACGACCGGCGACATGGCGGAAAGGTGCGGCACGATGTGGTCGCAATTCTTGCTGGACTGGAACGTGATGGCGACCAAGGCCCTGACCGTCGGGTTCTTGTCCTCGACGCCGAGACGGATCGTGTAGCCGGCGACGACGCCCTTGGCTTCGAGGCGCCGCAGACGCTCGTGCACGCCGCTGCGCGAGAGGCCGGCATGTCGGGCGAGCGCCACCAGGCTCTGGCGTGAATCCTGGCGAAGCGCCGCCAGTAGCAGCCGATCCTTGTCGTCGAGTTCCGTCAAATTGTATCTCCTTTTGCGCGAATTCCGGACGTTTGTCCGGTTTGGCGCCATCTTGTCCAGTGAAACCGGACGGTAGGACAGGTAGCTTCCTTCTCGCAACGAAGGAGCTTTGCCATGAAAATACCAGTCGTGCCCGACAATGCCGTGCTGCTGCCGATCGACATGCAGCAGGCTTTCGACAGCGCCCCCTGGCCGCGCCGATGGAATGCCGATATCGACCGGAACGGTCTCACCCTGCTTGCCGCCTGGCGCGCGGCCGGCCGGCCGGTGATCCATGTCCGCCATGACAGCGTCATGCCGGGCTCGACGCTTGGAGCCGGTGCACCCGGCAACGCCTTCCGGCCCGGCTTCGAGCCGCAGGCCGGCGAACCACTCGTCACCAAGAGCGTCAACGCGGCCTTCATCGGTACCGATCTCGACCTCAGGCTTCGGCGTCTTGGCGTCGATACAGTCGTTACCTTCGGCATCTCGACCGACATGTGTGTCTCCACCTCGGTGCGCGTTGGCGCCAATCTCGGCTACCGCATGATCCTCGTCGAGGATGCGTGCGATTGCTTCGACCAGCCGGATGGAGATGGAACGGTAATCGCGGCCCGGGATGTCCACCGGGCCCATGTCGCGACCTTGCGCGCCGAGTTCGCCGAGGTGACGACGACGGTTGCCTTCGTCGAAGCCCTACGCCGTCCGGACGCCGCCTAGAGTGTCCCACTCTCCTGTCGAATCGCTGAGCGCGCGCTGTTTACAAGCGATTCCTGATAAACCTTGAAGCGGGTTTCCGCCGGAATTGTGTCGCATTCCGGGCATTGCACCCGCTGTTCACCGGTTTGTGCCGCGGACCTCGACGATGTCGGTCGTCCATTTCGGCGCCGTCAGGCTCTGGCCTTCGCGGTTCGGAAAGGTGAGGAAGGTCTCGAACGGCCGGCTCTGGCCGGCCGGCACCCGGGCGAGAATGAGGGCCGCGTCGTCGCCGATCGTCTGGCAGACATCGTCCGGGCAATCTTCCAGCGTAACGGACAGGCGGAAGTATTCGAGCAGCGTCTGGCCCTTGTTCGTCACTGTGCCACGCAGGCGGAAGCTTCGTCCCGGTTGGCTTTGCTCGAAGGTCAGGCCATCAAGCGCAATGTCGGCGGCGGTCAGGCCCGCGGGCTGCGTCGTCTGGACCGGTTCAGGTGCTGCGGGCTTGCGACCGTCGCGATCGCTGAACCAGATGATGAAGGCGACGAGCAGGCCGACCGCTACGGCAACTGAGAGGATCGGTTCCGCCCATTGGCGAAAACGGCTGAAGCGCGCTGCCATGTACACAACGACAAGACCCAGCGGTAACGCAATCAACCAAAGCATCCGGATCCTCCTCACCGCATCATTCCTTGAATCGGATTCGATGCAAGAGGGAAACCATGCAGCCGATCAAAGCTTTAGACGGTCCTTGCCCTCAAGAGGCATGGCCGTGACCGCACTTATATAGGGTGCTCGGCGGCTGACAACACGCGACCATAAGCAGCAGCCGATGGTTCTCGGCCAAGGACGGACTCTATTGCTGGTGAGGACAAAGCGGATGCTAGTCCGCCGGTTTCAGGTCCACCCAGTAGGTGCCTTCGAACGGGACCGCGGCGAAGCGGGTGTTGATCTCGGCAAGGCTTTTCTTCGGGTCGAGATCGGAAAAGAGATCCGGCCGGATCCAGGCGGCGAAGGCCTCTGCCGCGACGATGTTGAGCGGGATGGCGTTGAAGAAGTTCCAAAGCCCATGGACGCGCTTTTCCTGTACGGCGCGGATGCTCGAAAGGGCGGGCGCCTCGATCGTGCGGGCGAGCGTCTGTTGCGCTTCGTCTTCGCTGATACCCGGGCCGATCGAGAGCGTGCCGTACTTGCCGCCGGGCGAGGAGGTAGCGATGTAGATGTCGGGATTGGCGGCCATGACCGCCTCGGCGTTGACCGTGCCGCCCGGCCGCGGCAGCGTGCCTTCGGCGATGTTGCGGCCGCCGGCAATCGTCAGGAACTCGCCGAGGCCGCCGGTGCCATAGGCCCAGCAGCAGCGGTCGGCCTGGGGGAAGGCGTCCATCAGCACCAGAGGGCGTGGCTCCGGCCTGGCGGCGAGGCGCGCCCGGATCAAGGCCAGCTTGTCCTCGTAGAACTGAGCGAAGGCGTCTGCCTGTTCGTCCCGTTCGAGGATCTTGCCGAGCAGGCGCATCATGCGCGGCGTGCTCGTCAGCGGATCATTGTTGAAGTCGACGACGATGACAGGAACACCGATGCCGGTCAGATAGTCGATGGCGCGCTTGCCGGGTTCGGTGTCGGCCTGCCAATTGGCGAGGATGGCAAGGTCGGCCTTCAGCGTCAGCAGCGTCTCGAAGGAAAGGCCCGGGCCGGTTCCGTCGTCGATCTGCGGGACGTCTGCGATCGCGGGAAACTTCCGCCGGAAGCTCTCGTAGATCTCCGGATTGTCGCCCTTCATGTCGCCGGACCAGCCGGCAAGCAGGCTGACGGGATCGGGATGGATCAGCGACAGCGCGACGAGATTGAAGCCGCTCCCGAGAAGGATCGCCTTGGGCTTTGCCGGGATCGTCACCACACGGCCGACCGCATCGGTGACGGTCATCGGCCATTGGCCTTCCGCATGGGCGGCGGTTGCTAGCGTCAGAGCAGCAAGGATGACGAGGAAGAACCGCCGGGCGGTCTGGAAAATGCAGCGATGAAGCAAGCCTATTGGTTCCTTTGGCTGGGAAGGGCGCAGAGGCTGCCGCAACTCGGCACGCCGGGCAGCAGGTAGCGCAGGCAGCAGATCTTGCGGCGGCACACGCGAGCGCCGTCCTCTTCCTCGTGACGCAGGCAATCGAAGAAGGGATTGGGCGTGCCGTCCGGCAGGGTTTTGCTGCCGATCAGCGCATCGGCCTGGGCGTTCAGCGGCTCGATGCCGGAGGCCCGCAGCGCATAGTCGATGTAGACGAGCGCATTGTTCCAGGCGAGTTTCGGGGCGATGCCGCCGACGGACTTGAGGTAACCGACGACCTCGCGCAGGTGCCCTTGCATCAGCGGCGCGAGCGTCGCGAAGACGTCGGCATCATCGCCCGCCTGCCAGTCGCCCGACGTCGCGACGCCGAAGGTTCGGGGCAGGCCGTCTTCGGCAAGCGCCACTTTCATCTGATCGAACGTGACGGGGAGCACCTGATGGTCGAGCACGCGCGCCACCAGATAGGGGATGGTGAGGCTCGAGAAATAATAGAGCGACCACATGGAGGCGACGGCGCGCCGATCGCTGGCTCCGGATTTTTCCGTGTAGACGTCGAGCGCCCGGTCGAAGGCGCCAGAGGCGAAGAAGTCCGGCAGCGCAACGCCGTCGGAGAGTCCGTCCGAGAGCACCATCTTCTCGTTGCACCAGGCATGGGTGCCGGCAAAGGCGGCCGACAGCGCCTTGGGACCACCTGTCGCGACGACTGGTTCGGAAACGGCAGCCGTCATGGCGTCACCCGCGCGCGGGTACGCCCGATCGGAAACTCAGCCGTAAAAGAACGCCGTCCTGCAAGCATGCGACACCTTCTGAGCGCGGTCAGAAACTCATAAGGTGATCGTGTTACTCAAGATTATTTGCGACGCAAGTTATTTATGAGTTTTGCAATCATGATTTGTGGGCAAAAGAAGCGAGTAGCCGCAAGCCGGAGCCTGCGGCTGCCAATGTGCAAGGCCAGTTACATCAAGCCGAGCTGCTTGTAGAAGCCGAGGGCGTCGTAATAGTCGTTCTGGGAGGCGATCTTGCCGTCCTTGATGGTGAGGACCGAAGCGCCGGTGAACTTGAAGCTCTTGTTGGTTGCGGCCGTGCCATCGGCCCAGGCGCCCGAATTGGTGCCGGAGAATTCCCATTCGAAGGAGACCTTGTCGCCGGCAGCGATCGGGTCGCCCTTCATGGTCCAGACCGCATCGGGAACGGCGTTCAGGAAGTTGTCGATGACGCCGGTCTTGGCGGCATCTTTCCCGGTTACCGGCTTGCCGACGGACGCGTCGTAATAGGTCACGTCGTCGGCGAAGTAGGATGCGGCCTTGGCCGAGTCATGGGCGTTCCAGGCCGCGACATAGGCCGCGACCACATCCGGCGCGGCGTCGGCGGCGAAGGCCGCCGGCGAGAGCACCAGGGCGCTGAGGCTGAGAGCGCCTGCTGCAACAAGCAATTGACGACGGTACATGGCAAACTTCTCCCGTTTGTTTTCGTTTGCATGCGGTATGCGAGCCGAGCTCAGGCGCGTGTGCGCCTCAGCCGTGGTTGATCATGATGTGGCGAACGGCGGTGTAGTCCTCGAGCGCGTAGACCGACATGTCCTTGCCGTAGCCCGACTGCTTGACGCCGCCATGCGGCATCTCGTTGGTCAGCATGAAGTGGGTGTTGATCCAGGTGCAGCCGTATTGCAGGCGGGAAGCCGCCTTCATCGCCCGGGAGATGTCCTTGGTCCAGACGGAGGAGGCGAGGCCGTAGTCGCTGTCATTGGCCCAGGCGATCGCATCGTCCTTGCCGGTGAAGCGGGTGACGGAGACGACCGGGCCGAAGACTTCGCGGCGGACGATCTCGTCCTCCTGGGTCGCGCCGGCGACCACGGTCGGCTGGAAGAAGAAGCCATCGCTGCTGCCGGCGCTGCCGCCGGTGGTGATCTCGATATGTTTCTGGTCGGCAGCACGCTCGACGAAGCTTGCAACGCGATCGCGCTGGCGGCGCGAAATCAGCGGGCCGATCTCGTTTTCGGTGTCGTCGGCATGATTGTAGCGGATGGTCGAGACGGCGGAGGTAAGGTCGGCGACCAGCTTCTCGTAGATGCCGGCCTCGGCATAGATGCGGCAGGCGGCGGTGCAGTCCTGGCCGGCATTGTAGTAGCCGAAGGTGCGGATGCCATTGACCACCGCTTCGAGATCGGCGTCGTCATAAACGATGACCGGGGCCTTGCCGCCGAGCTCCAGATGCGTGCGCTTGACGGTCTTGGCGGCGGCCGCCAGCACCTTCTTGCCGGTGGCGATGTCGCCGGTGATCGAGACCATAGAGATCTTCGGATGGTTGATCAGCGCATTGCCGACGGTTTCGCCACGGCCGGAAATGACGTTGACGACGCCTTCCGGCAGGATGTCGGCGAGCACGCGGGCAAGCTTCAGCGCCGTCAACGGCGTCTGTTCGGAGGGCTTGAAGACGACGGTATTGCCGCCGGCGATTGCCGGCGCCAGCTTCCAGGCCATCATCATCAGCGGATAGTTCCAGGGGGCGATCGAGCCGACGATGCCGATCGGGTCGCGGCGGATCATCGAGGTGTGGCCGGGCAGGTATTCGCCAGCTGTCGGCGCATGCAGGTTGCGCACGGCGCCGGCGAAGAAGCGCCAGCAGTCGACGATGGCCGGCAGTTCGTCGTTCTTCACCGCGTTGATCGGCTTGCCGCAGTTCAGCGCCTCAAGGGCTGCAAAGCCGTCCGCATCCTTCTCGATCGCATCGGCGATCTTGAGCAGATAGTTGGAGCGCTCGGCCGGCGTGGTCTGCGACCAGCTGGTGAAGGCCTGCTCGGCGGCGTCGACAGCCGCCTCGACCTGGGTATGCGAGGCTTCCGGCAGGTCGACGATCTTGCCGCCCGTCCGCGGGTTCAGGATGTGTTCGTCGGCCTCGGTGCCGGCTTCGAAGCGCGATCCGATCAGCAGTTGGGTGTCCATGTCTGTTCTCCCTTGATAGTCGAGTTATTTGCCGGCACCGGCGATCTGGTCGCCGTCGCGGGTGAGGTAGTAGGCGCCGAGGATCGGCAGGAAGGTGACGAGCACCACGACCATGGCGACGACATTGGTCACCGGGCGCTGGCGCGGGCGGATCAGCTCTTCGAGCATCCAGATCGGCAGGGTCGATTGCTGGCCGGCGGTAAAGGTGGTGACGATCACCTCGTCGAAGGACAGCGCGAAGGCGAGCATGCCGCCGGCGAGCAACGCCGTGCCGATGTTCGGCAGGATGATGTGGCGGAAGGTCTGGAAGCCGTCGGCGCCGAGATCCATCGAGGCTTCGATCAGCGAGCCCGATATCCGCCGGAAGCGGGCGACCGCATTGTTGTAGACGACGACGATGCAGAAGGTCGCGTGGCCGAGAACGATGGTCCAGAAGGAAAAGGGAATATCGGCCATCGAGAAGGCGGAGCGCAGCGCAATGCCGGTGATGATGCCGGGCAGCGCGATCGGCAGGATGACAAGCAGCGAGATCGTCTCGCGGCCGAAGAAACGCGTCTGGCTGACGGCGGCCGCACAGAGCGTGCCGAGCACCAGCGCCACCGACGTGGCGATCGCGGCGACCTTGACCGAGAGCGTCAGCGCCGCCCAGACGTCGGGCCGGTTCCAGGCAACGGCGAACCATTGTGTGGTCAGCCCCGGCGGCGGGAACTGGTAGCTCTTTTCTTCCGTCGTGAAGGCGTAGAGGAAGATCAACAGGATCGGCAGGTGCAGGAAGGCAAGGCCGGCGGCGGCCGCGATCTTCAAGCCCATTGGCGAGCGGTTCAAGCGATCAGAGCGCATCGAAAGCCCCCATGCGTTTGGCCACAAACAGGTAGGCGCCCATGATGACGATCGGCACCACCGTGAAGGCGGCGGCGAGCGGGATGTTGCCGGCGGTGCCCTGCTGGGCATAGACGGCCTGGCCGATGAACAGCCGGGACGAGCCGACGATCTGCGGGATGATGTAGTCGCCGAGCGTCAGCGAGAAGGTGAAGATCGAGCCGGCGACGATGCCGGGCAGGGCCAGCGGGAAGAGCACGAAACGGAAGGTCTGGGCCGGCGTGCCGCCGAGATCCGAGGAAGCCTCGATCAGGTTGCCAGGCACGCGCTCGAGCGCTGCCTGGATCGGCAGGATCATGAAAGGCAGCCAGACATAGACGAAGACGATGAAGGTGCCGGTATAGCTGACCGAGAGCGAGTTGCCGCCGACGACGGGAAGCGACAGCCAGCCGTCGAGCAGCCAGAGCAGGTGCAGCTTTTCGAAGATCCAGGTGAGGATGCCTTCTTTGGCGAGGATCAGCTTCCAGGCGTAGATCTTGACCAGATAGCTCGACCACAGCGGCAGCATGACGCCGAGATAGAAGAGCACCTTCCATTTTCCCTGCGCATAGCGCGCCGCGTAATAGGCGATCGGGAAGGCGATGACGGCGGAAGCGAGCGTGACGGTTGCCGCCATCGTCACCGTGCGCAGGATGATGTCGAGATTGGTTTCGCTCAAAAGCTGGCGATAGGTCGCCAGCGTGAACTCGTAATTGATCAGGCCGGAGAAATCGTCGATCGAGAAGAAGCTCTGCAGCAACAGCGCAAAGAGCGAGCCCAGATAGACGACACCGAGCCAGAGCAACGGCGGCGCAAGCATCACCGTCAGCAGCAGATGCGGGTGCCGCCAGAAAAAGTCCGACAGGCGGCCGGCGGGGCCGCGGCGCTCGGGCAGAACGAGGGGTTCGGCAAAGGCGGTCATGCGTCCTCCATCGGGTGCAGCTCGTCGAAGGCGAAGCTGATGGTGACGGGGCTGCCGACCGCAGGCACGGTGAGTGCTGCGGGGCTGGCGACGGCGACACGGGCGCCGTCGACATCGACGACGACGCGGTTGACGGCGCCGAGGAAACTATGGGCCGAGACGGTGCCCGAAAGGCTGAGCGCGCCGGTCCACGGGGTGGAGATGGAGATCGCTTCCGGGCGCAGGCTAGCTGCGGGCGCCTTCAGGCCGAGCCGCTGGCAGAGTTTCGCCGGCAGCACGTTGGACGAACCGACGAAATCGGCAACGAACCGCGTCTTCGGCTGCTTGTAGACGTCTTCGGGGCTGCCGAGCTGCTGGATGCGGCCATCGTTGAAGACGGCGATGCGGTCGGCCATCGACAGCGCCTCGCCCTGGTCGTGGGTGACGAAGACGAAGGTGATGCCGAGCGATTTCTGCAGGCTCTTCAGCTCCTCCTGCATCTGCTCGCGCAGCTTCAGATCAAGCGCGCCGAGCGGTTCGTCGAGCAAAAGCACCTTGGGCTTGTTGACGAGCGCCCGGGCGAGCGCCACGCGCTGACGCTGGCCGCCGGAGAGTTGTCCGGGGCGGCGAGTGCCGTAGCCCGGCAACTTGACCATGGCGAGCGCGTCCTCGGCTGCCTTGCGGCGTTCCTCGCGGCCGACGCCCTTGACCATCAGCCCGTATGCGACGTTGTCGAGGATCGAGAGATGCGGGAAGAGGGCGTAGTCCTGAAACACCGTGTTGACGCTACGCCGATAGGGCGGCACGCCTTCGGCCGTCTCGCCGAAGATCTCGATATGGCCGCCGGTCGGCTGCTCGAAGCCGGCCATCAGGCGAAGACACGTGGTCTTGCCCGAGCCGGAGGGACCGAGCATGGCGAAGAATTCGCCCTCGGCGATTTCGAGGTTCACGCCATCGACGGCGCGCACGGCGCCGAAGTGGCGGGAAACATTGTCGAAGAGAACGGCGGTGGTCATTGAAGTACTCCGGAAAGTGTGGCCCCTCATCCCCGCGGTGAGGGGAAGCGTCCCTCATCCGCCCTGCCGGGCACCTTCTCCCCGCAGGCGGGGCGAAGGGGACTCGTGGCGGGCGTCTTGCCTCAAAGGTCACGCCCGAGGCTTGGCCGGGGGCGTTCCCTCTCCCCGCGTGCGGGGAGAGGGCCAGGGTGAGGGGCAAATGCTTGCTATGCGGTTGCGGCTCAGCGACCGCCGATCACGCCGATGTAGTCGGAGACCCAGCGGTGATAGGGCACGCATTCGCCCTGGCTTTCGCACTTCGTAACCGGCGTCTTCCAGAACTTGACCTTGTCGAAGTCCTCATAGCCATTGGTCTTGCAGCCGGCGTCGGTCAAAAGGTCGTTGCCCTTGCAGGCGGCACCGACGGACGGGTTTGCGCCGAACCAGGCGGAGACGTCGCCCTGCACCTTCGGCGACAGCGAGTGCTCCATCCACATATAGGCGCAGTTCGGATGGGCGCTTTCGGCATGCAGCATGGTCGTATCCGCCCATCCGGTGACGCCTTCTTCCGGAATGGTCGAAGAGATCGGCAGCTTTTCGGCTTCCATCAGGTTGACCTGGAACGGCCAGGAGCCGGAGGCGACGACGCCTTCGTTCTTGAAGTCGTCGATCTGGATCATCGCGTCGTGCCAGTAGCGGCCGACCAGCTTACGCTGGCCGCGAAGCAGATCGAGGGCCGCCTTGTACTGGTCTTCGTTGAGTTCGTAGGGATTCTTGATGCCGAGCTCGGGTTTGTGGGCCATCAGGTAGTTGGCGGCGTCGGCCACATGGATCGGACCGTCATAGGCTTGGACGCGGCCCTTGTTGGACTTGCCGTCGGGCAGGTTCATTTCCTCGAAGACGACATTCCAGCTCTTTGGCGTTTCGCCCTTGAAGGCGTCCTTGTTGTACATCAGCACGTTCGGGCCCCAGACATAAGGCGTACCGTAGTGAACGCCGTTGACCGTGAACCACGGCGCGTTCTGCATGCGCTCGTCGATCGTCTTCCAGCTCGGGATCAGGTCGGTGTTAACAGGCTGGACGCGCTTGCCGGCAACGAGGCGCAGCGACGCGTCGCCCGAGGCGGTGACGAGGTCGAAGCCGCCTTCGTTCATCAGTGCCACCATTTCGTCCGAGGTGGCGGCCGTCTTGACCGAGACCTTGCATCCGGTCTGCTTTTCGAAATCCGTGACCCAGTCGTAGTTCTTGTCGGTGTCGCCGCGCTCGATGTAGCCGGCCCAGGCGACGATGGAGAGTTCGCCTTCACCCTTGCCGAGTTCCTTCAGCGGCTCCTGCGCGAATGCCGGGGCAACAAGGCCAAGCGACAGGGTCAATGCCGTGCAGGATTTAAGCATCTGCTTCATCTGAATTCTCCCAGTTTTGAGCCGCATTTTACGGCTTCGTTCCCAGAATGAAGCGTGCCTTGATTTCTCCGCATTCGCAAATTCATTAAACAGAATGTCGCTTTCGGTTTTTCCGATATCAACGCTCCGAAGCGGCCTGAAAGCAAACAAATCCAGTGGGTTAACGCGGGCGGGCGCTTCGAAGCGCCTCGGCGATGCCGACGAAATCGCGTGCCGATTGCGGCAGGCCGGAGCCTTTGCGCCAGACCATGCCGACCTGCACGACGGGCAGCGCGCCCGAGACGTCGCGGCTTTCGATGCGGTCACCTTCGAGCGACCAGGGGCGGTAGACGAGATCGGGCAGGAGCGCGATGCCGGCGCCTGTCGCGACCAGGCTGCGCACCGCTTCCACCGAGCGGGTGCGGAAGGCGACATGCGGGCGTGCGCCGAGTGCCGACAGCAATTTGCCGGTGTTCTCCTCGATTTCATCCACCGTCAGCATGATCAGCGGTTCCTTGGCGATATCGCTGACGGAGATGATGTCGGCGCTGACCAGAGGGTGGCCGATCGGCAGCCAGAGACGATAGGGCGATGTCTCGAGGATTTCGGCCTGCAGCGCCATGCGATCGCGCAGGTTGGAGATGACCATGACGGCGACGTCGAGCTCGCCGCCGATCAACAGATGTTCGAGATAGGAGCCGTTGTCCTCGATGGCGCTGACCTCGACGCCGGGGCAGGCGCGGCGATAGCGGGCGAGCAGGTCGGAGAGGACGTAGCCGGCGACCAGCGAGGTGACGCCGAGATTGAGCTTGCCGCCGGTTTCCTCGCGGCTGTCGGAAAAGCTGCGTCTGGCGTCGGACACATTGGAGAGGATCTTGGTGGCGTGGCGCAGGAACTGGTGGCCGTTATGGGTGATCGACAGGCCGCGCGGATGCCGGTCGAAGAGCTCGACGCCGAGATCGCCTTCGAGCTCCTTGATCGCCTCGGTGATCGAGGATTGCGAGATCGAAAGGTTCTGCGCCGCACGGGTGATCGAACCCTGCTCGGCGACGGCGACGAAATACTGCAACTGTCGAAATGTGAAGGCCATGGCGCGAGTTAATAGGTGCGGGGCAGGGCTGGCAAGCGCCGAAACGCAAGCGGATCGGTCGGTGATTTTTTCCTGTCATGTCGGTTTTCGAACAGGGAGCGGGCGTGCCGATGCTAAGCTGGCGCGAAAGCGGGATGAGAGGAGGACGATGTGGATCAGATGACGAAGCGGCCGATGCCGACGGAGGAGGGGATCCTCGCCTTTCACCGTCGCTGCGAGGACTTCTATCCCGCCGATGCGGTTGATGCCTCGATCGAGCAACAGCGCCAATGGTACGACGCGCTTTGCGCCGAATTCGATGCGCCGAGCCCGGCCGGTCTCACCCGCGAGGATAGGCTCGTCGATGGCCGCATCCCGATCCGGCGCTATTGGCCGGCGACCGTTTCGACGAAGACCCGCATCTACTACATCCATGGCGGCGGCTTCGTCGTCGGTTCGCTTAACAGCCATGATGCGATCTGCGCCGAGCTGGCGGATTTTGCTGGGGCAGAGCTGGTATCGGTCGATTATCGCCTGGCGCCCGAGCATGTCTGGCCAGCGGCCTTCGAGGATTGTTATGCGGTGCTGCAGGAGTTGCTCGCCGATGGTCGCCCGGTCGTCGTTGCCGGCGACAGCGCCGGTGGCAATCTCACGGCCGGCATCGTGCTCAAGGCGCGAGCGGAGGGGCTCGCCGGCATCGTCGGCCAGGCGCTGATCTATCCGGGTCTCGGTGGTGACCTCGTGTCCGGCTCCTATGTGGAGATGGCCGAGGCGCCAGGGCTGACGACCGCCGATACCAGTTATTATCGCAAGATCCTGCAGGCGCCTGCCGACAATCCCTTCGCAGCGCCCTTGGCGGAAAAGGATCTCTCGGGCTTGCCGCCGACCTATATCACCGGCGCCTTCTTCGATCCCTTGCGCGATGACGCGCGCTTCTATGCCGCGCGCCTTGCTACGGCCGGCGTCAACGTCACCTTCCGCGAGGAGCCGCAGATGATCCACGCCTGGCTGCGGGCGCGGCACATGAGCGACGGCGCGCGGGAAGGGTTTCGGCGGCTGGCGGAGGGCGTGGCGGTACTTGCAGGAACCCGCTGACAATTGGTGCGATGCCGTTCCGGACGGAAAGCTGCGTCACGCTATTTCTATCAGTGCTAGCTTTTCGCCTTGAACACCAGCACGGGGTTTGCCCGGAAGGCCTGCGGGAAGAGCGCCCGCAAGTTCTCGATCTTCGGCATGTCGTTGTAGACGATATAGGGGTGCGTCGGATTTCGCGTCAGGAAATCCTGATGATAGTCTTCGGCGGCGTAGAATCCCCTAAAGGGCGAGACTTCCGTAACGATCGCCGCGGGGAAGGCGCGTGACTTGCCGAGTTCGGCGATATAGGCGTCGGCGATGCGCTTCTGCTCATCCGTGACGGCAAAGAGCGCCGACCGGTATTGGGTGCCATGGTCAGGGCCCTGGTAATTGAGCTGTGTCGGGTTGTGGGCGACGGAGAAGAAGACCTGCAACAGTCCTCCATAGGTCACCTCGCGCGGATCGTAGATGACCTCCACTGATTCCGCGTGGCCGGTCTTGCCGCCGCTGACCGTCTCGTAGTCGGCGGTCGCGGCGCTGCCGCCGGAGTAGCCCGAAACGGCTTTTTTCACGCCTTTGACATGCTGGAAAACGCCCTGAACGCCCCAGAAGCAGCCGCCGGCAAAGACGGCGATTTCTGTCGTGCCGGACACTTTCTCGTCGAGCGAGGGCGGCGGGATGACGACGGCCGGTTCCTGGGCGGCGGCGAGAGGTACCGCCGCCAGCAGCGCGGCGAAGGTAGCCGTCAGCATCCCGAGGGGTCTGTAAGAGGCATGTGCCGACTTGCTGCTGGGCGCCATCATTTCCTCCACCACCCGGTTTCCACTCCGGGCGCCTGATGACTTCATGTTTTCACGGGAATGACAATGGTCAAATCGCGTTCGCGTGCTTCACGCCAACGTGACGATCCGCTACCACTTCAGCCGATCAGATGCGCAAACGGGGAAGATGTCATGGCTGGCGAAACGGATCTCGCAAAACTCCTGGCGACGATGAACCCGGTGCTGTTTCCGCAGACCTATGTCTATTGCACCGTCGCCTACCGCGATCAGGCGCGCTACCAGGCGCTGGAGCCGCTCGCCACCTATCGCGAGGATGAGGGGCTGACGCTGGTCCTTGCCCGCAGTGCTGCGGACGAGGCGGGGCTCGATTACGGTCCGCTGCTTCGGCGCATCACGCTCAATGTGCATTCGGCGCTGGAAGCCGTTGGTCTGACTGCGGCTGTCTCGGCGGCGCTGACGCGCGAGGGCATCAGCGCCAATGTGATCGCGGCCTATTATCACGACCACATCTTCGTGCCGGAAGCGGATGCCGAACGGGCGCTGGACGCGCTGCGGGCCTTGACCGTCGCCTGACGCGGTACAACTCCCGGCGGACCGCGCCTCACATGAAGCGCGTGTCTTCTGGCGGGTTGAAATGGTCGTCAGCGCGGCCGTTCTCGTAGATGATGGGCGCTTCGGCGAGTTCCGCGTCGCTGACGCCATCGAGGCAGGCGACGTTGACCGCGTAGAAATGGCCAAGAAAATCCTTGTGGTAACCGCGCGAGAAGGGGCGGACGCCGCAGCGGCTGCAGAAATAGTGATCGACATCGCCGACGATCCAGCTCGAGTTGTCGGCCCGATAGCTCGTGAGCTTGTCCTTGCCGGTGGTGATCCCGAACTCCTCGCGAAGGGCAAAGGCCTTCTGCATCCGTGTCTTTGCGCAGAAGGAACAGTTGCAGCGGCGAACGCCCTGGGCGAGATCGAGCTGGCATTCGAAGGTGACGGCACGGCAGTGGCAGCTACCGCGATAGAGCTTTTTCATCGGTTTCCTCCCTTCGGGCGCATGTCACCGTTCGCCGGCCGATGGCCCACGTTGCTGGGTGCAGCGTTGATTGCGTTCTGATGCCGCGGCGACTTGCGCCGCGGGTGTTATCCGACGTTGCCCGAGGGCGCTGCCTCGTCGACCAGCGCCGTGGCCTTGCCGTCGCCGTCATCGCTCGCCTTGCGCAGGAGCAGGAAGGCCATGAGCGCGGTGGCGAGCGATAGGAATACGCAGATCGAGGCGGTGAAGGCGAAGGACTGGGTGAAGACGTCACGTGCCGCCGTCAATAGACGCTCGGCTTCAGCCGACGGTAGATCGGCGGCGACGGCCACCGCGCCGCCGAGCGTCTGCCGGGCCGCGGCGATCGTCTCTTCCGGCAGGCCGGTTACCACCAGCCCGTCCATGCGGCCGCGATAGGCCGAGGTCAGCAGGCTGCCGAGCACGGCAATGCCGAGCGCGCCGCCGAATTCGAAGCTGGTCTCGGAGATCGCCGAGGCTGCGCCGGCACGTTCCGGCGGCGCCGAGCCGACGATCATGTCCGTCGTCAGCGTCCCGACCGAGGCAAAGCCGAGGCAGAGCACGACGAGACCCGTCGTGACGAGCAGCGGGCTGCTCGACGTGCCCACCTGGGTGCAGATCGCAAAACCGATGGCCGCCAGCACGAAACCCGCGGCAATCAGGTTGGAGGCGGCGACGCGTGTGGCAAGCATCGGAACCCCCATCGAAGCGAGGATCATCGCGACGCCCGTTGGCATCGACCAGAGTCCGGCGACGAAAGGCGAAAGCCCGAGGACGAGCTGCAGATACTGCGCCACGAACAGGAACGCGCCGAAGCCTACGAACATGCCGAGGATGTTGACGCCGAGCGCCGCGCTGAAGGTCGGTGTCTTGAACAGCCTCAGATCGATCAAGGGATCGGCAAGCCGGAGCTGGCGGCGTGCAAACAGGATCGCGACGGCGATGCCGAGCAGAATGAAGAAGGTCGCTGTCGTGTCGAGTCCGGCCTCGGCGATGTGCTTCACGCCGTAGATCACCGAAAGCACGGCAACGAGCGACTGGCCGGCGCTGGTGAGGTCGATCCGACCGGCCTCGGGATCACGGAACTCCGGCAGCAGGATCGGTCCGAGAACCAGGATCAGCACCATGACGGGAACGGCGAGAAGGAAGACCGAGCCCCACCAGAATTGCGACAGCATGAGGCCGCCGACAACGGGCCCGATGGCACCGCCGGCCGAGAAGCTGGCAAGCCAGACGCCGATTGCGAAAGTGCGCTGCCTGTCGTCCAGGAACATGTTGCGGATCAAGGAGAGGGTGGAGGGTGCAAGCGTCGCCGCCGCGACGCCGAGCACGGCACGTGCGAGGATCAAGGTTTCGGCGTTCCAGGCAAATGCGGCGAAGATCGAGGCGAGGCCGAAGGCGATCGAGCCGATCATCAGGATGCGCCGGCGGCCGATGCGGTCGCCGAGCGTTCCCATAGTTATCAGGGAGCCCGCGACCATGAAGCCGTAGATGTCGATGATCCAGAGAAGCTGGGCGGCGGAGGGTTTCAGCTCCTCGGTCAGTTGCGGGACCGCAAGGTTCAGTACGGTCAGGTCCATTGAATAGAGCATGCAGGGCAGGGCCAGCACGGCGAGCCCGATCCATTCGCGCCGGGTCGCCCTAGGGCCGGGCGTCACAGGGCTTTGCAGGTTTGCGATCTCAGACATGTTCGACGTAATCCTTGAGTCGCTCGAGGCACTCGCCCCAGCCTTCCTGGTGCGAGTCGCGCTCCTCGACGGTCTCGAATGGTGTTTGCTGGAAGGTCAGCCGCGTCCGGCCGCCGATATCGGCAAAGGACACGGTGACCAGCGTGTCGTTGCCGGGCTCGCCCTCTTCATCCCAGGCGAAGGTGAAGACCAGCTTTTCGGGCTCGCGCACTTCGCGATAGACGCCGCTCATCCAGTAGTCCTGGCCCTCGGGAGAACGGATGCAGGCGCGCCACGCGCCGCCTGGACGGAAGTTCATGTTCACCGAATGCGGCGTGAAATCACGCGGTCCCCACCAGCGCAGCATGTGCTCGGGCGTCGACCAGACCTTGAAGACGAGGCTCACCGGCGCTTCGAAGTCACGCACGATTTCCAGGCTGATATCCTTGCGCGCTGCGTTCGCGGTCGTCGCTGTCATGAAGCCTCCTCGCTCGGCGCCCCAATGCACCCAGTCTTTAACCGTAGAGTTATTTAACTCATCGGTTAATATCTGCGCGCGGAGGCGCTTGTCAAGGCAGGCTCAAGCGGTGATCTGATTTTTGTCAATTTGGCGGGGGGGGGGGGGGACAGGTAGCGCGGCGGCGTCCTTGCCGTCCCTCGCATTTCACGATGATGCGGGCAGGCACCGCGTCTTCAGCCGGGCGAGCACCCGGCCGAAGGCGCCGGGGTCGTCAAGGCTGCGAGCGAGGATCAATGCCCCCTGAATACCGCCGACGATTTCCTCGGCGAGCGCGTTGCATTCCGCCTTTGGCGTGCCGGCGCGTTCAAGCGTCGCAGCGAGATCGGCGCGCCAGTCGGAGAAGTAACCGTTGAGTTCGCGGGCGAAACGGTCGTGGGCGCCGCTTGCGGCGATCACCCCCATCAGGCAGAGCCTGCGGCCCTGGCGGAAATAGCTGTCGACGCCGGCAAACATCGTCTCTAACGCTTGCTCAGAATTTTCCGTGTTGCGCAGCGCGTCGAAGATGTGCGTGCGGAACCACGCGGCGATATCGCCGAGCACGGCCTCGGCCATCTCCTCCTTACCGCCGAGAAGATCAGCACGCAGCTGGCGCCGAAGGGCGCCATCAGCATGGGATGGCCGACAAGATTGGTGAGCGCGCCTACGGCGGCAATGGCGACAAGGCCACCGATGCCGGCGATGAGGCCGCGGTTGATATGAACGGGAGGCTGGTGACGCGAAAAGAAGTGGCGCATTTGTGTACCAATCGGTCAAGTGTTTACCGATTGGTACAACTCCTTACCGATGAAGTCAAGAGAGTGCTGCCGGACCGGGTGTGGCGGCGGCCAACGGCCCGCCCGGTCCTGGCGCGCACCTCACATGAAATCGCGAGGGATGCGCTTCTTGAAGTGCTTCTCGAAGATCTGCTTGTCACCCTCATAGGCGACGACTTCAGCCTCGGTGATCCACTCGCTTTCGGTGCAGTGGAGCGTCGAGGTCGACACCGTGCGCACCGACCAGCCGTCGCGCTTGGCGACACAGGTCCAGGTCGAGGTTCCGATCATCGAGAGCGGATCGTCGGGCGCGATCGACCAGGTTTCGTCGCGGATGTCCTGGGTGGCAAGGCCCGTATCCGGATGTTCGGAGAGGCCGGTGTCCTCGTAGATCCGGTAGTGGGTCATGCCATGGGTCATGTCGCGCTCGACGGTGCGGCTCGATGTACCGCGTGTCAGTTCGCGGTATTTCGGCAGCGGATCGGGGTTTTCCGGCGCGGGCACGGCGATTTCGCGGTGAGCGCCAAGCAGCGGAAGCGCCAGCGACAGGCTTGATGTGTCGATCGTGAGGCCCGGCTCCGTGGGTGATGGCAGGATCAGCGGCCAGTAGGAGGTGGAGAGCGACACGCGAATGCGGTTGCCCGCGCGGAAGCGATAGCCACAGGCGTCGAGCACGAGCGTCACCCGCGTCTTGCGACCCGGTTCCATTGGCCGCGGCTGGGCGTTGCCGTCGCGATGCGCAAGGTTCAGGACGCCGAAGGCGACGCGGGTCGCGGTGCCATCCGGATGCACGTCGACGAGGCGGACGGCGAGATTGGCCGTTGCCGCCTGGCAGCTGACATCGACGGTCAGCGTCGGCTGGCCGAGATAGTCGGCGGCGGCGAGCAGTGGCGCCGTCTCGAACACAAGCGAGCCTGCATCGTCGATGCGCTGATCACCGGCCATTTCGGCGTCGGGCTTCAGGGTGAAATACTCGCCGGCTGCCGTTCCGGTATCGAGCGGCGATTTCAAGTAGATCTCGCCGATGCCGGTGCCGCCGGCCGAAGGCGTCAGCCGCGCGTCATGGGAAACGCCGAAAAGCTGCATCTCCGGCGATGCCCACGCGTCCTTCGCCACCCAGCGGCCGGGATCGCTGTCGCGCCGGAGCGACGGGCGCGGGCCATCGAGAATGTAGGCGCGCACCTGCGGCCCGTCTTCGGCGCCGTTCTTCTCGTCGCGCAGCCAGCGGTTCCACCAGCGGATCGCCTCGCCATGAAAATCGGCGCGCGGCTTCGGGAAGGCGAAATGCGGGTACTTGTGCACCCAGGGGCCGATCAGGGCCTTCGCCTTGTCGCCGAGACCTTCGACGGCCTTCAAGGGCGTGTTGCGGTAACCGTCGGCCCAGCCGGCGATGACGAGTGCCGGCACCTCGACGCTTCCGAAATCCTCCGCGATCGAGCCGTGCTGCCAGAAGGCGTCGCGGCGCTGGTGCTTCAGCCATTCCTCCATGAAATAGGGCTCGTTCTCCAGCCGCTCCATCCACATTTCCTTCCAGCGGTCGCCGACGATTGCGGGGTCGGGCGAGCGCGACTGGTAGCCGAGCATGGTCGCCGCCCAGGAAAGCTGGGCGGAAAGGTGGCAGCCATTCTTGTAGTGGATGTCGTCGTTGTAGCGGTCGACTGTCGAGGCGATGGAGATGACGGCTTTCAGCGCCGGCGGCTTCAGGGCTGCGACCTGCAGGCAGTTGAAGCCGCCCCAGGAGATGCCCATCATGCCGACCTTGCCGTTGGACCAGGGCTGCGCCGCGATCCATTCGATGATTTCGCACCCGTCCGAAAGTTCGCGCGGCGTGTACTCACCATCGATGACGCCATCGCTTTCGCCGGAGCCTCTGATGTCAACGCGCACGCCGGCAATGCCGGCGGCGGCAAAGACGGGATAGGTGGATTCGTCACGCAGGCTCGTACCGCCCTGCTTGCGGTAGGGCAGGTATTCGAGCACGGCCGGAACCGGCGCGGCTCCCGCGCCGGTGGGCATCCAGATGCGGGCGGCAAGCCGGGTACCGTCCTTCAGCCGGATCCATTCGTTTTCGATCACAGTGAATTCACGTTCTGACATGTCGTTCTAACTATCTCTTTGTTCTCTCGGGCAATTCGGGACGCGAAACAGTGTCCCGCTTTCGCTGGAATTGCTCCATCGCTTTTCGCAATTCCGGACGCGAAGCCGCGTTGCACTTTCGCTGGAATTGCTTAGCTGTCGAACCAGACACGGCTTGCGACATAGCCGTTGGAAAGGTCGTTGCCGATGTCGTCGACGAAGCCCTTGAGCGAGGCCGAAGCGGCGTTCACGTAGTCGTTGAAGACCGGCAGGATCAGGCCGCCTTCGTCGCGCACCGTCAACGCCATGCTGTGGTACATCTCCTTGCGCTTGGCATCGTCAAGCTCGGAGCGGGCCTGGAGCAGCAGCTTGTCGAAATCCTCGCGCTTGAAGCGCGTGTCGTTCCATTCGGCGGTCGAAAGGTAGGAGGTCGAGTAGCGCGAATCCTGCGTCGGCCGACCGCCCCAGTAGGAAGCGCAGAAGGGCTGCACGTTCCAGACATTGGTCCAGTAGCCATCCTCCGGCTCGCGCCGCACTTCCAGCTCGATGCCGGCCTTCCTGGCGCTTTCCTGGAAGAGCACGGCAGCGTCCGCCGCACCCGGGAAGGCGCCGTCGGAGGTGCGCAAGAGGATCGGCCGGTCGTGGCCGGACTTCTTGAAGTGGAAGGCGGCCTTGTCCGGATCATAGGCCCGCTGCTCGATGCCCTCAGGCGCCAGCGCGTAGTTGCCGTTGACGGGATAGTCGTTGCCGAGCGTGCCGAAACCGCCGAGCACCCGGTCGAGGATCGCCTGGCGGTCGACCGCATATTTCAGCGCCAGCCGGAGGTCGTTGTTGTCGAAGGGCGCGGTGTCGCAATGCATCAGGAAGCTGTAGAAGCCCTTGCCGGCGGTCCGGAGGATCTCGACGCGCGGCGCGCGCTTCAAAAGCGGCACGGTCTTCGGGTCGATGTTGTTGATGAAGTGGACCTGGCCGGACGAGAGTGCTGCGATCCGCGCCGTCGTGTCGTTCATCACGATGATCTCGACCGAGTCGACGAAACCGCGGTCGGAGCGCCAGTCAGCGGCGTTCTTCTCGAAGGTGGCGCGCAGGCCCGCCTCGTAGCTTGCAAGCTTGTAGGGGCCGGTGCCGATGGGCGAGGCCGGGTTGTCGACGCCGCCCTTCGGCTGGATGATCAGGTGATAATCGGTCAGAAGCAGCGGCAGGTCGGCATTGCCTTCGGTCAAGGTCAGCACCAGCGCGCCGCCCTTTTCCTCGATCGTCTTGATGGAGCGCATCAGCCCGAGCGCGCCGGACTTGGAGCCTTCGTCGGCATGGCGCTTCAAGGTTGCAACGACGTCGGCAACCGTCAGCTTGCTGCCGTCATGGAAACTCACGTCGCTGCGGATCTTGAACGTCCACTGCGAGGCATCGGCCGAAGGCTCCCAGGATTCGGCAAGGGCCGCCAGCGGCGCGCCGGTCTTCGGGTCGGATTCGACCAGCGTGTCGCCCCAGAGGTGACCGATGACGAAGGAAACGGAACCGCTATAGGCGGCGGGGTCGAGCGAATCGGTGGTGGCACCGCCCTTGAGACCGAGCTTCAGATGGCCGCCACGCTTTGGCTCCTGCGCGCGCGCGTCGCCTGCCGCCAGCGTTGCGCCGAGGCCGGCCGCAAGTCCGAGCGCTGCGGTACCCGCCAGGAAGCCGCGCCGGCTGATGCCGGTCGAAGCCATGCTCGCGGGGACGAGAAGGCCGTCGGGTCGCTTCGTGAATTCGGTCATTTCAAGGTTCCCTTTGGTATGATGTTTATCGAGGAAACCTAATGGCTGCAGGCGCGTGCACAATTTCGCGACTTGACGCTTTTTTACGCTCTTTTACGCTATCCCTTCGCCGCCGGCTTCTATCAAGGTGGTTGGCGCCAAGGTGAGGGCGGGTAGCGCAGTGCAGGACATCGACATCTTCTCGGCCAATCTTCGCTTTGCCTGTTCGACGCGGCGGTCGATCTCGCAGATCTGCCGCGAGATCGGCATCAACCGGCAGCAGTTCAATCGCTACATCGGTGGCGAAGCGCGGCCGTCACCGCACAATGTCGCGCGCATCGCCCGCTTCTTCGGACTGGCGGCCGAGGACTTCGCGCTGCCGGCAAAACAGTTCGAGGCGCGCATGACGCGACCGGACCGCGACCGCTCGGATGCCAGTCTGCTGCTCGAAGGCTTTCCCGGCGACATCGCGGGCTTGAGGCGCCATATCGGCTACTATCAGACCTACCATGTTTCGCTCTCCTGGCCGGGGCTGGTTGTGTGCTCCTGCGCCCGGATCTACGAGGAGGCGGGCTCGATCCGGGTCAAATCGATCGAGCGCATCCGCGACCCGAAAAACGAGATCCAGCAGTTCTCGAAATATGTCGGTCTCGTCACCTTCTGGCGAAACCGCATCTTCGTCGCCGAGCGCAGCATCGGGCGCGAGCCGATGCTGGCGCAGACGATCCTTCTACCCTTCGAAGTGCACCAGCGCGTCTATCTGCGCGGTACCACCATGGGGGTCTCCTGGCGCAAGGAGAACCTGCCCTATGCGTCTCGGATGATCTGGCGCTCTCTCGGCCAGCAGCCGGATCTGCGCCAGATGCTCTCGCGCTGCGGCGTGCTTTCCTTCGGTTCGCGACACATGCCGCAGACGGTCCGCGCCTTCCTCGATACGCCCGATGCCGAGCCCTTGACCGTGCTGACCGAATATTGAGGTGCGGGCGGGCCCGTGTGATAGCTTGCACCGGCAAGGGACAATTGGAGGAGAGGATCATGAAATCTGTCATCGCCGCCATCGCCTGCTTTTGGATCGCCTTGCCGGCTCCGTCTGCAATGGCCGAGGAGGCGCGGGCGCCGATCCCGTCCTGCGCGCTTTCGGGCGCCTCCAGCGTGATGATCGGCGGCCAGCCGGCGCTCAGGCTCTCCGACGTCGCCAATTGCCCGCCGGAACTCTACGAGGTGGTGCCGAGCATCATGATCGAGGGTCAGCCGGTCGTGCATTTCCGCGCGGGTGCTGGCGCCAAGGGCGATTGCGCCGCGAAGGCAGAACCGTCTGTGACGTTTGAAGGCGAAGCCGCCCAGCGCGTGGGCGACGTCGATTGCCGGCAGAAGTGAGATTGCGCCGTCAGTCGAGCATCGCCAGCCGGGCTCCTTCCTGAACGGCTTTGAGCGCCGGCGGGTTGGTGACCGGGTAACCGGCGATGAAGCGCTCGACGGAGAAGTCCGGGAACTCGGTGCGTAACCGTGATGCGGCGCTTGCCGCTTCTTCGGTCTCTCCGATACGGGCGTGTCCCATGGCCTGAAACATCAGCGTATTGGGCGATTCCTGTGAACTGCGTCCCAGCGCCGAAAGGCTCTCCGCATGACGGCCGATGACGAAGAGCACGCGACCGAGCATGCCGTAGTACCAGGGCGGTGCCAAGGGATTGAGGGACAACGCTTTCTCGATTAGCGGCATCGCTTCGGCCGGATTTCCGGCCACCAGAGCCTTGCTGCCGGCCAAGAGCGCCAGGGTATCGGCATTGTGCTTGCCGTGCTCGAACGCGTGCGCCTGGGCGTCGGCGGCACCTTTGAGGTCGCCGAGGCACGCCTTGAGATCGCCAAGGCAGGTATGGGCGAACGGGTTTGCCGGATCGAGGCGCAAGGCCTCCTCGATAGCCGATCGCCAGTTCCCGATGGTCGTATCAAAGTCGATGCCATAGCCGTTGCAGGCCTGGACGGAGTAGGCATAGGCCAGTTCGGTCCAGGCCCTTACCCGTGCGGGGTCCAATTCGAGCGACCGCGTGAGGAGGTGAATTGCCGCGGCGTTTCCTTCCGCGCTGAACCGGTTGAGCTCTTCGACGCCGAGAAGATAGTAATCGTAGGAATGCAGGTTCGAGGGGGCCTTCTTGCGGCTGGCATTGCGCCTGAGGGCGGCCAGCTTGCCGAAGCAGCCTGCCAGCGCGTTGACGACGCTCTCCGTCAAATCGTCCTGAAGCGCGAGTATGTCTCCGATCGGCCGGTCGTAGCGTTCGCTCCAGAGCGTCATACCGGAGCGCGTTTCCGAGAGCTGGATCGTCAGCCGCACCTGCCGGTCGTCGGCGCGAACTTGGCCGGTCACCGCATAGGTCGCGCCGATGGCCTGGACATGGTCGTCGTAGCTGTCCGAACGATTGCCGAGCAGTTTCATGGTGTGAAAGGCGACAACGGGCAGATCCGCGTAGCGCGCGAGATCGACGCAGATATCCGACGAAAGGCCGTCGGCAAACCGGCGCCAGCGCTGCTCTTCGTTCAGGCTTTCGATCGGGAACAGGGCGAGGACCGGTGGCCCTTGCTCTGCCGGTGCCGCGGTCGTTAACTCCCTTGGTCCGGCTATCTCTGACGCCAGCGCGATCTTGTTGCGAACGCCAAGCTTGCCATAGATCGTCGCGAGATGGCTGCGCACGGTCGATGGCGCGATGCAGAGCGCTTCGCCGATCTGGCGGTAGGTCAGGCCGGCAGCAAAGCGTTCGGCGACTGCACGCTCGCGATCCGACAGGATCGCAGGCACAAAGCGACGCCTCAGGATGCGGGTCATACCTGCCTCCTTGTCGTTTCACCGGTTCGGTTCTGCTGCGGCTCCAGCAAAATACTACAAATGCTGGAAGCAAAACACTGCACATGTGCGATTGCCGCATAGTCCTATGAGGCTAGAGTTTGCGCTGAACATCACGCGGGAGGACGACCATGAGCAAGCTTCTGTCAGGCATGTCCGACTTCTACCACTCCGTATCCGAGGACGTAGAGCAGACGTCCGAGCCCGGCGATGGCCGCATCACCAAGTGGTTTCACCCGAAGCGTCTCTTTGCCATGTGGGACGATCGTCAGCACTACCGCGATCAGCTTGCCCATATGGCGGCCGACTCGCCGGAGTTGATCGATGATATCGGCCTGACCGAAAAGCAGGTCGATAGCGAGGTCAAGAAGCATTTCTGGGAGCATTGACGCGAGCTCACGCGAACCGTGACTGCGCCGTCGCGTCGTGACACGGCGGATCCCGGAAACCGAGTATTGGGGGCAGGGAAGCCGATCGCCTATGTGCAGCCGGCTTCCCTTCAGATTGCGTCCCACAACAGGCAACGCGCATTTTCCGCGATGGCCCTAGAGCAATTCACTGTTTCATTGAAACAGCGAATTGCTCCAACTGTTTGAAATTGCGCAATTCCGGACGGAAAACCGTTTCACACTTTTCCTGGAATTGCCTTAGTTTCCGGCGCTTTCCATCCTTCGCGTCTTCAGCACGCGCTCCAGCCAGCCGATCTCCATTTCCGGAACCGATTTCAAAAGCAGGTCGGTATAGTCGTCGAAGGGTGGCGACAGCACCTTCGATTTCGGCCCGAAGCGCACGAGGCGGCCGCGATGCATGACCGCGACGCTGTCGGCGATCGCCCGGACGATGGCGATGTCGTGGGTGATAAAGACATAGGAAACAGCGGTTTCCTCCTGAAGCTTCAAAAGCAGATTCAGGATGCCTTCGGCCACCAGCGGGTCGAGCGCCGAGGTCGGCTCGTCGCAGAGGATCAGCTCCGGCTTGGCGGCCAAGGCGCGTGCGATCGCCACGCGCTGTTTCTGCCCGCCGGACAGCTCGGCCGGATACCGATCGAGGAAGCGGCTGCCCATCTCGATCTGGTCCAAGAGTTCCTTGACCCGCTCCGACTTCTTCTGGCCGTGCATGCCGAAATAGAAGGAGAGCGGCCGGCCGACGATGTCGCGCACCGTCTGGCGCGGGTTCATCGCCGTGTCGGCCATCTGGTAGATCATCTGGATGCGGCGAAGCTCGTCATTGCTGCGGCCCTTCAAGGCCCGCGGCAGTTCCTTGCCCTCGAAGCTGATGCGGCCCTCGGTCGGCGGCAGCAGCCCGGTGATGACCCGGGCGAGCGTCGATTTGCCCGAGCCGCTTTCGCCGACGATCGCCAGCGTCTGGCCCTTCGGCAGATGCATCGAGACGTCGTGCAGCACCTTGAAGCCGTTGGCGTAGCCGGCGCTGATATGCTCGATCTTCAACTGCGCCCCGGTCTGATCAGGCGCCTCGTCGCGTTTGGTCTGGCGGACGCTGACGAGTGCGCGGGTGTAATCCTCCCGCGGTGCCTCGATCACCTGCTTGGTGGTGCCGTATTCCACGGTCTTGCCATGGCGCAGCACCATGATGTCGTCGGAGATCTGGGCGACAACCGCGAGATCATGGGTGATGTAGAGCGCTGCCGTATGCGTCTCTTCGATCGCATGCTTGATCGCGGCGAGCACGTCGATCTGGGTCGTCACGTCGAGCGCGGTCGTCGGCTCGTCGAAGACGATCAACTCCGGATTGGGGCAAAGCGCCATGGCGGTCATGGCGCGCTGGAGCTGGCCGCCGGAGACCTGGTGCGGATAGCGGTCGCCAAAGGTTTCCGGATTGGGGAGGCCCAGCACCCGGAACAGATAGAGCGCCCGCTTCTTCGCCTCCTCACGGTTCATGATGCCGTGGCGGAGCGACGCCTCGATTACCTGGTCACCAAGCCGGTGGGCCGGGTTGAAAGCGGCGGCCGCGGATTGCGCGACGTAGCAGACCCGGGCGCCGCGGATCGAGCGGATACCGTTCTTGTCGAGCGTCAGGATGTCCTTGCCATCGAGCAGGACCTGGCCGCCGGTGATGCGCACGCCGCCGCGGCCATAGGCGAGCGCCGAAAGCCCGATGGTCGACTTGCCGGCGCCAGATTCGCCGATGAGGCCGAGCACCTTGCCCTTCTCAACGTCGAAGGAGACGCCCTCGACGAGGGTCACGACCTTGGGCGGTTCGCCCGGCGGATAGCTGGTCGCTTCGATCTTGAGGTTCTTGACGGAAAGCATCTCAGGCATCGCCGCGTCCTCCCTTGAGGCTCGAGGTTCTTTTCATCAGCCAGTCGACCACGAGGTTGACGCAGATCGCCAGCGTGGCGATTGCCGCGCCCGGGATCAGGGCCGCCGAAATGCCGAAGATGATGCCATCCTTGTTGTCCTTGACCATGCCGCCCCAGTCGGCGGCCGGCGGCTGGATGCCGAGGCCGAGGAAGGAGAGGGTGGAGAGGAACAGGATCGAGAAGGCGAAGCGCAGGCCGAATTCGGCGAGCAGCGGCGACAGCGTGTTCGGCAGGATTTCGCGGAAGATGATCCAGAGCGAGCCTTCGCCGCGCAGCCTTGCGGCTTCGACGAATTCCATGACCGCGACATCGAGTGCCACGGCGCGGCCGATGCGGAAGACGCGGGTGGAATCGAGCACTGCCATGACCAGGATCAGGATCCACAGATGCTGCGGCAAGACGGCGAGAACGACGAGGGCGAAGATCAGCGTCGGGATCGCCATCATCAGGTCGTTGAAGCGGGAGAAGAACTGGTCGGTGAAGCCGCCGACGACGGCCGCCGTGAAGCTTAAGAACATGCCCAGCGAGAAGGAGAGCACGGTTGCCGCCAGCGCCACGAAGATGGTGGTGCGGGCGCCATAGACCAGACGCGACAGCAGATCGCGGCCGAGATTGTCGGTGCCGAGCAGGAAGTCGCCGCCGGCCGGAAGCCAGATGTCGCCGACGACGTCGCGTTCGCCGAAGGGGGCGATGACGGGCGCGAAGACGGCACAGAAGATCGCAAGGGTGATGCCGGCGATGCCGACCCAGGCGCTGAAGGGAATGGATCTCAGGTTCATCGCGGATGCCTCAGTCTCGGGTTGGCGATGATTGCGAGAATGTCGGCCGCCATGTTGAGGAAGATGTAGAAGGCGGCAAAGATCAGGCCACAGGCCTGGACGACCGGCATGTCGCGCACGGTCACCGCATCCACCATGTATTGCCCCATGCCGGGATAGACGAAGACCACCTCGACCACGACGACGCCGACGACGAGATAGGCGAGGTTGAGGGCGATGACGTTGATGACGGGTGCCACCGCATTGGGAGCCGCATGGCGCGCGATGATGCGGAACATGCTGAGGCCCTTCAGCTCCGCTGTCTCGACATAGGCCGAAGACATCACGTTGAGGATGGCCGCACGGGTCATGCGCATCATATGGGCGAGCACGACGAGAACCAGCGTCGCGACCGGAAGTGCTATCGCCGAGAGACGTTCAGTGAAGCTCATGCTGTCATAGACGGTCGCGGGGAAGGTCGCGATGCCATATTTGACGGCGAAGAACATGATCAGGAGATAGCCGACGAAGAACTCGGGCAGCGAGATGGCTGCGAGCGACACGACGTTGATGATCTTGTCCGGCAGCCTGTTGCGGAACTGAACCGCCAGCATGCCGAGGCCGACGGCGAGCGGCACGGAAACGAGCGCTGCGAAGAAGGCGAGAAACAGCGAATTGCCGAGGCGCTTGCCGATCTGCTCGCCGACCGAATTCTTGCTGGCCCAGGAGGTGCCGAAATCGCCTTTGACGGCACCGCCGAGCCAGGACAGGTAGCGTTCGGTCCAGGGCTTGTCGAGGCCGAGATCCTTGCGGATGTTTTCAACCGCCTGCGGCGTTGCGGACTGGCCGAGATAGGTGGTGGCGAAGTCGCCGGGAAGCGCCTCGATGCCGCCTGATATCATCAGCGACACGGCAAAGAGCAGGCCGACACTCAGGCCCAGGCGCTGCAGGATCAGCGCCGCGAGCGGGCGGCGGAAGGTGAAGCGGCGCCAGAAGGTGCCGCCGATTTCACCATCCGCAGGGTTGGGTTTTGCTGGTACTCCGGAAAGTTCGGCAGGGCGCGGATGGGTTCCATCCGCGCTCCCGTCCGTCGGAACCGGACCAGTGAGCGGTCCGCTTTCCATCATCATGCGTCCAGCCACACCCGGGTTGCGACATAGCCGTTCGACATGTCGTTGCCGATGTCATGCACGTAGCCCTTCACCTGCTTGCCGGCGGCATTCACGAAGTCGTTGAACATCGGCAGGATCAGGCCGCCTTCGTCACGCACCATCATCGCCATGGTCCGGTACATCTCCTTACGCTTCGCTTCGTCCAGCTCGGAGCGGGCCTCGAGCAGGATCTTGTCGAAATCGGCGCGCTGGAAGCGGGTATCGTTCCAGTCGGCGTTCGAGAGATAGGCGGTGGAATACATCTGGTCCTGGGTCGGGCGGCCGCCCCAGTAGGACGTCGAGAAGGGCTGGACGTTCCAGACGTTTGTCCAGTAGCCGTCGCCCGGTTCGCGCTTGACCTCGATTTCGATGCCGGCCTTCTTGGCGCTTTCCTGGTAGAGCACCGCCGCGTCGACCGCGCCTGGGAAGGCGACGTCGGAGGTGCGCAGCAGCACCGAGCCGCTATGGCCGGACTTCTTGTAGTGGAAGGCCGCCTTGTCCGGGTCATAGGCGCGCTGCTCGATGCCCTCAGGGAAGAGGGCATAGGTGTCGTTGATCGGGAAGTCGTTGCCGACCTTGCCATAGCCGCCGAGGATGCGCTCGACCATGGTTTCGCGATCCATCGCGTATTTCAGCGCCAGCCGCAGGTCGTTGTTGTCGAACGGCGCCGTGTTGCAATGCATGATGAACACGTAGTGGCCGCGGCCCGACGTGTTCAGGATCTCGACAGTGGGCGCCCTCTTCAACAGGTTGACCGTCTTCGGATCGACTCGGTTGATGAAGTGCACCTGGCCGGAGGAGAGGGCGGCGATGCGGGCCGTCGCATCGTTCATGGCGATCAGTTCGACGGAATCGACATAGCCACGATCCGTGCGCCAGTCGTCGGCATTCTTTTCGAAGGTGGCGCGAACGCCGGGTTCGAAGCTCGTCACCTTGTAGGGGCCGGTGCCGATCATCGCGTCGGGACTGTCGAGACCGCCGTTCGGCTGGATGATAAGGTGGTAGTCGGACAGCAGCAGCGGCAGGTCGGCATTGCCTTCCGTGAGTGTCAGCACGAGCTTGCCGCCGTCGGCCTTGATTTCCTTGATCGACTTCATCACGCCGAGTGCGCCCGATTCCGACTTGTCATCGGTGTGGCGCTGCAACGTCTTGATGACGTCGTCGAGCGTCAACTCCTTGCCGTCGTGGAACTTCACGCCCTTGCGGATGTTGAAGGTCCAGGTCGATGCGTCGGCCGAGGGCTCCCAGGATTCGGCAAGTGCCGGCACCGGTGCGCCTGTCGTCGGATGGCTTTCGACCAGCATGTCGCCCCAGTTGCGTCCGACGACGAACATGAATTGCGAAAGCGCCTTGGCCGGGTCCTTCGAGTCGGTGGCGGCGGCACCTTCGAGGCCGAGCTTCAGATGGCCGCCGCGCTTCGGCTCCTGCGCCGTCGCGCTGGTCGCAAACAGCGTGCCGGCCGTCGAGGCGAGAATGCCGGCAGCGGCTGCGCGGCCGAGAAACTCGCGCCGGTTCATCTTGCCGAGCATGACCTGTTGTGTGAGGTAATCCTTGTAATCGCTCATTCCCCTGTTCCCTTCTTTGTCGGCATTCGCCGTTCGTTGTGGTTGTTAGAGATTGCTGCGTACAGCCATTGTATCGATGGCATTTCGGATCGGCCCGGGCGGCCGCTTCTTGTTTCGTCGGGTTTCGTTCTCCTTTCGTCGACCGGGCGCATTAGCTTCAGATCGATAAGCGTAGTCGCTGGAACCGATCTTGTAACGCCCTAAATTACAATTTATTTCCATAAGCTTGGCTTATGGACGCGTGGTTTATGGCGCGCGGCTTTGCCCGCGCGTCTCGTCACGTCTCAATGCCGGTCGCCCGGCTCGGTTCCCTGCGCCACCAAGGATGGCGGGGTCTGTCAGCGGCCCTTCCAGACGGGGTCGCGCTTCTCGGCGAAGGCGCGTGCGCCCTCCAGCTGGTCTTCGCTAGAATAGAGAATGTCGACCGTCTTGAACTGCCGTTGGGTGATCTTGTTCATGGTCGTCTGGAAGGCCTCGCCTTCGGCGGCGCGCACCACTTCCTTGATCGCGGCATAGACGAGCGGCGGTCCGCTTTCGAGCAGGCGGGCGAGTTCCCAGGCGCGCTCCATCAGCTTGTTTGCCGGCAGGATCTCGTTGACGAAGCCCCAGCGGTGGGCTTCCGCCACGTCGAGCCAGCGACCGGTCAGGAGCATGTCCATGGCGATGTGATAGGGGATGCGCTTCGGAAGCTTGATCGAGGCGGCGTCCGCAACTGTGCCGGAGCGGATTTCAGGTAGCGCGAAGGTCGCGTGTTCGGCGGCAAGGATCAGATCGGTCGACAGCGCGATTTCGAGACCGCCACCGCAGCAGATGCCGTTGATCGCCGCGATGATCGGCTTGTTGAGGTCGCGCAGCTCCTGCATGCCGCCGAAACCGCCGACGCCATAGTCGCCGTCGACCGCGTCGCCATCGGCGGCCGCCTTCAGGTCCCATCCCGGACAGAAGAATTTTTCACCGGCGCCGGTGATGATCGCGACGCGTAAGCTGTCGTCGTCGCGGAAATCACGGAAGATCTCGCCCATCACCCGGCTGGTCTTCAGGTCGATGGCATTGGCCTTCGGCCGGTCGATCGTGACTTCGAGAATGCCGCCTTCGCGGCGCGTGAGGATCGGTCCGGTCATCAGGGTCAGTTCCTTCGGCGGATGAGGGCGTCGGCGGCAACGGCACCCTGGCCGTTCGGCAACACCATCAAAGGATTGATATCGAGTTCTTCGAGCTTCGAGGCGTTTGAAACGACATAGGATGCCGCTGCGGCGACAGCCTCGACCAATGCCGCGAAATCGCCTGCCGGGCCGCCGCGATAGCCATCGATGAGCTTACGGATCTTCAGGCCGGCGATTGCCTCGTTTATCGCTTCCGGTGTCGTCGGCAGCGTCAGGATGGCGGAATCGTCGAGCAGTTCCACCAGGATGCCGCCGGCGCCGATCGTCAGTACCGGACCTGCCACGGGGTCGCGCATGGCGCCGATGATCAGTTCGGCGACGGGTTTTGCCACCATCTTCTCGACCAGGTAACCCGAGGCGACGGCGGCCATGGCCTTTGCTGCGGCGTAGACGTCATCGCGGCTTGCAAGGTTGAGCTTCACGGCGCCCGCTTCGGTCTTGTGGGCGACGCCCAGACCCTTGAGCACGACGGGGAAACCGAGGGCCTCGGCAGCGTTTGCGGCCTCTTCGGCAGTCGCCGCCGTTCTGCCTTCAGGCACCTTGAGGCCCGAAGCGGCAAGCTCCACCTTCGCCTCATGTTCGCTGAGCGTGACCGCGTCTGCCGCGGAAGCTACGCCGCCATCAAGCAGGCGGGGCGGGGCGGGCTTTGCCCAGGCGGCGCCGATGTCGGCGGCCGTCTCGATTGCCGCCAGCGCCTCCTCGATGCCGAAGAAGGGGACGACACCCGCCTTCATCAGGAAGAGCGCCGTCGCCTCCGGCATGTTCTCGCCAAGGCTCGCAACGATGCCGGCGCGGGCGCCGGTCGCTCTCGCCGCGTCGATCACCGCATGGCAGGTCGTCTCCCAGTCGGTCGGGTCGCAGCGATCAAGCCGCGGGAAATCGAGCACGACGAGATTGATCGCATAGCCGCCCTTCATCATGGCGGTAAACGCGGTGGTCTGTTTCTCGCGGTTGCCCCAGACGAAAGTGTGGTAGTCGAGCGGGTTGGCGATCGTCACCATCTCGCCGAGCGCATCCTTGAGCGGTTTGCGCTGCTCTTCACGCAGTGCCCGGTAGTTCACCCGGTAGCGCTCGCCGGCGTCCGCCATCAGCGAGGCTTCGCCGCCGGAGCAGCTCATCGAGGAGATGTCGTTGCTGTCGAGCGGGCCGGCCACATGCAGGAGCTTCAGCGTTTCGAGAAGCGCTGGCAGCGTATCGACGCGGCCGATTCCGAGGCGGGCAAGAAGCGCGGAAGAGACGCGATCGTTGCCGGCAAGCGAGGCCGTGTGCGAAACCGTCGCCAGCTGGGCCGCTTCCGACTTGCCAACTTTCAGCGTCACGACCGGCTTGCCGAGTTCGCGTGCCCGCGTCGCCAGCCGTTCGAGCGCCGCCACGTTGTCGAAACCTTCGATGTGCAGGCCGACGGCGGTGACGCGCGGGTCTTCGAGCACGGCGCAGGCGATGTCGGACAAGCCCGTCTGCGCCTGGTTGCCGGCGGTCATGACATAGGCGAGCGGCAGGCCGCGCGTCTGCATCGAGATGTTGCAGGCGATGTTGGAGGATTGCGTCAGGATGGCGACGCCCTTTTCGACGCGCTGCATTCCATGCTGGTCCGGCCAGAGCAGGGCGCCGTCGAGCATGTTGATGAAGCCGTAGCAATTCGGCCCGACGATCGGCATGTCGCCGGCAGCCGCCACCAGCGCCTCCTGCATGTCGTTGCCGTCGTCAAGTTCGCTGGCGGCCTCGCGAAAGCCCGAGGCATAGCAGACGGCACCGCCGGCCCCGCGCGCAGAGAGATCGCGGATGATGTCGATCGTCAGCTGCCGGTTGACACCGACGAAGGAGGCATCCGGGGAGCCTGGCAGTTCCGCCACCGAGCGGTAGCACTTGCGGCCGAGGATCTGGTCCTCGCGCGGATGCACCGGCCAGATCTCGCCGGAAAACCCCATCTTGTCGCATTGTTCGATGACACGCCGGGCTTCCTTGCCGCCGAAGACGGCGATGGTGCGCGGACGGATCAGGCGGTCGAGGGAGCGGGGGGCGTCGGTCATGCCGTCTTGCTCTCCCTCATTCCTGTGCTTGTCACAGGAATCCAGCCGGCTTGCGTCGGCAAGCCGATAGGAACTCTTTCCATCTCGAAGCGCATGCGCTTGTTGCTTTGGTCATGGGCGGCACGGACGTGCCGCTGCTGGATTCCTGTGACAAGCACAGGGATGAGGGAGGGAGAGAGGGTGGCCGTCATCCCGTCACGCTCCCAGCGGCCGGAGCAGGTCGCGGCTGATGATGTGGCGCTGGATTTCGGACGTGCCGTCCCAGATGCGCTCGACGCGGGCGTCGCGCCAGAAGCGGGCGAGCGGCAGATCGTCCATCAGGCCCATGCCGCCGAAGATCTGGATCGCCTCATCGGTGACGCGGGCGAGCATCTCGGTGGCGAACACCTTGGCCGACGCGATCTCGCGGTTCGACGGCAGGCCATTATCGAGCCGCCAGGCGGCAGACAGCGTCAGGAGGTCGGCGGCGTCGATCTCGGTGATCATGTCGGCGAGCTTGAAGGAGACGCCCTGGTTGGCGCCGATCGGCTTGCCGAATTGCTTGCGCTCGGCGGCGTAGTTGAGCGCATAGTCGAAGGCACGGCGGGCGCGGCCGACCGAGGTCGCCGCCACCGTCAGGCGGGTGGCGAACAGCCAGTCATTGGCGACGTCGAAGCCCTTGTGCACTTCGCCAAGGATCTGGGACGAGGGCAGGCGGCAATCGTCGAAGGTGAGGATGCAGTTGTTGTAGCCGCGATGCGAGACCGAATTGTAGCCCTTGCGGATCTCGAAGCCCGGTGTGCCGCGGTCGACGAGGAAACAGGTGATCTTCTTCTTGGGGCCGCGCGGCGTCTCTTCCTCGCCGGTGGCGATGAAGACGATGACGAAATCGGCGATGTCGGCATGGCTGATGAAATGCTTGGTGCCGTTGACGATCCAGTCGTCACCGTCCTTACGGGCAAAACACTTCATGCCGCGCACGTCGGAGCCGGCGTCCGGTTCGGTCATGGCGAGCGCGTCGAACTTGTCGCCCTTGACCGCCGGAAGCAGGTATTTCTCGCGCTGCTCGGCATTGCACGCCATCAGGATGCCCGAGGGGCGGCCGAAGAAGACGGTCAGGCCCATGGAGCCGCGGCCAAGCTCGCGCTCGACCAGCGTGAAGGAGGTGTGGTCGAGGCCGGCGCCGCCGACTTCTTCCGGAAAATTGCAGCCGAAGAAACCGATTTCCTTGCACTTGCGGGCGATCTCCTGGCCGAGTTCGCGCGGCACCACCCCCGTGCGCTCGACCTCGTCCTCATGCGGATAGATTTCCGTTTCGACGAAGCTCCTGACCGTATCGACGATCATCTGCTGTTCTTCGGTCAGTGCGAAATTCATTGTTCTCTACCCCTCGTTTTCGCGCCGCTGACGTCCATTCCGCAAACGAGAGATGCCTCCTCAAGCCTCCCTCTTTTGCAGTTTGCAGCCCCGCCGCCGGTGCGGCGAAGCTGCCTTGTCGTGACCTGCCGCTGTTGCGGTCAGGCGCGCTTCTGGCCGACGAAGCGTCCCACACCTTCCGGTGCCGGCAGCTGCGCATGCGCTTCGGCAATGGCTGCAAGCTTGCTCAACACGTGTTCGGGTGCGGGCACGGACTTGCCGGCCTTGCTGTCGACATGGAGCGCCATCTGCTCGGCGGTCGCCACTGCCTCGTTGGTCGCAGCGTTGTAGATCGTCGAGAAGATGTGCAGGCGCTTCTCGTCGGACGACAGCACCTGGCAGGTCGAATAGAGCGCGTCGCCGAGCTTGGCCTCGCCGAGGTTCCGGATGTGGGTCTCGACCGTGTAGTAGCTGTGGCCGTCGCGCACATAGTCGAGATCGACGCCGATCAGACGCAGCAGGCCATCGGTGGTGTCGCCGAAGACCTGGAGATAGCGGTGCTCGGTCATGTGGCCGTTGTAGTCGACCCAGGCGGCGCTCACCTTGGTGTCGACGATGCGCAGCGGCTTGACGTCGCCGAGGTCGGCTTCCGGCTTCTTGGCATTCGCCCAGAGCTTGGCCTCGAAATCGGCAAGCAGCTTGCCCGCACCCCAGCCTTCGCCGCCGTTGCCGGATTTCAGCGCGTGCATGATGCCGACGAGGTTTTCGTCGCGGATGCGCTCGAGTTCGCGGATCGAGCGGCCGGCGGCCTGCGCGTCCGACTGGGCGCCGATCTTTTCCACCAGCGCATCGTCGAGATCGACGACATCGGTAAACTTCGTCCAGGGCCATTTGAGGCAGGGGCCGAACTGGGCGAGGAAGTGGCGCATGCCGGCTTCGCCGCCGGCGATGCGATAGGTCTCGAACAGGCCCATCTGCGCCCAGCGCATGCCGAAGGAATAACGCATGACATTGTCGAGCGTTTCGGTATCGCAGATGTCATCCTGGATCAGCCACAGCGCCTCGCGCCATAGCGCTTCGAGCAGACGGTCGCCGACGAAGGCTTCGATCTCCTTGGCGATGACGACGCCCTTCATGCCGATCTGCTCGACGCCCAACATGGCGCGCTCGATCGTCGCCTTCGACGTCTTCTTGCCGCCGACTAGTTCGACGAGCGGCAGCAGGTAGACTGGGTTATAGGGGTGCGCCACGAACATGCGCTCGGGATGGTGCATCTCGGCTTGTAGATCGGAGGGCAAAAGACCCGAGGTGGACGAGCCGATCAGCGCATCGGCCTTTGCGGCCGCATCGATCTTGGTGATAACGCCGCGCTTCAGTTCCAGCCGTTCCGGCACGCTTTCCTGAATCCAGTCAGCACCTTCGACCGCTTCCTCGATGCTCTTGCAGAAGGTGAGTTTCCCCTTCGGCGGCAGTGGCGCCATGGTCAGCATGGCGTAGGCGCGCTCAGCATTGGCCATGACTTCGCCAATGATGCGCTCGGCTTCCGGATGCGGGTCGAAGATCTTCACGTCGATGCCGGCAAGCGCGAAACGCGCAACCCAGGCGCCGCCGATAACGCCGCCGCCGACACAGGTTGCTTTGGTGATAAAGCTCATGGTGTTCTGCCCTTGCTCAGCGCTTCGTCAGCTTCAGTTTCTCGCGGACTTCCTTCGGCCCGATGATCTTGGCGCCCATGCCTTCGATGACGCCGACCGCCTTTTCGACGAGCTGGCCGTTGGTGGCGAGCTGGCCCTTGCCGATATAAAGGTTGTCTTCGAGGCCGACGCGGACGTTGCCGCCGGCAAGGACCGCCGCTGCCGGGTAGGCAAGCGCGTTGCGGCCGATGGAGAAAGCCGAGAAGGTCCAGTTATCAGGCACGTTGTTGACCATCGCCATGAAGGTGTTGAGGTCGTCAGGCGCACCCCACGGAATGCCCATGCAGAGCTGGATCAGCACCGGATCCTCGATCAGGCCTTCCTCGGCGAGTTGCTTGGCGAACCAGAGATGGCCGGTGTCGAAGGCCTCGATCTCGGGGCGGACGCCAAGTGCCGTCATCTGGCGCGCCATTTCCCGCAGCATCGATGGCGTGTTGGTCATGACATAATCGCCGAGCGAGAAGTTCATCGTGCCGCAGTCGAGCGTGCAGATCTCCGGCAGGCACTCGGCCACATGGGCGACACGCTCGGTGGCGCCGGCCATGTCGGTGCCCTTCTCATTGACGGGCAAGGGGCTCTCGACATTGCCGAATACCAGGTCGCCGCCCATGCCGGCCGTCAGGTTCAACACGATATCGATATCGGCGGAGCGGATGCGGTCGGTGACTTCCCGGTAGAGATCGAGCCTGCGGGAGGGCGCGCCGGTTTCCGGATCGCGGACGTGGCAGTGGATCACGGCGGCGCCGGCCTTGGCCGCCTCGACCGCCGCTTCGGCGATCTGTTTCGGCGTGATCGGAACATGGCTGGACTTCGAAACGGTGTCTCCCGAGCCGGTGACGGCACAGGTGATGAATACCTCGCGGTTCATGCTGAGCGGCATTGCTGTCTCCCTTTTATTGACCCCATTACGAGCCAAGAAGGCGGCCGCTGCTTTTCATTATCGGCTTCATCCTATACATTATCGGCGACGAGGCGGAGAAGTTTGGGCATGGATCAGAGCGTATCGCAGGTGCAGCACGTCGATATCCTGGTGCTGCCGGAGACCAATCTGATCCTCGTTGCCTCTGTCATCGAGCCGATGCGCGCGGCCAACCGCATCGCCGGGCGGCCGCTCTACGACTGGACGATCTACAGCCCGGACGGCGCGCCGATCGAGACGAAGAGCGGCATACCCATCCCGGTCTCGGGCATTTTCCGGCCGCAGCGCGAAACGTCGCCGCTCTTCATCCTCTCAAGCTACAACTGGCAGAGGAGCGCGACCTCGCAATTGAAGATGTTGCTTTCGCAGACCGCCCGGCATCGCGAATTGATGGCCGGCATCGAATCCGGCTCCTGGCTGCTTGCCGAAACCAGCCTGCTCGACAACTTCAGCGCCACGACGCACTGGGAGGATTTCGAGGATTTTACCACCACCTATCCGCAGGTAACGATGGTGCGAGAGCGTTTCGTCATCGACGGCAAGCGCATCACGACGGGCGGCTCGCTGCCGACACTCGACCTGATGCTGGAACTGATCCGCCGCGCGCACGGCTATTCGCTGGCGCTCGAAGTGTCGCGCCTCTTCATCTACGAGCAGGAGCGCACCCGCGGCGATCTCTTGCAGATGCCGGCGATCGGCAACATGCGCATCCTCGATCCGCGCGTCGGCGCCGCCGTCAAGCTGATGGAGGAAACGGTGGAGGCGCCGTTGACGCTCGTCAGGCTCGCCCGGCGTATCGGCGTCAGCACCCGCCATCTGCAGGACCTTTTCCGCGACACGATGGGTGTCGCCCCACATGAGCACTATCTGGCGCTGCGTCTCAACGCCGCGCGGCGCAAGGTGATCGAGACACGTCTGGAATTTGCCGACATCGCGGCGATCTCCGGCTTCAACTCGTCCTCCTCCTTCTCGCGCAGCTACCGGGCGCATTACCGCGAGAGCCCGAGCGAGACCCGGCGACGACTGAAACTGAAGGGCTGAGAGCGCACTTCAAGTGTTGATTCAAGGAAGAGTTTTTCGGAGTCGTTTCAGGCGCTTGGTGGCGGATGATCAGGAACTGATTCCGAAGCCGGAGCGTCAGATGCGGAGCCTGCTTGCTTTGGTCCACGACAGTCTCTCTCCTCCGTCATTCCTGTGCTTGTCACAGGAATCTCTAGCAGTTCCGCAGGAACTGCGGGACCAGCCCAAGTCCTTGGGCTGAAAAGAGTCTTTTCGATGCGCCGACGCGCGTCGACTAGATTCCTGTGACGAGCACAGGAATGACGGCAAGGGAGATGCATCGGCATACGAGATCCTTGTGCTGTGTACTTCGTGACACCCGCACAGTGTCAGGTCGGCGCGCTCGCCTTCATCATCGAAATCATCAGTTCGCCGATCTCGCCGGCGAAAGCGCCACGCGGCCAGACAAGTGTGAGGGATTGCCGGTAAGCAGGGCCAAGCTGGATCATCGCCGGAGGCCGATGCATCCTTGCGAGCGAGGATTCCGGCAGCACCGAGAGGTAGCCGTGTTGAGCGACGAGGTTGATGATAACAGGAATGGAATCGACTTCGACGAGGGCGATGCGGCGACGCTCGGTCTCGTCAAGCGTGTCGTCGAGGAAGCGTGCGGTCTCGCGGCGCAATCCGCTCCTGACGCTTGGCACTGCGATCGGGCAGGCGGCGAGCAACCTTGGCAGGTCGCCTGCGAATGCGGAAAGGACGGAGGCGGGGCCTGCCAGCGCCAGCGGCATCTGCGACACCAGCCGGCCGTCGCAATCCAAGGGGATCTCGGCGACATCGAGAAGGGCGGCGTCGAACCGCCTGCTTCTAAGGCCAGCCAAAAGTTCATCCGCCGTGGTGCTGGATATGTATAGCGGCTGGCGCGGGCGGGTGCGTTGCCAGTTCGCCGTCAGCGCCGCCAGCATGCGGGCGATCTCGCTTTCGGGACCGAGCGGCATGACGGCGCCTAGGCGCCAGGTCGCGGCGTCGCGGCGGAAGCGATCGGCCGATGCGTGTGTCAACCGCGCCCAGATGTCTAGCAGGGCCTCGACCAAGGGAATGATCCGCTCAGCGGTTGCCGTGCCGAGGACACCGCCATGAGAGCGCTCGAACAGGCGGCTGCCGAGATGGCGTTCAAGGTCGGCCATCTGCCGTGTCAGCTGCGGCTGACCGAGGCCGAGCGCCTTGGCGGTGGCGCGGATGCTGCCGGAGCGGGCGATCCGGACGAAGCGATCGAGCGCGACGAGGCCGATCGGCGGCGTGGGATCGATCGCCTCCTTACCTGCCGCCTCCATGATGGCAGCAATCTTGGTCGTTGCCTCCCTGATTTCAGTCGCGCGGGCACGCGCTTCGAGCGTCAGGACGAGTGCGGTTTCTTCTCGCCGGAACAGCGACATGGAGATCGCCTGTTCAAAGCGCTTGATGGCGGCGCTGACGCTTGAAGGCGCGCGTCCGCTGAGCTTGGCGGCGCGGCGGATGCCGCCTTCGCGGAGCACCGCATCGACGATCACGATCGTTGCCAAGTCCATTCGGCGATCCTTCTGCCAGACGAGCGGTACCATGCGCCGATGGCATGTCCATGATTACGCATTGCCCGTTCCAGATTTGGGATATAGCACGAGCGGGCGATAAGCGCATAGCATGCATAAAGCAACCAAGGCCTTGCGAGCGGCGGTTGCGAGACATCAGAGCATCCGCGCACCGTTTCGAAACCGAAGCGAGTCCGGCGCGGAAAGGTATCCATCGGCATGCTGCACCAGGTCAAAACCATCGTTCTCTGCGGGAAACCGCTGGACTTCGCGACGCTCGAGGACATCGGGACGGGAAGGGTTCGGCCGGTGGCCGATGACGGCGGCATGGAACGGGTGGCCGCCGCCCACAAGGTGGTTGCCGAGCGTGTCGCGATGGGGCTTCCCGTCTATGGTTCCAACACCGGCGTCGGCTCGATGAAGGACCGTCTCTGGACGGCCGACGATCTGGCTGAATTCAACAATTCGCTGGTCAGAGCCCATCACTTCGGCACCGGCGAGTTCTTCGCGCCGGCGATCGTGCGCATGGCGATCGCCATCCGCGTCAACACCGCCATGCGCGGCCACACCGGCTGCAGCCCGGATCTGATCCGGGCGTTTCTGTCCCTTCTTGCGTCCGACATCATTCCGGCGGTGCGCCGGCACGGCTCGATGGGCTGCGCCGATATCGGCCTGATGGGGCAGATCGCCTCGGTGCTGACAGGCGTCGGCGAGGCCTACTATCAAGGGCGCCTCGTTTCGGCCGAGACGGCGCTTGCCGAAGCGGGCCTGAAGCCATTCGTCATGCAGCCGCGCGACGCGCTGGCGGCGCTCAGCGTCAATGCCATTTCCTTCGCCGCGGCGGCCAACGTGCTGCGCGAGGCGGCGGCCGCGATCCGCGTGCTGCTCGTCACCGGCGTTATGTCATCCTTAGCGCTTGGCGCGTCGGCCGATCCGTGGCGGGTGGCGGCAACGCTCTCGACCCGCGGCGAGGCGCTGGTCGGCTCCTGGCTCTACGGTCAATCCGGTGTTGCAGACTGGCCGGTGCCGACGGCCATCCACGATCCGCTCAGCCTGCGCATGACCGCCCAGGTCTTCGGGGCCGTCGTCGACACGCTGATGGTTGCTGCCGGGCGGCTGGTGGAGGCGACCTATCTCTCCGACGACAACCCGGTGGTGCTTGGCGGTCAGGTCCATTCCTCCGGTGCGTCGCTGCCGCTGACCACAACGCTCTATATCGAGGCGGCACAGATCGCCTTTTCCCATGCGGCGCGCAACGTGCTGAATCGCTGCATTCTTCTATCGAACGGCGGACGTCGCAATCTCTCGGTCAATCTCGTCGCGCCGGGAGAGGTGGCGACCGGGCTCGGCCCGCTGATGAAGCTCGCCGTCGAACTTTACATGCGGGTGCAGTCGCTGGCCGTGCCGCTCTCGGCGCAATCGATCGTCGTTGCCGGCGGTCTCGAAGAAGAAGCGACCTTCCTGCCGCTGATCGTCGAGCGCATGGAAACGCAGGTGCGGGACCTGCGCCAGCTTGCCGCCATCGAGGCGATGCTGTCGTCGCAGGCGATCGATCTCGTCGGTGACCAGCCGCAGGGCGTCGTCAAGCGCGCCTACGACCAGACCCGTTCCGTCAGCCCTATGTATCTCAAGGACCGGCCGCTCTCGAAGGAGATCGAGGCGCTGCAGGATGCCTTCACCTGCCACGACCTGCTGCGCTCCTTTGTCGCCACCGCGCCGATGCCCGAGTTCGACGACTTCTTCGCGCTCGGCAAGTGACACAACGAGGAGAACAGCATGTCCGATTTCGATCTCGTTCTGAAAGGCACCGTTGTTCTCCCGCACCGGATCGTCGAGGGCGGGCACGTGGCGGTGCGCGATGGCAAGGTGGTGCATGTCGGCCAGGGGGCGGCACCGGCCGCGCGTGAACGGCATGATCTCGGGAATGCGCTGATCCTGCCCGGCGCCGTCGATGCGCAGGTGCATTCGCTGTCGCAGAAGAACCAGGAGGATTTCATCTGGTCGACGCGATCGGCTGCGGCCGGCGGCGTCACCACCATCGTCGACATGCCCTATGACGAGGGCAATCTCGTCTGCTCGGCTGAAGCGCTACGCCGCAAGATCGACCATGCCGGTCCGCAGGCGCGCATCGACTTCGCGCTTTATGGCACCGTTGACCCAGAGGAGGGGCCGGCGCGCATCGGCGAAATGGTGGAGGCGGGTGTCGCCGCCTTCAAGTTCTCGACCTTCGGCACCGATCCCAAGCGCTTTCCGCGCATTCCGGCAGCGCTCCTTGAAGACTGCTTCCGCGCGATCGCACTGAGCGGGCTCGCTGCCGGCGTGCACAACGAGGACGACGAGGCGGTGCGCGCGGCGATCGACAAGGTCAAGGCGGCCGGGATTACCGACTACCGCGCCCATGGGCTGTCGCGCCCGCCGCTGACGGAACTGCTTGCCACCAACCAGATCTACGAGACCGGGGCTGCCACCGGATGCCCGGCGCATGTGGTGCACTGCTCGCTCGGCCGCGGCTACGAGATTGCCGCCGCCTACCGCGCGCAAGGGCACGCCGCGACGATCGAGTGCTGCATCCACTACCTGACCCTCGATGAAGAAAACGACGTGCGGCGGCTCGGCGGCAAGGCCAAGATCAATCCGCCGATCCGGCCGCGCGCCGAGGTGGAGAAGCTCTGGCGGCATGTGGCTGATGGCACGGTGACGATGGTCTCGACCGATCATGTGAGCTGGTCGGAGGATCGCAAGACCAATCCGGACATGCTGGCCAATGCCTCCGGCGTGCCGGGGCTCGAAGTCATGGTGCCGCTCTTCGTCAAGGGCGCGCTGGAGCGCGGAATTCCGCTGACTCGGGCAGCCGAACTGATGACGCTGAACCCGGCGCGGCATTTCCGCCTCGACCATCAGAAGGGCGCACTCGAAGCCGGCAAGGATGCCGATATCATCGTCATGACGCCCGAGCCCTATGTCTATGACGCGGCGGCAAGCGGTCACAACGTCGTCGGTTGGTCGCCCTATAACGGTATCAGGCTGCCCTGGCGGGTATCTGCCACGTATCTGCGCGGCAGGCTCGCCTTCGATGGTCGCGAGGTGCTGGCCGAGCCCGGTGTTGGGCAATTCGTCCGGCCGCTGGCCACGTTGGCGCTGCAGGAGGCGTGATGAGCAAGACCGCCCACAACAAGGTCCCGGCCAACCTGCCGGTCAATGCCGGCCGGATCGCCGGGATCATCAACGGTCTCGCCGGCATAACCGAGCCGGATCGGCCCTATACGCGGCGCGCCTTTACGCCGCTGTTCCTCGAAGGCCGCGCCTTTCTCGACCGGCGCTTCCGCGCAGCCGGTCTCGAAACCCGGATCGACGCCGCCGGAAATCTGATCGGCCGGCGCAAGGGGCGCAAATCGGCGCTCGGCACCATCATGCTCGGCTCCCATTCCGACACGGTGCCCGATGGCGGCCGTTTCGATGGCATCGCTGGCGTCGCGGCAGCGCTCGAAGTGGCGCGGGCGCTGACGGACAATGGCATCGAGCTCGACCATGATCTGGAGGTCGTTGACTTTCTCGCCGAGGAAGTGTCGATCTTCGGCGTCTCCTGCATCGGCAGCCGCGGCATGGCGGGCGTGCTGCCGGATGGCTGGCTGAGCCGTACCCAGGGCGAACTCAGTCTGCGGCAGGGAATCGTCGAAGTCGGCGGCGACCCGTCGCGGCTTTCGGGTTCCAAGCGCTCGGACATCAGGGCCTTTCTGGAACTGCACATCGAGCAGGGGCCGGTGCTGGAAACCGGGCGGCTCGATGTTGCGGTCGTTACCGCCATCTCCGGCATCACCCGCATCGAGGTCATCGTCGAGGGGCAGGCGGATCACGCCGGCACGACGCCGATGGGGCACCGGCGCGATGCGCTGGTTGCCGCCTCGCGGCTGGTGCTGGAGATCGAGCGGCTGGCGACGGAATTCTCGCAAGGCGAGGGGCATTTCACCGCGACGGTCGGCGAGTTCTCGATCGAACCGAATGCGGCGAATGTGGTGCCTTCGCGCGTGCGACTGCTGATCGACGCGCGTGCCGAGCTCAGGCCGCAGATGGAGCGGTTCCTGACCGAACTCGGACCGTTGTGCCAAGGCATTACTGACGCTGCCGGTGTGACGATCGCGCCTGCCAATGTGATTTCCGACAACCACCCGACACCCGGCGATGCGCTGCTGCTCTCAACGCTCGAAGAAAGCTGCGACGCGATCGGCGCGAAGCATCGGCGCATGGCGTCCGGTGCCGGCCACGACACCGCCTGGATGGGGCGCATCACCCGCTCGGCGATGATCTTCATTCCCTGCCTCGGTGGGCGCTCGCATGCGCCGGAGGAATGGGCGGAAAACGACGACATCGCGCTTGGCGCCGCGGTTCTCTTCGATGCGGTGAAGAGGCTCGACAGACGATTGCAGGAGAAGGTGTGAGATGGGCCGGATACTGAAGGAAAAGGACGTCGAGGCGGCGGTCAAAGGTGGGTCCGTCTATGCGGCGGGCGGTGGCGGCTGGGCCGACCATGGGCGCATGCTTGGCTATGCGGCGGTCTCGATCGGCAAGCCGGAGCTGGTGTCGATCGACGAGCTCGACGCCAACGACTGGGTGGCGACGGCAGCGGCCATCGGCGCACCCGCCTCGACCACGCCCTGGGAAATGCGCGGCGTCGATTACGTCAAGGCGGTGCAACTATTGCAGGAAGCGCTCGGTGAGAAGCTTTCTGGCCTGATCATCGGCCAGAACGGCAAGTCCTCGACGCTCAACGGTTGGCTGCCTTCGGCGATCCTCGGCACCAAGGTGGTCGACGCGGTCGGCGATATCCGCGCGCATCCGACCGGCGACATGGGCTCGATCGGCCTTGCCGGTTCACCCGAACCGATGATCCAGACGGCGGTCGGGGGAAATCGCGAAGAGAACCGCTATATCGAGCTGGTGGTGCGCGGCGCCACCGCCAAGGTCTCGCCGGTCCTGCGCACCGCGTCGGACATGTCGGGCGGCTTCATCGCGTCGTGCCGCAATCCGGTGCGCGCGTCCTACGTGAAAGCCAATGCGGCGCTCGGCGGCATTTCGCTGGCGCTGGCTCTGGGTGAGGCGATCATCGCGGCGGAGGCCAAAGGCGGCAGCGCCATCATCGACGCGATCGTCAAAGCGACCAATGGCGCGATCCTCGCCGAAGGTACGATCACCGACAAATCGGTCGTCTATACCAAGGAAGCCTTCGACATCGGCACGGTGACGCTGGGGAAGGGCGCTGACTCGACGGTATTGCACGTGATGAACGAATACATGGCGGTTGACTCTGCGGAAGGCCGGCGGCTTGCGACCTTCCCCGACGTCATCACCACGCTTTCGCCGGAGGGCGAGCCTTTAAGCGTCGGCCAGCTGCACGTGGGCATGAGGATCTTCGTGCTGCACGTGCCGAAGACGCTGATCCCGCTTTCTTCCAGCGTGCTCGACCCGACGGTCTATCCGTCTGTCGAAAAGGCGATGGGCATCGAGCTTGCCCGCTACGCGCTTTCAGGCCGGAACTGACGGGAGCAGGGTCATGGCGCGCGATGCCGGACTGGAAGAGCTGATCCGCGAGGAGCTGGGCGATCGCGCCGGGCTCTCGGAAAAGGCGATGTTCGGCGGCTGGGCCTATCTGCTGCATGGCAACCTGCTCCTTGGCGCACGCGAGGGTTCGCTGCTGGTGCGGCTCGGCAAGGGCAATGACGGCTGGGCGCTGGCACTACCCGATATCGAGCTGATGGTGATGAACGGGCGGGCGATGCACGGCTGGGTGCGCGCAGGCGCGGACGCCTATGGCGACGACGCCCTGCGCCGGCGGCTGCTCGACGGCGCGATCGCCTTCGTGGAGACGTTGCCGCCGAAGTGAAAGCTGGTGGTCTGCCCCGCCAATGGGCGCTGCCGGGTTGCCCCTCACCCTAACCCTCTCCCCGGAGGCGGGGAGAGGGGACGAGATTGCCAGTGTCCGTAATGGTTTTGGCGAGTATTGGGCCATTTGCATTCGCTGCAAGGCGTGCGCACTTGGCCAAAGTGATCGGATGGAGCCTGGCGGCGAGCACAACGGTATTCCCTCTCCCCGCGCGCGGGGAGAGGGCTAGGGTGAGGGGCAATTGCCAACGCCATCGTGAACGAGCGGGCATTTCCACTGACACAACAATGAGGAACAGGACAATGCCCAAGGCCAATCCCCGGCACCCTAATTTTCCGATCCCCGGCGGGCCTGAGATGCGCGCCAAGGGCTGGAGGCAGGAAGCGCTTCTGCGGCTGCTCGAAAATGTGCTCTCCGTCGGCGAGGATCCGGACAATCTCGTCGTCTATGCCGCTCTCGGCAAGGCGACGCGCAATTGGCCGGCGCACCGCGCCATCGTCAAGACGCTGATCGAGATGGACGAGGACCAGACGCTGATCATCCAGTCGGGCAAGCCCGTCGGCCTCTTGAAGACCCATGCCAAGGCGCCGCTGGTGATCATGGCCAATTGCAATATCGTGGGACAATGGGCGAAGGCCGAGGTGTTCTACGAATTGCAGCGCAAGGGCCTGATCTGCTGGGGCGGGCTGACGGCCGGCGCCTGGCAATATATCGGCAGCCAGGGGGTGATCCAGGGCACCTACGAGATCTTCATGCGCATTGCCGAGCGGCGTTTCGGCGGCGATCTCTCCGGCCGCTTCGTGCTGACGGCAGGGCTCGGTGGCATGGGCGGGGCACAGCCGCTCGCCGGCCGCATGGCGGGGGCGGCGATCCTCTGTGTCGACATCGATGCGGAGCGGGCGAAGAAGCGCCGGGAGATCGGCTATCTCCAGGAGATCGCGCCGGATCTCGATGCGGCGCTTGCGATGATCGACGCGGCGGTGAAGGAGAAACGGGCGCTTTCCGTCGGTCTCGTCGGCAATGCGGCGGAAATCTACCCGGAAATCGCAAGGCGCGGCATTGTGCCCGACGTGGTGACCGACCAGACTTCGGCGCATGACCTCGTCTACGGCTATGTGCCGAAGGGCATGAGCCTCGACCAGGTGAAGTCACTGCGCGATGACGGCCAGGGGCAGCTGATGGCGGCAAGCCGCGCCTCGATCGTCGAACATGTGAAGGCGATGCTCGACTTCCAGACACGAGGCGCGGAAGTCTTCGACAACGGCAACCTGATCCGCACCCAGGCCCGCGAGGGCGGCGTTGCCAATGCCTTCGACATTCCGATCTTCACCGAAGCCTATCTCAGGCCGCTTTTTGCCCGCGCCATCGGGCCGTTCCGCTGGATGGCGCTGTCAGGCGAGGAGAGCGACATCGCCCGCATCGACGATCTGCTGCTCGAAATGTTCCCGGACAACCGGATCGTCACCAACTGGATCAGGCTCGCGCGTCAGCATATTCCATTCGAAGGCCTGCCGGCCCGCATCGCCTGGCTCGGCCATGGCGAGCGCACGGCACTGGCGCGGCGCGTCAACGAGCTGGTCGCATCCGGCGAACTCAAGGGACCGATCGCGTTTTCGCGCGACCATCTCGATGCCGGCGCCATGGCGCACCCGAACATCATGACCGAGCGGATGAAGGACGGATCGGACGCGATCGCCGACTGGCCCTTGCTCGACGCCATGCTGCTCTGCTCGTCGATGGCCGATCTCGTCGTCGTGCATTCCGGCGGCGGCGGCTATGCCGGCTATATGACCAGCTGCGGCGTGACCGTCGTTGCCGACGGCACGGCTGAGGCCGACGAGCGGCTCGACCATGCGCTCACCAACGATACCGCGCTCGGCGTCATCCGTTATGCCGATGCCGGCTACGACGAGAGCTTCGAGGAGATCGCCGCCAAGGGCATCGGGCATGTGAAGGTGTAGGCCTTGGCGCAAGGCCCGCGCAGGGCCGTCACATTCACCGACCTCATTCCTGTGCCTGTCACAGGAATCCAGCAGCGCCGCGTCGGCGGCGCTAGAGACGCTTTCATTTTCGCTGACTGCAGAGCGTCATTCACGGCGCGGACGCGCTGTGGCTGGATTTCTGTGACAAGCACAGAAATGAGGGAGAAGAGGAAACGCTCCAGGTCCTCAGGCAAGGGCGATGGTCGAGGCGGCGATGGCCGGCCTCAGACAGAGCGCAGAAAATGTGACGATCGTCGCTGGCTTTGCGGCCGATCAACAGCTGGCCTGCCTCGCTGACTTGCGGGATTCCACCTGTCCGGCTCTGAGGCTTGGGCTTGAGCAATGCAAGCGCTAATATGCCGCCTTTGCTGCCCGGAGGCGATCATGACGTCGAGCTTCAATGTGCAGAGTGCGGCCGGCTATGAACAACTGATGGGGCGGTGGAGCAGGCAGCTGGCGCCGTTGTTCATCGACTTTGCCGGCATTACCGACGGCGAACGGGCGCTGGACGTCGGCTGTGGCACCGGAAGCCTGACCTTCGCGCTGCCGCATGCCGCAAATCTCAGCGAGATTGTCGCGATCGATTTTTCACCCGTCTTCGTCGAGGCGGCGACCCGGGCGAACAGCGATCCACGGATCAGGATCCAGCAGGCCGATGCCTGCGCGCTTCCCTTTGCCGATGCTTCTTTCGACCGGGCGCTGGCGCTGCTGGTGCTGCATTTCGTTCCGGAGGCGGGAAAGGCGGTTGCCGAGATGCGCCGGGTCACGCGGCCGGGCGGCGTGGTCGCCGCTGTGGTCTGGGATCATCTTGGCGGGATGCCAGGCATGCGCATGGTGCTCGATACGGCGGCGATGCTCGATGAGAATGCGGAACAAATACGCAGCCGCTATTGCTTCCAGCCGATGATGCGGCCGGGCGAAATGATGCAGAGCTTTGCGGCGCATGGCCTTGAAAAGATCGAGCAGACCTCTCTCATGATCCGGATGGACTATCAGTCGTTCGAGGATTTCTGGCAGCCGATCGCGGCGGGCGAGGGACCCTTGGGCAAATATGTCGGCGGGCTGGATCAGGCGCTGCGGGCAAAGGTCGATGCGACGGTCAAGGCCGCCTATGAGGCCGGCCAGCCCGACGGTCCCCGGTCCTTTGCGGCGGTGGCTTGGGCATGCCGGGGGACGGTTCCGGAGGCCTGATAAGGTCGCCAACCTCATCCCTGTGCTCGTCACAGGGATCCAGCAGCGGCGCGTCGGTGGTGCGAAAGGCACCTTCGATCCGGCGTTCTAAAGAGTCATTCACGGCGCGGACGCGCCATGGCTGGATTTCTGTGACAGGCACAGAAATGAGGGAGGGGAGGAGACGCTCCAAGCCCAACTGCATGAGGGGAACGCGCGATTGCCGCACCTCGCGACATCGGGAGGATGCTACGTCAGCATCTTCACACCACCGTCTCGCCACCGTCCACCACCAGGATCTGGCCGGTCATGTAGGAGGAGCGGTCGGAGACGAGGAAGAGGATCGACTCGGCGATCTCGTCGACACTTGCCCAGCGGCCGAGCGGCACCTTTTCGCGGATATAAGATTCGATCGCGCCGCGCCCGCCCATCTGGGCGATGAAGGGCTCGTTGAAGGGCGTGTCGACCCAGCCGGGGCAGAGCGCGTTGACCCGGATGCCGTGGCGTGCGTAGTCGCCGGCCATCTGCTTGGTCATGGCGATGACGGCGTGTTTGGTGGTGGTGTAGGCGATCATCTCGCGATCATAGAGCACGCCTGAGGAGGACGAGGTATTGACGATGACGCCGCGGCCGGCCGCCCTCATCGACGGCATGACGAGGCGTGCGGCCATGAAATGGGCGCGGACGTTGAGGTTCCAGGAACGGTCGAAGCCCGAAATCTCGACCTCTTCGAGATCGCCCGCCACTTGAGCGCCGGCATGGTTGTGCAGAATGTCGATGCTGCCGTGGCGATAGAGGATATCGGCGATACCATCGCTGAGCGCTGCGTCGTCGGTGACGTCGATCGCCAGCGCCTCGGCGCTGCCGCCCTTGGCGGCGATCGCCGCGACGGCGGTGCTGGCAGCCGCAAGGCTGCGGTCGACGACGACGACATGGGCGCCCTCGCGCGCCATGATGGCAGCACCCGCCTGACCGATCCCGGAGCCGGCTCCGGTCACGATCGCGACCCGGTCTTTCAGGATCATGGTTTCACTCCCCGGATTTTGTTTTCTTCTCTCGCATCAGGATGCGGGCGGTCAGGATCAGAAGCAGCGAGGCGACAAGCACCAGCGTCGCGATCGCGTTGATCTCGGGCGTCACGCCGCGGCGGATCGAGGCGAAGACGTAGATCGGTAGCGTGGTTTTCGAGCCCGCGACGAAGAAGGCGATGATGAAATCGTCGAAGGAGAAGGTGAAGGCCAGAAGAAAGCCGGCGAGGATCGACGGCAGGATCTGCGGCAGCACGATCAGCCGGAAGGTCGTGAGCGGTGTCGCGTAAAGGTCGCTCGAAGCCTCGACGATATCGCGGCCGAGGCTGGCGATGCGGGCCTTCACGATCATCGTCACCAGCGCCATCGAGAACAGGCCGTGGGCGGCGATGATCGAGCCGTAGCCGAGGCCGAGCTGCGGCGGCTGATCGCCCGGCCAGATGGTGGCGAGCGCCGGATTGATGAAGGAGAAGACGGCGACCAACGCCACCAGCGTCGCGATGCCGATGACGACGCCGGGCACGACGATTGCGGCTGCAAAGAGCGCATCGAAGATCGCCCGGTTGCGCGGCGCCAGCCGCTCCATGCCAAGGGCCGCCATGGTGCCGAAGATCGCCGCAAGCGTGGCGCTGGTGAAGGCGATCAGCAGGCTGTTCTGCAAGGCCGAGACCAGGAAGGTGTTGCCCAGCGCCTTGCCGTACCAGGCGGTCGAAAACCCGGTGAACTCGCTGGCGTTACGCCCGGCGTTGAAGGAGAACAAGACGACGAGCGCGATCGGCGCGTAGAGGAAGAGATAGACGGAGGAGATGAAGGCGCGCATCAGACGAGATCCACCTGTCTTGTGCCGGCAACGCGGAAGGCAATGCGCATCGCCACCATCAGGATCACCACGACGACGGCAACGAGGGTGACGGCGATCGCCGAGCCGAAGGGCCAGTTGCGCGATTGCAGGAAGAGATCGACCAGTGCATTGCCGATGAAGAACACTTTGCCGCCGCCCAAGAGCTGCGGGATCAGGTATTCGCCAAGAAGCAGGATGGTCACCAGCGCGACACCGGTCATCACCCCTGGTAGCGACAAAGGCAGGGTGACGCCGAAGAAGGTCGATACCGGCTTGGCGCCGAGATCGGCGGAGGCTTCGAGCAGCCGGCGGTCGAGTTTTTCGAGGCTCACATAAATCGGCATGATCATTAGCGGCAGGTAGCCGTAGACGATGCCGAGCAGCACGGCCCCGGGCGTGTTGAGCATCCTCACGTCCTCGATGCCGATCATCGACAAAAGGTTCGGGATGCCGCGCGAGCCAAGGATGTACATCCAGGCATAGGTGCGCACGAGCAGGCTGGTCCAGAAGGGTACGACCACCAGCGATACGAGGATCAGCCGGTAGCGCGGGTTCGCCTTGACCGCGAGATAATAGGCGACCGGATAGGCGATCAGCAGGCAGGCGAGCGCGCCGATCGGCGCGAGAACGAGCGTGTTCCAGAAGGCCGCCGCACGTGTCGGCAGGTTGGCGAACTGGGCAAAGGTGAAGGCCGCCTGATAGCCGCCTTCCGGTGCGCGTTCGCCAAAGGCGAAGACCAGCATGGCGATGAATGGCAGCACGAGGAAGATCATCAGCCAGGCCGCCGCCGGCGCCACCAGCGCCGCCGTCACCAGGTTTCTCTTCGTGTTCGTTGCCGCGGGCATGTAAATCTATCCATCTGGTTTCAGTAGCATTTCGGCCCGGCATCCGCGCGGTGAGGGAAGCCCTTCATCCGGCCTGCCGGCCCCCTTCTCCCCGCAGGCGGGGTGAAGGGGCTTGTGGCGCCCGCTCGGTCCCACGCATGAGAAGCGGGAGATAGGAGCGGGAAGGTTGCCGCCTGTCCCTTCTCCCCGTTAGAACGGGGAGAAGGGACAGGCAGGCGGATGAGGGGCAGTTCCCTCACCACGCATGCGTTTCCCTCACCGCATGGATGAGGGGCAGTCGCAGTTTCGATCAAGCCGACTTGAAGCGCGCCATCAGTTCGGCGCGGCCGGGGTCGGTGAGCGTCACGGCGGCGCCGAATTCGAGCGGGGTCAGCGATGCCTCGTCCGGATAGACGATCTTGTTGCCGGTCACGTCGGCCGGGAGCAGCTTCAGCACGCGGCTGTCGGTGGTCGGGGCGCCGTTGGCGATGTGCTCCTTCATGGCGTTTTCCGGCGCCATCAGATAGTTCAGCAGGGCATAGCCGGCGGCCTTGTTGGCGGCACTCTTCGGGATCGCGTAGAAATCCGACCAGATTTCACCACCGTCCTTGCCGAGCACGAACTGGATTTCCGGCATGTCGCGGTTGAGCTGGGCGCCGTCATTGGTCCAGCACATGGTCATCCAGGCATCGGTCGCGCGCATCGAGGGCTGGTAGTCGCTGTTGATGGCATAAAGATGCGGCTTCACCTTGATCAGAAGCTCCTCGGCCTTGGCGAGTTCGTCCGGCTTGATAGAGTTGAAGGAAAACCCGAGCGATACCAGCGCGTTGCCGATGGTGGTGAGCTGGTAGTCGTGCACCATGGCGCGGCCATCGGCCTCGGTCATGGCGATCTCGAAGAAGTCCTTCCAGCTCGTCACCGGCGTCTTGATCTTTCCGGAGTTGAGCGCGATCCCGGTCGTGCCCCAGTTCTTCGGCACGGCATAGGTCTTGCCGTCGACGACGCCTTCGTTGGTGAAGCGCGCCGTCTCGGTCGCAGCGTCGTAGTTCGGAAGTTTGGAAAGATCGAGTTCGTCGATGAGCCCGAGCTTCACATAGGTCGAGATCGTGTAGTTGGTGGGAACGAAGAGGTCCCAACCGGTGCCGCCGGCCTGGAGCTTCGCCAGCATTTCCTCGTTGGAGCCGAAGACATTGACCTCGACGGCAACGCCGGTCGCCGCCTGGAAGGCCTCGAACGTCGCGGGGTCATGGTAGTTCGGCCAGGTGGCGATCGACATCTGCGTGCCGAGATCGCCGGCAAAGGCAGTGGAGTTGAAGAGGCCCGGCTGGCGCGCGAGAACTGCGGTCGCAAGCCCGAGGCCGGTGACGCCGAGGAAGTGGCGGCGCGTAACCGAGCCGCGCTTCAGGCGCATCAGTTCGTCCGAGAGCTGATCGGCGGTGATAGGGGCATTTTCTCTGTACCATTTGCTCATGACGCTGTTCCCTTTATCGTTTGACGTTCATGCGTAGGCGGCAGAACCGGCTTGGTGAGGCCGGGAGAGTTCAGGCTGGAAAGACGTGCAGCGCGTTCGGATCGAAGGCGAGGCCGACCTTTTCGCCGGGCTCCACCAGTTCGCTGTCGCCGAGCGTGCGACGGTCGGCCGTCACCAGGAAATCGCCGAGCCCGTCGACCGCGACGGAGTATTCGACGGCTGAGCCCAAAAAGATCCGGTGAGTGACGGTGCCGGCAAGCGCGTCTGCGCTGGCGGCGCCGTTGCGCGTCAGGCGGATCGCTTCGGGCCTGAGCGCCACCGTTGCCGCACCCTTCGTTCCATTGACGGCAGGGGTGGCGAAGCGGGCGCCGTTGGCAAGGACAAGCGACGAGGCGCCGTCGACGGTCGCATCGATGCGGTTGGTCTTGCCGACGAAATCGGCGACGAAGAGGCTTGCGGGACGATCGTAGATCTCCTGCGGCGGGCCGACCTGGACGATGCGGCCGGCATTCATGACGCAGACAAAATCGCTCATCGACAGCGCTTCTTCCTGATCGTGGGTGACGAGCACGAAGGTGATGCCGAGCTCGCGCTGCAGCGTCTGCAGCTCGATCTGCATGGCGGTGCGCAACTTCTTGTCGAGGGCCGCCAGCGGCTCGTCGAGCAAAAGCACCTTCGGCTTGTTGACGATGGCGCGGGCAAGCGCCACGCGCTGCTGCTGGCCGCCGGACATTTCGTGGATGCGGCGTTTGCCGAAGCCGCCGAGCCGCACCATTTCCAGCGCCTCCTGGGCGCGGCGGGAAATCTCGGCGCTGGCGATGCGCGGCCGCATCTGCCTCAAGCCGTAGGAGACGTTCTGCTCGACATCGAGATGGGGAAACAGCGCATAGTGCTGGAACACCATGTTGACCGGGCGGCGGTAGGCGGCAACACCGTTCATCGGCTCGCCGCTGATGAAGACCGTGCCCTCGCTCGGCTGCTCGAAGCCGCCGATCATGCGCAGGCAGGTGGTCTTGCCGCAGCCGGAAGGCCCGAGAAGCGCCATGAAGGCGCCACGCGGCACCTCGAGATTAATGTCCGATACGGCCGTCACGGCGCCATAACGTTTGGCGACCGAACGGAATTCGATGTCGTTCGTCGAAGCGGATGTCACGTCTGTTCCCTGCGGTTGTTTTCGGATGCAGCCAGGAATCTCCGTCCTGGCACTCCACCGTCATTGATACGCAGCCTAGTCAGCGCGCACCCTGCCGGTATATACCCCGAGAGAGGTATTTCAACGTGGAATGCTCTGTGTGAGGAGTATACCCCGGAGCAGGAAATATCGGCCGGGAGGGCGGTTTGAGCGTCGATCTCGAGGGGCTTTTTCAGGTCATGGCACCGTTGGTGGCAGGTCCTGCGCTAGACGACGAGGCGGTCGGCACCGCCTATCGGCGGCTGATGTCGACGCTGATGACCTTCGACTATGTGGTCGTCTTTGCCTATCGCGGCAAGGAACGGCCGATCGATCTCTTCAGCACCTTCAACGCCAAGGATCATGTGCTTTTCGTCAGCCTCTACCAGGCGGGGCCCTATCTGCTTGACCCGTTCTACCATGCGGCGTCACAGGGCAAGCCGGGCATCTGGCGGATGCGGGAACTGGCGCCTGACCGGTTTTTCTCCTCGGAATATTATCGCACCTACTATGTGCAGACCGGGCTTGCGGAGGAAGTCGGCTTCTTCGTGCCGGTCGACGAGCAGATCACCGTCGTGCTGTCGCTGATGCGGCGCGAGGCGACGGGGCCGTTCAGCGCCGCGGAATTCGCCCTGTTGAAGAAGGTCGAGCCGCTGGTGTCGGCGCTGGTGCGGCACCACTGGGCGGGTCTCGGCCGCCGATTCGATGCCGCACTGGCAAAAACCGGAAGGAGCCGCCGCAAGGCGACCCACCCGCCGGCCGATGGCGTCTGGCAGCATCTCAATCTGACGGACCGCGAAGCCTCGATCATCGAACTGGTTCTGCAGGGCCATTCGTCGGAATCGATCGGCCTCAGGCTCGGCATCTCCACCGGTACGGTCAAGGTTCACCGCCGCAACGTCTACCGCAAGCTCGGCATTTCCTCGCAGACGCAATTGCTGTCGCTGTATCTGAGAAACCTCGGGCAGTAAGCCGTGTAGGCGCCGCCCATCACTGCATGCCCGCCCGTAGCGGCGCCCCGACGGCGCGCCGCGCCGGTCGGTGCCGGCTCTCCCAATCCCATTCCTCCACAAACGTGATCGATCGCGCGGCTGATCGCTATTGACATTTTTTGCACGCCATGAAATTTCTTTCATTAACGGATAAAAATATCACGCGGTGCAAAAAATATCATGCAGCGCAACAAGGACCGGGTGGAGACAATGACGATTGGTGGGACAGGCATTCGTGACGACGAGACCAGCATGGCGACGCGGGCGGCCTGGCTGCACTATGCCGGCGGGCTGACCCAGGCCGAGGTCGCCAAGCGCCTGGGGCTTACCTCGCTCAAGGCCCATCGGCTGATCATGAAGGCCAACCAGGAAGGACTGGTGAAGGTCTATATCGACGGCGAAGTCTCGGAGTGTGTCGAGCTCGAGCAGGCGCTTTCGGCGCGCTTTGGCCTCGACTATTGCGAGGTGGTGCCGGACTTCGATTCCGACGATCTGCCCCTGAAGGCGCTCGGCATTTCCGGCGCGCAGTTCCTGAAGCGCGAGATCGAGCGCGGCGAGACGGCACTGGTCGGCGTCGGCCACGGCCGCACGCTTGCCGCGTGCGTCGAATATCTGCCGCGCATGGCAAGCGGCAACACCCGCTTCGTGTCGCTGCTCGGCGGGCTCACCCGCAAGTTCTCGGCCAACCCGCATGACGTGATCCACCGGCTCGCCGAGCGCACCGGTGCGGAGGCCTATGTCATGCCGGTGCCGTTCTTTGCCAACACGGTCGAGGATCGCGACGTGCTCTTCAGCCAGCGCGGCGTGCGTGAGGTCTTCGATCTCGCCAAGACCGCGGATCTCTTGATGGTCGGCATCGGCACCGTCGAGCGCGAGGCATCGCTGGTCTCGACCGGCATGATCGAGATGAGCGAGATCGAGGAAATCCAGAAGGGCGGGGCGATGGGCGAATTGCTCGGCCACTTCTTCGACAAGGACGGCGCACCAGTCGAAACAGCGTTGTCCGACCGGACCTTCACGCTCAGCCGCGAGGACCTGAAGAACCGCCGCACGGTTGCTGTGGCCGGCGGCAAGATCAAGGTGCCGGCCATTCGCGCCGTGCTCGCAAGTGGACACTTAAGCGGCCTTATCACCGACGAGCGGACGGCACGGGCGCTTGCGGCCGAAAGCGCATGAGGCGCTGAGACATTCGAGGCCATGCGGAGGGCAGGGAGGATCTGCCGTTCGGGTCTCAAAGGGAGGAATACCGGTGGGGTAGCCGGCAGTCGCAATCATACCCGCAACGGAGGAGAAGACGGATGTACGAGAAGGAGAAGGACCTCATCAGCGCATTCCTGCGTGGGGAGGTGGACCGCCGCGGCATGCTCAAGGGATTGGGTGCGGCAGGCTTGACGGCCGGCACGGCCGGCACGTTGTTCAACATGATGTCGACCCAGGCGCTCGCCGCCGATTTCGACTGGAAGGCGCATTCCGGCAAGAAGCTGAAGCTGCTTTTGAACAAGCACCCCTATGCCGATGCGATGATCGCCAACCTGCAGGCCTTCAAGGACCTGACGGGCATCGAGGTCACCTATGACGTGTTCCCGGAAGATGTCTATTTCGACAAGGTGACGGCGGCGCTGTCATCGGGATCGGCCGAGTACGATGCCTTCATGACCGGCGCCTACATGACCTGGACCTATGGTCCGGCCGGCTGGATCGCCGACCTCAACGAATGGATCAAGGATCCGGCTAAGACCAACCCCAACTACAATTGGGACGATTTCCTTGCCGGCGTGAAGAACTCCTGCGCCTGGAACGGCCAGCCGGGCGGAGCGCTTGGGTCGGAAGACGCCAAGCAATGGTGCATTCCGTGGGCGTTCGAACAGAACAACATCACCTATAACCGCGAGATGTTCGACAAGGCCGGCGTCGAATTACCGAAGAACCTCGACGACATGATCGCGGTCGCGGCCAAGCTGCAGAAGGACATCGGCGGCATTTACGGCATCGGTGTGCGTGGTTCGCGCTCCTGGGCGACGATCCACCCGGGCTTCCTGTCGGGATATGCCAACTTCAACCAGAAGGACCTGAACGTCGGCGCGGACGGCAAGCTGTCGGCGGCGATGAACACCGCGGAATCGAAGGCCTATCACGCCAAGTTCGTGCAGATGATCCAGGAAAGCGGCCCGAAGGACTGGTCGACCTATACCTGGTATCAGGTCGGCACCGACCTTGGCGCCGGCGCATCGGCGATGATCTTCGACGCCGATTGCCTGGGCTACTTCATGAACGGCGGCGACAACAAGATGGCTGGCAAGCTCGGCTATGCCGCCTTTGCCGCAAACCCGGAAGCGACAGCCTCGACGCCGAACATCTGGATCTGGTCGCTCGCCATGTCCAACTTCTCCAAGGACAAGGACGCCACCTGGTACTTCCTGCAATGGGCCTCCGGTCCGGAGCATGCGCTGTTCGGCGCCACCAAGATGGACTTCGTCGATCCGGTTCGCCAGTCGATCTGGAAGGACGAGATCTTCCGCGAGAAGCTGAACGGCAAGTATCCGGGCTACGTCGAAATGTTCGACGCTTCGGCCGCCGGCGCCTCCATCAAGTTCACGCCGCAGCCGCTGTTCTTCGACGTCACCACCGAATGGGCGGCGACGCTGCAGAAGATGGTCGCCAAGCAGGTGCCTGTCGATGAAGGTCTCGACCAGCTTGCAGAAAGCATCAACCGCCAGCTCCAAGAGGCGGGTCTCGGCTGATAGGCCTCCCAAGCGATGCCCGGCGCTTGGATGCGCCGGGCATCCCGAGATGCCGGTTGAGCCGGCCTGTTGCGACCGGTTTGAGGTTGCACCGAAATCAACCCGAGATGCCGAGGGACTGGCGCGGCGCCTATAGGCTCCCGCGTGCCGCGTGCTCTTTAAAGACTTCAGGAACGGAGCTCGACATGGCTTCAACAGAAATCCTCCGCAGACCGGCCTCCGGTTTCAGGATCAGCAGGAAGATGCTTCCCTACGTGCTGAGCCTGCCGGCGTTGCTCGTGTGCATCGGCATCCTCATCCCGTTCTTCACGGCGGTAATCTATTCCTTCCAGCGCTATCGGCTGAGCCAGCCCTGGGCGCGCCAGTTCAACTGGGGCGAAAACTATCTCAACTTCGTCACCGACCCGGCCTTCTGGAACACGCTCAAGGTGTCGCTGCTCTATGCCGGGCTCACCGTGACGCTGGAACTCTTGCTCGGTCTCGGCATCGCGCTGCTTTTGCAGCGGCGCTCGACGGTCAACAACTTCATCTCGATTATGCTGCTTCTGCCGCTGATGATCGCGCCGGCGCTCGCCGCCTTGATGTGGAAGCTGATGACCAATCCGAGCTTCGGCATCCTCAGCTATCTCGCAAGCCTCATCGGCCTGCATGATTTCCGCTGGGCGTCCTCGCCGGACACCGCGCTTCTGACCGTCGTTCTCGTCGATATCTGGGTCTACACGCCCTTCATCATGATCCTGCTTCTGGCGGGCCTGCGCTCGCTGCCGACGCAGCCCTTCGAGGCGGCGGCCCTCGACGGCGTGCCGCGCAGCTTCGTCTTCTTCCGCATCACGCTGCCGATGCTGACGCCCTATATCCTGACGGCGACGCTCTTCCGGCTGCTCGACAGCATCCAGCAGTTCGACATCATCTACGCGATGACGCAAGGCGGGCCCGGCAACACGCTCACCGTCTTCCAGGTCGAGGCCTATCTCAACTTCTTCCAGTCGACCAATGTCGGTCGTTCGGCAGCGCTTCTGATCATCCTGTGGGCGATCACCTACACGCTGTCCAACGTCTTCATCAAGAACTGGCTGCGGCTGCGCGAACGCGCTCGCGGCGAAGCGTAAAGGAGGGACCAATGGAAACCATGTCTCCGCTCGAACGGGTCTTGCGCGGTCTCGCCCTCACGCTCGTCGTCGTCTTCTTCATGTTCCCGATCTTCTGGATCTTCCTGATGTCGTTCCAGACGAACGAGACGATCCTCGCAATCCCACCGTCGATCGTGTTCTCGCCGACGCTCTCGAACTATGCGGCGCTGATCACCGGCAAGCTGCAGACGGCGGCCGGTACGCTCGACATCGCCTTCATGCGCAATCTCGGCAACTCGATCTTCCTGTCGGTCGCCTCCGTTGCCGTAGCGCTCGTGCTCGGCGTGCCCGCGGCCTATGCGTTTGCCCGCCACAAGTTCAAAGGTTCGGAGGACATCGCGTTTACGCTGCTGTCCTTCCGCTTCGCGCCGCCTCTCCTGGTGCTACTGCCGCTGACGCAGTATTTCCAGTGGCTCGGCCTCTCCAACACCTATTTCGGCCTGATCTGGGTCTACCAGCTCATCTGCCTGCCACTCATCCTCTGGATCGTGCGCGGCTACTTCGAGGATATCTCGGCCGACGTCGAATATGCCTATCGCATCGCCGGCCATTCCTGGTTCGCGACCTTCCGCAAGATCGCCCTGCCGCTCGCCGGACCCGGCATTGCCGCCGCCGGCCTGCTCGCCTTCATCTTCGCCTGGAACAACTTCGTCTTCGCGCTGGTGCTGGCGTCCGCCGACAAGCAGCCGGTGACCGTCGGGGCGCTTGCCTTCGTCACGTCCTCGGGCATCCAGTACGGGCAGATCGCCGCCGCCATCGTGCTCTCGGTCACGCCGACGCTCGCACTTGCACTCTACGCCCAGCGCTACCTCGTCGAAGGCCTGTCGCTCGGCGCGGTGAAAGGGTAACTCATGACCACGCTGCAACTGAAGAATATCGTCAAGCGCTACAAGAGCCAGACGGTTCTCGACGACCTGACGCTCGACGTCGCCGATGGCGAGCGGCTGGTGCTCTTCGGCCCTTCCGGTGCCGGCAAGACCGTGCTGCTGCGATTGGTCGCCGGCGTCATCGAGCCGGACGAGGGCAGGGTGCTGATCGGCGGCGAGGACATGACCGACGTCGATGCCGAGCATCGCGGCGTCGGCATGGCCTTCCAGAACTTTGCGCTCTTCCCGCACATGAGCGCCTTCGACAATATCGCAAGCCCGCTGACGGCGACGAAATCGTCGAAGGACAGGATCGCCGCCGGCGTGCAGAAGGTCGCGAAACTGCTGAAGATCGACCATGTGCTGAGCCATCACCCAAAGGCGCTTTCCAACGGCCAGAAGCAGCGGACCGCGCTTGCCCGCGCGCTCGTCGGCTCGCCGCCGCTTCTGCTGCTGGATGATCCCTTGCGCAACGTCGATGCAAAGCTCCGCTTCGAGATGCGGCTGGAACTGCCGCGGCTGCTCGCGGCGCAAGGCGCAACCGTCGTCTACGTCACCCAGGACTACAAGGAGGCGATGGCGCTCGGTGACCGCATCGCCGTCATGGCCGCTGGCCGCATCCGCCAGGTCGGAACGCCGCAGGAAATCTACAATGCGCCGGCTGATATCGAGATCGCGCGGCTCTTCGGCGATCCCACCATCAACCTGCTCGATGTCGTGCCGCAGCGTGGCGGTGAAGGCGTCTTCGTCGAACTCTCGAATGTCCGGGTACGCCTTGCCGATTATGATGCCGATGTCGCGGGTAAGGAATGCGTCCTCGGCCTGCGGCCGGAGGCGATCAGCTTTGCCGATGCCGTTGCACCCGGCGCGATCCCCGTGACGGTGGAGGCGGAAACGCCGCTCAACGAAAAGACCGTGACGCTGGCACTGACCGCGCGTGGCCGCGAAATCCTGGTGTCGCGTCCGGCTGGTACGCCTGGTCCGGTCGCAGGCCCGGCCCATATTGCCGTCAATGGCATGCAGGCCTTCCTCTTCGACAAGACGAGCGGCGCCCTGCTGCCGCGCGCCGACCTCGCAGCCAAGCGCAGTGGAGAAGCGGCATGACCGACACCGCTCTTTTGATCAAGGACGTCGACAAGTTCTACGGCCCTGTCGATTACGGCGTGCATGCCGTGAAGAAGCTGAACATGGATGTTCAGAAGGGCGAGATCATCGCGCTGCTCGGCTCGTCCGGCTGCGGCAAGACCTCGACATTGCGGATGATCGCCGGCTTCGAGGCGGTCTCGCGTGGCACGATCTCGCTTGCCGGCCGTGCGGTCCAGACCCTGCCGCCGGTGCGCCGCAACGTCGCCATGGCGTTTGAGGGTTATTCGCTCTACCCGCCGCTGACGGTGCGCGAGAACATCGCCTTCGCGCTGAAGGCGTCGAAGCTTTCGCAGGGCGTCGTCGACGAGAAGGTCGCTGGTATCGCCAAGCTTCTGGAAATCGAGGACATCCTCGGGCGCTACCCGAGCTCGATTTCCGGCGGCCAGCAGCAACGCGCCTCGCTTGGGCGCGCTCTCATCCGCGATGCCAACCTGCATCTGCTCGACGAGCCGATGGGACAACTGGAGCCGCAGCTTCGCGCACTGCTTCGCGGTCGCATCAAGCACTACATCAAGGAGCGCGGGCTGACGGCGATCCTCGTCACCCACGACCAGACGGAGGCGAACGCGCTCGCCGACCGCATCGCCGTCATGGAAGGCGGGGTGCTGCAGCAGTTCGACACCCCGCAGAAGATCAAGGAGCGGCCGGCCAATCTCTTCACCGGCACCTTCGTCGGCGAGCCGCCGATGAACGTCTTCGAGGCCAGCGTTTCGGGATCGGAGAGCAAAGTTGCCTTCGGCCTCAAGGATGGCGTGCGGCTCGAATATTCAGCCTCGGACTTCTCGCATGCGGTGCGTGATGCGCTGGTTCAGCGGCAGAAGGTGGTGCTCGGCATCCGGCCCTATTCGGTGCGCCGCAGCGCCGACGGCGTCACCGGCCGCGTGGCCGTCAACCAATGGCTGGGTGACCAGACCCATATCGCCGCGGATTTTGCCGGCGGCACCATGGTGCTGGTCGAGCACGACCGGACGGAGCTTGATGTCGGCCAGCCGATCGGCATCCATCTCGACCCGTCGAGCCTGCATGTCTTCGACGGCGAAAGCGGCCGGGCGATCAGCCATGGACAGGAGCTCGCCTGATGCGGGACATCCTCATCGGCATAGATGCGGGTACGTCGGTCATCAAATCGGTGGCCTTCGACCTGCGCGGTCGGCAGATCGCCATGGCGGCCCTGCCGAACGCCTATGAGGCCGTGGGCCGCGCCGGCAGCGTGCAAGATCTCGACCGGACCTGGGCCGATGCGGCAGCGACGCTCAAGCAGCTCTCCGACAAGATCGAAAACCTCCCTGGCCGTGTTGCCGCGATCGCGGTGACCGGTCAGGGGGACGGCACCTGGATGATCGACAGGGACGGCGCGCCTGTCGGCAAGGGCTGGCTCTGGCTCGATGCGCGCGCCGGCGAGACGGTGGAGCGGCTGCGCGCCGACAGCGGCGATATCGACCGCTTTCAAAGCACGGGCGTGGGGCTCGCCGCCTGCCAGCAGGGCCCGCAGCTTCGCTGGATGCGCGACCATGCGCCCGAGATGCTCAACGGTGTCGCAACGACGTTCCATTGCAAGGACTGGCTCTATTTCAAGCTGACCGGCAAGCGGGCGACCGACCCATCCGAGGCCAATTTCAGCTTCGGCAATTTCCGCACCCGCAGCTACAACGACGACGTCATCGCCTTCCTCGGCCTCGAAAAGCTGAAGCATGTGCTGCCCGAGATCGTCGATGGTGCCTCGACCCATCACCTGCTTTCGGCCGAAGCCGCTCGCATCACGGGGCTCACCGAAGGCACGCCTGTTGTGCTCGGTTACGTCGATGTGGTCTGCACCGCGCTCGGTGCCGGCCTCTATGATCCCGGCACCGATACTGGCTGCTCGATCATCGGTTCGACCGGCATGCATATGCGACTGGCCAACGGTGCCGACGATGTGCGCCTCAACCGCGACTTGACCGGCTACACCATGTGCATGCCGATCCCGGGCACCTATGCGCAGATGCAGTCGAATATGGCAGCGACGCTCAACATCGACTGGATCCTGTCGGTGGCATCCGGGCTGCTCAAGGGCATGGGCGTCGAAAAATCGAAGGACGAACTGCTTTCCCATGTCGACGGCTGGCTTGCGGACGCCAAGGACACGCCGCTGATCTTCCAGCCCTATATCTCGGAGGCGGGCGAGCGCGGGCCTTTCGTCGACGCCTCGGCCCGCGCCTCCTTCGTCGGCCTCTCGATCACCCACGGTTTCGGCGACATGGTGAAGGCGGTCTTTGACGGGCTCGCCATGGCGGCGCGCGATTGCTACGCGGAAATGGGGCCGCTGCCGGCGCGCATCCAGCTGACGGGTGGTGCTGCCCGCAGCGCCTCGCTCCGCCGCATCCTCGGAGCGGCGCTCGGCGCCAGCGTCCAGACGAGCGAACGGGAAGAGGCGGGTGCTGCCGGTGCTGCCATGATCGCCGCCGTCTCGCTCGGCATCTATCCCTCGATGGCCGATTGCCTCGGCGATTGGGTCACCCCCTACCAACGACCGGCGGAAGCCGCCGATCCGGTGCTTAGCTGTCGCTTTGACGAACTCTTCCCCGCCTACCAGCAGTCGCGAACAGCGCTCAGACCCGTCTGGCACGCACTCTCCCAAGGTGTTGACGCCGGAAATCAACAGGAAAGACCGAAATGAAGAAGATAGCCATTATCGGCGACCGGTTCATGCTGCCGGACGTCTTCCGCGACAAGATCGTCGAGGCGACCGGCAACGGCCATGACATCCGCACGCTCGAACTGCCCTGGCCCGATGTGCCGATGGAGCACGGCTATGCCGTCGAAGGCATGGACGGGCTGAAGGAATACCTCGGCAAGCCCGAGGACATCGTCGGCTTCATCGGCGACGCGGAAATCCTGGTGACGCAGCTGGCGCCGCTGTCTCGGGGGATGCTGGCGGCACTGCCCGGCCTCAAGCTCGTCGCGGTCTCGCGCGGCGGACCTGTGAACATCGACATGGGTGCGGCGCGCGACGCAGGTGTGCGCGTCGTTAACACACCCGGCCGCAATGCAAGCGCCGTTGCCGAATTTACCCTCGGCGCGATCCTCGCCGAGACGCGGCTGATCCGCACCGGCCATGAGGCGCTGCGGAAGGGCGAATGGCGCGGCGATCTCTACCGCGCCGACCGCACCGGCCGCGAACTCTGCGAAATGACCATTGGCGTCATCGGCTACGGCAATATCGGCACGAAGGTCGTGCGTCTGCTGCGCGCCTTCGGCACCAAGGTGCTGGTGCACGACCCCTATGTGCAGCTTTCGGCGGACGACCTCAATGCTGGCGTCGAGCAGGTCTCGCTCGACGATCTTCTGTCCCGCTCGGACCTCGTGACGCTGCATCCCCGCGTCACGGAGGAGACGCGCAATATGATGAACGCCGAGACCTTCGCCAAGATGAAGCCGGGCGCGATCTTCGTGAACACGGCGCGTGGCCCGCTCTGCGACTACGACGCGCTCTATGAAAACCTGCTGAGCGGCCATCTCTCGGCGGCGATGCTGGAGACCTTCGCCGTGGAGCCGGTACCGGAGGATTGGCCGCTGCTGCAACTCCCCAATGTGACGCTGACGCCGCATATCGCCGGCGCCTCGGTGCGCACCGTGACCTTTGCCGCCGAAATGGCGGCCGAGGAAGTCCGCCGCTACATCGCCGGCCTGCCGCCGGTTCATCCCTGCTGAGGTGACAGTTATGAGCGAACGCGAACTGCGCCAGTCGATCGTCGACCATTGCCGCCACATGAACGCCATCGGGCTCAACCAGGGCACGTCGGGCAATATCAGCCTGCGCCACGGCGAGACCATGCTGGTGACGCCCTCGGGCATTCCCTATGACGAGATGACGGCCGAGATGATCGTCGCCATGCCGATCGAGGGCGAACACGGAAGCTGGTCAGGGCCGAAGAAGCCGTCGGTCGAATGGCCGTTTCACCTGGACATCCTGCGCGCTCGGCCGGAGGTCGGTGCCGTCGTCCACACCCATGCGATGTATTCGACCATTCTGGCGATCGCCCGCAAGCCGATCCCGGCCTGCCACTACATGATCGCGGCCTTCGGCGGCAGTGATGTGCGCGTCGCGGACTACGAGCGCTATGGCACCAAGGCGCTCTCCGACAGCGTCTTGCGCGCCCTCGAAGGCCGCAGTGCCTGCCTGATGGCGAACCACGGCATGATCGCGACCGGCGCGAGCCTGGAGAAGGCGATGTGGGCGGCGGTCGAGCTCGAGACGATCGCCAAGCAGTACTACCACACGCTGCTGATCGGCGGCCCGGTGCTCCTGTCGGAGGCCGAGATATCAGGCGTGATCGAGGGCTTCTCCACCTATGGCCTGCAGGACAAGACGAAGGCGGCGTGAGGCATGGCGGCGATGGCGACAGGAGTAACGACGGTGGGTTCCGAGACCAGAGTGTATGATCTGTTTGTCATCGGCGGCGGCGTCAATGGCGCGGGCATTGCGCGCGACGCCGCCGGGCGAGGGCTTTCGGTTCTCTTGTGCGAGAAGGACGATCTGGCGCAGGGCACGAGCTCGCGTTCGGGCAAGCTGGTGCATGGCGGTCTGCGCTATCTCGAATATTACGAGTTTCGTCTGGTGCGCGAGGCGCTGATCGAACGCGAGGTGCTGCTTCAGTCCGCGCCGCACATCATCTGGCCGATGCGTTTCGTGCTGCCGCACAACCCGGAGGATCGGCCGGCCTGGCTCGTGCGGCTCGGGCTCTTCCTCTATGACCATCTCGGCGGACGCAAACGGCTGCCGGGGACGCGGAGCCTCAATCTTTCGACCGCGCCTGAGGGCGCGCCGATCAAGCGCGAGTATCGCAGGGCGTTCGAGTATTCCGACTGTTGGGTGGATGACGCCCGCCTCGTGGTTCTGAACGCGCTCGATGCACGCTCCCGTGGCGCCCGGGTCTTGACGCGCACCGCCTGCAGCGCGATCCGCCGGCGGGACGGGCTCTGGTTTATCGAGATGACCGATACGCGAACCGGGGCGAAGACCGAGGCGAGGGCGCGGTGTGTGGTCAACACGGCCGGCCCCTGGGTCAACGACGTCATCGGCCGGATCGGCGGGCTGAACTCCAGCCGCAGCGTGCGCCTGGTCAAGGGCAGCCACATCGTCGTGCCGAAGTTCTGGGAGGGACGGCAGGCCTACCTGGTGCAGAACCCGGACAAGCGGGTGATCTTCATCAACCCCTACCAGAATGACCTGGCGCTGATCGGGACGACGGATATCCCTTACGAAGGCCGGCCGGAGGACGTATCGGCCGACGGCAACGAGATCAGCTATCTGCTGAAGTCGGTAAACCGCTACTTCAAGCAACAACTGACCTCTGACGATATCGTCTACAGCTTTTCCGGCGTGCGCCCGCTCTATGACGACAACGCCGAGAACCCCTCCGCCGTCACCCGCGACTATATTTTCGAGGTCGATGCGGCCGATGGCCAGGCGCCTCTGCTCTCGGTCTTCGGCGGCAAGATCACCACGTTCCGCAAGCTTTCCGAACATGCATTGGAACGGCTGAAACCCTTCTTCCCCAAGATGGGACCGGCCTGGACGGCACGCGCCCATCTGCCGGGCGGCGACATGGCGGATGCCGATTTCGAGCAGTTCCTGGGTGATCTCAAGGCACGCTACCGCTTTCTGCCCGCCGATCTCGCCAAGCATTATGCGCGGCTCTATGGCACCAGGACGCATGCGCTGCTTGCCGGTGCCACCGCGGTCGAGGATCTCGGGCCGGCCTTCGGCTCGCTCCTTCGCGAGCGCGAGGCGCGCTTCCTCATCGACAACGAATGGGCGCTGACGGCGGACGACATTCTTGACCGTCGGACCAAACACGGCCTGCACATGACACTGGCCGAGCGGCAGGCCTTCACCCATTGGCTGGAACGTCAGCAGGCGGCGGCTTGAAGGAGACCGAGATGCGAAGTCTGGAATTCGAAGCGCTTCTCGATCTTTCGGCCCGTATCGGGTCGGATCCGCTGCTGGTGCAGGGGGCGGGCGGCAACACCTCGATCAAGGAGGGTGGGGCGCTCTGGATCAAGGCCTCGGGGCTCTGGCTGGCGCATGCCCGCCAGCGCGACGTCATGGTGCCAGTGGCGCTCGATCCGTTGCTCGATGCGCTGGAGCGCAATGATCCGGCGACGGAGAAGGCCCAGGACTTCGTGATTGCCGAGCGCAACCCCTCTGGCCTGCGCCCTTCGATCGAAACGACGGTGCATGCGCTGATGCCGCAGAGGGTGGTGGTGCATGTGCATTGCGTCGAGACGATCGCGACGGCGGTGCAGACGATCGGTGCCGCGATCGCCGCCGAGCGGCTTTCCGGTTTCCCGCATGTCTTTGTGCCCTATGCCCGGCCAGGCCTGCCGCTTGCCCGGGCGATCGCCGAACGGGTGCAGGACAACACCTCGGCGCTGGTTCTCGGCAACCATGGCCTCGTCGTCGCTGCTGATAGCGTGACGGATGCGGCGATCCTTTTGACCGACATCACGCGCTGCTTGACCGGGCAGAGGCGGGAGGCGCCGGCGGCTGATGTGGCGGCGCTTTCGCGGCTTGCCGTCGACAGCGACTACCGGCTGCCGGAGGATCCGTACCTGCACACGGTGGCGGCCGATCTCGACAGTTGCCGGCTTGCGGCTGGCGGCAGCCTCTATCCCGATCATGTGATCTTCCTCGGCAAGGGCGTCGTAGTAGCCGCTCCCGGCGAGACTGCCTTATCGATCGAGGAGAAGCGGCGCGCAGCCGGCGAGAGCCTGCCGCCGTTGCTGCTCTTCCCCGGCAAGGGCGTGCTGGTGCAGAAGGAAATTTCGGCCGGCGCCTTCGCCATGGCGCGGTGCCTCGCTGACGTGACGGCACGCATTCCGGCGGATGCTCGCCTGCGCTACCTGACCGAAGCGGAGAACGCCGAGCTTCTCGGCTGGGACGCGGAGAAATACCGCCAGCAGCTCAACCGTGCAGGGCAGGTACTGCAATGAGCGGCGACGATCGCAAGCTCGTGGTCGGCATCGATATCGGTACGTCGGGCGCGCGCGCAGTGGCCATGGCGGCAGATGGTAGCGTCGTCGCATCGGGTGCGGCGAAGCTTTTGTCCCACAGCGACGATCACCGCGATCCGATCGGCTGGTGGAAGGCGGTGCAGGTGGCGCTTGCCGAAGCGCTCGGCGGCATCGATCGGCAGAAGGTCTCAGCACTTTCGATCGACGGCACGTCCGGCACGGTGCTGCCGGTCGATCCGACGGGCGCGCCGCTGGCGACGCCGATGATGTACAACGACCCGGTTGGCGACCGCGCTCTTCTCGATGCGATCGCTAACCATGCGCCGCGGGAGAGCGCCGCCCATGGCGCCACATCCGGCCTTGCCAAGCTTCTCGCCTTCCAGTCGGTGCCGGATGTTTTCCGGGTGATCCATCAAGCCGATTGGCTCGCTGGGCATTTCACCGGGCTCTATGATGTCTCCGACGAAAACAATGCCCTCAAGACTGGCTACGACCCGGTATCACGCTCGTGGCCGGAGTGGATCGGAAGGACGGGAGCGCGTGTCGAGCTTTTGCCAGACGTGCTGCCAGCCGGCGCGCCGATCGCGACCATCGCGCCGGCAGCGGCTGAAGCCTTCGGGCTTTCAGCCGCCGTGGTGGTCGTTGCCGGCACCACGGACGGGTGCGCCTCGTTCCTGGCAACGGGCGCCGATCAGCCGGGGGACGGCGTCAGCGCGCTTGGCACGACTTTGACGGTGAAGATGCTCTCCGAACGGCCGCTGTTTGCGCCGGAATACGGGCTTTACAGCCACCGCATCGGCGAGATGTGGCTTGCGGGCGGGGCATCCAATACCGGCGGGGTGGTGCTCGCCGAGCATTTCTTGCCGGAAAGGATCGCCGTGCTTTCTGAGAAGATCAACCCGGTCGTCGATACCGGGCTCGACTACTATCCGCTCGTCAAACCCGGCGAGCGTTTTCCGGTCGCCGATCCGGATTTTCTGCCGCGGATGAGCCCACGGCCGGCCGATGATGCCACCTTTCTCAAGGCAATCTTCGAAGGCATCGCCGGGGTCGAGAGCCTTGCCTACCAGCGGCTGACCGAGCTCGGCGGACCGGCGCTCCGTTCGCTCCGCAGCGTCGGCGGCGGCGCGAAGAATGTGGCCTGGACCGCGATCCGCATGCGCAAGCTCGGCGTCCCATTCCTGCCGGTTCTGTCCGAAGAGGCAGCCGCCGGCACGGCGCGGCTTGCGCTTGCCGGCGCCAGAAAGGCGGGTGTGCTGTGACGGTTATCGAGACGATCGCCGGCCTCAGCGAGATTGCCGATCGCTACGACGCCTTCCTGATCGACCAGTTCGGCGTGCTGCGCGACGGGCGCGGTCCGTATCCGGTGGCGGCCGACACGCTGGTGCGGCTGAAGGATGCCGGAAAACGCATCATCATCCTCTCCAACTCGGGCAAACGTTCCGCGGAGAACGACCGTCGCCTTGTAGACATCGGCTTTGCCGCCGGCAGCTGGGACTGGTTCCTGACTTCGGGGGAGGTCGCCTGGCAGATCCTCAAGCGAGAAGGCGCAGGCAGCGCAGGCACGCCGCGCAAGTGCCTGCTGATCAGCCGTGACAACGATCTGTCGCCGATCAAAGGGCTCGACCTCGAGCGCACGACAAGCGGCGCTGATGCCGATATCGTGCTGCTTTCGGCGAGCGAAGGCGATCTCTATCCGCTCTCTCACTATGAGGCGCTGCTGGCACCGGCGGCCGCGCGTGGCGTTCCCTGCCTCTGTACCAATCCCGACAAGGTGATGCTGACGAAGACGGGTACCGCCTTTGGTGCCGGTCGCATCGCCGACCTCTACGAAGAACTTGGCGGCAAGGTGCGCTGGATCGGCAAGCCCTTCGCCGACATCTACGCGCTCGCGCTCGACTTCCTCGGTCATCCCGATCCGACGCGGGTCTGTGCCATCGGCGACAGCATAGAGCATGACATCGCCGGTGCGGCGAATGCGGGGCTGCATTCCGTGCTGGTGACGACCGGGATCCTGGAACACGCCGTGGACGAGGAACGTCGCCGGCTCTTTGCCGAGCACGGCGCGTCTCCCGATTTCATCCTTCCGAAATTTCACTGGTAGCCGGGAGTAAGGTCGTGGCCTTCACGCTGTCGCTCAACACCAATCCGCTGGTCAACCGCTTCGCCGAGGCCGACGACCTGATCGACACCATCGCCGACCAGATCCGCATCGGCTACGTGCAGTTGACCCATGAATTCGTCAATCCCGGCTGGCCGGCGGCGACGATCGCCAAGACCCTCAGACAGTTTCGGCGGGCGCTTGATCGCACCGGCGTGAAGGTCACCTCGGGCATGACCGGGCCCTATGGCCGGCTCAACCATTTCGGCCATCCGGACCCGGATGTCCGACGATACTATGTCGACTGGTTCAAGACCTTTGCCGATATCTCCGCCGAACTCGGCGCGTCCGGCATGGGCACGCAGTTCGCGATCTTCACGCTGAGGGATTACGACGATCCGGCGCGGCGCGAGGAGATGATGCGGATCGCCATCGAATGCTGGCGCGAAGTGGCAGAGCACGGCAAGGCGGCGGGGCTCTCCTACGTCTTCTGGGAGCCGATGTCGGTCGGCCGCGAATTCGGCCACACGATCGAGGAATGCCGATCGCTCGACCGGCGGCTGGCCGAGGCCGATCTGCCGATTCCGATGAAGATGATGGTCGATATCGACCATGGCGACGTCACCTCGGACAATCCCGATGATATCGATCCCTATGCCTGGGCCGGGGCGTTCCCCGAGCGCTCGCCGATCATCCACATCAAGCAGTCGTCGATGAATAAGGGCGGCCACTGGCCGTTCACCGCCGCCTACAACAGGGACGGCCGCATCACGCCCGACAAGCTGATCGGCGCAGTCAAAGCCGGTGGCGGCACCGATAACGAGATCTGCCTGGAGCTTTCCTTCCGCGAGCGCGAGCCGACCGATCACAACGTGGTCGAGATGATCCGGGAGTCCGTCGAATTCTGGGAACCTTACATCGACACGGGCTTTAATCGCCCACAGAAATCACATTGAAATATCACAAAATCACACAACAGAAATTGAAATGTAACAAATAGCTGTTATCTTCTCACTGTGAGCGCGGCCATGGCTGCGCGCGATTGGGGCTGAGACGATGAAGCCGGAAGACAGGCGACAGGCGATCATGGATGTGCTGATGGAGGCCGGTACGGCGTCTGTCGAAGACCTGTCCTTACGCTTTGGCGTCAGCAAAATGACGGTGCATCGCGACCTCGACGACCTCGAACAGGCGGGCCTGCTGCGCAAGGTGCATGGCGGCGCCTCGATCCAGTCGAGCCCACAATTCGAAAGCGACTTCCGTTACCGTGAGAAGATCGCCACCGCCGAAAAGCGGCTGATCGCCGAACATGCAGCCTCGTTGATCGAGCCGGGGCAGAGCATCCTGATCGACGACAGCTCGACGACGGGCGCGATCGCTGAGTGCATCCGCGACATCCGCCCGCTGACGGTCATCACCAACAATCTTGGCGTGATCACCAGCCTTTCGGGTACTGCCGGCATCAACGTCATCGCGCTCGGCGGCCAGTACAGCAAGAAGTTCAACGGCTTCTTCGGCATCGTCACCGACGAGGCGCTTCGGTCGCTGCGCGTCGACATCGCCTTTCTGTCGAGCTCGGCAATCGAAGGGACGACGGCCTTCCACCAGGACCAGGAGGTGGTGCAGGCCAAGCGCCTGATGGTGAAGGCGGCCAAGCGCAAATACCTGCTGGTGGACCACGACAAATTCGGGCGCTCGGCGCTCCATTTCCTGACCGGCCTCGATGCCTTCGATGCGGTGCTGACCGGCGCCGAAGTGGCTGCCGAGCATGCAGCACCACTCGAAGAGGCAGGCATTCGGCTGGTCAGGGTCGGCAATAGCAAGACATCGGAGAAAGCATGAACAAGTCCGGGCTCTGGGTCGGCACCAGCTGGAAGATGAACAAGACGCTGGCCGAGGCGATGGTCTTTGCCGATGGCCTGGCTGCTACCGATGCGACGCGCGACGATCGTGTCCAGCGCTTCGTCATCCCGCCGTTCACGGCGGTGCGCGAGGTCAAGGCGCGGCTTGCCGCAACCAGCGTCAAGGTCGGCGCGCAGAACATGCACTGGGACGATGCCGGCGCCTGGACCGGCGAGGTTTCGCCGCTGATGCTGAAGGATTGCAATCTCGACGTGGTCGAGTTGGGCCATAGCGAGCGGCGCGAACATTTCGGCGAGACGGATCGCACCGTCGGCCTGAAAACGGCGGCGGCTGTGCGCCATGGGCTGGTGCCCTTGATCTGCATCGGCGAGACACTGGCCGAGCGCGAAGCGGGCGAAGCGGACACAGTGCTGAAGCGTCAGGTCGAAGGCGCACTGGCGCTTCTCGAAGGCGAGGCGAAGAAAGCGACGATCCTGCTCGCCTATGAGCCCGTCTGGGCGATCGGCGTCAACGGCATTCCGGCGACATCAGACTATGCGGACGAGCGCCACAAGCGCATCGCTCACGTCGCCGAAGCGGCGCTCGGCAGGCGCGTGCCGGTGCTCTACGGCGGCAGCGTCAATCCCGGCAATTGCGAAGAACTGATCACTGAGCCGCATATCGACGGCCTCTTCATCGGCCGCTCCGCCTGGGACGTCGCCGGCTATCTCGACATTCTGCAGCGTGTCGTAAAGGCGATCTGAGCCTTCGGCCGCGGCAGTTCCTGAAGAATGGAAAGGAACAATCATGAAGATTGCAATCGGGGCAGACAGCGCCGGCAAGCCCCTGCTGGACGTCATCGCCGCCCATCTCGGCGGCAGGGACGACGTGGAGGTCGTGGACCTCAGCCAGTCCGGCTTTTACGCGGATCTCGCGCAGAAGTTGGCGCAGCAGGTCGTCGAGGGCAAGCACGACCGCGGCATCCTGTTCTGCGGCACCGGTATCGGCGTCTGCATCTCGGCCAACAAGGTCCCGGGCATCCGTGCAGCACTGACGCACGACACCTATTCGGCCGAGCGTGCGGCGAAGTCGAACAACGCCCAGATCATCACCATGGGCGCACGTGTCATCGGTCCGGAGCTGGCGAAGTCGATCGTCGATACCTGGCTCGCGTCCGAGTTCGACCCGAATGGTCCTTCGGCCGGCAACGTCGATGCGATCGATCGCCTGGATTCCGTCAGAGCGGGGTGAGGAAAGTGTGTGCGGTTTTCCGCCCGCATTCCTCTCTTGCTAAGGCCTGAACCCAATATCGCGACGCCCGTTGATCCTCCCTCAGGCATCGTGACGAAGCGCCCGGCAGTAATGCCGGGCGCTTTACGTGCAGCGTTCTACCTGCCTTGACGACGCTTCCGCAAATATTTGAATATGCTTGCAGATCGTTGAAAAGGGCGTCACCGCATGAGCGAAACAACCTCGACCGAGCCGCATCCGAGCAGCCATCACCACGTGGCGCGCATGAGTGGACGTGATACGCACGAACATCACAGGACTGCGACGACACTCGAACTGCTGTTCGACCTCACTTTCGTCATCGCCTTCAGCCTGGCCGCCTCGCAGCTCGCGCATCTCTTCGCCGAGGGCCACTTCACCGCAGGGCTGATCGGCTTCGGCTTTGCCACCTTCGCCATCTGCTGGGCCTGGATCAACTTCAGCTGGTTCGCTTCGGCCTACGACACCGACGACTGGATCTTTCGCAGCGTCACCATGGTGCAGATGGTCGGCGTGCTGATCCTGGCGATCGGCCTGCCGCCGATGTTCGAATCGATCGACAAGGGCGAGCACCTCAACAACGGCGTCATGGTGCTCGGCTATGTCGTCATGCGCGTCGCGATGGTCTTCCAGTGGCTGCGCGCCAGCCGGCAGGATCCGGCGCGGCGGGAAGCCTGCATGGCCTATGTGAAGGCGATCAGCGTCGCCCAGCTTGGCTGGATCGTTTTGATCTTCTTCGACTTCTCGCTGGCGGTGACCTTTGCCCTGGTCGTCGCGCTGACGGCGATCGAGATGCTCGGCCCCTACATTGCCGAGATGCACTATGGCGGCACGCCCTGGCATGCGCATCACATCGCCGAGCGTTACGGGCTGCTGGCGATCATCGCGCTCGGGGAAGGGGTGGTCGGAACGGTCGCCTCGATCTCTGCCGTGGTCGAGGGCGAGGGCTGGAACCTCGACGTTGCGCTCGTCTGCCTCGCCGGCACCGGGCTCACTTTCGGCATGTGGTGGATCTATTTCCTTTTGCCGAGCGCCGAGGTGCTGCACCACCACCGCCTCAAGCGGTCCTTCGTCTGGGGTTATGGCCACATACCGATCTTCGCCGCGATAGTCGCCACCGGCGCCGGGCTGCACGTGGCGGCCTATTATATCGAGCACAAGGCCCATATCAGCTCGGTCGCAACTGTGCTGACAGTCGCGGTTCCAGTCGGACTCTACATCGGCCTGCTCTACGCGATGTACGCGTATCTGCTGCGGCAGACGAACCGGCTGCATCTCTGGCTGCTTTGCGGCACGGCGCTGGTGCTGATCGCGTCCGTCGTCGTGGCGATGCTTGGGCTCGATATGGCGATGTGCCTGATCATCCTGACGCTCGCGCCCGTCGTCACCATCGTCGGCTACGAGGCCGGCGGCCACCGCCACCGGATGGCGGCGCTGGAGCGCAGCCTGCAGGACGGCGAGGCGGCGCGGTAGGCGCGAATTTGAGAGTCGAGACAGGGGCTTATCGGCTGGGGCTGCCGGCTTGAATCAGGTGGCTCACAAGTGGATTCAACGGGAGTGCTTGTGGCGTTCCGGGGGGCTGCGAGTTCGGCATGATCTGAGAGCAATTCTGCCCCTCACCCTAACCCTCTCCCCGCAGGCGGGGAGAGGGGACGAGAGCTCTCGCTGGCGGGATGGCTCTGATTGACCTCAGGGGGGCCGGCCGTTCTCGAGAGAGGATGAGTTTGGGTGACAAGGAGCCACGCGTGTCCTTCTCCCCGCAAGCGGGGAGAAGGTGGCCGGCAGGCCGGATGAGGGGCAGCGCGCTTACGGCGCACCCGCCAGGCAGGCTCACTTCGGAGCCGCAGACGATCAGGCGTTGACCAGCGCCAGCTTGGCGCGGGCATCCAAAATCTGCGAGCAGGCGTTGGCGGCTTCCGTGCCCTTGGTGACGAAGTGTTCGCGGAAGAAGGCAATGAGCGGTTCGCTTTCCTGGAAATTGTGCGGCGTCAGTACGGCCGAAAGCACCGGCACATTGGTGTCGAGCTGGACGCGCATCATGCCGTCGAGCACGGTGCCGGCGACGAAGTCGTGGCGGTAGATGCCGCCGTCGACGACGAAGGCGGTGCCGAGGATCGCGGCGTAGCGGCCGGTCTTTGCCAGCGTCTGCGCATGCAGCGGGATTTCGAGCGCGCCCGGCACATCGAAGATCTCAACGTCGGCAGCCGAACCGCCGAGCTTCGTCCATTGCGCGACGAAGGCATCGACGCAGCGGTCGACGATATCGGCATGCCAGCGGGCACGGACGATCGCGATCTTGGCGGCGGGGTGGGAAAAAATGGTCATGGTCTCAAGCCTTTCAGGGTTTGGCGTTTCCAATGATCCCGTCGGGCGAACATGCATGCGCGCGAGGTCCCGTCGCTGGGCCCACGTTCCTGCTTGCTCTCTTCCATCCGGACTGTGACCGTCGGCTCCGGAATTCGACCGGATCTGCTGACCTCTGGAGCGTAAGCTCCAGAGCGCTCGCGGGCTTCGGCCTTTCGGCCGCTACCGCCGGTGGGGAATTTCGCCCCGCCCTGAGAACAACGCGACTATATAGTCCGCCTGCGAGCGATCAAACGCACGGCGCGACGAAAAGAGGGGAAATCACGACAGATTTTTGCATGTCCGGCCGGAGCGCGAGAAACTCTTTCTCGTTCCGGTATTTTCGCGCTGGCTGCGGCCGACTTTATCTGCAGGGCGATCAGCTGTCGGGGATCGATGCATCACCTGTGAAAAGTCGAATAACAAGCGCGAGATATCAACGGTTCCTCACCTGGGGACGAGAACCCAGAAACCACTTGCGCACCCAGGACGATTCATAGTTAGTGCGAAGCAGAAGCAGCCTTCATCAATTTTTCTTTTGGTGACAGAAAGGCGCTCCGATTGGCGAAACTCCCCACGAAACCCGACAGTGAGCACCTCAAGCTGAAGCTTTGGGTTCTTGAGGCATCCGCGATTGGGCGGTATCCCATCACGTGTGTCTTTGTCATCGCCTTGCTGTTTATGGGTGGCAAGGCGTTTGGGATTTGGTGAAGCGCTATCCGCGCAGTTCGTCGTCTTCGGCTGAAAGTGCCCTCCCGGCCCAATGGAGAAGGGCGTCGCGATCGTCGAGGCAGTCGACAGGCGCTTCGTAGAAGCGATGCACGACCACGGTCTTGCCGCCCTTCTCATAGGTGAACGGCTGGCAACCCTCTGTGATAAGCGCGTCTTTCAGCGCCTGATCAACCCTGAAATAGAGGCGGTCCTTGATGCTGACGGCAAAGCGCTTGTCTGCGACGACGTAGGCCCAGCCGCCGAAGAAGCGGTCAATCTGAACAGGCCCGAGATCGGAGAGTTCATCCTGGATATGCCTGACGAAGGCACTTGGTTCAGCCTTGGCCATGATTGCAACCTCGCGGGTCTCCGGCAATGGTGCAACGAACCGCTGCATACTCGCTGGCGCCCTGCGCGCCAGCGTTCATCGGTCTTCTGCAAGACCTACTCGCGAATAACGAGCAGGTCCTTGGCGGCGAAGCGCAGGGTGACGTTGTCGCCCGAGACCGGCGGGGTTACGCCCGGATTGTTGAACATGTCGAAGGAGATGACATCGCCGCCGACGCGAAGCCGCGTGCGGATGACCGAGCCGAGGAAGCTCGTCGAGACGACCTCGCCGGCAAGCGCCGTATCGCCTTGCGCCCCTTCGGCAATCGAGCCCGCTTCAGGGCGCAACGCCAGCGAGATGCTGTCGCCACCCTTCATGCCGGCAATCGGGTCTTTCAGAGCCACCTGCTGGTTGCCGATCGTTACGGCGCCCGAGGCCGGATCCGCGACCTTGCCCTCGATGATGTTCAGCGTGCCGACGAAGGAAGCGACGAAGCGCGTTGACGGCGTGTTGTAGATCTCGAAGGGGGTGCCGATCTGGTCGGCACGTCCGGCATTCATGACGACGATACGATCGGAGATCGACAGCGCCTCTTCCTGGTCGTGGGTGACGAAGACCGTGGTGATGCCGAGCTGCTGCTGGATCTGCCGGATTTCTTCGCGCAGCGACACGCGGATCTTGGCGTCGAGCGCCGAAAGCGGCTCGTCGAGCAGCAGCACCTGCGGCTTGACCGCAATGGCGCGGGCAAGCGCCACGCGCTGCTGCTGGCCGCCGGAGAGCTGGTAGGGGAAGCGGTCCGCCAGGTGCTCGAGCTTGATCAGCCCGAGCATCTGCTTCACCCGTGCGTCGATCTCCGACTTGTCAGTGCCTGCGACCTTGAGGCCGAAGGCAACGTTGTCATGCACGTTCATGTTCGGAAACAGCGCATAGGCCTGAAACACCATGCCGATGTTGCGCTGGTTGGGTTTCAACGACCCTTGGTCCTTGCCGTTGATCACGATAGAGCCGGCGGAGGGTGTCTCGAAGCCGGCGATCATGCGCAGGACGGTCGTCTTGCCGCAGCCGGACGGACCCAGGAAGGAGACGAATTCGCCCTTCTCGATGTCCATGTCGAAATCGTGCACGACGTGAACAGGGCCGAAGGACTTCTTGATGCTGGTGAGTGACAGAAAACTCATGGGTGCGGTCCTCAGGCCTTGGGAGGCGCGCTTTTTTGGAAGCGCGAGACGAGCTGGATGAGGCCGAGGCAGCCCCAGGTGATGCCGAATGCGATAACGGCGAGTGCGGCAGGCTCATAGGCGCGGTTGGCGCCCAAGAGCTGCATGTACGGGCCGAAGGCCGGGCGGTTCAGAAGTGCCGCCATGGTGAACTCGCCGATGACGATGGCAAAGGTCAGGAAGGCGCCTGAAAGCACCGCGACGAGCACGTTCGGCAGAATGATCTTGGCGAGGATCGTGGCCCATCCGGCGCCGAGGCTCTGGGCGGCTTCGGTCAGGGTGGCGACGTCGATGGTGCGAAGGCCGGTGTCGACCGCGCGGTACATGTAGGGCAGAGCGAGCGTCGCGTAGCCGAACATCAGGAGGATGTTGGTCCCCGTCAGCGAGCCCGTCAGCGGCAGCCAGCTCGAGGTGTTGTAGAGCCGGATATAGCCGAAGACGATGACGATCGCCGGGATAACGAGCGGCAGAAGCGTGATGAACTCGATATAGGGGCGCAGCCGCGGCAGCTTCAGCCGGACCCAATAGGCGGTAGGTACGACGAGCAGCACGCCGAAGACGATGGTGAACAGCGCCTGCAGCACCGAATAGCTGAAGGTTTCCTGGAAGCGCGGATCGGCGAAAACCTTCTGATAGGCGTCGAAGGAATATTCGCCGCGGCGCATCTTCAAGGAGAAGTTGGTCATGCCGATGAGCGGCAGGGTGAAATAGAGGAGGCCGAAAACGAGGGCCCCCCAGGCCCAGATCTTCTTCATTTCAGCCACCTTTCGCTGCGGCCGCGCAGCCAGATGTAGATCGCGTTGGCAATGCCGGTGACGACGATCATGCCGAAGGCGAGCGCATAGCCGAGATGCGGATTGCCGAGCACGTCGCCGCGGATCTGGGCGAACAGCAGGATCGGCACGATCGACAGCGACGAGCCGGTGAGCGCGATCGCGGTCGCAACGGCGCCGAAGGCATTGGCGAAGAGCAGCGCCAGCGTGCCGAGCAGCGAGGGAAGCAGGATCGGGAAGGCGACCATGCGCCAGTACTGCAGGCCGGTGGCACCGAGGATTTCGGCGGCCTCGCGCCATTCGCGCTTCAGGCCGTCGAGCGCCGGCGTGATGATGAGGATCATCAGCGGGATCTGGAAAAAGAGGTAGGTGACTGTCAGCCCCCAGAAGGACAGGAGATTGAAGCCGAGCATTCTGAGGTCGAGACCGAAGTTCGAGCGCAGGAACACCGTAACGATGCCGACCGGGCCGAGGGTAGCGAGAAAGGCGAAGGCGAGCGGCACGCCGGCAAAGTTGGAGGCAACGCCGGAAAAGGTCAGAAGCGGCCCGCGGATGCCCTTCGGCAAGCCGCCGAAGACAATGGCCGAGGCCATGGCAAAGCCAATCAGGCAGCCGAGGAGCGCCGAGGCTATGCTGATCTTGATCGAGATCCAGTAGGCCGCAAGGATCGAGGGCGTGAACAGGCCACGGATGTTCTCGAACGTGAAGCTGCCATCCGGTGTCTGAAAGGCGCCGACCACGATCTTTGCCGTCGGCAATATCAGAAACAGCGTCACAAAGGCGGCAAAGGGCAGAATGCCCAGCCAGTGAAGCGGTAGGCGACGCGCCGGCGGGCTGGCGTCGGGTTTAGCAGATGACATTCCGTTCGCGCCCCTGAAACCGCGTTATCGACGCGGGCGTTATTGATACTTGCAAGTTAGAGCGGGGTGCGGGCTGAAACCCGCGCACATTTTTCCTCATTCCGCTCCAAAGACTTGAATTCCTTACGAATAACTTATGTCGCCCCGGCCGGAAAACCGGCCGGGGCGACATGTCTGTGGAAAGACTTACTGAACGTTCGCGCCGACGACGGAATCCCAGCCGCCGGTGACGGCAGCCTTGTTGGCATCGACTTCTTCGAGCGTCGGGAAGTAGGCCTTTTCATAAGACGCTGCCGGCGGCAGGGCGTCGATCAGTGCCTGCGGAACCTTGCCGGCCTTGACCATCGCGTTGAAGCGGGTCGGGTGGCAGAAGCCCTTGAGCCAGCCGAGCTGACCTTCGTCGGAATAGAGGTGCTCCATCCACAGCTTCGCTGCGTTCGGGTGCGGCGCGTAGGCCGAGATGCCCTGAACGTAGACGCCGGCGAGAACGCCGCTGGCCGGAACGACGACTTCGGTCGGCGGGTTGCCGTTGAGGGTCTTGGCCCAGCCGAGCGCGTTGTAGTCCCAGGCAACGATGATCGGGGTCGAGCCCTGGGCGAGCGTACCGGACTTGCCGATGACCGGAACGAAGTTGCCGGCCTTGTTGAGTTCGGCGAAGTAGCCGAGGCCAGCTTCACCGGCTTCCTTGCCCGACTTCGCACCCTTGGCGAGACCGGCGGCGAGAACGCCGAGGATCGCCTGGTTCGACGCGCGCGGATCGCCAGCGAGAGCGACCTGACCGGCATATTCCGGCTTCAGGAGATCAGCCCAGTCCTTCGGAGCGGTCTGGACAAGGTCCTTGTTCACGAGGAACGACATCACGCCGTAATAGTCGCCGTACCAGTAGCCTTCGGCGTCCTTGACGCTGTCCGGGATCTCGTCCCAGGTGGAAACCTTGTAGGGCTGCAGCAGGCCTTCGGCCTTCATCTGCGGGCCGAAGGCGAGACCGACGTCGACGACGTCAGGGGCCTGCGGACCCTTGTTGTCCTTGTTGGCCTTGACGGCTTCGACTTCGTCAGCCGAGCCCGCGTCCGGGTTCAGTTCGTTGACCTGGATTTCCGGATACTTGGTCTTGAAGGAGGCGATGACGTCGCCATAGCCGCACCAGTCGTGGGGCAGGGCGACGGTGGTCAGCATGCCTTCCTTCTTGGCGGCTTCGATGAGTTCGGCGCTCGGCTCGGCGGCGGCGATTGCGGTCGTCGCCAGGAAAACGGCGGTGGAAAGCGAAAGCAGGCGATGGGTTCTTGAAATCACTGGTGTTCTCCTTATGGGTTTAGTCAAATTCGTGGGGTATTCAGTCGATTTCGGCTAGGCTGTTAAAGAGATGCCATGAAAGTAATGTGACAGCGGTTTATCCGTTCGCGCCGCCTATGTCGTTGGAAGAACATTTCTTTTTCTGGCGGGGTGGCTCACTGTCGCACAACTGTATGAAATTCCGTGAACGGGTCGGCGAGCACTCCTAGACGGGTTTGCGAAAGATGCGGGTGGAATCGAAAAGGCCTTCGAGCGTTTTCATTCGATCCCGGGTTTCCTCCCAGTTCGAACTTTGCACCGCCTCGATCAGAGCCTCGATCAAGAACAGGATCACCACCGAGCTGTCCCAGGCCGACGGTACTTCGATCTGCGAGCGGAACACGCGGGAGGCGGATTTGGCGACCGGCGAAGTCCAGCGATCGGTGAAGAGGATGATCTCGACGCCACGCTCGCGGGCGGATGTGGCGAGCGTCGCCATCTCCTGCTCGTAGCGGCGAATATCGAACAGAATCAAGACGTCGCCCTGGCGCATATCGAGCACGTAGTGCGGCCAGGCGCTGGCGTTGGAGGCGATCTCGGTGACACCCGGACGAATGACCTGAAGATGGGTGAAGAGATAGTCGGCAAGCGCATGGGTGATGCGGCCTCCGAGCAGATAGATGCTGCGCTTGCGGTCGGCGATGAGGGCGGCGGCCTCGTCGAATTCCCGTGGATCGATCTGGGTCAGCGTCTCGCGCAGATTGCTGGTGATCGCGTCGGCGAAGCGGTTGAGCGTGTGGGTTCCCGGCGCGTTGGCGGCCCAGCGGTCGTGCTTGGTGATCGGATTGGAAATCGTCGCTTCCAGTTCCTGGTGCAGTCGCGTCTGGAAATCCGGAAAGCCGCGGAAGCCGAGTTTCTGCACCATGCGCGCGACGGTCGGGGTCGATACGCCGGCGTTCTCGGCGACCGTGGTGATCGAGCCGAGTCCCGAAACGGGATAGTTGTCGAGAAGTGTCTCTGCCAGTTGCTTCTCCGCGCGGGTCAGCGCGGTGAAGTGGGCATTGATCACATCCGACACCGTCGTCGATGTCGCCTTGCTGCTCAAAATGTCTCCCCTGAACCGATCTAGAGCCGGTTTGTGACAGATTAAACATCGCTGTCACAATTGGAGTCAATCGCAATTTTGAAGAGATCGTTTCAGATTTCGATTGACACTCGCCAATCTCTGAAGAATTCTTTTCATTAACGAACGTCTAACGGGCAAAAGGGGATGCCGGTGTTGACGCGACTTTTGACCGAAGCAGATGGCGATCCGGTTGCGATCGAAAACGCCACAGGGAAGGGCGATATCGTGCTCGTCTGCGAGCACGCCTCGCGTCGGGTTCCGGAGCGCCTCGGTACGCTCGGGCTTACGGAGCAAGCGCTCGAAAGTCATATCGCCTGGGACCCGGGCGCGCTCGCCGTCGCCAAGCTTCTCGCCGCCAAGCTCGATGCGGCGTTGATCTACCAGCGCTTCTCGCGGCTTGCCTATGATTGCAACCGCCCGCCCGAGGCAGAGGCGGCGATGCCGGTTCTGAGCGAAGTTTACGAGATCCCGGGAAACCGGACGATGACCGACGACGAGCGGCAGGCGCGGGTCGAGGAGATCTATCGCCCGTTTCACGATTCGGTCGCGCGCTTCGTTTCCGCCCGCAAGGCCGCCGGCAGGCCGCCGATCCTGGTGACGATGCATAGCTTCACGCCCGTCTATTTCGGCAAGCCGCGGGCCGTCGAGGTCGGTATCCTGCACGATGCGGACAGCCGCCTTGCCGACCACATGCTGGCGGTCGCGACGAAGGGGCAGGTCGCCTACGACATCCGCCGCAACGAGCCCTATGGCCCGGCCGACGGCGTTACTCACAGTCTGATTGAATACGGCGTCCTCAACGGACTGCCGAATGTGATGATCGAGATCCGCAACGATCTCATTCGCAATGACATCGGCCAAAGGGTCATGGCCGACTATCTGGAAGGATTGCTCCGCAAAGGCGCAGTGGCACTTTCAGCACAATAAAAGACCCTGGGGAGCGGCTTGCCGCGGTCCTGTTCCGGCCAGCCGGGGCAGGTGGTTGATGGGACCCTGCCGCAATGGGGCGGTGTGGTCTGAATAAATCAGGGGAAGAAAAATGTCAGACTACAGCGATTTGGACAAAAAGCAGGACATGAGTGTCTTGCACTCGATGGGCTATGCCCAGGAGCTCGAGCGGCGCATGAGCCAGTTCTCGAACTTCGCGGTGTCGTTCTCGATCATCTGCATTCTCTCCGGCGGCATCAATTCGCTCGCCCAGGCGACAGCCGGCGCAGGGGGCGCCGCGATCGGCATCGGCTGGCCGCTTGGCTGCTTCATTTCCTTGGTCTTTGCGGTCGCCATGGCGCAGATCAGCTCGGCCTATCCGACGGCCGGCGGCCTCTACCACTGGGGTTCGATCCTTGGTAACCGCTTTACCGGCTGGGTGACCGCCTGGTTCAACCTGCTCGGTCTCGTCACCGTTCTCGGCGCGATCAACGTCGGCACCTATTACTTCTTCATGGGTTCCTTCGGCACGCCCTATTTCGCGCTGGAGGACACAACCACTACCCGCATCGTCTTCCTGGCGATCATCACCGGCGCACAGGCGCTCGTGAACCACATGGGCATCGGGCTCACCGCCAAGCTCACCGATTTCTCCGGCTACCTGATCTTCGCAACTGCGATCCTGCTTGCCGTCGTTTGCCTCGCGGCCGCCGACAGCTACGACATCGCAAGGCTCTTCACCTTCTCCAACTATTCCGGTGAAGCCGGCGGCAACGTCTGGCCGCAGACGTCGGGCACCTGGGTGTTCCTGCTCGGCCTTCTGCTGCCGATCTACACGATCACCGGCTACGACGCTTCTGCCCACACCTCGGAAGAAACCGTCAAGGCGGCCGAATCCGTGCCGCGCGGTATGGTTTCTTCCGTGCTCTGGTCGGCGCTCTTCGGCTACATCATGCTGTGCGCCTTCGTGCTGATGATCCCGAACATGGACGAAGCTGCCAAGCAGGGCTGGAACGTGTTCTTCTGGGCGATGGACGCCCAAGTCAACCCGGTCATAAAGGACATCCTCTATCTCGCCATCCTCGTCAGCCAGTGGCTGTGCGGCCTGGCGACGGTGACCTCGGTATCACGCATGATCTTCGCCTTCTCGCGTGACGGCGGTCTGCCGGCCTCCAGGGCGCTCGCCAAGGTCAGCCCGACCCACCGGTCGCCGGTTGCGGCGATCTGGACCGGCTCGATCCTCTCGGTCCTGTTCGTCTGGGGCTCGTCGCTCGTGTCGATCGGCGAAACGCCGGTTTATACGATCGTCGTCTCGTGCACGGTCATCTTCCTGTTCTTCTCCTTCGCGATCCCGATCACGCTCGGCCTTTTCGCCTGGGGAACCTCGAAGTGGGATAAAATGGGCCCGTGGAACCTGGGCGAGGCGATGTTCAAGCTCTTCGCGGTTCTGTCGATCATCGCCATGGTGCTGATCTTCGTTCTCGGTATCCAACCGCCGAACGACTGGGCGCTCTACATCACCGTGGGCTTCCTGGTGCTGACGGCTCTGATCTGGTTCGGCTTCGAAACCCGCCGCTTCCGCGGCCCGCCGATCGGCGACGAAGTGGCGCGCCGCCAGGCCGAGATTGCCGCTGCCGAAAAGGCCGTCGGCGAAGTCTGAACACCAACAAAATGGGCGGGAGCGCGACCGCGACTTCCGCCTTTTCTTTTCCGGAGCGTGTCCGGTTACTTGAACGAATCACGTCCACGCGGCCCAAAAATATCGTGACCCAAGGGAACGGCCGCGTGACCAAACATGGGATGGAAGTTGATGAGCTATACGTTTGATGAGTTGAAGGAAGACGTCGCCGCCGGGCGCATCGATACGGTTCTCGCCTGCCAGGTCGACATGCAGGGCCGGCTGATGGGCAAGCGCTTCCACGCGCAGTTCTTCGTCGACGGCGCCTGGAAGGAAACGCATAGCTGCAACTATCTGCTTGCGACCGACATGGAGATGGAGACCGTTCCCGGCTACAAGGCGACGAGCTGGGAGAAGGGCTACGGCGACTATACGATGAAGCCGGACCTTTCGACACTTCGCCGCATTCCCTGGCTCGAAGGCACGGCGCTCGTGCTTTGCGACATGCTCGACCATCACACCCACGAGGAAGTGCCGCACTCGCCGCGCGCGATCCTGAAGAAGCAGGTGGCGCGGCTTGAGAAGATGGGGCTCAAGGCCTACATGGCGAGCGAGCTCGAATTCTTCCTGTTCGACCAGTCCTACGACGATGCCCGCCAATCCGGCTATCGCGACCTGCAACTCGTCAGCGGCTACAACGAGGACTACCACATCTTCCAGACCACCAAGGAAGAGGATGTGATGCGGGCGATCCGCAACGGCCTGCAGGGCGCCGGCATCCCGGTCGAAAATTCCAAGGGCGAGGCGTCGGCCGGGCAGGAAGAGATCAACGTGCGTTATGCCGACGCGCTGACGATGGCCGACCGGCACGCGATCATCAAGAATGGCTGCAAGGAGATCGCCTGGTCGCGCGGCAAGGCCATCACCTTCCTCGCCAAGTGGAATTATTCGGCCGCCGGCTCCTCCTCGCATATCCACCAGTCGCTCTGGAGTGCCGACGGCAAGACCTCGAAATTCTTCGACGAGAGCGGCAAATACGGCATGTCGGAGATGATGCGCCACTATGTGGCGGGGCTGCTGACCCATGCGAGCGAGATCACCTATTTCCTTGCGCCCTACATCAACTCCTACAAGCGCTTCATGGCCGGCACCTTCGCGCCGACCAAGGCGGTCTGGAGCAAGGATAACCGCACCGCCGGCTATCGCCTTTGCGGCGAGGACACCAAGGCGATCCGCATCGAATGCCGCGTCGGCGGCTCCGATCTCAATCCCTATCTCGCCTTCGCGGCTTTGATCGCGGCCGGCATTTCCGGTATCGAGAACAAGATGGAACTGGAAGCGCCCTTCGTCGGCGACGCCTATGGCGGCAAGGACGTGCGCGAGATCCCGCGCACGCTGAGAGACGCGACCGCAGCGCTCAGCGAATCCAAGATGCTGCGCGCCGCCTTTGGTGACGAGGTCATCGAGCATTACGCGCGGGCCGGGCGCTGGGAGCAGGAAGAATACGACCGCCGCGTCACCGATTGGGAGGTCGCACGCGGTTTCGAACGGGCCTGATCCTGGTCCCTATCTCTCACACGGTGGCCGATCCTGGCAGGGTCGGCCACCGCATCATTCGCAATGAAAGCAGGAAAACGATCATGAGCATGATCAAGTGCATTTCGCCCGTGAACGGCGAAGTCTACGCGGAACGCCCGGCGATGCCGCTGGAGCTGGCAAAACAGGTGGTTTCCCGCGCCCGCCAGGCGCAGAAGGCCTGGGCGCGCCGTCCGCTCGACGAGCGCGTCAACCTGGTGCTATCAGGTGTCGCCCGCCTCAATGAAATGGTCGACGAGGTGGTGCCGGAGCTTGCCTGGCAGATGGGCCGGCCGGTGCGCTACGGCGGCGAGTTCAAAGGCTTCAACGAGCGCGGGAACTATGTCGCGACGATCGCCGCCGATGCGCTGAAGCCGCTGGTGATCGAGGAAAGCGACCGCTTCGAGCGCCGCATCGCCCGCGAGCCGCATGGCGTCGTCTTCGTCGTCGCGCCGTGGAACTATCCTTACATGACCGCGATCAACACGGTCGCCCCGGCGCTGATGGCCGGCAATACCGTCATCATCAAACATGCGAGCCAGACGATCCTCGTCGGCGAGCGCATGGTGCGCGCCTTCGTCGAGGCCGGCGTTCCCGCCGACGTCTTCCAGAACATCTTCCTCGACCATGAGACATCAGCGGCGCTGATTGCTGCCAAGAGCTTCGATTTCGTCAACTTCACCGGCTCGGTCGAGGGCGGACGGTCGATCGAGCGCGCGGCTGCCGGCACCTTCACCGGTCTCGGCCTCGAACTCGGCGGCAAGGATCCGGGCTACGTCATGGAAGACGCCGACCTCGATGCGGCCGTCGACACGCTGATGGATGGCGCCACTTACAATTCCGGCCAGTGCTGCTGCGGCATCGAGCGCATCTACGTGCATGAAAAGCTCTATGACACCTTCGTCGAGAAGTCGGTCGCCTGGGTTTCCAATTACAAGCTCGGCAATCCGCTCGATCCGGAAACGACGCTCGGGCCGATGGCAAACAAGCGCTTTGCCGCGACCGTGCGCGAGCAGATCGCCGATGCGGTTGCCAAGGGCGCCAAGGCGCTGATCGATCCGAAACTGTTCCCGCAGGACGATGGCGGCGCCTATCTCGCGCCGCAGATCCTTACCAATGTCGATCACTCCATGGCCTTCATGCGCGAAGAGACCTTTGGTCCGGCCGTCGGCATCATGAAGGTGAAGAGCGACAGCCAGGCGATCGAGCTGATGAACGACTCGCAATATGGCCTCACCGCATCGCTCTGGACCAAGGATGCCGAGCGCGCCGCGCGCATCGGCGCCGACATCGAGACCGGCACGGTGTTCATGAACCGCGCCGACTATCTCGACCCGGCGCTTTGCTGGACCGGCGTCAAGGAAACGGGCCGTGGCGGCTCGCTCTCGGTCATCGGCTTCCAGAACCTTACCCGTCCGAAATCCTACCATCTGAAGAAAGTCACCGCATGACCATCACCGCCAACTGGAGCTATCCGACCGCCATCAAGTTCGGTGCCGGCCGGATCAAGGAGCTTGCCGACCATTGCAAGGCGGCGGGCATGAAGAAGCCGCTGCTGATCACCGACCGGGGCCTCGCGCCGATGGCGATCACCCAGAACGCGCTCGATATCCTGAGCGCCGCCGGTCTCGGCCGGGCGATCTTCGCCGATGTCGATCCGAACCCGAATGACGTCAACCTTGAAGCCGGCGTCAAGGCCTTCAAGGATGGCGGTCATGATGGCGTCGTCGCCTTCGGCGGCGGCTCGGGCCTCGATCTCGGCAAGTGCGTCGCCTTCATGGCCGGGCAGAGCCGCCCGGTCTGGGACTTTGAGGACATCGGCGACTGGTGGACACGCGCGAGCGTCGAAGGCATTGCGCCGATCGTCGCCGTGCCGACCACGGCCGGCACCGGGTCGGAAGTCGGCCGCGCCAGCGTCATCACCAATTCGGCAAGCCACGTAAAGAAGGTGATCTTCCACCCGAAGTTCCTGCCGGCAGTGACAATCTGCGACCCGGAACTGACGGTCGGCATGCCGAAGGTGATCACCGCCGGCACCGGCATGGACGCTTTCGCCCATTGCCTGGAAGCCTATTCCTCGCCGTTCTACCATCCGATGTCGGCCGGCATTGCGCTCGAAGGTATGCGGCTGGTGAAAGAGTATCTGCCGCGCGCCTACAAGGACGGCACGGACATTGAGGCCCGCGCCAACATGATGAGCGCGGCCGCCATGGGTGCCGTTGCCTTCCAGAAGGGCCTTGGCGCCATCCACTCGCTGTCGCATCCGGTCGGCGCAATCTACAACACCCATCACGGCATGACCAATGCGGTGGTGATGCCGCCGGTGCTGCGCTTCAACCGCCCGGCGATCGAGGAGAAGATCACGCGCGCTGCCGCCTATCTCGGCATTTCCGGCGGCTTCGATGGCTTCTACGACTACGTGTTGAAGCTGCGCGAAGAGCTCGGCGTTCCGGACAAGCTGTCGGCTCTTGGCGTCGGTACCGACCGCATCGACGAAATGTCGGAGATGGCGATCGTCGACCCAACGGCCGGCGGCAACCCGGTCGAACTGACGTTGGATGCCGCGAAGAAACTCTTCCGCGAGTGCATCTGACATAGTGTTGCTGGCGCCTCGCCCGGGTGAGGCGCCAGATCTCCCTTAGTTTAGAGGGGTCGAAAATACCACTTGCCATTGCAGCTGATTTGTCACCTAATTGTCACGGAACTGTCACGATTTGGTTCCCTGGAAGCGCGTCCTTTACAGTTCGTTTACCGCGATCTGAAACGCTTCCATTAGAGTGTGCGTATGTTTCGGCCGGAACCAGAGGGCCGTGGGTGAGTTAGGGTCGAGCAATGGGGATTATGTCCCTCGCGAATGCGAAGGGGGGAGCTGGCAAGACGACGGCAGCGTTGCTGCTCGCCTGCGAATACGCCCGGAACGGCGACAGGGTCGCGGTTCTCGATTGCGACCAGCTCGCCTGCATGACCGACTGGTTTAGGCACGGTCGAAGCGACAGCAATCTCTCCGTCATCTCCGGTGTCACTACGACCACCCTCAGCGACCACCTCAGGCGGCTGCGCGGTCGCGTCGAGCATGTGGTCATCGACCTCTCGGGAGCGGCCGACGTGCTGGTCGCCCTTGCGATAGGGCTTTCCGACCTGACGCTGATCCCGGTTCAGGGCTGCGTCATGGATGCGCGCGGTGCCACGCAGGTGCTCGAACTGATCCGCTATATCGAGAACAATGCGCGCGCCAATATCAACCATGCGGTGCTGTTGACACGGGTCAACGCCATCGTGACGACGCGGGCGATGCGCAAGGTCAAGCTGATGCTGGCCGAATGCAAGATCCGCCTCGTCGATACGCCGCTGGTAGAACGCACGGCTTTTCGCGAACTGTTCGAGCAGGGCGATACGCTCTATTCGCTCGATGCTGCCAGGGTCAGTAATCTGGCAAAGGCCCAGGCCAATGCCCGCGCCTTTGCCGATGATGTGCTGAGGCTGCTCAACCCGGCCGGAGAAACGATGCGGCACGGTCCGTTCTCATCGATGTGCTACCGCTCGGAGCGGGCGGCGGACCCGGTCGCACTGCCGGCCTGAGAGCCGGAACCTCTGCTGTTTTGATCTTCATTGCGGCGTGCCGCCGGTCTTCCGGCCGCGTGACTGTCAGGTTTCACGTTCGTGCGTTACCAATTCGTTAACCATGTTCTGAAAGGTTTCGTTAAGAAGCGAACCACCGGCCATGGCCGTCGGGTTCAGCGCGGAACACGCACAGAATGAGGAATATCATGGCGGTCATCACTTTCGCCAATGCAAAGGGCGGCGCGGGCAAGACGACGGCAGCGCTGATCCTGTCGACCGAGCTGGCAAGGCAAGGACATCGTGTCGTGGTTCTCGATGCCGATCCGCAGCGCTGGATCACAAGCTGGGCCGAAGCTTCCGGCCACATCGCCAATCTCACGGTCATCTCGCATATCACGCCCGGCTCGCTCGAATGTCATATCCGCGAGATGAAGGACGAGGCTGATTACATCGTCATCGATCTCGCGGGCGCGAAAGACCAAATTGTCGCACTGGCGCTGGCCATTTCCGATCAGGTGCTGATCCCGGTGCAGGGATGCGCCATGGATGCGCGCGGCGCGGCGCAGATTCTCGAACTCATCCGCCAGATCGAGGACCGGTCCAAGCAACGCATCAACCATTCGGTCGTGCTGACCCGCGTCAATTCGCTCGTCACCACGCGCGCGCTGCAGACGATCAAAGCCATGCTCGCCGAACGCGGCGTCTCGGTGCTCGACACGCCGATCGTCGAGCGCGCCGCCTATCGCGAGATTTTCGACTGCGGCGGCACGCTGCAGACGATGGATCCGGCCCGTGTCAGCAACCTCGACAAGGCGCGCGAAAACGCCTTCGCATTGGCAAAAGAAGTGCAGGCGCTGTTGCCGGTCAAGGCGCGCCGTTCCTGGGCCGCACGCATGCCGTCCTGGGCGTCGCGCAACGCCGCCTGATCTTTTCCTCGAATTGTTCCCTTTCAACCGGAATTGACGTTCGTCAGTTCCGGTTGAATCCTGTTTCAGCCTTCGCGAAATAGCTGTCGTCCGTAAGGCTTCTTTTACCCTGTGCTTCTAACAGTGGCCAAGGACACAGCTTGCCCCGCGATATCAGCAATCGGGCAATCGGCCGCCATGACTGCGGCCATGATCTCAGACGCCTACAGCGCCGCGCGTCTTATCAGACGCGCAAAGGTCGCTGTAGCACTTTGAAGTGCTGCATGTTTTTGTCCCTTAATCGAATACGATTAAAGGAAACATGCAGTGCGCCGTCGATCCTGTCTCCATGATCCACAACAGCGCCGCGCGTCTTATCGGGCGCGCCAAGGTCGTTGTATCACTTTGAACTGCTGCATGTTTTTGTCCTCAGATCGAAAAACATGCAGGAGAGCATGCAGGGAAGTTCGCGCATGAAAACGGAACACACCGCTGCCGGCACGCAGGATGTTGCCGGTCGTCTGAATTTCATGGCGCTCGACGATGCCGCCAGAACGAGCCTCAAGGCGCTGAAGCCGATCCTTGAAAAGGAACTGAAGCCGGCGCTCGACAAGTTCTACGGCAAGGTGAAGGCGACGCCCGAGACGAAGCGCTTCTTTTCGTCCGACAGCCATATCGACCGCGCCAAGGGCGCGCAGGTCGGCCACTGGGCAAACATCGCCGACGCCAATTTCAATGAAGACTACAGCGCCAAGGTCCGCACCATCGGCCAGGTCCACGCGCGCATCGGCCTCGAGCCGCGCTGGTATATCGGCGGCTATGCGCTGATCGCCGAGCACCTGATCACCGAAATCGTCAAAGCCCATTGGCCGAAGGCCGGTCTGTTCTCGCGCCAGACGACTTCGGCCGAGGAAATGGGCGCGATGCTGTCGAGCCTCGTCAAGGGCGTGTTCCTCGACATGGACCTGTCGATCTCGGTCTACATGGATGCGTCCGACGTGACCAAGCAGCGGGCCGTCCAGGAGGAAGTGCTGGCGGCCGAGCGCGCGCTGATCAGCAAGACATTCGGCGCCGCCTTGAAGAAGATCGCCGACGGCGATCTGACTGCGCGCATCGGCGCCGATCTGCCGGTCGCCTATCAGGAGCTTGGCGAAAACTTCAACCACGCGATCGGCGAGCTCTCTCGTGCCATCGGCGGCATCGAGGCCGGCGCCAGCCAGATCCACACGAGCGCCAAGGAAATCGCAGCGGCGGCCGACGATCTTGCCCGGCGGACGGAGCGGCAGGCGGCCAATCTCGAAGAAACGGCGGCAGCCGTCGAGCAGGTGACGCGCACGGTCAAGCAGACGGCCGAAGGCGCCAACCAGGCGAATTCGACAGTGATCGCGGCGCGCGCCAATGCCGAACAGAGCGGCGAGATCGTCAGCCACGCGATCGAGGTGATGCAGGAGATCCAGACGTCGTCTGCCAGCATCGCCCGGATCGTCGACGTGATCGACGAGATCGCCTTCCAGACCAACCTGCTGGCGCTGAACGCCGGTATCGAAGCGGCGCGGGCCGGCGAGGCGGGCAGGGGCTTTGCCGTTGTTGCGTCGGAAGTCCGCGCGCTCGCACAGCGCTGTGCCGACGCAGCGAAGGATATCCAGGGGCTGATCGCCAAGTCACGCGGCCAGGTGGACGATGGGGTGAACTCGGTCAACCAGGTGGCCCAGTCGCTGCAGCAGATCGTGGCGCAGGTGGTCGAAGTCAGCTCCGTCTTCGGCGCCATCCGCGCCAGCACCGCCGAACAGGCAACCGGCCTGCAGGAGGTCAACACCGCGATCACCCAGATGGACCAGATCACCCAGCAGAATGCCGCGATGGTCGAACAGGCCAACGCCGCAAGCCAGGCGCTGACGGGCGAGGCCGAGCACATCGCGACGCGGCTCCGGGCGTTCCGGACGTCTGGGCAAGTGCAGGTCGCCGTCGCTTCGGGCTACCGCGCGGCGGCTTGATCGTGCATTCCGTCTTGAAAGACGACGCCTCGGGTCAGGCATGATCCGGGGCGTTTATTTGTCGGACTGGGAGGCCCGCGTTTTCGCCAGCGAGATCAAGCAGGAACGTAGGTCAACCTGATCACATCCTCGCCAATCCGATCATGAGCTACGAGACGGAGCGGCGGTCGGGGGCCGGCGAAATAGGGGTTGCCGTGACCCAGTACGACCGGGTGCAGGTAGATCCGATACTCGTCGATCAAGCCAAGTTCGGTGAGGCTGTGCGCCAAGACCGGGCCAGCCACTTCGATCTCTCCGTCGTGCTCAGCCTTCAGCTTGCGCACTTCGCTGGCAAGATCGCGGTCGACGAGCCGGGCGTTGGGGCCGACAGACGACAGGGAGCGCGAAACGACATATTTCGGCTGCCTGCGCCATGCCGCCGCAAAGGCCTGTTCGTCCGCATCCCATTCAGGATGCTCGTCGTCCCAGTAGCGCATGATCTCGTAAATACCGCGACCGTATAGGCTGCCCGTCTGCTGCTCGGCCTCCTTGATGAAGTGGCGGAAGAGCGTGGGGCTCGGCGCAAACTCCATGTGGTCGACGTAGCCATCCAGGGACTGGTTCATTCCGAACACGAGTTTTGCCATAGCCGCTTCCTTCCCTACATGGAATACCGCACGGATCTGATTGTGAATTGCAATCGGTGTAGGATAGGTCGACTGCTTTTGTAACGCAATCGGTTTTTGGTGAATACTTGAACACCCGCGTTCGGGCTGTCCGATCAATCTTTCTCTCGAATGGCCGGGAGTCGCTGGAGCTTGATCGTCATCTCGCGATCCGATGTGCCTCGTGGCTGCAACTTCCGCGAGTTGTTGACCCGGCCAGAGGTGCGGATAGCCGCACACATTCTGGTCGGCCGGCCGGTGGTCTGAAGAAGGCCGGTGTGCCGGGACCGACCCAGAATGGTCGCGGAGCTTTCCTTCAGGACGACAGAGAAGGATAGTTGCCTGCGCGGTGGCGGACCGGCATGACCGGTCCAGCGTGTCTGCCGAGTAGCACTCAAAACCGCCGGTCGATGAAATGCTTGGCCTGGGCGCCGGCGTGGTAGAAGGCCGACTTCACGGTGCGCCAGGTGTCTGGGGTTACCGGTGTTTCCGCAAGCGGGATCGCCGAGGTCTCGCCGGTGACGTGGTTCGCCAGAGCCCGGCCGAAGACGGTGCCCGGCGCAATGCCGCGGCCGTTGTAGCCGCTGACGGAAACCACGTTGGGGGCGAGCGTGTGCATGGCCGGTAGGTTGTTGGTGGTCATGCCGATGCGGCCGTCCCACCAGTATTCAAAGCGGAAGTCGCCGATGAAGGGGAAGAGCTTGCGCAGCGAGCGGGCGGCAAACGCACGATGCGTGCCTTCGGCGATCGCGTCGAGCCGGCCGATCGAGCCAAAGATCAGCCGGTTCTGCTGGTCCATGCGGAACGACGTCATGACGAGGCCGGTGTCCCAGGTGCCCTGGCGCTCCGGCAGGATACGGCTTGCAACCGCATCGGGCAGCGGATTGGTGGCGAATTGGAAATAGGGCAGGATCGTCAGTTCCTGCGTATGCGCCTGCCACGGGCTTTCGGCGAAGAGGCCGCCATAGGCGTTGGTAGCAAGGATCACCTGCTTGGCGCGGATGACGCTGTTGCCGGCTTTCAGCACCCAGGTCTCGCCCTGGCGTTCGGCGCCTGTCAGTGGCGTGTCGGTGTAGATCTCGGCACCGGCAGCAAGGGCTGCGCGTGCCAGGCCGCGGGCATAGGCGAGCGGCTGGATGGTGCCGGCGCGGCGATCGAGCAGGGCGCCGGAAAAGCCTTCGGCGCCGGTGAGCGCATGCGCCCGCTCGGCCGAAAGTGCCTCGACCGGGGCGCCGCGCTTCTGCCATTGCGCTTCGCGGTCTTTGATTTCCGTGACACCGTCGCTACCGACGGCCATGTGCAGCGTGCCGTTGCGCACCGCCTCGCAGGCGATGCCGTATTTTTCGACCAGGGCATAGACCATCGACGGGCCGTCACCGAGTTCGGTGAGCAGGCGGTTGCCGGCGGCCGGGCCGAGGGTCGAGATGAGATCGTCGGGCTTGACCCACATGCCGGCATTGACGAGGCCAACATTGCGGCCGGAGCCGCCGAAGCCGATCATCTTCGCCTCGATCACCGTCGCCTTCACGCCCTTTTCGGCGAGGTGCAGGGCTGCCGATAGGCCGGTGAAGCCGCCGCCGATGATCGCGACATCGGTCGTCAGGTCGCGGGTGAGCGGCCTGGTTTCGGGCGCGGCCGGTGCCGTCGCATGCCAGAGGTTGGGCAGGGTGCGCTCCGTCGCCATCGCGGCAATCCTTCAAGTGCTGCCGGACGTCCGGCTATAGGTCAGGGTTCTCTCGGTGATAGCCGATTGCGGGGAAAATTCTCATGACAATGTTTCATGAAGTCATGATGCAAGGCCGGCCGGAGGCATCGGGGCGCTGCGCGGTGGGGCGATGGAGAAAAACCGCAGCTGGGTCGTCGGCAGCTGCGGTCTTGTAAATGTATACGTCTGAAAAATCTTTGCCGAAACGTCGTCAAGCTTCGGCGATACATCTTTAAAAACGTGCCTGTCGTGGATGGTCAATCAGGCAATGCCATCTTCTATGCCGTTTGGCCGAAGTCACTCACCCAATTGGGGGAAATGGTGCAAAAAAGCTTTCGGCAACGCAATGGCGTCAATCGACGAATTCGACGGTCACGCCGGGGCTGACCATCTTGGCGAGCTCGGTCGCATCCCAATTGGTCAGGCGCACGCAGCCGTGGCTCTGGGTCTTGCCGATCTTGGAGGGTTCCGGCGTGCCGTGAATGCCGTAGGTCGGCTTCGAGAGCGCGATCCAGACGGTGCCGACCGGGCCGTTCGGGCCGGGCTGCAACGTGAGGATCTTGTCGTTGTTGCCCTGCCTGAAGTTGATCTTCGGGTTGTAGGTGTAGCCCGGATTGAGCGCGATGCGCTCGACATTGACGGTGCCCGAAGGCGATGGCGTGTCGGACGAGCCGATCGTTGCCGGATAGGCGGCGATCAGCTTGCCGGTGTCGTCATAGGCGAGCACCTGCTTGCGCGCCTTGTCGGCGAGGATGCGGGCGACCTTGCCGGCCTTGTTCGCACCCGGATTGATCACCTTGATGATGGTGCCCGGGATGGTGAAGTCGACGCCCGGGTTCAGCTCGCGCAGATAGGCTTCGTCCATGTGGAACTTTTCGCCGAGCATTTCCGTCGTCGAGGTGAAGGACATATGCGGCAGCATCGCCTTGTGCGCGTAGTCCTCCGGGATCGACGCGACATAGGGGCCGGCAGCGTCGGCAGCCGTGATCGTATAGCTGGTGATCGGCATGCCGCCGCTCATGCGCAGCCGCTCGAGGATGTCCTCGGTGTTGTTGGGGTCGAGCGTCTCGCCGGTCGACTGCTGCCAGGCCTCGATCGCCTTGGTCACGTTCGAGCCCATCTTACCGTCGATCACGCCGGGCGAAAAACCTTCTCGGTCGAGGAAAACCTGCAGGGCGGTGATCTCGGCGCGCGACTTGCTCTTGACCGTCATTGCCGGCGGCATCGACTGGCGCATGGGCTGGGTGTCGTTCGGATCGATCGCGGCTTCTTCAGTGCCGTCGATCAGGCCCGGAAGGCTGTTCGGCAGCTCGTTGCCATCGGTGGATGGCGGCACCACGTCGCGGTAGTCGGGGATGGAACCGGTGACTTCGCCAGGCTCGGAATAGCCGTAGCCGCGCTCGGTGTCGCGGTTGCGGCGGTTCGAATAGATGTCGACGTCGCCCTCGCGGCGATAGCCGCCATAGCCATCCTGGCGGCCGCGATTGGGCACGACGGTCGCCACCACATTGCCCCAGCTATCGATCAGCAGCGTGCGCCCGCGGCTGTCGCGCATGGTCTGCACCTCATCGGCGCGCGGCACGTAGTCGAGAATTTCGCCATCGGGCGTGACCAGCATGACGTCGTCGCCATAGCGATTTCTGCCGCGATAGTCCTGCGCGAAAGCGGCCGTCAAATCCGCGGCGAGAAAGCCGGCTGCGGCGAGAATCGAGAGGCCGATGCGGGTCGCTGACGTCACGTGAGAACCTGTCTTCATTGTAGCGAATGTGGCGCGGTACATTTGGATTTCGACGTTAATGTGAAAAAAATGAATTCATCATGAACAAGCGGTTAAATTCTATCTAGGCGGAGCAGACTTCGGCTTCAACCAATGAAATGTGGCTCTCCTCAGATATCATCGCTTTGTGATTGCAGTGATTCTACGGCCGATTTGAGGAAGAGGACATGCTGAGAACGCTCGAAGAACCTGCGGACGGCCAAGAGAATCATGTGCTGTTCGATCGTCTTTCCGCGCTCGACATCGCCGCCTTCGTCGTCGATGGCGTCGACCTGTCGCCGGGTGCCGCGATCCCCTCTGACGGCGATATCAGGATCGACCGGGCGCTTGCCGGATTTCTCTTCACCGGCGGCCCCGAGCATATCCGCCATCCTGAGCCGATCGAGGGCGGCGCGGACGGCGCGCGCTACCCGCTGCATGGGTCGCTTGCCGGGACTGCGGTCAGCCACACGCAGATGGCGAGCGATGGAGCCGAGTGCACGGCGACGATCGAGGTGGCGCTAGCCGATGGCGGGCAGGCGCGGATCGAGCGGCGGTGGCGGATCGATGCGGGGCGGCACGAAGTCGTGCTCGAGGATCGCGTCGTCAACGTGGGGACCTCGGCGTTTCCGCCGATGATGATGTATCACGTCAACATCGCCGGCAGGCTGCTCGGGCCGGTCACCCGTATCCTCAGCGCTTCGCTTGCAGGCGGGGAGAGCGCCTGGCGCTTCGGCAATGGCGAGAGCGCGCATTTTTGCCTGCCAGCGGCCATCGGTTCCGACGGCTGGTCGGACGTCACGCTTGTGGGTCTTGCCGGACTCGGTGGGCGCAATCTCCAGGTGCGGTTCCGCATCGACACGCTGCCCTTCCTGCAGATGTGGCGCTGTCAGCGCGGCGAGGCGGATGTGATCAGCATCGAGCCGGTATCGCACCGGATTGCCAAGCGGCCGGAGCTGGCGGCCGCCGGTGAACTGACGCCACTCCTGCCGGGCGAGGCGCGGAGCTATGCGATTGCCTTTGCCGTCGTCTGATCTGGCATCTGGAACACGCGGCTTTTGAATTGACGCGGGGAAGGGCTGCGCCTACATCAGAGGCCACCACATTTCCTGAGGAAGACGACCATGGACATCCGCCAGATCAACGACGAATACTCGGTCTCCGGCCAGATCACCGTCGAGGATCTCGACCAGATCAAGGCGCTCGGTTTCAAGTCCATCGTCTGCCACCGCCCGGATTTCGAGGCGCCGGATCAGCCGACCTTCGATTCGATCGCTGCCCGCGCCGAAGAGCTCGGCATCGAAACCAAGCACATTCCCGTCGGCCCGATGGGTGTGACGGCAGACGCGGTAACGAGCATGGTCGATGCGCTCGACGAGTTCCAGCGCCCGATGCTCGGCTATTGCCGCTCCGGCGCGCGCTCGACGGCCGTTTACCAGCAGACCCAGCATATTCGCGGCTGAGCCAGACGCCAGTTTTGTAGATCGCGCTCGGTCGCGTTCGTTTGAACGAACGACGGAGGATCGGCATGGCCGAAGCGCATCTCATCACGCGCGAGCAATGGGCGGATGAGCCCGAGGTCTGGAAGGGCGAGTTTGAGGGCGGTCCCTATGGCGCGGGCCTCTCGGTGATTTTCTTTTGCACTGACCGCGTCGGCGATGGGCCGAAACTGCACCGCCATCCCTATCCCGAGACCTTCATCGTGCGCGTCGGCCGGGCGCGCTTTACCGTCGGCGACCGCACCATCGATGCTGAAGCCGGCGAGATCGTCGTGGCGCCGGCCAATGTGCCGCACAAGTTCGAGAATCTCGGGCCCGGCCGGCTGGAGACGACCGACCTGCATGCGGCCGGCGCGTTTTCGACGGAGTGGCTCGAGTAGGCGGCTCGGGTCGCAGGATAGGGTCGGTTGCAGGCGTGGCTATTTCCCGCGCCGCCGACGCGGCGCTGCTGGATTCCTGTGACAAGCACAGGAATGAGGGAATGCCAGGAGATGCTGCCGCATAGTTATGCCTGGTTTCCACGGAGGCTGACTACGTCGGATGACCGGGGTGCTAGGTCCCAACGCCCTCATTCCTGTGCTTGTCACAGGAATCCAGCCACGGCGCGTCCGCGCCGTGATTGAACCTTCGCCAACAAGACCTGCTCAGCCGTTCCTGATCTCGCTCAGCGTACGCGTCGGCGTAATCGCCTCCGGATCGAGCTTGATCTCGATGATCGACGGTTTGCCGCTGGCGCGCGCCCTGAGGAACGCGTCGGCAAATTCTTCCGTCTTCTCGACCGTTTCGCCGTGTCCGCCATAGGCGCGGGCGAGCGCCGCGAAATCCGGATTGGTGAGGTCGGTGGCGCTGACACGGCCGGGATATTCGCGTTCCTGGTGCATGCGGATGGTGCCGTAGATGCCGTTGTTGACGACGACGGTGATGATCGGCAGGCGGTAGCGCACGGCGGTCGCGAATTCCTGTCCATGCATCAGGAAGCAGCCATCGCCGGCAAAGCAGATGACCTCGCGATCCGGATGAAGCTGCTTGGCGGCAACGGCGGCCGGCAGGCCGTAACCCATCGAGCCGGAGGCGGGAGCGGCCTGCGTCGCAAAGCGTCGGAAGCGGTGGAAGCGATGTACCCAGGTGGCATAGTTGCCGGCGCCATTGGTGAAGATCGTATCCTGAGGCACGTTTGCCTCGATCCAGTTCATGATCGGGCCCATCTGCACCGCACCTGGACCGGTCTCCGGCGGCGTCGACCATTTGAGATAGGCCGCGTGCATGATTTCCGTGCGCTCGGACCAGACGGGTTCGCCTGCGGGCGCAAGGCCCTCGAGGGCGGCGACGAAGTCGTTCGGGCTTGCGGCGATCGCCAGCTCCGGCCGGTAGACGCGGCCGAGCTCGGAACTATCGGGATACACATGCACCAGCGTCTGGCGCGGGTAGGGGCTATCCATCAGCGTGTAGCCGGAGGACGGCATTTCCGAGAAGCGGCCGCCGAGAAGCAGCACGAGATCGGCCTCCTTGATCTCCTTGGCGAGTGCCGGGTTGATGCCGATGCCGACATCGCCGGCATACATTGGATGCAGGTGATCGAAGAGCATCTGGCGGCGGAAGGAGCAACCGACGGGCAGCTTCCAGCGCTCGGCGAAGCGCTGGAAATCCGCGACGCTTTCCGCGGTCCAGCGGGTGCCGCCGATAATGGCGATCGGCCGCTTGGCGGCGGCAAGCATTTCGCCGAGCCGCTTTACCTGCGCCGGGCCCGGATGGCCTTCGACCGGCTGGTAGGCCTTGGCGGCCGGCGCCTCGGCGCTGCGGGTCAGCATGTCTTCGGGCAGCGTCAGCACGACCGGGCCGGGGCGGCCGGACGTGGCGACGGCGAAGGCGCGGGTGACGAATTCCGGAATGCGGGCAGGATCGTCGATCTCGCCGACCCACTTGGCCACTTCGGTGAAGGCGCGGCGGTATTCGATCTCCTGGAAGGCTTCGCGCTCGCGGGCCTCGCTCTGCACCTGGCCGATGAAGAGGATCATCGGGATCGAGTCCTGCCGTGCGACATGGAGACCCGCCGACGCGTTGGTCGCGCCGGGGCCGCGGGTCACCATGCAGATGCCGGGCTCACCCGTCAGCCGGCCCCAGGCATCCGCCATCATTGCGGCGCCGCCTTCCTGGCGGCAGACGAGCACGTCGATGTCGGTGTCGTAAAGCGCGTCCAGCACAGCCAGGTAGCTCTCCCCCGGCACGCAAGCGATGCGTTTCACGCCATTGGCGACGAGTGCGTCGACGACGAGCTGGCCTCCAGTTTTCATGATCTTCCTCCCGATGGTCTTTCTTTTGTAGTCTGATTGTTGTTGTCAGATGGCTGGCGACACCGGAGCGACGCTCGTGTCCTTGTGTATGCGGCGCTCGCGCCAGATGATGTAGAGGCCGGAGCCGATGATGATGGCGATGCCGAGCCACTTCAGTGCATCAGGCAGATCGCCGAAGACGAGCCAGCCGAAGATCGTCGCCGAGACGATTTCCAGATATTGCAGCGGTGCCAGCACCGACGCCGGGGCCGCACGATAGGCGTAGACGCCGAGCACGCCGGAGATGGTGGCGGTGACGCCGACGCCGAGCAGATAGTACCAGGTGTAGCCCTGCGGCCAGACCGGATCGAAGATGCCGGAACCGGTGCCTTCGCCGAAATAGAGAAGCACGAGGCAGAAGAGCCCGCCCCAGATGCCGGCATGAAATTGCATCGACCAGGGGTCCTCGTTCTGCGCGACCATGCGGGTGACGAGCAGGAACACGGCAAGGCCGAAGGCGGCGACAACAGGCAGAAGCGCGATCCAACCGACCTCCTGCATGCTCGGCTGGATGACGAGCAGCGCGCCGAAGAAGCCGACGCCGCAGGCGGTGTAACGCCGCCAGCCGATGGTCTCTTTCAGGAAGATGCTGCCGAGGATCGTCAGGATGATCGGCTCGACGAAGAAGATCGCAATTGCGTCGGCAACCTCCATCACCTTCAGCGTGGTGATGAAGGAGAGCATCGTCACGACCAGGAGGCCGCCGCGCAACGCATGCAGACCCGTCTTGCGCCAGGTGAGATCAAAGAGGCTGCCGCGGAAGAGCACGATCGGCAGGATGAAGACGACCTGAAGCAGGAAGCGGACGGCGGTGATTTCGGCCGAAGGGACGGTCGCAATCGCCAGCTTGGCGAAGATGTCGATCAGCGGCGACAGGAGCACCGAGATCACCATCAGCGTCAGCCCGAAGGAGATGCGGTTGTGGTCCGTGGCGATCTTTTGAAGGGACATGTCGGCCATGATATTTCCGGTCAGCGCCTGCCTGCGACGGCGCCCAAGCACCAGGCGGCAAAGTCCGCCGTCGCCTGTTCCCGGCCGAGTTCGTTGAGGGTCTCGTGGCGCATGCCGTCATAAACGGTGACGGTAACGTTGGTCAGACCGGCCGCTTTCATCTTGGCGCCGAGCCAGCGAATGGCATTGCCCATCTCGGTTGACGGGTCGGCGCTGCCGCCGACGAGATGAATGGGCAGGTCCTTGCGGAGCCGCGTCAGCCGGTCGGGCCGGGCGCCGCCGAAGGATAGCCGGAAAAGGTCGAGCCAGAGCGAGACGGTCGCATCGAAACCGCAGAGCGGGTCGGCCGCGTATTTCGCGACCTCGGCATCGTCGCGCGAGAGCCAGTCGAGATCGGTCTTGCGATCCTTGATCGCGCCGCCCCACATGCCGAAGGTAAGCTTGGTCAGGAGCGGGCTCGGCACATCCGAACCCTTCAGCGCCTTCTCGATTTTCAGGATCATCTGGCCGCCGCGGCCGGCGAGGCCGGGACGGAAATTGGAGTTCCAGACGGCGAGCGCATCATAGAGGCCGGGATCAGCCTCGGCTGCGTTCAGCGCAATCAGCCCGCCCATGGAATGGCCGAAGAGGATGACGGGAAGACCCGGATGGGCGGCGGTCGCGATTTCGCGCACAGCCCGGATATCGGCGAAGATCTTGTCGAGGCCGTCGCGGCTCGAAAACATGCCGAGCGGGGCGTCGGGCGCGCGCGTCTCGCCATGGCCGCGATGGTCGTGGGCATAGACCTGGAAGCCATGCGCGGCCATCGCTTCGGCAAAGCGGGCGTAGCGGCCGGAATGTTCGGCAAGGCCGTGGCTGATGAGGAGGATGCCGCGCGCATGAGCGGTCGCGGGGAAATGGCGCCAGCTCAAGGTGGCTCCGGTCGGGCTCTGATGTGTCTTCACCTGCCCGAACACGATTTCCCCCGGCAACAACGACAGACCAATTCGATATCAAATCGATTTGCAAGGCAAAGGCAATCGCCGCTTGTTGCTCGTTGCGCATGAGGTCACACGCGAATGTGCGCTCATCTTAATTAAGAGTTGCAATTTTCCCGTTTTGAGCGATATTCGTTCCTGTTTTGTTTCAGCAGGAGGATATCATGGTTAGTTTCTGTAAGGCGATATCGGGTCCGATGGCAGGACTGCTGGCGGCGTTGGCGCTGTTCCTTGCGCCGGCCGCCTTTGCTGCCGGCGAGGAAATGTCGGATCAAGGGGGTTCCGAAGGCGCGACCAGCCGCACGGAATATGTGCTGGCGGTGAGCTGGCAGCCGGGCTTCTGCGAAACGCGGCCGCAACGCAAGGAATGCGAAAGCCAGACCGCAGAGCGTTTCGACGCCACCAATCTCTCGCTGCATGGCCTCTGGCCCCTGCGCAAAAGCTATTGCGGGGTAACGGCCGAGGTGCGCGCGAAGGATCGCAAGGGCAGCTGGCTTGAACTGCCGAAACTCGCCATGGCAGACGACACGGCGGCGCGGCTGCTGATCGCCATGCCCGGCGTGCAATCCGGCCTCGACCGGCACCAGTGGCTGCGCAGCGGCACCTGCCAGAGCGGCTCGATCGATGACTATTTCTCGGCGCAGCTGCGCATGCTGGAGGAGCTCAACCGCTCGGCGGTCGGCGCGCTGTTCCGTCAGCGCATCGGCTCCGAACTCGACGAGGCGACGATCAAGCAGGCCTTCGACCAGAGTTTTGGCACTGGCGCCGGCGACCGGGTGCGCATGCGCTGCCAGACGGTTCAGGGGCGCAGCATCATCACCGGGTTGACGATCGGGCTGACCGGCGACGTCATGAAGGCGTCCAGCCTCGTACCGCTGATCCAGGCGGCGGGGCCGACCGAGTTCAAATGCGCCAAGGGTATTGCCGATACGGCCGGGCGAAGCTGACCCGCTTTGCAGGCACTGTTCTTCGGCAGCGAATGTGCTGGAGGCGCAGGGTTGCCGCATGGGATAGGTGGGGGGACAAGCCGAGGCGAATGCCTTTGCTCATTGCCCCCTTCCTATAATTCGCCTACATAGCGGGCAAATTTCCTTTCCCTGCGGAGCATTCCCTTATGGCACGTCAGTTTATCTATCATATGGCCGGACTTAATAAGTCCTACGGCGCGAAGAAGGTTCTCGAGAACGTTCATCTGTCGTTCTACCCGGACGCCAAGATCGGTATCCTCGGCCCGAACGGCGCCGGTAAGTCGACGGTTCTGCGCATCATGGCCGGCCTCGACAAGGAATTCACCGGCGAAGCCTGGGTAGCCGAGGGTGCCACCGTCGGCTACCTGCCGCAGGAGCCGCAGCTTGATCCGACGAAGACGGTGCTTGAGAACGCAATGGAAGGCGTTGCCAAGAAGACCGCGATCGTCGAGCGCTACAACGAACTGATGATGAACTATTCCGACGAGACGGCGGAAGAGGGGGCGAAGCTCCAGGACATCATCGACAGCCAGAACCTCTGGGATCTCGAAAGCCAGGTCGAGATGGCCATGGAAGCGCTGCGCTGCCCGCCGGGTGATGCCGACGTCACCAGCCTTTCCGGCGGTGAAAAGCGCCGTGTGGCTCTCTGCAAGCTGCTGCTCTCGCAGCCGGACCTCTTGCTGCTCGACGAACCGACCAACCATCTCGACGCCGAGACCATCGCCTGGCTCGAAAAGCACCTGCGCGAATATCCCGGCGCCGTGCTGATGATCACCCACGACCGCTACTTCCTCGACAACGTCACCGGCTGGATCCTCGAGCTCGACCGTGGCCGCAGCATTCCCTACGAAGGCAACTACTCGGCCTACCTCGTCGCCAAGGCCAAGCGCATGCAGCAGGAAGGCCGTGAAGAGGCCTCCCGCCAGAAGGCGATCGCCCGCGAACAGGAGTGGATCGCATCGAGCCCCAAGGCCCGCCAGGCCAAGTCCAAGGCGCGTATCCGCTCCTATGACGAACTGGTCAACGCGGCGGAAAACCAGCGTCCGGGCGACGCGCAGATCATCATCCCGGTCGGCGAACGTCTCGGCCAGGTGGTCATCGAGATGGAGGGCGTCACCAAGGGCTACGGCGATCGCCTGCTGATCGACGGCCTGTCGCTCAAGCTGCCGCCGGGCGGCATCGTCGGCATCATCGGCGCGAACGGCGCCGGGAAGACGACGCTCTTCCGCATGATCACCGGCCAGGAGCAGGTCGACAGCGGCTCGATCCGCATCGGCGACACCGTGCATCTCGGTTATGTCGACCAGAGCCGCGATGCGCTCGACGGCAACAAGACCGTGTGGGAAGAAATCTCCGGCGGTGCCGAAGTCATCAAGCTCGGCAAGTACGAGATGAACTCGCGCGCCTATTGCTCGACCTTCAACTTCAAGGGCGGCGACCAGCAGCAGAAGGTCGGCAACCTCTCGGGTGGTCAGCGCAACCGCGTTCACCTCGCCAAGATGCTGAAGGCCGGCGGCAACGTGCTGCTGCTCGACGAACCGACCAACGACCTCGATACCGAGACGCTCGCAGCACTCGAAGTCGCGCTCGAAAACTTCGCCGGCTGCGCCGTTATCATCAGCCACGACCGCATGTTCCTCGACCGCCTGGCAACGCACATCCTCGCCTTTGAAGGCGACAGCCAGGTCGAATGGTTCGAAGGCAACTTCGAAGACTACGAGAAGGACAAGATCCGCCGCCTCGGCCCGGACTCGGTCAACCCGAAGCGCGTCACCTACAAGCGCCTGACGCGCTGATCAGAGCCAAGGCGCCGCATTTCCTTGCGGCGCCCAGCGCACCGCGGCAGCGCCGCGAACGCTGGAACTGAAAGTCTATTGTACGGGAACGGGCGAAGCGCAGGCTCCGCCCGTTTTCCTTTGCATGCCCTGTTCCGCAAGCGTCATTGTTTGGCCTCTCCGCGCAAATCCGCTTGCACCGACATCGCAAATCACATAAACATATCTTTATGTGTTGATGGGGATCGCGATGGCTGTTCAGAAAGAACTGGGTCTGGATGCGCTGGTGGACGTGCTGAAGGCGGCAGGAGAGCCGACCCGCATGCGTCTCGTCGCCTTGCTTGCCGCCGGCGACCTCACCGTTACCGATCTTACCGAAATTCTCGGGCAATCGCAGCCGCGTATTTCGCGGCACCTGAAGCTGCTTGCCGAAGTCGAGCTCATCGACCGTTATCAGGAAGGCGCCTGGGCCTATTTCCGTCTCAGGCAGGATGGCGCCCGTGTCGGGCTCGTGCGGGCCATGCTGGCGTCGGCGTCCGCTGACGACGCGGTGCTTTCGCGCGATGCGGCGCGGCTGACCACCCTGAAGAAGGCGAGGGCCGAGAAGGCGCAGGCCTATTTCAGCCGCAACGCCGCCGGCTGGGACGAGCTTCGCCGCCTGCATGTCAGCGAGCGCGATGTCGAGGCGAAGCTGCGCGAGATGGTCGGCGACGAACCGGTCGAGAGCCTGCTCGATCTCGGAACCGGCACCGGGCGCATCCTGCAGCTCTTCGAAGGGCTCTATCGTCGCGGCGTCGGCGTCGATGCCAGCCGCGACATGCTGGCCGTGGCGCGCTCCAATCTCGAACGCGCCGGCATTACCAAGGCGTCAATCCGCCACGGCGATATCTTCAACCTGCCGCTCGACGGGCACGCCTTCGATCTCGTCACCATTCACCAGGTGCTGCATTTCCTCGACGAGCCGGAGGCGGCGATTGCGGAAGCTGCACGCATGCTGATGCCGGGCGGTCGTCTTGTCATCATCGACTTTGCGCCGCACGGGCTCGAGCATCTGCGCGACGAACACGCCCATGCGCGCCTTGGCTTCTCGCATCAGGTAATCTCCGATTGGCTCGCCAAGGCCGGCCTGGTGCTCGAAAAGACCACGGACCTTTCGCCGGAAGGGGCCGAGGAAGAAAAGCTGACGGTGACGATCTGGCTGGCGCGCGACCGGCGCGCCGTGAATGAGAATGAAACGCCGCGGCCGCGCGTCCATGCAGGGGGAGTTTGAGAATGACGGCACAGACGCTTTATCCGGCCGAGCGTGGCAATCTGAGGCTCTCCTTCGAGTACTTCCCCCCCAAGACCGACGAAATGGAAGTGCAACTCTTCCAGACGGCGGGAGATCTTTCCATCTTCGGTCCTGCCTTCGTGACGGTTACCTACGGCGCAGGCGGCTCGACCAAGGCGCGCTCGCTGACGACCGTGCGGCGGATGGTCGAGGAGAAGGGCTTTGCCAATACGGCCGCGCACCTGACCTGCGTCGGCGCACCGAAGGCGGAAGTCGATGCGGTCATCGATGAGTACATCGATTATGGCGTCCGCCATTTCGTGGCGCTGCGCGGCGACCCGCAGGGCGGCATCGGCAGCGCCTATCAGCCGCATCCGGACGGCTATGCGAGCAGCACCGACCTGGTGCGGGCGATCCGCGCGCGGGGCGACGATATCGAGATTTCCGTCTCCTCCTATCCGGAGAAGCATCCGGAGAGCCCTGACGTGGCCGCCGATATCGACATGCTGAAGCGCAAGGTTGACGCCGGAGCCAACCGGGCACTGACCCAGTTCTTCTTCGACAACAACGATTTCGAGCGCTATCTCGAACGGGTGCGCCGCGCCGGTATCAACATCCCGATCGTGCCGGGCATCCTGCCGATCAACAATCTGGCGCAGGTGCAGAAGTTTGCCGGCCTCTGTGGCGCGAGCGTGCCGGAGGCGATCGTCACCCGGCTCGTGCATCTGGAAGACCGGCCGGCCGAGCGCTTCAAGGAGGCGACCCATATCGCTGCCGAGCAGATCGTCGATCTCGCCCGACGCGGTGTTCGCGACTTCCACCTCTACACGATGAACCGTTCTCCGCTGGTGACCGCGGTCCTGGATCTCGTCGGTTTCGAGCAGGTAGCGCTCGAGGCGAACGATGCTCTCGACGAAGCGCCACGGACGAGGGCGGCGGGCGCTGCCGCCTGAACCCTACTGCATGTTTTGTCCTTTAATCGTAGCCGATTAAAGGACAAAAACATGCAGCAATTCAAAGTGCTACAGCGACCTTTGCGCGTCTGATA
>NZ_JBYTEC010000012.1:89057-166648 GCF_058792075.1 Ensifer sp. EB106-03-01-XG145 | reverse complement strand
CTCACACCGCGCCACTTGGCGTATTCAGAACCGCCGGGGCTCTAGTCGCTGCTGGGTGAAAGTTCCGTGGCAGGTCAGGAGGTGTTGGGTGCACGTTGCTCCGCGTGTGGTCGCATAGGCTGGCTCAACAAGGACGCGTTGCTGGAGCGTTTGGGTGACCAATACCTGATGAACCTGCGCAGCCGGTTCCGCTGCGATTGCGGTAACCGCACCGATAACGTCGTGCTGATAGGGCGATTGCCGCGTTAATCGCCAACGAAACGTTGGCACCGATCGCGCTCGACAAACTTGCAGCCAGGACGGTTTTATCGCCGTGCCCGTCTCCAACCAGCGGCCCGCGCTTCGGCCTCGCTACAAAACCAGCGTTCGCCGTATCGCGAATTGATCACTGTGTCTGAATAGAACGTCTGGCCTGGTACGTGGTAGATCCGCTCTCCGGTGTTGATGCTGACATTGCCCTTGATGTTGCAACTTGGGTCGACCATGGGGAGGAGCGACGAAGGCTCGGCGACCCAATCCTCGACCGAAGCCACCCCAGCTATGCCTGTAACGCCCACAAGGACGAGCAGCGCCGGCGCTTCGCGCAGCAGCGATCTCCTCCGACGCTGCGGGACTTTGCGATACTGATGGCGCATATCTCCCCCTATGCCACCGTTGCATAGGGATTGAACGTCAAAGTCGCAGCCTTGTCAAAGCAACCTCTAAAATAGAGAACCTTTAAATTCCTGTGTTCGTCCGAATGGTTCCTGCTATCGCGTCAGCAAGACGGGGACAGTTTCATGCGCTGCGCTCGCGCTTCGCATGGCAACTGAAACGCACCTCGCCAGATACCTAGCGCCTGCGTCCGCGCTTTGTCCTGAGCGTCTGCATAGGCTCCACCACTGTATCGCGACCAGTCTACTGCCAGACCGTTCTCGACGAGCCAGCGGTTGACCTCTACTCCATCAGCGCGGAAGCAGACGCCCACGAAACGCCTGTACCGATCACGCTCGACGAACTCGCAACGCGCGGGCCGGGATGCCTGGAGAAACCGATCGAGCATCATGGCGGCCTCCCGGCCGCATTGATACCGGAGCCCGTCGCCGTCCTCACATGCCTGCCAGGATTCCGGCGCGTCAACGCCGTGGAGTCTGATCCGCTCGCCGGCGATTTCGATGGTGTCTCCGTCGATAACCGACGCACGGCCGACGATTGCGTCTTCAGCGAACGCCGGACACACAGAGATCAATCCGGCGAAGACGACCATGACCCATTTCATCGTGCGCGAAACCTCAATGGCCCCAGAAGAAGTAGACCGAGGCCCCAAAAATGTAGGCGCAGATCAACAGAGTGATTGGATAGCCCCAGAGAACCTTCTCGCGAGGCTGCATTTCGTTCTTGGATGCTTGGAACTCGTCGCCCCATGCCATCGGCGGGCCGAAATCGACTGAGAAATCCCAGCCGTTCCGCCAATAGAACAACAGCGACCTGAGGTACCAGAAGAGAAGCCAGGCCAGCACCGCACCGGAGAAACCGGTGAAGAGGTATGGCAGCGCCGCCGTGAAGAAGCTGGACATCGCTAGGCACCCGCGAACGCCACGTTGATGCCGGGATCGCCTTCGAACTTCGACGAGTTGATGTCGCGCGAGACGCGATGGAACTGCAAATCGCCATCCAGATTGCGCTGGAGTAGAGCCTTGGCGTCCGGCGCGCTGGTCTCCGACGACAGCCAGACGTCGTAGGCCTCCGGCTCCAGAATCACAGGCTGGCGGTCGTGGAGCTGTTTCATGGGCTGACCGGCAGCCATCGTTAGGATCGTGCAACTGATAACGTCAAGCGCCTTGTTGTAGGCCCAGAGGCCCGCGAAGGAGAACGGCTTGCGGTCCGGCAGATGTATGAACCAGGGGTCTTTTCCTCCGTCTTCGCCCTTGGTCCATTCGTAGAAGCCGTCGGCGGGCACCAGGCATCGCTTCGCCTTGAACGAGTCCTTGAAGGACGACTTGACGTCAGCCTCCTCCGAGCGGGCGTTGAACGTCGGGTGCCTTGGCATTTCCTTCGCCCAGAAAGGGACGAGCCACCAACGCCCCTCGCTGAGTTGTTGCGCTCCGTCGCGGCCCTGATGCACGAAGGGCACGGTCTGCGTCGGCGCAACGTTGTAGCGCGCCGGCGTGTTGCGGCCGTACCATTTGTCGGAAAGCCGATAGAGCCGCACCAGTTCGGCCCACTCCATCATCTGCGTGAAACGCCCACACATGCGCAGTCCCCCTCGCCAATTCGGTTGGCTAGTCGACCCAGCCACCGTCCCGCAGTATCTCCAAGAACAACCGGACGGCATCGTCGACATTGTCTACATTCAGCCATGCTGGCCCAATCTCGACCTCCATCCCCTCGATTGTGCGCTCCGAATAATACCGACGATCGATGTACGTGCAGCCCGCTTTCGCGCCACCGCCATAGACGGCGATGTAGAGCCAGCCGTCTGGCACATCCTCCGGCATGTTGGCGAGTTCGATGGCATAGCCGCGAAACCCTTCGCGGTCGTCACGCTGGTCGATGGCCTCGCGCAGCTTCGCTGGCAGGTCCTGCATGTCGATCCGTTGCGGAGGCAGACCAACCGTTTCGGCGGTTTCGAAGGGATTTTCGGGCGCGTCGTCGGCGACCTCGCCTGGAGTGAACTTGCCAGTCTCTGAAGGATCGTCTGTCATTGTCGTCTCCTCCACATCCAAAGGTACAACGTCGCCGACCCACGTCAATCTTCGGGTTTCGGGGTCAGCGGCTTTCCTCAACGTTGCCAGTCAGCACGGCAGACAGCATTTGGAGAACGGCATCTAGGCTGCCTGCTTCGCTGGCGGCCAGACCTCGGGTCGGTGCTCGAAGCAGTACCACTGAGGCTCTCCTTTCCCGACTGCAAACCCGAAACCGCCCCATTTTCCGCAACCGGGCTCCCGGCAATAGTGAACGTAGGGCCCTGCGCCTGTCCTCGTTGCTGTTGCCTCCGGCTCGTCGCTCATTGCGCCTCCTCGGCCCTGTCCGAAGATGGACGCCAGCCGCGGGCAAAGCCGACGCTCATGGTCGCTTCGACCAACGCCAGTTGCTCGCGAAGGTGCTTGCAGTCGGCCAGCAGCGTCCGGATCGTCGCTTGCGCGTCACCATCGTGCCAGGCCACGGCCGCAGCAATCTCGTCGATCGCTTCAGCTTTATCTTCGATCTGGATGAGCCGGTTGGCTGCGGACATAACTTCTCCTCCTCCGGCTCGCGCTGGAGTGCTTCATTTTCCAATGTTCAGGTGGCGGCCGCAACGCCAATGTTCCTATTATGTTCCAGGAGCCAGGGGAGTCAAGACCACGATCCGCTGACCGGCGATCGCACCGAGGAAAAGGGCGTCTAGCAATCCTCATCTGAACTGAACGTTCCGAATTCCGCGTCTCCGTCCATATCATCGTCCGCACCGTGGCTTCGGAGGAACATGCGAGGTCCCCAGGCGTTTACGATTGTTCCGATCCAAGGCGGCTACCGAGAAATCCGTCATCGGGCAAGGACATCACCTTTCAGGGAGACGAGCAATGGTTAGCAATGCTTTGAAGGCCCTCTTGGGGGTACTGGCTGTGGCGGGCTATCAGAACCGGGACAAAATTGGCGAGCTGCTGAATGGACTGCGAAATCCCTCGCAGCCAGGAGCCGATGGTCAACCTCAATCGGGCGGCGGATTAGGCGATCTCCTCGGCGGGCTGGCGGGCAGCGGCCAAACGGGCGCGGGTGGTCTCGGAGGCCTCGGAGGACTGTTTGGCGGTGCTGCCGCAGGAGGCGGTCTCGCCGGCAGCCTTGGCGAGTTGCTCCAACAGTTCCAAGAAAAAGGGCACGGGGAAACGGCTAACTCATGGGTCCAGCCCGGCGAGAACAAACCGGTCGACGACCGCGAACTATCCGATGTACTTGGCCCAGAAGTCCTCAATGACCTCTCGGCAAGGACCGGGCTCTCGCCCGAGGAAATACTAGGCCGCTTGAGCCGGGACCTCCCGACCGCCGTTGATGATCTGACTCCCAATGGCCAACTACCGTCTGATGACGAGACACGTGGGTCAGTCTCAACCGTGAATCCGCAGATGATTTGACGAAAGACGTCCGAACCCAAAGGCAAACAACGCGCGGTCCTTATGGAACGCACAGGCGTTCCGGCCGTTACATCTAAGTCTGTATCAGCGCGGCGCGCCACACGACATGGACTTACCCGGCGTCCTGACCGGATGGCGATTGTCGAGCGTGCCGCGTTCCCTGCCCGACCTTCGTTCAAGTTGCCGAACAAGCGAAATTACGGGTCTTTTGCCCATGGAGCCTCTTTCAAACGATCAACCGCCCGCGTAGGTTTCTGCGTGGCGAAGCGAATAGGTCGGCCGGCGAAAGCCGACTGGATGAGTGAAAAATGAGCGACGAGAACCTTCGCATGGCGCGGCACGCCGACGATCGCAAGGCGGATGCCGCCATTGTCTGAGGTCGCTACGCTTAGGTCCCTCAAAGGCCAAATCATCGTCGTCGAATGCAAGTCGTGCCAAGTTTACGGTGAGCTCGAACGCAACGCCCTGGTGACCAGGTTCAAGGCGAGCTTCCCCTTTCCAGGCTTCGACGAACCGTTGTAGGCGGATGTGAGAGAATGTGCGCGGACGGTGTCGATCGATGCGATGCCCGAGTGTCTGCGAGAGATCGCGACGACTAATCACCACTAAGGGTTGGTGTGCCACCATGGCCCGGTTTCCGGGAAGCGGAAGTATGCGGCTGTCTAATAGAAAGCTCGCGCACAGACCAACGGTCCTTGGCGCGGCAATGTACTTGTGGAAATCCTCAGTGTACCGCCACTGCTTTTGTTCCGCCCGGTGACAGTAATTCTTCAGCCTGCCAAGTTGACGCGTCAACAATGGGGGGAACTATGACAACAACAAACGAAATCGCGGAGAACATCGCAAACGCCCACGGCCTCACTAAGGTTCAGGGGAAGGCAGTCGTCGAGGCGGTGTTTGCGGCAATCACCGCAGCGGCAGCCTCGGGAAGCGAGACGTCGATCCCGGGCTTCGGCAAGTTCAAGGTGAAGGACACTCCCGAGCGGGAGGCGCGTAATCCTGCGACAGGGCAGACGATAAAGGTCGCTGCTGCAAAGAAGCTCAATTTTGCGCCGGCGAAGGCGCTCAAGGATGCGCTCAACAAGTGATAATGATTGAGGCTCCGGTGTCACCGGAGCCTCTCTTCAAGAATTATGCTGTCAAAACGGCCTAACGTTTTCGGCCTTCGATTTTCCCGTCTTGCGATCTTGTCCCAGGTCATAGGACACCGTCTGCCCCTCTTTAAGGACATCTCCGTACTGCAGCGCGGAGACATGGACAAACACGTCGGTGCCGCCTGTATCCGGCGTAATGAAACCAAAGCCCTTGTCCGTGTTGAAAAACTTCACCTTGCCCGTCGCCATATTGACCCTCTCGTGTTCGCCCGGTTCGTGCGGATAGCCATTTTTCATAAAATGCTAAACTAGGCCAGTACGACAAAACCCTTACCGCTCGATTACCAGTTCGGAAGGCCGTGGTTCGACCTATGGGGCCAATGCAGTGCCGAGGACTTTTGTCGCTTGCCGAGCCGTGATCTCTGGATCGACCGGCCCAAAAGCCACCGCTCCTTGTTCCGAAGCAGCTCTGAGAACCCTTGCGATAACGCGCGCGAGTTCAGATGAGAGCGAAACAGTGACTTGGCCGCCGGCTGATAGCACCGGAAGCAAACGTTGTACTTCGTCAACGAGGTCGGGGCTTAGGACTTCGAACTCAATCGTGGAGCGGTGGGCCATACTGCCTCTCCCTACGGCTTTCCTGCTGGTCCTCCCAAGCCTCCAGCTGGTCTGTTGACATTTCGCCGCGAGCGATCCGCAGCATGTCGGCCTTTACGTCCTCGGTGACTTCGTAACCGGACAGACGGGAGTTAGCGACCGCATCCTGAACCTTCTGTTCGGTTGTGGGAGCAAACCCCTTTCGCTCCATAGGTTCTCCTCAATGTGTGTTGAGCCCGCGCCGCTCGGCTAGGTCGACTGAAACGAAGGTCATTCGCTCTCCGGCTGCGGCAGTTGAAGCGTGGCCACTCTTTTCAATCGCGAAGCCTCCATCGCCGCAGCGCCGCATCGACCTCCTTCTCGATCTCGTCCTTGTCTGCACCTGATAAGGCATCTTCGGCCGCTTTCCGGACCCACGACGGATCGCGAGTATCGTAGCCCAACGGGTCATAATTGGGCGGCACGGGGCAGCCCCTCGAAGCCGACGGTTCGGTCCCGGCCTCCGACGCCGTTTTTCCCGGCTCACCGCCCGATCGTTTGGAGACCAAGATACGTCGCCCGAGAGGACGAAACCCGACCTCGTCGAGACCAGACCCAAAAGAGCGGTCTTCAGTGCGTTGCTCCGCTCGTGGTTTTGACTTGCCTGACCGCGAACCCCGCCCCTTGCGGCACCGACCTTTCTTTCTCATGTCTATGACCCCAAGCTGCGTGGAATCTTTGCGAGGCTGACCGTCGGCCGGCGACGTCTTTCAACGATCTCCCGGACCTCGTCGCCGGACAGCGATCTCGCTTCGATCAAGCGTCCCGCGATCTCATCCAATGCGGCGCGTCGGCTCCGAACGATCTCCTTGGCTCGCTCGAACTCGTTGGCGATGACATCGTGCACCCGCTTCCGCAATCCGGGGTCGTTGGCGCGGAGTGCCTCGAGCCGGCTCGCCGCGTTGTCCGCCACCATCAGCGTCTCTCCCATCCCAAGTCCGGCCTCCAAGAGGGTCGCGGTTCTGGTCACCGAATTCAGGTCGGCATTATGGGAACCTGCCGCGCCGTCGAAGAATGCCTCGAACACCACGGTTTCGGCAGCAATGCCTCCCAAAGTCACTGCGATATCGTCGAGGTACGCAGCTCGGGTCCTGCGCATATGCCGCGGCATCGCGTAGATCGCCCCGCCGACCTGATTGGCGTTCCCAGGTATGGCGTAGCTGGCAATCTTGACGCTCACCAGTTCACCGAACCCGAGCTCAACGGCGACAATGGCGTGGCCGGCCTCGTGCACAGCGACGGAATGAAGGTAGTCGGCCGGCAGCTCGGGTTCCGGCGGCAATTCTCCGACAATGTGCGCACCGGCGAAGTCTTCCCGTCGTCGTCGCGCCGATCGCTTTGCGAACCGAACGAGTTGCCCGATGTCGGCTCCGGAATAACCCTCGGTCGCAAGGGTGACCTGCTCGGCCTGATTCGGATCGAGGTCGATGCCGCTGTGATATTTCAGAATTGAATGCCTGGCATTTTCGTCAGGCAACGTGACCTCAAAATGCTGACCAAGCCTGCCTGGCCGTCGGATTGCCGGATCGAGCTGTTCCGGGTTGTTGCACGCCGAGATGACGATGACCCCTTTGCGCCGGTTAAAACCATCCAGCAATTCAAGGAAGCCTGCGATTAAGCCGCGCATGTAGCCGCGGTTACGGTCAGTTGCGCTTCGGTCTCCGAAAGTGTCGACCTCATCGACGAAGAGAATTGCCGGAGCCTTTGTGTTGGCTTCCTCAAAGGAGGCTCGCATGGCTTTCAAATGTTCATCCAGGGCACCCGCCATCTGCCAGGCGGAAACAGAGCCATAAATCAAAGGAACGCCGCAGGTCTTGGCCAGCGCGCCGGCAAACATCGTTTTCCCCGAACCAGGCGGGCCATAAATCAAGACTCCGGAGTCGACCTCCTCCCACTGGATACGTCCGGCCTTGTAGTCTGCCAAGTCGATCTCGAGGTCGCGCCCCCATTCGAGAAGCGGTCCGAACCCGTGCATTTCGTCAAGCGACGGCCCTTCGGTGTCTTCATTTACGGCAATAGTCGAAGCTCGGGGATATTGGCGTAGCCGCTCCATCGCGGAAGTCGGCTGACGACGGGTTTGGAAAGCCTGGTGTAGTCGAGACCATGTTTCCGATAACAGGATTTCGATGTCCCTGTCGGTCACGGGAATACCGAAACGTCGCAGCGCCGCCTCTGCTTGCCGTCTGGTCGGTGGCGCGACGCTCACCACGACATCCGCGAGGAGCCACGCTTCGGTGTCCAGCTCTCGGTCGGGCCCTGCGAAGAAAATCGCCTGGTCCTTGTTCAGGGCCACGACTTGGTCCCTGTGGCGTTTTTCGTCCCAAGCGCTGATACACGGATTGTAGTCCCGCTCCTCCCAGAGGCCCATAAGAAAGACCTCGGCAGCCTGGGAGTAAATCGGCAAGTAGCAGTCGTGTTGGATTTGCAAAATCGCAATGAACTTCGAGTTCTTCCGATTCCTGGAACGAAGCGCCGCCGCGATCGAACAGTAGGCCAGGAAAACCGGCAGGGTGACAAAAGGATCGTCGTTCGGTTTCGACAGCTTCCATGGGCAGCGAAACCGCTTGTCAGAACGTCTAGCCAACTGTGTGATCTCCGAGGTTGATTACAAGACCCGGGTCGAAATCGGGCACCGGTTCATCGGGATAGCCGCGGGGATTGCAGACTACTCGGGTGTCGATGATGGAGTAGTCGCTTCGATTGTGCAGGTGGCCGTGAATCCAGGCGACGGGTTGGTATTTGGCGATGTCCAGCTCGAGATTTGAGACGAAGCTTGGGGTCAACGGTGCGCCGACGAATTCCGGAGCGAGCGAAAGAACACTGGGCGCGTGATGCGTGACGACGACCGTCGGACCATCATATGGCTCGTCAAGGGTGGTCCGGATAAAGTGCTTGTCCATGTTATTGAAGCCGCTCGCATGGCCCGACGTGAACCGCTGATACGGTTCCTTCGAAACCTTGATTTTGCGAAAGTCGTTCAATTCATTCTGCGCAGTACGAAGCGCCCAATACATGTTGCCGTAAAGGTTGAAGTCGCCCCACAGCGTCGCGCCGACGAACCGATGGCCGCCGACGATGACCGCACGACGGCTCAGCACGTGGACGTTCGGGTAGCGCTCTGAAGCCGTGTCGAATGCCTCTTTCAGTCCTTCGACGATTGAACTGCGGTAATACTCGTGGTTGCCGGGGACTAGGATTACCGGCATCGACCGCGAGACGTGGTCGCCGAGGTAGCGGACTGTTTTGGCGGGACCTCCGTCGCAAATGTCTCCTGCACAAATGCAGACGTCGGCTTCGGGAACATCCAACGGACTGGGCTTGTCGTCGAACTCGGTATGGAGGTCGGAGAAAATCCAAGCTTTCATTGCTTCCCCTGTTCCGTCAGTGCCAGGGGGCGGGGCGATTGGGGGTGCCCAGCCGATACCAACGAGAAAACGAGCGCGCGAGCCCCTTTTCCGGATCGAAATAGAAGAGCTCGCTTGTCCGCGCAGCTCTATCGTCGGTGATGGCAGGATGACCGATCGGGCGTCCGATGAGGCATGGCACAGGGCGCTGTGCCAGCGACCATGAATTGATCGCAACCACGTCGCCGGAGTCTGGACCGCTCGTGTCCAAGCTTTCGATGTCGCTGGCGAGACGCCGAAGATGGGACACAAGCCCCGACCGACTCATTCCGAACCAAATCTCTGACGAATCGCTCATAGAGCCTCCGCTATCGTTCAGTATGCGCAAACTATTTACGCTTTTCGTGCACAATAACCAACGAAAAGCGAATTAAAAGACCCTATTTTGTTTTTCTTTGACTTTTTTTAGGAGGGCCGGTTCTTCACTCGGTATGAAGCCGATGAAGCCGCAAGTTCCACCACCTGCGTTGAGGGCTGCGCGAGCCCTTTTTGGACTTTCCCAACAAAGCTTGGCTGAGCTGGCAAAGACTTCTTTGCGTTCCGTTCAACTGGCCGAACGGGAGGATGGCGCAGGCGAGGAAGTGAATTCGAAGCTGCGATTTTTCTACGAGAGTCGCGGCGTAGTTTTTCTCGGTTCAGTCGAGATCAGTTCGGGATTGATATCCACTTGCGGCGTTCGCCTGTGGGACCCGTTTACGGACCAGCCACCAGAAAAGCTCCCAGACGATCAAACGAGGGCACACCGAATCTCGTTCGCAGCCGCGCGTTCCTTCCTCGATTTAAGCCTTGAGGCAGTCTCCAAGGGCTCTGGTATAAATCGACAGGCGGTCACTTCCCTCGTAACCGGAGTGGATACGGCGAGCACTGAAAAATACAAGAAACTGGTGCGCTATTTCGAAGAGCAAGGAATAGAGTTCCTGGGCCGACGAGACCCGGCGTCTCAAGGCTTCTTTGGGGTGGGCGTGAGGCTCGTGGACGCGAAGCTCGTTTAAAGGGCACCGACATCATTCCGAAAGTATCTAATGATGCACCAGACTCGGAATTTTCTTCGCGATACCGGATTTTGGGGAGCTCTTTTCGGCGTAAAAAAACGATTCAGGTTCCACGCGCAGTCGCGCATCACGTGAAATCGGTACAAAACACCCCTTACAGGCCGCGCAGTTCACTTACGCATTCGAGGTCTTGTTGAGACGACGCTTTCGCGAAAACCAGAATAAATATTCTGCTATTTCAATCAGATAAATGCGACATCCGATTCACACTAGATCATTTTTTTTCGTGAAAAAATCATTTTGAATTGAGGCTATAGAGCGGATTTTGGAGCGATCGGGTAGCGGAAAACGACTTTGGCATGATCTTGAGCATATATGGCAATGTTGCCAACTGCCAGCCCTCATCGGGCGCTGCTACATATCTCTTCGTCAACACGCACCGAGCCAAGGAGAGCCCCGATGAGCTACGTCACCGAAACCCCCGCTGCTTCCCCCGAGATTGCCATTGCCCATTTCGCCGGGCGCCTCAGCGTCGAAACCGATTGCGCCGACGTCGCCCATGCGCTGAAGAGCGGCGAGCAGGATTTCGTGCTCTTGCATGTGGTCGGCTCGGACGCTGCCTATGCCCGCCGCCACGTGCCGGGCGCGATCCACCTGCCCCACCGCGAGATCAGTGCCGAGCGCATGGCCGAGTGGCCTGAAGATACCATCTTCGTCGCCTACTGCGCCGGCCCGCATTGCAACGGCGCCGATCAGGCGGCCCTCAAGCTCGCCCGCCTCGGCCGCCCCGTGAAGATCATGATCGGCGGCATCACCGGCTGGGAAGACGAAGGCTTCGCCTTCGCCACCGGCGCAGCACCGGGTGAAGCGCAGGCCCTGCTCGCCGCTTGAGCGCCGGTCAGCGCGCACCACTGCGGCGTGCGCCTTGTTCAAGATCGCTACGGCACTTCGAACCGCTGGATAATTGTCCCTAAATGGGTTGCTATCCAAAGAATCTGCAGCAAGGCCGGCGTCCCCGCCGGACTTCAGTAACCCACACCTAACGGGTACCCCCCTTGCACGAGATGTCGAGATGAACGCATCACCCCTCACCGTCCGCCCCTTCGAACGCCACGACGTGACTGATGTGCTGGAGCTGATGCGCGGCCTTGCAATCTTCGAAGGTTACATCGACAAATTTTTCGTGACCGAAGCGGATCTCATCGAACACGGGCTTGGCGATAACCCGCGCTTCGGCGTGCTGGTCGCGGATCTCGGCGGTCGTGCAGTCGGCATCGCCGTACACTATGTCATCCCGTGGACCTACGATCTGAAGCCGACGCTGGTGCTGAAGGAACTTTTCGTTGATGAAACAGCACGTTCCTCGGGCGCAGGCGCCGCATTGATCGCAGCTTTGAAGCGCCACGCCGCCAGAACCGGCGCGCCGCGCATCAACTGGACCGTGCTTGCGACCAACGACGCCGCCAAGCGTTTTTACCGACGCGAAGGCGGCAGCCACGATGCGATCTGGGAACCCTGGACGATGCCGGTGGAGATCACCGCGGATGGCGGCGAAAGCTAGCGATCAGCCTGGCCATGGGCCGCAAAAATGACGTCTAACCCCGGCAAAGCCTTTCTAATCCGCTTGGGCAGGCCGCCGCGCGGCCCTGCCTAGCTCGAATTGACTACTCAAATGCCACATAAATTTGATTGATTTCAGACCCCGCTTTTGTCACACTGCACCTGTAATTGCACACCGCAAACATACAATCCCCGGAAGAGTAGTATGGTTGCGTTTTATTGCCGTGCAGTTGCTTTATTTGTTTTTATTGCGCGCCTGAGCCTCCGTTCCCCGCGGAGGCTCAGTTCATTTGAGGAACAGGCAAAGAGAAAGGGCCCCGACCAGTTCCGGTCGGGGCCCTTATATTGACTGCCGCAGGGGCACTGCAGAGGCTACACCGCCCCCTCAATGCCCGCCGAGCACCAGCGTCTGCACCGGCAGCATCAGGGCCTGCATGCGCAGGATCATCGCATGGACGAGGCCCACGGCGTCGACCACGTGCAGATAGGCCCAGCGGGCGGTGCTGATATCGGGCGACTCGAGCTCGTCATGGCTGTTGGTATAGGCATTGGCGATGCAGCTGCTGCCGGGCGGAATGTCCTCGAGCACGCCGGGATAGAGCGGCTCCATGACCACGGTGAGCGTGCCGGGCTGCGAGATCTGGGCGACATCGATCAGCTGGTCGCTCGCCCTCACCTGGCCGGAGGCGATCACGTCCTGCACGTCGGTGACGACCAAGGGAATGATGGTGAAGGGCTTGCCGATGCAGGTGGCCTCGCCGATCATGCCGACCTTCATCACCTGCGCCTCGATCTGCCCGAAGCCAGCGACCAGCTGCGCCCGGCCCGCATCTTCAGGGACGAGAACGCCCGCTGGCCGCAGAAGCGGATTGACGACCTCGCCGACCCGGAGTGCGAACTGCTGCACCCGGCCGGACACGCCGGCGCGCACGGTGGTCTTGCTAATATCGACCTCCGCCTCCTTCAGGGCCGCTTCGGCGCTCGCCTTTTGCGAAGGCAGCAGTGAAACGAGCTTGGTCTCCAGTGTCTGCTTGTTGGAAAGGACAGCGGTGAGCGCGCCCTTGCGCCCTTCGAGGTTGACCTGCCGACGCTCGATCTCGCGCCGTGCGACGACGTTGGGGTTCAGCTTGTTGAGTTCGACCTGGGTGTCGTACTCGTCCTGAGCCTGTTGCACGGCCGCCTGGGCTTCCACGATCGCGCCATCGGCGGCGACCAGCTCGGTGCGAGCGACGGCGAGCTCCGCTTCCACTTCGGCGATCTGGCGGCGGGCAACCTCGGCGGCGGCTTCCTGTTCGGAGCTGTCGAGCTTGAACAACGGCTGGCCGGCCTTCACCTTCTCGAAGCGCGTCGCATAGATTTCCGAAACGCGCCCGCCGGCTTCCGGCAGGATGGCGACCGTGCGGAACGCCGCGGTGACATTCTTCGTCGACGGGTGGAAGTAGAAGATCAGCGTGATCAGCGAGATCGTCAGGATGATGCAGGCGGTGATGCCCCAGCGCAGTTCGAACCACACCGAATAGATGGTGATCTCCCGCCCGAACCTTTTGCCCTGGACATAGCGGCGGAAGAGATAGTCAGGAAGGATCGTCAGCATCGAGCAAAGCATGAATTCGAACATGGCTCAGGCCTTCCCTTCCATCGACGGCTGATCTGCAGGTGCGGCCGGATGGCTCGCCACCGGCTCGAGCTCGGGCGGCACCGGTTCAGTTGATGCATCCACCTTGCCGGCGATCCTCTCCAGAGAGCGGGAGATCGACGAGAGCGGCGACGAAAAATCCGGCAGGTCGATCAGCGCCAGGATCAGCGCCGCGATCCAGAAGATGTTGTTGTGCGTGAGCAGCGAGATCAGCCCCAGCACCGCCACCAGCTCGTATTGCACCTTGTGGCTCTTGTGCGCCATGGTTTCGGGCAGCGAATGCAGCCTGAGATAGAAGGTGCCGAGGGCGAAGATCGCCAGGATCATGAAGACGACGACGACGTTGAACAGGACGTCGCTTTGTCCCGGCGCCGTGATGAATGCCGGCAAATGATGGATTGCAGTGGGATGGATGGCCTCGGACATTACGCCTCCACAAAACGGACTGGACCAAGAGAATCGTACATTAACACACCCCCAAAAAACACAAGTAAAACCTTGCACCTCAGCCGCAACTTGACCTTGCGGCGCTCGGCGCCCTATCAGATCAACGCGCTAGCACTTTGAAATGCCGGAGGTTTCGAGCAGGATCCTTGCCGGCATGCTGTTCCCAAGGTAACGGCAAATGATGCCCGCTCGCCCTATCGCGCGCGGCAGACGACCGCGCTCTTGCCCATTGCCCCGAAGGAGACCGATATGGCCCAGAACATTTACGACAAGCCGGAATTCTTCGAAGGCTACAGCCAGCTCGGACGCTCGGTGCATGGCCTTGCGGGCGCTGCCGAATGGCCGGCGATTCGCGCCCAATTGCCGGATCTGTCGGGAAAACGCGTCGTCGATCTCGGTTGCGGCTTCGGCTGGTTCTCGCGTTATGCCCGCGAGGCTGGTGCGGCCCAGGTGCTCGGCCTCGATCTCTCGGAAAAAATGATCGCCCGCGCCAGGGCCGATACGTCCGATCCGGAGATCGACTACCGGATCGCCGATCTCGATCAGCTCGAATTGCCCGAAGAGAGCTTCGACTTCGCCTATAGCTCGCTCGCCTTCCACTATGTCGAGGATTTCGGCCGGCTGGTCGCCACCATCCACCGGGCGCTGGTTCCCGGCGCGCATTTCGTCTTCACCATCGAGCACCCGATCTATATGGCGTCGCTCAATCCCGGCTGGCGGCTTGAGAACGGCGAGCGCACCTGGCCGGTCGATCACTATTCGGCCGAGGGACCGCGCACCACCGACTGGCTGGCGAAGGGCGTCATCAAGCACCACCGCACGACAGGCACGACGCTCAACACGCTGATATCAACGGGCTTTGCCATCCGCCACGTAGAGGAGTGGCGGCCGACGGAGGCGCAGATCGCCGAAATCCCGGCGCTGGCGGAAGAAGTCGACCGGCCGATGATCCTGATCGTGAATGTGCAGAAGTAGGTAGCCACTTTGGTCCACCCTCGCGTCACGAGCCTGAGAGGAATGTTTCCATCGCCGCGCTGCGGCACGCATGGGTGACCCCGATCACGGCCGCTTCGCGACGGGAAACATTCGCTTTGTCCCAATAGGCCTGTCCGGATTTGGCGCTCGGCCTGGACGTCGTCTCCAACATGTCAGAGAGTGTTTTGTTCACGCACCCCAGGACGAGCGCACGTACCGCCTGAATGCCGCATTCAGCGCCGTGTGCGTTCAGGCGGATTTGGGGCATTTCCTTGAGCTGTTGATCCACACCCCTCAGCAGGAAGGCGGTTTCGTCCCGTGGGAACGCATTCGCCGAGAGCACCTTTTGCAGCCGGGCCCGTTCCGCCGAGTAGCTGATCTTGGGGCAGGACGGCGCGGCTTCGGCAGCCGGTGCACTGAAACCGGCAAGCGTGAAGGCCATGGCATAAAGGCAGCCCAAGCGCTGATGTCTCGTCATCTGGATCCCCGACTCCCTGAAATGAGACGGGAACATAGAGATCAGAGCACCATCCAGAAAGTGCAATTCTGCAGCACTGCACGCCTTTGCCGACGCGCAGCGCTGTCGCTCTTTCGGAGTTGCCGCATATTTGCCCTCCGGTCGGCTGGAAACATGCGGCAAAGAACCCCTCAGCCCTTCTCCTTCAGCGTCTCCTTCTGGGTGATCAGGCGGGCGCTGTGCTGGCCGCTGAGATAGGTCCAGAACCAGCTCCAGGCGACCGCGAAGCGGCTGCGCGTGCCGATCAGGAAGTAGATGTGGGCGATGCCCCAGATCCACCATGCAAGCGCGCCCTTCAGCTTGAACCGGCCGAAATCGATGATCGCGGCGCGGCGGCCGATGGTGGCGAGGCTGCCCTGGTGGCGGTAGCGGAAATCGGCGGGCGGATTGTCGCCTGCAAGCCGCGCGCGGATGACATCGGCCACATAGGCGCCCTGCTGCTTGGCGGCGGGCGCAATGCCCGGCACCGGCTTGCCGCCGTCATAGGTAACCGAAGCCGTGTCGCCGATGACGAAGACATCGGGATGATCGGGTGCAGTCAGATCGGCGCCGACAATCGCCCGACCGGCGCGGTCAGCAGTGATATCAAGCCAGCGGGCAGCGGGTGACGCCTGGACGCCCGCAGCCCAGACGAGCGTGCGGCTGGCGACGAATTCCTCGCCGATCATCACGCCCTCTTCGGTGCATGATGTCACCGGCGTGCCGGTGCGAACCTCGACGCCGAGGCGCTCCAGTTCCTTGACCGCATAGGCCGAGAGATCCTCGCTGAACGCAGCGAGAATGCGCGGACCCGCCTCGACCAGGAGCACGCGCGTTTGCCGCGTATCGATGCGGCGAAATTCGTCTGGAAGCGTGCGATGCGCCATCTCGGCGATGATGCCGGCAAGCTCGACGCCCGTCGGGCCGGCACCGATGACGGTGAAGGTCAGGAGCGCTGCGCGGGCATCCGGATCCTCTTCCAGCTCGGCGCGCTCGAAGGCGAGCAGCACGCGGCGGCGGATCGTCGTCGCGTCCTCCAGCGTCTTCAGGCCGGGGGCGAAGGGCTCCCATTCGTCATGGCCGAAATAGGCATGCGTCGCCCCGGTCGCCAACACCAGCGTATCGTAGCCGATGCGCTTGCCGTCCCTGAGAACGACCGCCTTTTCGGCCGCGTCCACATCCGTCACCTCGCCGAGCAGCGTCGTCACCTCCGGCCGGTCGCGCCAAAGGCTGCGGATCGGCCAGGCGATTTCCGAGGTGGCGATCAGCGTCGTTGCCACCTGATAGAGCAAGGGCTGGAAAAGATGGTGGTTACGCCGGTCGATGAGGGTGATGCGAACCGGCGCGCCGGCGAGCCCTTTGACGAGCTGCAATCCGCCGAACCCGCCGCCAACGACGACCACATGATGCCTGTCCTGCATGTTTGCTTCCAGCTGGCTCCCAGCCGGCCTTCTATTGGACATGCCACAAGATTGGGGTTGTGGTCAGCAAGGACAAGCGCAGCCACCTCATGTCACCCTTGCAAAAAGTCAAGAACGGCCGGCGATCAAGGCCTTGTCGCGAAGGTGATCTCGTCGGCCGCGTCCACCAGCACGATCTCGTCGCCGAGCGACCATTCGGCTGCGCGCGCGGCCAGCCGCGCCGGCACCATCGGCGATCGGCCGGGACCGGGCGGCACGTCATAGGTGGCGTGGGCGTCGTTGGCGAGGATCACGGTGAAGCCCTTCACCATTGCCGTGCGGGCCGTCGCCGCCAGGCACATCTCCGAGAGCATGCCGCAAATTGCGATCGTTTCGATCTCTCGCTTCCGCAACAGATCCTCAAGGTCGGTGCCATCGAAACCGTCGTCCTTCAGTTTGCGCACCACCGCCTCTTCCGCCTCCGCCGGATAGAAGAGCTGCCAGCCGTCGGTCTCCGGCTCGTCGGAGGCACCCTCGGGTCCGTCATTCTGCAGGAAGATCACCGGCACGCCTGCCGCACGAGCCTGCCGCAACAGAACCCCGACGGCGCGCTGAAGGCCGACATGGCCGGGCACCGCCTCCGGCCCGGAGATGAAAGCGCGCTGGACATCGACGACCACAAGCGCATCGGCAACGTCGCCTTCGTTCGCGGTGCTCGCCTCGTTTGCCTCATCCGTCATTGATTCTTACTCCGCATAATCGACCGGCACCGCCGTGCCGCTCTTCAGGATTTCCATCGAGATCGAGGCGGAAACGTCGAAGAGCTCCACCTTTCGCACGATCTGCTTGTAGACCACGTCGTAGTGCTCGACGCGCGGCAGCACGACCTTGACGATATAGTCATGGTTTCCCGTCAATCGATGTGCCTCGACGATTTCAGGGATATCGCTGATCGCGCGGCGGAACGTCTCGATCCACTCGTCCGAATGATGCGCCGTCTTGATCAGCGCGAAGACGGTGGTCGGCACGCCCATGCGCTCGCGGTCGAGCACGACGATCCGCCTGGCGATGTAACCCGCCTCCTCCAGCCGCTGGATGCGGCGCGAACAGGCGGAAAGCGAAAGATTGACCCGCTCTGCCAATTCGCCGACCGCGACGCTGGCATCCTGCTGCAACAGCCCAAGCAGCTTCCTGTCTCTCTCGTCAAGCACGCCGATCCCTCCACCCATTGCGATTCAATGCCGTATATATTTGCACAAATTTACCTCTATGCGCAAATTTTTCGCGCCGAACGGCATTCCTCTCGCGAACAAAGCGAACCATTCCGGCGGCTTCGGCCGCATAGTTCTGGCCATCGAACAACGGCGTGCCCGGCGCGCCATAAAGGGAAAGAGGAATGGCGATGCGCAAGATTGGTCTGATCGGCGGTATGAGCTTCGAAAGCTCGGCAGTCTATTATCGCATGGTCAACGAGGCCGTTCGCGAGCGTCTGGGCGCCCTGCATTCGGCCGAGGTGCTGCTGCACTCCGTCGACTTCCAGTCGATCGTCGACCTGCAGAAGGCCGGCCGCTGGGATGATGCCGCCAAGCGGCTTGCCGATGTCGCCCGCGGCCTGGAAGCGGCCGGCGCCGATTGCGTGCTGATCTGCACCAACACCATGCACCTGATCGCAGACGCGGTGCAGGCGGCCGTCGACATCCCGCTGATCAACATCATCGACGAGACGGCCCTTCGCCTCAAGGCCGCCGGCAGCCGCAAGCCGCTGCTGCTCGCCACCCGCTATACCATGGAGCACGGCTTCTACGCAGAGCGCATGCGGAGCCACGGCATCGACATCATGGTGCCGGACGCGGATGGCCGGACGCTCGTCCACAACGTCATCTTTGACGAACTCTGCGCCGGCAAGGTGCTGCGCTCTTCCCGCAGGGCGTTGATCGACCTGATCGACAAGGCCGAGGCGGAAGGCGCGGACGCCGTCATCCTCGGCTGCACCGAGATCTGCCTGACCCTCGACCCCAGGGCCCTGCCGCTGCCGGGCTTCGATTCCACCGCGATCCACGCGGACGCTGCCGTCGAGTTTGCGCTCGAGGGCGCGTTGCTGGCACGGGCTGCCTGAACAGAAACGAGAAACGGGTGCAAACGCAGGGCGGGAAATCCGCCCTCCGCTTTGCGTCCAGTCATTTTCTTGGAAGCGGCTGCAGGAAGATGCGCTCGTAGCTGATGAACGGCGGATCGTCCGCGTAACGCGCATTGGCCGCGATGCCGTCCGGATCGCTGGCAACGTCACGGCGATAGCGGCGGTAAGCCGCCTCGTCCGGAAAGGTAAAGAGCGCGATGGCGATATCGCCGGCGCCCTCCTCGCCGACACCCGGAAAGCTCGTGCCGATGCCCTCGGGCTTTTCGCGCGGGATGAAATAGCCGTGGTGCGTGCCGCCATGACGCTCGATGAGCTCAACCCAGGTTCGGGCATAGGCATCGAACTCCGTCATCCGGCCCTGCGCGAGCCGGTAGCGGATTTCACAGCTGACGGGACCGTCCGGCATCAGGCTTCCTCTCCCTTGTATCCAGATCGCGGGCCGCGAAGGCCGATGCAATTGCCCCAGGGATCGCGCACCTGGCACATCCAGAGCCCCTCCTGGATCGCCATCGGTCCACGATAGAGAGGTGCGCCGAGCGCTTCGAAATGGGCAAGCGCCCGGTCGAAATCCTCGACCGCCCAGTAGACGACGGAACCTGCGGCACCGCTCGCCACCTTCTCATCCGCCTGAACGATTTCGAGATCCACCGTGCCGACCTTGAGATAGGCGAAGTCGAACGCCTGAAGCCACCGGCGTTCGGCCGTTGGGAAAGCACGCTGATACCAGGCGAGCCCCTCTTCCGTGTCGGGAACATGCACCAGTATGGCCGCCACGCTTTCGGTCATCGCAATTTCTCCATCCCTCCATCCGGCCCTCTCGTTACAGGATTCGCCGACTGCCTCAGGCGGAAATCGCATCCGAGGCGGACCGGAACAGGCCGTCCGGGCGCGCGCCCAACGCCTGCCAATCGCATTCGGCAAGCCCGGCCGACGCGAAGGGGTCGATCAGCGTGCCCGAGACGATCGAGGCGAGCAGCGCCTGCATCGGCGGCGTGCGGGCGATCGTCGCGACCAGCCGGTCGCGTAGCCAGGCGAGAAGCGTCGAGTCCGACTGGTAGAACGGCGTGAAGGCCAGCGAGAGAAGCTGGAACAGCGCGACATGATTGCGCCGCGCGGCAGCATAGGTGGCAAGGGCGCAATCAAGATCCGGCGCGGTCTCCAGCGCATGCGTCAGCGCCGCCACGTCGAGAAGCGCCATGTTCGCCCCCTGCCCGAGCTGCGGGCTCGTCGAATGGGCACTGTCGCCGAGGAAGGCGACACGGCCGGAGACGGGCGGGCGCATGGTGCGATGCGCATAGCGCGCCAGCGTCAGTTGCTCCCAGTCGGCGACCTGATCGAGCAAGGGCGCACAATCCGGCCAGTAGTCGAGGATACGCGCCTTCCAGCGCTCAAGCCCGGCAATGCGCACCGCGTCCGCATCCGCGACCCTCAGGCTCCAGAAGAAGGCGACGCGCGCCTTCTCGCCGACCCGCGCCCTGCCCGCCGGCAGGATGCCGATCATCACCCGCGCCTGGTCGTAGCGCTGCACCAGGGCGTGAGGATCATGGACGAGCCCTTCGCTGTCGAGCGTCGCCCAGAAGGCACCATAGGTGAGCTCGCGCACTTTGGGCGCGACAGCGGAGCCGGCCGATAGCGTCGAGCGCGCACCGCTCGCGTCGATCACCAGATCATAGGCGCCCACCTCGCACCCCTCTGTGTCCAGAAGCACTGCCTTGGCACCCGCCATTCGGACATCGGCGAGCGTGACGCCAGTGCGAATCGGCAAGCCGGCGGCGACCACGGCATCATGCAGCGTGTTGAAAAGCGCCGCGCGCTGCACCGCCAGCCCGAAGCGGCCACCGGCCAGCGCGTCATAGCGCACGTCGAGAACGGTGCGGCCGGATCTTGCATCGGCGCCATAGAGCCGGTCGATCCGGCTGCCGAGGGCAAGCATGGACGGCAGCAGGCCGAGCGCGTTCAGCACCGTCAGTCCCGTCGGCTGCAGCATCAGGCCGGAACCGACCGGCGAGGCCACGTCGAAGCGTTCGAGGATTTCCACCCGATGACCCTGCCGCGACAGCATCAGCGCCGCCGCGAGCCCCGCCGGGCCGGCGCCCGCAATGCCGATATCAAGTGTCTTCATGGGTCCCCGAGGTGAGTAGGCAGTCGACGAAACTATAGGGAAAATCAAGGCGCTAGCGCAAGTCTACACGAAGGGACACGACGTCGCGCACGTGGTCGACAGCCCCTCATCCCCCTGCCGGGACCTTCTCCCCGCAGGCGGGGCGAAGGAGACTCGTGGCACCCCCTCGCTCCACCTCACGATTTTCAGTCACGACATTCTCGACAGCAGGTCCCGGCTGGGAGCGCAGCCGTCGTCCACGTCCCCTCTCCTCGCCCGCGGGGAGAGGGCTAGGGTGAGGGGCAAACTTCGCTAGCGAAAGCCCGGAACGAGAGAGAAAGCGCCGTATGCGCCAATGATTGGCCCCCACGGCGAATTTCGCGCCTGCAGGGAAACGCCCTACGCCTCCGCGTCGTACACCTCGCGTGCCGCGCGGATCGCTCCGTGGTTTTCCAACGACCAGTCGACGAAATGCTTGAGCAGGCCAAGCAGGGAGCGGCCGAGATCGGTCAGTGCATATTCCACGCTCGGCGGCTGGGTCGGGTAGACGGTGCGGTGGATGTAGCCGTCGCGCTGCAGGTCGCGCAGCGTCTGGGTCAGCATGCGCTGGGAAATGTCGGGGATGAGCCGGCGAAGCTGGGAGAAACGCAAGGGACCGTCGGCCAGCGACAGGATCATCAGCGAGTTCCACTTGCCGCCGATATTGTCCATGACGTCGCGCACCGGGCAGTTCTCCATGTCCATCGGAACGCCGCAGACGATGGCCACGCGCTTGCCCTTCACATCCCCGGTCAGCTTGTTCATAGGCGGTACCCTTCCTGTAACCACAGCAGAAAAAACTGCCTCCTTTACAGCTGTACCGAGATTACGAGATAAGAGCAAGTCTCAAAAAGAGACCATGTGCCGCGCGACCTCCCGGGCCGCCGGCATCAACGACGAGCGAGGAAAGTGCGGGCGATCTCCCGCGGCCATCCCGTCTCAGGTTTAGAGGAAAAGGAAAGACCATGTCCGATACATTGCTCGTCACCGGCGCGACCGGCCAGCTCGGCAAGCTCGTGCTCGACCAGCTTCTTGGCTCCGGCGTCGAGCCGACCCGGATCATCGCCACCAGCCGCGACACGGCGAAGCTTGCCGACTACACGGCCAAGGGCGTACAGGCCCGCGTCGCCGATTTCGACGACCCGGCCTCGCTCGACAAGGCCTTTGCCGGCGCCGACCGGATCCTGATCATCTCGACCGACGCGTTGGATCAGCCGGGCAAGCGCCTGAAGCAGCACCTCGCCGCCGTGACAGCTGCCGAGAAGGCCGGCGCCAGGCATATCCTCTACACCTCGATGCCCAGCCCCGAGACATCGGTGATCCCCTTCGCGCCCGATCATCTCGGCACCGAAAACGCCATCAAGGCGACCGGCATCCCCTACACCATCCTGCGCAACGGCTGGTACATGGAGAACCTGTTCATGGCGCTGCCGCACGCGCTAGAGACCGGCCAATGGTATTCCTCGTCCGGCGAAGGCCGCCTCGCCCACATCGCCCGCGCCGATGCCGCCAAGGCCGCCGCAGCAGCGCTTGCCTCAGGCGCAAACGAGAGCCGCACCTATACGCTGACCGGCGGCGAGCAGCGCTCGACCGACGAGATCGCGGCGCTGGTCGCCAAGGCGACCGGCAAGCGGCTTGATGTCGTGCACATCTCGGACGAGGCGCTCGCGGGTGGCCTGAAGGGCGCCGGCCTGCCGGATTTCCTCATCCCGATCGTCGTTTCCTTCGATGCCAACACCCGCGAAGGCCACATCAACATGGTGACGAACGACGTGACGTCGCTGACCGGTGCGACGCCGGTGAAGCTCGGCGCTTTCCTGGAAGCGAGCAAGGCGAGACTTGCCGGCTGAGGAAGGAATCCGGTCCGAAACGACGCGAGCCCGGCCATCCGTGCCGGGCTCCTGGATTGCGACGAGGGAGATGCCCAATTGCGTCTTCCGCCCCGGCAGCAGGGTCTTGTCAGTCGCCGTCGCCACATTTTGTTCTTGTTATGTTCAGTATGATGCGCTATGCATTCCCCCACCTTCACCACCGGAGAAAGGGGGACATTATGAGCGCTTATTTGACCGTGGGTGCCTTGGACTGCGCCCGCTCGAATGCCTTCTATGACGCAATTCTCGCGACCATCGGATGGAGCAAGCACATAGAGTTTCCGGACTGGCGCGCCTATTCCGAAGGCGGAGCCGGCAAAGGCTTTGTCCTGTGGGTCTGCAAACCTTTTGACGGTGAGCCGGCGACCGCCGGAAACGGCTCCATGGTCGGGTTCATGGCCAAGTCGCCCGCGGAGGTGGATGCTTTCTACCAGGCCGCCATCATCAATGGCGGGGCGGACGAAGGCGCACCCGGGCCGCGTCCGCACTATGGGCCCGACTGGTACTCCGCCTACATGCGCGATCCATCCGGAAACAAGATTTCAGTCGTCTACAACGGCTAGGGTTGCCGTAGCGGACAAGCTTTGCGAAAACGACGTGCACGGACGGATCGCGACCATGCTTTGCGGGTTCCCCTGGGCTTGTTTCCCTGGGCTGGACGGGCCGTGCGCAGGGCCGCGCCTGCCGCACGGTCCGCTCGGATCTTGCCTGGCTTAGCGTACGGCCTCCACCGGCGAGGCATCTGCCCGCAGCGCGATCTCCGCAAGCACGAGCGCGCTGGTTCCGGCGACAAAGAACCCGGCGGAAAGATTGAGCGTCGTGCCGTCGTAGAAGGCGCCGAATGCGATCGCGAACAGGGTCGCGATCAGGCTCGAGCCGGAGGCGATCAACGACGCCCCGAGGCCCGCCACCTGCCCCAGCGAGCGCATGGCCATGGCGTTCAGGTTGCCGAAGAGCACCCCGATCGCAAAGAAGGCCGCAAAGCCGAGCACCAGCAGCACTGTGAGCGGCGGCCGGCCGGCCCAAAGGGTGGATGCCGCCAGCATGGCGAGCCCCGCCACCGCCAGGCCAATGAAGCCATAACGCGCCATCGCCTCCGAACCAAAGCGCTGCACGAGCTTGGCATTGAGGAACGAGGCAAGCCCGATGCCGGTCGCCAGCATGGCGAAATACAAGGGGAAGGTCTGCCCGATCCCGTAGGCGTCGAAGAACAGATCCGCCGCGGTGCTCAGATAAAGAAGCTGCGCGCCGAAGACGAGCCCGGTCGCCAGGATCAGCAGCGTCACGCGGCGATTTGAGAGGATACGCCGCCCGTTCGACACGAGAAGCCGCGGGCGAAAGGGAATGCGTTTCTCTAGCGGCAACGTTTCCGGCTGGCGCATCACCAGCCACATGCCGAGAAGTCCCGCCGCCGCGAGGTAGACCGCAAAGACGCTACGCCAGCCACCGACGGTGATGATCCCTTGCGCGAGCGTCGGGGCCAGCATCGGCACGAGAATGAACAGCGTGAACATGAACGACATCACACGCGCCATGGCGTCACCTTCGAACTGGTCGCGGATCATCGCCCGCGTCGCAATCTTCGGCCCCGAGACCCCGACGCCCTGAAGGAAGCGGCCGAGAATGACCATTTCGAGCGAGCCGGCCGCCATGGCGATGATCGTTCCGAGCGCATAGACGCCAAGCCCGAGAACAAGCGCCCTCTTCCGCCCCATCGCATCGGAGAGCGGCCCGAGCAGCAGCTCGCCAAACGCCATGCCGAGGATGAAAAGCGAGATGATGTGCTGGGTGGAAAGTGGCGGCCGAACGCCGAGATCGGCCCCGATCTGGCGCAGGCCCGGCAAAAGCGCATCGATGCTGATCGAGGTCAGCGACGTCAGAAGCGCATAGAGAACGATGCGCTCGCGGAAACTGGTCTGAAATGTCATTGGCTGCACACAAGGGAAGGAAAGACTCGACCTATAGCAGTCTTGCCGCAGGCCTGCGCGCACCAGTCGCAACATCAACCGAAAAAAACGCCGGTTTCTGCAGATGATATTTTCGGATCGGCGAGGCTTATGAATTGAGGTGTGACGCATCCGCAAGACCGACAACCGCCCGGTTTCGGAAGAAATCGTCCTGGCGCAGATGCGTGATGCTTCCCGATTTTGCCGGAAAACTCAGGAATCCCGTGGCGCCGATCGGGATCTTCATCCAGGCGGCAAGCACCAGCGTCAGCGTGAAGCCGTGGGTGACGATGATCTGCGTTTGGCAGGGCCGCGCGACGATGGCGTCGACGCAAGGGAAGACGCGCAGCGCCACCTCGCGCCGGGTTTCTGCGCCATCGATCCCGCAGGGATCATCGAGCCGATTGTCATCCGGCGCCGGGGTGTAGCGCGCATCGAGCCAGGCCTGGGGCCTGCCACCGGCAACGCCATAGCTGATTTCCCGGAGATCGGCGGTTTCCATCACCGGCCGCTGGAAGCGCCTTGCTATCGCATCGGCCGTCTGGGTGGCGCGGCGCAGATCGGAGCTATGGATTTCCACGTCCCTTCCGCCAACCAAAGCCACCAGCCGTTCGGCCGTTAACTCCGCATCCTCTCTGCCGCGGGCGGTCAGATCCGTGTCGTACCAGCCACCCACCTTGCCTTCCAGGTGATGGACGGATTCCGTGTGGGTGACGACGAAGAGATCCTTCATGGCATCGCTCGGGTTTCCGCAAGGCGCTGCTGCCGCGCAAGAACTAGGGCGCAAATGTCGCCTCAGACCTCCTGCCCGCAGGCGCGACGGAAGCGGCGCACCGTCTCGGCCATACCGTATTCCAGCGCATCGGCCGTCAGGCCGTGACCGATCGAGACTTCGGCAAGATCGGGGATGTGCCGGGCGAGCAACGGCAGGTTGGCCACCGTCAGGTCGTGGCCCGCATTGACGTCGAGCCCGAGGCTTGCGGCAATCGCAGCCGTGCGGCCAAGTTCGGCGGCGATCTTCTCGGCCTTGTCCGGGTCGTCATAGCAACCGCCATAGGGGCCGGTGTAGAGTTCGATGCGATCGGCGCCGGTTTCCTTGGCAATCCGCAAGGCCTCCGTATCCTCGTCGCCATCGGCAAACAGCGAAACGCGAAAACCCTTCTTCTTCAGCCGGCCGACGACATTGCCGAGCAGGTTGTGGTTCTTGCGGAAATCCCAGCCGTGGTCGGAGGTCGCCTGCGCCGGATCGTCGGGCACCAGTGTCACCTGCTCCGGCCGATGCATCTCCACGAGGCCGAGGAATTCCTCGTTCGGATAACCTTCCATGTTGAATTCCGTCTCCGGAAACGCCTCGTCGATCAGGTCGCGGATCGGCTGCAGATCGCTGAAGCGGACGTGGCGCTGGTCGGGACGCGGATGCACGGTGAGACCGGCAGCCCCCGCTTCGAGCGCGATGCGGCCAAGCGCGGTGACGGAGGGCCACGGCAGATCGCGCCGGTTGCGGAGCATTGCGACGGCATTCAGATTCACGGACAGTTTTGCAGGCATGTCTGAACTTTCCAGAAAGCGGGCCCAAGGCGGGCCCAGACGCAGGCAATGTGGTTGCAATGTTCTACTGCATAATTGCTGAAACCGAAAACAGTTTGAGGTCCGATTATGCAGCAATTCCAAGGAGGTCGCAGGGCAGCGATGCGGCGTTTGCGCGCGGTTCGTTTGCCCGCCTTGTCTTGACCAAGTCTTGACAATCGACGTCTCTAATATGCGGAAAGGCTCAATCACGAGCGGCGAAAATGGCCGACTGGACTTCCGCTACCATCTGCCACAGGGAGAACCGGCGCAATTTTTACGTTTATTTCAGAAAAAACTCAAATTTGGCGTCTACACCCCTGACAACCACCTTTTTAGGGCTTAACTTTCCGAATCAGATCGAATGGCCCAGCCCGCGCCGCGATCGCATTTCATAGATTTTAGTTCACATGACACTGGAGCAAGAACGGATGACGACGGTCGAAAGACCCTGCGACGAGACGATTCGACGGGCCCTCCGTCGTATCCTCGAAAGCAAGGCTTTCGCGCGTTCAGAGCGCCTCAGGGCCTTCCTCACCTATGTGGTCGAGAAGGAGATGGCCGGCGAAGGCCATCAGCTCAAGGGTTACTCGATCGCGATCGACGTCTTCGAGCGGCCCCAGGCCTTCAACGCCGACAGCGACCCGCTTGTGCGGGTGCACGCCGGCAAATTGCGCAAGCTGCTCAAGGCTTTCTACGAGGGCGACGGTGCCGATGACGAATGGCGGATCGCCATTCCGAAGGGAACCTATGTTCCGGAGTACCAGCGCGCCCGCAACGAGGAAGAGCATCAAGCGGCAGCCTCGCCCCGCCAGCCGAAACTGACGAAGCGGCGCTTTGCCGGGCACCGGCCCGCCTGGCCGCCGGCGCCCTTCTCGTCGCCGCTCTCGGTGCTGACCGTGCTGCCGCTGCTCCTTTTCGCGCCGATGCCCTCGCAGGAAATGACGCTGGACATCGACGCGCAGGCAAAACTCTTCAACGCGCGCCACGCGACCGAGCGGGTACTGCCCTCGGTTCAGGTGAAGATGGCCGGCGCCGAAAACGAAGATGCAAAAGCGTTTGCCACGGCGCTTCGCCTTGCGGCCCAGCGCCACAAGACGCTGGCCCGCGCCACCGACGGCGACACCGGTCGACCCGTTTCGCGCAATTCCGCCCTGTCGTTCACCGTGCAGGTGACCTGGTACGATGCGCCGGCGCAGGGCATCCGCGTCACCCTCTCGCATGATGGCGAGAACGTGCCGCTGCGCCAGGACTTCATTACCTGGAAGCGGCTCGCGTCCGAGCCGGACCTGCTTTACGAGAGCATGTCGCTGGCGTCGGAACTGTTTTCGCTCGACGGCGAGATCTACGAGCACGCCCGCCAGGAGCAGATCGAAAGCCCCCTCATGGGCTGCATGGCCGCTACCCAGCGCTATCGCAAGCACCTGACCCGGGGTGCCTTCGAGGAAGCCTGGTCCTGCCAGCAGAAGCTGTCGCCGTTGCGCGGGGACGAACCACTGTTCATCCTGAGCTCCAACAGCCCGCTCAAGGTCATCGGCCACTGACCGCGTGCGCCGCATCTTCGAGGACGCGGCAAGCTCACCGTAACGCTTTGAATCACTGCATGTTTTCCTGGATCGGCCCACAGCGCCGCGCGTCTTATCAGACGCGCAAAGGTCGCTGTAGCCCTTTGATTTTCTGCATGTCTTGGTCCTTAAATCGAGGTCGATTCAAGGAGACAGGCAGTAGGAAACCATGCAGTGGCAGCGGCCCCTCCAGTCGGGGAAAACGGGCGTCAGCCTACCAATATTAAGGACTGGTCATATATTTGATTCGCGTATACGGTGCACGCATGCGTTGGGAATGGATGCCTGGTTGCTCGTCAGGCAAGCATCGAAGTCCTGAGTAGAACCGCGTGGTCCACGCGGGATGCCCCAGCCGAGCAGCAGGCATTGTCGTTGTCGATCAACGAGTGCCTCAGCACGCGGACGCGGTCCGCACCTATGAGACCCGGTGATCGCCGCCGCTTCCGGACGCGGACTGTTACACCCTGGGTCGGCCTCGATTCAGGTCAAATATGCGGAAAATCAAACGTTACAGAGACAACGCGCCGGATAGGCGCGGCCTGTAGACCGGGGACAATCGATATGCCGCGAGACCACTGGAAATACGAAGGCATGCTCGCCGCGCCCGAACGCGTCGGCTTCCTGCCCATCCTTCCCCTTCCCCATCATGATCCGACGGCCCCGCTGGCGATCGCCGACATGGCCGATGCCTTCGGCGTCACCCACCGCACCCTGCATTTCTACGAGGAGAAAGGCCTTCTGACCGCCGCGCGCATGGGGCCGATGCGGGTTTACAACGAAGAACACATCCGCCGCATGGCTGTCATCAACGCCTGCCGCGAGATCGACATGCCGATCGCCGCCATCCTGGAGCTTTTGACCGGCCTTGCCGGCACCGAAGAACAGGCAGACGCCGACCAGTTGTTTCGCGAGGCGCTACTGGCGCGGCGCCGGGAACTTGCCGCCCAGCAGGCGAACCTGCGCCGCCAGATGCAGCGCATCACCGAGCTGCTCGAAAGCAGCGATGGCAGCGGTACCGCGACCGATGAAGATGACCATGTCCACCTTTCCCCGATCGAGAGCGAGTGTCTGACCTTCATGGCCGACGGTTATCCGGCCCCGCGCATCGCCGGCCTGATGGAGATGGACGTCGCCGCGGCGCTCACGCTCGAAGCCGGCATCATCCGCAAGTTCGGCGCCAACAACCGCTTCCAGGCAATCGCCAAGGCCGTACTCGCCGGAATGATCTCGGCGGAGTAACCGAAGCACCTTACGGCGGTTTTCGTCTTCGCCTGGAGACGTGTCAGCGCGTCTGGAGGCGGCACGGCCAAAGCCTGTCCGGTAGCCGGCCATACCGCCGGTTTGCCGGCGATTCTCCCGGGATCGTCGACAATGGGATGTCTTCGACGCCGCGCTCATGTTACGAGGCGCTGAAACGACATGAGTGAGATATCCCGATGCTTCCCTGGATCCAGCTAGACCGCGCCACCATTCCCGGAGACGGCGACGAGTTGCGCCTGAAGCAGCGCGGCCAAGAATTTTCCATCATGCTCGGCTCGACCGAACTAATGAACAGCCGGCTGAGCGGCTCGGAAGAGGCGCTGGCGACGCTCGCCTACGAGCGCATCGCCGGCGGCAAGAACATCAGCATGCTGATCGGCGGCCTCGGCATGGGGTTCACATTGCGGGCTGCCCTCGCCGTGCTGCCGGAGGATGCCAGCGTCGTCGTCGCAGAGCTCGTGCCAGCCGTCGTCGACTGGGCGCGCGGGCCGATGGCGGACCTCCACAAGGGCACACTCGACGATCCCCGCGTCGATATCCATGTCGGCGATGTCGGCGCGCTGATCCGCTCGAAGACGGCCGCCTACGATGCCATCCTGCTCGATGTCGACAATGGCCCGGACGGATTGACGCGCCCCTCCAACGACAGCCTTTACAGCCATACCGGGCTTCGCGCGGCCCAAGCGGCGCTGCGGCCCAACGGCGTGCTTGCCGTCTGGTCCTCGGCCCCCGATAGCGCCTTTACCCGCCGCTTGCGCGAGGTCGGCTTTGCCACCGACGAGGTCAATGTGCGCGCCAATGGCAAGCGCGGCGGTGCGCGCCACGTGCTGTGGATGGCGACCAAGCGATAATCGTCCGTTATGCGGCCGGCCTTATCCAGCTTGCCGCCTACAGCGCCGCGCGTCTTATCAGACGCGCAAAGGTCGCTGTAGCACTTTGATTTTCTGCATGTCTTTGTCCTTAAATCGAGCTCGATTTAAGGAGACATGCAGTAGGTCAAAAGCCCGGACTGGTGAGCCTAATTTGCTTCGTCGATACATACCGAGCGGATGTCGCCATTGCTCAGCGTCGTCTTGCACCGCTGGTTCGATTTGCAGTTAGGGTCACCGTTGCCCGTCACGACACCGCCAACGCGCTCACATTCCTGGGCAGTCAGTTCAGCAGAGCCGACCGTGGTCTGTGGGCCGGTTGCTCCAGCCTTGACCGACGGCGATTTCACCAGCGGCTTCTTGGTCTCTGCCACCAGAGCCAGGTCCGATGGATTTGCAGCGGTGGGGCTGGTCCAGGACGGACTGTTTGTCATGTTGATAGGCGCTGCGTGGATCGTCGTTGCAAAGCCTATTGAGAATGCGGCGACGGAAAGGAAGCGAGCCCGAGACATTTTGCCCTCCACAACCGGTGGTGAAGCTATGATATTAGCAGCAAACAGGGCAGTGCGGAATCCACGTGTCGCTTGGCAGAGAAACGGGTTGTATCCGCCAGCCGAAATCGCGTCCACTGTGCTGACAAAAGGCCTCGACACGATGATCCTGTTGATCGGCAACGTCGCACCCCTTCCGTAGCCGCCCTTAGCGAACGATCGTCAGTCGCTCCGCCGCGCGGGTAATCGCGGTGTAGAGCCAGCGTTCCCGCGTATCGCGGAAGGCCCAGCTTTCATCGAACAAAACGACGTTGTTCCACTGCGAGCCCTGCGCCTTATGCACCGTCAGCGCATAGCCGTAGTCGAACTCGTCGTAGCGCTTGCGCGTCGTCCAGGGGATCTCGCCCTCGACATCCTCGAAGGCCGCCTTCAACAGCTTGATCTTGGCGGCACCGCGATCCATGTCGTCGTCTTCCGGCCGGATCATCAGGTTGATGCCGGGCTTCACCGTTTCCTTCGACGAGCTCATCACCTGCCACAGCGAGCCGTTGAGCAGGCCCTTGGCAGGGTCGTTCCTGAGGCAGACCAGCTTGTCGCCGGACTGCGGATAGTCGCTGGTGAAGCCCTTGAGTTCGCGCAGGCGCTGGTTGTAGCGCCGGCGGGTCTTGTTGGTGCCGACAAGCACCTGATCCGCTTCCAGCACCAGCTCCTGGTTCACCTGCCCGCGACCGATCACCTGCGTGGTGCCGTAGTCGCCATGCATGATCTCGTTGCCTTCGCGCACCTGCATGGCGAGCTGGATGATCGGATTGTCGCGCGCCTGACGATGGATGTCCGTCAGCAGATAATCCGGCTCCTGGTTGGTGAAGTAGCCGCCACCGGAGACCGGCGGCAGCTGGCCGGGATCGCCGAGCACCAGGATCGGCGTGCCGAAGCTCATCAGGTCCTTGCCGAGCGCCTCGTCCACCATCGAGCATTCGTCGACGATGATCAGCGCGGCCTTGGCGACCGGGCTCTGGCGGTTGATCGCAAACATCGGCGCGATCGAGGTCTTGCCGGTTTCCTCATCGGAAACCTCCTCCTCGCCGCGCGGACGATAGATCAGCGAGTGGATGGTCTTGGCGTTGCTGGCACCCTTGGAGCGCAGCACCTGCGCGGCCTTGCCGGTGAAGGCGGCAAACAGCACGTCGCCATCGACATGTTCGGCAAAGTGCCGGGCCAGCGTCGTCTTGCCGGTGCCGGCATAGCCGAACAGCCGGAAGAGCGGCGAGCGGCCCTCTTTCAGCCACTGCGAAACGGCCTTGAGGGCCTCGTCCTGTTGCGGTGCGAACTGCATGGGCTTGAGTGTCAGGATTCGGGCGGCACACGCAAGCCCGGATTTATGGGCTGCACGGCCCCTGTGACGGCAGGTTGGCGAGCACTCCGCGGCAATTCACGAAATTGCCACGCAAAATCAATATCTTTTTGCCTGACCGCATCTGTCGCGCTACCCGAGCCAGAGATCTTTTGTTCACGTTTTTTTCTCACAACGCGCGTTCGTCACACAGCTGCGAGCCTTCCCGGCAAGTGTGGCGACACCGCTCCCCTTGTTTCCGGCCGACGGCAGCTGTGGCACTTTCTTGCCGTGCCCCTTGAATGCAACGCCGCATTGTTGCTAACGAGCGGGACATTGATGGCGCCGCGATCCTGCTGGTGACGACCATCGCTCGAAGCCCGTCGAGGCCGGCCACGAATGGCCGCTCCGCCTTTACGGGGTCATGCCGGAGAATGCCCGTGACGACCGACAAGCCCAAAGCCGCGTCCTCTCCGGAAAAGGTCGGCATCGGACGGCTGGCCCCGTGGCTGCAATGGTGCCTGCTCTCGGCAATCTCCATTGTGCTCGCCTCGTTCTTCGAATTCATCGGCCTTCCGGCCGGGCTGTTGATGGGCCCGATGCTCGGCGCCGTTCTCGTCGGCATGAACGGCGGCACGATCCGGCTGCCGCGGCAGCTCTTCTTCTGCGTGCAGTTCATCCTGGCGATGATGATCGCCGGCGCTATGACGCCGGGCATGCTCGTGACCTTCTCCGGCAACTGGCCGCTGTTCCTCGCCGTCATCCTCTCGGTCATCGCCGTCAGCACGCTCTGCGGCTGGGTGATCACCCGCATGCGCATCCTGCCGGGCACGACGGCGATCTGGGGCTCGTCGGCCGGTGCCGCCTCGACCATGCTCTTGATGGCCGATGCCTACGGCGCCGACGCCCGCCTCGTCGCCTTCATGCAATATCTGCGCGTGATCTTCGTCGCCAGCACCGCAACGGTCGTGGCGCATATGTGGGTCACCGGGGCTGAAGCCGAGCAGACCACGCACTGGTTCGCGCCGATCGACGGCTTGCTCTTCCTCGAGACCATGGCCGTCGGGCTCGGCGCCGCCCTTGCCGGCCGCTTCCTGCGCGTGCCGGCCGGCGCCTTCCTGCTGCCCTTCCTCGTCGGCGCCGTGCTCAACGTCAGCGGCGTCATGACCACCGTGCTGCCGCAATGGCTGCTGGCGCTCTGTTTTGCGGCTCTCGGCTGGAACATCGGCCTTGGCTTCACCCGCCAGATCCTCATCCACGCGCGCCGCGCGCTGGTGCCGACGGTCATCTCGATTATCGTGCTGATCTCCTTCTCGGGTCTGCTCGCGGTGCTCCTGATCAAGGTCGTCGGCATCGATCCGCTGACCGCCTATCTCGCCACCAGCCCCGGCGGGCTCGATTCGATCGCGGTCATTGCCGCATCGAGCAATGTCGATCTTTCCTTCGTCATGGCGCTGCAGACCGCCCGCCTTCTGATCATCACCATGATCGGTCCAGCCCTCGCCCGCTTCGTCGCCGACCGGGCTTGAGCCGCTTGGCATCTACACGCCCGGCCGCACCTTGAAGCGCGCCAGCGCTGTGATGACCGCTTCCTTGACCAGCCGCACCCGCGGCAGTTCCGCCGCCTGTTCATGGACCAGCATCCAGAGATCCGGGGCCAAGGGCGGCACCTCCGGCAGCAGAGGCACGAACCCTGCCGACTGGACCGCAAAGGCAGGCAACACGGCGAGCCCGAGCCCGTTTTTCACCGCCGCCATCTGCGCACCGAGGGAGGTGAGACGCATCGACGGCTGGAGACCGGGGCAGAGCGTTTCGACCCAGGCCACCATGATCAGGTAACTCAACTCCTCGCTCCAGCCGATCACCCGGTGGCGGTAGAGGTCAGCCGGCGTACCTGGCGTACCGTGGCGTTCAAGGTAGCTGGGTGCTGCATAGAGGCCGAAGGCGAGAGAGCCGATCTTGCGCTGACGATAATTGCCCTGCTGCGGCCGGACGAGGCGCAGCACGATATCCGCCTCCTCACCGATCAGCCGCACCGGCCGGACGCTCGAATGCATCTCAAGGCGGATCTCCGGATGGCTTTGCAGGAGCCCCGCCAGCCCGGGCAACAGCACCTCCTGCCCGAGCAGTTCCGGCACGTCGATACGGACCGGCCCGGCGAGATCGCTGTCCTTCTCGCGCGCCGTGCGCTCGAAGACGCGCATCTGCGCCTCGGCGCGCTCAGCCGGCGCCAGCAAGTCTTCGCCGGCGGGCGTCAGGTCGTAACCGTCGCGATGGGACCGGAAGAGCTTGACCTCCAACGCCGCTTCCAGTGCCTCGATCCGGCGCGACACGGTCGATGCGCTCACACCGAGCCTGGCCGACGCGGCACTCAACGACCGCGCATTGGCGACGGCCAGAAAGAACTTCAGATCATTCCAGTCCATTTGCTTTCCATTTTTGGAAAATCGGTTTGCGCAAAGGTTTCTCGACCGACGCTGAAAAATCAAGCAGATTCCGCGAAATCCCTTGGAGAGCAGCATGGCGATCGAGACTGAAGCCTTCCAATTTTCCGAATTTGGCGCATCAGAGGTACTCGCTTTCAGTACCGAGACGCTGGCCGACCCCGCGCCCGGCGAGATCCAGATCCGCCACCTCGCGATCGGCGTCAATTACATCGACATCTATCATCGCCGCGGCACCGCCCCCCTCCCGCTACCGAGCGGCCTCGGCGTCGAAGGCGTCGGCGTCGTCACGGCACTTGGCGAAGGGGTGGCGGGCTTTGCTGTCGGCCAACGCATCGCCTATGTCGGCGGTCCGCCCGGCGCCTATGCCACCCACCGCAACTTGCCCGCCGCCCGGGCGCTGGCGCTGCCCGACGCGCTCGACAGCCTTGAGGTCGCAGCACTCGTCTTCAAGGGGCTGACGGTCGAGTATCTGATCCGCCGCTGTTTTCCGGTGAAACGCGGCGACACGGTGCTGTTTCATGCGGCGGCCGGCGGCGTCGGCTCGATCGCCTGTCAATGGCTGAAGCACCTGGGCGCGACCACCATCGGCACGGTCAGCTCCGCCGAAAAGGCCGAGATCGCCCGCGCCAACGGCTGCGATCATGTGATCCTCTATACCGAGGAGAATTTTCGGGCGCGTGTCGCCGAGATCACCGGCGGCAAGGGCGTCGATGTTGTTTATGATTCTGTCGGCGCCGAAACCTTCGCCGAATCGCTCGATTGCCTGCGCCCGCGCGGCACGCTGGTTTCGTTCGGCGCCTCCTCCGGCCCGGTGCCGCCGCTTGACGTCTCCTTACTTGCGGCCAAGGGTTCGCTCTATGTTACCCGCCCCTCGATCGCGCATTACACCGCAGACCGAAGGGAATACGAGACGGCAGCGCGAGACCTGTTTGGCGCGATTGAGGCAGGGATCGTTCGCGCCTCCACCATCACCACCTATCCGCTGTCTGAAGCGCGCAAGGCGCATGAGGACCTGGAGGCCCGGCGCACGACCGGGTCCGTGGTTCTGCTGCCCTGAACAGGGGCAGCTTCCAGCAAATCACCGTCCTTTTGCCGGCCGCGCGATTGCCGATCGCGCGGCCGGTCGCTCCGTTTGCTTCGGTTCCGGCAGCGAAATGGCGGAACCGAAACAGCCACCAGTTTTCCGGGAATAAATCCCCCGCGCACCGTGTCTCACGGTTGGATCTGCAAGCATGCGGCTCTTGCGGAACGGGACGAGGAGGCATCCGCCCGTTTCCGGATAGGAAAATCATCTTGAGGAAGGACAATTGCCATGAGAACGTTTCCATTGACGATCGCCATGCTCCTTGCCGCCAGCGCCACGGCCTTCGCCGCGCCGCCGGTCAAGGAAGTCGAATCGGCCAAAGGCAAGGTACTGGCCGGTGAAAACGGTATGACGCTCTATACCTACAAGGACGACCATGGCGGCGTGTCCAGCTGCTACGACAATTGCGCCAAGAACTGGCCGCCCTTCCTGGCGGAAGCCAGCGCCAAGGCCGAAGGCGCCTATACGGTCGTCGAGCGCAAGGACGGCAAGAAACAGTGGGCCAAAGATGGCATGCCGCTCTATTTCTTCGTCAAGGACAAGAAGATGGGTGACATTACCGGTGATGGCGTGAAGGGCGAATGGGATGTCGCAAAGCCGTAATGGCGGCAATGCGGATGCGGGGGCCGAAAACCCCGCATCCGACCGGTTCGAAGAGGACGTGCTGGCTCTGGTGCCAGCGCTGAGGCGCTATGCCCGCAGCCTCGTGCGCTCGGATCCGGATGGCGAGGACCTGTTGCAGGATTGCGTGGAGAAGGTGCTTTCGCGCCGCGCGCAATGGCGCGGCGTCAACCTGCGCGCCTGGGCCTTCACCATCATGACCAATCTCGGCCGCAACCGGCACCGCTACCTCTCCATGCACCCGCAGGTGGCGCTGGAGGAGGATCTGGGGCTCGAGGCGGAGAACCGCGAAAGCGACCCGCTCGAACGCTCCAAGCTCGAACGGGCGCTGAACGGCCTTTCCTCGGAAAACCGCTCGGTGCTGATGCTCGTGGTGATCGAGGGATACCGCTACCAGGACGTGGCCGAGATGATGGCCATTCCAATCGGCACCGTGATGTCGCGGCTCTCACGCGCCCGGCGCCAGCTTGCCGAAGCCATGAAGGACGACAATGTGATCAGCATGCGGAGACCGAAATGACGGAAGATCTCAACACCGTCTCCGAAGACGACCTGCACGCCTATGTCGACGGTTTCGTGACCCCACGGGAACGCGAACGGATCGAGCAATGGCTGGAGAGCAACCCCGCCCGCGCCGAAGAAGTCAGGCAATGGCAGGCGCAGGCGGTGGACCTTCGTGCGCTCTTCGCCGGCTACGCCCACAGCGACACAAACGACCGCGCCCTGCTATCGAAAAGCCGCAACGATCTTCCGCAATCGGACCCGGACAAGGGCAAGCGATCCGCCACCGGCCATCTGCGCGCCATCGCCGCCGGTCTCGCCCTGTTTGCCGCGGGCGCGCTGACCGGCCTCTACGCGCCATCTCTGATTTCTGCCGATGGCGGCAACCAATCGATCGAGACCGCCGACAGCTTGCCGCGGCAGGCGCAATCAGCCTTCCTGGTCTATGCCAGCGAAGTGCGCCACGCCGTCGAAGTGGGCGCCGACGAGCAGAGCCATCTCGCCACCTGGCTCGGAAAACGCCTCGAACATCCGCTGTCGATCCCCGATCTCTCCTCGCTCGGCTTCTCGCTGGTCGGCGGCCGGTTGCTGCCGGTCAATGGCAAGGCGGGTGCGATGTTCATGTATGAGGACGGCACCGGACGCAGGCTCACCGTGCTTCTCGGCCGGAACGACGACAACCGCGAGACCAGTTTCCGCATCGACAGTGTCGACGGCGTCGAGACCTTCTACTGGATCGACGGTCCGATCGGCTACGCCGTCACCGGCGAGGTGCCGCGCAGCCTGCTGCAGCAGGTGGCCGACGAGTGCTACCGCCAGTTCGACAAGAGCGAGGCGACGGGAAGTTGAGATCGCGGCGCGCCCTCTCCGGCGCGTGTCCGCCCAATCAGAAAAAGCCGAGGAGCTTGTAGCGGGTCTTGCGACGCGCGTCGTTCCAGAACATCCGGAACAGCAGGAACTTTGTCCACGGCGACATCGGCGGCAGCTTGTCCTTCAGCCGATAGCAACCGACCGTATAGTCCCAGCGCTGCGAGAACTTCTGCCGGAAGGTCTTGGCGCCATAGCGCTGAACCGATCCCGAACCCTCGATGAAATGGAACTCGGGCCCCTCAACATAGGCGACGAGATCGCGCACCACGAACTCCGTGACGATGTAGGAGGCGCCGGTCCAGGGATAGCTGAACTCGGCATAGCGCCGGAGCAGGATCTCCAGGCTGCCTTGCGACCGATAGATGCCGTAGACCCATTCGGACGGATAGCTCAGATTGCGCGGGATGTTGCCGTCGCGCACGCGCTGGGCAAAATTGAAGACGTCGCGGTTGGGGCTGGCAAGGCGTCCCTTGCCGTTGTTGAAGCGCCTGACGTCCGAAACCCCGAGCAGCTTGGTCTTATCCGCGTCCAGGGCGGCGACGAGGCGCGACAGGTAGTCGAGCGTCGAAAAGTCGTCGCAGGCCCTGAGGCAAAAATATTCGCCGAGCTCAGTGCCAAGGTGGAAGCACTTGAGGAAGTTTTCGTCAGCCTTGAGATGGACCTCGTTTTCGAGAACCTCGAAACGAGGATCCTTCGCCGCGAAAGCCTTGGCGATCTCCAGCGAACCGTCGGTCGACCTGTTCTCGACGATGATGGCGCGAAAATCCCTGAAATCCTGATCCGCGATGCACTGCAGGCACTTTTCCAAGGTCTTCGCACCATTGAAGACCGGAAACAGAACGACGAGTTTCGCCTTCTCCATTCTCACTCCAAACCATTCGCCGAGCCGCGCTTCAGGCGCGCTCAAGCCGCGTTATAAATCCGAGATCCAGCAATTGCCTCGATCCGGTGAAGCGCACCGAAACATCCGACGTCAATTGCAGACCGCCGGCGTTTGCGATGTTCTCCTTGATCTTCACATAGACGGCGGAGGCATCGAAATACTGCCCGCCTGCCGCCGCCGCATCGACGACCTCGGCATAGTCGGCGAAGAACTTGAAATGCAGCAGCACGCCCATGGCGGCCGGAAAATTCCGGTCATAGGGCAAGGGCTGATGGATGCTGGGCCCGAAACAGCACTCGCCGTCCCAGAACAGCAGCGGATACTTGACCATCTCCAGGTCGGTTCCGAACTTGCGATAGCGCGGTCCGCCCTTGACGCTGAAGGCCCGCTTCATCGCATGCATGACGTAGCCGGTGGCATCGAAATGATCGGCAATCTCCCAGGGGGCCTGTTGCTCCAGCTTTTCAACGTCGGCGCGCTCGAGATCGACCGGATACATGTCGAGCATGGGGGCGAGCATGCGGCGGGCGCCCATGCGTTCCAGCGCCGGAATGAGCCACTTCAGTCCGCGTTCCTCATAGCCGTCATAGACGAGATACTCGTCGGAATCGACATTGACGTACCATCGGCCGGTGCCATAGCGCTCGAACAGCGTTTCCCGCCATTCGCGCCCGCGCCGCGCCTCCTTGAAGCGGACGATGGACGACCAGACGTCGACGTCCGGTTGTGCCACCAGATACTCGCGCGTGCCGTCGGACGAGACGTCGTCGATGCAGATGAAGCGTGTCACCCCGAGCCTGCGGTAATGCGCCAGGAACGACGGCATCAGCTTGAGGTCGTTGTGGGTGATGAACATCAACGGGATATCGTCGCGCGACAGGGTCGCCGGCCCCCGTGCGCTCAGGCACGTCAACTCGTGCCGGCGTCTCTTTTTCCTCTCCCGCCGGGCCATCCTTTTCGTTTCCAACCATGTGCTGAGGCGCTCGAGCGGCGTTCTTCTGAACATCTCCGCCGCCGCCTCCATGGAGGAAAAAGGATATCGCGTTTCGCCCACGGCAAGCTCCAGATCGTTTAGATTAGCAGCCTCTACGTGAAAAACGGTCTGCGATCAACTTGCGAAAATCCTGCCGATCGGAGCCTTCGAAATCAGGGCCGCTCAGGATCGTTGGCGAGCAGGATCGGCTGCCCGTGCGGCGTCGCTTCCGCCGCCCGCTGCCAGCTCAGCGTCAGGTGTTCCAGCTCACGGCCAGACGCGATCGAGAGCTCGGTGACGAGGCGCGAGAGCGCGGCTACCCAGCAATCGTAGTAGTCGCTGGCATCCGCCTTGCGGCCCGGCTTGTAGAGCTCGGCCGAAAGCGCTTCGGCCCATTCCGGCCAGGAGAACACGCCCTTTTCATGCAGGCGTACGGTCATGGCGAAGGCGTTCGCCTGCCAGGGCTCGGCGAAGACCGGATCGCCCTCCGGCGATTTCGGCAGTTCGGCCGAGGCAACGAGCGGCGAGACCACCTTACACGTGTTCAAGGTAGCTCTCCCAGGCATCGATCGAGACCGTCAGCGTCGGGTCGGCGCCCTCGCCCCAGATCTCAGGCCCATCGAAGACGACCGTATAGACCCATTGCGGATTTTCGCCGCGGCCATGGGCGTTGTCATCAGGGAAAACGAAGAAGCCCTGCACCGTCTCCACCCGGCCGAGCTTGGCGCGGGCGTAGCGCGGCAGCCGCGTGTGGGTCTCCGGATTGAAATTCTTCGTCTTCACCCGGTCGCCGGCAGCAAAGCGCGGCAATCCTTCGGCCGGGCGGTCGCAAGGCGCGCCCTTCGCCAGCACGCCGGCCACCATGTCGGCCTTCAGCACCCGCTTCGGGCTCGCACCCGGCTCCAGCATATGGACGCCATCGAGCTCGGCTTGGGTGACGAAGCCGTGGCGCTTCAGCAGCGTCTCCAGCGCGCGGGTCCAGATCTCGTAGTAGCTCGCCGAAAGATAGGTCGCCGGCGGCAGGCTTTCGCGCGCATGCCGGCTTTCGTCGATCGTCCAGGCGCCGAACGCGCCGCAGGAGAGCGTGACCCCCAGCGCCCGCTTCTCCCATTCGCCGTGGAAATAGGGCTCGTCCTTTTCCGGCGCCACGGGGCCGAGGCCGTGCGCGCCGCCGAGATCGTGCGGACCGTTCATCGAAACGCCTCCGCGGCAAGTGCCAAGCCCGTGCCGATCATGGAATCGCGCGTCACCAGTTCCGCGAGTTCGTCCTCGCTGAAGCCTTCGGTGCCTACCGGCCGTACCGGCACCACGAGATAGCGCAGTTCCGCGGTCGAATCCCAGACGCGGATTCGCGTCGTCTCCGGCAAGGTCAGGCCGAACTCGGCGAGCACCCCGCGTGGGTCGATGACGGCGCGCGAACGATAGGGCGGCGCCTTGTACCAGACCGGCGGCAGGCCGAGCACCGACCAGGGATAGCAGGAGCAGAGCGTGCAGACGACGAGGTTATGGGTGTCGGCCATATTGAACACGGCGCGCATGTGCTCGCCCTGCCGGCCGGTATAGCCGAGGCTGGCGATCGCTTCCGTCGCATCGCGCTTCAGCCACTCGGCAAAATCGGGATCGACCCAGGCCTTGGCCACCACGCGGGCACCGTTGCGCGGGCCGATCTTCGTTTCATAGGTCTCGACGATCGCGTCGATCGCCGCCGGATCGATCAGCCCCTTCTCGGTCAGCACCGTTTCCAGCGCCTTCACCCGCGCTTCCATGTCGGTGAAATGGTTGTCATGGTGATGATGGTCGTGATCGTGACCATGATGGTGTTCGGACATTGCCTGGCTCCTCGCAACGGCGCACCCCTCGGGCGCAGACGGCGCTGCCTCCTCACTCGCGCGACAGTGGTAGCTGATGAAATCCGGATTCGAAATCGAATTCATCAGCGACCGGCGACCAGAATTGTCACCGTAACAAGTCCGGTTCCATGCGAACCGGCAGCATTGAAAAATGCGCTATTATGTAGGATCGCACCAACGCGCGAGGCTAAAGCCAGCAAGAGCGCCGTTTTCCACGTATGTTGCAGTAACGTAATTGCTATTTCACGGCCTCGTGAAAGGGTTCACGCTGTCCGATTTGCAGACCCGCTGACTCAAACTCTCATGAAGACAAACTTGTCCAAAAGGTACTCGCGGAGCATGCTCGGGAGTCGGGAAACGTGCATCGCGCCATAGACATCCGGCAACGTGGTGTTGTCCGCGCCAATCCAGAGTCTTACTCAACAAATGGAGGGCAGCATGAAACCTATCAGAAGCAAGCTTCCACTATTTGCAGCTCTTGTCGCCGCAACCATCGTCAACGGCGGAAATCCAGCTTTTGGCCAGACGGCGACCGAAATCCCACCGATTCTGGTTACCCCGGATAAAGTAGAGTCTCGCATCGGTACGCTCAATTTCAAGGATGGCGCGCCGAGTGCAGACACCGTCGACAAGGTTTATGACACGCTTGATTTCACTCGCGCCCTTGACGCGTTCCTCAACAGCTATGGCGGCGCATCGGCCTATGCGATCCGCAAGGGTCTTCTCAGCATCGGCGCAGAGGACAACACGGTCACCCTTTACCCTGAACTGATGGATTCGAAGTCGCTGTTCCTCACGGCCAATGCCGATACCGTCTACTATTTCAGCATCGTGGATCTGACGAAGGGGCCGACCGTGGTCGAGCAGCCTCCTATGGGGGTAGGCACGATCAACGACATGTGGTTTGGCTGGATCATCGATGTCGGGTTCCCCGGTCCCGACCGCGGCGAAGGCGGAAGATACCTGCTGCTGCCACCCGGTTATGACGGTCCGGTTCCGGAAGGTGGTTTCTATGTTGCGCGGTCGAAGACGAACCGGGTCATCTATGCATCTCGCGGTTACCTTGTAGACAACGATCCGAAGCCGACCGTCGAGAACATCAAGAAAAATATGAAGATCTATCCCTACACGCCGGGCGGTGTCGGCACGAGCATCGCAACGGCGCTCGAAGGCAAAGTCAGGCTTGAAGTGAATCCGCCGGTTCCTGAAACCAAGTTCCTCGAGGCGAGCGGCAAGGCGTTCAATACGATCCCCCCAAGCGACTATTCGTTCTTCGAGATGATCAACGCCAATGTTCAGGCCGAGCCGGCCGATTCCTACGATCCGGAACTTGCAGGCCAGTTGGCAGCCATCGGTATCGTCAAGGGCAAGGAATTCAACCCGGACGACCGGATGAAGAAGATTCTGACCGATGCAGCAGCGGTGGGAAACGCGGCCAGCCGTGTGTTGAACTGGCGTTTCAGCGGGCCCCATCCTGATTGGTCGTACTATCCAGACTCAATGTGGGGAAACATGCTGTGGCAGGGTGGCGCAAATTTCGAAACGCCGCCGCCGATGATCACAAAGGATGGCCTGTTCGACCCGCTACCGCCGACTGGCGCGCGTACCCTCGATTCCAAGACGGCCTTCTACTTCGGCTACACGCTCGACTCGCCCGGCATGATCATGCGGCTCCCCAAGGTCGGGTCGCAATATCTCATGGGTTTCCTGGACGCCAACAAGAACGACCTCGACGGCGGCAAGACCTACAAGGTGACGCTGCCGAAGGACATTCCGGCGGCCGCGTTCTGGTCCTTCACGCTCTACGACAACCAGTCGCGCTCGATGCTACAGACGCCGCAAGGCTACCCGCGCGCCGGCAGCCAGAGCTATCCATCGCCTGCCGCCGAAGCGGAAGCGGATGGCTCGACGACGATCTATTTCGGCCCAACCCAACCCGAGGGGGTGAAACGCGGCAACTGGATCCAGACCATGCCCGGCAAAGGCTGGTTTACGCTCCTGCGTCTCTACAGTCCGCTGGAATCGTTCTTCACGAAGGAATGGCGGCCGAGCGAGATCGAACTCGTGCCCTGATGGTGGGAATGTGGGAGCAATGCTGACAAATCGCGGGGGAAGTAGCCTCCCGCGAGGTGCGACGTGATCGCGAGAATTCACACCACCGCTGCGCCTTGCCCATGTGATCGGCGCCGCCGTGCTTTTCGGCACCGGCGCACCCCTCGGGCGCAGACGGCGCTGCCTCCTCACTCGGGCGATAGTGGTAGCTGATGAAATCCGCATTCGAAATCGATTTCATCAGCGACCGGCAACCAGAATTGTCACTGTAACAAGTCCGGCCGCGACTAAACTTTGGCGATACATGATGCTTTCGCGCGCAACCGCCTCCGCTATTCTAGCCGCATGAAGGTTCTGATTCTCGGCGCCACCGGCTTCATCGGCTCGACCCTACTCGATCGTCTTGTCAGCGACGGACACATGGTAACCGGCCTCGGCCGCCATGTCGCGAGCGCGCGGCTGAAACGGCCGCAGGCGCAATGGTTCACGGCCGACCTCGCCGACATGCGCGCTGCCAGCAACTGGCGAGGGTTGGTCGAGGCCCATGACGTCATCGTCAACTGCGCCGGCGCGTTGCAGGATGGTTTGGCCGATGATGTCGGTGCGACCCAGGAGACGGCGATGCTGGCGCTTTATGCGGCGGCGAAGGCATCGCCGGTGCGGATCGTCCAGATCTCCGCACCCCAGATCTCAGCGTCATTGGGCGGCGCCGGCAGCGACAGCGCCTTCCTCGCCACCAAGTTCCGTGCCGACAAGGCGCTTGCGGCAAGCGGCGTGGCGCATGTCATCCTTCGGCCGGCGCTGGTGCTTGGCCGCAACGCCCATGGCGGTTCGGCCCTGCTCCGTGCCCTTGCCGCCCTGCCCTTCGCCATCCCGCTCGTGCATGTGGGGTCACGCGTCGAAACGGTCGCCATGAGCGATGTTGCGGAGGCCGTCAGCGCGGCCGTTGCCGGGTTGATGCCCGAGGGAAGCGATCTCGTGCTTGGCGACGAGACACCGCCGACGCTTGGCGAACTCGTGGCATTGCACCGTGAGTGGCTTGGCCTGCCCGCCGCCAGAACCGTCTCGTTGCCCGCAGCACTTGCAGCACCTGTCGGTTTCCTTGCCGATATCGCCGGCAGGCTTGGCTGGCGTTCGCCGCTGCGCTCGACCGCGCTTTCGGTGATGGCAGGCGGCGTTTCTGCCGCGGGTTGGTCCCGGGCCCCTGGCCCGTTCCTGTCCGCCCGCCAGAGCCTTTCAGCCAATCCGTCGGGCGTTCAGGATCTCTGGTTCGCCCGGCTCTACCTGCTGAAGCCGCTGATGGTCGTCGGGCTTTCGCTCTTCTGGCTGCTGTCCGGACTGATACCGCTTTTTGCCTTCGACGCTGCTCGGCAGCATTTCCTGCGGTTTCTCACCGATGGCCCGGCCACGGCGATGACGCTTGCAACCTGCCTTGCCGATATCGCCCTTGGCATTTCCGTCCTCGTCCGCCCCTTGGCGAAGCGTGCGCTGCTGGGCATGCTCGCGCTGACTTTCGGTTATCTCGCCACAGCAAGCCTCGTCGAACCCGCACTCTGGGCCGAACCGCTCGGACCGCTCGTCAAGGTCCTGCCTTCGATCCTCGCCACACTTGCGACGCTTGCCATTCTGGATGAACGCTGATGCTGCTCGAAGATGTGCTGCGCCTTGCCCATGTGATTGGCGCCGCTGTGCTCTTCGGCACCGGCGCCGGCATCGCCTTCTTCATGCTGATGGCCCGGCGCACCCGCGATGCACGATTGATCGCCCATGTCGCCGGAACGGTGGTCATCGCCGATACGGTCTTCACCGCCACGGCCGTGCTGATACAGCCAATCACCGGCTATCTGCTGGCGACGAGCATCGGCTGGTCGCTGACGGAAGGCTGGATCGTGTTGTCGCTGATCCTCTATGTGGTCACCGGTCTCTTCTGGCTCCCGGTCGTCTGGATCCAGTTGCGGCTGCGCGATCTTGCCCGTCTTGCAACGGCAAACGGTGCGTCGCTGCCACAGGAATTCGACCGGCTCTACGCCATCTGGTTTGCCTGCGGTTTCCCGGCCTTCCTGGCCGTGACCGGCATCTTCTGGCTGATGCTCACCAAGCCGCAATTCGCACTATTTTAGCATCGGCCAGAGGCTGACGACGAGCAGTACCGCCATGGTGATGTTGAACCACTTGAGCCGCGACGGCTCCGACAGCCATTGGCGGAGCGCCGAGCCGAAGCCTGCCCAGGTGGAAACGCTCGGCACATTGACCAGCGCGAAGACCAAGCCGACGACCAGCACGCTGAAGAGGTAGCTGTCGCTGCTGGTATAGGTCGCCATCGCCGAAACCGCCATGACCCAGGCCTTGGGGTTGACCCATTGGAAGGCGGCCGCCTGCAGGAAGGTCATCGGATTGGCGCCGGCCTTGCCTTCGCCGAGCGAACGCGAGGTGCCGATCTTCCAGGCGATCCAGACGAGATAGGCGCCGCCTGCGAATTTCAATGTGGTGTAGAGCAGCGGCACGGAGTGGAGCAGCGCGCCGAGACCGAAGCCGACGGCGATCAAGAGCAGGAAGAAGCCGGCACCGATGCCCAGCATATGCGGAACGGTACGCACGAAGCCGAAATTCACGCCCGATGCGAACAGCATCATGTTGTTCGGTCCCGGCGTGATCGATGTGGTGAACGCAAACAAAAACAACGCCAGAAGCGTATCGGCCTGCATGGTTTCCTCCGGCTCAATTGGGTCAACATAATTGACCTATTGACCGGCACCAGTCGCGAACTTGTCATGGTGACAAATTGACGACGGCCATCTCATCGACCTTTACGCGAAATTAGCCGGCCGCAGCGCGATACTGCTTTGCCCCACGGCGTGGGCTCGAAAGCGCGATGCTTTGCGCTAGATTGCCGATCGGACAGAACAACCGCCCGTCCAACACATACGCCTGCGAGGAGAGCCCGATGCACGACCCGATCCCGACAACCACGCTACCCGATGGCCGCCGCGTGCCCGTGCTCGGGCAAGGCACGTGGCGCATGGGCGACGCGCCGTCGCGCAAGAACGATGAAGTGAAGAGCCTGCAGCTTGGCCTCGATCTCGGCATGACGCTGATCGACACCGCGGAGATGTACGGCAATGGCGCCTCGGAGCGCATCGTCGGCGAAGCGGTGCGCGGGCACCGCGACGAGGCCTTCATCGTCAGCAAGGTGCTGCCGTCGAATGCCAGCCGGAACGGCACCGAAGCCGCCTGCGAACGCAGCCTGAAGCATCTCAGTATCGACCATATCGACCTCTATCTCCTGCACTGGCGCGGCGGCTATCCACTCGCCGAAACCGTCGCCGCCTTCGAGGCGCTGAAAAAGGCCGGCAAGATCGGCGCCTGGGGCGTGTCGAATTTCGACGTCGATGACATGGAGGAATTGCTTGCGGTGCCGGACGGAAAGAACGTCGCGGTCAACCAGGTGCTCTACAACCTCTCGCGCCGCGGCATCGAGTTCGACCTTTTGCCCTGGTGTCAAAAGCGCGGCATCGCAATCATGGCCTATTCGCCGCTCGACGAAGGCCGGCTGCTGCGCCATCCGGATCTCATCCACATCGCCAAGGCGCATCAGGCGACGCCATCGCAGATCGCGCTTGCCTTCCTCAAAACCCGTCCCGGCGTGATCTCGATCCCCAAGACCGGTTCGGCGGACCGCGCCCGAGAAAACCGCGACGCGATGGACATTCACCTGACGGCGGAAGACCTCGGCGACCTCGACCGCGCCTTCCCGCCGCCGAAGCGCAAGCGATCATTGGAGATGATCTAAACCAGCCGCCAGCTTAAGCATTACCGCAGCAACGCGCGCAGGACCGGACAGGCCTTTCTCTGGCCGGTCAGTCCTTCCGGACTTGCAACGATGCGTCTGAGACCGGCGCGTCGTCGCGTATTGGACGGCAGCTTGATCGCCGAAGCCAGCCCCAGGCGCGAAAGCAGGCGGATGAACCACCAGCCCAGATCGATCTGCCCGTCCTCGATCCCGAGCCTGGCGGATTCCGGAAAGGCGTGGTGGTTGCCGTGATAGGCTTCACCGAAGGTCACCAGACCGAAACGCGGCAGGTTGTAGCCCTGCACCGCGACGCCATCGACGCGCCACCCCTGCTCGCCGCCGCGATGGGCGAAGTGACCGACCAGCCAATGACCGGTGAGCGAGACGGAAACACGGACCGCCACGCCCCAGATCACCCAGGAAATGCCACCGAAGACGAAAAGCACCAGCGCCAGCGGCGCCTGCTGCAGCATCCATGTCACTTCAAGGAAGCGATAGAACCGATCCTGCGCGACACGGTCTTCAATGATAAATCGCGGCGGATGATCGAGCGCGACCACGCAATGCATCTGCCAGAAGGCGTCCTGAAGGAAAGGTCGGCGGTGCGCGAAGAGATCGTGGCAGGCCTGCTGGCGCTGCGCCCAATCGCGAATGTCATGGGCGTAGATCATGCCGAACGGCCCGGCCATGCCGACAAGCACACCGAAGGTGACGAGGATGCGCTCGAGCCAGAGCGGCGCCTCAAAAGAGCGATGGATCAGTAGCCGGTGCATGCCAACCGAATGGCCGAGGCAGATCGTAAGGGCCGTCAGAACGATGAAGATCACAAGGGCGTCCACCGAAAACGTCATTGGCGCACCGATAACGGCCACGAGCGTCATTCCGGAGATCCAGAGCGACTTGCCCGGAACCCAGACGACCCGGCCGTTCACCGGTTCGCTATCGCGCAGCGCTATCATTCTGCCAGTCGACACGACATCCATGGCACCCTCCACGACAAAACCCTGACCAGTTTTTCAGGCAACACTGAAGGACCCGATTGAAAACAACCGGCGCAGAAGTTATTTAGGAAATAAACTAATTACATATTTACCCGCGAATAGGTATTTAGGCAATATCCTAATTACCTATTGATCGACCTGCCGGCGACAAAGGAGATTTTGTGAACGACGACACGCTCAACCCTGATGCAGGCGGATCGGCGCAACGGGTGTTCAACGCACTATCGTCGCTGCATCGGCGCAAGATTCTGGCCTATCTCTCAGCCTCCAGCCTGACGGCGGGCGAGATCGCCGAGCGCTTCAACATGAGCAAGCCCTCGGTGTCGCAACATCTGACCGTGCTGGAGAACGCCGGCTTGATTGCCAAGGAAAAGCGCGGCCAGTTCGTTCACTACACCATTGTGACCAACAATCTGATCAACACGCTGAACGGCTTTGCCCAGGAGGTCTGCCCGGTCAGCCGTCCTCTCAAGCGGGAGAGCGAAGCCAAGGCGAAGTCAAAGTAGGACAGCCCTCATCCGGCCTGACGGCCACCTTCTCCCCGCCTGCGGGGAGAAGGAAATCGCCGCGCCCGCTCGCCCCAACAAAACCGTTGGCGTCCTGCTCGTCCCTGAAAGAACTCCGGGCGGTCAGCGCACAACCGCGTCCCCTCTCCCCGCCTGCGGGGAGAGGGCTAGGGTGAGGGGCTGTCAGGGGGCGGCAGCCCGCGTAACCCACGCTGGAAATCATAGTCCCTACGGGCCGCGGTTCATGGCGGCGATGCCGTTGCGGCAGACTTGGGTCAGCCGGAGCGACTCCCGATCTCCACCACCACCTTGCCCTTGGCGTGGCCGGATTCCAGATAGGCAAAGGCTTGCGCTACATCCTTGAGCGGAAACACGCGGTCGATGACGGGCCTGATCGCCTTGGTCTCGATGAGATCGGCAAGTTCGGCAAGCTCGGCACCATCAGGATGCATGAAAAGGTAGCGGTAGGCGACGCCATGTTTCCTGGCGACGGCGCGGATCCGGTAGGATGCAAGCCAGAAAAGCGCCCTCAGGAACAGGCCACGGCCGAGGTCCTTTCGCGCGGTTTCAGGCTCGGGCATGCCGGCGATGGAAACCACTTTGCCGCCGCGCTTGACCACGCCGAACGACTTCATGAGCGTTTCGCCGCCAACCAGATCGAAGGCGCCGTCCATGTCGCGCAACTGCTCCTCGAACCGTTCTGTCGTGTAGTCGATCACCACGTGCGCGCCGAGCTCTTCGACAAGCGCACGGCCACGCGTCGACGCCGTGGTCGTCACCTCCGCCCCCAGCCATTTCGCCAGCTGGATCGCGAAGGTGCCGACGCCGCCGGCGCCGCCGGGTATGAAGATCCGGCTGCCTTGGCTCACATGAAGCTCGTCGCGCAGCGCCTGTAAGGCCGTGAGGCCGGCAAGCGGCACGCCGGCTGCCGTGTTGAAATCGATCGATGCGGGCATCTTTGCCAGAAACTGTTCAGGCACGACCGCATACTCGGCCAAGCCGCCCATGGCCTCCTTGGGCATACGCGCAAAGACACGATCTCCCGGCGTGAAGGACGTGACGTCTTCTCCCAGCGCCTCGACGACGCCGGCAAGTTCGTTGCCCATGACGGTTGGCAGCGAGTAGCGCTGGACGACCTTGAGCATGCCTTCCCGCGTCTTGTAGTCGACGGGATTGAGACCTGCGGCGTGCACCCGCACGAGCACCTCGCCGCGCGCGGCTCGCGGACGCGGCACGTCACGCAGCTCGGCAGCATCAGGGCCGCCGTATCGTGTGAGTACCAATGCCTGCATCGTGGAGCTCATCCGGCACCTGATATCTTCGGATTTCCTGTCCGGGATTAGTCGGCGAGAAATGCCGGCGAAGTCAACAGAGTGGCGTCCGGCAGGTTCCATCGAGGTTCAGCCTGCCCCTCATCCGGCCTGCCGGCCACCTTCTCCCCGCCTGCGGGGAGAAGGACACGCGTGGCGACCGTCGGGCACAAGCGCACCACGTCGATTGTAGAGACGCTGGTTTTTTGGAAAGTCTGGAAGGGAGAGGCACGAACGGCGCCAGTCCCCTCTCCCCGCCTGCGGGGAGAGGGCTAGGGTGAGGGGCATTCCCAGCCCAAGAGCGTGAGCGCAAATCCAGCTTGAGGGCAGCGACGGGCGCCAAGATCGCATGAGCGGCCCCTCGCCCGCGCAAAAATCACATGCCCTGCGGGCCGCGGTTCATCGCCGCAATACCCGTGCGGCAGACTTCGATGAGGCCGAGTGGCTTCATGATGGCGATGAATTGCTCGATCTTCGACGGCTTGCCGGTGATCTCGAAGACGAAGTGATCGATGTTGGCGTCGATGACCGAGGCGCGGAAGGCGTCGGCCAGCCGCAGCGCCTCGACGCGGTGGTCGCCCGAGCCATGCACCTTGACGAGCGCCAGTTCCCGCTCGATCGGCCGGTCGTGGCCGAGGCTTGCGGCGCGGACCGTCAGGTCGACGACGCGGTGGACCGGCACCAGCCGCTCGAGCTGGTTCTTGATCTGGTCGAGCACATGCGGCGTGCCGCGCGTCACGATGGTGATGCGCGACAGGTGCGCCTCGTGTTCCGTTTCCGAAACCGTGAGGCTTTCGATGTTGTAGCCGCGGCCGGAGAACAGGCCGATGACGCGGGCAAGGACGCCCGGCTCGTTGTCGACGAGAACCGAAAGCGTGTGGGTTTCGGCGACCTCGGTCTCCTTGGCGATGAAGTAGGCGGAGCCGGTCGGTTGAAGGTGTGCGTTCATGTCAGTTGGTTCCTCTACCTATCTCAGACGAGCTGACGGCCCTTGGCGTCGATCGCGTTGGCGACCGCTTCGTCCGTGGCTTCGTCGGGCAACAGCATCTCGTTATGAGCCTTACCCGAGGGGATCATCGGGAAGCAGTTGGCGAGATTGGCAACGCGGCAATCGAAGATGACGGGCGCCGGCGTGTCGATCATGCGGCGGATCGCATCGTCGAGTTCGCCGGGCTTGTCGCAACGGATGCCGACGCCGCCATAGGCTTCCGCCAGCTTGACGAAATCAGGCATCGCCTCGGTGTAGGAGTGCGACAGGCGGTTGCCGTGCAAGAGCTGCTGCCACTGGCGAACCATGCCCATGTACTGGTTGTTGAGGATGAAGATCTTGACCGGCAGGCCGTACTGGACCGCGCAGGACATTTCCTGGATGCACATCTGGATCGAGGCGTCGCCGGCGATATCGACGACGAGGCTGTTCGGATGCGCGACCTGGACGCCGATGGCGGCCGGGAAGCCGTAGCCCATGGTGCCGAGACCGCCCGAGGTCATCCAGCGGTTCGGCTGCTCGAAGCCGAAGAACTGCGCTGCCCACATCTGGTGCTGGCCGACTTCCGTGGTGATGTAGGTGTCGCGGCCCTTGCTCAGCTCATAGAGTCGCTGGATCGCATATTGCGGCATGATGACGTCGTCGTTCGGCGCATAGGCGAGCGAGTTGCGGGCGCGCCACTTGGTGATCGTCTCCCACCAGTCGGAAAGCCGCGCCTTGTCGGCGCTCTTGGACGCGGCGCGCCACAGGCGAACCATGTCTTCCAGAACCGTGCCGACATCGCCGAGGATCGGCACGTCGACGCGCACGTTCTTGTTGATCGACGACGGGTCGATGTCGATGTGGATCTTCTTGGAGTTCGGCGAGAACGCGTTGAGGCGGCCGGTGATGCGGTCGTCGAAGCGGGCGCCGATGCAGATCATGACGTCGCAGTCATGCATCGCCATGTTGGCTTCGTAGGTGCCATGCATGCCGAGCATGCCGAGCCAGGCCTTGCCGGAGGCCGGATAGGCGCCGAGGCCCATCAGCGTCGAGGTGATCGGGAAGCCCGTCAATTCGACCAGCTCGCGCAGGAGATGCGAGGCTTCCGGACCGGAATTGATGACGCCGCCGCCGGAATAGATGATCGGCTGGCGCGCATTGCGCATCAGTTCGACCGCTTCCTCGATCTTCTTCAGATCGCCCTGCTTCTTCGGCTGGTAGCTTTTCTGGGTCGGAACGGCTGATGGAGGCGTGTAGGTGCCGGTCGCAAACTGGATGTCCTTCGGGATATCGACGACGACGGGACCCGGGCGGCCGGACTGGGCAACGCGGAAAGCCTCATGGATGATGCGGGCGAGATCGTTGACGTCCTTGACCAGCCAGTTGTGCTTGGTGCACGGCCGGGTGATGCCGACGGTGTCGCATTCCTGAAAGGCGTCGGAACCGATCAGCGAGGTCGGAACCTGGCCGGAGATGCAGACGAGCGGGATGGAATCCATCAGCGCGTCCTGCAGCGGCGTCACCGCATTGGTGGCGCCGGGACCGGAGGTGACCAGCATGACACCGACCTTGCCGGTCGAGCGGGCATAGCCTTCGGCCATGTGGCCGGCGCCCTGCTCGTGGCGAACGAGGATGTGCTGGATATCGTCCTGCTGGTGGATCTCGTCGTAGATCGGAAGCACGGCGCCGCCCGGATAGCCGAAGATATGCTCGACGCCGTTGTCTCTCAGTGCCTGGAGAACGATCTCCGCGCCTGTCATCTGGTTTTCTGTACCGCTCATTGACTTGCTTCCGTCCCTTTTCCCAGTTGGGTGCTTAGCTTGTTTGAAGGCATAAAAAAAGGCCCCGTCAGGAGCCTCGTTCAGCGCATGGGTGGCTACCGCCGGATGGTTACACCATCCTGCCCATGCGCCGTCCCACCACAAGAATAACCGCGAAATTTTTCATGGGCCGAGTTGATAACCACAAAAGCCCAAGGCGTCAACGGCTTTTAGTTACACGATCGGGCTTCCGCGCGGAACATTGTTGCGCAAGCAGGGGCGCCCGACCCGTGGCCGGTTGAGAAAACCGGGCGGCAAGGTGCCGAAGCGGCTCATTCCGGCACCAGATCATGTCAGCCTGTCGCGTGCCGATCAGAACGCCTGCGCAGCGGCCTTGCAATCGCGTCGACACTATTTGATTAACCTGCTAGTATCCGTGACTTCCGATTGCAAGCGTACGTTTCGGCGCGAGGTATCCATCTCAATCGCGCGAGGTGGATTTCCGTGCGATCATTTGTCTGCCATTGATCGCCACCCTCGGAGCGCTCGCTGCCGGGAGGCGACCTCATGTAAGCCAAGTGCGGCATAGAGGGAGAACAATCAGATGGTGAAGCTTGTGCAGAAAGCGGTGGTGCGTTCCACCGCGACGGTGTCGGCTGCGGTATTGGCATTAATCGTTGGCATGGGAACACCTTCAGGCGCGAAGGCCGGGGATGCTGAGGCCAAGAGCCTGCTCAAGGCCATGTCCGACTATTTGGCGGCGCAGGAGACCATATCTTTTGGTTATGATACCAATCTCGAGGTTGTAACCAAGGATCACCAGAAGCTCCAACTGGCGAGTTCTGGAACGATCGATCTCACCCGGCCCGACAAGATTCGTGCGACGCGCACTGGCGGCTTCGCCAATGTCGAGATGATCTTCGACGGCAAGACTCTCACGGTTCTCGGCAAGGACGCCAATCTCTATACCGAGGTCGAGAAGACCGGCACGCTGGACCAGCTCGTCGACGAGTTGCGGGAAAAGCTCCAGAAGCCCATGCCCGGCGCCGATTTGCTTCTGTCGAATGTCTACGATGTGCTGATGACCGACGTTGTTGACGTAAAGGACCTCGGCAGCGGCGTAATCGGCGGCACCGAATGCGATCATCTGGCATTTCGCACCAAGGAGATCGATTGGCAGATCTGGATCGCTCAGGGCGAGCGCCCCTATCCCTGCCGGTATGTCATTACCAGCAATCAGCTTGACCAGGCACCGCAATACAGCGTCCAGACCAGGGACTGGAAGACCGGCAGTGAGGTTGCTGCAGACGATTTCGGCTTCAAGAACGAGACCAACGCAAAGAAGGTCGATCCGAAGGAACTCATCGATATTGATGAACTGCCCGGCCATCTGGCCATAGGAGGCGGCCAATGACCGTGTCAAAGAAATTGAGAATTGTGCTGCTCGCCGGCATCGTCGGCTTTCCAGGACTGCAAGCGGCGGAGCGCATTCCAGCGTTGAGTTCGTACAGTTTCGTCTCGATAGCCGAGGCCAGGGTCGGGCGTCCACTTACGCCGGTCAGCGTGGCCGGAGTGGCGCGGCGCACCGTGCGCCGCTGCGCAGTTGGCGTCTACTACTGCTAAATCGCAGCCGAGAAGCTCAATGCGCTCCTATGGTCGGGTGATCAAGACGTGCAGCTACTGCATGTTTCCTTTAATCGTAGCCGGTTAAAGGACAAAAACATGCAGTAGGCTCCCGCTTCAGGCGGTAGCGGCGAGCGCCGGATAGTCGACGTAACCCTTCGCGGTGCCGCCGAAATAGGTCATGCGGTCAGCATCGTTCATAGGCGCGTCGGCCTTCAGCCGGTGAACGAAATCCGGATTGGCCAGCACCATCTGGCCATAAGCCTCCAGATCGGCGAGCCCCGATGTCAGATCGGAACCGATCTCGTCGCGTCCGCGGCCGGGCCTGTTCAGGATCAAGGGCTGCGTCCAGAGCTTGCGGATCGAGGCGAGCAATGGCTCGTCGCCCGCATGCATGATGTGCAGATAGGCAAGGCCCAGCCTGTCGAGTTCGGCAACCAGATAACGATAAAGATCAGGCCCTTCGGCGCCCTCGTCGATGCCCCACATCGCAAGGCCGGGAGAAAGCCGGATGGCGGTGCGGTCCGCGCCGATCTCCTCGGCGATGGCCGCGGCTACCTCGATCGCAAACCGCGCCCGGTTCTCGATTGATCCGCCATATTCGTCGGTGCGAGTGTTGGCGCTCGGCGCCAGGAACTGATGGACCAGATAGGCGTTGGCGCCATGGATCTCGACGCCATCGGCACCGGCCTCTACCGCGCGACGAGCCGCATGGCGGAAGTCGGCAACGGTCCGGCGCACTTCTTCGGTCGTCAGCGCCCGCGGCGTCGGGATGTCCTGCATGCCGGTTGCCGTGAACATGCCACTCCCCGGCGCGATCGCCGACGGCGCAACGCCCTGGCGATGATGCGGCGTGTTGTCGGGGTGCGACATGCGCCCGGCATGCATGAGCTGGACGAAGATATGACCGCCCCTCTCGTGCACGGCGGCAGTGATCTTCTTCCAGCCGGCGACATGCGCATCGGTGTAGATGCCGGGCGTGGTGAGATAGCCCTGGCCATCGTCCGAAGGCTGGGTGCCCTCGGTCACGATCAGGCCGACGCTGGCGCGCTGGGCGTAATATTCGGCGGCAAGTGTGCCGGGCGTACCATCGAATTCGGCGCGGCTGCGGGTCATGGGCGCCATGGTCAGCCGGTTGGCAAGCGTGTAGCGACCGATGCGGACAGGGTTGAATAGCAGGCTCATAGGATCTCCTTCGAGGCTTGTCCTTAACTTGGAGTCCTTGTCCACCATTCCGTTTCCGGGATAAATATAGCCATACTGAATTTACTGTTCCACTGATGGAGCAAAGATGACCCATTTGAACGACATGGCACTGTTCGTCGAAGTCGCGAAAGCCAGAAGCTTTCGCAAAGCCGCCGAAATCGTCGGCATGCCCAACTCCACCCTGTCGCGGCGGATCAGCGAATTGGAGAAGGCGATCGGGCTGCGGCTGCTTCACCGCACGACGCGAAAGATCGAACTCACCGAAGCGGGCCAGCTCTATTTCGAGCGCAGCAAACGCATCGTCGACGAAGCGCGCCTCGCCCACGAGCAGCTCGGCGCGATGCTGGAGCAGCCGAGCGGCCTCCTGCGCGTCTCCATGCCGGTCGATTTCGCAACCATCTACATGACGCCGCTGATCGCGGAATTCGCCCGGCGCTATCCCGGCATTACCTTCGACTTCGACCTGACGCCGCGGCGCGTCGATCTGGTGGCGGAGCCCTTCGACGTGGTGATCCGTGCCGGCGAATTGCAGGATTCACGCCTGATCGCGCGGCTGCTCGGCCGCCACGCACGCTATCTCTACGCTTCCCCTGCCTATCTGGCGGCGTCTGGGGAGCCGCAGGATCCGGCGGATCTGGCCCGTCACGACTGCATCTCTATGCCGAGGGCAACGGACTGGACGCTGCATGATGGCCGCAACAACAAGATCGAGGTATCGGTCGGCGGCCGCTTCACGGTCAACAATGTCGGCATGATGAGCGCGCTTGCCGTCAACGGCCAGGGCATCGCCTTGCTGGCCGAGCGCATTGCCGGCGACGATTTCGCCGAGGGCCGGTTGAAGCGTGTGCTGCCCGCCTGGGAAGGCACCTCCGTCGCAATCCACGCCATCACCGAAACACGGCTGCTGCCGGCCAAGACCCAACGCTTCATCGAGTTTCTGCAGGAACAGATGGGACGCAGGTAGAGTAAGTCGCGCAGAAGTACGCAGCGGTTTTGCGAAACGCACATTCGAAAAAAATCGAAAAAACGCAAGGAGCGAATCTGAAAGATCGCAACGCGCTTTGACCGCGAACGCCTTCATCTTCCGGCCCTAGTGAGAACACGCTAAAATATAGACAGCATGCGGAGAGCAGGATGGCAAACGGGCGCGTCGAGCGGCGACTTGCGGTCATCATGGCCACCGACATTGTCGGCTACTCCCGTCTAACGGAGGCCGACGAAATTCGCACGCTCGGCACTATGAAGCGGCTGCAGACGTCCATCCTTGCTCCCAGCATCGCCGCCTGCGGCGGGCGGATCGTCAAGCTGATGGGTGACGGCACGCTGGTCGTCTTCGACTCCGCCGTCAACGCGGTGGATTGCGCCCTATCGCTGCAGGAGGCGCTCGCTTCCGATCAGCTGGAGCAGCCTCCCGACGACCGCATCCTCGTCAGGATCGGCATCAATCTCGCCGACGTCGTCATTGAAGGAGACGATCTCCTTGGCGACGGCGTCAACGTCGCCGCGCGCCTGCAGGCCTCGGCGTCCCCCGGTGGCATATGCATCGCCGATGTCGTCCATCGGCAACTCAGCGCCAAGAACCGATCGGCCTTCCTCGACGGCGGCGAGATCGCGCTGAAGAACATCACGCGCCCCATCCGCGTCTGGCACTGGACGGACGCACCGACAATGGGACCGGCGGCCTCGCAAGCCTGCGCGCACACGTCGATCGCGGTCCTGCCATTCGAGAACCTCGGCGGCGCGACGGAGCAGACCTTCTTCAGCGACGGCATCAGCGAGGACGTCATCGGCGGGCTCGCGCGGTTCCGCTCGCTTTCCGTCACATCAGCCAGTTCATCCTTCAGCTTCCGCGATCGAAGTGTCGATAGAAGGGAGATCGGCCGCCGGCTCGGCGTCACCTACCTCGTCGAGGGCAGCGTCCGCCGCGCCGGCGAGCGGATCCGCGTCACCGCGCAGCTGGTCGAGGCAGCGAGCGGCGCGCACCTCTGGTCGGAGCATTACGACCGAAGCCTGACGGATATTTTCGCGGTGCAGGATGAGGTGACCCGGACGATCGTCTCCACCCTCGTCGGGCAGATCGAGAGCGCCGGCATGCGGCAGGCGCTCCGCAAGCCGCCGACGAGCCTTGCGGCCTATGAATTCTACCTGCGTGGGCTCGCGCATATTCGCGGCTACGAGCCGGAAGACAACCGGCAGGCATGCGCCATGTTCCAGGCGGCGGTCGACCGCGACCCGCATTTTGCCTTGGCTTACGCCCATCTGGCACTCGCGACCACCGCCGCGCAAGGCTACGCCAATGCCCCGCAGGACGTTCTCGACTGTGCCCTGGCCATGGCGCGCAAGGCGGTCTCGCTCGACGAGACCGAAGGCGGTTGCCAGCGGCTGCTGGCGCTCATTCACGTCAATCGCCGCGAATTCGAGTTGGCCGAGCGGCACTATCGGCGCGCCTATCTGCTGAACCCCAATGATGCCAGTACGCTGGTGCAGATGGGAGGCCTCTTTGCGCGACGCGGCAAGCTTGATGAAGCAATGGAGTGGATCAACGAAGGCTTCCGGCTGAACCCATTTCCGCCGCCCTGGTATAGCGCTGCACTCGGCAACGCCCTTTATATCCTCGGCCGCTATGAAGAGGCGGCCGCGGCGCTCAAGGAGTTGCCCAATCCCGGCCCCTTCACGCTCGCGCGCCTTGTCGCCTGCCATGCGCAGGCCGGCAGCAGCGCCGCCGCCGAGGAGACGAAGGCCCGCCTTCTGCAGGTGCGCCCGGACTTCTCCACGGAAGACTTCATCCGGCGCGGCCTCCTGCTTGAGCTGGACGAACACCGCGACCTGTTCCGCCAGGGCCTGCTGAAGGCAGGACTGCCGGCGTGACGCAATCGGCTGGCCCGATCATGGATCCGTTTCACACCGGAATTGGTTTCAGAACCGCGAAAAGCCCGTGAGCGGCGGCATGATGAAACCGCGCCCATCACCGATGAACGGCGCAAGCCCCTTGGCCACCGCCTCGCTCGGATTGCCGTAAACTTCGAGCCGCTCCACCGTGCAATGGGCAGACACATCCTGGATATGCGCGTCCGACATCTGCCAGTGCCGGAGCACGTCCTGCGAATTACGATAGAGCTGTATGCTCACCGCCTGCATCGCCTTCTCGTCGATGAAGGTCTGCACCATCAGCTGCGGCGCGTGCCTTTCGACGAATGCGATTGCGCCCAGCACCGCCTCGCGGAACGGATCGAGATGGCCGGGGGCGATCCTCATCAGGTTTCGAAAAAGCAATTGCTCGGTCATGCCCGTCCTCCATGTCGCTTGTCGTTTGGCTCCCCGGGCCGGGCTGGAACCGGGAATGACGCTCCGACGCGTTGTCATGGAAGGGTTTGTAGAAGCTCAACTATAGTTGAGGTCAAGCCTGATAAAACGACAAAGTTTTAGGGGCGAACGCTGTTCGTGCACCCCGCATTAACACTTGCCGTGGAAGATTCGCATTGCTGCATGATGCAGCTTCAAACCAAGGGCAATGATATGCTTGACCTCCCTGTGTTGATGCCGCTCGTCATCAGCTTTGCTGCGATCTACCTGTTCTTCCGCTGGGTCGTATTCGACATGAACTCCCCCAAATAGCCGGCAGCCGCGCGCCACCTCGATCCCCGCCATCCCGCCCGAAGATCCCTTGATATCGTCGACCAGACGGAAGCCGCGTCTCACGGCTGTTGTGGTGGCAGCAGGAACAGGGTCATGCCGAAGATCACGTAGACCGTCAGCGCCAGCACGCCCATGTACCAGGCAGAACGGCCGGCATTCGACAGCAGCGTCGCCGCCATCGTCGCGACCAGCATCATCACGATGGCCCCCGGCCAGAACTGCAGGTCCATCGGCTGCGGCCCGAGCACATAGCTCAAGAGCACCAGCAGCGGCGCGACAAAGAGAGCGATCTGCACCGCGCTGCCGAGCGCGATGCCGACGCTTAGGTCGAGCCGGTCCTTGCGCGCAGCGGAAAAGGCGGTCGCCATCTCGGCCGCGGCCCCGACGAGCGCGACGACGACGAAGCCGACGAAGGCCGGCGTCATGCCAAGCTCTTCTGCCGCCACCTGCACCGAGCCGACGAAAACCTCGCTGACGAGCGCCACCAGCACGGTCACCGCCAGAAGCACGCCGATACCGGTCGCCAGCGGCCAATGCGCCTCCTCTCCGCCATGCCCGGAGCCGGCGGAGATGAAAAGTTCGCGATGGGTCCTGAGCGAAAACAGCATCCAGAGCCCGTAGACGACGATCAGGACAACAGACAGGCCGGCGCTCAATTGCTGGGTGAAGGGCGTCTGCGGCTGTCCGTCGGCTGCGCCGATGAGCGACGGCACGAGAACCGCGACCGTCGCCATGAACAGAAGGCTCGCCAGGAAGCGCGCATTCACCCGGTTGAACTCCTGCAGGTGATAGCGCAGTCCGCCGAAAAGGAACGAGCCTCCGAGCATGAAGAGCGTATTGGTGACGATGGCGCCGGCGATCGAGGCCTTGACCAGCAGGTATTGACCGGCGGCGAGCGCCATCAGCGCGATGACGAGTTCCGTCAGGTTGCCGAGCGTCGCGTTGAGCAACGCGCCGATCGTATCGCCGGTTCGTGCCGCGACGGACTCCGTCGCCTGGCTGAGCAGGGCCGCAAGCGGCACGATGGCAGCCACCGAAAGGAGGAACAGCAAAGTGTGTGCCCCCGGCCAGATGTGCTCGCCCGCGATCGCCAGGGGGACGAAAACGAGAAGCCAGAGAATGGGTGTCCGGCGCACGTAATCAAATGCACTGCCCATGGCCGCCTCCCCACGCCAACCGGCAAGCCTAACCGGATGCCATGTCCGGCTGGATGCTGTTGGTCAGGGCATAGGATTATTCCGCTTCAGGCAAAGGCGCATTGACTTTTATCAAGTCGCACGCGCCACGGCCCTACCGTCGACCCGCCGCGCCACGAGATCGCCGAGCAGGCGCTGCCGACCGTGCTGATCGGCGTCGCCTCGGCCGGCATCCTGCGCCACCTCCTGGGCTGAGCGTCGGGCAAATCCGCGAAACCACTTGTTAAATCCCCCCGGCTAACATGAGCGACCGTGATGCCGGGGTTTTTGCGTTGCTGAACAATGATCTTCATTCCTCAATCCGCGCGGGAGAGCAGGATCGCCGTGACGGCCTGAAGCCCGGCAACCGGTTCCTGGGGCGTGTCGTCGCGTGCAGCGGCGCGCGCGCCACCATCGCTGCCGTCGCCGAAAACGGCGAAACGTCGCTGACCGAACTCTGGTCGGTCGGGCGACTGATCTCGATCTCCGTCGGCAGAAACCGCGTCGTGGCGCTGGTCTATTCCATGCAGACCGCCTCGGCCGAATGGGGCGAGGAAGCCAACAACACCTTCCGCATCGAAGTCGAACTGATGGGCGAGGTCCACAAGGGGGCCGATGGGCGCGAGGCGTTTTCCGCCGGCATCAGCCAATATCCCTATCTCGGCGCCATCGTGCACCGCATTCGCGCGGCCGACCTTGCCCGCATCTACGATTCCGGCCGCAACGACAGCTGCATCATCGGCAAGCTCACTCAGGATGAGAGCCTCGACGCGACGATCCACGTTCCCTCGATGCTCGCCAAGCACTTCGCCATCGTCGGCACGACCGGTGTCGGCAAATCGACCGCAGTCACGCTGCTGCTCAACAAGGCGATCGCCTCGGATCCGAAGCTGCGCGTGCTGATCCTCGACCCGCACAACGAGTTCGCCGCCGCCTTCCCGGAGCTTGCGGTCGTCATCGACACCGACACACTCGACCTGCCCTTCTGGTTCTTCCGCCTCGAGGAATTCGCCGAGGTGATCTTCCGCGGCCGCCCGGCGCCGCCGGACGAGCTCGACATGCTGCGCGACATCATTCCCGAAGCGAAGAAGGCTTTCCGGGGTGGCGAATCCGGCCTCATGCGGCGCCAGACGGAGAAAAGCTCGATCACCGCGGATACGCCGGTGCCCTACCGTATAGCAGACCTCTTGGCGCTGATCGACGAACGCATCGGCCGGCTTGAGGGGCGCAACGACAAGCCGCATCTGCGCTCGCTGAAGGTCAAGATCGTCTCGGCGATCAACGATCCGCGCTACCATTTCATGTTCTCCTCGAACACCATCACCGACACGATCCAGGACACGATCGCCAAGATCTTCCGCATTCCCGGCGATGGAAAGCCGATCGCCACCTTCGAACTTGCCGGCATTCCCTCGGAAGTCGTCAATTCCGTCGCTTCGGTGCTCTGCCGCATGGCTTTCGAAATCGGCCTGTGGAGCAATGGCGGCATTCACATGCTTGTCGTCTGCGAAGAGGCGCACCGCTACGTGCCGGCCGATCCCTCGCTCGGCTTCCTGCCGACCCGCCAGGCGATTGCCCGCATCGCCAAGGAGGGCCGCAAATACGGCGTCTCGCTCGGCGTCATCACCCAGCGCCCCGGCGAGCTCGACCCGACGATCCTTTCCCAGTGCTCGACGGTCTTTGCCATGCGGCTTGCCAACGACCGCGACCAGGAGATCATCCGTTCGGCCATCCCGAACTCCTCGACCTCGACCACCAGCTTCATCTCCTCGATCGGCAACGGCGAAGCGATCGCCTTCGGCGAGGCCGTCGCGGTGCCGATGCGCATGCGTTTCAACCGGATAGCCGAAGAGCGCCTGCCGCGCGCCCACGGCATCGTCGACCGGATCGACGAAGACGCACCGCCGACCGTCGACCTGCGCTCGATCGTCAGCCGCATGCGGGCGATCAACGGGCCGGATATTTCCGGCTTCCAGCAGAGCTACATTGCGGCAACGACCGGCAGCGAAGAGCAGCGCTGGGACAGCGAACTCGGCGCCACATCCGCAAGCGAGGCGGAGCATGGCTTCGCCGACGAGGCCCTCTCTGCCGAGCCCTACCGCCCGGACATGCTTCCACGCAGCACCATTTCCCCCAATCCCGAGCTGGAGCGCTTCAACCAGATCCGCCAACAGCTTCTGAACGAAAAGCCCGCGGCCGAGCAGCCCGCGCCTCGCTTCGCGGCGCCGCCGCCCACAGCACACGATTCGCCGCCCACCGCGGGCGATCGACCGCGCGAAGGGTCGCTCCGGGAAAGCCTGCTGAAGCGGCCGCTCGGCAGCATCATCCGCAAGACCTAGCGCAAATTCCCGTCGCTCCTTGCGCGACCCCTGGCCTTGCCAGGGAAATTGGGCCTCCGATAGAATACGGATCATGATTGTCTCGTGATCCGGGCGCTCATCCAAAGGTGCGGTCGCAAGGCTTCTGGAATGCCACGGAACCTTTGCAGCGCCCCGTCGTTGGTCTGCGCAATCCTGTAGCGCGAACAGACAGCGGATCTTCAAGCACTCAACGAAAACGAAGTCAGGAGGCCGCCATGGTCGCAAGCGTAACCCCTTTCTTGATGTTCCAGGATGGCGTCGCGGAGGCAGCCATGGCCTTCTACATCTCGCTCTTCCCGAATGCCGAGGTGCTGGAGATCGAACACTATGGCCCGGGCGAGCAGGGTCCTGAAGGCAGCATCAAGGTCGCGCTGTTCCGGCTCGGCGCACAGAGGGTCAAGTGCATCGACAGCCCGGTCAAACACGCCTTCGATTTTACCCCCTCCTTCTCCTTCTTCGTCGAATGCCAGAGCGAGGACGAGATCATCACGCTCGCGACCATGCTGGCCGAGGACGGTGCCGTGCTGATGCCACTCGACAACTACGGTTTCAGCCAGCGTTTCACCTGGGTCAACGACCGCTTCGGCGTTTCCTGGCAGCTGAATTTGGCGGCCTGAGCGCAATTCAGCCGAGCTGAGACTGACGAGTCAGCCCCTCAAATCGGCATAGTGCCACGATGCCTCAAGCCGGAGACGGGCCTCTTTGACGACGTCGGCGTAGTCTGCCCGAAAAGGTGCGACCAGTTGCTTTTCCAGATCTGCAAGCAACCCGTGCAGCACAGCGCATTCAGCGGTGCTTTCGAAGCACTCCGCGGCCGGCGTGGGAGCATCATTCTCCTCGCACCAACGGGAAAGAAGGTCGAAAAATACGAGGGCTTCATCGGGAGAAAGGCGGATTTCCGCGCTGTCGGGAAGTGATTCTGCTCGTTTTTCATGGTCGGGAGTTGGCCCCTCCGCTCGACAACACGGCCTCGGCGCTCTCGATCCGCCGCCAGCTCTCGTCGAGCTGATTGCGGAACCAGGTCATCTGGCGCTTGGCATATTGCCGCGTTGCCGCAGCACCCATCTCGATCACCTCGGCCTCGTCGAGTTCGCCCCTCAAGAGTGCCGCAATCTGGCTGACGCCGATCGCCTTCATGAGAGGCATTTCCGGCGGCAGGTCGAGCGAAAGCAGAGTCCGCACTTCGTCGATCGCGCCGCCCGAAAGCATCAACTCGAAACGGCGATTGATGCGGTCGTGCAGGAGCTTGCGCTCCGGCAGCACCACGTATTTCTCCGCCCGGTCCGGATCGACGATCATCGGGCCGTTCTGCTTTTGGAAGAAGCGGATCGGCTTGCCGGTCGCCTCCACCACTTCGAGCGCCCGGACGATCCGCTGGCCGTCGCCGACGTTCAAGGTCGCGGCCGTCTCCGGGTCCTTGGCCTCGAGCACGCGATGCAGGGCTTCGGGCCCTTCCGCCTTCAGCCGTTCGCGCAGCCGCTCGCGGATCGCGGCCGGGATTTCGGGCATGTCTGAGAGACCGCCGGTCAGCGCCTTGAAATAGAGCCCGGTGCCGCCGACGAAGACCGGCATCCGCACCTCCTGCTTGAGCCGCGCGACCAGCGCCTGCGCCTCACGCACCCAGGCGCCGGTGGAATAGGCAGCGGCTGCCGGCACATGGCCATAGAGACAGTGCTCCACGCCGCCCATATCCGCTTCGTCGGGCCGCGCCGTCAGCAATCGCAGCGTGTCATAGACCTGCATGCTGTCGGCATTGACGACCACGCCGCCGTGCCGGCGCGCCAGTTCGACCGCAAGCGCAGACTTGCCGCTGGCGGTCGGCCCGGTTATCAGGATCGCGTCGCTCTCGGTTTCAAGGTTATTGTCCATGGCTCTCGTTGCCACGCTTATCGCCAATCCGTCAAATCCTGTTCTGACGCCAGCACTCGCGGAAACCGCCGCCGATGCCGTCAAGGCGTCCGGCCTCTATTGGCTGGCCGATGGCGTCGCCTGCGATATCGCGCTCGCCGACGGCACCGATCCGGATGCGGCCGAAACCCTGCTGCGCGATGCAATCGGCGGCGCGCCGATCGATGTCGCCGTGCAGGACGCCGAGAGCCGCCGCAAGCGGCTTTTGATCGCCGACATGGATTCGACAATGATCGGCCAGGAATGTATCGACGAACTCGCCGCCGAAGTCGGCCTCAAGGACAAGGTGGCGGCCATCACAGCCCGCGCCATGAACGGCGAGATCGCCTTCGAGCCGGCGCTGATCGAGCGCGTCGCGCTTTTGAAGGGCCTGCCACTCAGCGTCGTCGACGAGGTGATCGCCAAACGCATCACTCTGACGCCGGGTGGACGCACCCTGATCGCGACGATGAAGAGCAAGGGGCATTACACCGCGCTCGTCTCCGGCGGCTTCACCGTCTTCACCGGACCGATCGCCGAGATGCTCGGCTTCGACGAGAACCGCGCCAACACGCTGATCGCCGAAGATGGCGTGCTGACCGGCGAGGTCGCCTCCCCCATCCTCGGCAAGCAGGCCAAGGTCGATGCCCTCATCGACATCGCCGGCCGCCTCGGCATCTCGACGGACGAAGCGCTTGCCGTCGGCGATGGTGCCAACGATCTCGGCATGATCCAGCTTGCCGGCACCGGCGTGGCGCTGCATGCCAAGCCCGTGGTCGCCGAACAGGCCAAGGTGCGCATCGACCACGGCGACCTGACCGCCCTTCTCTATCTCCAGGGCTATCGCAAGACGGATTTCGTCGGATGATCATCACCGAGACCGAGCGGCTGCGCATTCGGGCCTGGAAGGAAAGCGACCGCGATCTCTTCTTCGCCATCAACAGCGACCCCAAGGTCATGGAATTCTTCCCCTTCCGCCGCAACCGGGCGGAAGCCGACGCGCTCTTCGATCGTGTCGGTCGCGGCATCGCCGAGACCGGTCTGGGCTTCTTCGCGATAGCGCTGAAGGCCGACGACCGGCCGCTCGGCTTCTGCGGCCTCGCCTTGACCGACCTGGAGCCGCACCTGCCCAAGGGAACGGTCGAGATCGGCTGGCGACTGGCGCCGTCCTATTGGGGCAAGGGCTTTGTCACGGAAGCCGCCTCCGAACTCCTGCGCTACGCCTTCGAGGAAAAGGGGCTCGACGAGGTGGTCTCCTTCGCGATCGCCGCCAACAGCCGCTCGACGGCGGTGATGCAACGGCTCGGCATGCACCGCGACGCCAGCCGCGACTTCGACCACCCCCGCGTCCCCGCAGATCAGCCGGCATTGGTCCCCCACGTGCTCTACGCCATCAGCGCTGGGGAATGGCGAGAAGAGTGTTTGAAGCCGAGGAAGTAGCCCCATCGAAGGCAGCCCCTCACTGTCCTGCCGGACATCTCTCCCCGTCAGACGGGGAGAGAGTGGCTAGTAGCCAGCACGCAGCCCGCAACTGCTAGGCTAGAGCATGCCTAGGCTCTGCTGTTTCCCTCGACGAGGCGAATGGAATTGGCGAGCTTTCGGCATTCGTCGACATTGATTGAGGCAGCCATTTCGCGACTGGCGTTTCTCTCTCCCCGCTTGCGGGGAGAGATGTCCGGCAGGACAGTGAGGGGCACGCTGCAATTCGCAAAGCACACGTCACCGCTACCGCACACACCCCGGATAGCTCCGCTCGACCCAGTCGACAAACGCCCGCGCGGCATTGGAAAGCGCATCGAAGCGCCGCGCCACGAGAAAGAACGCGCCATAGGGCACAGATACCTCGAAAGGCTGGATCAACCGCCCGGCGATCACATCATCGCGCGCATGGTCGCGGTCGATCAGACCCGCGCCGCTGCCACGGAGCGTCGCCTGCAGCACCATCGAACCATCGGCAAAGATGGCGCCGCGCTCGAGCTTCACCGGCGCGGCACCGGCGGTCGCGAACCATTGTTCCCAGAGCTGCCGGTTGTCCTCATGCAGAAGCGCGTGCTGCAGCAGGTCGTCGGGGCGATCGAGCGGCCGCCCCGAGGCGGCCAGCGCCGGTGCGATCACCGGGATCATCTGCACGCGCGCCAGCAGCCGCGACTCGACCCGCGGCCAGCGATCGGTCGCAAGGCTGTGGCGGATGGCAATGTCGGCCTCGCCGCTGCGAAACTCGGAAAGCCGCGGATCGGCATCGATCACCAGGTCGATCTCCGGGTGCGCCTCCTGAAACTCCTGCAGATGCGGCACCAGCCAGCACCCGGCAAAGGAAGGCTCGGCGCTGACCTTCAGCGTCTGCGAGAGCCGCCGCCCCGAAAGCATATCGAGGCTCTCTCCGACCATGTCGAATGCCGACGTCAGCACGCCAAGCAGCACGCGGCCATCGGCGGTCAGCCGGACGCTGCGATGATGCCGCTCGAACAGCGGCCGGCCGATCAGGTCCTCGAGCTCGCGCACCTGACGGCTGATCGCCGCCTGCGAAACGAAAAGCTCGGCGGCGGCCAGCGTGAAGCTCTCCAGCCGTCCCGCCGCCTCGAAACTCCGCAGCGCCGTCAGGGGCAATCGTCCGCGCTTCATGCATAACCTCAAGTTATCCGAAGCCGACAGTAAACTCGTTTGAGGGACAGGGGCAAGTGCGGTGAAATAAAGATCAGAAAGGAGGTGCGGTCATGCTCGCGATCATCGACATCCTGTTCGAAGCCCTGCGGCTGATGACCTTCCAGCCGGCCCGCAGGAAGTCCTGCATGCACCCTCGAGCGGCAGAGAGTGGCGACTGTTAGTCTGCGGCGCTTCAACTCCGCACCCAGACCGAGGTTCCGGCAGCACGATCGTAAACGGGGTCCCGCTTTCGGATGACACTCACGGTAATCCAAGCAAACCATCCGACGAATATGAGCCCTGCGAGAATGTTGGCGCCGACGAAGAAAGGGTGGGTGAGCAGAACAAACGGGTCCCAGGCCCCACGTGCCACAGCGAGTTCAAATCCCAACGTCACCAGCATGCCGGGAACGACCGCAGCAAACATCACGGCGTAACGCAGCAAAGCCGAACGGACAGGTACGCCAACGGCGAAGGCATCCCGATGGCTCGCCGTTCTGATGGAAAGCAACTGCTTACCGAGCGTCGCGCCGCGGCGGCTTTCAAGCACCACGAGATACGCCAGGAATACAATAAAGCCGAAGAAATCGACGGGCCAGACGTCGCGTTGTTTCCCGTCTGGTCCCAGATAATAGGTTTGCGAAATCCGGGTCGTGGTCCCAGCTTCAACGGTAATCTTGCTGACCGTCAAAGTTCTTTTCAGGTCGAACCCAGCCAACGTAACCCGGCATTCAACGACGCTATTGTAATCGGCTGGTGGCGGTGGCGTAGGCGCTATCAGAAGATCACCGATATCTTCGCAAACCGTACTATGGAAACCAAAACTGGCCTGCACGGCTCCGCCGGTTAGCATGAACAGAATGACGACCACAGCCTGCATCGGCAGGGCGACAAGCATAAAGTCTATGAGGAATGCTATGGCTCGTCGCCAGAAGCCTGCGCGCGATACGACATTCTCAACGCTGTCCGTCATCAGATTCCCCCGGCGCAATGGGATCTGTTCGACCCCAGTTCGCTAGGTGTAAGGACAACCTTGCGGGGAAATCAATACCTGCCCTACCCGCGCCAGCCGCTTCGTCGCCATAATCGCATGCAACTCTGAAGGAAACGCGGACAACCGTACGCCCCTTTCTGGTCGCGGACGCAGGATGAGGGGCGCCCGCAAACCACGACCGGAAGAGATCTGAATCAAAAACTGAACAGGTGGATTCTATCTTCAAGCCTGTCCGCCGATCGCACTGAAAAGACTCGACAATCGGCGGCATGACCGCAGCAAAACACGCGGCGGCGGCTGGCCATCGTGGCGGGCTCGCCTACTCCACCCGCACCGTGACGAAGCGCAGTTCGCCGGTCTTGCTGGAGAGCATCAGGAGCGCGTTGCGGCGGCCGTTCGACTTCAGCTCCTCGACGCGATCGGCAACGTCGCCGGGCGTATCCATCGCCTCCTGGCCGACCTCGACGATCACGTCGCCTGGCTCGACACGGCGTTCCGCCGCCGCCGAATTCGGCGAGACCTCGGTGATGACAACGCCGTCCACGTCTTCGGCAATGCCGTATTTCTTCCGCGTCTCCTCGTTCAGCGTCGCAAGCTTCATGCCGAGCACGACATCGGTCGCGGGCAGCGGGGCTGCTTCGGGCTTGTCCGGCTTTTGCGTCTCGTCGTTGGTTGTCGCCGCCGGCGCGGCAGCGACCTCATCGCCATCTTCGAGGCGACCGAGCGTCACCTTGACCGTCTGCTCCTTGCCGTCACGGACGACCACCACGTCGACCGCCTTGCCGACAGGGCTTTCGGCAACGGCACGCGGCAGATCGCGCATCTCCGTGACGTCACGGCCGTCGAACTTGACGATGACGTCGCCGGCCTTGATCTCGCCATGGGCAATCGGCCCGCCCTCGATGATGCCGGAGACGAGCGCGCCATGCGGCGTCGCCATCTTCAGGCTCTCGGCGATATCGTCGGTCACCGGCTGGATACGGACGCCGAGCCAGCCGCGCCGGGTCTCGCCGAAATCCTTGAGCTGCAGCACGACGTTGGCGGCAAGCTCCGTCGGTACCGAGAAGCCGATGCCGATCGAGCCACCCGACGGCGAGATGATCGCGGTGTTGATGCCGATCACTTCGCCGGCCATGTTGAAGAGCGGCCCGCCGGAGTTGCCGCGGTTGATCGCCGCGTCCGTCTGGATGAAGTTGTCGTAGGGACCGGCATTGATGTTGCGGCCGCGCGCCGAGATGATGCCGACGGAAACCGAGCCGCCGAGGCCGAACGGATTGCCGATCGCCATCACCCAGTCACCGATGCGCATCTTGCGGGAATCACCGAAAGGCACCGCCTTCAGCGGCGTCTTCGGCTCCACCTTCAAGACCGCGAGATCGGTCTTGGTGTCCTTGCCGACGAGCTTGGCCTTGAGCTTGCTGCCATTGGCAAAGTTGATTTCGATATCGTCGGCGCCTTCGATCACGTGGTTGTTGGTGACGATGAAGCCGGTGGGATCAATGACGAAGCCGGAGCCGAGCGAATCAACGGTGCGCTGGCGGTTACCGCCCTGGCCACCCTGCCCTTTGAAGAACTCGTCGAAATAGGGCTGGTAGGGCGAGCCCTCCGGCACCTGCGGTGCCGGCGCATCGTCGTCGTTCTTGACCTTCTGGGAGGTCGCGATGTTGACGACCGCGTCCAGCAGCCCGGCGGCGAGATCGGCAACGGAAGCGGGACCGTTGGTCGGCGGGCGAATGGCCGTGTTCTGGGCGAGCGCCGTGCTGCTGAAGGCAAGCGCGCTTGTCAGCGCCAGAACGCCCAAGGTGGCGCCAAGCGAGTGAGCTCGGAATTTCGTTCGCGTGGACAAGTCGCTTAAGCTCCTCTGGCTGTTCGATGGTCGACCGCTTCTCTTGGCCGCCACCTCTCCTGCCTACGGCGCCGGGCGCCATAGCACTTTGATTCTTCGCACAATTTTGCGTCGACCGGAACCGGCAAGAGCGCCTATGCGGTAGGAACCGTCGACGCAATCCGCAAACCGCGCGACTTTCGATTTTCACCTGAAGATAAGGCGGAATTCGGAAGCGTCCACACACGATTTCCTGATCCCCGCGCAGAGGACTGCGAAAGGCTGGAAGGTACCGGCTGCGTCTTCTTGGAAGGAGGCGCGACGTGTCAGGTCGTCAGGTCGTGCCCGTGGTCTTTCAGGGCCTGCACCGCCTTGTCGAGATCGGAACCGGCGACGAAGACATAGTCGGTGCTGAAGGTCGAATTGGCGAAGACGCCGACGCCGGCGGCCGAAAGCGGCCTGAGCACGGACGAGAGCACGCCGGGAACGTCAAAGGCAAAGTGCTGTTCGACGCGGAAGCAGCGCCAGCCGAGCGAGCTCTGGACGCTGGAAGGCACGCGGGCGGCTCGGCAGACCAGCGTCATCTCCTCGCGGGAGCTCGACACCGTCCAGAAGCCCGGCCCCGGCAACCATTCCGGTATGCTGGAGCCGATAGTGAGGCGGGTGATCGCGTATTCGGCATCGACCAGCCGGATCAGCAGTTTATGTGGCATTTCGCATTATCCTCGAAGCAACCATACAAGTCCGACCCCGGCAGCCACGGAAAAGAGCCCCGCCAGTCGAAGCTGATGTTCGGGGACATACGGCAAACGCTTCGCCATTTCCACCAAAACCAAAGGGGCCAGTGCGTACACCAGCCCCTCGATGATCAGGAAGAAAGCGATTCCCGTCAGGAAATCTGACATCGCCCGCTTAGTTCCCGGTGGTTGCTGGCGGCGCCGCGGCAGCCGGTGCAGTGCCTTCGGAGTCGTTGAAGTAACGGAAGAATTCCGAATGCGGCGAAAGCACAAGCGTCGTGTCCGGGCTACCGATCGACTGGGTATAGGCCGCCATCGAGCGGTAGAATTCGAAGAACTTCGGATCGCGCGCAAAGGCGTCGGCAAAGGTCCTCGTCCGTTCGGCTTCGCCCTCACCGCGCAGAATTTCCGAATCGCGCTGCGCCTCGGCGACGATCTCGACGACCTGACGGTCGGCGATGGCGCGACGACGCTGGCCGGCTTCGTTACCGCGGGCGCGGATCAGTTCGGCTTCGGCCAGGCGCTCGGCCTTCATGCGGTCGAAGGTCTGCTGCGAGACTTCCTGCGTCAGGTCGGTGCGACGGATGCGAACGTCCTCGATGTTGAGGCCGAGCGATTCGGCATCGGTTTTGAGGTCGGCGCGAACTTCGCGCATCATCGATGCACGCTCGTCCGACAGTGCCGCTTCGAAGCCACGCAGACCGTAGACGCGGCGCAGCGATGCGTCGAGACGGGTGCGCAGACGTGCCTCGGCCGAATCGCGGTCGCCCGAAACGGTTTCGCGGAAGCGGCGGGGATCGGCGATCTTGTAGACGACGAAGGCATCGACTTCATAGAACTTGCCGCCCGAGACCTGGACGCGGATGTTGTCGAGGTCGAAGCGCAGCGCCTGGTCTTCGACATATTGCACGCGGTCGGCATCCATGAAGGCGAAGGGCAGCTTGAAGTAGAGGCCCGGCTCGGCCTTGACGTCCTGGATCTGACCGAAGCGGACGACGATCGCCTGCTGGCGTTCGTTGACCACGAAGATCGACGAATAGAGACCGACGAAGACGACGGCGAGCAGGATCAGGATGACTGAGGTACGATTGTTGATCACTGTGCTGCTCCCGCTGCTGCTGCTGCACCCGACTGGGCAGGCCGGCCAATTTCATTCAGCGGCAGATAGGGCAGAACGCCCTGCCCGTTCTTCTCGTCGATGATGACCTTCTTCGACTTGCCGAGAACGCCCTGCATCGTTTCGAGATAGAGACGTTTGCGGGTGACTTCGGGCGCCTTGGAATATTCGTCATAGACCGAGATAAAGCGTTGCGCCTCACCCTGTGATTCCTTGACGACGCGGTCCTTGTAGGCGGCCGCCTCTTCACGGATCTGCGCGCCCTGACCGCGGGCCTTGCCGAGCACCTGGTTGGCGTACTGGTTGGCTTCTTCGACGAAGCGGTCTTCGTCCTGTTCGGCACGCTGCACTTCGTCGAAGGCGTCGGCCACTTCGCGCGGCGGCGCCGCATCCTCGATCGCGACGGTGTTGACGGAGACGCCGGCACCATAGGTGTCCATCGTCGCCTGGATCGTGCTCTTCACGTCGGCGGCGATTGCCTGACGGTTGTCGCGGAAGATGTCCTGGGCCGGACGGCGGCCGACGACTTCGCGCATGGCGCTTTCTGCGACCCGCTGCAGCGTGTCGGACGGGTTCTCGACGTTGAACAGATAGGCCTTCGGGTCGGTGACCGAGTAGAGCACCGAGAACTGCACGTTGACGATGTTCTGGTCGCCGGAGAGCATCAGGCCCGAATTGGACTGACCACCAGTGCGCCCGCCAATGTTTTGCTGCTGCTCCGTCACCTTGACGATCTCGACCGTTTCGAGCGGCCAGAAGTGATAGTGCAGGCCCGGCATCGAAATTTCTTCCTTCGGCTTGCCGAAGCGCATTTCGACGCCGCGCTCGTCTGGCTGCACCGTGTAGATCGAATTGATCAGGATGAAGCCGACGATCAGCAGGCCGACGATGGCGAAGACACCGCCGTTGAAACCGCCGGGAACGACATTCTTAAGCTGGTCCTGACCACGGCGAATGATCTCTTCCAGATCCGGCGGGCCACCCTTGCCGCCACGCGGCCGATTGGGCCCCTGGCCCCATGGGCCCTGATTGCCGCCGCCGCCGCCGCCCCATGGGCCGCCGCCGCCATTCTGATTGCTCCAGGGCATCAAAACCTCTCTATTGACACTTCCCACGCCAAACGGCCGCGCCACCGCGCGGTCGTTTACGATGTGAAACCGTTATAGGTATCACCCGCACCGCTTTCAACGCGATAGGCCCGAGTTCACCGTAAATGGTTCAAAATAGTTGACGATCCGGCGCGTCAGGCTGTCGCACGCCGCTTCCAGGTAACGAAATGCATGGCATGACTGTCCTTTTCGCCCTGCGGCAGGTCCTCTTCGAACACCTTCTCGAAGACTTGCGCGTCGATATCAGGAAAGCGCGTGTCACCGTCGACCTCGGCCTGGACCTCGGTCACATGCAGGATATCCGCCATGCCGATCGACTGGCGATAGATCTCGCCGCCGCCGATAACGCAAATCTCATCGACGCCCGCCGCCTGAGCCTCGCGGTTCGCGACCGCGATCGCGGCATCGAGCGATGGCACGACATCAGCGCCTTCGGCGACAAAATCCGTGTTGCGGGTGATGACGATATTGGCTCGGCCAGGCAGCGGACGGTTCAGCGAAGCCCAGGTCTTGCGCCCCATGATCACCGGCTTGCCGATCGTCAGCGCCTTGAAGCGCTTGAGGTCAGTCGAAAGCCGCCAGGGCAGATCGCCGTCTCGCCCGATGACGCCGTTGGCGGCAACGGCGACGACGATCGATATCTTCGGATGGATGCTCTTCGTTTCAGTCATGGAACCCGTTCGGTTTGCTGTCGATTTCCCTTGCCCGGTCGTAGGCCGCCCGGTCCGTCACCAGGCGGATGTAGCGGTCGACCACCGTGCTTTCCGGCAGGATCTTGCGCATCCATTGCAGCGCGCTTGCGAGCAGCAGGTCGGCCGCACTCATCGTTTCGCCGAGCAGATAGGTCCGGCGGGTGAGCACGTCGATCACATGAGCGCACATTTCGTTGTAGAGCCGCGCCTGCGCCGGATTGTTGATGGTCGCACCGGAGATATGGGCGAGCGCTGTCGGCTCGATCACCCCGGCATAATAGGCGAGCCAGGAGAGATAGGCGCCGCGCTCCTTGTGACCGGGCGGCCGACCGAGGCTGCAATCGGGATGGAGGTCGGTCAGATATTGCACGACCGCCGCCGATTCCCAGATCACTGCGCCGTTGTGAATGAGCGCCGGCACCTGCTTGTGCGGATGCGGATTGTTATCGTCCGGCGCGCCGGAGCCATCCCAGCGGCGGATCGAGACGTAGCGGATCTCGTATTCGGCACCCAGTTCCTCAAGCAGCCAGACGATGCGCGACGACCGCGACAGGGGCGCATGGATCAGTGTGAGCATCATACCTCCCTTGAGGGCCAGCCCTCCCCGGCCACTCTCCGCTGCAGCCCTCGCCAATCGGCTCCATGGCCACGCCCGTATTGTCATGCATGGCAGCGAGGCCCACCCGCACACGCCGGGTCGTCGCTGGCGCGCAGGCGGGTCCGCCCCGCCCAGGTGCCTTAGACCGCGATCGGCGCCTTGATCGTTGAATCAGCTTCGTAGCCGACGAGCGTAAAGTCTTCGAAGCAGAAAGAAAACAGGTCCTTCACGTCAGGATTGATTTCCATCCGCGGCAACGCCTTCGGCGTGCGGGTCAGCTGCAGCCGGGCCTGTTCGAAATGGTTGTGGTAGATATGCGCATCGCCGAGCGTGTGCACGAAATCGCCGAGCTTCAGGCCGGTCACCTGCGCCACCATCATCGTCAAAAGCGCGTAGGACGCGATGTTGAACGGCACGCCGAGGAAGATGTCGGCGGAACGCTGGTAGAGCTGACAGGAGAGCTTGCCGTCAGCCACGTAGAACTGGAACAGGCAGTGGCATGGCGGCAGCGCCATCTCGTCTACCAGTGCCGGGTTCCAGGCCGAAACGATGTGGCGGCGCGAGTTCGGGTTGGTCTTGAGGCTCTCGACGAGGCCTTCGATCTGGTCGATGTGACGCCCATCCGGCGCCGGCCAGGAGCGCCACTGATAACCGTAGACCGGGCCGAGATCGCCGTTTTCGTCGGCCCATTCGTCCCAGATGGTGACGCCGTTTTCCTTGAGGTAGCGAACGTTGGTATCGCCCTTCAGGAACCAGAGCAGTTCATGGATGATCGAGCGCAGATGCAGCTTCTTTGTCGTCAGCACCGGGAAACCTTCGGCGAGGTCGAAGCGCATCTGGTGGCCGAAGACCGAGCGCGTGCCCGTACCCGTCCGGTCGCCCCGGTCGGTTCCGTTGGTCATCACATGGTCGAGAAGGTCGAGATATTGCTGCATGGTCTGGCGCCGCCGATTCGTATTGCCCTGAATTTAGGACGAAGCCGGCGGCGAACCAATGACCTCCGGGCGATTATCCCGGATAATTCGGCTGCCTTAGAGCGGGATGAGGAAAAGTGCACGCGCTTTTCCTCATCCCGCTCTAACTATGAGAGGCGATCACGTTTATGGTTTTGGGTCGATCGACCCAAAACCATCGTGATCTACAGCGCTTGCAGCTTCCCGAGGTTTTTCGCCACCAGGTAATAGAAGGTAACGCGCGACTTGGAGCGATCGGCGGACATCTCCTTGACCGTGGCGGCGATCGCCGTATCCGCATCGCCGCCGCTGATGCCGAGCTTCTTCTCGCACCATTTCTCCTTGACCCGCTCGAGCTCCTTCGGATCGGTCGCCGACACGAGCGAAGAATCCTTGTTGCGAAGCGCAATCCCAAGGTGACGCACGATCTTGTTCACGATCGCCTCGTCGGCGCCGCTGTCGTATTTCTGCACATCTGCGAGGTAGTCCGTCATGAGGCCTCCAGGTTGCTTTGTTTCTCGAAACTGCGGCCGGACAATGCCTGCCGCATGCAGCAGCGGGAGTTTTTCATGGATGCCGGTCAAGTCAAGGCGGTTCGGGGCCGGCACAGTCCGGGACAAAGTCATATATCCGACACATCCCCCTTTTCTTGGAGACAGGAAAGACCTATATGAACGGTGCCGTCTTCGGGCGGCTATGGCAATAAACGGGCGATGAAATAAACCCATTGGACCCGGGGGCGGTACCCGGCGCCTCCACCAAAAACCGATCTCCTGAGGATCGGCTTTTGATGGGGGCGAAATAGGATCGACAAGGGCGTAAAGATCGACTTTTTGCTCGGCATTGTACCACCGTTATCGGGCTAAACTTATAGTTGCAAACGACAACTATGCTGAAGCACGTCTCGCTGCTTAATCGCGGTGCGACACTTCAAATCAAGTCCTTCCGGGTAGCACCGTAAGGCGGGGTCCGAAGGCACCTGGCAACAGAAGCCTTCACCTTCTCCCCCGCCTCGAAATGGTCTATAGATGCTCAAATAATTGACTCGTCCCTTGTGGATGGGCAATGAAGCGTGACGGCGGCTAGCCGGCAGCAAGCAGTAAGATTGAGTTCGAGGAAAGACGGGACACTCATGGGCCAGGACCACATCCGCTACGACATTCTGGCACAGGACGCGCTCCGCAGCGTCATCCGCAAGGTCCTGACCGAAGTCGCCACGACAGGCCATCTGCCCGGCGAACACCACTTCTTCATCACCTTCCTGACCGGCGCGCCGGGCGTGCGCATCTCGCAGCACCTCAAGGCGAAGTATCCCGAGCAGATGACCATCGTCGTCCAGCACCAGTTCTGGGAGCTGAAGGTCACTGACGTCGGCTTCGAGATCGGCCTTTCCTTCTCCGACACGCCGGAACGCCTGGTAATCCCGTTCAACGCCATCCGCGGCTTCTACGACCCCTCGGTCAATTTCGAGCTGGAGTTCGATGTCGCCGCCGGCGAGGAGGAAGAAGTGGAATCGGCCGAAATCACCGCCTATCCGGTCCCGGAAGAAAACGGCGAAGCCACGGCCAAGGAAGACAAGCCGACCGAACCGAAGAACGGCGGCGGCTCCGTCGTTTCGCTCGATTCCTTCCGCAAGAAGAACTGATCACCACCGGCTGCAAGCTCCCCCTGGTCGCAGCCGATCGGGGGACCGGGATCATGCAGCCACGCGAAGTGCTACAGCGACCTTTGCGCATTGAAGACGCGTGAGCGCTGAAGGAGCATCGGATCATGACCGGCGACGTCGTCAATCTGCGCCAGTTCCGCAAGCGCCAGCAGCGCACGGAAAAGGAAAAACAGGCCGAACAGAACCGCATCTCCTTTGGCCGCACCAAGGCTGAAAAATCCCTGACAAAGGCGCTGAACGACAAGGCGGAGACCCGCCTTGACCAGGGCCGCCTCGAGCGGCCGGCCAAGGACGAAGGCGGCGACAGCAAGGACTGAGCCGCCCTTCCCGAAGAAAAGGATTCCGGAGCAAGGACTTGCGACCGCTTTCCGAATCGAATTGCCAAGCAGTTGAATCGATCCCGCAGCCCGCGTGCGGCAACTTTCCGCCGCAGCACGCTCCAACTTATTACAATCGATCCCGTTTACGGGGCGATCCGCCCCAAAGTCATTTTGATCCAGAGACCGGACAATGATCCGTAAGCACTCCGCGACCCTGCACGGCCACCGCACCAGCTTCTCGCTCGAAGACGCGTTCTGGCAGGAACTGAAGGCGATCGCCGAGACAAGGGCGATGCCGCTCGCGCAACTCATCGCCGAAATCGACGACCAGCGCACGCCCGATAGCAACCTTTCCTCGGCGCTACGGGTCTACGTGCTGGAATGGCTGAAATCGAAACTTGCGCTGCCGTCGCCTGACGCGAACTGACGCGCAACCCATTGCGCCAACAACAAGAAATCACCTACAGCGGCGGGGGGGGGGGGGGGGGGGGGGGGGGTGGGGGGGGGGGGGGGGGGGTGGTTT
>NZ_JBYTEC010000012.1:0-89047 GCF_058792075.1 Ensifer sp. EB106-03-01-XG145 | reverse complement strand
CCGCGCTCCTCATAAAACATGCAGCGCTGTAGCACTTTGATTTGCTGCATGTCTTTGTCCTTAAATCGAGGTCGATTCAAGGAGACATGCAGTTCGCCACTGTGTGGCCCTTGCAACAGCAGCACCGGTTTTGCCCGCATCCGCTCCCGTTCGCCGCCGAATTCGGTTGTTTTCGCAGCAACTTATATAAAGATGTGCGTATCGAGGGTGGCAAGTCTGAGTCGCCACCACTGCGGGAGGCGTATCATGAGAATCTCTACGCGTATCGGCCTTACGGCCTGCTTGAGCCTGGTGTCCTGCCTTTCGGCCAATGCGGCCGATATCACGCCGCTGATGGCGCCGACGGCGCCGGTGGAAGAAACCGAGAGCGGCTGGCAGTTTACCGTCGCCCCCTATTTCTGGATCGCAGGCATTTCCGGCGACACGGCGCAATTCGGTCTTCCCACCGTCCATATCGACTCTGACTTCGGCGACATCTGGGACAATCTGGATTTTGCGGCCATGGGCATAATTGAAGCCCGCAAGGACCGCTTCAGCATCTTCTCCGACTTGATCTATTCCAAGCTTTCCGGCGACGGTAAGGCGCGTGGCATCTTCACCGACACGGTGGACGTGAAGTCCGAAACCTTCGCCGGCCTCTTCGCCGTCGGCTATACGGTGTTCGAGGATCAGCAATCGCACCTTGACGTTGTCGGCGGCGCCAAGGTCTGGTCGGTCGATACCACCATCTCCTTCCAGGGCGGGCCGCTCGACGGCGTCAGCCGTGAAGACGGCGAAACCTGGGTCGACGGCATGGTGGGCTTGCGGGGAGCCTACTACATGACGCCGGAAATCTACCTGACCGGCTGGGGGATCGTCGGTGCTGGCGGCGCCGATATCGATTGGGATGTAGGGCTCGGCCTCGGCTACCGCTTCAGCGACACCATCTCGGCTGTCGCCGGCTATCGTGCGGTCGGCGTCGATTACGACAACGACGGCTTCATCTTCGATACGGTGCAGCAGGGCCCGATCCTCGGCGTTTCCATACGCTTCTGAGCATTCGCATGGGAAAGAACCCGGTTGCCATGCAACCGGGTTTAAGAGGTGGTGACCCAACCGTCACGTTTGTCCGCGCGTCTCCCGACCGCCGTAGCAGACGTCGCACGCAGACTATCTGACCAGGCGAATTGCACCCGGATTGTTGATGGTGTTGTTCGCAAGCGCCGCCTTGCAATCCAGCTTGAAGCTGCTGTTGCCGATCATGGTGATCTCCTGCGCGACGATGCGCACGCATTCGCCGCCAGTGGAGCCATTGCCGGCATACTGGATCTCACGCGAGGCCGGCATGTAGATGATGCCCGCAAGCGACGAGGCGCTGTTGCCGTTGATCGTCGCCGTCGCCGTATTGTTCCTGGCGGCAACGATCGAGAAGCCTGCCCAGTCACCCGTCAGGAATGGCGTGACGTTGAAGGTCGCGCCGCCGTGAATATCGAGTTGGGCACCGTTCAGCAGGAAGAAGGTGATGCCCTCACCCGTGAGCACCGACTGGCTGGCGAGTTTCAAGGTGCCTCCATCGATGATGTAGGAGCCCGGCCGCAAAAGAACCTTGCCCTTGATCTCCAAGCCGCCATAGGTGCCGGGCTTCAGTTCGACGGTATAGCCGGCAGGCGCGTTGTTCGGCGTCTTGCTCGTGCCGTTGCAGTCGCCATTGCCGCCACCGCCGGCCACGAAGTTCTGTCCACATCCGGATAGGTTCACCCAGCTTCCCGTCGTCGGCATTTTCTTGGACCAGAAGGGGTCCGGGATTGGCGGAACATCTTCCACTGCCTTGCCGCAGGCGAGTTCGAGATGGGCAAGCGTCGCTGAGACCTTGCCCGTTGCATAAAGACATTCGGCCTTCAGCGTGGCCGAACCGCTGAGATAGATCGACTGCGCATCGCTCGAATCCGACGTGATTGTACAGCCCGACGTATCGACAGTGGCACTGCCGCTCACTTCGAACGCCCGGGATGCGGTCGGGTGCAGTGCCAGAATGCACGCTTCCCTACCCGGCATGCGCGCGGCGACACTTTCGCGAGTGATCGTATAGGGTTGAAGGCCCCAGAACAGCGGAGCGTATTTGAGCGCATAGGTGGTCGTCGCCGTGCTTTCGACGCCAAGAGCGCCGAAAACAACCTTGATCGCCTGGGTCGCCACCGGCGTCGAACTCCCCGATCCGATTTCGTCGACGATCTCCGGCACACCGAAATTGGCGAAGAAGGTGGTGTTCGCCAGATCTTTCGCCTTGGCTTCATCCTCCCCTTCGCCATAGGACTTGACCGCGGAAAAGGCGGCCGCATCGAGCGCGGCCTGCATCTTGGCGGATTCGAGATTGATGCGGGCGAGATTGATGGCGATGGAAGCACCCGTGAACAACGGTAGCATCACCAGAGCAGTCATGACGGCAAAGTTGCCGTTTTCGTCCTTAAGGAAGCGGACGAGCTTGTTCTTCAGATCGCTTGGCATCTGTTTGTTGCCCCCTCGGCAGATCACGACGACTTCGGAGCCAGGTGGCCCCAAAGCAAAAAGGCGTCATCGATTCCAATGAGTTGGAGCTAGATGCGGCCAGCTGGCCGCGCCCCTCCCTGCGCTCCAAAACAGATTGCTAATTTAGTTATCAATCGTGGAGAAATGACTTCAGAAATTGTTAAACTTTGTCGAAATCGGTACTGCGCGGAGGTAATCCCCAGCGGAAAATGGAGCATTGCCACTATCCGGCGACGAGCGCATCTGCAGAAACGTGGCAAGTCTGCCTAGGTATGTCGCCAGACCTTCACGGCAGAGATCACCATAATCACGGCGAGCGCAGGCAGCAGGACCGCATGGGGCACAGCGGCAATCGGAATTCGGCGCCCCCAAGGCCGATCAAGCCACCGAGTGCGCCGATAGTTGCGCCTCCAAAAAATGCAGCCGGCGTATTGCGAGCAGCGGGGCTGATTTTTCCATGAACGATACATATGTCGAAACGCAACGCTATGGATAGCAATCTGATGCCAGCAAGTGTGTCAAATTGCCGATGGTAAATCTCGTCAGCGAAGGAACCCTTCCAGTGGATAACAATCTCCGCCGCGTCGTGTTCTTCGTCGCCTTGTTGAACCTGGGCTACTTTGCGGTTGAATTCGTCGTTGCGCTGGCCATCGGCTCGGTGTCCCTCTTGGCCGACAGCGTTGACTTCCTCGAAGATGCGTCCGTGAACCTTCTGATTTTCTTTGCGCTGGCATGGACGGCGCGGAGCCGCGCTCGGGTCGGCATGGCAATGGCATTCATTCTGCTTGTCCCTGCGCTGGCTTTTTTATGGACGGCGTGGGCGAAGTTCATGGATCCAATCCCGCCTGAGCCCTTTGCCCTGTCCCTGGCTGGCTTTGGCGCTCTCCTGACCAACCTGTTCTGCGCGTACCTTCTTGTCGCTTACCGTCATACGAGCGGCAGCCTCACACGGGCTGCGTTCCTGTCTGCCCGCAACGATGCTTTCGCCAATGTCGCGATCATCGGCGCGGGTCTGGCGACAGCTTACCTGTGGCAATCAGCTTGGCCGGATTTGATCGTTGGCCTGGGGATTGCACTGATGAACCTGGATGCGGCGCGGGAAGTCTGGGAGGCTGCGCGCGAGGAACACGACGTCGCGGTCTAAAGCCTGTCGCGCAAAAGTGCGCAGCGGTTTTGCGACAACGACATGCGAAATATCAAGAACTTAAAGCGCAAGGAGCGAATCTGAAAGATCGCGACGCGTTTTAGTTCATCTGGAGCCTCTTGTGGCTCTCGACAGGCCTGCAAGGCCCGCCGGACCTGCACGGGCGCAACGCACGGAAAACCACCTCAGGAGGCGGGCCTATCGTTTCAGATTCGAGCGCTGGTTATTGCACCGTGACGTCGGGCAGCACGTCGAAGTCCAGCTTCTGGCCGGGTGCCCGCCCGGTGCTGCCGCCCTGGACATCGTCGGAGCCGCTCTGCGGCGGGATCGGCTGCTGTTCCTGGCCGGCACCGCGCACGCGCGATGGCCCCTGTTGTGCCCGGCGCGCAGCTTCGGCCTGCCGTTCGGCTTCGGCCCTGCGCTCCGCTTCGGCCTTGCGCTCGGCCTCGGCGCGCGCTTCCACTTCAGCCTTGACGCGGGCCGCTTCCGCAGCCCCGGCAGCACGCCGGCGCTCGTCGGCAATGGCACGTCGCCGTTCGAGTTCGCGTCCTTCCACCTTCGCCTTGTAAAGCGCCACTTCGCGGCGCAGCCGCTGCTTCTCCAGCACGTTCGCCTGCAGGATCTCGACCCGGCGGCGCTCGCGTTCGAAGGCGCGCAGCGACAGGAAATTGGCCAGATCGGCCACGTCGAGGCTGACGCCCGGCGCCTCCAGCAGGCCGGCATAGCCGATCCGCACGCGTGGTTCGGTACCGGCAAGCGCTTCCTCGCCGGGCCGGAAGGTCAGGTCGATGCCGCCATCGATCCGGCCGGCCGCAAGGTCAAGCGCAGCTGCGCCCATGAAGGCGGCACTGCCATCGCCAGCCGTAACGTTCTGCACCCTCAGCACGCCGCCAGCAACGCTGAAGGGAGCCTTGACGACGCCGACCACCGATTGGCCGGAGAACACGGCCGCTTCCGCCGCGCTGCGGATGCTGTCCGCCGAAATCTGCTTCTTTTGGCCATCGGCGGCAGTAATCAACTGCGGCAGAGCCGCACTGTTGATGCCGTTCAGCGTCATGCCGTTGAAGGTCGCGGTGCCGGAACCGCTTGCCGCATGGGCCATAGCCTCCGGTGTTGCGCCGGATGCTTCCAGCGCGACGGAAAGATCGAATGTCCCGGTCGCCACCGGTGCGCCGGCGTGGGTCCAGCCCGCCTGGGTCAGGTCACCGCCCTTGACGTCCAGGCGCGAGCGCAGGAACCCGGAGCCGTTGGCGTTTCCGACCTGCACCCGCCCGGCAAGCTTGCCACCCAGCCAGTCGCCGGTGGCATCGGTCAGGGAAAGCTCGTCGCCCTTCCACTCCATCTTGCCGGCAAAGCTCGTGATCGCGCCATAGACGCCCGGCCAGAATTTTCCTGCCTGCACGTCGAGCGCGACGTTGAGGCCGGTCCAGGCCGGCTGCGCCAGGGCGCTCTTCGAGAACGCGCCGTTCGCATCCTCGACCGCGCCCAGGATGCCCTCGCCCAGCCAGGCAAGATCGAGCGTATCGACGGTGAGCTGGCCGGCGGCGGCGCCCGGCGATTTGCGGTCCACGGTCAAGGTGCCGGTAAAGGCGTTGTTGTCTGCCTTGCCCTCGACCGCCGTCAGCGCGATCGCCTCCGGGCTTGCGGCGACATCGGCCGAGATCGTCAGTGGCAGGCCGCTCCCCATCTGCGGCAGCGCGACCCCCTGCAGCAGCAGATAGGGCTCGACGTCCTGGGTCTGGAGCGTGACTTTTGCCTGGCCTTCGAGGAAGTGGTCGCGGGAAAGATCGACATTGCCCTTGGCTGCCAGCGACGACTTCTCGGTGGTGAAGGTCACCGTGCCGTTGGCCTTCGACCCTTCGGTGCTTTGCAGCTTGAGCGAGAGGATGCCGTTGGCGTCCGCATCGAAGGGCAAGGGATCAAAACCGGTCTGCCCGAGAAGCAGGCGGGTTTCAGGGTTTTCAAGCGTCGCTTCGAGCAGCATCGCCTTGCCGGTCAGCGCCTGCACCATATCCGGCGCCTGGTAGCTGGCCGCAATCTTGGTGCCGTTCGCCGTGCCGAAGATGCCAAAGGTCGCCGGCGCATTGCCTTCCTTGTTGCCGGCCGTCAGCGTCACGTCGAAAGCCGCGTCGCTATAATAGGGCCCGGCCTTGATCAGCTGTCGCAGCGCCGGATGGTTGACCGCGTGCCGGCCGATCATTTCCAGGAATGGCGTCAGGTTCTTGGCGGCAAGTTTCATCTTGGCCGAGACGACGGGCTTTTCCAGATCGCCGCTAGCCCGACCGGAGAAAGCCAGCTGAGCGCCGGCGAGCGAGCCGATCGCCAAGCGTTCGGCCTGGAGCTGGCCGTTCTTCAGCGTCAACACCGCCTGCACGTCCTTGGCTTCTTCACCGAAGGCGGAGAACTCGTCGGCCGAGAGGTCGGCGGCGATCGCATGCTGAAGCAGCGCCTGCGTGGAAGCATCGCCCGCCACCAGTCCAGTCAGCGCCTGAAGCGCCTCGAAATCGATGCGGTTGCCCTTGAGCTGTAGCGAGAGGTTCGGCTGCTGCTCGGCGAAGGACTGCCGTTCGAGCCGACCCTTGAGGCTTGCCTCACCTGCGGCCAATTCGAGGTTTTCGAACTGCTGCAGCGTATCGGTCAGGTTCACCTTGGCCGAAAAGCCGGCGGTCTTCAGCTTGCGGATCGCCGGGTCGACCGAGCCCGCCAGCCAGTTCGCAAGACCGGAGGGCTGGTTGGAGGCGAGCAGCAGGTCGCCGCGGAAGCTGCGCTGTCCCTTAAGGTTCAGCCGCCCCTTCGCTTCGAGTTGCGTGCGCCCCGGCAAGAGCGCCACGACATTGTCGATCACCCAGCCGGCGCCATCGGGCTGGACGTCGATGCGCACGTCGCGCACCGTCGTGTCGCCGACGACGATCGCCGGCAGCTTCAGGCTGGCCCGGCCCGGCACCTGCGGAATGGGAATCTCGGCAGCAATAGCGAGCATCGCCTCCAGCCGCTGGCGCATGGAGATCGCCGGGTCGCGGCCGGTCTTGGCATTGCGGCTGGGACCGATGCGGCTGACGTCGATCTGCTGGCCGTCGGCGATCAGCAGGAACTTCTGGTCCTTGCCGGTATCGAGCGTCGCCTCGCCGGTGACCACATAGGGGTCGTCCGTCGAACCGACCTCGAAGCGATAATCCGGAACGCGGATGCTTTCGTTGGTAAGCTGGAAATCACCGTTGATGCGCAACGGCGCCCGCGCGTCATCCTTCTCCTCGCCCTTCCGGTTTTCCGTCAGGGTGAAGCGGCCGCTGTAAACCGGCTTGAAATCGACGATCTTCAGCGCGCCATCGGTCTCGACGCCGAAGGGGCGCTTGTCGGGCGTCACCCTTGCCTTGAGGCTGAGCGCCCCCGCTGCGTCCACCTCGTTGCTGGTAAAGGAGAAGCTGCCGGCTTCGCCATCGAGCGCCGCACGCCCCTCCACTTTCCAGGGACCGGTAAGCGAGCGGGCGGAAACATCGGCGGCAAGCCCGCTCACGCGACGGGTTCGGCCGGTCTGCTCGTCGACAAATTCGATCTGGCCATTGGTGATCTCGACGTTTTCGAGCACGACCGTCTTGGCCGGGATCGAGGTGCGGCGACCGCGGGCCCAGTCGAGCGTACCATCCGGCAACAACCTTACCTTGGCCTTCGGCCGGTCGAGCCGCATGTCGAAGATCAGCGCCTCGCCGCTTAAGAAAGGCGCCAGTTCCGCGCTCATGGAAAACTGCGCCACCCGGATCAGTGGCTCACCGTCTTCGCTGGCGCCGACGCGCACGTCGTTCAGCGTCACGGTCGGGAACGGGATCAGCCGCGCATCGACGCTGCCATGTACGACGACCGGCTTGCCCATGATGCGGCTCGCCTCGCGCTCGAACTCCTTGCGAAAATCCGTCCAGTCAATGAACCACGGAGCGATCAGCGCCGCGAAAAGCGCCACGACCACAAGTCCACCGACGGCAAGCAGAATTCGCGAAAGCACCGTGCCTACATTCCCATTCAATTCATCGGCGCATTGCGCGCCGCACATCGCTTGACCGCCAGAGGCTCGCGCCCTGACGCTCTGATTTGCCGCATAATTCGGTCAGGGTCGATTCCGACTTCGGAACTATGCAGTACCACACTTTGGCGCCGGCGCATTGCCCGAAAAATTGGGCCAAAACCTGACGCCCTTGCGCGGGTTCCGCCTCAGGCGAAGATCTTGCCTGGGTTGAAGATGTTGTCCGGATCGAGCGAACGCTTGACCTGCCGCATCAGGTCCAGCGCATCACCAAGCTCAGCTTCCAGAAACGGCATCTTTCCCTGGCCGATGCCGTGTTCGCCGGTACAGGTGCCATCCATTGCGAGCGCCCGGGCGTTCAGCCGCTCGACAAAAGCCTCGGCGCGCGCCACGTCGGCTGCGTCCTTGTCGTCGAACAGCAGGCCGACATGGAAGTTCCCGTCGCCGGCATGGCCGACGATCGGCGCCGTCAGCCCATGGGCGGCGCTGTCCTCCTGGGTCGCCACGACGCAATCCGCCAGCCGCGAGATTGGCACGCAGACGTCGGTCGACAGGATCGCCGCACCCGGGATCAGGCTTTTCTGCGCCCAATAGGCATTGTGCCGCGCCTTCCAGAGCCGCGCCCGCTCTTCCGGATTGGTCGTCCACTGGAAGCCCGAGGAACCGAACTCCGAAGCGATTTCGCCAAACTGGCGCGATTGCAGTTCGACACTCTCGGCGCTGCCGTGAAACTCGACGAAGAGCGTCGGCGTTTCGGCATAGGAAAGGCCGGAATAGCCATTGCAGGCCTTCATCTGCAGCGCATCGAGAAGCTCGATGCGCGCCACCGGAATGCCCGACTGGATGGTGAGGATCACCGCGTTGCAGGCGTCTTCGATCGTCGGGAACGGGCAGACGCCGCCGGAAATGACCTCCGGGATGCCCTGCAGCCTCAGCGTGATCGAGGTGATGATGCCGAGCGTGCCTTCCGCGCCGACGAAAAGCCGCGTCAGATCGTAGCCGGCCGAAGACTTGCGCGCCCGGTGAGCGGTGCGGATCTCGCGCCCGTCAGCCGTCACCACCGTCAGCGCCAGCACATTGTCCTTCATCGTGCCGTAGCGCACCGCATTGGTGCCCGAAGCCCGCGTCGAGGCCATTCCGCCGATCGAGGCATTGGCACCGGGGTCGATCGGGAAGAAGAGACCGGTGTCGCGCAGATAGGTGTTGAGCTCTTCGCGGGTAATGCCAGGCTCCACCCGGCAGTCGAGATCCTCGGCATTAACCTCCAGCACCTTGTTCATACGCTGAAGATCGACCGAGATGCCGCCATTCGGCGCATTGATATGGCCCTCGAGCGAAGAGCCGGTGCCGAAGGGGATCAGCGGCACCTTGTGCCGGGCCGCGATCTGAACGATCTCACGAACGTCTTCGGCGCTTTCGGCAAACACCACCGCATCGGGAAGCTGCGCCGGAATGTAGGTGGTGGTGTGGGCGTGCTGGGCGCGGATCGCCTCGCCCGTCTGGAACCGGTCGCCGAAGCGGATGCCCAATTCTTCCTTCGCCGCCGTGATGCCGGCCTCGTTTCTCACGCCAGCTCTGATCGCCTTCAATGCCACGGAAAACGTCCTTCCTCTTGCATCTGCGGCATCCCCTTTGCAGATGCCCGGGAAGCGCAGTCATTTCAAGGCGCTACTGTGCAAATCGGAATCACTTTGTCCAGACGCTCGCGCACTTCTTGGGGAACGTAGCGCAGGAAAACGCCTGACGTGAGACCGGACTGTCACAAGAGGCTGCGTCGCGCCATCTCGATGCGTCATCTGACGGCGGGCGAACCACTGAAGATCCTTTCGGCAATGCCACGTATGAGGGCAAAAGCCGCAGAAAACACCTACTCAATTGCGGGCATTGGATTATCATGTTGGCGTGAAGGGAGAGAGGCAATGCTGGGTCTCACCGCTTTGCTCACCGCGTCGATCTTTTTCGGCGCCGCCATCTACATCAATCTGGCCGAACAGCCGGCAAGGCTCCATCTCGACGATCGCGCCGCACTGGCGCAGTGGGTTCCTTCCTACCGCCGCGCTTTCGAAATGCAGGCGACGCTCGCCCTCATCTCGGGCCTGCTCGGCGCTGCCGCCTGGGGAAGGACTGGCCATGTGCTCTGGGGCATGGGTGCCGCCATCATCATCCTGAACTGGCCCTATACGCTGCTCTTCGTCATGCCGGTCAATCGCAAGCTGGAGGCAACGCGGCCGGAGGAGACCGGTGAGGAAAGCCGCAGCCTGCTCAAGCGCTGGGGCAGGCTCCATGCCGGGCGAACCGCACTCGGCGGGCTGGCGGCAACGATCTTTCTCATTGCCGCCTGGCTCGAAATGTAGCGTAGGAATGTCCGCCAGTTACCGGCTCAATGCGCCTCCAGCGCCGCCGCTGCATCCATCTCTTCGTGCAGCTTGCGCTCCTCGTCCGCATGCGGCTTGGTGAAGCGGGCAATGACGAGGTAGGCGACCGGCGTCAGGTAGAGCGTGACGATCACCGCCAGCCCGAGACCGCCGACCAGCACCCAGCCGAGCGCGATGCGTGCTTCCGCACCCGCGCCGCTTGCCAGCACCAGCGGCACCGCGCCGACGATGGTGGCGATCATCGTCATCATCACAGGGCGCAGGCGGATATTGGCCGCGTTCTCGATCGCCGAGCGCACGTCCTGGCCGCGATCGCGCAACTGGTTGGCGAATTCGACGATCAGGATGCCGTTCTTCGCCATGATGCCGACGAGCATGACCAGACCGATCTGGCTGTAGATGTTGAGCGTATTGCCGGTCATGATCATCGCGAAGACCGCGCAGGCAAGGCCGAGCGGCACCGTCGACATGATGATGAGCCCGCTGACGAAGCTTTCGAACTGGGCGGCCAGCACCAGGAAGATGATGACGAGCGCAAAGCCGAAGGTGACGAAGAGGCCATTGGCGTTTTCGTTGAGCGTCGCGGCTTCGGCGAGCGGCATGATGCGCGAACCCGGCGGCAGCAGCGGCTCGGCCATCTGCTCGACCATGGTCAGCGCTTCGCCAAGCGCAAGGTCCGACTTGAGGCCCGCGGAGAGCGAGACGGCGCGAAGCTGCGATTCCCGCGAGAGCTGCGGCGCCACCGCCATCTCCTCGACGCTGGCGATGGTCGACATCGGCACGATCTTGCCGTCGCCGGCCTTCAGGAAGATGTTCTGCAGATCGGTCGGGTCGTTGACCGGATTGGTGGAGGAGAGCAGCTTCACCGGGTAGGTTTCGCCGTCGACATAGACATCGACGACGCTGTTGCCGTCGAGCATCGCCTGCAGCGCCCAGGCAAGGCCGCCAATATCGACACCCATGTCGGAGGCGCGCTCGCGGTCGATGGTGATCGAAAGCTGCGCCTGGTTGGCCTCGTAGTTGAGCCGGACGTTCTCGAAGCGGCCGGTGTCTTCCATCTGGCGCACCAGCTTCGCCGCCGCATCGCCGAGCTTGTTGTAGTCGTTGCCGACAAGCGCCACCTGCAGGCCGCTGCCGGCGCCGCGAATGCCGAGACTGTTGGGCTGCATCGCAAAGACGCGGACCGATGGAATGCGCGCCGTCACCCTGTTGATCTCGGCGACGATCTCCTGCTGGCTGCGGTCGCGCTTCTCCCAGGAAGCGAGCGTCAGCACCATGAAGCCGCTGTTGACCGAGCCGCCCTGCCCCGAGATCGAGAAGATGTTGTCGATCTCGCCGGATTTGACCAGCGGCTGCAGCCCGTCCTCGATGCGGCGCATCTGCGCCTGGGCATAATCGAGCGAGACGCCCTGCGGCGCGTTGATGCGCATCATCACCTGCGAGCGGTCCTCGCTCGGCGTCAGCTCCGATTTCAGCGTCAGGAAGCCGGCGGCCCCCATCACCGTGAAGAAAGCGGCAACGGCGAAGACGATCAGCGGCGAGTTGAGGCAGGCGCGAAGTGTCACCCGATAAAAACCGGCCGCCCGCGCGCCGAACCGCGCCATCGGCCCCGGCACCGTATGCTGCTCCTTCGTCAGCATGCGCGAGGCCAGCATCGGGCAGAGCGTCAGCGACACGAAGGAGGAAAGCAGGATCGAGAAGGCGAGCACGAAGCCGAACTCGCGGAACAGACCGCCGGTCTGCCCCGGCAGGAACGACAGCGGCACGAAGACGGCGGCAAGCGTCGCCGTCGTTGCAAGCACCGCGAAGAACACTTCGAGCGTGCCGTGCACGGCGGCCGCCCGTGGACCGAGCCCTTCGGCGCGCCGCCGCACGATGTTTTCGAGCACCACGATGGCATCGTCGACGACGAGCCCGGTCGCAAGCACGATCGCAAGCAGCGTCAGGATGTTGATCGAAAAGCCGGCGAGATAGATCGCTGCCACCGTGCCGATCAGCGCGATCGGCATGCTGATCGTCGGGATCAGGGTCGCCCGCCAGTCGAGCAGGAACATGTAGATGACCAGCGTCACGATGAAGACCGCGACGATCAGCGCGATCTCCACCTCGTGGATGGCGCCGTTGATGAAGACGGCATCGTCGCTGGTGATCCTGAGCTGCGTGCCCTCGGGCAGGATCTGCGCCTGGATCGTATCGACGACCTTGCGCACGCCCTCGGAAATATCGACGGTGTTGGACTGCGCCTGGCGGACGATGCCGAGACCGATGCCCTGGCGGCCGTTGGAGCGCAGCGCCGTCGTGCCGGTATCGGGACCGAGCGTCACGGTGGCCACGTCACGCAGGCGCACATTGTTGACGAGGATCAGGTTTTCAAACTGCTCCGGCGTCTGCAGGTCGGCCGTGGCGCGCACCGAGATGTCCTGGCTGGCGCTGGTCAGCTTGCCGGCCGGCACGTCATAGGAGGCGTTGGCGAGCGCGGTGCGGAGGTTGGCCACCGTCACCCCGCGCCCGGCGAGCTTCGCCTGGTCGAGGTCGATGCGGAAGATCTTCTCCTGGTCGCCATAGACGGCAACGTCGGCGACGCCTTCGACGGCAGCCAGCCGGTCGCTGATCTCGTTTTCGACGAGCAGCGTCATGTCTTCCATCGACATCGTGTCGGAGGTGAGCGCCAGCCGCATGATCGGCTGGCTGTCGGCGTCGGCTTTGACGATGCTCGGCTCGTCGACATTGTCGGGCAACTGGTTGCGCACCCGGCCGAGCGCATCGCGAATGTCGTTCGAGGCCTGGCCGATATCGGTCGTGTCGGAGAATTGCAGCGTCACGCGGCTGCGGCCGAAGGACGAGGTCGACGAGATGTCGCGGATGCCCTGCACGCGCGAAACGGCGCCCTCGACCACCGAGGTCACCTCGCGGTCCATCGTCTCGGGGGCGGCGCCATCGAGCGTGGTGGTCACCGAGATGACTGGCTGGTCGACCTGCGGCAGCTCGCGGATCTCGATGCCGTTCCAGGCGGCAAGACCGGCAACGACGATCAGCGTGTTGACCACCAGCGCGAAAATCGGCCGGCGGATGAAGAGTGCGGTAAAGCCGGTCTTGCCGCGCTCGCGGGCGGACGTCTTGCTGTGCGCTTCGCCGCCGCTCACTTGGTTTCCTCCGCGACCTTCTGCGCAGGTTCTTGCTTGCGCTCGCGACCGGCGATGCGCACTTCGCCGCCGTCGCGCAGGCGCTGCACGCCTTCGGTCACGATCTCGTCGCCTTCGTTAAGGGCCGCGTCGACAAGCACCTTGTCCGGATTGCGCTGGATGATCTTCACCGGCACCTTTTCGCTCTTATCGCCGGCAACGCGCCAGATGTAGGAGCCTTCCGAGCTCCACTGGATCGCCAGCGGATCGACCGTCGGATAGGTGTCGCCGTCAAACGCGACGGTAACGGAGAAGGACATGCCAGCCCTCAGCATGTCGTCAGGGTTCTCGAGCCGTGCGCGCACACGCAGCGTGCGGCTTGCCTGGTCGAGGCGGTTGTCGATCGCGTGGATCGCGCCATCGAGCTGGCTGCCCGGCTGGGCGATCGCGAAAGCCGTGACCGGCTGGCCGACGGTGATCTTGTTGGCGAAGCGCTCCGGCACCCAGAAATCGACGAGGATTTCCGAGCGGTCGTCGACAACGGCGATCGGCGTCGTGGTCGTGACATAGTCACCGACATTGACGGTGATGATGCCGACGACACCCTTGGACGGCGCGACGATATCGCGGCGCTTGAGGTCGAGTTCGGCGGTCTTCAGCGCCAGCTCCGCTGTCTGCATGGCGATTTCGGCGTCGCGCACTTCGACGGCGGTCATAGCGCGTGCGTTGCTGAGATTGCGGTAGCGCTCGACCTTTTCGCGGGCGCTGTCGCGGTTCAGCCGCGCCTGGTCGGCGGCGATCTTCTGATCGTCGCTGTCAAGCTTGGCGATCACCTGGCCCTGGGCCACCTTTTCGCCGGAGCGGACAAGAATTTCGGTGAGGTTGCCGGTGGCCGTCGGCGTCACGGTGACGGAGTGGATCGCTTCGCCGTTGCCGATCGCGTTCAGCCGGTCGTTGACGACAGCGGTCGCCGAAGGACGAACCATGACGAGGATGGCATTGTTGCCGCCCTGGCCGCGGCCATTGCCGCGCTCGCCACCCTCACCGCTACCGGCGCCGGGCTTGGACAGGGCATCGATCAGCGGGTGCGAAACGCCGATGGCGGCGAGCGTCTCACCTGCGCCGGGTACGAACCGCAGCCAGACGGTTGCGCCCACGAGAAGCACAGCGGCGCTCACCGCAAGCTGTTTCCAAACCCGCATTCAAGTCTCCAGATTAAGCATAAAACACGCCCCAGCGCGGCGCGGCCGGCGGTTCGTTCCGATTGGGCGGAGTATCCCCGTTCGCGCGCGTCGGGGCAATGACGGAATGCCATCATTACGCAATTGTAATAAAAGCGAATTTGGTGGCGGCATGATGACGTGCAGAGCAATTCCAGCGCAGCTTTCAGCGTGAACCGCACTTTGCTGCATAGGCCGGCATTTACAGCGGCGTCGGTCGCGCTATCCTGCAACCGCCGGCCGCTTTTTCGAGCGGTTTCGCCGTCTGGTTTTCAAGTTTCTTGAAGGAGAGCAAGAACGATGTGCGATGCCTGTGTGATGGAAACGGTGAAGGCGCGCATGCTGTCGCGCCGCAGCTTCTTCAAAGCCGCTGCAGTTGGAACCGCCAGCCTCGCCGCCGCGAGCGTCGGTGCAGCACCCCCGGCATTGGCTCAGGGACATAGTAGCGTCACGGACTTGACCCACGAACTGCACGAGGATTTCCCGACCTTCTTCGGCCAGCAGCAGTTCTTCCGCGAGCAAAAGTTCAGCTACGCCAAAGAAAAGTTCAATCTGTTCGAACTGCGCATAAACGAACACACCGGCACCCATGTCGATGCGCCCCTGCACTTCTCCGCCGATGGCCTGTCGGTCTCCGAGCTGCCGGTGGAAAAACTCGTCGTGCCGCTCGTGATCGTCGACATACGCGAAAAAGCCGCGGCCGACGCCGATGCGCAGGTGACGCCCGACGACCTCAAGGCCTGGGTCGCCGCCAATGGCGAGATCCCGGAAAACGCCTGCGTCGCCATGCTTTCGGGCTGGGCCGCGCATATGGGCACGGAAAAGTTCCGCAATGCCGATGGCGGCGGCAAACTGCACTTCCCCGGCTTCCATGTCGAAGCGGCGAAATACCTGCTCGAAGAGAGCAAGGCCGCCGGCATTGCCGTCGACACACTTTCGCTCGACCATGGCCCCTCACCGGATTTCGCCACCCATTATGCCTGGCTGCCCGCGGGCCGCTGGGGGCTGGAGGCCGCCGCCAATCTCGACAAGCTGCCGGCCAAAGGCGCGACGCTCATTCTCGGCGCGCCGAAGCATCGCGGCGGCACCGGTGGCCCGGCGCGCGTCTTCGCCCTTGCTTGATCCATACTCTTCAAATCCGGCGGCGCAGGGCCGCCGGCAGCACCATGCAGGAGAGCCCATGAGCACCGTTACGCCGCCGAAGAACCCGGAAGCCGACCCGCGCGTCAAAGCCGTGTTCGACGATATCCGCGCCACGCGCAAATCCGATTTCATCAACAATATGTGGCTGTGGCTCGCCTTCGACCCGGGCCTGCTGGAGCAGACCTGGGGCGACGTCAAGGCGGTGATGGCAACGCCTTCTGCGCTCGATCCGCTGGTGAAGGAGATGCTCTATATCGCCGTGTCCGTCACCAATGGCTGCGGCTACTGCGCCCATTCCCATACGGCCGCGGCAAGGGCGAAGGGCCTGAGCGATGCCGAGCACGCGGACCTCTTGCGGGTGATCTCGCTCGCCGCCCGCACCAACCAGCTTGCCACAGCGCTGCAGGTCCCGGTTGATACCGTCTTTGATAAGACGTCGGGATAAAGCATGCCGCGCAAAAGTGCGCAGCGGTTTTGCGATACGACATGCGACAAATCAAAACGTGCGAACAAGAATAAGCGGTCTCGAAATCGCCTGTCTTTCCACAGGCTTGGTGCGGCTGGCGCAGAAAACGGAATAAAAGAAGAACATCCTTTCTGGCCTTTCCCCACCGAATCACTACATTGAGCCGCATGATGAGTGGTTTCGACGACATTCCTTTCTTCGACGAGGAGCCGGCGCCGCGCAAGCAGCCGCCAGCCCCCGGAGGTATCCCCGCCGCCGGCGGTATTGCCGCGCGCGCCATGGCTGCGCGCGATCGCGCCCAGCCGCGCCCGGATTATCTCTCCGGCCTCAACCCGGAACAGGCCGAGGCGGTCGAAACGCTTGACGGTCCCGTGCTCGTGCTTGCCGGTGCCGGCACCGGCAAGACCCGCGTGCTGACGACCCGCATCGCCCACATCCTTTCCACCAACCGCGCCTTCCCTTCGCAGATCCTCGCGGTGACCTTCACCAACAAGGCGGCGCGCGAGATGAAGGAGCGCATCGGCGTGCTCGTCGGCCATGCGGTCGAAGGCATGCCCTGGCTCGGCACCTTCCACTCGATCGGCGTCAAGCTGCTGCGTCGCCATGCCGAGCTCGTCGGCCTGCGCTCCGATTTCACCATTCTCGACACCGACGACGTGGTTCGGCTGATCAAGCAGCTCATCCAGGCCGAAGGCATCGACGACAAGCGCTGGCCGGCCAAGCAGTTCGCCGGCATGATCGACGGCTGGAAGAACAAGGGCCTCGATCCCGCCCAGATCCCCGAGGGCGACGCCCGCGCCTTTGCCAATGGCAAGGGCCGCGAACTCTACGCCGCCTATCAGAACCGGCTCTTGACGCTGAACGCTTGCGACTTCGGCGACCTGCTCCTGCACCCGATCCGCATCTTCCGTAACCATGCGGACGTGCTGAAGGATTATCACGACAAGTTCCGCTACATCCTCGTCGACGAGTACCAGGATACCAACACGGCGCAGTACATGTGGCTGCGGCTCTTGGCCCAGCGGCCGAAGGGCGTTCCGCAGAATGTCTGCTGCGTCGGCGACGACGACCAGTCGATCTATGGTTGGCGCGGCGCGGAAGTGGACAACATCCTGCGCTTCGAGAAGGATTTCCCGGGCGCCAAGGTCATCAAGCTCGAGCGCAACTATCGCTCGACCGAGCACATCCTCGGTGCCGCCGGCCACCTGATCGCCCACAATGAGGGCCGTCTCGGCAAGACGCTCTTTACCGACCGCACCGATCCGGATGATGAGAAGGTGCAGGTGCACGCCGCCTGGGATTCCGAAGAGGAGGCCCGCGCCGTCGGCGAGGAAATCGAACAGCTGCAGCGCAAGAGCCACAAGCTCAACGACATGGCGATCCTGGTGCGCGCATCGTTCCAGATGCGCGAGTTCGAAGACCGCTTCGTCACGCTTGGCCTCAACTACCGCGTCATCGGCGGCCCGCGCTTCTACGAGCGCCTCGAAATCCGCGATGCGATGGCCTATTTCCGCCTCGTCTGCCAGCCGGCCGACGACCTCGCCTTCGAGCGCATCGTCAACACGCCGAAGCGTGGCCTCGGTGACACCACCGTGCGCACCCTGCACGACTATGCCCGCGCTCGCGATATCCCGATGCTGGCTGCCGCCAGTGACATCATCGAGACCGACGAGTTGAAGCCGAGGGCGCGGAAAGCCCTCTTCGACGTCGTCACCGATTTCCGCCGCTGGCAGAGCCTGCTGGAAACCACCGTGCACACCGAGCTTGCCGAGCAGATCCTCGACGAGAGCGGCTATACCGCCATGTGGCAGAACGACAAGTCGGCCGAGGCCCCCGGACGGCTGGAAAACCTCAAGGAACTCATCCGCTCGATGGAAGCCTTCGAGAGCCTGCGCGGCTTCCTCGAACACGTCGCCCTCGTCATGGATGCCGAGCAGAACGAAAACCTCGACGCCGTGTCGATCATGACGCTGCACTCGGCCAAGGGGCTGGAGTTCGACACCGTTTTCCTGCCCGGCTGGGAGGAAGGTCTCTTCCCGCACCAGCGCGCGCTCGACGAAGGCGGCCGCTCCGGCCTGGAAGAAGAACGGCGCCTTGCCTATGTGGGCATCACCCGTGCCAAGCACCGCTGCCACATTTGGTTCGTCTCCAACCGTCGCATCCACGGCCTTTGGCAATCGACGCTGCCCTCGCGCTTCCTCGAAGAGCTGCCGCTCGCCCATGTCGACGTGGCCGAGAGCGAGCAATCCTATGGCGGCTATGGCCGCGGCGGTTACGGCCAGTCACGCTTCGACAAGGCCGATCCCTTCCAGAACACCTACTCCACCCCCGGCTGGAAGCGCGCCCAGCAGCACCGCTCGGACGCCACCCGCGACAACTGGGGCACCCGCTCCGGCCACGCCGTCGAGCGCATCGGCTACGGCGAAAGCGGTCCGCGCGGCCGCACCATCGACGGCGAGCTGGTGGCAAAATCGACTGCCACGGAACCCTCGCGCTTCTCGGTCGGCGACCGCGTCTTCCACATGAAGTTCGGCAACGGCAACATCACCGCGATCGAAGGCAACAAGCTCACCATCGACTTCGACCGCGCCGGCCAGAAGCGCGTGCTGGATGGGTTTGTCGAGAAGGTGTGAGGAGGTCAGAGCCCTCCTTGCGTGCATTCCCCGGTGACCGCGCAACCGGCGATCTCATGGCGTCGACCGGCGAAGTGTACTAATAATTGCAGGCACAATTCTCGCGTTTGAACGAAACCTTGTACCGATCTCCCTCGACGCGAAGTGGATGGAGACATGTCCTGGACGAGCGCTGTTCGCGGCCTGCTGGAGGTAGGCGCTTCAAATGCTGCCGAGGATGACCGCGAAGGCATTCTCGTTGCGAATGTCGCGGCGTGCGTGATCGTCGTCACCACCACGGGCTTTGCTCTCATCTACGCACTCCACGGCGAACCAAGTCTGGTCCCGCTCGTCTATGCCAATCTCGCTCTGGCGGCGGCCGCCGCGCTGACGCCCCTCTTTCATCGGTTCGGGCGCGTGGCATCAGGGCTTTGGGAATTCGGGATCTGCGTCGTGATCCTCGTGTGGATCGCCTCCTATGTCGGCAGAGACTCCGGCGTGCTTTTGACGCTGCTCGGCGCAACGCCGGTCGCCTTCGCGATCCTTGGGTTCCAGAACGTCGCCCTGGTGGCGGTCTTGAGCGCCACGGCCACGATCACGGTCATCGCGGCATCCATCGCGTTCCCGGAGGCGCGGTCAGGCGTCTATGACGCCAGCGGCTTCCTGCAGCTCATCTATTCCTCGTCGATCGTCACCCTCACCCTCATGTGCTTCGCCACGATCTACTATGCCTTCCACTTGGCGAGAGAAGCACAAGGGCGGCTGGCCCGCCTCATGGCGTCGATCATGCCGGACGAGATCGTGGCGCGCCTGCTGAGGAATGAGCGGGAAACGATCATCAACGAATTCGAGCACGCGACCGTGGTCCTGACCGACATCGTCCAGTTCGTGAGCCTGTCAAACAGCCTGGGACCGGAAAGGACCGTGAGCCTGCTCAACGAACTCTTCAGCGAATTCGATCGGCTGGCGGCGGCGGTCGGTGTTGAGAAGATCAAGACCATTGGCGATGCCTATCTTGCGGTGGCCGGCGTGCCCGCCCGACACCCCGCCCCCGAGAAGGCGGCCGCCGCGTTCGGCTTCGGCGCCATCGCCGCTGCCCGCGAGATCGGCGAACGCTACGATGTCGTGCTGAGGCTTCGCGCCGGCATGGCGTCGGGATCGGTGACGGCCGGCGTGCTTGGGCGAACGAAATACGCCTACGACGTCTGGGGGGCGCCGGTGAACCTCGCCGCGCGTCTGGAAGCGATCGGCAAGCCCGGCTGCATCACGACGACCGCGGAGATCAGGCGGCGCCTGAACGAGCACTTCCAATTCGAATGCTCGGGCCATGAAGACATCAAGGGCTTCGGCTTGACCGAAATCTGGACCATGCAGTTGCCGAGCGCCGGTACAAACGAAGTCGGCAACCTCGCAAAGGCGGATATGTGAGGTGCCGCACACCGCTTTGCCGCGCCGTGCGCAGCAGTTTTGCGATAACGTCGTGCGAAAAGATCGCGACGCGCCGTAAGCGCCTCAAACCATCTTGCGATAGACGATAAATCCCGACTTCTCCGCCACCTTGTCGTAGAGCGCCATCGCCGTCTCGTTGGTCTCGTGCGTCTGCCAATAGACCCGTGGCGAGCCGGCCGCCCGCGCCGCCTCGTAGACGCCCTCGATCAGTGCCCGCCCGACGCCCTTTCCGCGTGCCTGCGTGTTGGTGAAGAGGTCCTGCAGATAACAATTCGGCTGGATCGCCGTCGTGCTGCGGTGAAAGAGGTAATGGGTGAGCCCGATCAGCCGTCCGTCGCTCTCCGCCACCAGCGCATGAACAGGCTCATAGGCGTCGAAGAAGCGCGACCAGGTCATGGCAGTGATCGCGGGGTCGAGCGCGGTTTCGCCGGATCGGCCGTAAAAGGCGTTGTAGCCATCCCAGAGCGGCAGCCATTGCTCATAGTCAGCTCTGGTTATCGGGCGGATGCGGAGGTTTTCGGTCATTGCAGGTTCCGTAGTGGGTTGAATAGAACAGGCGGCGGCAGCGGCACTGCCGCCCTACCCTCTGGTCATCGCCCCTTGGTCATCGCCGCCGTGATCGCCTGAACGTCGGTCATGATCGCATCGCCCATGAAGACGATGTTTTCCATCGAGCGTTCGCCGGCCTCATGATGCCCTGCACCGCAAGCGTCGCGCACCACCACCGGCACGAGACCAAGGTCGGTGGCGTGGCGCACGGTCGGGTCGATGCCGATTTCGGTGGCGATGCCGCAAATCGCAAAGGAGGTGAGCCCGAGATCACGCAGGATCATGGCAAGCGGCGTGCCCTCGAAGGCGGAGAACGTGATCTTGTCGAGGATCGCCTCGTCCTCGCGGGGCTGAAGCTCCGACACGAGCTCGAAGCCCGGCGTGCCGCGCAGGAACCAGGGATGCACCGCATCCGGATCGTCCGTCCGCTGCCACGCCATCGCCTGGCGCGTCTGGAAGCCGCCCATCAGCGGCTTCGGCATTGAGAGGTGCCGAAGGAAGATCACCGGAAAGCCGCCTGCCCGCGCTGCATCCAGCACCTTCAGCACCTGGCCGGTAATCTCGGCGCCATTCTTCATCTGCCTGGTGATACCCACCTGCATGTCGTAGACGACCAGCGCCATGCGCTCCGGACGACAGAAATCCTCGAGCGTCTTTCCAATTTCCAGCTTCGCGGCCATAATCTCTCCTCGGGGTCGCCTCCTCCGGCGCCCACTCCGCCAACATCACGCGCCGGGAATGTGGCGCGTGAGGCCTGCCGTTGCAATACGGGTGAGCGCGCTTCATGCAACTATTCGGACGGGTTTCGGCGTTCACGGCAACCGAGGCGCCAGCGTCGACGCATTCAACTCTCGTCTTCCCGCCGTGCCTTCTTCATCAACGCGATCACTTCCTCATCGCTCGTCTGCTCGAAGTCGCGGTAGTGCAGGCCGACGGCGCGGAAGGCAAAGGGGGTGGCGAGGCAGATGACGAGGTCGACGGAGCTGCGCAGCTCGGCGATTTCGCTTTTCGGCGCCACCGGAACCGCAAGGATCAGGCGGCGTGGGCTTGCCCGCCGCAACGCCCTGATCGCCGCGCGCACGGTCCCGCCGGTGGCAATTCCGTCGTCGACGAGGATCACGTCACGATCCCTGGGTGAGACCGGCGTGCGATCGCCGAAGTAAAGGGTACGGCGCCGCAGGATTTCGGCATGCTGGCGTTGGGTTTCCGCCTCCAGATAGCCCTTTGCCGGACGCACTAGCCGGATCGCCTGGCGGTTGAGAACCAGTTCAGGCTCCTCGCCGTCGACCAGCGCGCCGAGCCCGAATTCCGCGTGCCCCGGCGCGCCGATCTTGCGGACGATCAAGATGTCGAGCGGCGCGCCGATGCGAACCGCGATCTCATAGGCAACCGGCACGCCACCGCGCGGCAGCGCCACCAGCAACGGATCGATCAGCGTCTCGCCCGCGATCGTCTCAGCGAGCTGCCGTCCGGCATCCGCCCTGTCTTCGAAGAGCCATGTTCCCGTAAACACCTCATCTCTCCCAGGTTTCCACCGCCGCCGCGGGTCGGATCCCCGTCCAGTGGACGAGGAGGAACTTGGCCCGCAGACGCGAAATGAGGAAAACCCGCTCGGGTTCCCCCGCGTCCGGCGTTTGCTGTCAGGCCCGGTTTCCAGGTCGTCTCGCGCGGTCCTGGCATCGGCCAAAGGACATCCACGGATCTCTTATCCTGGCGCGCCTGAAGGCCGGGACAATCCACCATCTATCGGTTGCCGGGGTGCGCATGTGAACAACCGTGCCAATCCCGACCAATCGGTAAAATTGCAACGGATTCCACCGGGTTTCGTTAAGGCGCCCTCGCTACCAATTGGCCTTGCATATCTGGCTGAGACGCAAGCCGCCTTTGTTGACTTTAGCACGACAGGCCGTTTCGAAATGAGCTTTCTCCCTGCCATATCGATCATCGCACTCCTGGCGATGCTCCCGGTCCTGATTTCGCTGCGGGCCTCGATGATCGAGGGCGGCACGGACTTCGCCGCGGCCTGTGCGGTGGCCAGTGCCGCGACCCTGTTCATGATGCTCTCCGCGTTTCCGACGCTGCAGCCTCTGTCCCTGATCGGCTTCGTGTTCCTGGCCGGCGCCTGCCTGCTCGTGCTCTGCGGCTTTCACCACGCACTCGGCGTTCAGAGACGCACCTCGACGTCCCTCGTCGCGGCCGCGTCGATGGCGTTCGTCGCGCTGTTGATCGCCGCATTCGGTGCCATGAGCACCACCTTGCATGCGCTCTCCGTCATCGGCCTCGCCGCCGCCTTCGTGCTGATCATCGCCGTCTGTTCGCAGCACCGGCGCCAGGCGCCCGGGCCGATAGAGCGGCTCTGCGTCATCGCCTGCGTGGCAACCGGCTGCTCGACGCTGCTCGCGGTCACCGTGTTTTCGCCCGCCGCCCACGCGACCGCATCGGTTTCGCCTGCACCCGTCAGCTGGGATTTCGCCTGCGCCGTCATGCGTTACTTCTACCTGCCTGCACTGTTCCTGGGCGTGATCCTGATGATCCAGAACCGGGTAATCACCGAGCTCAAGACCACGATCGCCCGCGACGAGTTGACTGGCGCTCTGTCACGGCGTGCCCTGCTCGATCTCGGCCAGCGCGCCCTCACCACCAGTCTCGCGCGGCAACAGCCGGTATCCTTCCTGCTGCTCGATCTCGATTATTTCAAGCAGATCAACGATCGCTATGGCCATGCGGTCGGCGATGCCGCCCTCGGCCATTTTGCCGGCACCGTCGCCACCTGTCTCACCAGCCGCGGCACGCTGGGGCGCATCGGCGGCGAAGAGTTCGGCATTGTCCTGCCCAATTGCACGGAAGATGCCGCTTTTACGCTTGCCGAGGAGATCGGCCGCGTGGTGCGCGACACGCCGATCGGCCGCTTCGATCGGCCGATCCGGCTGACGGTGAGCATCGGTCTTGCCGAGGCTGTGCCGGGCGACACGATCAGTGACATCATGATCCGCGCCGACATGGCGCTCTACGATGCCAAGGCCGACGGGCGCGACCGCTGCACGATTGCCGGCCGCTTCCAGCCGGACGCGAGCGCGCGGGCGCTGGCGGCCGCAGCCGCACAGATGCGTGCCGCCGATAGCCGAAGCTTCGAGCCGCGGCTGCTGCGCGATACCGGCTGACTGACCCCCGCGGCTTGTAATGCCGCTTCCCGAACCTATGTGAGCTTGGCCAATGCATGTCTCCTTGGACCGCAACCGGTTCGCGGACGAAACATGCAGCCATTCGAAACGCTACGGCGACCGCTCACGCGTCTCAGTGACGCGCGTCGCTGCAGGAGGACATCCATGTTGCGTGCTGTTCACGCTCTCTTCGTTGCCGGTCTCGCCGCCGTTACGGTGACCGCCCCGCCCGCCCGCGCCGAAACGGTCGGCGAGGTCGGCGTCGACTGGCTCGGAAACGATATCATGATCGATGCCGTCACCGACCCGAAGATCAAGGGCGTCACCTGCCACGTCACCTATTTCGACCGCAGCGTCATCGACAGGCTGAAGAACGGCAACTGGTTCGAGGACCCGTCGAACAACTCGATCGCCTGCCGGCAGACCGGCCCGATCGAAATCGGCGACATCGAGCTATCGAAGGAAGGCGAGGAAGTGTTTCGCTCAGGGCTTTCGCTTGTCTGGAAGAACCTGCTGGTCACAAGGATTTACGACCGGAAGAACGATACGCTGATCTATCTCGCGCATTCGCGTGAATTGACCGACGGCTCGGCCAAGATGTCGATCTCCACCATTCCGCTCTACGGCCAGACGGTGACCTGGCAGAACGGAAAGCCGCAGTAAGCGCTCCCCTGCCGCCTGCGTCAGCCTGCAAGGATATCCGTCTCAAGAGTGCGAAGCGCCCGCCCCTTCACGGGCGCTCGCGAAACCTCATCAGGGCGGAACAGGGCGAAGTGTCTGGGAGCACCCCATTCCACTTCCGCTGCTCTAGTAGGAGTTCGGCGGGACGATGCCCTGATAATATTCGCCGTCACCGCCCTGATAGCCGCCGAAAGGCTGACGATCGCGATAGACGGGGGTCGGTGTGGAGGTTCTGTTGATGCTGCCCGTCGACATCGTGTCAACCGTGGCAGAGGGCCGCCTCATCAGCGGCATGGCCTTTTGCGTGTTCCGCGTTCCGGGAGGATTGTTGGCGTCGATGCCCTGATAGTAGCTATCAGCCAGAGCCGGGCCAGCCATCAACATCGTTACGGAGAGCGCGGCTACAAGTTTCCTTACAGAGATTGTCATGAGTCCAACTCCTGTTGTCGGGACCGAGCACCCGGCCTCCGTTCGGGCACTCAGCAACAACGGTAAGTTAGTACAAGTATTCCAGCTCGCCACATGACGATTTGTCACAATGGCATCGCCCAAGCGTGAAGATCATTGCCGAAGTTTAATTTGACCGGCGCGATCCACTACCTGCCGAAACGAAAAACACCCCAGCGGAGATCCCGCCGGGGTGCCCGTCAATTCTGCCAGGTGTCGAACTCAGGCGGCCTGGGCCAGCTCGTCGGCAATGACCGTGTCGAGGTTGAGGAAGCAGACCATCGTCTTTTCCAGAGCGACGATGCCGCGGCAGAAGGCGCGCTGCGCTTCCGGAATGATCTCAGGCGCCGGCTGCAGGGCTTCGCTCTTGATCGTCATCATGTCGGAGACCTGCTCGACCAGCAGGCCGACGAGCTTGCCGGCGATGTCGGTGACGATGATCGCCGAGCGTTCCGACGGCTCCGTCATTTTCATGCCGAGGCGGGCGGCCATGTCGATGACCGGGATCACCGCGCCGCGCAGGTTGATGAGGCCGAGCACGTAAGGCGGCGTGTGCGGCATCGGCGTCACCGGCGCCCAGCCGCGGATTTCGCGGATCGCCATGATATCGATGCAGAATTCCTGGTCGCCGAGATGGAACGACACGATTTCGAGATAGGCACCGGACTGCTTGAGTGCGTTGGTCATGATCAGAATTCTTCCCAGTTTTCACCGGAAGCCGTCGTCGACGGCACAGAGCCCGGTTTGTTGCCGAATGCGCCCGCCAGCTTGCCCATCAGGGCCTTTGCGGGAGATGGAGTTGGAAACGAGGCCATTTTGGCGGTGCCGATCTTGCGCAGCGGCACCGGTTCGCCGGTGCCCTTGGCGGCCGGCCGTTGAACGGCAGAAGCCGAAGGGGCTTTCGTCTGCACCGAAGCAATTGCCGCCCTTGCCGGCGGCGCCACCGGGGCCGGCGCCAAGGTGGGCATGGCGCGCTGCATCGTGTGGCCTTCGCGGAACTGGCCGACGAGGCCGGTCAGGCGCTCGGCGTCCTGCGCCAGCGTGTGGCTCGACGCGTTGGTCTGCTCGACCATCGCGGCATTCTGCTGCGTCATCTGGTCGAGCTGGCCGACGGCGGTGCTGATCTCGTTGAGGCCGGTCGACTGTTCGCGCGCAGCCATGACGATCGAGGTCATGTGTTCGTTGATGCGTGCGACATCGGCGCCGATCCGGCCGAGCGCCTCGCCCGTCGCCTGGACGAGCTTGACGCCGCTGCCGACCTCGTTGCCGGAGCGGCTGACCAGCGCCTTGATATCCTTGGCGGCACCGGCGGCGCGCTGCGCCAATTCGCGCACTTCCTGCGCCACGACCGCAAAGCCCTTGCCGGCCTCACCGGCGCGGGCCGCCTCAACGCCGGCATTCAGCGCCAGAAGGTTGGTCTGGAAGGCAATCTCGTCGATGACGTTGATGATCTTGCCGATCTCGTTCGAGGCGCTTTCGATCCGCGCCATGGCGGCGATCGCCTCACCGACGATGCGGCCGGATTCCTCCGCATTGGTGCGCGTCTCGCCGACCATGCGGCTTGCCTCTTCGGCGCGCTGGGTCGCGGTGCGGACCGTGACGGTGATTTCGTCGAGGGCTGCCGACGTCTGCTCCAGCGAGGCGGCCTGCCGCTCGGTGCGACGCGCGAGATCGTCGGCGGCCGTGCGCATCTGGCGACCGTTCGATTCGATCGAGAGCGCATTCTCCTTGACGCTCGAAAGCACCACGCGCAGCCGCTCGACCGTCTGGTTGAAGTTCTGGCGGAGCTGATCGAGATTGCCGTCGAAGGGCCGCTCGATCGCCACGGCAAGATCGCCATCGGCGAGCTGCGTCAGCGCACGGCCGAGATTGTCGATCGCCGCCTGGATACGGCGCACCGCTTCCTCACGCTCGCTCTGCTGCTCTTCGCGTTCCTTCTCGATTTCCCGCCGGCTGAGTGCGGCGCTCTGTTCGAGCGATTGCTTCTCGATGGCCGAAAGACGGAAGAGATCGACCGAGCGCGCCATCGCGCCGATTTCGTCGCCGCGGTCGAGCGCCTCGACCTTGGTTGAAAGATCGCCGTTCTGGATCCGCTGCATGCCGTTGCGTAGGCCGAGGATGCCGGCGCGGAGCGTGCTGCCGTGGAACCAGAGCAGATAAAGCAGTGTGGCCATCGCCAGCAGCCCAGCCGCCACCTGAAGCTGGAATGCCTGGTCGGACACAGTGCGCGCCTCGGCAACGCGCGTCTGCACCAACTCGGTCGCCGCTTCGGAAAGTCCGGTCAAAGCCGTGGCGACCCGTTCGCCGGCGCCATCGATCGCATCATCGATCTTGCCGAAGTCGTCGGCCGAAGCCTTGCCTTCGATCAACGTCTTCAGGTCGGTGCCGATCGCCTTGCGCAGTTCCGCGACATCGGCGTCGAAGGTCGAAAGCACCTCGCTGCGGTCCAAGAGCTTGGCAAGCGCCTGGATCTCGACGGACTTCGTTTCGAGCAGCTTCAGGATCTCGGCAATGCTGGCGGCCCGCGCCGGCTGGATCGCGCCCTCTTCTCTGTCGATGATGCTATCCATCGCGTTGAGCACGAGATTGGTCGTCGCCAGATGGACCTCATCGACGGTCGTCAGGCCGTTCTGCGCCGCGACAGCGCCCTGCAAGGCGTTATTGGCTTGGCTGCCCTGGTACCAGCCCACCCCGAGCACGGAGCCAAAACCGACAAAAGCGGCGCCGGCAAGCGTCGCCAGCCGCTGGCTCACGGAAAGATTGCGTTTCAGGGAAGGAGATGTGGCAGTCATAGGGAGTCCATGGTCACGGATCCGCGTGAAGCGGAGTCCTCCTACGATCGATACGGAAAACCGGGGCCGATAAAGCTGGCTGACCTCATGTCATATCGGAGCACGAACACTCCGACCGCGTGGAAAAACAGTGTCAAACAGACCTTAAGCATTCGCTAAGGCGGTCGCCCAATCCCCAGCGAAATCGGCTATTTCAATGTTTGCGCATATGCGCTGCAAGCTCTGGTTTCCCGGCATTTGCGGGCACAATCGAATGGAGCCTCAGGCGCGGTTTTCCACCGTTTCCTGCACCGACCGGAACGCGCCTCCGGCCGCACCCGGCAAATCGCCCGGCTTCCCCTTGCCGCGCGAGCTGTTATGATGACGCCATGAACACGAAGACCCAGCGCTCGATCCGCCTTCCCCTTGCCGCAAGCCTTGCGGCTGCGATTGCGGTTGTGCTCCTGCTCGCCTTCCGCGGCTGGATCGAAAATGGCGCCGATATCTTCCTGGCGCTCGCCCAATCCGGCCTTTCCTGGTGCTTCTAGGACGGCCGGACAGCTTCGAGGCCCGCCTCCGCCCCTCACCCTAACCCTCTCCCCGCTTGCGGGGAGAGGGGACGGGAGCATCAGCGGCGCAACCGCACGGTTCTTCGCCTCGAATGTTAGTGCAGCGATTGGAACGAGACGGTCCGGCGAGGTTCCTTCGCCCCGCCTGCGGGGAGAAGGTGGCCGGCAGGCCGGATGAGGGGCTGAGAGCACCTCCGCGGCCACAACCTGCGGCAATTGTCCCATTTGCGCGGCCCCGGTGAAGGCGGTATCAAGGGCCTATCAACCGGACATGGCCGTCTTCGGCCCCAACAAAATCGGTAGCACGCATGAAAACCATCCGCATCGTCCTCTGGGCCGCCGTCGTCGTCATGGCGGGCATCTTGGGGTGGCTGACCTATGAAATGACCCAGTCGAAGCAGCAGGCCGCCACCGGCCCCTTCGGCGTTCCCTTCACGCTGGTCTCGCAGGACGGCAAGGAGATTACCGAGAAGGCCTTCACCGGCAAGCCGACCGCGCTCTTCTTCGGCTTCACCCATTGCCCGGAAGTCTGCCCGACGACGCTGTTCGAACTGAACGGCTGGCTGGAAAAGGTCGACCCGGAAGGCAACAAGCTGCAGGCCTATTTCATCACCGTCGATCCCGAGCGTGACACGCCCGAAATCCTCGGCCAGTACGTCTCCAACGTTTCCAAGCGCATCACCGGCATTTCCGGCCCGGCCGACAAGGTGATGGAGATGGTCAAGGGCTTCCGTGTCTACGCCAAGAAGGTGCCGGTCGACGCTGCCCAGCCCAACGGCGACTACACGATGGACCACACGGCCTCCGTTTTCCTGCTCGACGCCAACGGCCATTTCTCTGGCACGATCGCCTACGAGGAGAACCCGGAAACGGCGGTCAAGAAGCTGGAAAATCTGACCAAGGGCTAACACGCGCCTTCGACCGATCGATTGCAAGCGCCGGCCCTGCCCGGCGCTTTGCGTTTGCGGGGCAATCGTGATAGCGCACAGCGCACGATTGCCGACGCTTAGCGCACCCCTCAACGGTTTGATGCGGGCGGCGGATTTCCCAGCCGAAGGACAGGGCCTTGAGCGAGATCAGACTTTTCGTCACCACCACCGAGAAGCAGGCGGAAGCCGTGCTCGACCGCCTGAGCGAAGTCTTCGCCGAAGAGGACTTTGCCATCGGCACGACGGAGGTCGATGAAAAGCGCGACGTCTGGGAAGCCTCGATCTACATGATGGCAGTCGACGAGGAGAGCGTGAACGAACGCCTCACTGACGCACTGGCCGAAGACTTCGCCCATCTCCCGATCGAGCGCGAAGTGCTGCCGGATATCGACTGGATCGCCAAGTCGCTCGAGGGCCTGGCGCCGGTGCGCGCCGGCCGCTTCGTCGTGCACGGCTCGCATGACCGCGACAAGGTGAAGACCGGCGAGATCGCCATCGAGATCGACGCAGGCCAGGCCTTCGGCACCGGCCATCACGGCACCACCGCCGGCTGCCTCGAAGTGCTCGCCACGGTTGCCCGCACCCGCACCGTGCGCAACGTGCTCGATCTCGGCACCGGCAGCGGCGTGCTTGCGATCGCCGCCTGGAAGCTCATGCACGTGCCGGTGCTTGCCACCGACATCGACCCGATCGCCACCCGCGTCGCGGAAGAAAACGCCCGGGTCAACGGCGTCGTCACCGGCATGACCTTTGCCACCGCCCCCGGCTTCCACTCGACCGCCTTCAGCACCAACGGCCCGTTCGATCTGATCATCGCCAACATCCTCGCGCGCCCGCTGATGAAGATGGCGCCGCAGCTCGTCGCCAATCTCGCCCCCGGCGGCTCGGTGATCCTGTCCGGCATTCTCGCCGAACAGCGCTGGAAGGTGCTTGCCCATTACAACGGCCAGCACCTGCGCCACGTGCGCACCATCTGGCGGAACGGCTGGGTGACGATTCATTTGGAGAAGTGAGGCGTAGGCGCGGACGCTTGAAGCTGCCCCTCATCCGCCTGCCGGAACCTTCTCCCCGCATGCGGGGCGAAGGGACCTGCCGCACCGCTTCATCCACCGGTTAACTTCCGACTCGTTGCGGCTGCTTTCAGCCGCGCCCCGACCGGCAGCGAAAGCCCCAGCGCATGACGGCCGCTATCGGGCACGTCCCCTCGCCCCGCCTGCGGGGAGAGGGTTAGGGTGAGGGGCAAATGCGGATTGCCGCGCCGGCTGTTGGCCGCAGCGCCTATGCAAGAAGCTTCACGAGAAATGCCGCGAGCATCGGCGTGACAGCGACAGAAGCAACCCAGGAAAAAACGAAAAGGCCGCCTCGTCTATCATGACGGGCGGCCTTTCGAAACAAAGGCGATGCCAGGGGCATCGCCTGCTGGTTGGCTTGTGGCCAACCATGCCCGCGAGCCTGAGGAGGAGGAGTGCTCGAGCGGGCGTCTACCGTTCCGAAGCTGGCCACCCTTGAGGGAGGAGGAGAACAGAATGACCAACTATTCTCGGAACCGCAGTCTTTTGAACCACCGGATGTTCGTCCGTGTTCGTTGAGGCGGCTTATAAACTATCATTCCGATAGAGAAAGAGGCTTCTTAGCATGGGTGCCATGCGCTGAGCGCATATGTATGGTAAATGGGCAATTGCTCTCCTGCCAAGCTGCAACCAGAAGCGTCACTGTGTACTGGATCGCAGGATATCGCCTCTTTCCCGGCACGGGCGATTTCCGCTAACATGGCTGCACATCTTTCCCGCGGTTTACCGCTCAATCTACCGGAATTCCCCCATGTTTCAGTCTTTTGAAGTCACCTCCACGCCGCAATTCGGCAAGGAGCGCACCGAGGCCCTGCGCGCGTCCTTCGCGGCCCTCGGCATCGACGGCTTTCTCGTGCCCCGCGCCGACGAATTCCAGGGTGAATACGTGCCCGCCTCGTCGGAGCGTCTGTCCTGGCTGACCGGCTTCACCGGCTCGGCAGGCGTTGCCCTCGTAACGCAGCGTGAAGCCGTCGTCTTCGTCGATGGGCGTTACGTCACCCAACTCAAGGAACAGGTCGACGGCAGCGTTTTCACCGGCGGTGACCTCATCGGCGAACCGCCGCATCTCTGGCTGGAAAACCATGGCTCCAAGGGCTTCAAGCTCGGCATCGATCCCTGGGTGCACACCGGTGCGGAAGTCCGCCGGCTGGAAAAGGCGCTCGCCGTCATCAGTGGCTCGCTCGTTTTCCTCGATCACAACCCGCTCGACAAGATCTGGACGAACCGCCCCGCGGCACCGCTCGGCAAGGTCAGCATCCAGCCGATCGAGCATGCCGGCGAACTCGCCAAGGACAAGATCGCAAGAATCGCGGCGGGACTTTCCAAGGCCGATGCCAGCGCCGTGGTCTTGACGGACCCCTCCTCCGTCGCCTGGACCTTCAACATCCGCGGCAGCGACGTGCCGCATACGCCGCATCCGCTGGCCCGCGCCATCATCCACGCCGACGGCCGCGCCGAGCTCTTCCTCGACAAGCGCAAGACTGGCATCGAGCAGGAAGCCTACCTCACCCAGATCGCCGACATTGTCGCGCCCTCGACTTTCGACGATAGCCTGGCAGCGCTCGGTGCTGCCGGCGCCGCTGTCATGATCGACCCGGACCTCGCCTCCTTCGCCATTTCCGAGCTGATCCGCTCCAAGGGCGGCAAGGTGGTCGAAGCGGTCGATCCCGCCCGCCTGCCACGTGCCCAGAAGAACAAGGCCGAGATCGACGGGTCGACCCGCGCCCACCTGCAGGACGGCGCCGCCATGGTCGAGTTCCTGGCATGGCTCGACAGCCAGCAGCCGGGAACCGTCACCGAGATCGCCGCCACCAACCAGCTGGAAGCGGCCCGCGCCACCGTCGGCGAGCGCATGCAGAACCCGCTCAAGGACATCTCCTTCGACACGATCTCCGGCGCCGGCGCGCATGCGGCGATCATGCACTACCGCGTCACCACCGCCACCGACCAGCCGATCGAAGCGGGCACCATGTTCCTGATCGATTCCGGCGCGCAATACATCAACGGCACCACCGACATCACCCGCACGGTGGCGATCGGTGCGGTTCCCGAAGAGCAGAAGCGCTTCTTCACCCTGGTGCTGAAGGGCATGATCGCGATCAGCATAGCCCGTTTCCCCAAGGGGTCGCGCGGCGTCGATCTCGACCCCTTGGCCCGCATCGCGCTCTGGAAGGCGGGCGCCGATTACGCCCACGGCACCGGCCACGGCGTCGGCTCCTATCTCTCGGTGCATGAAGGTCCGCAGCGCATCGCCCGGCTTTCCACCCAGGAGCTGCTGCCCGGCATGATCCTTTCCAACGAGCCCGGTTACTACCGCCCCGGCGCCTTCGGCATCCGCATCGAAAATCTGATTGTGGTGCAGCCGGCGACCATGGTGGAAGGCGGCGACCTGCCGATGCTCGGCTTCGACACCATCACCTACTGCCCGATCGACCGCCGCCTCGTGCTGCCGGCGCTGCTCACCGACGAGGAACTGGATTGGCTGAACGCCTATCACGCCGAGACGCGGGAAAAGCTGATGCCGCTGCTGACCAGCGACGACACCCGCGACTGGCTGAAGGCCGCGACGGAAGCGCTTTCACGCTGAGTCAGGCGTTCCGCCTGGGCTCCTGAATGGGAGCCCGGGCAACAGGCATTGCGCGCCCGCAGCCGCTTCTTTGCTACGAGGCTCAAGGGGCGGCAATGGGCCGGAGAACCCGGCCTCTGCACTTAGATTCCCAACAGCTTCTTCGCTTCGCCGAGCGTCGCCTCCGAGGCAGGGTGATCACCGGCCTTGTGTTGTTCCTCGCCCTTGGCACGCAACTCTTTGACCTTGGCCATGTCGGCCTCGGATAGGTTCGCAGTCGGCATCGCCGCATCGATCGCAGCCATCATGGTCGGGCATTGATTGGCAAAGGCGGTTGCCGGCGCGAGCGCCAGCAAAAGGGCAATCGAGATCCTGGTTAACATGGTCGCTCCTCCACCGCCGGGAGGCCGCGCCTTGCAGAGGCAGCGCAGATGGCGCGTGCGGCTTTGTCGTGCCTCTCCGGCAGTGGAAGGATCATAATCCAGGATGCATGCGCAGCCAAACGGGCGCCGCGGACGGGCGCCCTACATCACCACATGCCGGATCAGCATCACCACCACCCAGCCGATTACCAGCATGCGCAGGGTCGACAGGTTGAGGCCGAGCGCGATGGCGAAGGCGATGAACATGGCGATCGTCACGTCGAGTCCGCCATAGACGAAGGCTGGCGCCACCAGCGTCGTCAGGACGGCGGCCGGCACGGCGTTGAGCGCCGCTTCCAGCCGCGGTGGGATCTGCTTCATCTGGGTGATGAGGATGTAGCCGCCGACACGTGTCAGGAAGGTCGCGACCGCAGCCGCAATGATCAGGTAGATGAGGTTGAGGTGTTGCGGGTCCATGATCATGCCTCCTTCTCGACGCCGGTCGGTGCGGCAGCCGTCCCGCTCGGCGGCAGGCAGGCGGCAAGCACGATGCCGGCGAGCGCCCCGATGCTCACATGCCAGGGCGAGCCGACGAAATGCATGCCCGCAACCGAGGCAAGCGCCGAGACGGTGACGATCGGCAGGAACCGGTCGCGCTTACGGAAGCCCATGACCAGCCCCATGAAGTAGACCGGCAGTAGCACATCGAGGCCGATCGCCTTGGGATCACCGATCATCTGCCCGAAGATCGCCCCGACCAGCGTGTTGATGATCCAGGGAATGTAGATCACCAGGCCGAAGCCGAGATACCAGGAAAAGCTGATCGGCAGGCCGCGCTCGCCGCGCTTCTCCGTCTCGGCATATTGCGGATCGACCAGCAGGAAGAAGGCCAGGAATTTCTGCCCGAAGGTGAAGTGCCGGACATATTTGGCGATCGAGGCCGAATAGAGCACGTGGCGGAAGTTGACCGCAAAGACCGAGAGCACGACCAACCAGGGCTGGACGTGATTGCCGAAAAGCTCGATGCCGACCATCTGGCTGGCGCCGGCATAAACGGTCGCGCTCATGAACACCGCATCGGCAATGGTAAAGCCGTTGTCGACCGCAAGCGCCCCGAACAGTGCGCCGAAGGGCGACGCCGCCAGCATGATGGGAAAGCCGCCACGCACGCCTTCCCAGAATTCGTCTTTTGTCATGGAAACCTCCGCCGGCCAAGGCGATGAAAGCGCCATGCGGCCGGTGCCGGACTGATAGGCGCTTGCGCCCCCGGCAACAATTCAAATGCGCTGATACATTGATTGAATTTTATGATGCCTTGGCGAACGAGGCTTGAACAAAAGGCGCACCGATCGGGAAAACCGGTGCATCTTGTCTATCAGTTTCACGGGCCCGTGCCGGACGGGCGTCCTACTTCTTGACCTGGAACGTGTGCTCGATGCCCGGGAAGGTGCGCGCCTTCACCTCGGCCGCGTAATCCTCGGCAGCCCTAGAGATCGCCGGCGCGAGCTCGGCGAAGTGTTTGACGAAGCGCGGCTTGAAATCATTGAAGAGGCCGAGCATGTCGTCGGAAACGAGGATCTGCCCGTCGCAGGCGGGCGATGCGCCGATGCCGATGGTCGGCGAGCGCAGTTCCGCGGTGATGTCGCGCGCAACCGGCTCGACCGTGCCCTCGATCACGATGCCAAAGGCTCCGGCATCGTCGATCGCCTTGGCATCGCGGTGGATCTTCGCCACTTCCTTGTCGTTGCGGCCGACCGAGCGATAGCCGCCCGTCGTGTTGACGAGCTGCGGCATCAACCCGACATGGCCGAGCACCGGAATACCGCGGCTGACGAGGAACTCGACCGTCTCGGCCATCTCGGCGCCGCCTTCGAGCTTCACCGCGCTGCAGCCGGTTTCCTTCAGGATGCGCGCCGCACTGCGGAACGCCTGCTCCTTCGATTCCTGATAGGAGCCGAAGGGCATGTCGATGACGACGCAGGCGCGCTCCGAGCCGCGCATGACCGCCTGGCCATGGGCGATCATCATCTCGAGCGTCACGCCGACCGTCGTGTCCAGACCATAAAGCACCATGCCGACGGAATCGCCAACAAGCAGGAAATCGACATGCGGATCGAGCAGCCTTGCGATCGGCGTCGTATAGGCCGTGAGGCTGACGATCGGACGCTCGCCTTTCAGCGCTTCGATGTTGGCGGGGCTGAGCCGGCGCTTGGCGGTCTGGACGCTCATGTCAGGCAACCTTTGCAAATGACGCGGATTTCAGGGCGATCACGCGGTTGTCGAGCAGCTTCGTCGTGCCGAAGCGAACGAAGAGCAAAAGCAGCACCGGCTTGTCGCCGATCGTTTCGATCGTCTCCAGCGTCTCCGGATCCCGCACCGCCACGACCTCTGGCCTGGCCAGCGGCTCGCTCGACAGAAATTCGGTGACGGCATTTTCGAGCGCCGCCACGTCGCTGACGCCCGACGCCACCAGGCGCTGCGCCTCGTCCAGCGCCTTCGGCACGATCGCCGCAGCGCGGCGCTCCTCTGCCGTCAGATAGACATTGCGCGACGAACAGGCGAGCCCGTCGGCCTCGCGCACGGTCGGCACGCCGATGACCGTCACCGGCTGGGCGAGGTCATCGACCATGCGGCGGATGATCTGCAACTGCTGGAAATCCTTCTCGCCGAAATAGGCGCGGTCCGGCTGGACGATGTTGAAGAGCTTGGTGACGACGGTGGCGACGCCGGCGAAGTGGCCGGGGCGGACCGATCCTTCAAGCTCGCTGCCAAGCGTCGGCACGTCGACGACCGTTTCCATCGGCCGCGGATACATATCGGAGACACCGGGCGCAAAGAGATAGTCGACCTTACCCTCTTCCAGCATCGCTTGGTCGCGTGCGAGATCGCGCGGATATTTCGAGAGATCTTCGTTGGCGCCAAACTGCAGCGGATTGACGAAGATGCTGGCGACGACGATGTCGTTTTCTTCGCGGGCACGCCGCATCAGCTCCATGTGGCCGACATGCAGGTAGCCCATGGTCGGCACGAAACCGACCGATTTGCCTGCCCGGCGATGTTCGGCAATTGCTGCACGCAGTTCGGCAATCGTGGTGAAAGTCTTCATGTCCGGACCCTCCAATCCGCGCCGGCGCCCTGCCCTTAAGGGTGCTGGTGCGCTGCCTTCGGGACTGGCGACGACCCTGCTCCGCGAAAAGGCATTTGCACAAAATTCGGCTGCAATCCTCTATCTTGTGCAGCGCAAAAAAACAATCGGATTGATGACAGGTTGATGACGCTCGGCCGCGCTTGACTTCCATCGGCAGCCCGTCCGGTTGGCCATCGACGCCACTGCAACCCACGCTGGAGAGCGACATGAAAGCCGGCTTGCGCATTCTTGGTATTGCTCTCCCGACGCTGGCCTTCGCCGGTGGGGCGGAAGCGAAGATCCCTCGTCAACGCCACCTGCCCCGGCAAGATCGAGGTCCACGCCGATGAGGGTGGCCGGGTCTATATCAACGGCAAGGAAGCCAAGCTCAAGGTGTTCAACGAGAACTATTACGAGGCGCACGGTGCCGGCGTCACCATCTCCTTGGGCATCAATCCCGACAGCTCACCCAGCGTCTCCTACACCGGCAAAGGCGGCGCCAATGGTGTGTGCACGCTGAGCTGAGCGGCAACGCTCGCAGCGCTGTTCTTGAGGGCGCCGTCACCTGACCGCTGCGTCTTGCGGCAGCCGCCAGGGCGGATCGATCCGGTTCGCGCCTGCGAAATAGAGCACGATGCGGTTGCCGCCGGGATCGAATAGCTCGGCTTCTCGCCACAACCAGCTCTTGCCCACGGGCGCATGCGCAAAGACGATGCCGGCCTCGGTCAGCCGGTTGACGGTCACATCCAGATCGTCGCATTCGAAATAGACGGTCGTGCCACCGCCGGTCGCGTTTCCCTCGTGCAGGGAAAAGGTTGCCTCCCCAACCGGGCAGAGAAACCGAACATAATGCGGCCGGGCGTCGACGATAGGCGTGAGCCCGAGGCGGCGATAGAAATCCCAGCCGGCATCGAGGTCCGGCATGGTGACAGTCACCTGGTTCAAGCGCATGCGTTCCTCCCGCCATTCGATTCCCCGATCGTGCCGGAAGCTGCAGTCAACGGAAAGCCTATCAGGCGCGCAGGCTACTGCATGTTTCCCTTAGCCGCGGTCGACGAAAGGACAAAAACATACAGAAAATCAAAGTGCTACAGCGGCCTTTGCGTGTCTGAGAAGACGCGCGGCGCTCTAGAGTACGCGCCTGATGGAAGGATATCTGTCGAGTTCGCCTACTTCCCAACGCGCTGCTGCAGATGCTGCGGATAGCGCGCGCCCTGCACCTCGACGGCGGAGAGCGCCGCCTGGATGTCGCCAAGCTCTTCGGCCGTCAGAATGACATCGGCAGCGCCGAGGTTTTCCTCGAGCCGATGCAGCTTTGTCGTGCCGGGAATGGGCGCGATCCATGGCTTTTGCGCTAGCAGCCAGGAAAGCGCGATCTGCGCTTTCGTCACACCCTTGGCCTCGGCAATCACGCCCAAGAGATCAACCAGCGCCTGATTGGCTCTGCGCGCCTCCGGCGAAAATCGCGGCACGATCGTGCGAAAATCGCTTTGGTCGAAGGTCGTGTTCTGGTTGATCGCGCCTGTCAAAAATCCCTTGCCAAGCGGACTGAAGGGCACAAAGCCGATGCCGAGCTCTTCGAGGAGCGGCAGGATTTCGGTTTCCGGCTCCCGCCACCAGAGCGAATATTCGCTCTGCAGCGCCGTCACCGGCTGAACCGCATGCGCCCGGCGGATCGAATCGGCGCCCGCCTCCGACAGGCCGAAATGGCCGACCTTGCCTTCCGCGATCAGCTTTTTCACCGTGCCTGCGACGTCCTCGATCGGCACATTGGGATCGACGCGGTGCTGGTAGAAGAGGTCGATGCGGTCGGTCCGTAAACGCTTCAATGCCGTCTCGGCGACCTCGCGGATGCGCTGCGGCCGGCTGTCCATGCCCTGGCTGACATCGCCGTTGACGAAGCCGAACTTGGTGGCGATCACCACCTCACCGCGGAACGGGGCCAGCGCCTCGCCGACCAGATCCTCGTTACCGGTATAGGCTTCGGCGCTGTCGAAGAAGGTCACGCCGCGTTCATGCGCCGCGCGGATCAGCCTGATCGCCTCACTGCGCTCCGTTGCCGGGCCATAACCGTAGCTGAGGCCCATGCAGCCAAAGCCGATGGCCGAGACTTCGAGATCGCTTTTTCCTAGCCTACGTTTCTGCATTGTCTTGCTCCTTGATCAGGCCGCGAGGTCTGGGGAAACCGAGCGGCAATTCTGGCAGGCGACGGACCGTCCGATCGCCGGACGCTCCACCCGCTTTGCATTGTGCGGCCGCACGATCAGCGCGACGACGGCAAGCGCCAGCGCCAGCAGGACCGTGCAACCGATGAGAACATTATCGACCCGATGGGCAAGCAGAGCGCTGCCATCAAGCCCATCGGCACCGAGTGCTGCGACAGCGACCAGCACGCTGAGACCGAGCGAGTTGCCGAGCTGGTGGGCGACATTGACCACACCGCCCGCCGCCCCCGCGTCACCGGGAGCGATACCGGCAATGCCGGCGACCGTCAGCGGGCTCAGAGTGAAGCCCTGGCCAAGCCCGATCAGCATCAAGGGCGGCGCCATGCCGAAGAGAAAGGACGTGTCGGCCGAGATCTGGCTGATAGAGACCATGCCGATCAGCGCGGAGATCAGGCCAAAGGCAAGCAGGCGGCGGTTGCCGAAACGTGGGCTAAGCCTTGGAACCAAGATCGCCGCAACGAAATTGACTGATGTTGCCGGAATGAAGGCAAGGCCGGAGGCAAGCGGGTCGAAGTGCCGAACACCTTGCAGATACTGGGTGAAGAAGAAAAAGAACCCGATCATCGCGGCGAGGAACAGGACACGCGCCAGATAGGCGCCGACCCTCTCGCGGTTGGCAAAGAGCCGGAGCGGCATGATCGGCTGCCGGGCGCGATGCTCGTTGACCACGAAGAGCGCAAGAAGCAGAAGACCCATGGCAAGCGCTGCGAGCGTCAGCGGATCGTACGCCCCCTCCTCCGCCGAACGGACGATGCCATAGACCAGCGCCGTCATGCCGAGCGTCGAGCTTACGGCGCCCGCAAGGTCGAATTCACCCGTGCGCCGTTCCGTTTCGCCGACGTACTTGTGCGCCGCGAGCATCAGGGCGATGCCGATCGGCAGGTTGATGAAGAAGCCGACCCGCCAGCTGAGCCAACCGGCAAGCAGACCGCCGAGCACCATGCCGAAGCTCGCGCCGATGCCGGCGACCGAACTGTAATAGGCGACCGCCCGCGTGCGTTCAGGTCCCTCGGAAAAATGCGTCTGGATCAGCGCCAACGTCGCCGGCGCCAGGATCGCCGAGCCGAAGCCTTGCACGGCGCGCGCGCCAAGCAGCCATTCCGGCGACGGTGCCAGCCCGATCACGACGGAGGCCGCTGTGAAGATGGCAAGCCCGGCAATGAACAGCCGCCGCCGGCCGAGAATGTCACCCGCCCGCGCGCCCAGCAGCAGGAAGCCGCCAAAGGCGAGCGTATAGGCGCTGTGCACCCAGGAAAGCCCGGCGTCGCTGAACTGCAGCTCGTCGCGGATCTGCGGCAGGCCGGTGATCACGATCGAGATATCGAGCACGATCATCAGGTAGCTGACGATGACGATCGCCAGCACCGCCGTCTTGCGGGCTGAAAGGTGTTTCATCAACGTGACGTCCATCGTCGTGCCTACTCCGCCTGCGCAGCGCCGTATTGCGCGTCCGTCACCTTTTCCATCCAGTCGACCGCCTTGCCGTCGAGCGTCTCCTGGATGGCGATATGGGTCAGGGCGGTCGTCGGTGCCGCCCCGTGCCAGTGCTTCTCGCCGGGCTCGAACCAGACGACATCGCCCGGCCGGATCTCCTCGATTGGCCCGCCCTCCCGCTGCACCCGGCCGCAGCCGGAAACGACGATCAGGACCTGGCCGAGCGGATGCGTATGCCAGGCCGTGCGGGCGCCGGGCTCGAAGGTGACGGCATTGCCGGCAGTGCGCGCCGGCTCGCGCACGGGAAACAACGGGTCGATGCGCACGGTGCCGCTGAACCAGTCCTCTGTCCCCCGGGCCGAAGGCTGCGAACCGCTTCTCTTGATCTCCATGAGGTCTTCTCCTTGGCGAACCGGACGACCCGCCGCCCGTTCTGTTGCTGTGCACAATCTAGCGATGGCCGCCGCCAACAATTAGATGGTATAAACGGCATGGACCTATGAGAGAGATTCATGAATGCTGCGCGAGAACATCAATGACCTGATCGCCTTCGCGGCGGTGGCGCGCGAGCGCAGCTTCACAAGGGCCGCCGCCCAGCTCGGCGTTTCGCAATCGGCGCTCAGCCACACCATGCGGGCGCTCGAAGCACGGCTTGGCGTGCGCCTGCTCACCCGCACCACGCGCAGCGTCTCCCCGACCGAGGCCGGCGAGCGGCTGCTTGCCACCCTCGTCCCGCACTTCGAGCAGTTGGAAACCGAGCTCACCGCCTTGAGCGACGTGAGGGACAAACCCGCAGGCACGGTGCGCATCACCACTGCCGAGCACGCGGCAGAGACCGTGCTCTGGCCGAAGCTCGAAAAGCTTCTGCCCGATTATCCCGATATCAAGGTCGAGATCGTCATCGACTACGGCCTCACCGATATCGTCGCCGAACGCTACGACGCCGGTGTCCGGCTTGGCGAGCAGGTCGCCAAGGACATGATCGCCGTGCGCATCGGGCCGGACATGCGCATGGCGGTCGTCGGCGCGCCCAGCTATTTCGAAAAGCATCCGAAGCCCGTCGTCCCTCAGGACCTGACCCAGCACCGCTGCATCAACCTGAGGCTTCCGACCTACGGCGGCATCTATGCCTGGGAGTTCGAAAAGGACGGCCGCGAGCTAAAAGTCCGCGTCGACGGACAGCTCGTCTTCAGCCGGCTGGCGCATCGGCTTACCGCCTGCCTCGCCGGCTTCGGCCTTGCCTTCGTCCCGGAGGAATCGGCCCTCACCCACATCGCCGAAGGTCGCCTCATCCGCGTGCTCGAAGACTGGTGCGACCCGTTCCCCGGCTACCACCTCTATTACCCCAGCCGCCGCCAGTCCTCACCGGCCTTTGCTGTGCTGGTGGAGGCGCTGCGGTATCGGGGGTAATGGCGGCAAGACCGGCTCCTCCGCACGACCCGCAATTGCTGTTGAAACCCGGGGTTGCGCCCCACATCTCTCCAGCTAAAAAAATGTTTGAGCCGGTGTCGGAATCGTCGATCGGCATTCGTCCTTAGTCCGTAGACACAAAATCCATTCCCAAGGAGCATTTCATGCGCATGATTTTCGTAAACCTGCCGGTCAAGGATCTGAAGGCCTCGCGCGCGTTCTTCGCTGCCCTCGGCTTCACCTTCAACGAGCAGTTCTCCGATGACACCGCCGCCTGCACGGTGATCTCGGACAATATCTTCGTCATGCTTTTGACCGAGCCGAAGTTCCGTGACTTCATCACCGGCGAGATCAGCGACGCCCGGAAGGGAACCGAAGTCATCACCGCCCTTTCGGCCGGGAGCCGCGCCGAAGTCGACGACATGCTCGCCAAGGCGCTTGCCGCCGGCGCCAAGCCCTGGAAGCCGGCGATCGACTACGGCTTCATGTACGGCATCTCCTTCCAGGACCTCGACGGCCACGTCTGGGAGTTCATGTGGATGGACCAGGAAGCGGCGCAGCAGCAGGGCTGATGGCCCAATTCATGAGAACGTTAAGACAATCGGCCCGAGCCTTCCCAAGCCCGGGCCGATTGCTTTGTGTCGATAGCCAACCATACCCTGCTGCTAGGGGCCGAGGCGCGCCACCAACTCCGCGATGAGCGGATCGGTAAGGTCGGCAATCGGGTCATCGCTCCCGTCTTCTGCCCGGTGGTACTCCCCGGCATCGAACGCTTCATAAACGACGTAAAAAGGCTCAGGCAGCGCATTGCGGCCGGCTGTGAAGCCCGCCTGCACCGCGCGCCAGAGATCGTTCATGACGCCGTCGCAGAAGCTATAGGTCAGCGCGCCGTGATGGTATTTCCTTGCGATTTCGACAGCAGCGGCGTTGTAGAACTCCCAGTTGTCCAAAGCGCCTGCCCACCGAACCACATCATCATGTGTGATGCGGCCTTCCGGCCCCTTGGCCAGAACGAACTCTAGGAAGTCAGACATCTCTCTGCTTTCCCCCCGAACACCAAGAAAGCCCCTACCCGCCGATCAGCGCCAGCCACTCGTCCTCGTCCATGGTCTCGACGCCGAGTTCGCGGGCCTTGTCGAGCTTGGAGCCGGCACCCGGACCCGCAACGACGATATCGGTCTTCTTCGACACGGAGCCTGCCACCTTGGCGCCGAGGCTTTCCGCCTTGGCCTTGGCCTCGTCGCGCGTCATCTTTTCGAGCGAACCGGTGAAGACCACCGTCTTGCCGGCGACCGGGCTGTCGCTTGCAACCGGTGCTTCCGCCGCCTCCGGCGTCACCTCGGACAGCAGACGCGTGACCACTTCGAGGTTACGCGGCTCCTTGTAGAACTCAACGATGGCGCGGGCGACAACCTCGCCGATGCCGTCGATGCTGTTGAGTTCGTTCCAGGCGTCGCCCGAAAAGGCCGACGCTTCGCCCATCGCCGTGCCAAAGTGCTCGTAGCTGCCATAGGAGCGTGCAAGCAGCTTCGCCGTCGTCTCGCCCACATGGCGGATGCCGAGCGCATAGATGAAGCGATGAAGTGCGATCGAGCGGCGCGTGTTGATCGCCTCATAGAGCTTGCGCACGCTGACCCGGCCGAAGCCGTCGATGTTTTCGAGCTTGGTCAGCGACGTCTCCTGCCGCTTCTCCAGCGTGAAGATATCGGGCGCCGTGCGGATCATGAGCGTCGGGTCTTCGCTTTCGAAGAAGAACTCGATCTGCTTCGAACCGAGCCCCTCGATGTCGTAGGCGTTGCGCGAGACAAAGTGCTTGAGGTGCTCGACGGCCTGGGCGCGGCAGACGAAACCGCCGGTGCAGCGGCGCACCGCATCGATCTTGCCTGTTTTTTCGTTTATGTCGCGCACCGCGTGGCTGCCGCAGACGGGGCATGTGGTCGGGAAACGATAGGGCTCGCTCCCCTCCTTGCGTTCGTCCATGACGACATCGACGATCTGCGGGATGACGTCGCCGGCGCGCTGCACGATCACCATGTCGCCGATGCGGATATCGCGGCCCTCGCGGATCGGCTCGCCTGAATTGCCGAGCCCCTTGATGTAGTCCTCGTTGTGCAGCGTCGCATTGGTGACGACGACGCCGCCGACGGTGATCGGCTCCAGCCGCGCCACCGGCGTCAGCGCACCGGTGCGGCCCACCTGGATGTCGATCGCCGTCAGCCGGGTAAAGGCCTGCTCGGCCGGGAACTTGTGCGCCGTCGCCCAGCGCGGCGAACGCGAGCGGAAACCGAGGCGGGCCTGCAGGTCGAGCCGGTCGACCTTGTAGACGACGCCGTCGATATCGTAGTCGAGATCGGGCCGCTCGCGCTCGATCTGGTGATAGTGCTCCAAGAGCGCGTCGGCGGACGTCAGCCGCTGCATCAGCGGGTTGACCGGGAAGCCCCAGGACTTGAACACTTCGACCATGCCCATTTGCGTGTCGGCCGGTATCGCCGAGATCTCGCCCCAGGCATAGGCGAAGAAGCGCAGCTTGCGGCTGGCCGTCACCTTGGCGTCGAGCTGCCGCAGAGAGCCGGAAGCGGTGTTGCGCGGGTTGACGTAGAGCGGCTTGCCCTGCGCCGCCATTTCGGCGTTGAGCGCGGCAAAATCGGATTTCGCCATGTAGATTTCGCCGCGCACCTCGACCACATCGGGCGCGCCCGCCGGCAACGTCTGCGGGATCATGCCGATGGTGCGGATATTGGCGGTGACATTTTCGCCGGTCGTGCCGTCGCCGCGCGTCGCGGCCGTTACCAGCCGGCGGTTCTCGTAACGCAGCGACATCGACAGACCGTCGATCTTCGGCTCCGCGGTAAAGGCGATCGAATTGTCCGGAAGCTGCCCGAGGAAGCGATAGACCGATGCGACGAAATCGCGGGCGTCTTCATCTGAGAATGTGTTGTCGAGCGACAGCATCGGCCGGGCGTGGACGACCGGCTGGAAGGTGACGGAGGGTGCCGCCCCAACCTTCCTCGACGGGCTGTCCTCGCGGATGAGCGCCGGAAACTGCGCCTCGATCGCGTCGTTGCGCCGTTTCAGCGCGTCATAGTCCGCATCAGAAATCTCCGGCGCGTCCTGGCCGTGATAGAGCGCATCGTGACGGGCAAGCTCGGCGGCGAGAAAGGCCAGCTCCGCGGCCGCTTCCGTTTCGTTGAGATTCTCGACGGGTTTCAATTCATTGGACATGCGCGACGACTCCGGATTCGGAGTCGTTTTGTAGAGCAACCATCGCGAAAGAAAAGAGCCTGTGGCTAGCCGTTACCCGCCAGCAACCGCGCCGCTGCCGCCCTCGCCTCTTCCGTGATCGAGGCGCCGGCGAGCATGCGGGCGATTTCCTCGGTGCGCGCCTTGTCGTCCATGCGGGCGACGCGGGTCGCGATCGTCTCGGCCTTCTCGGCGGAGGGACCCTTGGAGATCAGCAGATGCGTTGCGGCCCGCGCCGCCACCTGCGGCGCGTGGGTAACGGAAAGCACCTGGACGGTGCCGGAAAGCCGCTTCAGCCGCTGGCCGATGGCGTCTGCCACGGCACCACCGACGCCGGTGTCGATTTCGTCGAAGACGAGCGTCGGCGCCGAGCCGCGATCGGCAAGCGCCACCTTCAGCGCCAGCAGGAAGCGCGAGAGCTCGCCGCCCGAGGCGACCTTCATGATCGGCCCCGGCCGCGTGCCGGGGTTGGTCTGGACATGAAATTCGACGAGATCGATGCCGTCGGCCGTCGCCTGCGTCGCATCGCTTTGAACTTCCACCATGAAGCGTGCACGTTCGAGCTTCAGCGCTGGCAATTCGTCCATGACGGCGGCGGAGAGTGCCGACGCCGTGCGCTGCCGCTTTTCCGAGAGCGAGCGCGCCGACGCGTCGAAGGCTGCCTTGGCAACACCGACCTGGCCTTCGAGCTGCTTCAGTCTTTCCTCGCCGGCATCGAGATCGGCAAGATCGGAGATCATGCGCACGGCGAGCGCCGGAAGCTCGGCGACCGGGACGGAATATTTGCGGCTGGCACCACGAAGCGCAAACAGCCGTTCTTCCACCCGCTCCAGCTCCTTCGGGTCGAACTCGGTGTTGCGCAGCGCCCGCTCGACCGCCATCTGCGCGTCCGAGAGCTGGTTCAGCGCCCCGTCGAGAAGCTCGACGGTTTCCTCCAGCAGACCCGGCGCCTCATGGCTCTTGCGCTCGAGCCGGCGCACAAGCGAGGCGATCAGCGGAACCGGCGAACCATTGCCATTCAAGAATTCGGAGGCTTCGTTGATGTCGCCGGCGATGCGCTCGGACTTCATCATTCGCGCCCGCTTCTCGGCTAGCTCGTCCTCTTCGCCGTCGCGCGGGCTGAGCTTTTCCAGTTCCTCGACCGAAGAACGCAGGAAATCCGCCTCGCGCGCGGCAGCTTCGACGCGTTCGCGATGCTTCTTCAGACCGCGCTCGGCGTCCTTCCAGGCGCGATAGAGATTGCCGACATGTTGCGCCTCGTCGGAGGTGCCGCCGAAGGCATCGAGCAAGGTGCGGTGCGCGTCGATGTCGACAAGCGCGCGATCGTCGTGCTGTCCGTGGATCTCGACGAGCGTCTGTCCGAGCTGGCGCATGAGCTGGACGCTGATCGGCTGGTCGTTGACATAGGCCTTGGTGCGGCCGTCAGCGGATTGCACGCGGCGGAAGATCAGGTCGCCATCATCGTCGATGCCGTTTTCGTGCAGCATCAGCCGCGCCGAATGACCGACGGGCACGTCGAAGACCGCTGTCACCTGCCCCTTGTCGGAGCCATGGCGCACCAGCGAGCCGTCGCCACGGCCGCCAAGGGCCAGCGACAGGCTGTCGAGCAGGATGGACTTACCGGCGCCGGTTTCACCGGTCAGCACCGAGAGCCCGGCGTCGAAAGCCAGATCAAGCCGTTCAATCAGGACGATATCGCGGATCGAAAGCTGGGCGAGCATCCGGGTTCGTATCTTCCTTGACGGGCGCTGATAAGGATCAGGCGCCGATGAGGTTCTTGGCAGCGCGCGATATCCAGGAGTTGCCGCTTTCACGCGGCTCCAGGCCGCCAGACTGCAGCAGCTTGAAGGAATCGGAGTACCACTGGCTGTCCGGATAGTTGTGGCCGAGAACGGCAGCAGCGGTCTGCGCCTCCTGGGTCACGCCCATCGCGTAATAGGCCTCGGTGAGGCGCGCCAGCGCTTCCTCCACCTGGTTGGTGTTCGGATACTGCTCGATGACGACGCGGAAGCGCGATACGGCCGCTAGATATTCCTTGCGCTCGAGATAGTAGCGACCGACCTGCATTTCCTTGCCGGCGAGCTGGTCGCGGGCAAAGCGGATCTTCGACTTGGCGTCGTCGACATATTCGGAGTCCGGATAGCGATCGACGACGGCCTGCATGGCCTCGATCGCTCTCATCGCCGGCTTCTGGTCCTGCGTCACCGCGGGGATCTGCTTGGTATAGGCCAGCCCCTGGATGTACTGCGCATAGGCCGCGTCTTCCGACTGCGGATAGAGATTGAGGTAACGACCGGTGGCGTTGATCGCCTCCTGGTACTGCCCGTTTCGGTAGGAAACGAAGGCGTTCATCACCAGCGCCTTGCGGGCATATTCCGAGAACGGATGCTGGCGGTCGAGCGCTTCGAACTTGCGCGACGCTTCCGTCGTCTTGCCGGCGTTGAGGTTGGCAAGGCCCTGATTGTAGAGCACTTCCGGCGGATCCGTCTCCGCCGTCAACTTGGTGATGTCGATATCGGGATCGTTCTGGCAGGCGGTAATCAGGGCGCTGCCGGCAATGGCCGCGACGATCACGGCGGCGACGCGCGCTGACTTTCTCAGATCAACAGAAACTGCAAGAACCATCGGATATTCCCGTTCCACGCTGCGGGCTTGGACCCCGCCAGACATGCGCTTTTAGAGCAAGTTACCTTGAGACCGCAACGTCATGATCGGTGATTCATGCAAATTTGTGGCGGCCCTATCATGAAAATGCCGGCCTTTCGGCCGGCGACTGGAGGAGATGATGACTTTTTTTGTTTATGCGGACCAGGGCGCAAAGCCCGGAACTGCAACTGCAACCATGTCGCGGGCGCGGGTGCGCTGACGCGGGGTCGCCGTTTCGACGACTTCGTAGGCCGTCGGATCGCTGAGAAGCGCCTTCAGTGCGTTGGCGTTCATCTTGTGACCGCCGCGGTAGGAACGGTAGCAGCCGATGAACGGCGCGCCGGCGAGCGAGAGATCGCCGACCGCATCGAGCGTCTTGTGACGAACGAACTCGTCCGTGTAGCGCAGGCCCTCGACGTTGATGACGGTGTTGTCGTCGGAGATGACGACCGAGTTTTCGAGCGAGGAGCCGAGCGCAAAGCCGGCAGCCCAGAGCCGCTCGACATCACGCATGAAGCCGAAGGTGCGGGCGCGCGACAGTTCGCGCTTGAAGACGGACGGCGTCATGTCGCCCTTCCAGGACTGGCGACCGATCAGCGGGCAATCGAAGTCGATCTCGACCTCGAAGCGCATGCCGTCATAGGGCGTGAACTCCGACCAGGACGCGCCCGATTCGATGCGCACCGGCTTGACGATGCGGATGTAGCGACGCTTGACTGCAAGGGCGCGAACGCCCACCTGCTCGATCGCGTCGATGAAGGGTTCGGAGCTGCCGTCCATGATCGGCATTTCGGCGCCGTGAACTTCGACCGTCAGGTTGTCGAGGCCGAGCGCATAGATCGCGGCCATCACATGTTCGATCGTGGCAATCGACGTCGCCGGCGACATGCCGAGAACGGTGCAGAGATCGGTGTTGCCGACCTGCGAGGAAACCGCCTTGTATTCGCTGATCCGGCCATTGGCGAGAACGCGCTGGAACACGATGCCCGCATCGGCTTCCGCCGGATGGAAGGTGATCGACACTTCTGCACCCGAGTGAACGCCATTTCCCTTCAGCGTTACCGGGCTTGCAATCGTCGTCTGAAACCCGAGCAATTCGATTCCCATTCTCGTCACTTTCAATACCTGTGGCCGATGGCCAAAACCTGCTGGCGGACGCAGCGAACTTCAGGGCACAAACAAGGCGCCCGAGAGTCTCGGAGCAAAATCCGATCCTCTGCGTTTCGAACAGACAGCGCTTGATCGAATCGCATGCGTCCCCAATTCCGAGTCTGAAAATAGGAGTTTGGAGGCACCATTCCAAATCACTGTTCGTTTCGCTTTGTTACGTATTTGCGACGGTCCGCAACATCGAATCAAACATCTGAAATGATGAAGAAAATGCAAAAATGCCCGGGCAGTTGCCCGGGCATTCGGCAAGGTGAAGGAACGGGCCTTCCAATCAGTTCGACTGACGGCGCAGGAACGCCGGGATTTCGAGCTGATCATCTTCTTGCGGGCGCGTCTGCTGCGAAACGCGACCGTGATCGTCAAGCTGGCCGCGACGCGGCGCATAGAGGCTCGCTTCCGGCGAGAGCGGCCGGCGCTGCTGGGAAGCAGCGGTCGGTGCGGAAGCCGTCATGTCGGCGGCCGCTGGGGTCTGTTCGCGCTCACGCAGGCCAAGCGAGCTGGTGATGCGGTTGAGGAGACCCATCGGGCCACGCTCTTCCGCGATCGGGGCTGCCGGCTGGGCGCGGCGGTCCATCTCGGCCTTCACAACTGGCGGAAAGTCTTCGACCTTCGGCATACGAACCTGTTCCGGCTGCTGGCGCATGACCGGAGCAACGGGCTCCTGGCGCATGACCGGCTGCGGCTGAGGCTGGGCCTGAACCGGCTGCATCTGCGGCTGCGGCTGGCGCATCACCGGAGCGGCCTCTACCGGTGCTGCACCGGCGAAAAGCTTGCTCTGGGGACGGAAGTTCTCGTCATGCGCCGGCTGAGCCGAAGCCTGGACCTGTGCCTGGGCGGTGCGGGTCGCGATATCGAGCTCGCGCTCCATTTCGGCTTCGCGGATCGCAGCCGCGATGTGATCGACAGACGGCTGCTGCTGGACCGGCTGCTGCACCGGCTGGGCGACCGGCTGCAGCATCACCGGCTGGTGAACCGGGGCCGGCTGGTGCTGGGCGACCGGCTGCGACTGCTGGGCAGGAATGGCGGCCGAGGGACGGACGACCGGCTTGGCTGCTACCGGACGAAAGTCAGCGGAACGACCCGCTACCTCCGCGGCCGTGCGGTCGATGCCGGTGGCGACGACTGAGACGCGGATCAGGCCTTCGAGTTCTTCGTCGAACGTCGCGCCGAGGATGATGTTGGCATCCGGGTCGACTTCTTCGCGAATACGGGTTGCAGCTTCGTCGAGTTCGAACAGCGTCAGGTCGCGGCCACCGGTGATCGAGATCAGGAGGCCCTGGGCGCCCTTCATCGAGGTCTCGTCGAGCAGCGGGTTGGCGATCGCGGCTTCGGCAGCGGCCAGTGCGCGGCCTTCGCCCGAAGCTTCGCCGGTACCCATCATGGCGCGGCCCATTTCACGCATCACCGAGCGGACGTCGGCGAAGTCGAGGTTGATGAGGCCTTCCTTGACCATGAGGTCTGTGATGCAGGCAACGCCCGAATAGAGAACCTGGTCGGCCATCGCGAAGGCGTCCGCAAAGGTGGTGCGGTCGTTGGCGATGCGGAAGAGGTTCTGGTTCGGGATGACGATCAGGGTGTCGACCGACTTCTGCAGTTCGGCAATGCCCTGGTCAGCGAGGCGCATGCGGCGCGCGCCTTCGAAATGGAACGGCTTGGTGACGACGCCGACCGTCAGGATGCCCTTGTTGCGGGCGGCCTGGGCAACGATCGGGGCTGCACCCGTGCCGGTGCCGCCGCCCATGCCGGCGGTGACGAAGCACATGTGGGTGCCGTTCAGGTGGTCGATGATCTCATCGATGCACTCTTCGGCGGCCGCGCGGCCGACTTCCGGCTGCGAACCGGCGCCGAGACCTTCGGTGACGGCGACGCCCATCTGGATGATGCGCTCGGCCTTGGTCATGGTCAGTGCCTGGGCATCGGTGTTGGCGACGACGAAATCGACGCCCTGGAGGCCTGCAGTGATCATGTTGTTGACGGCGTTGCCACCGCCACCACCCACGCCAAAGACGGTGATGCGCGGCTTCAGCTCCGTGATATCCGGCTTCTGCAAGTTGATAGTCATTGTACCCGTTCCTTCTGTTTTCTGGCCGCCTTGCCGAGCCGGCCAAATCTCTCAAAGTCCAACATTTCCTTCATCCGACGCCGTCCCTGTCGGCGCCGAACGTCACTCAAAAGCTCTCTTTCAGCCACTGCCCCATGCGGGCGATGCGACCGTTGCCGGCGCCGAGCGCCGAGAACATGCCGCCGTGGGCGGCATGGGTCTCGAGGTCGGCGACCTGCGGATAGATCATCAGGCCGACCGCCGTGGAGAAGGCCGGCCCCTTGGCAGCCGCGGGCAGCCCGGAAACTCCGAGCGGACGGCCGATGCGAACATTGCGGGCGAGGATGCGGCGCGCCGCTTCCGGCAGGCCCGTGAGCTGGCTTGCGCCGCCCGTCAGAACGATGCGCTTGCCGACGATCGGGCTGAAGCCCGAGCGCTGGATGCGGTCGCGGATCAATTCGAGCGTCTCTTCGATGCGGGCGCGCACGATGCGCGAGACGAGCGCGCGCGGCACATGCGTCGGCTGATCGCGGTCGTCCTCGCCGATCGGCGGAACCGAGACGATGTCGCGTTCGTCGGCGCTGTTGGGCAGTGCCGAACCGTGCACGACCTTCAGCCGCTCGGCGTCTTCGATGCGGGTCGAAAGACCGCGCGCCAGGTCCGTCGTCACGTGGTGGCCGCCGAGGCTGACAGCGTCCGCATGAACGAGCTTGCCTTCGGCAAAGACCGAGATCGTCGTCGTGCCGCCGCCCATGTCGATCGCGGCACAGCCGAGCTCGACTTCGTCGTCGACGAGCGCTGCAAGACCGCTAGCATAGGGGGTCGCCACCATGCCCTCGACCGAGAGGTGAGCGCGGTTGACGCAGAGTTCCAGATTCTTGAGCGCTGCACGCTCGGCCGTCAGCACATGCATGTCGACGCCGAGAACGTCGCCGAACATGGCGAGCGGATCACGGATGCCGCGCTCACCATCGAGCGAGAAGCCCGTGGGCAGCGAGTGCAGGATGGCGCGGTCGGAGCGCAGCGACTGCTGGCCGGCGGCCGACAGAACCTTGCGCAGATCGTTGGCGTCGACTTCCTGGCCGCCGAGATCGATCGTCGCGGTGTAGACGTCGCTCTGCAGCCGGCCGGCCGAAACGTTGACGATCATGCTGTCGATGGTAAGCCCGGCCATACGCTCGGCCGCGTCGACCGCGAGCCGCACGACGCTTTCGACCGCATCGAGATCGGCGACGACGCCGTTCTTGACGCCCCGCGACTTCTGATGGCCGATGCCGATGATTTCGACGTTGTGGGTGCGGTTCGGCAGGATCTGGCTCTCGGCGCGCGGCGTCAGCCGGCCGATCATGCAGACCACCTTGGTCGAACCGATATCCAGCACCGAGACAACGTGAGACCGCTTCGAAGAAAGCGGCTTCAGGCGCGGCAAGCCAAAGCTGGAGGAACCGAACAAACTCATATCCGCCCCTCTTTCTTCTTTTCGGTCTCCTGCGCCTTCAGCATTTTGTCCCTCGCCTTCAAGGCAACTTCGCGCCGGGTGACTGCACCCGGAGTCAACTGAACTGTGGTTCGATCCTGCAGCCTCAGATCCACGGCCGCGATGTCGCGCTCCAGGAGCTGGTGCTGGCTTTCCATGTCGGAGAGCACTTGCATCGCCTGGGCGACGTCGTGCTCCGGCAACTTGACGATGATGCCGTTATCGAGGCGCAGGTCCCAACGGCGACCGGCGACGCGAACGAAGGCCCTCACCCGCGAGCGGATCTCCGGCCAGCGGGAAAACTCGTCGTAGAAATCGGCGGCCGCCGTTTCGGCATCGCGGCCAACGAACAGCGGCAGCGCCGCAAACTTGTTGTCGCGCAGCGGCGCAATCACGCTGCCGCTTCTTTCGATCAGCGAAAGATCGGAGCCGTGCTGCCAGATGCCAAAGGCCTTGCGCTCGGTAAGGTTGACCTCGATCGTGCCGGGATAGACCTTGCGCACCGTCACGCCCTGAACCCAGGGCATTTCCGCGATCAGCTTGCGGGCCTCGGCGATATCGAGCGCCACCAGCGACGTCGTGCCGTCCAGGCCGAGCTGCTGGAGGATGTCGATCTCCGAGGTCTGGTCGTTGCCGGAAACCTTGACGTCTTCGATCGCAAATCCCGCGGCGGTGGTCGAAGCTTGCGCGAAGTTCTGCGTATGACCGCCGAGCGACATGCCGTAGAAGCCCGTCGCAGCAAAAAAGGCGAGCGCCGAGATCGTGCCGGTATGGGCCGGAAAGCGAACGCGGCCAGCACCAAGACTGACGAAGAAGCGCACGACACGACGGAGCGGACGCGGCAGCACACGGCCGCCGTCCACATCGACGGCTGCAGCGCCATCGAGGTGACGAACCCTCTTGCCCCTTCTGCCCCTCAACGCAAACACGACGCTTCCTCCACCATCCAACTCAAAAACTCACCGAAACTATAGCCGGCATGCGCGGCCATCTCGGGCACCAGGGAGGTTGGCGTCATGCCGGGCTGGGTGTTGATTTCCAGCCAGATCAGCTCGCCCTCACCGGAGGAACTGTCATCGAAACGAAAGTCGGATCGGCTGACGCCCCGGCAACCGATTGCCTGATGCGCCTTCAGAGCGAGTGTTTGTATTTTTTGGTAAATATTTGGTGAAATCTGTGCCGGAATGACGTGGCGAGAACCACCTTTTACGTACTTGGAGTCATAATCGTAGAAGGCATGGCCCTGCGGGATGATTTCGGTCACGCCAAGGGCCTTGTCGCCCATGACGCCACAGGTCAATTCGCGGCCAGCGACATAACGCTCGACCATGATTCGGTCGCCGTAGCGCCATTCGCTCGAGGTCACCACCTGCGGCGGATGCGACTGATCTTCCTTGACGATGACGACGCCGAAGCTCGAGCCCTCGCGGACCGGCTTGACGACATAGGGCGGCTTCATCGGGTGCTTCGGACCGAAGGCATGGCGATCCATCACCTGCGCGTCGGCAACCGGAATGCCGGAGGCGGCCGCAACGTGCTTGGCCTGCGCCTTGTCCATGGCGAGCGCCGAGGCGAGTACGCCGGAATGGGTGTAGGGAATTTCCAGATATTCGAGGATGCCCTGGATCGTGCCGTCCTCGCCGAACGGACCGTGAAGAGCATTGAAGGCGACGTCCGGCCGGAGTGCCGCGAGCACCTCGGCAACGTTGCGATCGACGTCGATTCGGGTGACGCGGTAGCCGGCAGCCTCAAGGGCATCCGCGCAGGCAGCCCCGGACGACAGGCTAACCGGTCGCTCCGAAGAAAATCCGCCCATCAGGACAGCCACATGCTTGCCGCTCATTCAAACCCCCAAACAATACGCCACTATCGCAAGGTTTCCTTGCGTCTGGCTGATTCCGGTCCCCGCGAGTCACCGGTGCCATTGGGTCACTAGAACGGCATTATGGTTAACGAACCGTTTACTTTCGTTAACCTTAGTCGGGAAACGAAACACGCGCCGTGCGTGCACGCGCGTAGTCGACAGGGCATTTTGGCGGGAGATCAAAGGGTTGCGGAGCAATCCTGAATCGAATGCGTAACAAGCGAAAAAAATGAAAAACCCGCCGCAAACGAGGCGGCGGGCTCCAATCTGACGATGCGATGAGGGATTAGTCGTCGTCGCCGACGATCTTCCAGACGATGCCGGCGATTGCCGCGCCGACGATCGGCGCCACCCAGAACAGCCATAGCTGTGCCAGCGCCCAATCGCCGACGAAGAGCGCCTGCCCCGTCGAGCGGGCCGGGTTGACCGAAGTGTTCGTCACCGGGATCGAGACCAGGTGAATAAGGGTGAGCGCCAGGCCGATGGCGATCGGCGCGAAGCCGGCCGGCACGCGGCCATGGGTGGAGCCGAGAATGATGAACAGGAAGAAGAAGGTCAGCATCACCTCGGCGACGAGCGCTGATGTCAGCGAATAGCCGCCCGGCGAATGTTCGCCATAGCCATTGGCGGCAAAACCGCCGAGCTGGAAACCGGCCTTGCCGCTGGCGATCAGATAGAGCACGCCGGCAGCGGCGATCGCGCCCAGCACCTGGGAGACAACGTAGCCGACGAGCTTGTGGGACGGAAACTTGCCGGCGACCATCAGCCCAACCGAAACGGCCGGATTGAAGTGTCCACCGGAGATGCCGCCGACCGCATAGGCCATGGTGAGTACGGTGAGACCAAAAGCAAAAGAAACGCCGAGCAGGCCGATGCCGACCTCAGGAAAGGCAGCCGCCAGCACCGCGCTGCCGCAACCGCCGAAAACGAGCAAGAATGTACCCAGAAATTCCGCAGAAAGCCTTTTGAACATGCATTCGCTCCTGAAAAACGAAGCCGATCGCTTCAAGTGCCCAGAGTTTGCCACAATTTGATTCCGGTCAAGATGGGTTGTGAGGCGGTGTCAAACGCGCGCAAAAGGTGAAATCGACCAAGCGCAGCTCAATATATTGCCCAAGGAACAGGCAGACCCAACCTCTGCCGCAGAGAGCCATGCACCAGCGGAATAATGCTGCGCATGACGCCGATATCGTTCGCATTTCTTACGGTTTCAGGGTTTCGTCATGCCGAAACTTGCGTTAATAGCCCTCAACCGCCTCCCAAGACGGTATGAAATCCATATCAGGAACCATCATAATGACAGACGCGACAACCTCCCTGTCGCCGAAGGACAATGCGTCGAAGCACGCGGCAGTGAACTCCCCTGCCCGGGTGCTGTTCGCAAGCCTCGTCGGCACGACCATCGAATTCTTCGACTTCTACGTTTACGCCACCGCCGCAGTGCTGGTCTTTCCGCACCTGTTCTTCCCGACCGCCGACCCGACCTCGGCAATGCTGCAGTCCTTCGCGACCTTCTCGATTGCCTTCTTCGCCCGCCCCTTCGGCGCCGTCATCTTCGGCCATTTCGGCGACAAGGTCGGCCGCAAGGCGACGCTCGTGGCGGCACTGATGACCATGGGCATATCTACCGTCGTGATCGGCCTTTTGCCGACCTATGCGACGATCGGCGTCGCAGCGCCCCTGCTCCTGGCGCTTTGCCGCTTCGGCCAGGGCCTCGGCCTCGGCGGCGAATGGGGCGGTGCGGTTCTGCTCGCCACTGAAAACGCGCCCGAGGGCAAGCGCAGCTGGTACGCCATGTTCCCGCAGCTCGGCGCCCCGATCGGCTTCATCCTGTCGGCCGGCACCTTCCTCATCCTCGGCGAAGTCATGAGCGACGAAGCCTTCCTCGCCTGGGGCTGGCGCGTACCCTTCATCGCCAGCATCCTCTTGGTCGCCGTCGGCCTCTATGTCCGGCTGAAGATCACCGAGACGCCGGAGTTCCAGAAGGCGGTAGACAAGCACGAGCGCGTGCAGGTTCCGATCGCCGAGATCTTCCGCTTCCACAAGCGCAGCCTGGTGCTCGGCACCTTCGTGGCGCTGGCGACCTTCGTGCTGTTCTATCTGATGACGGTGTTCTCGCTCTCCTGGGGCACGGCAAAGCTCGGCTACTCGCGCGAGCAGTTCCTCGTCGTACAGATGACCGGCGTCGTCTTCTTCGGCCTGATGATCCCGGTCGCCGGCATCCTTTCGGACCGGTTCGGCCGCCGCCTGATCCTGATCGTCACCACCATCGGCATCGGCGTCTTCGGCCTGTTCATGGCCCCGCTGCTTGCCGGCGGCCTTGGCGGCGCCTTCCTGTTCTCGATCATCGGCCTCGGCCTCATGGGCCTGACCTATGGCCCGATCGGCGCAGCCCTTGCCGCCCCCTTCCCGACCTCGGTGCGCTACACCGGCGCGTCCATGACCTTTAATCTCGCCGGCATCTTCGGCGCGTCTCTGGCGCCCTACATCGCCACCTGGCTCGCCACCAACTACAGCCTGGATTACGTCGGCTACTACCTGCTGGCAGCCGCCGCCATCACGCTGCTTTGCCTCGTGCTGTCGACGGAAGACGAGGTTTCGGCCTGAGATCTGTTTGGCTGCGCAGCGCGCGGCTGACCACAAACAAGAAGAGCCGCAGCGGCAACGCTGCGGCTCTTTGTGATTGGGGATGGGGCCGAGGAGGAATGTCCTCTCCCGTTGCCCCACCCACCTGCCGTCATCTCGGGCTTGACCCGAGGATCCACGCCCGGGCCACCCGTATGTTGGGCGGAGCATGAATGCTCGGGTCAAGCCCGAGCATGACGGAGAGTGAGGAACGCGCATTCGCCTGAAAGCAAAAGGGCCGCAGCGCTTCCGCCGCGGCCCTTCCCATTCATCTCTCGCAACCCAACCGTTCAGGCGATGCCGCGGCCGAGGAATTCCTTGATCTCGTAGCCCGGCATGAAGGTGCCGATGCGCTTGATTTCCCATTCGAGCCGGACGCCCGAATGTTCGAGCACCTGCTGGCGCACGGTTTCGCCAAGGTATTCGAGCTCGTAGCCGGTCGCCTGGCCGGTATTGATCATGAAATTGCAGTGCAGCGGCGACATCTGGGCGCTGCCGACCATGAGCCCCCGGCACCCCGCTTCGTCGATCAATTTCCAGGCCGAGTGGCCCTCCGGGTTCTTGAAGGTCGAACCGCCGGTCTTTTCGCGGATCGGTTGGACCGTTTCGCGATGTTGACGCACCGCATCCATGTCGGTGCGGATCTTGTTCTTGTCCTCGGCGTAACCTTCGAAGACCGCGTGGGTGAAGATCAGATCCTTTGGTGCCGACGAGTGGCGGTAGGCATAGCCCATATCGGCATTCGACAGCACATGCTGGTTGCCCTGGCGGTCGACGGCATGGACTTCGACGACACGCTCACGGGTCTCCGTGCCGTTGGCGCCGGCGTTCATGCGCAGTGCGCCGCCGAGCGAGCCGGGGATGCCGTAGAAGAAGTAGAATCCCCCGATGCCGTGATCGAGCGCCATGGCCGCGATGTTCTTGTCCGGGCAGATGGCGCCGGCCTTGATGCGATTTTCGCCGACGAGCTCGAGATCGCCGAAGCCCTTGGCCGAGAGGCGGATGACAACGCCGGGAATGCCGCCGTCGCGCACGAGCAGGTTCGAGCCGACACCGACCACCATGACCGGCACTTCGGCCGGAACCAGCTTCAGGAAGGTGACGAGATCATCCGTGTCGTGCGGCTGGAACATCAGCTCGGCAAGGCCGCCGGCGCGGAACCAGGTGACGCGATCCATCGGCGCGTCGGGCGTGATGCGGCCGCGCACAGCGCTGACACCGCTTCCGAGCGATTCCAGTAGTTTCTGACCGTTGACCTGTTTCATGCTCAAATTCCTGAAATATCCGCGAGTTCCTTAGGCAGGGCAGCCGCCCAGTAGGTGATGCTGCCAGCCCCCAAGAGAACCACAAAATCGCCGGGCTGTGCAATCTTGCTGACAACCGGGGCAATCGCTTCCGGACCGGAGACGTAACGGGCGTCGCGATGGCCGCCGGCCTTGATGCGATCCACCAGCTCCTCGGCCGTCGCGCCCGGTATCGCTTCTTCGCCGGCCGCATAGACCGGCGCGATCAGGATCGTGTCGGCATCGTTGAAGCAGGCGGAGAATTCCTGGAACAGGCTCGAAAGGCGCGAGTAGCGATGCGGCTGGTGCACGGCAATGATTCGGCCCTGGCAGGCCTCGCGCGCGGCCCTTAAGACCGCCTTGATCTCGACCGGATGGTGGCCGTAGTCGTCATAGACGCGCACGCCGTTCCATTCGCCGGTCAGCGTGAAGCGGCGCTTGACGCCGCTGAAAGAGGCAAGCCCCCTGGCGATCGCTTCCGGGCTGATGCCGAGGCGCTGCGCAACCGCAATCGCCGCAGTCGCGTTCGATACGTTGTGGCGCCCGGGCATCGGCAGGCGCAGATCCTTCATCGGGATCACCTGACCGGTGCGGCGACGGCGGATCTCGATGTCGAAGATCGAGGTGCCGTTCTCCATGCGGATGTTGTGGAAACGCACGTCGGCCTGCGGGTTCTCGCCGTAGGTCACGACCTTGCGGTCCTCGATATTGCCGACCATGGTCTGCACTTCCGGATGATCGAGGCAGAGCACGCCGAAACCGTAGAACGGCACGTTCTCGACGAACTGTCGGAAGGCGGCGCGCACCGCGTCGAAATTGCCGTAGTGGTCGAGATGTTCGGGGTCGATATTGGTGACGACGGCCACATCGGCCGGCAGCTTCAGGAAAGTGCCATCGGATTCGTCGGCCTCCACCACCATCCACTCGCCCTCGCCCATGCGGGCATTGGTGCCATAGGCATTGATGATGCCGCCGTTGATGACCGTCGGGTCGAGATTGCCGGCTTCGAGCAGCGCCGCAACCATGGAAGTCGTCGTCGTCTTGCCATGCGTACCGCCGATCGCGATCGCGTTGCGGAAGCGCATGAGCTCGGCGAGCATTTCGGCGCGACGCACGACGGGAAGGAATTTCTCGCGGGCGACGATCAGTTCCGGATTGTCCTTCTTGATCGCGGTCGAAACGACGATCACTTCGGCGTCGCCGAGATTTTCGGCCTTGTGGCCGACGAAGACCTCGATGCCCTTGGCGCGCAAGCGCTGCACATTGGCGCTGTCGGCCTGGTCGGAACCCTGCACGCGGTGGCCGAGATTGTGAAGGACCTCGGCGATGCCGCTCATGCCGATGCCGCCGATACCGATGAAATGGACCAGCCCGATGGTTTTCGGCATTTTCATGAGCGTGTTTCCCTGAATTTCTCGACTGTCAAACCGCTGGCAATAGCCTCTACGAGGGATGCAAGCAAGCTTGCTGCGTCCGGCTTGCCGGTTTCCCGGGCGTTTGCCGCCATCTGGGCGAGCGATTGCGGGTTGCCGATCGCATCCTTGAGGATGCCTGCAAGGCGGTCGGCCGTGAGTTCACCTTGAGCGATCACCCGCGCGCCACCCTTGGCGGCGAGTGCTGCGGCATTGGCCGCCTGATCGTGGTCGAGCGCATAGGGATAGGGCACCAGGATCGCCGGGCGACCGATGACCGCAAGCTCGGAAACCGTCGAGGCGCCGGAGCGGCAGATGACGAGTTGGGCACCGGCGATGCGCTCGGCCATGTCCGTGAAGAACGGCGAGACCTCGGCCGGTACGCCAAGCTTCTCGTAAGTGGCGATCACGCCGTCCCTGTCTTCCGGGCGCGCCTGCTGGGTGACCTTGAACCGCTGGCGAACGTCGTCCTCGAGCCGGCAGATCGCCTGGGGAACCGCCTTGGAAAAATATTGCGCGCCCTGGCTGCCACCGAAGACGACGAGGTGGAACGGCGCATCGCCGCTGGCAGCGGCATAGGGAGAATTGGCAGCGGCCAGCACGGCCGGGCGCACCGGATTGCCAGTTGTCACGGTCTTCGCGGCAAAGGCGCCCGTACCCTCCGGCAGGAAGCCGCCGGCGATCGCCTTGACGCGCGAAGCCAGTGCCTTGTTGGCCCGGCCCATGACGGCATTCTGCTCATGGATGATCGACGGCACGCCCATGCCGGTGGCGGCAAGCAGCGGCGGAACGGTCGGATAGCCGCCGAAGCCGACGACAGCCTTGGGCTTCAGCCGCGCGATCAGCTTGCGCGCCGCACGCATGCCGGTCCACAGCGTCCACAGCGACTTCGCAACACTGATCGGGTTCTTCGAGCCGATCGTCGCCGAGGGCACGACATGCACCTCGTCGGCCGGGAACTTGCCGGCATAACGCTCTGCGCGGCTGTCGGTGACGAGATGGACCGAATAGCCATTGGCCTTCAGTTCGTGGGCCAGCGCCTCCGCCGGAAACAGGTGGCCGCCGGTACCGCCGGCGGCGAGCAGGATGATGCCTTTAGTCATGTTTTACTCCGCCGGCACACCAATGCCGGACCGAAACAGGCTGCGCTCCACGGCGCGCTTCTCCGGACGGTGACGAGTCAAAGCCAGGATGAAGCCGGCAGTGACGCAGATCGCCACCATGGACGAGCCACCATAGGAGATCAGCGGCAGGGTCATGCCCTTGGCCGGGAGCAGTTCGAGGTTCACGCCGATGTTGATCATCGACTGGATGCCGATCTGGAGAACCAGGCCGGCAACGGCGAACCGGTTGAAGTCGTTACGTTCGCGGAAGGCATGGTTGAGGCCGCGCATCACCAGGAAGGCGAAGATCAGCACGATGACCATGCAAAAGACGATGCCGAATTCCTCGGCCGCAACGGAAAAGACGAAGTCGGTATGGCTGTCCGGGATGATGCGCTTGACGATGCCTTCGCCAGGACCCCGGCCGAACCAGTCGCCGCGAATGATCGCCTCGCGTGCGGTATCCATCTGGAAGGTGTCGCCCTCGCCGGTCAGGAACTTGTCGATACGGGCCGCCACGTGCGGCAGCATCGTATAGGCGACGAAGAAACCGCCGAGCGCAGCACCGCCGAGCAGGATGATCCACAGCCAGGGCATGCCGGCCATGAAGAACATGCCGCCCCAGACCGCGGTCGTCAGGATCGTCTGGCCAAGGTCGGGCTGGGCGACGAGAAGCGCTGCGACGATGCCGAAGAGCAGGATGGCAAAGAGATTGCCGGGGATTTCCGGTTGGCGCGCATGTTCGGAGAAGAGCCAGGCGCAGACGACGACAAAGGCCGGCTTCATGAATTCCGAGGGCTGGATCGAGATGCCGGCGATGGAAAGCCAGCGCATCGAGCCCTTCACCTCCTCGCCGATGAAGAGCACCAGCACCATCATCGCGAGCGAGCCGCCGAGAAGCAGGATCGCAGCGCGCCTGACCTGGCGCGGCGAGAGGAACGAGATACCGACCATCACCACCAGTGACGGCAAGAGGAAGAGCGCGTGACGCTTGACGAAGTGGAAGCTGTCGAGGCCGATGCGCTCGGCGACGGAGGGGCTTGCGGCGAAGGACAGCATGAAGCCGACGCCCATCAACAGGATGAAGGTCGCCAGAAAGAACCTGTCGATCGTCCAGAACCAGTCGGCCACGGGGCCACGTTCGGCTCGGCTTACCATCTTGTCAGTCCCCTTCTCCGGCGCCTCTTGCGCCCCACGTCCGAATACCTGCACCCGCTTCCGTTTCGACCGGTGCCTTCAGCACCAGCCTGACGGTGACGGACTAAATCAGCATCGTCACGCCATCGATCGCGCGCACATGGCCGACAAACGCATCGCCGCGCACCTCGAAGTTCTTATACTGGTCGAAGCTTGCGCAAGCCGGGGATAACATCACCGCCGAAGGGCCGGCTTCGTCCTTGCCTGCCTCTGCGGCCGCATGCGCCACCGCCTGCTCCAGCGTGCCCGAAATTTCGTAAGGAACCGCCTCGCCGAGCGTCGCCGCAAAGGCAGGCGCCGCCTCGCCGATCAGATAGGCCTTGACGATCTTCGGGAAGAAGGGCGCAAGCGTCGTGATGCCCCCTTCCTTCGGTAGACCGCCGGCAATCCAGTAGATGCGCTCATAGCTCGAAAGCGCCGGCGCTGCCGCGTCGGCATTGGTCGCCTTGCTATCGTTGACGAACACGACCGCGCCCTTGCGCCCAACCGGCTGCATGCGGTGCTTGAGACCGGGGAAGCTCTTCAGCCCGTCGCGGATCTCCACCGCGCTGACGCCAACTGCGAGGCAGGCGGCAATGGCCGCTGCCGCGTTCTGGGCGTTGTGGCCGCCGCGCAGCGTCTGAATGCCATCGAGATCGACGAACAGGCTGGACGTGCCGCCTTCTGCCTTCAGGATGCGCGAGCCTTCGGCATAAAGACCATTGGCAAGCACATGGCGGCGCGAGATCCGCACCGTCTTCGTGCCGGCGCGTTCGACGCGGTCGGCGATCAGGGCCGAGAAGCTGTCGTCGACGCCGACGATGGCTGTGCCGCTGCCGGCGACCAGCCGCTCCTTGATGTCGGCGTAATGCTGCATCGTGCCATGGCGATCGAGATGGTCGGGTGTGAGGTTCAGGAGGATGCCGGCGGTCGGGTTGAGAGTCGGCGCCAGATCGATCTGGTAGGACGAGCACTCGACCACGTAGAAGCGGCCGGCCTTGGGCGGATCGAGGGTCAGAACCGCCGTGCCGATATTGCCGCCGAGCTGAGTGTCGCGACCGCTTTCCTTCAGGATATGCGCGATCAGCGCCGTCGTCGTCGACTTGCCGTTGGTGCCGGTAATCGCGATGAACGGGCAATCGGGCGCATGCGCGCGGCGTTCGCGCACGAAGAGCTCGACGTCGCCGATGATCTCGACGCCCGAAGCATGGGCGAGATCGACCGTCCAGTGCGGCTTCGGATGGGTGAGCGGCACGCCCGGCGAAAGCACGAAGGCGGCAAAAGCGGCCCATTCGACGGAGCGCAGGTCCGCCGTCAGCACGCCCGCGGCGGAAGCCTTGGCGACGCTGTCCGGGTTATCGTCCCAGGCGGTGACGTCCGCGCCGCCGGCCACCAGCGCCTGCGCCGTTGCGAGCCCCGAGCCGCCGAGCCCGAAAAGAGCGACCTTCCTACCGCTGAATGTGGAGACCGGGATCATCGTCCGCTCACCGCAGCTTGAGGGTGGAGAGGCCGACCATCGCCAGGATGACGGCGATGATCCAGAAGCGGATCACAACCTGGCTTTCGGTCCAGCCCTTCTTTTCGAAGTGGTGGTGGATCGGCGCCATCAGGAAGACACGACGGCCGGTGCGCTTAAACCAGAACACCTGGATGATGACCGACAGGGTTTCCATCACGAAGAGGCCGCCGATGATGACCATGACGATCTCGTGCTTAACGGCAACGGCAACGGTGCCAATCAGGCCGCCAAGTGCGAGCGACCCGGTATCGCCCATGAAGATTGCCGCCGGCGGCGCGTTGAACCAGAGGAAGCCGAGGCCGGCGCCGATGACGGCGCCGAGGATGACGGCAAGCTCGCCGGTGCCAGGCACGAAATGGATCTGCAGGTAGTTGGCAAAGACCGCGTTGCCGGCGAGATAGGCGATCAGGCCAAAGGCAGCGGCGGCGATCATGACCGGCACGATCGCAAGGCCGTCGAGACCGTCGGTCAGGTTCACGGCATTGCCGGCGCCGACGATAACGAAGCCACCGAACAGCACGAAGAAATAGCCGAGATTGATCACCAGGTCCTTGAAGAAGGGGAACGTGACCGAGGAGCCGAAGGTCGAGCCGGCGGTACCGCTCGAAAGCGAAGCCTGCATCATGAAGAACACCGCAATCGCTGCGATGATGAATTCGAAGCCGAGGCGCGCCTTGCCGGAAAAGCCCTTGTCCGACTGCTTGGTGACCTTGAGGTAGTCGTCATAGAAGCCGATGGCGCCGAAACCGAGGGTGACGAGCAGGGTCGAGACCACATAGACGCTGGAAAGATCGGCCCAGAGCAGCGACGAGACGACGATGCCGGCCAGAATCATCAGGCCGCCCATGGTCGGCGTGCCGGCCTTCTTGAAATGCGTCTGCGGCCCGTCGGCACGGATCGGCTGGCCCTTGCCCTGGCGGATGCGCAGCGAAGCGATCATCGCAGGGCCGAACAGGAAGACGATCATGGCCGAGGTGAAGAGCGCCGCGCCGGTGCGGAAGGTGATGTAGCGAAAAAGATTGAAAAACTGAAAGTGGTCCGCCAGTTCCACGAGCCAAATGAGCATAAGGGACCTTTCCCCAAAGGTTTAGCAATAGACGTCGTCCAACAGAATCATCTGAAAAACGATACGCATTACAGCGCCGCGCGTCTAACTAGACGCGCAAAGGTCGCTGTAACAATTTGATCCGCTGCATAATTTTTCCCCTAAATCGATTCCGATTTAAGGAGGTATGCAGCAGCATGCGAAGTGTTCGGGCGCGCCCACCTAACCCCAGGCTGTATCCACCGCGCCCATCATGGGTGGTGTCGCCGGCTTATTCCTCGGCTTCAGGTCCCTCGGTATCCGCTGCCGGATAGGTCTCGATCAGCGCCTGCACGATCTTGGCGCAGCCGGTCCCCTTCGACGACTTGATCATGATGACATCGCCGGGCGCGACGGCGGCCAGCGCATACGTCTTCAGGTCCTCGACGCTCTCCCGATAGATCACGGAGACCTCGGGCGGCAGCGCATCACGCAGATGCGCCATCAAAGGTCCGGCAAGCCAGACATCGGTGATACCGGCTTCGACGAGCGGACGGGCGAGTGCGGCATGCACCTCGACGGCGTGTTCGCCCATTTCCAGCATGTCGCCGAGCACGGCGATGCGGCGGCCGCCGACCGGCGGTTCGCTGTCGCGCAGGAGCGCGATCGCCGCCCGCATCGAGCTCGGATTGGCATTGTAGCTCTCGTCGATCACCTTCAGCGTGCCGGTGCCGATCACTAGCGTATGGCGTCGCCCCCTGCCCGTTTCCGCCTGCATGGTCGCAAGGGCCGAAGCCGCATAGTCGAGATCGCCGCCGGCAAGCTTCACCGCTGCCAGAACGGCCACCGCGTTCTCGGCAATGTGCCGTCCGGGCGCGCCGATCGCCACTTCCAGCGTCCGACCACCGATGCCGGCCCAAAGAATGGAGCCTTCCGGACCGCCACTGAATTCGACCAGGCGGAATTCGGCCTTGGGATTGGCGCCGAAGGAATGGATGTGGCTGACGCCGGCCGTAGCCGCGGCATTTTCCAGAAGCTTGTATTGAGGGCTGTCGTGAATGATCAGCGCATGGCCGCCATTGACGACACCTTCGAAGATCTCGGCCTTGGCCTCGGCGATCTCATCGAGGCTCTTGAAGTTGCCGAGGTGGGCGGCGGCGATGCTCGTCACCATGGCCACGTGCGGCCGTACCATGGCAGTCAACGGCCGGATCTCGCCCGGATGGTTCATGCCGATCTCGAAGATGCCGAAGTCGGTTGCCTCGGGCATGCGTGCGAGCGTCAACGGCACGCCCCAGTGATTGTTGAAGGATGCGACCGAAGCATGCACGCGGCCCTGGGGCTTAAGCACATGGCGCAGCATCTCCTTGGTCGTCGTCTTGCCCACCGAACCGGTGACGGCGATGATCTTGGCGGCGCTGCGGTCGCGCGCCGCGCAACCCAGCCGGATCATCGCTTCGAGCACGTCGTCGACGACGATCATCGGCGCGTTGAGGCGTCCGAGCGCCGGCAACTTGCCTTCGCTGACGACCAGCACCGCCGCGCCATTGGCGAGCGCAATGCCGGCATAGTCGTGGCCATCGACGCGATCGCCCTTGATCGCGAAGAAAGCTTCGCCCTTGCCGATCGAACGGCTATCGATCGAAATACCCGAGATGCCCTCGGGCAGGTTGCCAACCGGCCGGCCGTTCATCGCGGCCAGGAGATCGCTGCTTGTCCAGAGCCAGTTCAAATCACAAGCCTCCCAATGCCTTGCGGACCTCCGCATGATCCGAGAAGGGCAGCGTCACGGAGCCGATCGTCTGACCCTCCTCGTGTCCCTTCCCGGCAACGATCAGCGTGTCGCCGGTCTTCAGCATGCCGACCGCCGTGCGGATCGCCTGGGCGCGGTCGCCGATCTCGATCGCGCCCTTGGCAGCAGTCATGATTTCGGCGCGGATCACCTCGGGGATCTCCGAACGCGGATTGTCGTCGGTCACGATCGTCACATCGGCAAGCCTTGTCGCGATCTCGCCCATGATCGGGCGCTTGCCCTTGTCGCGGTCGCCGCCGCAGCCGAAGACCACGACGACGCGGCCGGTCGTGAACGGACGCACCGAGGCCAGCACATTTTCCAGCGCATCCGGCTTGTGGGCATAGTCGACATAGGCGAGCGCGCCGTCCTTGGTCTGGCCGACCAGTTCGAGGCGGCCGGAGGCGCCCTGCAGCTTTTCAAGCGCGGAGAAGGCGGCCTTGGGGCTGATGCCGGTCGACATGGCGAGACCCGCCGCGACCAGCGCGTTCGCCACCTGGAAATCGCCGGCGAGCGGAATGTGGATTTCGAAGATGTCGTCGCCGACATGCACTTCGGCCGATTGCTTGTGGCGGAAGTGCTCGACGCGCTTCAGTGAAATGTAGTCGCCCTTGCGGCCGACCGTGCGTACTTCGAGCTTCGCCTTGCGGGCAGCCGCGATCGCCTGCTCCGACCATTGGTCGTCGGCAAAGATCACCGCCGGCGCACCCTTCGGCAGCAGGGCATTGAACAGCCGCATCTTGGAGGCCATGTAGTGCTCGACCGTCGGATGATAGTCCATGTGGTCGCGGCCGAGATTGGTGAAGGCGGCAGCCGAAAGGCGAACGCCGTCGAGGCGGCTCTGGTCGAGGCCATGGCTGGAGGCTTCCATCGCCGCATGGGTGACGCCGGCTTCGGCAAGCTCGGCCAAGAGCTTGTGCAGCGACACCGGGTCGGGCGTCGTCAGCGAACCGTAATCGTTGCGGCCGGGAGCGACGACACCTGTCGTGCCGATCATCGCGGCCGCGAAGCCCGAATGCGCCCAGATCTGGCGGGTGAAGGAGGCGACCGAGGTCTTGCCGGCGGTGCCGGTCACGGCGACCATGGTTTCCGGCTGGCGGCCATAGAAGGCGGCAGCGGCGCGCGCCAGGAAAGCGCGCGGTTCAGAGAGCTTCAGGACCGGCGCCGACGAGGCATCGGCGTCCGAGCCCGCTTCGGTGACGACGGCGACCGCGCCGCGCTTCAGCGCGTCGGCAATATAGGTGCTGCCATTGGCCTTGCTGCCGGTAACTGCGACGAAGAGATCCCCTGGCTGAACCTGCCGACTATCGGCCGTCAGTCCGGCAACGTCGATATCGGCGGCAGCGCCGCCCAGTTGCGCCGAAAGTTCCGGGAAGTTCGATCCCGCCAGGTCTTTGATCTTCATGAACGCACGTCTCGCATCGATTTCGATCCGCAAGAATCGCGAATCGTCCGCTTTCTCATTTCATGTCTAATAAGACACAAGCAAGGCAGAACCGTCTTCTCCAAACTTTGGTTCGACACCGAGCAGCGGCGCGGAGCGGCTGATGATGTCGCGAACCATGGGAGCAGCGTTCGAGCCTGCCGTGCGCCCGCCGCCCTCGCCGGTCTTCGGCGCGTCGATGAAGGTCAGCACGATGTATTTCGGGTTGTCGATCGGGAAGGCCGCGAGGAAGGCGTTGAAGTTCTGGTCGCTGGCATAGCGGCCATTGACCACCTTGTCGGCCGTACCGGTCTTGCCACCGACGTTGAAGCCCGGCACCAGCGCACGCTTGCCCGAGCCGGCAATGCCGTTCCAGCGCAAGAGGAAGCGCATGTCGTCGCTAGTGCTCTTCTTGACCACCGGCGTGGCGACTGCGTTGGCCTGCTCCTCGGTGCGCGGCAGGAAGGTCGGCTCGATCAGCTTGCCGCCGTTGACGAGTGCAGCACCCGCAACCGCCGTCTGCAGCGGCGTCGTCGAGACGCCGTGGCCGAAGGAGATCGTGACCGAGTTGATCTTCTTCCATTCGCGCGGCTGCGTCGGGGTTTTCACCTCCGGCAGCTCGGTCGGCAGCTTCGAAAGCAGACCGATGCGGGTCAGGAATTCCTTGTGGCCGGGAATGCCGATGAGGTCAGCGATCTTGGCCGTGCCGATGTTCGACGAATACTGGAAGATTTCAGGCACGGTCAGCACGCGGCGCTTGCCGTGGAAGTCCTTGATGGTGAAGCCGCCGATGCGGATCGGCGCCGAGGCGTCGAAGCTGTCGTTGAGCGTCACCTTGCCGGAATCCAGCCCCATGGCGATGGTGAAGGTCTTGAAGGTGGAGCCCATTTCGAACGTGCCGTTCGACATGCGGTTCATCCAGCCCTCTTCCGCACCTTCGGCCGGCTTGTTCGGGTCGTAGTCGGGAACGGACGCCATCGCCAGAACTTCGCCGGTGTTGACGTCGAGCACGACGGCGCCGGCGGCCAGCGCCTGATAGTTCTTCATACCGGCGTCGATAACGTCGCGCACGATGTTCTGCACGCGCACGTCGATCGAGAGCTTCACCGGCTCGAGCTTGGCGTCGCTGGTCATGCCGATCGCGGCAAGGTCGGCGAGCCCCTGGCTGTCGATGTAGCGCTCCATGCCGGCAACGCCGCGGTTGTCGATGTTGACGTGGCCGAGAATATGCGCGGCGGTGTGGCCGCCGGGATAGAAGCGGCGTTTTTCCGGACGGAAGCCGACGCCGGGAATGCCGAGCGCCAGGATCTCGCTCTGCTGCTTCGGGGTCAACTGGCGGCGCAGCCACTGGAAGCGCGATTTCGACTTCAGCTTGTTGTAGATTTCGCGCGCATTGATATCAGGCAGAACCGTCGACAGGCGCTCGACTGCCTCGTCGGCATCGACGATCTTGTGCGGCTCGGCATAGAGCGAAACGGTGCGGATGTCGGTCGCGAGGATCTCGCCGTTGCGGTCGAGAATGTCTGGACGCGAGGCCATCAGGTTGTCGGCCCGGCCGATGCTGGAAACCGTTTCCGGCTGCGCCATGCCGTATTGCACCAGGCGCCCGCCGATGACGGCATAGACGATGCCGAAGCTCGCGATCACGATGGCGACGCGGTTCTTCGCCTGATTGGTGGTCTTCTTGCGCGTCCCTTGAAAAGTGACGTTGAGGCCGCTTTCGGCCGGCCGGTTGTTGCCGCCTGCCGAGAAATGCGCCTTGCTCTTCAATACCATGATGCGGGAGAGAAACGACATCAGCGCGCCACCGAGCCAGTTGCCATGTTATCGGTCTTGTTGATGATCGAGGCGATACCGTCCTTCGCCGACTTGTCTTCCGGCACCGGCAGATCCGCCTTCAGCATCGGCAGTTCCTGCGGCTGGGCGAGCTGTGTGGAAGGCGTCGGCGCAAGCTGCAGGTCGGCACCGAAGGTACCGACCAGACGCTCCAGCCGGTTCGGCTGCGTCAAGAGCGCCCAGTCGGCGCGAAGCAGATCGATCGTGTCCTCTTCAAGCTTGATCGCCACGTCGAGCTTGCGGACTTCCTCAAGCTTGTTTTCGGCGCGATGCTTGATCGTATAGGTCACCGTCGCGGCGGCCGTCATGACGACGATCAGAACGATATCGAGCGTTCGAAGCATGTCTTGTCAGCCCCCCAACCGTGCAAGGCTTGCCAGTTCCGGCAGATTGAAAATGGATAGATCGTTTCCCGGCGACGCGGCTTGCGTGCGGATGCCGGCGCGCAGCTTCGCAGAGCGGGCACGCGGATTGAGGGACGCTTCTTCCTCGCTGGCTGCCACCATGGGCTTGCCAACCGGCGTGAAGGTTGCCGCGCGCGCCGAAACCATCGGCAGATGGCGCGAACCGCTCGCCTTGCCGGAGCGATCCTGGAAGAAGGCCTTGACGATGCGGTCTTCGAGCGAATGGAAGGTGACAACGACAAGACGGCCGCCTGGCTTCAGCGCCTTTTCGGCGGCAAACAGCGCTTGAGCGAGCTCGCCGAGTTCGTCGTTGACGAAAACGCGCAGCGCCTGGAAGACGCGGGTCGCCGGATGGATCTTGTCTTTTGCCTTGCGCGGCGTCACCACCTCGATCAGGCCCGCAAGGTCGCGGGTCGTCTCGAAGGGCTGCTCGGCCCGGCGCTTCTCGATTGCGCGGGCAATGCGGCCCGCCTGCTTCTCTTCGCCGAGAAAACCGAAGATGCGGATGAGATCGGAGACCTTGGCACGGTTGACGACATCGGCGGCCGAAACGCCCGAGGCCGACATGCGCATGTCGAGCGGCCCCTTCTTCTGGAAGGAGAAGCCGCGCTCTGCCTCATCGATCTGCATCGAGGAAACGCCGATATCGAGCACGACGCCGTCCAGCCCCTCGGCCGGCGCATAGGCGGCAAGTTCGGAGAACTGCGAATGAATAAGCTTCAGCCGTCCGCCCCACTCGGCGACCTGCTTCTCGCCGGCGGCAATCGCCGTCGGGTCGCGGTCGAGCGCGATGACGTCGGCGCCGGCCTTGAGGATTGCGGAGCTGTAGCCGCCCGCACCGAAGGTGCCATCGAGGATGACCTTGCCGGGCGCAGGCTCGAGCGCCGCGAGAACCTCCGACAGGAGGACGGGAATGTGACGAACCGGTCCGCCTTCGGCTTCAGGAATACCTCCGCCTTGTTCCGTCACCATTCCGCCTCTCCATTCTAGTCTGGACGCAACCCCCGTGATTTGCGCCCTTCCCGGGCCACCGCCTGCGCCTTGACAAAGGCCTGCGGCTCCCAGAGCTGAAAATAATCGCCCCGCCCGACGAACATCACGTCGGTCGAGATTCCGGTGAAGTCGCGGATGAAATCCGTCACCATCAACCGGCCTTCCGGATCGAGCTTCACGAAGACGCCACCCCCATGAACGAGCAGCGACATCTCGTTGGCCTCCGAGGAAAACGGATCCTCGGCCGCCATCTGCTTCTCGAACCGATCCAGGAGCTCCGGCCCGCCGACGCTGATCGCCGGGAAGACGAAATCCTGAAAACAGTATAGCTCCCGGACGCCCCCATCCGACAGCACGGAACGAAACGCCGAGGGAACGGAAACCCGCCCCTTCGCATCGATCCGATTGGCAGCATGTGACAAGAAGCGGTTCATAACGCGAAACGGCCGCCCAAGACTGACGGGCCACAATCATCGACCCGCGAGAACACGTAACCGCACACACAAGACACCCCTGCCGGACACCGGAATGTCCGCCTACCCTCCGAAGCCGGAAGGCACTGGATTCTTGCGATGTTGGGCCGCGAAGCAGCCCCTGCGCAGTGCCATTATGGGATATCATGGGACCATATGGGCGTCAATGGGAATGGGCTCGTAAACAGCCGTCGGGCTGATCAAATATTGATAGGTTGTTAAGTTTAACGAAGGGTTACGAAGAGACCCCCACCGTCCGGGAATGCGACAGCGGAACGGCTTCAAATCGTTGGAAAATCAGAATGTGAGAAAGAGCGCAGTTATGCCTCCGGCACGGGGCGAAAAAACAGCTCACCGAGACGGGCCGGTTCATTTCCAAACGGACACGCATGGAAAATGCGGGCCAGATCAAGCCGGCGCGAAGCAGCCGAAACGCATGATTTGCCTGTCGGCCGACCTGATGTTGCGGGCGTCGGCAACGTCGACGCCTTACCCCGGCAGACGCCGACCCTCGGGTCCGCTTCGAAAGAGAATTCGAGACGGCTCTGTGCCGGACAAAACAAAGGAGAAATCGCCAGTTGGCCTGTAAGCCGGGTTCTGTATGGCCCCGCAGCCCGAAGGCAACGGAACGTGGCAGCCATTCATCTGGGACTGCGCTTGCACGCAGCCTCTTGCAACCCACCCGGATGACTGGCCCGGAAACAGGCTGGACGCTTGCGCGCCCGCGTCATCCCTATTCGGTCTTGCTCCCGGTGGGGTTTGCCGTGCCGTCCATGTCGCCATGTCCGCGGTGGGCTCTTACCCCACCCTTTCACCCTTACTCCGCCAAGCGGAGCGGTTTGCTTTCTGTGGCACTTTCCCTGAGGTCGCCCTCGCCGGACGTTATCCGGCACCGTACTTCCGTGGAGCCCGGACTTTCCTCCCCCCGCGGCCTTTCGGCACTTGCGGAGAGCGGCTGCCCGGCCAACTGGCACGCGCTCCTTAAACCAGCCCGCCGCAGCGCGCCAGAAAAAACGGCAGGGTTTTTCAGCTGCCAACAGGGCAGATCGGAGCAAGGCGGTCCTGGCGCACCCGATCTAGCGAAACGCGACGGAGAAATCCGCATCGTAGTCGGGCTCGTCGATCCGGCCGTTGAGCACGAGGACCGCGCCGAGCCGACCGATCTCGTCGGAGCTCTTCGCCGCCTGGCCGTTGCCGCCGGTGACGACGGCGATACGGCTCCCCTCGGCAAAGCCGATATAGGGCAGCCCGTGGCGGGTGAACGAGGTGACGCAGGGCGAAAAGTGGGTGGAGACCGGCTGGAAGCCGGGCATCACCTCGGCCAGCAGCCCGCGCAGATGCTCCGCCGTTGTCGCGCTGCCCGGCCCGCGGAACCATTGCCGCACCGCCGCTTCGCCCTCGAGGATCCTGTCGGTCGGATCGCCGCCGATCTTGATGTGATGCTTGCCGTCCGCATAGCCGACCGGTGGCAGCAGGTAGTAGCTTTTCTCCTGCTCCGGCGCCGCGCCGATCAGCGACGGCATGCGCTCGAAACCAGACAGATCGCTGCTTGCCACCTCGGCAAAGAATACGGTTCGCGCCTTAACGGTGAGATCGATCGGCCGCGGCAGGAGTGCTGCGGAAATCGAGAACCCGCCGGCGGCAACGATCACCCGGCCTGCCACGAAACGCTTTCCGTCGACGGTCGCGACAACCACACGGTCGCGCTCCTCCGCCACGGTCACAACCTCGCTGCGCACGATCCGGGCTCCCGCCTTCTCGGCGCATACCGTCTGCGCCGCGACCAGCGCCCGCGGGTTGATGTAGCCGGCCCCGCGCCTCTCGTGAACGCCAGCGGTGCCATCGGGGAAACGGAACCAGGGAAAACGCTGCGACAGCGCCTCGCCATCGTAGAGCGGCGCCTCGACGCCAAGCGCGTCGCGCGCTTTCTCGACCTGTTCGATATAGTCGTAGGAAGATCCGGGCGCCGGCCCGGCGATCAGGCAGCCGACTTCGTGGTAGAAGCCGATGCCGCTTTCGTCTTCGATTTCGCCGTAACGCTCGATCGAGCGTCTGGCGAGCCGCGCCCACACTGGATCGTCATCGATCGTGCGGGTGATGCGGGCATTGTCGTAGTGGCTCGAAAAGACGCCGGTATGATTGGCCCAGTCCGTCGGCTCATCAGGTCCGATCAGCGCGACCTTGGCTCCCGAAAGCGCCAGGTGGCGGGCGGCCGCAGCACCCATCATGCCCTTGCCGACGACAATGAAATCAAAGCTTTCCGACATGCCGGTCCTCGTCCCTTTTGCTCAAGGGAGATAGCATGCCTGCGCCTGTATGACACGATGGTTGTAGGGTTTTTCCCTGTGCGCCGGAACGCGAGACCTGTCCGGCTAGAGCATCCGCCATCGCCGGATATGGCTGGCGGATGAAGCTCTTCGTTGACTGCATGTTTCCATTGATCGTAGCCGGTTAACGGACAAAAACATGCAGAAAATCAAAGTGCTACAGCGACCTTTGCGCGTCTGATAAGACGCGCGGCGCTTTCGCCAAGCGAAAGAACGCGCCGGCGCTCGTCATGCAATCGATCAGTCGATGATGTTCTGCACCTTGCCGCAGTAGCGCTTGGAAACCGGGTTCATGCGCTTGGCGCCGTGGCCGGCATTGTACTTGAGAACCGTGCCGCACGTCGTACCGCCGGACAGCTCATGCGCCATGGCGAGGTACTTCATGCCGAATTTGATGTTGGTTTCCGGATCGTAGAGACCCTTGGAGGAACCGGAATAGCCCATCATGCGAGCGGTAGCAGGCTTGATCTGCATCAGGCCGATTTCGCCGGCGCTGCCGCGTGCCTTGGGATTGAAATTGCTTTCGACCTTGACGATCGCATGCGCCAGATCGACCGGAACGCCGTATTGCTTGGCGTAGGACTTGATCAGACCCGTGTACTGGACGTTCGAGACGAGATCCGGCTTGGGATAGCCTGTGGTCCGGGTGACGGACTGGATGGATGAGGTCTTGATGGTCTTATCGACATTCCCCGCATACGACGTACCCATCCCGGCGAAGAACATGCCAAGGCATGCCGCCACCGCAGCAACAGACGATATTCTCATTTAGTTTGAATTCTCCGGCCTGGGGAATGGACCGAAGCGCACCCCGCTTCGAACCTCACTTCCCGATCGTTTCATTCACAGGAAGTGAGCGTTGCGCCCTGATACCCCTGCAGTTCCAATGGGGCCGGAAATGAATGCCGCATCATGGTAAACATGTGGCAAAGCTAAAAAAACATGCCAAGAATATCTGCAGAAGTGCCGTTTTGACGAAAAAATCTTCCGCGTCAGGCGATGAATTGCGGCAGGCTGGAAAGCAGCCGGTGGAGCGTATCGAGGGTTGAGATGTCAGCGATGCCATCGACCCTTTGTTGTCGGAAGTGCCGCTGGAACGCCGCGACCGAGCCCTCGGTCTTTTCACAGAATTCGCCAGTTACATCAATGCCATAACCGTAGAGCGACAGCATCGACTGGATGGCCTCCACCGGCTGGCCCTGGTCGCCGCGCTGGAAAAAGCGTCCGCCGCCGATCGGGGCCGGTTCCACCCAGTGCCCGACCCCTTCGCGATGAAGAATGTGCCAGGGAAATTTTTCTCCCGGATCGACCTTGCGAATGGGGGCGATATCGCTGTGTGCGAGCACTCTCTCGGGCGCGATCGACCAGCGGTCGCCGCAGTCCCGACACAATTCCACAACTGCCGCGATCTGTTTTTCCGGAAAGTCCGGCAGACCGCCCGGGTGACCCGGGTTGGCGATCTCTATTCCGATCGAACAGGAATTGATATCGGTCTCGCCCTTCCAATAGCTCTTGCCGGCATGCCAGGCGCGGCGCGCCTCCGGCACGAGTTGATCGACGCGCCCATCCTCGTGGACGAAGTAATGGCTGGAGACCTGGCTTTCCTCGCGGCAAAGCCATTCGAGCGCCGAAGCGCCCGTCGGCATGCCGGTATAATGCAGAACGATCATATCCGGGGCGCGCTGGTCGACGCGGTCGCCGAAATTGGGCGACGGCATGAAGCGTGCACCCGGATAGTCGCAGTATTTGGAGGTCATGCGGCTCGGCGTTCTTTCTCGATCGCCTCATAGGCGGCATTCAGTGCCGCCATGCGATCATTGGCGATCGCGTGGAATTCGTGCGGTACGCCGCGCGCAACCAGCATGTCCGGATGGTTCTCCGAAACGAGTACCCGGTAGCGCCTGCGGATATCGGCGAAGTCATCCTTACGCGAAACACCGAGCACCTGATAGGGGTCGCGGCCGTCACCATGGACATGACGGGCCATGATGCGCTCGAAATGTCCCTCGTCCATGCCGAAGATGTCTGCCACGCGCAGCAGGAAGGCGAGCTCGCGCTCATGCACTGCGCCATCCGACTTGGCGATGTGGAACAGGCCGTCGACGATATCCTCGAGGATCGGGCAATTCTTTTCGCAGGACGAACACAGCGACGCCATCTTCTCCGCATAGGCCTCGTAACCGGCGACGTCCTGGCGCGCCAGGTTATAGAGACGCGCGACGTTCTGCGCCTGATCCGGCGGAAACTGGAAGATGTCGCGGAAGGCGTCGACCTCGGCCTCGGTCACGATGCCGTCGGCCTTGGCCATCTTGGCCGAAAGCGCGATCATGGCGACGGAGAAGGCCACCTTGCGCCGTGTTTCCGGATCGCCCTCGAACAGGGTGCGCACGGCCTCGACCACGCCGGCAAGCGCATTGCCGGTGGCGATAACGATCTTGAGGAGGCTGTCCCAAAATGACATGCGAGGTTCCCTGTCTCTCCACTCTATAGCATGGACCGATGTGGTGGCAAATCGCAAGCGGTGGACGGCCCGGACCACAAGGATGACGAATTTGTGATGGCCCCTCACTATTGTCAATCCATCGATTGGAACTTGCGACAGTCAGCCGATGGAAAGCTGTTCCCGTGGGAACAGCCTTTCAATAAAAAAGAGATGTCATCGCCGCCCGAAAAGGCAGCAATTCCACCGTTCGCAACAGCCAGCCTGCGCGCCCGCGGGCAGCGCGCCCTGCGACAATCCGCGCGCACCTGCCCTGCCCGTCATTCCGGCGCTCAATGGCTCCTTGCGGCAGCAGCTCGACACAACATCCACAGACCCGTCATTTAATTTCCATCCGATTTGCGTTATGGAGGCCCCACCCATCGCATGCCAAAGTCCCGAGGAGGAAACATGGCCAAGAAAAAAGTCGCAATGCTGACGGCCGGCGGGCTCGCGCCCTGTCTGTCATCTGCCGTTGGGGGGCTGATCGAGCGCTACACGGACGTCGCGCCCGAATATGAGCTGGTCGCCTATCGCTCCGGCTACCAGGGCGTGCTCTTAGGCGACCGCATCGAGATCACCCGCGACATGCGCGAGAAGGCGCATCTCCTGCACCGCCATGGCGGCTCGCCGATCGGCAACAGCCGCGTCAAGCTCACCAATGCGGCCGACTGCGTCAAGCGCGGCCTCGTCAAGGATGGCGAGAACCCGCTGCGCATCGCCGCAGAGCGGCTTGCCAATGACGGCATCTCGATCCTCCACACGATCGGTGGCGACGACACCAACACGACCGCGGCCGACCTTGCCGCCTATCTCGGCGCCAACGGCTACAACCTGACCGTGGTCGGCCTGCCGAAGACCGTCGACAACGACGTCGTGCCGATCCGCCAGACGCTTGGCGCCTGGACGGCCGCCGAATACGGTGCCCGCTTCTTTGACAATGTCAGCAACGAGCAGAGCGCCGCACCACGCACGCTCGTCGTCCATGAGGTCATGGGCCGCCATTGCGGCTGGCTGACCGCGGCCACCGCCCGCTCCTATATCCAGACGATCGACGACAAGGAGTTCGTCGACGGTTTCATGATGAACCGCCAGATGAAGAACATCGACGGTCTCTACCTGCCGGAGATGAAGTTCGATCTGCAGGGCGAAGCCGATCGCCTGCGTAAGATCATGGACCGCACCGGCTTCGTGACGCTGTTCGTCAGTGAAGGCGCATGCCTCGACGCGATCGTCACTGAGCGGGAAGCGGCCGGCGAAACGATCAAGCGCGATGCCTTCGGCCACGTGAAGATCGACACGATCAATGTCGGCAACTGGTTCTCGAAGCAGTTCGCAGCACTGCTCGGCGCCGAGCGCGCGATGGTGCAGAAGTCCGGCTACTACGCCCGCTCCGCACCGGCCAACGGCGACGACCTGCGCCTGATCCAGAGCATGGTCGACCTCGCCGTCGAAAGCGCGCTCAACAAGGTCTCCGGCGTCACCGGTCACGACGAGGACCAGGGCGGCAAGCTGCGCACGATCGAGTTCCCGCGCATCAAGGGCGGCAAGCAGTTCGACACCTCGGTCAAGTGGTTCGGCGACGTGATGGACGTCATCGGCCAAAAGTGGCAGGCGCAGAAGCACTGACCATGCGAACCCCGGCGGGTGCGTATGCCGCCCGCCGACAACGCCTGATTTAAAAGATTGACGGCTCCGCGTTTCCATGGCTGGCTCGGCCAATTCATTGCCGAGATCTAGTTAAACGCGGAGCTTTTTCATGTCCTTTGAACATTGGTTTGCCTTTGCCGCAGCCTCTGCCGTGCTGCTCGCCATTCCCGGCCCCACCATTCTTCTCGTCATTTCCTATGCGCTCGGCCACGGCCGCAAGACGGCAGGCGCCACCGTCGCCGGCGTCGCGCTCGGCGACTTCACCGCGATGACCGCCTCCATGCTCGGCCTCGGTGCGCTGCTGGCGACCTCGGCGGCGATCTTCACCGTGCTGAAATGGGTGGGAGCGGCCTATCTCATCTGGCTCGGCATCAAACTCTGGCGCACGCCGGTCGCAACCGGCGGCGATGCCGACGTCGAAACCACCCCCACCGAGCGCCCGCTGCGTATCTTCTTTCACACCTATGCGGTCACCGCGCTCAATCCGAAGAGCATCGTCTTCTTCGTCGCCTTCCTGCCGCAGTTCCTCGACCTTGGTCAGCCGCTCTTTACCCAGATGGCGATTTTCGAGCTCACTTTCCTGACGCTCGCGATCGTCAATGCCAGCCTCTACGCGGCCCTTGCGACCGCGGCGCGCAGCACGATCTCGCGGCCTAATATTCGCCGCATCGTCAACCGCGCCGGCGGCTCCATGCTCATCGGCGCGGGGCTTCTGACGGCAACGATGAAGCGCGCCTCGGCGTGAAATCGTCGCCCGTGCTTGCCGCCGCCAGCCTCATAGGTTAATGGAGATTCACTCTTGGCGGCTGGCAACCGCTGATTTGCAGGGGCTACGGGGCCCAGAAGCACGAAAGTGACAGAATGGCGAAGTACCGTATTTCCCTTACCAAACAGACGTTTGGCGTGGCAGCTATACTGTCGGCGACCATCGTCTCGGGATGCTCAACGGTAGAGCACACGTCGCTCGAAGAACTGACGGCCGTGCAGACGGTCACCCCCCTTGCAAAGCCCGGAACTGAAATGACGGCCTACGCGCTGCCCACGCCTGATGGTGTGGCCACCGCAACGAGCGCTGCGCTTATGGCACAGACGGCAGCCCAGGCATCGGGCATCGCGGTCACCTATCCGGTCGCGGCTGACCTGGCACAAGGCGCCGAAGCCGCCCCCTCGATGGTCGCGGTCCCCGCCGCCAAGCCGGGCGACTCCATGGCGCTTGCCATGGTCGCTCCGACAACGCAAACGAATGCGACCGCTGCCATAGCCGCCGCCGGAACCCCGCTGTCGGGCGACGCGACGCAGCTGGCGGAAGCAGCCGCTTCGCCCGCCGCGACCAAGACGGCCCGCGTCCAGGATCTTCCGGTTTCGACGCTCGCAGTTGCCGCCGCGATGGAATCGGACTTCGACACCGGCGAGCCCGTCGGTCTCGAAACGCTGGTCGCCAACCGCATGATCGTGCCGACCGAGCGTCCGAAGACCGGTGTCATCGGCTCGACGGTCGCAGCCGTTGCCAGCGTCATTCCGGATTCGATGAAGCTCACCAAGGCGCCGACCAGCTCGCGTCCCGACCTCGACAAGCTGATCAAGTATTATGCCGATCTGAACGACATTCCGGTCGAGCTGGTTCACCGCGTCGTCAAGCGCGAGAGCAACTACAATCCGCGCGCCTACAGCAAGGGCAATTACGGCCTGATGCAGATCCGCTACAACACCGCCAAGGGCCTCGGCTATGACGGTCCGGCGGAAGGCCTGTTCGACGCCGAAACCAACCTCAAATACGCGACGAAGTATCTGCACGGCGCCTGGATGGTGGCCGACAACAAGCACGACGGCGCGGTCAAGCTCTATGCCAGCGGCTACTACTACCACGCCAAGCGCAAGGGCCTGCTCGAAGAACTCGGCATGAAGTGAGCGAAGCCCGCTTACTGATATTCGAACCGTTTTATGAGGCGCTCAATCGAGCGCCTCTATTATTTTGGCATTGAGCTTCTGTACGTCGTAGCCGAGCCTCGAAGGCGTGAGCCCCAGCCGGACCACCGCGAGCTTCAGCGAAGGCACCAGCATGATCGCCTGGCCGTCATGGCCGAGCATCCAGAAGGCGTCCGCCGGGAAACTGCCGGAACCGGCGCGCACGCCGTTTTCTTCCAGCCACACCTGGCCCTGGCCGTATTTGCCGCCTGAAGCCTTGGCCGGTGCGCGCATGAAGGCGACGTAGTCCTTCGGCAGCATCGCCCTCCCCTTCCAGACGCCATCCTGCAGCAGGAACTGCGCGAAGCGCGCCCAGTCCTGCGCGGTGGCATACATATAGGACGAGCCGACGAAGGTGCCGCTCGCATCGGTTTCGAGCACGGCGCTGCTCATGCCCAAGGGCGCAAACAGGGCGTCATGCGGGAAGGCAAGTGCCGCCGCCGGATCCTCGAAGGTCCGCATCCAGATGCGCGACAGCAACGTGCTCGTGCCGCTGGAATAGCTGAACGTCGCGCCGGGATCGGACGTCAGCGGCTTGGTGGCCGCATAACCCGCCATGTCCTTCTCAAGATAGAGCATGCGCGTCACGTCGGTGACGTCGCCATAGTTCTCGTTGAATTCGAGACCGCTCTGCATGCCCATCAGATCGGCAAGCGTGATGCTGGCCCGTTCGTCGCTCGCCCACTCCGGCAGGAGCCCGGCACGCGCCACTTCCATTCGGCCCTCGGCCACACGCAGTCCGATCAGCGCCGCCGTGACCGATTTCGTCATCGACCAGCCGAGCAACGGCGTCGAGCGGTCAAAGCCCCGACCATAGCTCTCGGCGACCAGGCGGCCATCGCGAATGACGGCAATCGCCCGCGCGCCCGGACCGGCGAGATCGGCATCTTCGATAAGTCTCTGCAGGGCGGGATCGATCGCGGCTCCCTCGCCTTCCGGCCAAGGCGCTTCGGAAGCCGGCGCCGCCACAGCCGCCGCGGTCGTGATCGGCGGCAGGCTCGTTCCGCCGCCATCCGGCAGGCTCGTGCATCCTGCGCCCGGCCGGTAGGCGGCGTAGCCCGCCGCTGCAAAGCCGAGGATCCGTGCGGTCACCATCTGTTTTTCCGGTTCGACGGCAACCTTCACCAGCTTCAGCAAGGGGTGTCCCGGCGCCTGGACATCATCGGCCAGCACCGACTGGGCATCGCGTCGCGCAATGAAGACATTGGAGCAGACGATCTTCGCGGCGTACCCATCGCCGACCTTGAGCAATTCCGGCGGCGCGAGCGCGAGCCAACCGAACAGCGCGACGACACCCAACACCAGCGCCGCACCTGATATCCTCAACATGCGTCTCATGCGTTCCCTCCGGCCGTCTCAAATATCCTTGGAGTCTTGCCGACCAAGGACAGAAAGATGCAGCAATTCAAACAGCGGTGGTACTGGTCCGATGGGACGCGCGGTCGCTGTCGAGTTGCAGAGAGAACCAGCATTTCGCCGACAGGAAAAGCCCGCAGACTGCAAGTTTCCAATTTCTGGGGAATGGGGACCCTGGAGTGCTGGTCCCGCGGCGTTAGGCCGAGCGTCGCAAATCCGCCGCTTCGCCTGTCTCAGGCAATGCCGCCACATCCGTGAGCGCTGGCGATATCCACGGACCGCGGACTTCCGCGGCGCCGCTTGCCTGCGCGCAATCCATCTCGCTTTGCTTTTCGATGCCGCGCACGGCGATCGGCAGGCGCAGTACCTGGCCGGTCTTGATGAGGCAGGCGAGCAGCGCAACGCTGCGCTCGCTGCCGTGGGTCGCCCGGATGGCGGTAAGATCGATGGTCACCTGGTCGGGCTGCAGTTCGGCAATCAGGTTCAAGGGCAAGGATGAACCGGCGCCGCCGCCAAGCACAATCCGCACACCAAGCGCGCGCAACCCCTGGAGATTTTCGGAAATCAGGGCGAGATCTTCGGTCGAAAAGTCCCCGGTGATCTCGATCGTCAGGCGTCCCGGCGGCAAGCTCGCCTCGGCGAGGCATTGCCTGACCTGCGCAACAAAGTCTCGATCCTTGAGTTGCGGGGCGAAGGGGGCGACCGTCAGTCCGGTCGGCGAAGCCCAGCGGGCAGCCTCCGTGCAGGCCGTCTGAAGTGTCCAATAGCCAAGCGAAAGCGCACTCGTGCTCTGCTCAGACGGCTCTATGAAGGCTTCCGCGCCGATGACGCCGCGAAGCGGGTGCCGCCAGCGCAGCAGCGCCTCGAAAGCGCGGATGGCTCCGCTTGCCGTCCCGGCAATCGGCAGGAATTCGAGGAAGAATTCGTCGTCCTCGAGCCCGCGTGCCACATCGCGCTCGGCCTCCGCCCGCTGCCGGGCGGCGTGGGTCAGCGTTTCCGAGTGGAAGGCGTGGCTGTTGCCGCTCATCGCCTTCGCCTCGTAGAGCGCCAGGTCCGCACGCTTCAGCACGTCGCCCGTCGCCGTATCGCTTCGCTCGACGAAGGCGATGCCGATGCTGCAGCCGGATGCGACCCGTGCATCGCCAAGATCGAACGGCGCTTCGAACAATGCCTTTACCCGCATTGCGAGTATTTCCGCCTCAGCCTGCGATGAAGCATCGGCCGCTGCAAGCACGAACTCGTCGCCGCCGAGCCGGTAGACGGTTGCCTCCCCGGAAAAGGCGCGCCTCAGCCGGGCACCGAAGAGTGCAAGCAGCCGGTCGCCGGCATCGTGACCCATCGTATCGTTGATCGCCTTGAACCGGTCGAGATCAAGTAGGAGCAGGGCATTGCGCTCGAAGGCCGGCCCTTCGGCACAAAGCGCCTGACGAATGTCCGCTTCCAGCGCCGCGCGATTTGCGAGACCTGTGAGCTTGTCGCGGTGGACCTCGTGGCGCAAGCGCCGCTCGGCGCGGCGCGCTGCATGCAACTCGTGTTCGAGGCGGCGCGAGTAACGCCAGCGATAGAAGGACCCGCCGAGGAGGAACGGCATGGCGCCAGCCGCAAGCATTGTCGGAACATCCCAATTCGATTGTTTTGCGAGCACGGTTTCCGTCGCCAGCCACGCCGCGGAAACCAGAGCCCCCAAAGCCGCGCCGGCAACCGCAAATCGCTGCTCGGGCTTCGGCAGAAACGTTCTTAACATCATGTCGACGCCCCCGAATATGAGCCGGTGCTAGCACGCCAGGGTTTAATGATTTCTTATGGGTGAAAAATAGTATGGCGGCCGTTCGAGCGCGCTCTGGGGGCTGTGGAAACCTCGTCATCAAAGTGTAGCGGAGTCACTTTAGAAGCGGCTAAGTTTCAACTGGATGACCGGCAGAGATGACCGAACTAGCCCCCGACGTCGGCTTTGGCAGAAAAAATCCGAAGCTGAAAAACGCCCTGCTCCAGCACAAGACCTTTTCCCTTGCCGGCCTCTCGGAGCGTCTCTTCGGCCTGCTTTTTTCCGGTCTTGTCTACCCGCAGATCTGGGAAGATCCGATCGTTGACATGGAAGCGATGCAACTCGGCCCGGAGCACCGGATCGTCACCATCGGCTCCGGCGGCTGCAATATGCTGACCTATCTGTCGGCCGGCCCGCGCAAGATCGACGTCGTCGACCTCAACCCGCACCACATCGCGCTGAACCGCCTCAAGCTCGCGGCCTTTCGCCACCTGCCGAGCCACAAGGATGTCACGCGTTTCCTGGCGACCCAGGGCACGGCCACCAACGTCCAGGCCTTCGACCTCTTCATTGCGCCGAAGCTCGACACCGCGACGCGCAGCTACTGGAACGGCCGCGACCTGACCGGCCGCCGCCGCATCGGCGTCTTCGGCCGCAACATCTATCGCACCGGCCTGCTCGGCCGCTTCATTGCCGCAAGCCACCTGCTCGCCCGTCTACACGGCGTCAACCCGGAAGAATTCGTCCAGGCCGGCTCGATGCGCGAGCAGCGGCAATTCTTCGACGAGCGCCTGGCACCGCTTTTCGATCGCCCCGTCATCCGCTGGATTACCGGCCGCAAGAGCTCGCTATTCGGGCTTGGCATCCCGCCGCAGCAGTTCGACGAGCTGGCAAGCCTCAGCAGCGAGAAGTCGCTCGCCGCCGTGCTGCGCCATCGGCTTGAAAAGCTCACCTGTCACTTTCCGCTGCGGGAAAACTACTTCGCCTGGCAGGCCTTTGGGCGCCGCTATCCGCTGCCGCACGAAGGCGAGCTACCGCCCTACCTCAATGCCCGCGCCTACGAGGCGATCCGCAACAATGCCGAGCGTGTCGAGGTCCACCACGCAAGCTACACCGAGCTCCTGGCGAGCAAGCCGGCGGCTTCCGTCGACCGCTACATCCTGCTCGATGCCCAGGACTGGATGACCGACCAGCAGCTCAACGATCTCTGGACCGAGATCACCCGCACGGCCGATACCGGCGCGATCGTCATCTTCCGCACGGCGGCAGAAGACAGCATCCTGCCCGGCCGTGTCTCCTCGGCCCTGCTCGACCAGTGGCACTACGATGCCGAAGCATCGGTCAAGCTCGGCGCCGAAGACCGCTCCGCCATCTATGGTGGTTTCCACATCTATCGGAAGAAGGCTTGAGCCGATGCGTGAGGCCGGGATTTCGCACGCGCGGCGCATGGACCACATGTACCGCTACCAGCGGCATTTCTACGATCTGACGCGGAAGTACTATCTCTTCGGCCGCGACACGCTGATCCGGGAGATGAACCCGGCCCCCGGTGCCTCTGTGCTCGAAGTCGGCTGCGGCACCGGGCGCAATCTGGCGCTGATCGGCCGCTGCTTCCCTTCGGCCCGTCTCTTCGGCCTGGACATTTCCTCGGAAATGCTGACCTCCGCCGATGCAAAGCTCAACCGTAGCGGCAAGCGCCGTGCCGAACTTCAGGTCGCCGACGCCACGGATTTCGACCCCGCCATCTTCGGCGAGCGCGGCTTCGATCGCATCGTCATCTCCTATTCGCTGTCGATGATCCCCGATTGGCAGAAGGCGATCGAAGCGGCCATCGCCGCGCTCAATCCAGGCGGCTCGCTGCACATCGCCGATTTCGGCCAGCAGGAGCGCCTGCCGGCGAGCTTCCGCCGCGCGCTGCACGGCTGGCTCGATCGCTTCCATGTCACGCCACGCGCAAACCTCTTCGAGGTTCTGCGCGAGAAGGCGAGAGTAAACGGCGCCGATCTCGAACGCCGCGCGATCGGTCGCGGCTACGCCTGGCTTGCGGTCTATCACCGCCCGGCCGTCGCAATCGCCGCCTGAAACCGGGAACCCGTCGCGCGGTCGGCAGGGATCGCCCCTATCTCACGTCGCCCGAGAGCACCGAAATCACCAAGGGGATTTCGCGTTGGAGTAGAAATCGGCGAACTCCCGCCCACCTGCAATTCCCGCTTGAGCTAACCCAATTTTTACGATGATATGGTGAAGATGAGGTTCACGCCTCGCGGGGGAAATCACCGATATGAAAGCCATCGTGTGAGGCAGGATCGTCGCTCGTCTCTAGACAGGTACCTCATGCGCCGGCTTCTTCTGGCTCTACTGCCCATTGCCACCCTCCTTTCCGCCTGTTCGTCGACCGATTACGACCTGATGCAGACGGCATCGATCCCGCCGCGCTTCCAGGATACGGACCCGCAGAACTTCGGCGACCGCACCCCGCAGCACCACAACATCCACGGCATCGACGTCTCCAAATGGAATGGCGATATCGACTGGATGAAGGTGAAGAATTCGGGCGTCTCCTTCGCCTTCATCAAGGCGACCGAAGGCAAGGACAGGGTCGACACGCGCTTCAACGAATATTGGCAGCGGGCGCGTGCCGCCGGCATCCCCTACGCGCCCTATCACTTCTACTATTTCTGCTCGACCGCCGACGATCAGGCCGACTGGTTCATAGCCAATGTGCCGAAAAGCGCGGTCTATCTGCCTCCGGTGCTCGACGTCGAATGGAACGGCGAATCGAAGACCTGCCGCCACCGCCCGACGCCAGGCGAAGTCCGCGCCGAGATGAAGCACTTCATGGATCGCCTCGAAGCCCATTACGGCAAACGCCCGATCATCTACACCTCGGTCGACTTCCACCGGGACAATCTCGTCGACCAGTTCAAGGACTATCACTTCTGGGTGCGCTCGACCGCCAAGCACCCGAAAGACGTCTATGTCGAGCGCCGCTGGGCCTTCTGGCAGTACACCAGCACCGGCGTTATCCCGGGCATCGACGGCAGTACCGATATCAATGCCTTCGCCGGCTCGGCGAAAAACTGGAAGAACTGGGTCGCAGCAGTCTCACAGCCGAAGTAAGACCGGCATTCTTGCCGGCAACCGCGGCAAGGCACCCCATTTTCTTCTTTCGGTCATAATGCTCTGGAAGAGCAAAGGCAGATTTACAGCGCCCGCACATCTCCAAGGACGCGCAAAGGTCGCTGTAACATTTTTGAACCGCTGCATGATTTGTCCCTAAATCGGTGACGATTTAAGGCGTTATGCAGGTCATCCAGCAATTTGCTGCCCGTGGTGGTGTCTCCCGCACCCCGCGGCCAAAGAAAGGAATTATGATGATCCGGACTACCCGGCACGCCCTGGCCTCCGTCGCCCTCCTGGCGCTTACCGCCTCCACCGCCTTCGCCCAGACCGCGCCCCAGACGGGCACGCAGAGCGCCGCTCCGGCTGCTGCCTGCGGCGGCGACCTCGGCGCGTTTCTTCAGGGCGTGAAGGCCGAAGCTGTCGCCAAGGGTGTTCCGGCCGATGTCGCCGATCGTGCGCTCGCAGGCGCCGTGATCGACCAGAAGGTGCTGAGCCGCGACCGCACCCAGGGCGTCTTCAAGCAGACCTTCACCGAGTTCTCCAAGCGCACGGTCAGCAAGTCGCGCCTCGATATCGGCCAGCAGAAGATGAAGGAATATGCCGACGTCTTCGCCCGCGCCGAGAAGGAATTCGGCGTGCCGGCCCCCGTCATCACCGCCTTCTGGGCGATGGAAACCGACTTTGGTGCCGTGCAGGGCGACTTCAACACCCGCAATGCTTTGGTGACGCTCTCGCACGACTGCCGCCGCCCGGAAATGTTCCGACCGCAGCTGATCGCGGCCATCGAGATGGTCCAGCACGGCGATCTTGACCCGGCAACGACCACCGGCGCCTGGGCCGGCGAGATCGGCCAGGTGCAGATGCTGCCGGAAGACATTATCGCCTATGGCGTCGATGGCGACGGCGATGGCCACGTCAACCTGAAAAAGAGCTCGCCTGACGCGATCCTGACCGCGGCCAAGTTCATCCAGAGCCTCGGCTTCAAGGCTGGCCAGCCCTGGATCCAGGAAGTCAGCGTTCCCGAAGAACTCCCCTGGGAAAAGACCGGCCTGCAGACGGGCATGAAGGCTTCGGACTGGTTCGCGCTCGGCGTCAGCCCACGCGACGGCAACACCGCCAACGGCAATCTCGAAGCCTCGCTGGTGCTGCCGCAGGGCCGCAAGGGTGTGGCCTTCCTGACCTACCCGAACTTCAACGTCTATCTCGAGTGGAACCAGTCGTTCATCTACACGACCTCGGCCGCCTACTTCGCAACCCGCCTCGCCGGCGCGCCGACCTATGAAGGCGGCAACCCGGAACCGGGCCTCGACGATGTCGCCATGAAGGCGCTGCAAACCAAGCTCCAGACGCTCGGCCACGACGTCGGCAAGGTCGACGGCATCCTCGGCTCCGGCACCCGCGCCGCACTCCAGAAGGAGCAGCTCCGCCTCGGACGTCCCGCCGACGGCTGGGCCACGTTGGAACTCTTGAACGCGCTCTAGAGCAATTCCAGGAAAAGTGTGAAACGGTTTTCCGTCCGGAATTGCGCAATTTCAAACAGTTGGAGCAATTCGCCGTTTCAATGAAACAGTGAAATGCTCTAAAGCCTGTCGCGCAAAAGTGCGCAGCGGTTTTGCGACAACGACATGCGAAATATCAAGAACTTAAAGCGCACGGAGCAAATCTGAAAAATCGCGACGCGCTTTAGGTGAACCTCGGGCCACCGATGTGGCTCGTGCGCAGGATGCATCACCCCGGGGATCGGAACCGATCTCCGGGGTTTCTTGTATCTGCGGTCCAGGCGCCACGACCGCAGATGGGACCGCCCATGCCCGAACGCCCCCTTGCTCACGAATACGACAAGAACCGGGTGGTCCCGGCGAAGGCGCCGGGCTATGAAATAATCGTCAGATCGCAACCGGTCCGGGAATGTCGGGCGCAGCTTTTGCGCCACGATCACGATTCTCCGCCTGGGCGAGGCTGACGGACGATGCAATCAGCACGGACAGGCACACCCATGAATGCGCGAGCCACAGTCGACGGCCATCAGATGAGCGTCAGAACCTGGGCGCTGCTCGCCCTGCTCGGTCTCATCTGGGGCGGGTCCTTCTTCTTCGCCCGCGTGGCCGTTGCCCATGTGCCGCCATTCACGCTGGTGGTGCTGCGTCTGGGCCTGGCGGCACTTGCGCTGCATCTCTATATCCGCGGCCGCTTCGGCATGTATCAGGCACTTTCCGGACGCTGGCGTGAATTTGCGCTGATGGGACTGATCAACAACGCCATTCCGCACGCCTTCATTTTCCTCGGCCAGACCCAGATCGGCGCCGGCCTGGCGGCGATCCTCAACGCCACGACGCCGGTCTGGACCGTCATTATCGCCAACATGGCGACCGAGGACGAGAAGCTGAGTTCTGCCAAGATCGCCGGCTGCCTGCTCGGCCTTGCCGGTACCGTGGTGCTGATCGGGCCGAGTGCGGTTGCCGGCCTGTTCGGTACGACGAGCGGCGTTCCGCTCTGGGCGCTCGTCCTTCCGGTGCTGGCCGCCGTCAGCTATGGCCTTGCGGCAACCTACGGCAAGCGCTTCCGAAATCTTGCACCGCCGGTGACGGCCGCCGGCCAGCTCACCGCTTCGACGCTGATGATGCTGCCCGTTGCGGCCTTCACGGATGCGCCCTGGACCTTGCCGATGCCGCCAATGGAAGCAACGCTTGCCATCCTCGGCCTCGCGCTCGTCTCGACCGCCTATGGATACATTCTCTTTTTCCGGATCATGGCGGAGGCCGGCGCCACCAACGCTTCGCTCGTCACCCTGCTGGTACCGCCAAGCGCGATCCTGCTCGGCTATCTCTTCCTCGGCGAAACCCTGCAGCCGGCCGATGTCGGCGGAATGGCGCTGATCGCCCTTGGGCTCGCCGTGCTCGACGGCCGCATTCTGCGGCTCAAACGTGCCGTCTGAACGGGGAATCGAACCGCCGAATTCGTGCCCTTCTGAAGCGCTCACGCACGGTTACAAACGTTTATATTAACCTTGCGGAAGCGATTGTGAAAAAAATGTGGCAGACTGAAAAAGATAAATATCTCAATATTATAGCCCTGTGAATAAGGCCGCTCCCCCTCACGGATTTCGCACTGCAGCACAAGTTTCGCTTTAACACATCGTGATTTCGCCCTATGTTTTAACGCGTTAACGCAGGGAGGGTCATCCATGGGCCTTACACATTCGCTGAATGTCCTCATGATCAGTGCAGCGTTCGTATTCGTGGCCACGATGCTCTTCATCTGATGAGCGGCTGCTGAGAGTCCAAACCGAATAGGGACTTAAATTTCCGGAAATCCATTTTGCAGCACCAAGCAAGCTAGACCGCCAAGAGAGCAAAGGGTCTAATCGCTGCGACAAACAAGAAAGCGCCTGAAGATCGATCTTCAGGCGCTTTCTTTTTGATGGCATATCCGCCCGGGAAATCGGGTTCGGATCTACAGCGCCGCGCGTCTTATCAGACGCGCAAAGGTCGCTGTAGCACTTTGAATTGCTGCATGTTTTTGTCCTTTA
>NZ_JBYTEC010000011.1:10849-238839 GCF_058792075.1 Ensifer sp. EB106-03-01-XG145 | reverse complement strand
GGGCGTCGGTGCCCGGTCTTGGCCGGTCTGGGGTGAACTGGTTTGGTGAGAACAGGTGTAGCCGACCGGGTTGTGCTGCTGAATTGCAATAATGCTTTCGATTGAATTGCGATTTTGGCAACAATCGGAATAGGCGACGCCCTCCAAGGTCTTTCGCATCTCCTTGTGACGGGGTCACACGGGTGGTGTGGTCTTCGCCGCCCAGATACCGATCCGGTCACCCACCACACCGCGAAATCGACTTCCGCATAGAGCTCCCGACAACGCGCCGGAAGCTGGCCGGATGGCTCTGGCACTTTGTTTCCCGAGCGCCTTTCCGCTTCCAGTATTCCGCTTGAAAGCGGGATACTTTAGTCCCTCATCGGGTCTGCGGCCATTCGAGATTACCGAAGGTGGTCCGGGATACTCCCTTGTAATAGGCGCCACGCTTGGGCGACGGCTGGTTCACAACCACCTTCACCCAGGAGGGGCGGGCCTTGCCCTTTGACGAGGCACGGTCATCGCCGAGAGCAGCCGACGAGGCGATCAGGATTGAGACTGCCGCTATCGCACCAGTTCTGGCCATGTTTTTCATTTCTTGTTCCTTGGAAGCGTTGTCACTGCCGATATCGAGCGTTCTGTGTGTCTCACACGGCCCAGCATGAGCATCCGAGTGCGCCGAAGAAGCCCTTGAGATCGGCGATCGGCAGCTTTGACGTCCAGGCGCCGGCATGGTCGTGTCCATGCAGACCGCAATTGCTGGCGCAGCCGCAGGACGTGATCGCCGTGCGCCGGAGCGAGTTCTTGCCGGCACCATCGGGCTCGCCCCAGGCGGCATAACCGCCGAAGGTGCGAACCGGCGACCAGTCGGGCATCGCCGGCGGCACCGGGTTCTCGTCGTGGGAAGCGAAGTCGCCGGCCGCATAGACGACCTTGCCGCCGACCATCGTCAGCTCCGAGGTCAGGAACGAGATCTCGTCCTCGGCGCAGGCGAAGTAGTCCTTGTTCGGCACGATCAGGTCGGCAAACTGCCCCGTCTCGATCCGGCCCTTCTTGCCTTCGTCGTTCGAGAACCACTGCACCTTCTCGGTCCACATCCGGAGCGCCGTCTCGCGATCGAGGCAGTTGGCGCGCGGATAGAGCTGCAGGCCGCCGATGGTCTTGCCGGTCACCATCCACGACAGCGAGACCCAAGGGTTATAGGAGGCGACGCGGGTGGCATCGGTACCGGCGGACACGTTGACGCCCTTGTCCAGCATGCGCCTGATCGGCGGCGTCGCTTCCGCCACCCCGTGGCCGTAGCGCTCGACGAAATATTCGCCCTGATAGGCCATGCGATGCTGGGTGGCGATGCCACCGCCAAGCGCGGCGATCCGGTCGATGGAGCGGTCGGAGATCGTCTCGGCATGGTCGAAGAACCAGTTCAGGCCGTCGAGCGGGATGTCCTTGTCGACCTTCTCGAAGACGTCGAGCGCGCGGCTGATGGTTTCGTCATAGGTCGCATGCAGCCGCCAGGGCCAGCGGTTCTCGGCCAGCACCCGGACGACCTCTTCGAGCTCGCCCTCCATCTCCGGCGCCATCTCCGGGCGCGGCTGGCGGAAGTCCTCGAAGTCGGCGGCCGAAAACACCAGCATCTCGCCGGCGCCATTGTGGCGGAAGTAGTCGTTGCCCTGCTTGTATTTGACCGAGGAGGTCCAGTTGAGGAAGTCTTGCTTCTCTTCCTTCGGTTTCTGGGTGAAGAGGTTGTAGGCCAGGCGAACGGTCAGCTGATCGTCGTCCGACAGTTTCTGGATGACGGCGTAGTCGTCCGGATAGTTCTGGAAGCCGCCGCCGGCGTCGATGACGCTGGTGACGCCGAGCCGGTTGAGCTCGCGCATGAAGTGGCGGGTGGAGTTGACCTGGTAGTCGAAGGGCAGTTTCGGTCCCTTGGCCAAGGTCGAATAGAGGATGCCGGCATTGGGCTTGGCCAAGAGCAGCCCGGTCGGGTTGCCGTTGGCGTCACGGGTGATCTCGCCGCCCGGCGGGTTGGGCGTGTCCCTGCCATAGCCAACCGCCCTGAGGGCGGCGCCATTCAAGAGCGCCCGGTCATAGAGATGCAACAGGAACACCGGCGTATCCGGGGCGACCGTATTGATCTCATCGATCGTCGGCAGCCGCTTTTCGGTAAACTGGTGTTCGGTGAACCCGCCGACGACCCGCACCCATTGCGGCGCCGGCGTGATCGCCACCTGGCGCTTCAGCATCGCCATCGCATCGGCGAGCGAACGCACGCCGTCCCAGCGCAGTTCCATGTTGAAGTTGAGGCCGCCGCGCACGACGTGGGTGTGGTTGTCGTTGAGACCCGGCAGCACGCGCTTGCCCTTGAGGTCGATCACCCGGGTGCCCGGGCCGGCCAGCGCCATGATCGTCCGGTCGTCGTCGACGGCCAGGAACTTTCCGTCCTTGATGGCAACGGCGCTTGCCGTCGGGTTGCTGCGGTCGAGCGTGGTGACAAGGCCGTTGTGCAGGATCAGGTCGGGCGTCATCGAGGTGTCTCCAGTCTGTTGGGCGTGTGTCGCGGTTGCCCTACCCAAGGCTAGGGCGGCGGCGGTTGCACCGAGAAAATTGCGCCGTGTAGGCATTATGCTGGTTCCTATCTATGGAGTTGCTGCCCGGCGCCCGAATACCTGCGCTTGACGTGGTCGCGGGGCCCAGAAGGAAGATGGCAGGATCGAAATGCCGCCGCGCAGCAGATGACGGCGCCAATGTCAGGGGAAAGGAGCGGGTAAAATACCTGCGAAGGGGGCGCCAAGCTGCCCGCAAGGTCACGCGATCAACGAACTGGCTGTCGAGTGGGTGGACGGCGCTAAGGTAGGTGAGATCAGAAGGCTGCGGGACGTTGGCGTAGCTGCCAGGATCATCGGCTTCTCCTAGATCAGTTGCCGGTTGCGGGACTGTTTCTCCAATATTGCTTTTATTCCACTGCAGTTTCTTGTCGGGAATGTCTGCCTTTTGAAGATTCTCACGTTTAAGCAGCGAAATCTAACTCTGTGGACGTCCGGACGTTTCTCCCTGAACTTATCGCTGGTTGCGCCGCCAAGGTTGAGCCGGGGGCGGAGGCTTGTTCATCGTGCTTACCTTACAAGGCGTCCGTTCCATGCAGCCAACGGTCGCTCCCGTTTGGCCGATTCAGGTGCGCCGGTCACGCCTGAAACGAGCAGGCGTGATGCCCGCTATCAGGGAAAAGCTTCTGGTCAGATGGCTTTGGTCGGCAAAGCCACAGCGAATGGCGATTTCGGCGATTGGCAGATCCTGGAGCAGCAATTCCTTGGCACGGGCTATGCGGTATTCGGTGAGCCAGCGTAGTGGTGTGCGGCCGAAGCTCGCCTTGAAGGCTTGTATAAAGTAGCTCCGAGACAGCTCGCAGCTTTTTGCGAGCTCCATCATCGATAGGTGCCCGTCGAGCTGCGCGGCCAGGTACTCCAACGCGTGCTTTTCCTGCCAGGGAGCCAGCGTGCCCTTGCGCTCGCCCGGAAAATACAACCCGCCGTATTTTTGCACGAGATGTGTCATTATGGCGAGCGTGACTTGATCGATGAATAGCCGACTGGCCTGTTTTTGCCGCTCCAGCGCGGGCAGCAGCGCGTGGGCGAGGCCGAGAATGACGGTGTCGACTGTACCAGGAGGGCATTCGAAGCCCGTGAGGTCGGGCCGCCCGATTTCGGTGGCGAAGTCGCGCACATGCCGAAAGGGAATCCGGAAGCGCACGTTGTCGAAGGGCGATAGATGATGGCAGCGCCATTCCTCGCGCAGGTCCGTGATGGCAAGCGCCCCCTCGGGGTGGCCGCCTTCGAAAATTAGCGACGTACCACGCCAAAGCCGATGTAACCGAAAGTCGCGCAATTGCGTGATAATGCAGAAGGCGTCCTCGCGTGCGTTGGCCGGGCTTGGTGCTAAGTCTTCCCGATCGGACTTCAACCGCATTATGGAGATGGGAGACGCATCGACGATCGATCGGTGTATGGCGTCCGGCTCCTGGGGCTTTTCTGGGGCGGACTCCCTGTACATCGTGCACTCCCAACTAACAGGCGAACGAAAGATTGCCCAACTTTCTTCGTTGAAGCAATTGGACTAATGGAGGCCTCGCCGCCGCCAAACTGAAGGGGTAACGCCAGTTTCACCGACAAATACCCTCTCAAAATGTCCGAGGTCGTCGAATCCGCACGCATGCGCAACGTCCTCCAGCGAGAGGGCATGGATGGCAAGGTGTGATTTCGCCCTGCCGATTTGCGTGGCGATTAGCCGTTGCGTGGTTCCGGGTTCCTCCCGCATAAGAGCCCCTTGCGCCTTACCAGCGCTTCCCTCGATCGGCTCGCCATACCGGTGCAGGAGGTGGGCGCAGATGGCGACCGCCACGGGTCGCAGGGACGCCGGTGCCGTTCCGGTGCCGGTAAAAAATGCAAGCAGCGCGGTACCGAGATTGCGAAGCACCGAATCCGGTTCGCCGCGACGGCAGATCAGGCGTCGTCGTCCGATTTCCGGCGATAGCTCCGCAGTCTCGCTGAAAAGGGCTTTGGGTAGCACAAAGGCTAGCGAGCGCAGCCGACTGTTGAGGCGAATGGCCGCCCCGTCCGCGAGATCCACGAGGCAGATCGTACCGCGCGCGAAGTGGCGAACCTTAGTGCAGGAGCCATCCGCCCGAATGTCGGCGTGTTCGGCGTCCTCCAGATAGAGCATGAGGAAATAGGACTCGGAGGCAGGGAGCCGAACGTCGTTTGCTTCATCGGCCCTTGCTTCATCGGCCTTGGGTTCCCGGCAAATACTGGTCACGGAAAAGGTCGCGTCGCGGATTGGTACAGTGGTCAAGCATGGGGCCTCAGGCGTTCCGAAGCAGACGCCCACGCATGCCATGTCTTTGCTATTTAAGTTCAAGGACAATCCCTTGGCGACATTTAAGGAACGATCTTGCAAAAGCAGGTTCTGCGCCCGGACTGTATTCCAGGCTGGGCCAACGTGCAACGCGAAGACCGATCGAACTCGCGTTCAACGAGAATTGTCGAGATCGGCGCCGACGTCTTTCGCCTCGTCTACGTCCGCAGTTTGCCTGCCAGGAACGAGACGAAGCGTCGGACCTTTACCGCGATATGGCGATTGGCCGGATAGACCGCTTGCAACTGTATCGTGCTGATATGCCAGTCGGGGAGGAGACGTACCAACCGGCCCTGCCTGAGGTCTTCGCTAACGATAAAGTCGGGCAGGAGGACGATACCGACTCCCAGCAAGGCGGCGTCGCGCAGGCCAAGGCTGTGATTAAGCTCCAGCCGGGGCACGATGGGAATGCGAAACTCCTCATCGTTCCTTCTGAACGGCCAGATCCGCCCCCATCGCAATTCGGCGAAGTGGAGACAGAAGTGGTGTGCCAGGTCGTGCGGCGTCTTCGGTGCATCATGCTCGGCTAGATAGGCGGGTGACGCGGAAATCACGAGTGACGATGTCGCCAGTTGCCGAGTGATGAGATTGATGTCGACTTCGAGGCGCCCTCGGATTGCAAGGTCGAAGCCATCCTCGACCAGGTTTACGGCCCGATGCGACAGGTCCAGTTCGATGGACACAGCCGGGTTGAGCTTGAGGAACTCCGAAACTGCCGGCACGATCACCAGATGCCCGAGATCGGGCGGCGCTGACACCCGCAACCGCCCAACGGCTTCCTTCTGGAACGAGGTTGCCGTCCGTTCCGCCTCCCTTATCTGCGGCAGGATGCCCGAAAGCGCTTCACGGTAAGCGGCGCCCGCCTCGGTAAGAACGATCTTGCGCGTCGATCTCTGAAAGAGGCGGATGCCGAGGCGATCCTCGAGCTGCCTGACCTGGGCCCCCACCGTCGCGCGCGACATGCCCAGTTCGTCCGCAGCCTTGGTAAAGCTGAGGTGGGTGGAAACCGTCAGAAAGGCGGCAATCCCGTCAAGCGGATCCAGCGATTTCATGAGCGCGATTATCCGTTCAATGATGCCAAGTCATCGCTCTTATCATGAGACGAAGCACAAAGTAATCGATGGGTGTCCTCAAGCAGAAGGAGACCCGACATGAAGACATTCACTTACGCGGCGGTATCGCCGCCGGGACATGGAATGCCGGCAGCGGCGTTCGGCAACCACGTGATACGCATGATGGCCGACAACACAGGCGGCGCGCTGGGCATGCTCGAGGCCATCGTGCCGCCCGGGGAAGGCTCGCCGCTTCATGTGCACGAGCGCGAGGACGAGTTCTTCCGCGTCCTGTCCGGTTGCTTCGGCTTCTGGTGTGGCGGCGACTATGTCGAGTTGGCGGAGGGGGGCTGCATCGCACTGCCGCGCGGCGTGCCGCATCGCTTCCGGAACATCGGAGAGACGGAAGGCCGCCTCATGGTCGTCGTGACGCCGGGCAGGTTCGAGAATTTCTTTCCAATCATCGACCTCTGCAAGCCCGAAACGCCCGAGGAGATCGCCTCAATCGCGATGGGTTTCGGCCTGACCTTCCTGCCCGAGGGCAGTCGCAAGGTCGCCTGATCCGGCGGCAGACCGCCCCAAACGTAGTGCCGACAAACTCGACAACGGTCCATCGAAAGGAGACCGAAGGATGACACACGCGCCTTCACACGAAATCGGAATGAGCCTGACCGCCGGCCAGTTGGACGCCTATCTCGCGAGGATCCGGGTAGACCGGCCAGTTTCTCTCGACCTTCAAGGCCTGTCGAAACTTCACCGCGCTCACCTCATGACCTTCACCTGGGAGGCGCTGGATGCCTTCATGGGATGGCCGTCCTCAATCACTCCGGCATCCGCCTTCGCCAAGATGGTGGAGGGCAGGCGCGGCGGCTGGTGTTACGAGATGAACGGTCTCTTCGGCGCAGCACTTGACGCGCTCGGTTTCCGGGTAACCCGTCTTTGCGGTGCCGTCGACCGCGAAAGGCTGGGCAACATCTCCATCGGCAATCATCTGACCCTGCGTGTCAATCTCGACCGCCCCTATCTTGCCGAGGTCGGCGTGGCCGACGCCATCGTCGAACCCGTGCCGATTGCTGTCGGACCGTTCAGCCAGCGCGGCTTCAATTTTTCGATCATGCCGGCGGAGGATGGCTGGTTGCGCTTCAAAAACCATGTGCACGGCATCGCACACAGCTTCGATTTCCGTGCCGATTACAGCTGCGAGGCCGCCATGGCCGCCACGCATTCGTGGCTGATGCGGGACCCCGGGTCGCCATTCACAAACGCGCTGGCAGTGCTGCGTCATACCGCGGACGGTTATGTCGCCCTGCAGAATGATTGCTTGCGCACGGTCACGCCGGGCAGCGTTCGCGAACATCGCATCACAAGCGCGGACCATCTCGCGGACACGTTTGAGACCGTTTTCGACCTCGAGATTCCCCGGCCTGAGCGAATCTGGGACAAGGTCCTGGCGATTGGCCGCGACAAGGCGGCCTGAAGGCGCGGCACCAATATTCTGGGGTTCGAAAAAAACATCTATCCTTCGCGCAGTCTAGCGAATATTGCCGCGCTTTCGCAGGGGCATCGGCACGACCTCGGCAGATCGAGTGGGCTGTTCCATCACATCGGCGGGCTTGCCGTCGGTGTCCTGGCCGCACGCCGCATTGCCCATACGCTCGTCCCCGGGCCAAGCCGGTGACGGCGTGATCATCCGGAGTAATTCCGGACGCAGACCGTCGCCGCGCTGAGCGGCGATGGAATGCAAACCTCGTAGCAATGTCATCATGGCTCGACCCTCCGTCGTGATGCGGCAGCGGCCTTCAGGCCGCGCTGATGGTCCTCAGGGCCGTGGGATTGTCGCAGGCGCCACACGCACGGTTTCACACTGACGGCGGGCGGCGGCGATTTGTTGCCAACCAAGCTCCTGCGCATCGTGGATATTAGAGGCGTCCATTTGCAGCTCCGTCGGATTGCCAACGACGATACGGCTGCTTCTCGGGCACATGCGCTCCGAAAACTGCTTTCAAATCGAAATTGGCCGTTCACACCGGACGAGACGCTGACGACCAGCATTTCGATTTGAAAGCAAAGACCGGAGAGTGGCGCAATGCATCAGCTTCTAAACTCGTTTCACAACGAATGAAGAAGGTAAGACGATGCGTGAAACTATTCGATTTGCATGGGGCGCCAGTTCCCTCGGCGACTTTGTTGTCGCCATGTCGAACAAAGGGATTGTGGTGCTTGAATTCAGCTCGATGCGCACCGCGATGGAGGATGCGTTGAGTATCCGATTTCCGGAAGCCGAGCTTGAACGCGCCCAGCACGAACTTGCCGACGTGATCGAAACCGTGGCCGGCGCGATCGACGATCCGGCCAAGGTTTGCGATCTGCCACTCGATCAGCGTGGGACGCCGTATGAGGTCCAGGTCTGGTTCATGTTGCGGGAAATTCCTGCTGGCCAGACCACGAATTATGGGGCGCTCGCGGCCAAGGTCGGTTCGCGTGATCCGCGGGATGTAGCGGCTGCGATCGCCAACAACCCGATCGCCGTGATCGTGCCGTGCCATCGCGTCATCAAGAAGGATGGCTCGATTTCCGGTTATCGATGGGGTGTCCGCCGCAAGCGTGCTCTTCTGACCCGCGAGCAGCGCGCCACGGAGGAATGAGATGTCAGATGTTCGTTCCGCGGTCTCGCCGTGCGGGCGTATCGCCGAGCCGCTGCAGGTCATCAGGCTGTCGATCGATTCCGTAGATGCGGCCCGTCGGCAATTCCCAGGCTACAGGTTGACGCGGCTGGTGGGGGCGCGGCTTGAGCTGGATGAAAAAGACATCGACCGGCTCTCTGACATGCTCGGGGTCGATCTCCTGCGGCCCGTGGCGGGCGCGTCGAAGCCGTTCGACCATCATTTGCGCCATGTGATCGCTCTCTACGAGCTTAGCGCTCTGTTTCGCGATGACGGGCACGCACCCTACCATCATGCGATCCGGCCGACCGGCTACGACTACCATCGAGACAAAGTGGACCCGTCCGGCATGGAGCTATGGCGGGCCGACTATCGCGTGATGCCGGATGTCAGGCAAATGATGGCCGCCTCGATCCGATGGCTCCATAGGGCAGGGAAGGACAATGTCTGGCTGCGGCGGGTGCCTTGCACCTGGCACGCCGCCGAGGCGATTGCCTGCCTGCGCGCCAACGGCGCGTTTGAGGATTGGGCTCGGCTCTATGCGCTTTATCCCGGGTGGTAGTTGCGGCGGTCCGCTCTGGCTGCAGGCCAGGGGCTCCGAAAGGGCGGCCGGCGCTGCGAAAACTGCGGCGCCGGCATCGCGGGTTCATCGCGCGTCGTGGAAAATGATCCCGACGGTGTGACGCATGCCGGATCGGACGCGGCTGACACCGTGGCGCAGGTTCACGCGGTAGTTTCCCTTCGTTCCCTGGACCGGACGATTGTGGACGGCGAAGGCGACGGCGTCGCCCTGTCTGAGCGGCACGACCTCGACGCGGCTTTGCATGCGCGGCCGCTGTTCGGTCAGTGCAAATTCGCCACCTGTGAAGTCGCGGCCCGGCTCGGAGAGCAGGATCGCCACCTGGATCGGGAAAGCGAGATCGCCGTAAAGGTCCTGGTGAAGGCAGTTGAAGTCGCCGGCAACATATTGCAGCAGCAGCGGCGTCGGCCGGGTCTGGCCGGCATCGTGGCATTGCTTGAGGAATGCGGCATGCTCGCCGGGAAACCTCTGGTCCAGTCCCATCCGTTCGTTCCACACGTTGGCGACATCGGCAAGGCGCGGGTAGAGCGCCGTGCGGATACCGCCGATGAGATCGGGCAGCGGATATTTGAAATAGCGATACTCGCCCCTTCCGAAGCCGTGCCGCGCCATGATGATATGGCTGCGGAAATGGCTTTCGTCGACGTAGAGCGACGCGACGCTGCTGCATTCCTCGGGTGTCAGAAGTTGGGGAAGGACGGCGCAGCCGAAGCCGTCGAGCTCGCCGGCGAGCGCCTTCCAGTCATAGGCAGCAATCCGTGCCGCCGCGGACGCATCCGCAGAGGCCGGGACCATGTCGATCGCAGTCTTGTTCATACCGTGGTTTCCTTCTCTATGAGGGTGCGTTTGCGCTCAAGGCCCCAGCGATAGCTGGCGAGGTCGCCGTTGGTACGCACGACCCGGTAGCACGGAATGGCGAGCGCAATGGGGTTGGCGGCGCAGGCGCCGGCGACGGCGCGCGGGTTCGCGAGCGGACCAATCCACTTGGCGAGTTCGGTGTAGCTCACCGTCCGGCCGACGGCGATGGCCTTCAGCTTTTCCCAGACGTGGCGCTGAAACGGCGTGCCGTGCATGTCGAGCGTCAGCTGAAGGCCGCCGGATGGCTTGGCGATAAAGCGCAGGACTTTCGCAACGTCGTTCTTCACCATAGTTTCGCGCGCGATTAGCGTGGAGTGCGGGAAGCGATCGGCAAGATCCGCCTCCAGCTCTTCGGCGTTGTCGCCGAGCAGGATCGCGCATACGCGCTTGGCGCTGCGCGCGACCAGCACCTTGCCGAGTTCGCAGTCGGCGACCGCGTAGGAGAGAACGCCGGCGGCCGTCGAAGGGGAATTCTGCGGCGATTGCGGCCGCAGCGCGTCAGTCTTGATAATGAGGTTCATCGTCGTAGCTCCTTGTTCTGTCCTCACGATCGAGACTACTTTTCCGGTCATGCTGCCGAACTCCGATCCTTGCTTTCAAATCGAAACTCTGCTCGCGCTGATGCAAGAGAATGAAGAATGCCGGGCAAGGCCGATCAGGCGAGTCTGAGGATGGTGGTTTCTGCGAGAAGATAGGTCTCGCCGGAGGTGAGGCGGGCTTCGACCTCGCCGTGGTCGCACATCTCCAGCTCGGCATAGCCGGCGGCCACGAGTTGGCCGACATACTTCATCACCAGCGCCTTATCCGGGTCGCCTGGAGTAGCGAGCATGTCAATCGCGTCCTGGGTTCCGGGCAGTTTGCGCCGGCTTGCCTTGGCGTCGAATCCGCCCCGCGAAAACATCAGCGTCGGTTCCTTGTCTTAGCCGTTGCGCGTCGGATCGCGAAAATCCGAAAATCGCATATCGACTTTCCGACTAACTACACACTTGGCCATGGGTTCGTTCTGGCGGCACTCCGTTTGTTGTCATCAAACTGAAGAAAGATGAGTTATAACGCTCCCCGGAAAGTGAGATTGATGCGCATCCGTCCGACAGTCTCATGGACGCCATCCTTCAATTCGGGCACGCCGTGATAGAAGAGCCGCGACGGGCCGCCCCAGACCGCCACGTCGCCATGTCGCAGCGCGTACTTCTTCACAGGATCATTCCGCTTCAGGCCGCCGAACTGGAAAGTCGCCGGCAGGCCGAGCGAGACCGACACGATCGGATTGGCGAAGTCGCGTTCGTTTCTGTCCTGGTGCAGCGAGAGGCGGGCGCCCGGCTCGTAGCGGTTGATCAGGCAGGCGTCAGGGCGGAAGTCCGGATAGCCCGCCCGTGTCGCCGCCTCGACAGCCAGATCGAGGAAGCATTCCGGCATGGCCGGCCAGGGACGGCCTGTTTCCGGATCGTTGCGATCGTATCGATAGCCGGTACGATCCGTGACCCAGCCGGCCGTGCCGCAATTCGTCATCGCCACCGACATGGTGAAGCCGCCCGGTGTGACCATATGTCGGAATGGCGACTGGCTGGTGATGTGGCCGAGCGCGGCGAGCAGATCCTTTTCATAGGGAAGTGCTGCGCCGCGAAGCAGCATGGCCCCCTCCGCCATGATCTCGGTTGCGGGATCGGCGGGGGCAAGCATGTCAAACAGATCGGGCATCTTCGGGCCTATTGCGTATGGTGATGATCGATGGGTGAAAGGCGGGCCGGTAGCCTGCAAGGAGCGCCATGACCGTCGATGGTGGTGTCAGGAGCCAATCGGCGTCGTGGAGGATTTTGGGCCTGTCGTAGCCGTCATTGGCCCAGCGATACGCGAGGCCGGCGCGCAGCGTGTAAGCCTCATCCTTGGCCACAACGACCGCGCCGTCAGGCAGGTCGGACAACAGAAGGGCGATCGGATGCAAGCGCTTGTGGCCGCGATCGAGGCGCTCGGCATGCAGTACGGAATCCATATGCGTAGCCGAAGGAGGCGCCTCTTTCTTCGCCGACGCCCAGCAGGCCCGGAAGCGTTCCGCGGCTTCGCGCCGGCAGAGGAAGCAGGGACGATGGCCGGCGGCGAACGCCACGGCCTCGTCGAGGAAAAACAGCTCCGTCCAGCTCCGGCGCGCCATCACGTCCCGGCGCCAACCCCTGAATTCGCAGGCGCAGACGAGCCAGGTTTTTGTTGCTCAGCGCCTGGCCAGCAATGTCTTCGTTGCCGGATCGTGGATGATGCCGCGATTGCCGGTAAACAGCCCGCGCTGAGTAATGGCGACGATATCACCGAAGGGCGTGACGCGGTTTTGAAGGGGCATGATGTACTTTCCGGAGCCGTATTTACTTCAACACGTTTCCGCGCTCGCGCGGGATGCGCCACAGATACCAGGCCGCGACCGTGCGATGGGGCGACCAGGCCTTCGAGAGCTCGCGCAACTGTTTCGGTTTCGGTTGCTCAGGCAGCGATTTGAGGACGCGGTAGCCTTCGCGGACACCGAAGTCATCGACGGGCAGGATATCCATCCGCTCCAGAGAATACATCAGCAGCATTTCGACGGTCCAACGGCCGATGCCCTTGATGCCGACCATGCGGTCGATCAGCGCCTCGTCGTCCATGGTGGCGGCGATGTTGCGGGTGGGGATCAGGCCATCCAACGTTCCCTGGGCGATCGCCTTGATGGTGGCGATCTTGCTGGCCGAGAAGCCGCAGGTCCGAAGTTGGTCGAACTCGGCCGCGATGAGGTCTTCCGGGCTTGGAAAATCGCGGTCATCCAAGAGCCCCTTGAGGCGTCCAATGATGGCGTCGCCAGCTTTGGCCGTCAGCTGCTGGTAGGCAATCGCGCGAATGAGCGCCTCGTATGGTTCGCGGGCGGCCTTGGGATCGTGTCGGCAAGGGCCGACCAGTTCGATCAATCTGGCCCAGTCGTCGTCATGGCTGGAGAGGAAGGCGACAGCTTCATCGTAGCGAGAAGGCAAATTCATGTGGACGCCTTGCGTTCGTCGGCGATCGCGAAGCGCGGCCGGTTGTTGGTGGTCAGGATGTGGCCGCGGCGGAGCGGCGGTTGCGGCCGTGACGTCATGCGGTCTGAGGCGATTCCCGATCGAGCAGGGCGCGCTTGCGTTCGACGCCCCAGGCATAACCGGAAAGCGCGCCGTCGTTGCGCACAACGCGATGGCAGGGAATGGCGACTGCGATATTGTTTGCGGCGCATGCTCCGGCGACTGCCCGCGTGGCGCTCGGCGAGCCGATACGTCGGGCGATTTCAGAATAGGACACACGCGCGCCGACAGGGATCTCCTGTAGGACCTGCCATACCCGGCGCTGGAACGCCGTGCCGCGGACGTCGAGCGGCAGATCGAGGCCGACGCTGGGGTTTTCGACGAAGCCACAAACGCGGGCGATCAGAGCCTCGTATTCGCGGTCTATGCCGATCAGGCGCGCCTTCGGAAAACGATCCTGAAGATCGCGAACCAGCTCGTCCGGATCGTCTCCGAGCAGGATCGACGCGACGCCTTTCGTGCTGGACGCCACGAGGATTGCGCCGAGATAGGACTGGCCGACCGCAAACTTGATCTCCTCGTTGGCGCCACCCGCACGGTACTGTGTCGGCGTCATGCCGAGCATACCGGTCGACTTTTCGTAGAAGCGGCCGCTGGAATTGAAGCCGGCGTCATACATCGCCTCGGTGACGCTCGTGCCGGTTTCGAGGCCCGCACGCACTTTCTTCGCGCGGTGGCCGGTGGCATAGGCCTTCGGGGTCAGCCCCGTCGACGTCTTGAACATACGATGGAAATAGCTCGGACTGCGGTCGACAGTAGCCGACAACTCTTCCAGCGACGGTTCCTCCTCGCTTTCCTCGATGATGCGGCAGGCCTTAGCGATGAGCGCGGCATTCTCGCATTCGAGCGAAGGGCCATCGGGGTTGCAACGTCGGCACGGACGAAAACCGGTTGCCCGTGCGCTTTCGAGCGTATCGTGCAGCGCGACGTTCTTCGGATTTGCCGTGCGTGACGGGCAGGAGGGCCTGCAATAGATGCCAGTTGTCGAGACGGAATACCAGAAACGACCGTCGGCAGACTTGTCGCGCGCTACGATCCGCGCCCAGCGGGGGTCGTCCCCCACGAAAGGAGGTGAGGTGTGAAGGGTTGGTGCGGGCCGGATGTTCATGTCCATGGTCTTCTACTCGGATTTGTTCTGGCTCGATCGTGCCTCCGATCCGCGCTGGTCACACTCCGATCCTTGCTCTCGAATCGAACAAAACCCACCCGAAACTTGCGCAGGGGGTCGCCGGGTTCCCGGGGGCACGCACCTTCAGTGCACAGGCAACCAGCGCGAGCAGGTGAGCGTTTTGAGGCTAGGCCGCACGCGTAGCTTCGAGCGGGGCGATGAAACATGCCATCGAGGCTCGCACGGGGAGCTGTGCGAGCCTCGATGGCTTCGATCAGGCCTTCCGGATCAGCCCAAGCTGCATCATCGCGGTCAGACCGTCGTCGAGGCCATGCTCTTCGACGATCATGCCGTCGACCACCTTCAGAACAGTCTTGCCGGTAAAGTGCATCTTGCGGCCGGTCGCCGCAGGTACGCCGCCGAGCAGGAAGTCGTCGAAAGCCGGACCCGTGTGGGTGCCGCCGCCTTCCCACTGGCCGACCACATAGTCGCCCTCGGCAATCAAGTCAGCGGTGCCCCAGAAGTTGAGATCGGGGAACGCGGCGCGAAAGTCGGTCATGAACGCCTTGATGTCTTCGCGGCCACGGCGCGGTTCGTGCAGGGAATATTGCAGGAGCATATCGGGCGCCGCGATGTCATCGATAACAGCAAGATTGGCGTCCTTGCCCCAGAATTCGGTGAACCAGCGAACGACGACGGCCTTGTTGTCTTCTTCGTTGCTCATGGAAATATCCTCTTTTCAAAATCGGGCGACCATCGAAACCGCTCGATGACCTGATGAAAGGGATATGTGAGCTTGCCGGGCGCCAAACTCCGGTTCTTATCTTCGAATTGGAAACGGCGTGCGAGGTGAGCGCTGGCGGTTACCGCATGGGGGAAACGGCCGTGCAGGTGATGGCCGGCGCCTCCATCAAGAGCAGAGATTGGATCATCCGACCCTTCGCGAATATGCCTTGACCCACTAGGCGCAGCACCGCTTTTCATTGGACGCGTGTTCAGCCAGCCACCGGTCTCGAGGCTTGCAGCTCGCGGGGCGGGGCGTCAAACTGACGTGGAGAGCACCGTCTTCCGCGACAGGATCGTTTGCGCAGAACAACTGCATCGGGCGGACTCCATCGCTCACTTCGAAGGTCAGCTTGGCGGAACCGTCAAGACGGACGTGCTCGGAAACCTTGCGGACAATGGCCGAAAATTTGCCGGCCGTCATATGGGTCCGTTCGCCCTCTTCGATGTCCCACAACTGCACGAAGATTTCAGACCAGGCCTCCGGGTTAGCGCCGCAATCGAGCGCGGAGAACTGGCCAGCCTTGACCTCAGTTACATGGTAGCCGGCCTTTACGGGCTTTCCGTCGTAGGCGAACACCAGTGGGAGGTCCGCGGCGACAGCGATCCTTTCAAGCAACTCTCCGAGCGAGATGTCAGTTTTGTTGGAATGGCTATTGTCGATCCTGCTCATTTGCGTCTATCCTCGATTTCAATGATTCAAGGATTATTGAAATATGGATGATCGTCAAGCCCTCGCGTCCTTTGCGGCACTTTCCCAGGAGACCCGGCTCGCCATCGTAAGAACGCTGGTCGTCGCCGGCCCTGAGGGCCTGGCCGCAGGCGCGATTGCGGAGCGCATGGGCGTTTCTCCATCGAACGTCTCGTTTCACCTCAAGGAACTCGAACGCTCCGGCCTCATCTCCCAGCGCCGCGAGTCGCGTTCGATCGTCTACAGCGCAAGTTATGACACGCTGGCTGACCTGGTGACGTTCCTGATGGAGGACTGCTGCGCAGGACATCCCGAAATCCGCGGCTCGGTCGAGCGATCCGCTCGTTGCTGCCCAAGCGAAGCGTAGAGCGCCGAGGAATACGTCATTGCATACGAACAAGGTTCCTGCGGGCATCGTCTCCGCTCTCGGTGTCACGCAGATTATTGGCTACGGCACTCTCTATTATGCCTTCAGCATCCTGGCGCCAGGAATGGCCAAGGACCTGGGCATCAGCCTGGAACGGGTCTTCGCCGTCTTCTCGGTCTCCCTGTTCATTGGAGGTCTTTCCGCTCCGTTCATCGGCAGACATATGGACAAGGTCGGCGCGGCGACGGTGATGACGGCTGGTTCGACCCTTGCGGCGTTCACCCTGGCGCTTTGCGCGTGGTCGCCGTCCGTAGCGCTCTTTGCCCTTGCAATAATCCTGCTGGAGGTGTCCTCCGGCATGGTCCAGTACCAGGCAGCCTTCGCGACGCTGGTCGAGAGCGAACCCCGTTCAGCCTCCCGCAGCATCACCTATCTCACACTGATCGGCGGCTTTGCTTCGACCATCTTCTGGCCGATCGCCGCGACACTGATCAGGTACCTGTCCTGGCGGGAAATCTATCTGGTGTTCGCGGCGCTCAATCTTCTCATCTGCATGCCACTTCACTACTGGATCATGCGTGCCGGAAGGGTCGGTTCCAAACTGGATGAGACAAGAACCCGCGAAGTCGTCGTCGGCGCACTTGAGCCGCAAGCGCGCCGCCGCGGGATGTTGCTGGTCTCCATTGCCTTCTCGCTTTCGGGGTTCACTCTCGCGGCAATACTCGCCCACATGGTGCCGATGCTGGGCGCGATCGGACTCGGCAGTGCGGCGGTCGTGATCGGATCGCTGTTCGGCCCGGCACAGGTCATGAGCCGCCTGATCAACATGGCCTTCGGAAAGGGCCTGTCGCCGCCCGCGCTTGCGATCGTCTCTGCGGCGCTCATGGTCCTCGGTGCGGTATTACTCGGGGTGTCGGGTGATTGGTTGCCAGGCGCGGTGGCTTTCGCCGTCTGTCTTGGCCTTGGGTCCGGAATCAACAGCATCGCTCAGGGGAGCCTGCCACTCTATCTGTTCGGGTCCGCAGGCTACGGAGCGATTACAGGAAAGATGGCTGCGGCCAGACTGGCAGTGGGTGCCGCCGCCCCCTTCGCGTTCGCCACGGCGATGGAGAATCTCGGCATCGCCGCGGCGCTGTTCGTCAATGCCATGCTTGGTACGCTCGGTATCGCTGCATTCGTCGCAGTGGCCGTCTCTACGCGCAGCCCCACGAAGACTGAGTGACTAAATCGACCTCAACGACACCCGCTTTTCAAGTTCGGCAGCGTCTTCCTTCCGTTCGCTGTAGCGGTCGGTCAGGTAGGCGGAAGCGTCCCTCGTCAGCAGCGTGAACTTGACCAGCTCTTCGCACACGTCCACGACGCGGTCGTAGTAGGAAGACGGCTTCATCCTGCCGTCCGCATCGAACTCCTGGTAGGCCTTGGCGACGGACGACTGGTTCGGGATCGTGATCATCCGCATCCAGCGGCCGAGGACGCGCATCTGGTTCAGAGCGTTGAAGGATTGGCTACCCCCGGAAACCTCCATGATCGCGAGCGTCTTTCCCTGCGTCGGACGGATCGATCCGAGCGACAGGGGAATCCAGTCGATCTGAGCCTTCATGATGCCCGTCATCGCGCCATGGCGCTCGGGGCTGACCCAGACCTGGCCTTCGGACCATTGCGACAGCTCGCGCAGTTCCTGCACTTTCGGATGGCTGGCCGGAGCCGCGTCGGGAAGCGGCAATCCTCTCGGATCGAACATGCGCACCTCGCACCCCGAACGCTCGAGAAGTCGTCTGGCTTCGTGCGCGAGCAGCCGGCTGTACGATACCTCCCTGAGCGAGCCGTAGAGGATCAGGATGCGCGGCTTGTGCATCGAAAAGGCGGGACGCAACGCGTCGAGGTCAGGCTGGCGAAGATGCGGCGACTGCAATGCGGGAAAGGTCTCAGACAATGCGCTTTCCCTCCTGATCGAGGACCTGTTCGCCGTCTTCCTTGAAGAAGGCTCCCTTGAAGGCATCCGGCAGGATGTCGAGAACGACCTCCGAGGGGCGCGCGAGCCTTGTGCCGAGCGGCGAGACGACGAACGGCCGGTTAATGAGGATCGGATCCTTGAGCATGGCATCGAGCAACTGGTCGTCCGTCAGATTCGGATCGTCGAGACCCAGCTCGACGTAAGGCGTACCTTTCTCGCGGATCGCCTGCCGGACGGTCAGCCCGGCGTCAGAGATCATCCTTGCCAGTTCCTCGCGCGAAGGCGGAGACTGGAGATAATCGATGACCGTCGGTTCGATCCCGGCTGCGCGGATCATCTCCAGCGTGTTGCGGGACGTGCCGCAGGCCGGGTTATGATAGATGGTGACGTCCATTGTCATGTCCTTTCGGTAATGGTGTTCCGGGAGACGGCGGGTGCTGCCTCGTACCAGCCCTTGGTGCGGTTCACGGCCCAGACGACCGTGAGCATCACGGGAACCTCGATGAGCACGCCGACGACCGTCGCCAGCGCTGCGCCGGACTGGAAGCCGAACAGGCTGATTGCGGCCGCGACCGCGAGTTCGAAGAAATTGCTGGCCCCGATCAGTGCCGAAGGTCCGGCGACGCAATGGCGCTCGCCCGACATCCGGTTCAAGACATAGGCCAGCCCCGAGTTGAAATAGACCTGGATGAGGATGGGGACGGCCAGCAGCGCGATGATCGTCGGCTGGGCGATGATCTGCTCACCCTGGAAGCCGAAGAGGAGGACGAGCGTCGCCAGCAGCGCGACAAGCGAAAGCGGCTGCAGCTTCCCCAGCATGACGTCCAGCGCCCTGGTCGTGCCGTCAACCGTTAGTCGACCTCTCAGAACCTGCGCGATGATGACCGGGACCACGATATAGAGGACGACCGATAGAACGAGCGTGTCCCACGGTACGGTGATGGCCGACAGCCCGAGCAGGAGCCCGACGATCGGCGCGAAGGCGACAACCATGATCGCATCGTTGAGCGCGACCTGGGAAAGCGTGAACAGCGGCTCGCCGCGCGTCAGATTGCTCCAGACGAACACCATCGCGGTACAGGGCGCGGCCGCAAGGATGATCAGGCCGGCGATGTAGGAGTCGATCTGATCGGCGGGCAGATAGGGACGGAACAGCCATCCGATAAACAGCCATCCCAGCAGCGCCATGGAGAACGGCTTTACCGCCCAGTTGATGAACAGGGTCACGCCGATTCCGCGCCAATAGGTGCTCACCTGCGCCAGCGAGCGGAAGTCGATCTTGATGAGCATCGGGATGATCATCAGCCAGATCAGGATGGCGACGGGCAAATTCACCTTGGCGATCTCCGCCGCGCCGATGGCCTGGAAAACACCGGGCATCAGATGACCGAGGGCGACGCCGACGACGATGCAGAGAAAGACCCAGATGGTCAGGTAGCGTTCAAACGTCGACATTAGCGCACTTTCCTTGGCTTGCCGTCGAACCTTCCATCGCGCCGATCTGGCTGAGCTTCGTTTCGAGCGCCAGGTGATCGATCGATGCCAGTGGGAGGCTGACGAACACCATGATCCGGTTCTTGAGGAAGCGGGCGGCTTGCGCGAAGGCGCGCTGGATTTCGACCTCGGTGCCAACAACGGCGGCCGGGTCTTCGACACCCCAATGCGCGGTCATCGGATGTCCGATCCATACCGGGCAGGCCTCGCCGTGTGCGCTGTCGCAGACGGTGAAGATAAAGTCCATTTCGGGCGCACCAGGCTCGGCAAACACGTCCCAACTCTTGGAGGAGAAGCCAGTCGCCGGATAGCCGAGTGCTTGCAGTTCCTTCAGGGCATGCGGATTGATCTCGCCTTTGGGCTGGCTGCCTGCGGAGAATGCCCTGAACCGTCCTCCGCCCTCTTTATTGAGGATGGATTCGGCGAGTATGGAACGTGCGGAATTGCCCGTGCACAGGAAGAGCACGTTGTAGGTCTTGTCGGTCATGGTCGTTGTCCGTGGTTAGGTCGGAGGATTGCTGAGTTTCATGATCGTGGCCGATGCCGGGCAAATGCCCGAAAGCTGACGGGTTGCGAGAACGGCGGACGGCGCGTCGGCGCGCTCGACCGCAACGAAGCCGAGGCTTTCGAAGAACGGCGCGGCGGTCGTCGTAGCCAGGAAGACTGCCGAGCTTTCTTTGACGGCTTTCAGGGTTTCCTTGATCAGCGATCTGCCGAATGACTTTCCACGATGCTCGGGCAAGATGACCATCGACCTGAGGAGGACGGCATCGCCGCACGTCTCGATGCCAGCGTAGCCAATTGTGCCGCCATCGGAGGAAACCGCCCTGAAGAACGAGCGTCCCGGCTCTCCGAGGTCCTCGATCGGAAGACCGGAGGCCGATAGCGCCAGCGTCAGTCCGGGATCGCTTCCCGGGACTGGCTCCAGTCTGACGTCGCTCATGACAGCTTCACCTCGGGTCCGCAGCAGGGCGTAAGTTCGGCGATCAGCGGCGCACAGAGTTCGGTCGAGCCGCCACAGCAGTCTTTCAACAGGAAGAGGGTCAGGTTTCGCAGGCCGTGTAGGTCGGCTCGATAGATGATCGAGCGGCTCTGCCGTTCGCTTGTCACGAGGCCCGCGCGCGACAGCGTTGCGAGGTGCGCCGACATGGTATTCTGCGGGACGTCGAGAAGGCGGGCAAGTTCGCCGGCAGGCACGCCATCCGGTTCGTGTCGGACGAGAAGCCGGAATGTCTCGAGCCTGGTAGACTGGGCCAGTGCGGCAAGCGCCGCTATTGCAGTAATATTATCCATGTATCCAGAATAATGGATATATTGGATATGTCAATTGCTCCCGACGATCCTGTCCACTATTGGCGCAAAGCGGAAGCAGCCCCTGATGCATAGTCCTCCCGGCAACAGCGCTCACGGCTGTGATGACACCTTTTTGCTGGTGTCGCTTGTCTGCGCGGGCCTCGCACCGGAATGGACCAAGGATTTGCCGACCCGCAGATATCATGCAGTCGTGGCGTGCAAGACCGGGTGATGGTCCGTGGGGACGACGGGAAGGGCGCGCTTATGTGCGCTGGCGCGATAGGTTGAGAGTATGCGTTCAGCCGCAGCCGGCTCGACAGTTCTGCCTTCGAGAAAGTCGTCGATCTGGTCGTATGTCACGCCGTAAGCATCCTCGTCCGGTCGCAGAGGTGCATCCGATTCAAGGTCAGCGGTGGGAGTTTTCCAGACGAGCTGTTCCGGCGCCCCCAGTTTCGAGGCCAAGGCGCGAACGCGGCGCTTGTTCAGACCGGCGAGAGGGAGAATGTCCGCTGCGCCATCACCGAATTTCGTGTAGAAGCCCATGAGCGCCTCAGCAGCGTGGTCCGTGCCGATGACGAGACCCGACGATGCCCCGGCGATTGCATATTGCGCGACCATCCTCTGCCGCGCCTTCACGTTACCGAGGATGAAATGGTGACGCGGGGCCGGGTCAACGCCACCGGCAAGGATTGCGTCCATGAGGCTATCGGCCGCCGGTTTTATATCCACGGTGATGACACGGTCCGGGCGGATCGCAGCGACAGCTGCGGCCGCATCGTGTTCATCCGCTTGCACGCCATAGGGAAGCCGGACGGCAATGAACGTCGCCGAATAGCCGCTTTCGCGTAACTCCTGAACGGCGCGCTGGGCGAGAAGCCCGGCCGTCAGGGAATCGACCCCACCGCTGATCCCGAGCACGTAGGCGCGCTGTCCGCCTTGCACGAGATAGGCCTTCAGGAATTCAATCCGCGTGCGGATTTCGCTCAGCGCATCGAATTCCGATCGAACGCCAAGCGCCTGAATGATGGCAAGTTGCTCTTTCACTGAATGTCTCCTGCTGACTTCGCCTCGTCGCTCCTGGCGGTCCGTCCCTTCGGGGTGACCGCACCAGATATTTCATCTGAGGATCCGAAGGAGGCAAGGGAATAACCTTCCTGCCTCCTCCTTCTTCCACGTCGAAGGCACGCACGCTAGCAATGCTGGACGTGGTCTTGCAGCAGAATGGCGAGCTGCGGCCTGAGCGGCGATTGCTTTTTTGGCGTGCCGCTGCCAGGCAATGACCTCTGAACCGGATCAGTTGGCGCCCTTTGACCGTGCCAGCACGAAGTCGTGGTTCACTTCCCAGAAGCGACCCGAAAATCCGTAATCCGCGGCGCGGCCCGGGTCCTCAACGCGCCGGAAAGTCGCAAGTAAGCTTTGCTTCACTCCGAACACCGCATCCGAATGGATATACGGATCATCCGGATCGAAGATGTGGGTGATGAGCGTCTCGTACCCGTCGGCCTTGATGATGTAGTGGAGATGGGCCGGGCGGTTGGGGTGACGCCCGAGATGCTCCAGCATCCGGCCGACCGGACCGTCGTTCGGGATCGGGTAGTATTTCGGCTTTACCGCCCGGAACCAATATTCGCCGTCTGGCCCGGTGCGGAAGACGCCGCGCAAGTTGAACTCCGGCTGGATGCCCTTCTGCTGAACGTCATAGAAGCCTTCGTCATTGGCCTGCCAGACATCGATCACTGCGTCAGCAATGGGCCTGCCCTCGGTATCGAGGATGCGACCGCCGACCACCATGTGCTCGCCCTTCTGGTCGAGACAGATGTTTGCGCCCATCTCGAGCTCCGGCGCGTCCTGGACATGAAACGGGCCCAGCACGGTGCTTTCGGAGGCACCCGACGGCTTGCGATTGTTGATTGCGTCAACCAGCATCGAGACGCCCAGAGTGTCGGACAAAAGGATGAACTCTTGCCGCCATTCGTTGCACATCTGTCCGGTGCGTGTGAGGAAGAGGATCGCCTCCATCCACTCCTCCTGCGTCGGCTCGATTTCCCTCACCGCTTCGTGCAGCTTGCGCGTCACGACTTCCATGATCTGTTTCAGTCGTTCGTCCGTGGCATTTTTGTTGCGACCCGTGACGACCTCAATCGAGTTTTCTTCGGTGAAGAAGCCTTTCTCATGCGCTTCCATGGATCACCTCCCAAGCACTGATGTCATGACCCGACGAAGGTCTGCAACGGGATCTGCCGACTGCGCCTCCGAGCGCCAGCAGACGTGATGGTCAGGACGCACGAGAACGATGCCGCTGTCACGCACTTCGCTCAGCCCGGCCCAGTCGCCGGTGAAATCATCCCACTGCTGCCGCGCGCCGATGGCGTGGGCCGCGATATCGACACCAAGCTCATGGCCGACGACCTTCGCCGCTTCGATCCACCCCTGTCCGCCGATCCCGGTCAGGACGGTGAACCGGCCGTGGCCGGAGAGATCGAGCGTCGAGGCCTTCTTCCCATCGCCAGAGAAAACCCATGCATGCGGCAGTCGGGCCCCCGGCCAGGTGGTCTGCTGGAAATGCAGTTCCGGGTCCTTTGCAAAGGCCGGTTCGGGTTGACCGTCGGTGACGATCGCATCCGAACGATAGCGCTGGTTCATCTCGACACCGTGAGCGTCGAACTCGTAGACCTTGGCGGCGATCGCCTTGCGGATGGCGGAGCGCTGTTCTTCCGCTGCCGGCGTATCGCGGCAGCGCCCATCCATGTTCTGCTGCATCTTCACCGGATCGATGGAATCGAGCAGGCCGAGCGCCTTGAAGATCGGGCCGAACTCTTCAATCGACTTGTTGGCGCGGCTGACGATCTGCTTGGCGACCGGCGCTCGCTCCGTTGTGTAGGTATCAAGCAGCTTTTCGCTCGCCTGGCCCTTCAGCACAAAGGCGAGTTTCCAGGCAAGGTTGAAGGCATCTTGGATCGAGGTGTTGGAGCCGAGCCCGTTCGATGGCGGATGGCGGTGCGTGGCATCGCCCATGCAGAAGACGCGTCCGTTCGACATCGTCGTCGCATACATGTTGTTGACCGTCCAGGTCGAGACCTGCTTGATCGTGACGTCCAGATCTTGCACGCCGACCAGGTCGCGCACCACCTTCTTCGCATGGGCTTCGTCAACGGCCGGTGCCGGCTGGTTGATGTCGTATCCCCAGACGATCAGCCACTCGTTCCAGGGGCGGACCATGCGCACGAGGCCCATGCCGATACCGCCGACGTCGGCCCCCGGTTGCAGCACCCAGTAGAGCACCGAAGGACGATGGGCGACATAACGCGACAGGTCGGCCTCAAACAGGATGTTCATTGAGCCGGCAACGCCCATCCGGCCCTCGAAGGTGAGCCCGGCATGCTCCGCGACCTTCGAATTGCCGCCGTCAGCGCCGATCAGATACTTCGAGCGAACGGTGATTTCCTTGCCGGTCAACCGGTCGAGACACGTCGTGGTAACGCCTTCGCCGTCCTGCACATGGCTGACATACTCCGTCGACATCCGCGCCTGGGTACCGCGCGAGCAAGCCGTCTTGAACAGGAGCGGCTCCATGAAAGTCTGGGGCAGATCGTTCATGTGGCTCGGCGAGGATAGCTGGTGTTCGGCGCGCGAGACCGGGTGCTTGCCCCAGCTTTTCATGCGTCCGATCTCTTCGCCCGCAAGCGAGGTACAAAAGACGTTCTCGCCCATCAGGTCCTGTTCGGCGGCGAACATATAGACTTCGTCTTCCACGTCCCGGCCGAGATCGCGCAGGACCTCCATCGTGCGCTGGTTGGTGATATGGGCGCGTGGCGTGTTCGCCAGCCAGCGATAGCGGTTGATCACCATGTTTTCTATGCCGTAGCTCGAAAGCAGGGCGGCCGTGGCGGAACCGGCCGGCCCCGTGCCGATGATGAGTACGTCGGTTGTGATATCAGCCATTTGGTCCTCCCTTTGGCATGTGTGCGAGTGGTCCGCCGATCAACTTGCGACGGACCGGAAAGAGCTGGATACCGGTGCGATCGGAGAACAGGCCCCAGAGACCGCGCGGCGAAAAGAGCATGACGAGGATGCCGATGAGGCCAAGGACCAGCAGGTACCAGGAGCCAAAATCGGCGAAGAGCTTTTGCAGCAGGAAAAAAAGCACCACGCCGACGATCGGCCCTTCGATGGTGCCGATCCCGCCGATCACCACGATGAAGATGACGTAGGCCGTCCAGTCGGTGACGGAAAAAGCCGCGTCCGGCGAAATACGCGCTTTCTGCACGTAGATCAGCGCACCGGCCAGTCCTGTGACGAAGGCCGTCGCCACGTAGACCAGAGCCTTCATGCGGCGGGCGTCGACGCCGAGGGCCCGGGCGGCCTGCTCGTTGTCGCGCACGGCCGCAAGACCGAGCCCCTGCTTGCTTCGCAGCAGGCGGTAGATGAAGCCGATGGTCGCGAGCGCCAGGAGGAGCGCAATCCAATAGGTGAGGGCATCGCTGGCCGCGGCCGCCTTCATGCCGAAGAGGTTGCGCACGATATCGACGCCTGCCATGTCCTTCGTCGCCTCGCGCGGCAGCGACGTGCCGGTGCCCCCGCCGAGCGCCTTCCACTGTGCGAGCAGCAGCCGCACTACCTCGGCCACCACCCAGGTGCCGATGGCGAAATAGGGCCCCTGCAGCCGGAAGGTGAAAAAGGCAGTCGGAATGGCGAGAAGCGCCGAAAGAGTGCCGGCAATCAGGATCGCAACGATGGGATCGACGCCCGCCAGAATGACCGCACCGAACATCGCATAGGCGCCGAACCCGACGAAAACCTGTTGGCCGACCGAGATCAGCCCGGCATAGCCGGCAAGCAGGTTCCAGTTCTGCGCCAGCACGAGCATGGTCAGGATGAAGAAGAGATCCTGCACGACGCCGCGGGACACGATGAGGGGAGCTGCAATCGCAAGGGCGAGGCCGGCGACTGCCGCCAAAGCCGCAAGCGATGAGGTTCCGCTTCGGGTTTCGACCTTGAAGGACGGAATGGCGATGGACATCGGCTTGACCTCAATCGACGGCGCGAGGGAAAAGCCCGCGCGGCTTGATGACGAGAACGGCGAGGAAGGCGAGATGTCCGGCAAGGATCTGCCATTCCGGATTGACGGCCGCCCCAAGCGTCTGCGCAACGCCGAGGATGACCCCGCCGGCAAGCGTTCCCCAGAGCGAGCCGAGGCCGCCGATGATCACGGCTTCGAAGGCGTAGATCAGGCGGGACGGTCCCGATGTCGGATCGAAGTTGGCGCGGGTGCCAAGATAGAGGGCGGCGATCGTCACCACGACCATGGCAAGCCCGGTCGCCATGGCGAAGACGCGTTGCGGGCGAATACCCATCAGCCCGGCTGTCACGATGTCGTCGGAGGTTGCCCGGAAGGCGCGACCGAGCGCCGTTCGATAGATCAGCTGGTTGAGGCCGAAGATCACGGCGAGCGCCGACAGGAAGGTCATCAACGGCATCAGGCCTATGTTGAGCGAGCCGACGCCGATCGAAGCACTTTCCAGCGCCCCGATGGACACGCGGCGGCTGTCGGCGGAAAACGCTTCGAGCAGGCCATTCTGGAGGACGATGGAGATGCCGAACGTGACGAGCAGCGGCGGCAACACGTCCTTGCCGAGCGTGCGATTGAGCACGAAGTATTGCAGGCCCCAACCTGTCAGGAACATCAGTGGCGCGGCAATGAGCGCTGCCAGGAATGGATTGAGGCCGAGCGCCGAGGTCAGCAAAAGGATCAGGAATGCGGCAAGCACGATCAGGTCGCCATGGGCGAGATTGACGAGCCGCATGATGCCGAAGACCAGGCTCAGGCCGGCGGCAAACAGGGCGTAGAGCCCGCCGAGCAGAACGCCCTGCACGATCGTATCAATGAAGCTCATGGCGCGGCGCTCCGAAATAGGCCTGGTGGATCTGCTCGCGGGTCAGCACCTCCGGACGCCCCGAAAGCGTCACCCGCCCTTCCATCAGGCAATAGACCTGGGTTGCGACCTTTAGTGCCTGGGCGATGTCCTGCTCGACGATGACGATCGAGGCACCGGTCGCGCGGATACGCGGGAAAGCCGCGTAGATGTCGCGAACGACGACCGGCGCCAGGCCGAGGCTGATCTCGTCGCAGAGCAGCACATCCGGGTTGGACATCAGCGCCCGGCCGATCGCCACCATCTGCTGCTGGCCGCCGGAAAGGGCCGTCGCCGGGCTGTTTCGACGCTCGCGCAGGATCGGGAAGAGCTCATAGACGCCCTCGATCGTCCATGGTCCCTGTCCCTTGCGGCCATAGGCGCCGATCAACAGGTTCTCCTCGACGGTCAGCGACGGGAACAGCCGGCGGCCTTCCGGTACCATGGCGATGCCGCGGGCAAGCACGTCGGGTGCTGCCAGCGCGCCGATCGGTTCATCGCGATAGACGACCATGCCCGGCTCGCTTGCGAGCACGCCGGAGATCGCGCGCATCAGGCTGGTCTTGCCCGCGCCATTGGCGCCGATGATCGCAACGGTTTCCCCCTTGGCAACGGCGATATCGACACCGAAAAGGGCCTGGAAGTCGCCGTAGAAGGCCTTGAGCCCTCTGGTTTCAAGCATCGCCGTCATAGCTCGATCCCCAGATAGATCGCCTGGACGGCACGCGACGCCATGAGCTCGTCGGGCTTTCCAATGCCGATCACCTTGCCGAAGTTGAGAACCAGAAGCCGTTCGACCACCGAGGTCAGCGCATGAAGCACATGTTCGATCCAGATGATGGCAACGCCCTTTTGCTGGATGGCACTGATGGTCGCGACCAGCTGGTGGCATTCGGCTTCCGTCAAACCGCCGGCGATCTCGTCCAGCAGCAACAGCCGGGGTTCGGTGGCAAGCGCCCTTGCCAGTTCCAGCCGCTTGCGCTGCAGAAGGGTGAGGCCGCCGGCCAGTACATTCGCCTTCTCGAACAGGCCGGTGTCCACCAGGATTTCGGCGCAGCGGTCACAGGCTTCCGCCTCGCGCCGCCGCGTGCCAAAACTGCCCGCGACGAGCAGGTTCTCAAAGACTGTCAGCTTTTCGAAGGGTTGCGGGATCTGGAAGGTCCGCCCCATGCCCGAAAGACAGCGCGCCATCGGCGGCGTTCGGGTGACATCCACGCCGCCGAAGCGGACCGTGCCGCTGTCGGCGGCGATGTTGCCGGTAATCAGATTGAACAGCGTCGACTTGCCGGCGCCGTTTGGCCCGATGATGCCCAGCGCCTCACCCTCGCCGACCGAAAAGCTGATCTCGTCGGCGACGGTCAGCGCGCCGAAGCGCTTCGAGACCCGCTCGAGCTCTAACAGAGACATGCCTGACCCTCCTCGGTCACAGTCCCACGCCATCAGGCGCTTAAACGATCGCTTCCATTTTTCCACCGGCGGGGATGTTCGGCGCCGTCTTGTTGTCGGTAATGACGAGGTCGTAGCCGCCGGCGTCCTTCAGCCGCCACTGACCGCCGACGAGCGGCGTCTTGGCGACGTTGCGGGCAGCAAACGGCGGCAGTCCCTTGCCGTCCCATGCAATGGGACCGACGAGCGTATCGAGTTTTGTGGCGGCGATTGCCTGGGCCACTGCATCGCCGTCCGTCGGGTCGTCGGCCCGCGTAACGGCGTCGACGGCCAATTCGAAGAGGGCGTGGGCAAAGCCGATCGGCTGCGTCCATGGCCGGCCGGTCGCCTTGGTGAAAGCGTCGGCCACTTGAGCGGATGTCTCGCCTGTCAGCGACGAGGCGAAGGGGTGGCTCGGCGACCACCAGACTTCGGACGAGAGATTGTGCCCGGCCTTGCCCAGTGCTTCGACCGCCTGCGGAAAGAGCAATGCCTTCCCGATCGAGGCGACCTTCGGCACGAAACCCTGCTGCTTTGCCTGGTTCCAGAAGGTCGTGAAGTCAGGAGGGATGACCACGCCGGTAACGATCTCGCATCCAGCCGATTTGAACGCATTGATCTGGGCAGAGAAATCGTCCGTCATGTTCTGGTAACGGCCGGGATCGGTGAGCCCGTAGCCAAGCTTTTCGAGGACCGGCGGGAAACCCACGGTCCCGTCGCCCCAGGCATTGCCGTCACCGTCATTGGGGAAGAGGCCGCCGACTTTGTGGTTCGTCTCGACCTGGGCCCACATATTGGTGAAGACGGCGATCACATCCTCGAGGCCCCAGAAGAAGTGATAGGCATAGTCGAACGGTTTCCACGAAGCGGGATCGCTTGGGTTACCCTGTTGGCCGATGAACCAGGGCTGCCACGGCGCAACCGTCGAAATGCAGGGCATCTGTTCGGCTTCGCAGGTGGTTGCAACAGGGTTCGTGGTTTCGGGTGTCGAGGCGACCATAACCAGATTGACCTCGTCATCGACGATCAGCTGCTTGGCGACTTCCGCCGCCCGGTTCGGGTTCGACTGGCTGTCCTTGACGACAACCTCGAAGTTTTGGCCCTTGGCCTTGGTCGCCGCCAGAAACGCGTCGATGACGAATTTGTCGGCTTCGCCGAAGGCAGCGAGCGGCCCGGTTTGCGGGCTCACATAACCAAGCTTGATCGCCGTGTCCTTGGCAATCGCCGGCATCGCAAGTCCGGATGAAAAGGCGACTGCGCCACCTGCGGCTGTCGTCTTCAGAAAATCGCGTCTCGTCAGCATGGTTCCTCCTCCCAATGCCCTTCCTCCCGAAGGGTCTCGTCAGTTCGTCGGCCGGCTGCCCTCCCAGGCATCCTGCAGCAGCGCCCGAATGGACTGGCGGTCAATCGGGCGTGGGTTCCAGTAGGGGTTTTCGGTCGCAATCGCGGCGGTCCGATCGAGATCGGCCTCCAAAAGGCCGAGGTCCTTCAAGGCCAGCGGCGCACCGAGCGACTTTGCGAAATCCCACAAGCCGCCGCCAACCGATCCGCCGAAGGTCCGGGCCACAGGTTCAAGCAGCTCAGGCACGGCCGCGGCGTTGTAGGCCGCCGTATGCGGCAGCATGATCGCGTGGGTTTCCGCGTGCGGCGTATCGAAGGTGCCGCCGAGCGTGTGGCAAATCTTGTGATGCAGCGCCATGCCGACCACGCCGAGCACGGTGCCCGAGAGCCAGGCGCCGTAAAGCGCTTCGGCCCGCGCCTCGCGATCGCGCGGCGTCCCGATGATCGTCGGCAGGCTCGTCTTGAAGGCTGACAAGCCTTCTTTCGCCATCAGCGAAGAGATCGGGTTACGATCCTGCGCATAAAGCGCTTCGACCGCATGGGCCATGGCGTTGAGCGCGCTGGTCACGCTCATGCCGACCGGCAGGCCGAGAGTCAGCTCGGGATCGTAAATCACCACCTCCGGCAGGATCGAAGGATGCCTGACGGTCGTCTTTCGGCCGCCTTCCGTCTGTCCGAGGATCGGCGTTACTTCCGAACCGGCGTAGGTGGTCGGGATAACGACTTGAGGCAGATCGGTGCGGTAGGCGATCGCCTTGCCGAGCCCGGTGGTGGATCCGCCGCCAAGGGAGACGACACAGTCGGCGCCGCTTTGGTTGACCGCTTCCATCGCCTTTGCCGTGACCTCGACTGGCGTATGCATCACGGCCCCGGCAAAAACGCCTGCGGCAAGTGGCCCGAGCCGCTCCGCCAATGCTTCCGCGTCTGCCCGTTGCTGCGGTGTTGAGAGCACCAACGCTCGGCTGCACCCAAGCTTTTCGACCCAGGCTCCGGCCTCGCGGCTCCTGCCTTCGCCAAAGACGATGTGCGCCGCACTGCCCTGGTAGGTGAAATTGTTCCTCACGACCCAGATCCTTCCCTTGCCCTCGCCATCAGGAACTTGAAGTCCAGCCGCCAGCCGGGCTTGCCGCCGATGTCGGAGCATTTGAATTCGTGCACCAGTTCCGGCTTGACGCCGAAGATCGCGTCCTCGTCGATATGAGGATCGCTGCCGTCGTAGATATGCGTCGTAATCGTCTGGAAACCTGGAGCGGTGACGATGAAATGTAGATGGGCTGGGCGCCGGAGCGAACAACCCGCCTGGCCAAGGAGCTTGCCCACCGGCCCGTCTTCCGGGACGCTGTAGCCGGCGGGGCGCACCGTCAGGTAGTCGAACCGCCCTTCGCGATCGGTCTTGAAGACGCCGCGCAAATTAAACTCCGGTTGCAGGTCCGGTTGCTGGTTCTCGTAGAAACCTGCGGCGTTCGCCTGCCAGGTCGTGACCTCCGCGCCCTCGATCGGGTGGCCGTCGAGATCGAGCAATTGCCCGAAGACCGCCAGCCGCTCGCCGACGCCATCGAGCGAGATGTTGCTGCCGGATATGCGTTTCGGCGTGTCGGCGCGAAAGAACGGCCCACGGACCGTATTGGGTGTCGCCTGTTTCGGGCGACGGGAGTTGATCTCATCGACCAGCGCCGAAGCGCCAAGCAGGTCGAACAGCAGACCCCACTCCTGCCGCCGCTCGTCCGTGGTGTGACCAACCTCGGTCAGAAACTCGATCATTTTGCGCCAGTCGGCTGCGCTGGGACGCAATTCCCTGATAAGCCCGTGAAGGTGGGTGACGACCGTGCGCAGCACCAGCGGCAGCGAGCCGTCGTCGGCTTGCGATATTCGCTGTGCGAAAGCCTCGGTGAAGGCTGCTTCATTGGGATTCGAAACCATCGCGCCCCGCATCACACTCCTCCAGACACTTGGCTGAAATGAAAGCTAACACGGGCATCTGGCGCGATTGATGATTTTACTCTGAGTTAATATAATCAATTGTTATGAAGATAGACGAACGCCATCTTGTTCAGCTCGCCGCGGTCGTGAAAGCCGGCGGTGTCACCGAAGGGGCAGCGCTGCTCGGACTGTCGCAGCCGGCGATCTCGCGCACCATTGCCATGCTCGAAAAGCGCCTGGGCGAACCGCTTTTCGTCAAAGGGCGGCGGCCGCTGCAACCGACGCCGCTCGGGCGCGCGCTCGCCGATCATGGCCAGGTCATGCTGTCGGCCTCACGCAAGGCGTCCGATACGATCGAGAGCTTTCGCCTCGGCAAAAGCGGTCTGGTGCGCGTGGGCGGCACGCCATTTTTCATGGACGCCTTGATCGCGCCGATGATCGCGGACTTCCAGGCACAAAACCCCGACGTCAGGATCGACCAGAGCTACGGCTACATGGCCGACCTGCGCGCCGCCCTGAAGGGTGATCAGATCGATCTTGCTATCTGCCCGCTCGATATTCTTGAGGAAGGATCGGGCTTGGCGTTCCAGAAGGTGCTTCCCGGTCGAAACGTCGTCGCCTGCCGGGTCACGCATCCGCTTCTGTTGAAGCGACGACCGCAGCCGTCGCAGCTACTCGAATATCCCTGGGTGGCGCCGCCGCCGGGAAGCCCGTTGCTTGCGGATCTTCATAGTCTGCTGCTCTCCTTCGGGGCGACCGAGATCAAGATACGCTACACAGGCGGCTCGTTGATGAGCCTCGTCAACTATCTGAAGGGTATCGACGCCTTGACTGTGCTTCCGCACAGTGTCGTCTTCGCGCTACGCAACGAAAAATCGATCACGGCACTTCCGGTTTCCGTCCCGCACCCGGAACGCGCTCTTGGGCTTCTGAGGCGCGCGACCTCGGCGCATACCCCGGCCATCGAAAAGTTCTCGCAACATATCCGCCACAGTTTCGAGCAACTTCAGCACCTCATCCATCGACATGAACAGGCCGTGGTTTGGGGTGTTTAGCTGGATATGCGCCCATGCGAACCGGTAACCGCATTTCGAATCTGTGACGGGACGACCTCGATCGCGACCACGGCGTAGGTTCGTTCGCGCGAATTCAAGTTCAATCCGTGGATCGAATGCAGGTCGGTATCCGCTCGATGCCGCGGGAGTCGTGAAACCGATTAGGTTCAAGAAAGAGAGTTCCGGCGAGTCCGACGCCTCGATCAGCAATCCCGAGCTGCTGATGAAGCTGCAGGAGGCCGAGGCCGCTCGCGCCGTCGCGGTGGCCGACCTCAATCGGATCGAAGTCGGCACAAGGGCAGAGGTGGTGGCGGAACGCAAGGCTGCGGTCGCAGCCAGCGAGGCAAGCCTGACTCTGGCACAGCAAACCTATGATCGCACGCTGCAGTTGACCCAGGGCGAACACGCGTCGGTCCAGAACCTCGACCAGGCAACGGTAAATCTCGATGTCGCCAAGCGGTCGAATGAGCAGGCCAAACTCGCCTACGACGAGGCCGTGGCCGGTTACACGCCAGAGGAGCGCGGTGTCGCGAAGGCGGCCGTGGCGAAGGCGGACGCCGCAATCGCGACCTTGAAAGCACAGGTCGCGGAGTTGACAGTGACCGCGCCTATCGCCGGGCAGGTCTATCAGATTGCCACCGGATCGGGGGAGTATGTCTCGCCTGGCGTGCCTATGCTCTCGCTCGTCGATCTTTCCGATATCTGGGTACGCTTCGACCTTCGAGAGGATCTCGTGAAGGGCCTGAAGGTGGGTGACCATTTCCAGGTGAAAATTCCAGCTCTCGGTGACAGCCCCGTGGAAGTCGAGGTCCGCACGATTGCGACGCGCGGCGAATATGCGGGCTGGCGCGCAACGCGGGCGACCGGTGACTTCGACCTCAGGACCTTCGAAGTTCGGGCCTATCCGGTCGAAAAGATCGCCACGCTGAGGCCGGGCATGAGCGCCTATGCCGACTGGGCGGACGCACGGTGATGACGGCCGCTCAGCCTCGCGGGCTCGTTGCGGTCGCCGCCCGGGAAGTCCTGTGGATGTGGCGGGACAATGTGGCCCTGCTTCTGGTGGTGGGCATCCCGCTTCTGGCTTTCTCGCTGCTTGCCGCAACTTTCGGAAATGCGGTCATCCGCAATCTTCACGTCGACGTGGTCGATCAGGATCGGTCGAGAACCTCGATGACCTTCGCGCAGGCAATCAGCGCCGCTCCCGGGGTCAACGTCGACAGGCGGTCCTTTGATCTTAGCGGCGCCATGCACGCGGTGCGGTCGGGTGAGGCGATCGCTGCCGTCTATATCCCCAAGGATCTCGAGCGTGACATCATGGCCGGGCGGCGGCCGCAGATCGTGGTGTTCTTCAACAAACAGTATTTCACACCCGGGAACGTCGCTTCGAGCTCCCTGCAGTCGGCGGTTTCGGCGGCGATCGCCGACCTGCCGCGCGGCGCGGCAAGCCCGGGCTTCAGGCCGGGCCTGCTCGTCGTCGAGCAATATGTCCTGACCAATCCGACCCTGAACTATGCGCAGTTTCTGCTTCGCGCCATATTGCCGACGGTGCTTCATGTCGTTGTCGCGATCGCGGGCGGTTATGCTGTCGGGTCTGAATTCGGATCGCGCAGCATGAGCGAATGGCTTGCCACGGCCGGAGGCAGCAGCCTCACGGCTCTCGTCGGCAAGTTGCTGCCTTATTTGGCGATCTTCCTGCTGATGATGGCCGTGGTGCTCGGCATCATTCACGGTCTCTACGAGATCCCGTTCCGCGGCAATCCGGTCCTGGTCGCGGCGGCTGCATGCCTTCTCATCATTGCCTATCTCTCGGTCGGCGCTCTCTTTCAACTGCTCGTCAGAAACCTCGCTTCCGGCCTCAGCCTGACCGGTATCTTTTGCTCCCCCGCTTTCGGTTATGCCGGCGTGGGCTTCCAGATCCTGGCAATGAATACCTTCGCCCAAAGCTGGGGGATGCTTCTGCCGCTGCGCTGGTACATTCAGGTCCTGTTCGACCAGGCGGCCCGAGGTGTACCTGAGCAGGATTCGATTACGCCCTTCATGGCACTTGGCGCTCTCGCAGCGCTCTATTTCCTGTTCTCATGGCTTCGGTTGCGCGCGATCGCGAACAGACCCTTGCCCACCGCGGAGGAGGCGGTCGAACCACGGCGATCAGGCAGTATCAGCGTCGCCCGCGCGCTCGCGGACGAATATGGCCGCGTCCTGCGAGACCGTGGAGCTTTCGGCCTCATCGTTCTTGGCCCGATCATCTACGGTCTGTTTTACCCGCAGCCCTATGTCGGGCAACTCATCCGGAACATTCCGATCGCTGTCGTCGACGACGACCACCGTCCTGTGGCGGCAGGATCGGCGGAACGGGTGCGCCTTCCGGCGGGTTGGCGATGAGCTTGGCGATCGATTCGCCCTGATCCGGTGCGAACGCGGTGATGTAGACGAGCCCCTTCACCTATCAAGCTGGGTGCGCACCAAAGCGCTTCGCGCAGTGTCTGGATCCATCCGGTTGGGGCCGTGGATAGTCCACGGCCCCTAATTGATGCCTTAAGCAAGGCCGTTGTCTGCGCAGCTCATCGTCTAGAGTGCGCGGCTTTCGTAGCCGGCGGCCCTCAAGGCGTCGGCGATCGGGCCAGCAGCAGCGGCGGTTTCGACGCTGACTTCCCGGTTGCCGAGATCGACCTTGATCGTCGCCTGCGGATCGACGCTTAGGATTGCCTTCTGCACGGCGCCGGCGCAGTGGCCGCAGGTCATGTTGTCGATCTTGTAGGTCTGCATGCTTGTCTCCTTCGTTTCGGTGTGAGAGAAACATGGGGTTTCCCACCGTTGGAAGGTCAAGACGGCCTTTCAACATATTTTTTCGAGGGTTGTTGTCCGTGCCCTTCGGATGGTGGCGAACACGCGAAAGACGCCGTTTCGGCGCCGCCAAATGCTCCGAAAAATTTGAAAGTCTTTCATCACCGATCCCGGGAATGGACGGCTAGCGGTCCGGCTCCGGAAGCCGCACAATCCCAAGGCTGTGCAAAAGGCATTCGCATCGTCCGAAAGAGGGCGGACGATCGCCAGCCGGCACGAAGCCTTAAGCGAAGCGATCGCTCCGGAAACGTCCGGACGTTCGAAATGCACTGGTCGGGAACTGGAGGAGACGGTTTCCCGGTCACTGTCGTTCGGCTGCGTCGTGGTGACGCCGCCAAGGGAGGAAAGATGTTTGAACGACTATTCAAGCTGAAAGAGCATCAGACGACGGCGCGCACCGAGGTGATCGCCGGTATCACGACATTCCTGACGATGTCCTACATCATCTTCGTCAACCCCGACATCCTGTCGAGCACGGGCATGGATAGGGATGCCGTCTTCGTCGCAACCTGTATCGCCGCCGCACTCGGCTCCGCCGTCATGGCGCTCGTCGCCAACTGGCCGATCGGCATGGCGCCCGGCATGGGCCTCAACGCCTTCTTCGCCTTCACCGTCGTCGCTGCCCTCGGCTTCACCTGGCAACAGGCGCTGGGCGCGGTCTTCATCTCGGGTGTGATCTTCCTGATCCTCACCGTAACCGGGGTGCGAAGCTGGCTGATTGCGGGCATTCCGCATTCGCTGAGAAGCGCGATTGCCACCGGTATCGGCCTCTTCCTCGGCATCATCGCCTTGAAGAACGCCGGTATCGTCGTCGACAATCCGGCAACGCTCGTCGGCCTCGGCGATCTCAAACAGACCGGTCCGCTTCTCGCCATCCTCGGCTTCTTCGTGATAGCCGTGCTCGATGCGCTGAAGGTTCGCGGCTCGATCCTGATCGGCATCCTGGTCGTCACGGTACTGTCGATGATCCTTGGCGTCAGTGAGTTCAAGGGCATCGTCTCGGCGCCGCCGAGCATTGCTCCGACCTTCCTGCAGCTCGACATCATGGGCGCTCTGCATGGAGGCCTGCTGCACGTCATTCTCGTCTTCGTGCTCGTGGAAGTCTTCGACGCCACCGGCACGCTGATCGGTGTCGCCAAGCGCGCCAAGCTGGTCGAAGAGGGCAAGCCGAACCGTCTCGGCCGCGCGCTTCTCGCCGACAGCACCGCGATCGTCGCCGGCTCGCTGATCGGCACCAGCAGCACCACCGCCTATGTCGAAAGCGCCTCGGGCGTTCAGGCCGGCGGCCGCACGGGTCTGACCGCGCTCACCGTCTGCGTGCTGTTCCTGGCAGCGCTGTTCTTCTCGCCGCTGGCAGCGGCCGTCCCGTCCTATGCGACGGCTCCGGCTCTGCTCTATGTCGCCGGCCTGATGATGCGCGAACTGACGGAAGTCGACTGGGACGACCTGACGGAAGCGGCACCGGCTGCGCTCACGGCGCTTGCCATGCCCTTCACCTACTCGATCGCCAACGGCCTCGCCTTCGGCTTCGTGAGCTACGTCGTGTTGAAGGTCTGCACCGGAAAGTGGAGCGTCATCCACCCGGCCACCCAGATCGTTGCCGCCCTGTTCATCGTGCGCTTCGCGTTCTTTGCCGAGTAATACGAAATTTGGCCGGGGCATCGTCGCCTCGGCCAATCAGAACTTCCCCGTAAGTGTTGGCCGGAGCAACGAAAATGTTGCCCCGGCCTTCTTCTGATCTCAGTATTGCCCGGTCGGCAGATGCACCACCAGGCCATCCAGATCGGCCGAGACCGTTATCTGACAGCTCAGGCGGCTGCGCTCGTTGGGATTGACCACGCACTCGATCATGTCCTGCTCCTGGAAATCGGGTGCCGGCAATCGTTCGGCCCATTCGCCGTCGATGTAACAGTGGCAGGTGCCGCAGGCGCAGGAACCGCCGCATTCGGCGGCAATGGCATCGATGCCGTTCTGCACCGCCGCGGACATCAGCGATTGGCCGACCTCCGCCTGCACTTCTTTGGTCGTGCCGTCCGCGTCGATGAAGACGATCTTGGGCATGGGTATTCTCCGGTTCTTAGAATGTCGGTTTCAGTGCGGGTCAGGCTTGCCGGATGGCAATCTTCAGCCGCTTGGGGCCGCGCACCGAAAGGCCGCGCTTGTATTCCGGTTCCCGGTCCACGAGTTCGATGGTCGGGAAGCGGCGAAGCAGGGTGCTGAAGATGATATCCATGTCGAGCCGCGCGAGGTGGTTGCCGAGACAGAAGTGCACGCCGCCGCCGAAGGCGAGGTGGCGGTTGGGCGTGCGGCCGATATCGAAGGTGTCGGCGTTCTCGAATTGCTTGGGGTCGCGGTTGGCCGCACCGTAAAGCAGGCCGAACTTGATGCCGCGCTCGAAGCGCCGGCCGCAGATCTCGACGTCCTCGACGCAATGGCGGTGGAAGAAGGGAAGCGGGGATTCGTACCGGAACATCTCCTGGACACCGGTCTGGATCAGGCCGGGTTCGTTCCTCAGCCGCGCCATCTGCTCGGGAAAGCGCAAGAGCGCATGCATGCCGCTGCCGAGCACGTCGATCGTCGAGCCGTGGCCCGCCATGAGGATCAGCATGCAGGTGGAGATGAATTCGTCGAAGTTCATTGCGCCGGAGCGCTCAGCCTCGATCAGCACCGAGATGAGATCATCTTTCGGCGCGCGCTCGCGCTCGGCCTTCAGCGCCGTCAGATACTCGTAGAACTCGGTGGTGTTGTCTTCGGCGATCTTCTTGCGCGCGTCGGAACGGTCGACGTCGAAGAACTGCACGATGTTTTCCGACCAGATGCGGAGCTGCGGACAGTCTTCGTCCGGCACGCCGAGCAGGCGGCCGATGATATGGCCGGGAACGTGGGCGGCGAGGTCATCGACGAAATCGATCTCGCCGCGATCGGCGAGGCTGTCAATCAGGCGGTCGACATAGGCCTGGATCTGGTCGCGCAGCTTGGCGATCATGGCCGGCGTGAACAGCTTGAACACCTGCTTGCGCAGCCGGTCGTGCACGGCGCCGTCGCTGTCGAGCAGGCTGAACTGGACGAAGCGCTCGTGGTGAGGCATGTCATGCCAGTTGGCGGCGCGCTGCAGTTTCGCAAGCTCCTTGGTGGTCGCAATGTCCTCGAGCGAGCGCACCATGCGCTTGTCCATGACGATCGCCGAGACATCCTCGAAGCGTGAAGCCAGCCAGATGTCGAGGTCCGGGAAGTAATGCAGCCCTTCCTTGTCACGCAAGGCGCGGTAGGTCGGGTAGGGATCGCGGGCAAAATCCGGGGACAACGGCGCGAAGGTCAGCTTTGCGGCTTCGCCGTTCGGCGTGGCTTCGGTCATGGGCAATACTCCGTGCATAAAGCTGCATGATAGCGTCGCCACGGTCTCGTCGGGAATGGTACGCTGTCGCAAGATGATGGACAAAACTCGCATTGACTGTCAAAAAACGCGGATGCTGTCTGAAAACGAAGAGATCTATTTCCATACGCCGGCCAAATTTGCCGATGCGTTTCCCTATCTGGCGCTGGTCGCCGGAAGCCGGACCGCCCATCCTGAGGAAGCGTCGATCCGCAAGCGGTTCCACCAGCATGTCTTTGTCTACACCACCGGCGGCCGCGGGCTGATAGAGGTGCGCGGTCAACGGTTCCTGGCCGAAACGGGCAATGTCGCCTGGCTCGATACCGCGCAGGCCTATGCGCACAGCTGCGCGCCCGACAGCGAAAACTGGCGCTATCTCTGGATGGGGATCGAGGGGCACGGTCTCGATGCGCTCTACCAGTTCCTGGGTGTCCAGCAGTCGCCATTGTTCGCGCCGAGGGATACGCAGGCGGCACGCGCTGCCTTTGAGGCCGTGAGCGGGTTTCTTGCGGAACGCTCGCCTGCGACCGATGCCTTGGCGAGTGCGGCTATCTCCGGGCTGATCGTGGACATGATCGGTCCGCGTCTGACCGGCAGTGAGCCGGGCGAGGATGCACCGGGCGAGGATCGTTTGTTGGCTGTTCTTTCAGGGATGCGTGACGATCTCGCCCGCGCCTGGACGATCGATGATCTCGCGGCCCTAGCGCGGCTTAGCCAGTCGCAACTCTTTCGCCGCTTTCGCGATATGGTGGGCACGACGCCGATGGACTGGCTGCGCCACGAGCGCATCAACCAGGCGAAGCGCCTGCTGGTCGGCCGCGATGCGAAGGTTTCCGCGGTGGCGGCTATATGCGGCTACCCGGATCCCTATCATTTCTCGCGCGATTTCCGCCGGGTGACGGGATACACGCCGACGAAGTTCCGTCGGGATGGCGGCTACTGATGTCGATTGATGGGCATCAGGCAAACAGTTGACGCACCGTGACCCACGCACCGATGACCCGGTCAGTTGACCGGGCCATTCGTTCATTCATACAATCAGGAACGGCTCCTTGAAGAAGTGTTCCTCCAGATTAACGCCTTCGCCGCCGCGGTCGACAACCGCGAAATCCGAGACATCTTCGAGTGGTGTCAGGATGCCGTGCCAGACATTGCGGGCGATGTTCACGCCTTGGCCCGGTGTGGTCTTGAAGGCGATCGGTTCACTCGGGCCTTCGTCGGTTTCCCGGGAGACGACGACGAGGAACGGATTGTCGCTCAAGGGAATGAAAGCCTGGCTGCCGAGCGGATGTCGCTCGACCATGGTGAGCTTGAGCGGCAGCGGATAGGGTTCGCCGCGCACCAGGCTGATCATCGGCCGGGCCTTCTCGCCCGTCGTTTCGATCTTGGCTAGATCGTGATAGCGGGTGCATTTGCCGCCGTTAATGGGGAAGTTGTGGGCGTTCTCCGTTTCGATTACGTCGCCGTAGGGCGCAAAGGCCTCCCGGGTCAGTGGCTGTATGACGATCTCCTTCATGCGACGCTCCTCCGTGCAATGTTGATCGATGGCAGCAATTCCGGGGAAAGCGCTTCCCTGGAACTTGCGGTTCAGGTCCGATCATTTCGTTTCCTCTGCGAAACGATCTAGGGGCTGCCGGCTTTCGCAATACGCCCGAAGACACGCAGCCGGCTGATGCCGCCATCGGGGAAGATGTTGAAACGCACATGGGTTACAGGGCCCGGCGCTTTGAACTCGTTTGCTCCGTAGGTGTGCAGGCTGTCGGCCGAGAGCTTCTGCTGCGGCAGAACCTCGCGCCAGAACATCGACGATGCGGTGATCGAGGCAGCCAGCTCGCACGTGGCTGCGCTGAGGTCGGCTGCCTGCAGCGAGCAGGCATCCGGGTAGTTTCCCTTGAAGTGGGCGGTGTCGACCACGATCCGCTCGACCGCACCGCGCGCGGCAAGTTTCACCACGATCCAGTCGTTGCCGGGCTCGCGCCGGCGGCGCGTCTCCCAGCCGTCGCCCATGTTGATGCCGCGTCCGGGCGCAAGCAGCCGCTGGTGGCCGTAGTGCCCGTTCGAATACGCGATGATGCGGCCGCCGAGCAGCGATGAGGCGAGATCGACTGCCGTGTCGCCGATCGCCGCCCGGTCCAGGGCGGGCGTGCCGTAAACCTTGAGGCGGGCGATGCCGCCATCGGGATAGATGCGCAGGCGGACATGGCTCCAGACCGCTTCCGACCTGGCCTCGAAATGATGAAGCGCACTCGGCCCGAGCGGCCGCGCGCAGACAAGTTCCGTCCAGGCCGTCCGCTCATCCGGTCCATCGGGCGCCAGACAGGCGTCGATGGCGCAGGCGCTCGGATAGTTGCCGGTGAAATGCGCCGTATCGACCTCGAAGCCGCGGATACGACCGTTTGCGGCAAGCGCGATGATGGCATGATCGTTGCCGGGGCCGCGGCGACGCCGCGTCTCCCAGCCGTCCATCCACTTGCCGTTCTCGTCATAGACACCGGGATGATAGACCGGCGGCGCGTCCTGAAGCATGCGCTCGAGCGGCGCGAAGAACTCGTCGGTTGCGAAGACCGGCCTCGCGCCGAGAGCCGCGGAGGCGAGGTTGATCGCGTTTAGCGCGAATTCGGGCGGGCTCACGCCGTCGGTCGTCATCGCGAGGCCCTCAGCTCGGCAACATGTCCTTGAGGCGCAGATAGGCGATCCGCTCCACCTGCCGGCACGCCGTCTCGAATTCCGTCTCGCGGTCGTTTTCGACCCGGCTTTCGAAGGCCGCAAGGATTTCGCCCTTGGTGCGTCCCTTGACCGCCAGGATGAAGGGGAAGCCGAACTTCTCGACATAAGCCGTGTTGAGCGTGGTGAAGCGCTCGCGCTCTGCGTCGGTCAGCGCATCGAGCCCGGCGGATGCCTGTTCGTTGGTCGAGCTTTCGGTGAGGCGTTTCGCCTGCGCCAGCTTGCCGGCGAGATCCGGGTGGGCGATCAGAACGGCAAGCCGCTCCTCTGCAGAGGCTTCGCGGAAAACGGCGGAGAGTGCGGCCGCAAGGCCGATCGCCGTGTCGTTGGCGGGCGAAAGCTCGCCCTGGAAGGCGCGCTTGGCGATCCACTTCGAATGTTCGAAGACGCCGCCGAAGCGGGTGACAAACTCTTCTTCAGAAAGCCGCGACGGGCGATCGTCCCAGGCCTTGAAGGGATAGGCCTCGGCCCAGTAGCAGGCGATATCGACGCGCTTTGCGAGCCAGACCTTCTCGTGGCTCTGCACGTAGTCGAGGAAGCGGGCAAGTGCTGCGGCGCGGCCGGGGCGGCCGACGAGGCGGCAGTGCAGTCCGATGCTCAACATCTTCGGCGCGCCGGCCGCTCCTTCTGCGTAAAGAACGTCGAAGCTGTCCTTGAGGTAGCTGAAGAACTGGTCGCCGCTGTTGAAACCCTGCGGCGTCGCAAAACGCATGTCGTTGCTGTCGAGCGTATAGGGGATGACCAGTTGATGGCGCCCGGCATGTTCATGCCAGTAGGGCAGGTCGTCGGCATAGGCGTCGGACACGTAGTCAAAGCCGCCGGCTTCCGTCACGAGGTCGAGCGTGTTGTCCGAACAGCGGCCGGTGTACCAGCCACGTGGGCGCTCTCCGGTAACGATGGTATGCAGGCGGATCGCCTCGGCGATTTCCTGGCGCTCGCGCTCCGGTGCGAAATCCTTGTGTTCGATCCATTTCAGGCCGTGCGAGGCGATTTCCCAGCCGGCATCCTGCATGGCGGCGACCTGCTCGGGCGAGCGCTTCAACGCGGTGGCGACGCCATAGACCGTCGCCGGCACGCCGCGTTCGGTGAACATGCGGTGCAGCCGCCAAAAGCCGGCACGCGCGCCATATTCGTAGATCGATTCCATGTTCCAGTGGCGCTGGCCCTGCCAGGCCTGCGCGCCGACGATTTCCGACAGGAATGCTTCGGAGGCCGCGTCGCCATGCAGCACGCAGTTCTCTCCGCCTTCCTCGTAGTTGATGACGAATTGTACGGCGATGCGCGCGCCGTCGGGCCATGTGACCTTGAAGTTCGGGCCGTGGCCGTGAAGATCGCGGGGGTATCTCATCAAAGCAGCTCCTCCAGACATTTTCGTCTCTGCAGCAAATTTCTAGCCGCATTTGTTTCGAGCCATTCCCCCCAAAAATTTTGAAAGTCTCGAATGATCCGCTCGCTACCAAGCGGGTCGGAATGCCGGAATACTGCGAGGTGGAAAGCTGACTTCGGGAGGAGCGAAAAGAATGCAATCTCATGGTGGAAACGCCGGTCGCCTGACGACGCACGTGTTGGATACGGCAAGCGGCAAGCCAGCCGAGGGGCTGCGCATCGAGCTCTACCGGGTCGAGGGCGAGCGCCAGACGCACATCAAATCTGTCAGGACCAACGACGACGGCCGCTGCGACGAGCCGCTCTTGAGCGGCGAACGGATGCAGACGGGCACCTACGAACTGCATTTCCATGCCGGCGACTATCTCGGCGGTCAGAGCAAGCGCGGCGTGAACCCGTTCCTCGACGTGATCCCGATCCGCTTCGGCATCGATAACCAGGGCGCCCACTACCACGTGCCGCTGCTGCTTTCGCCCTATGGCTACTCCACCTACCGCGGGAGCTAAGCGATGACGATCCAGATCCGCAACACCATTCGTTTCCTCTTGAACCACCGCCTGGTGGAGCTCGCGGACGTCTCACCGGTCGAGACCCTGCTCGATTTCCTGCGCATCGACCGCAATCTGAAGGGCACCAAGGAAGGCTGCGCCGAGGGCGACTGCGGTGCCTGCACGGTGCTCGTCGGACGCTTGCTCGACGGCAAGCTCAAGTATGAATCCGTCAATGCCTGCATCCGTTTCGTCGGCTCGCTCGACGGCTGTCATATCGTCACGGTGGATTCGCTGGCACAACCAACTGGTCCGCTGCATCCGGTGCAACAGGCGATGGTCGACACCCACGCTTCGCAGTGCGGCTTCTGCACGCCGGGCTTCGTGATGTCGCTCTATGGCCTCTGGATGGAAAACCCGAAGCCGTCCATCGCCGAAATCGAAAAGGCGCTGCAGGGCAATCTTTGTCGCTGCACCGGCTATGCCGCGATTATCCGCGCCGCCGAAGCGATCTCGACGATCGGCGACGTCGGCAAGGATCCGCTGGTCGCCGAACGCGATCGGATCGCCAAAGAATTGGCTGCCCTGCAGGATGGCCGCCGCGTCGAGATCGGCACTGAGTTGGAGCGCTTCATCCTGCCGGGTTCGGTCGATGATTTCGCCGCTGTGTTCGAAGCGAACCCCAAGGCGACGATCGTTGCCGGTTCGACCGATGTCGGGCTCTGGGTAACGAAGTTCATGCGCGACATCTCGCCCGTCATTCACCTGACCCATCTCGAAGAGCTGCGCCGGATCACGGTCGATGCGGATGGCGTTACCCTTGGCGCCGGCGTCAGCTATACCGAGGCCTATCCCGTCATCGCCGAGCACTTCCCGGAGCTGACGGAGCTCTGGGATCGCATCGGGGGCCAGCAGGTGCGCAACATGGGCACCGTCGGCGGCAACATCGCCAACGGTTCGCCGATCGGCGACACGCCGCCGGCCCTGATCGCGCTCGGCGCGTCGATCACGCTGCGCAAGGGCGCTCGCCGTCGTACCGTCGCGCTCGAGGATTTCTTCATCACCTATGGCAAACAGGACCGTGAGCCCGGCGAATTCGTAGAAGCCGTGCGCATCCCGTTCGTCTCGGATAATGCCCGTGTCGCTGCCTACAAGGTGACGAAGCGTCTGGACGAGGACATCACCGCCGTCTGCGGCGGCTTCTGCATCGCCTTCGACGCCGGTCGGGTCACCGAAGTGATCATCGCATTCGGCGGCATGGCCGGCACACCGAAGCGCGCCGCCAATGTCGAGGCTGCACTTAAGGGCGCGGAGTGGAACGAGGACACGATCGAGCGCGCGGTCGCCGCTTTCGATGAGGATTTCACGCCGCTCACGGACTGGCGCGCTTCGGCGGAGTACCGCCAACTGGTGGCGAAGAACCTGCTTCGCCGCTTCTATCTCGAAACGCAGTCGAGCGGCCAGATCCGCCTCGATCGCACCATTGCTGTCGCGGTTTAAGGGAGGAAGCCATGAACGTGATGCAGCCCATCGACCGCATCCGCGGCGGCGTGCACGAAAACGAACGGCACGAATCCGGCCACAAGCATGTGTCGGGTACGGCCGAATATATCGACGACATTCCGGAACCCCAGGGCACGCTGCACGGCTATCTCGGCCTGTCGCAGCGGGCGCATGCTGATATCCTCTCGACCGACTTCGAAGCGGTAAATAGCAGCGAAGGCGTGATCGGCGTGCTGACGGCGGCCGACATTCCCGGCGAAAACGACATCAGCCCGGCCCACAAGCACGATGAGCCGATCTTCGTCACCGACAAGGTGGAGTTCTACGGCCAGCCGATCTTTGCCGTCATCGCCACCTCCCGTGAGGCGGCCCGCCGCGCGGCGGCCAAGGTCAAGATCGAGTACCGCGACCTGCCGCATGTGACCGACGTGCTGGAAGCGGCGGCCGCCAACTATCCGCTGGTCATCGATCCGCTCAAGCTCGAGCGGGGCGACATCGAAGCCGGCTTCGCCAAGGCGAAGAACATCCTCGAAGGCGAGATGCGTATCGGCGGCCAGGATCACTTCTATCTGGAAGGGCAGATCTCTTTCGCCATCCCCGGCGAGGACGACGAAGTTCTCGTCTACTCTTCGACGCAGCATCCGGCTGAGACGCAGCACATGGTTGCGACCGTTCTCGGCGTGCCGTCGAATGCGGTGACCGTCAACGTGCGCCGCATGGGCGGTGGTTTCGGCGGCAAGGAAACCCAGGCCAACATTTTTGCGGCCGTCGCGGCCGTTGCCGCCAAGAAATACCGCTGCCCGGTCAAGGTCCGGCCCGACCGCGACGACGACATGTGCGCGACCGGCAAGCGCCACGACTTCCATGTGGACTACAAGCTCGGCTTCGACGATGAAGGTCGTATCGAGGCGGTGGACGCTGTCTTTTCGGCGCGCTGCGGCTATTCGGCCGATCTCTCCGGTCCGGTCACCGACCGCGCACTGTTCCACGCCGACAATTGCTACTTCTATCCGAACGTGCGCCTGCGCTCGCGGCCGCTGAAGACCAATACCGTTTCCAACACTGCATTCCGCGGTTTCGGCGGTCCGCAGGGCATGGTCGGCGGCGAACGCATGATCGAGGAGATCGCCTATGCCGTCGGCAAGGATCCGCTCGAAATCCGCAAGCTGAACTTCTACGGCGGCGAGGGGCGAAACCTCACGCCCTATCACCAGACCGTGGAAGACAACATCATCGGCCGGATCATCGAGGAACTGGAAACCTCGGCCGACTATGCCAAGCGTCGTGAGGCGGTGATCGCCTTCAACCGCGAAAACCATGTGGTCAAGCGCGGCATCGCGCTGACACCGGTGAAGTTCGGCATCTCCTTCACCAAGACCGAATATAACCAGGCCGGCGCGCTGGTGCACGTCTATACGGATGGCTCGATCCATCTGAACCACGGCGGCACCGAGATGGGGCAGGGGCTCTACACCAAGGTCGCCCAGGTGGTCGCCGACGAGTTCCAGGTGAACCTCGACCGGATCAAGGTGACGGCGACCACGACCGGCAAGGTGCCGAACACGTCGGCGACGGCTGCCTCCTCCGGTTCCGACCTCAACGGCATGGCGGCCGCCAACGCCGCCCAGCAGATCAAGGAGAGGCTCGTGCGCTTTGCCGCCGAGCGCTGGAACGTTGCTGAGGCCGACGTCGCTTTCGAGCCGAACACGGTTCGCATCGGCGCCGAACGCCTTGGTTTCAACGAGTTCATCAAGATCGCCTATGGCGCCCGCATCCAGCTTTCGGCTGCCGGTTTCTACAAGACGCCGAAGATCCACTGGAACCGCGCGGAAGGCCGGGGCCGGCCGTTCTTCTACTATGCCTATGGCGCCTCTTGCTCCGAAGTCAGCGTCGACACACTGACTGGCGAATACCAGGTGGATCGCACCGACATCCTGCACGACGTCGGCCGGTCGCTGAACCCGGCGCTCGACCTCGGCCAGGTGGAGGGCGCCTTTGTTCAGGGCATGGGCTGGCTGACGACGGAAGAACTCTGGTGGGATGCCAAGGGTCGGCTGCGCACGCACGCGCCTTCGACCTACAAGATCCCGCTTGCGTCGGATCGGCCACGCGTCTTCAACACACGGCTTGCCGAATGGTCGGTCAACCGTGAGGAAACCATCCGCCGTTCGAAGGCGGTCGGGGAACCGCCGTTCATGCTCGGCATTTCCGTTCTGGAGGCCTTGTCGATGGCGGCGGCCAGTGTTGCGGAGTATCGTATAGCACCGCGCCTTGATGCGCCGGCGACGCCGGAACGGGTGTTGATGGCGATCGAGCGGCTGCGGGCGGCCGCGAGGCAGAAAGGGTAACAGGGGCTGATTGTCATGGTGGCGAGCCGCGAGGATATCAGGGACTTTCTCCGACGCGAGCCGGATTGCGTGCTTGTGGAAGTGACGGGTGCGGCCGGCTCGACGCCGCGCGACACCGATGCCTGGATGCTCGTCGCCACCGATAGCCTCTTCGGCACGATCGGCGGCGGCCAGCTCGAATACATGGCGATCGACCATGGCCGGCGGGCGCTGAAGCGCGGCGACGCGCTGGAGGCAATGACCATCCCGCTTGGTCCGGAGATCGGCCAGTGTTGCGGCGGGCGCGTGGCGCTCGACTTCACACGCATCGATCGGGAGAAAGCCGCCATGCTGATTGAACGCAGCGACCTGGAAATCGCCAGCCGGCCGCATGTCTATGTCTTCGGCGCCGGCCATGTCGGCGATGCGCTGGCCATGGCGCTGTCCCTGGTTCCGGTCCGCACCGTGCTCGTCGATACCCGCGAGAACGAGCTTTCGGCTGTCGCCGACATTCCCGGCATCGAGACCTGCCTGACGGCCATGCCGGAGGCGGTCGTGCGCGACGCGCCTCCCGGCAGCGCCTTCGTGATCCTGACGCACGACCACGCGCTCGACTTCCTGATCGCCGCCGAGGCGCTTCGCCGCGACGACGCATCCTATGTCGGCATGATCGGCTCGAAGACGAAACGCGGGACCTTCAAGAACTGGTTGTCGCGTGAGATCGGCCGCCCGGATCTTTTCGACCGGCTCGTCTGCCCGATCGGCGGCACGACGGTTAAGGACAAGCGGCCGGCCGTCATCGCAGCGCTTGCCGCCGCGGAAGTCATGGCGGCGGCGCTGAATTTCCGGCAGCCGGCCCAACCCGATAGCCCGCGTCGTCCGGCTGTCGCGAAGTTTGCACGCTAACGGCTCAGGCGCTATTGCCCTGGTGTATCGCACCGTTCAGGTGAAGCGCAAAGCCGCGCGCGTCTGCGGCTTCGATATCCGGACGCAGTTCAAGGGTCGGGATCAGGTAGTCGCCGCCATTCTGCCGGCGATAGGGAATAGGCGGCGTGGTTGTTAGCGTGCGCATCCTTTGCCTCAGCCGCTCGGCCGTCGCTTCGAAACCGGCTTCGTCAAGACCGTCGACCCGGTAGGCGACAAAAGGCGGAAGTACATCGTAGCCGGGATAATAGAGCACGCCGTGATTGATCGGGAAAAGTAGGTCGTCGATCGGTCCATTGACACCGCGTGGGGAATAGTGCTCCTCCCAACCGCCAGTCGTCACCACCAGCATGGCGCGTTTTCCTGCGAGCGTTCCCTCGCCGAACCGCTTGCCCCAGTATTTGTCGCTGTGTTCGCCGACGCCATAGGCGAAGCCGTAGGCATAGACGCGATCGACCCAGCCTTTCAGGATCGCCGGCATCGAGTACCACCACAGCGGAAACTGCAGGATAAGGGTATCGGCCCATAGCAGCTTTTCCTGCTCGGCCCTGACATCAGCGGTCAGGGTATTGGTCGCGAAGGCTTCCTTCGAGGCACGGCTTGGCTTGAACCGGGCATCCGGAATGAGCGCGGGGAAGTCGGAGCGGTCGATCTCGGATTTCCATCCCTCGGCATAGAGGTCCGTGACGCGCACCTCGTGTCCCTCGGCTTCCAACGCCTTGACGGCGACATCGCGCAGCGTCCCGTTCAGCGAACGCGGTTCGGGATGGGCATAGACAAGCAGAACTTTCATGGTCGGCAATCCTTCAGTCGTGAACTGAGACTTTAGGTAGACCGCCGTTTGTTCATGCGGTAGATATCCAATATGGATATGATTATGCCGAAAAATGGATAAATCGGATGTGACGCTGGAACGCATGCGGAGCTTCGTGCGCGTCGCCGAGCGCGGCAGCCTGTCGGCCGTCGCCCGCGAACTCGGCATCGGTCAGTCGAGCGTTACGCGACATCTGCGGGAGCTGGAGGAAGCCGTCGGCGTGCCCCTGCTCAGCCGCACCACCCGGCGCGTCACGTTGACCGACGAAGGCAGTCGTTACTATGCCAACAGCATCCAGATCCTACGCTTAGTCGACCAGGCAGGCGACGAGGCGCGCAGCACCCGCGGCGCCTCGGCCGGGATCATCCGGGTGTCCTGCACCGCCGCCTTCGGTGTCCTGCACGCAACCCACCTGATCTTCGCCTTTCAGGATCGTTATCCTGATATCGAGGTCGATCTCAGTCTGACCGACGAGCGGATCGATCTGGTGCGGGAAGGGGTCGATATCGCGCTGCGTCTCGGGCCGCTCACTGACAGCTCCATGAAGCTCCGGGTGCTTGGCGAAAGCCGCCGTCTGTTCGTCGCTGCCCCTTCCTACCTGGAGGCACGTGGGTGCCCGGCTGCCCCGCGCGACCTCGCTGCCCATGAGGGAATCCGCATGTCGAACGTCGCAGGCAGCGACGTGATCTCGCTGGAAGGAGCAGAGGGCCGCAGCCACGCGGTACCCTTTGGCGGGCGTTTCCTCGTCGACCACGGGCTTGCCGCCCGAGAGGCGCTTGTCGCCGGACGCGGCATCGCACCGACACACCAATGGCTCGTCGACGATCTGCTGGCGAGTGGTCGGCTCGTGCCGATCCTGCCGGGCTACAGGTTGCCTTCGGTTCCACTCAGCCTGCTGATCGTGCCCGAGCGCGCAGGCATCGCCCGGGTTCGCTTGCTGGTCGACTTTTTCGTCGAGCAGGTCGGCGGTATTGCCGGTATTGAGAAGACGAGAGGCTAGAGCATCCCGCTTTCAAGTGGAATTACTGAAAGCGGACAAGATGCTCGAGAATCAAAGTGCTGGAGCGTCCTTGGTGCGTTCGTCTGAACGCACGGCGCTCCAGACGCTACTCCAGCATCTTGCCGATCAAGCGCTGACAGCGCTCGGCCATGTAGTCGATCATCAGCCTGACCTTCGGATCCTGGAAGCGCTTGTGTGGATAGATCGCCGCCAACTGCACGCTGAGCGGCGGCGTGTCGACCAGGATCGGCACCAGCGCGCCGGAATTGATGTGGCTTTTCACCTCGAAGAGAGGCTTGTTGATGATGCCGCGGCCGTCGAGCGCCCATTGGGTGAGCACGTCGCCGTCGTCCGAATCGTAAGGGCCGGTCACCTCGAGTTTGCGCATGCCTTCCATGGTCTGGAGCGTCCAGAAATACTCCTTCGAACCGGGGTAGCGCAGCAGCAGACAGTCGTGTTTGTCAGCGATCAGCGCGTCAGGCGTTTGGGGCACGCCGCGCTTCTCGAAATAGTCGGGCGACCCGCAGACCACGCGCTCGCAATTCATGATGCCACGCATGCGCAGGTTCGAATCTTCGAGGATGCCGAGCTTGAACGCGACGTCGACGCCTTCCGAGAGGATATCGACATTGTGGTCCGACAGACGAAGCCGCACTTCGATGTCGGGATACTTGTCATGGAATTCGGGAATGCCCGATGCAATCAGGCGCCGACCTATCCCCAAGGGAGCGGTAATCTTCAGCGCCCCCTTCGGATTGCGGGATAGATCGGCGATCGCGTTTTCGGCCTCGTTGACCGCTTCGAGGATCTTCACCGCGCCATCGTAAAAGACGCGGCCATGCTCCGTCGGGGTCAGCTTGCGCGTCGTCCGGTTGAACAGGCGAACGCCCATATGGCGTTCCAACTCTTTGATTCTATTGCTTGCAACCGCCGGCGTCACGCGCTGGTCGCGACCGGCCGCCGATAGGGTTCCAAGCTCTACGACGCGCACGAAGACGCGCACATTGTCCAGATAAGACATGCCTCCGTCCCACTCCTCCGGCTTCTCTCTAGCCTATCCATTGCGTCGCTATTTTATAGATTTTTTTGAAAGTGTTGGTGAAGCAGCGACGTTCCCGCGACCTCCAGCAATGACACATAATGGTCCGAGGAGAAATGGGAGAATTCCATGTACGAGTATGCCATAGCCTGGGATTGGCTCACCTTTGCCATGAGATGGCTGCACGTCATCACGGGTATCGCGTGGATCGGTTCGTCATTTTATTTCGTTGCACTTGACCTTGGCCTGAAGAAGCGACCGGATCTGCCGGTCGGTGCCTATGGCGAAGAGTGGCAGGTGCACGGCGGCGGCTTTTACCACATCCAGAAGTATCTGGTGGCGCCGGCCAACATGCCGGAGCACCTGATCTGGTTCAAATGGGAATCCTACGTCACCTGGCTTTCAGGCTTCGGCATGCTGTGCATGGTCTACTATGCCGGTGCCGACCTCTACCTGATCGATCCGCACGTGCTCGATGTTTCTAAGCCGGTGGCGATCGCCATCTCACTGGGCTCGATCGCCTTCGGCTGGCTCGCCTATGACACGATCTGCAAGTCGCCCTTCGGCCGCGACAACACCAGGCTGATGGTGCTTCTGTACTTCATCCTCGTCGGCATGGCCTGGGGTTACACGCAGCTCTTCACCGGCCGCGCCGCCTTCCTGCATCTCGGCGCATTTACCGCGACGATCATGTCGGCCAACGTGTTCTTCATCATCATTCCGAACCAGAAGGTTGTCGTCGGCGACCTGATCGCGGGCCGCACGCCGGATCCCAAGTACGGCGTGATCGCCAAGCAGCGCTCAACCCACAACAACTACCTGACGCTGCCAGTTTTGTTCCTGATGCTGTCGAACCACTACCCGCTGGCCTTTGGCACCCAGTTCAACTGGATCATCGCCTCGCTGGTGTTTCTGATGGGCGTCACCATCCGCCACTGGTTCAACACCCGCCACGCCGACAAGGGCAATCCGACCTGGACCTGGCTCGTCACCGCGCTGCTCTTCGTCGCGATCATGTGGCTGTCGACCGTGCCGAAGGTGCTTGCCGGCGGTGGCGAGGAAAAGATCTCCGCCGCGCAGCAGCCCTTCGTGACGGCGGAAGCCTTTCCGAAGGTCCGCGACACCGTGCTTGGCCGCTGTTCCATGTGCCATGCCAAGGAACCGGGCTGGGAAGGATTGGTCGTGCCGCCGAAGGGCGTGACGCTCGAAACCGACACCGAGATCGCAAACCACGCGCGTGAAATCTATCTGCAGGCCGGCCGTTCGCATGCGATGCCGCCCGCCAACGTCACCGGCGTATCGGACGAGGAGCGGCAGTTGCTCGTCGCCTGGTACGAATCCGTCGTGAATGGAGGAAAGACCCAATGACCGATTTGCTGATCCGCGGCCGCGTTCTGACCTTTGTCGACGAGCCCAAGGACATCGACGATACCGCCTCCTATCGCTACTTCGAGGACGGCGCCGTGCTGGTGCGGGGCGGCAAGGTTGCCGATATCGGCGAGCATGCCGAAGTCGCCCGCCGCGCCGGCGCCGGCGTCAAGGTCGCGGACCACCGCCCCAATCTGGTGTTGCCTGGCCTGATCGACACGCACCTGCATTTCCCGCAGACGCAGGCGATCGCCTCCTACGGCGCGCAGCTTCTCGAATGGCTGAATACCTACATCTTCGTCGAGGAGCAGAAGTTCCGGAAGCCGGAACATGCCGACTACATCGCCGGCCGTTTCATGGACGAGCTTCTGTCCAACGGCACGACGACGGCCGTCGCCTATTGCTCGGTGCACCCGGAAAGCGTCGACGCCTATTTCAGCGCCGCGGAAGCCCGCGGCATGCTGATGATCGGCGGCAAGGTGATGATGGACCGCAATGCGCCCGACGCGCTGCGCGATACGCCGCAACTGGGCTATGACGAGACCAAGGCGCTGATCGCCAAGTGGCACGGCCGCGGCCGTGCGCATTACGCCATCAGCCCGCGCTTTGCCATCACTTCGACCCCGGAACAGATGGAGATGAGCCGCACGCTCGTGGCCGAGCACCCGGAGTGCTACGTCCAGACGCATCTTTCCGAGAACAAGGACGAGATCGCCTTCGCGACCTCGCTCTATCCGGAGGCCAAGGACTACACCGATATCTACGCGCGCTACGACCTTCTGACACGCAAGACCTTGCTCGGCCACTGCATTTATTTGAGCGATCGCGAGATCTCGGTTCTCGCCGAGACAGGCGCGGTCGGCACCTTCTGCCCGACCTCGAACCTGTTCCTCGGCTCCGGTCTCTTTGACAGGGATCGCTTCGACAAGCTCGGCGCGCGCTGGTCGGTCGCGACCGACGTCGGCGCCGGAACGAGCTTCTCGATGCTGGAGACGATGGACGAGGCCTATAAGGTGTTGCACCTGCAGGGCCAGCGGCTGACACCGTTCAACTCCTTCTACCGTATGACGCTCGGCAACGCCCGGGCGCTGGACCTCGACGACCGCATAGGCTCGCTGCATATCGGCGCCGATGCCGATATCGTGGTGCTGGACAGTCGCGCAAAGCCGTCGATGGAGCTGCGCATGCGGGTCGCCGGTTCGCTGGCGGAAGAGCTCTTCATCCTGCAGACAATGGGCGACGACCGGTCGGTGGCCGAAACCTATGTCGGCGGCAAGCCGATGAAGGGTGTTGCGACCGCGGCCAAGCATACCGCGAACGCGGTGACGAGAAACTTCGAGACCGCATAGGGGCGGACGCCGACTGCGCCTCATTCGCCGCCGGCCGGACACCGATTGGTGCTCAAAGCAGAATCTCCCAGCGCCGCGCGTCTTGATCGATGCGCGGCGCTTTCGTCTGGGCCGTTACAGGTCTTCCGGCCGTTTGCCACCCATTGCCCTCGTCAGGGCGTCGGCGCGTTCGCGCACGATGGGGCCGAAGGTCGAAAGCTTCTGGTCGCTGACGCGGACGGACGGGCCGGAGATCGAAATGCCGGCGATGGTTTCGCCATATTCGTTGAAGATTGGTGCTGCGACACAGCGCATGCCGAGCGTGTGCTCCTCGTCGTCGACGGACCAGCCGCGGTGGCGGATTTCCTGGATGTCCTTGAGCAGCGCCGGCAGCGTGTCGCGGGTCTTGTCGGTGAAATGCGCGAGTTCGCGGCCACCGAGCAGCTGGGCGATCTCCTTGTCCGACCAGGTCGAAAGGATCGCCTTGCCGATGCCGGAGGCATGAACCGGACCGCGGCGGCCGGGGCGGAAGAAGGCGCGCATCGGCGCGTGGCTTTCGACCTGCGAGATGAAGACGACGTCGCCGCCTTCCTCGATGCCGATATTCGCCGTCTCGCCGCTTTCCTCCATGAGGCCCTTGAGGAAGGGGCGGCTGATCGTTCCGAGCTTGCGGAAGCGCAGATAGGCGTTGCCGATCTCGAACGCCTTGAGGCCGACGGTCCAGGCGCCGGTGTCCGGGTCGTTCATCACCATGCCGTGGCCGGCCAGTGTCGTCAGCAGGCGATGCACTGTGGATGGCGCCATGCCTGTTTGGTCGGCAAGCTGGGTCAAGGTCGAGCCGTCCTCCTGGGCGACGACCGTCAGAAGAGCAAGGCTGCGATCGAGCACCTGTACGGATGACGGTGCTGCATTCTCGCCCGCCTTGCGTCCGCGTTTTCCCCTGCCGTTGCCGTCCATCGAAGCCTCTCTGCAAATCACGTCTCTCGCCATCATCCTCTATCAGGCCACGGAGGGATTTTCTCCGAATTGTTGAAAATCTTTATTTCCACATGATGGAAATGATTTCCATTTATGTGTTGCGTATCGAGAATTATGGATTATGTTTTCAGGAAATAGGAGGAGTTCCCATGGCTAAGATGCGTGCCGTTGACGCGGCTGTTTATGTTCTGGAGAAGGAAGGCATCGACTGTGCCTTCGGCGTACCTGGCGCCGCCATCAACCCGTTCTATTCGGCTCTGAAGGCTCGCGGTTCCGTCCGCCACATTCTCGCCCGCCACGTCGAGGGTGCCTCGCATATGGCCGAAGGTTATACCCGCGCCAAGCATGGCAATATCGGCGTCTGCATCGGTACGTCGGGCCCGGCCGGCACCGACATGATCACCGGCCTCTATTCGGCTTCGGCGGATTCGATCCCGATCCTCTGCATCACTGGGCAGGCGCCGCGCGCCCGGCTCGACAAGGAAGACTTCCAGGCTGTCGATATTGCGAAGATCGCCGCACCCGTAACCAAGTGGGCGGTTACCGTCATGGAGCCCGCGCTGGTTCCCTTCGTCTTCCAGAAGGCTTTCCACATCATGCGCTCCGGCCGTCCCGGCCCGGTGCTGATCGACCTGCCGGTCGACGTCCAGCTCGCCGAGATCGAGTTCGATCCGGACACCTATCAGCCGCTTGAGCCCTATAAGCCGAAGGCGACGCGTGCCCAGGCCGAGAAGGCCCTGGCCATGCTGAACGAGGCGGAGCGTCCGCTGATCGTCGCCGGCGGCGGCATCATCAACGCCGACGCCTCGGACCTCTTGACCGAATTCGCCGAGATCACCGGCATTCCTGTCATCCCGACGCTGATGGGCTGGGGCACGATCCCCGACGACCATCCGCTGATGGCCGGCATGTGCGGCCTGCAGACCTCGCACCGCTACGGCAACGCCAGCATGCTCGCTTCCGACTTCGTTCTCGGTGTCGGCAACCGTTGGGCCAACCGCCACACCGGCAACGTTCCGACCTATACGGAAGGCCGCAAGTTCGTTCACGTCGATATCGAGCCGACCCAGATCGGTCGTGTCTTCGCGCCTGATTTCGGTATCGTCTCGGATGCCGGCGCTGCGCTGAAACTCTTCCTCGACGTCGCGACGGAGTGGAAGACGGCCGGCAAGCTGCGCGATTGGTCCGCCTGGGCGGAAGAGTGCCGCGAGCGCAAGCGCACCATGCTGCGCAAGACGCACTTCGACCAGACGCCGCTCAAGCCCCAGCGCGTTTACGAGGAGATGAACAAGGCCTTCGGCCGTGACACCTGCTACGTCTCCACCATCGGTCTCAGCCAGATCGCCGGTGCGCAGTTCCTGCACGTCTACAAGCCGCGCAACTGGATCAACTGCGGCCAGGCCGGCCCGCTCGGCTGGACTTTGCCAGCGGCTCTCGGCGTTCGCGCCGCTGATCCGGACCGGCCGATCGTTGCGCTTTCCGGCGACTACGACTTCCAGTTCCTGATCGAGGAACTGGCCGTCGGCGCTCAGCACAAGCTGCCCTATCTGCATGTCGTCGTGAACAATTCCTACCTCGGCCTCATCCGCCAGGCGCAGCGCGGCTTCAACATGGACTTCGAGGTCAGCCTTGCCTTCGACAACATCAATGCCTCGGGCGATGCGGAGAAGGGGTACGGCGTCGACCACGTCGCGGTTGCCGAGGGCCTCGGCTGCAAGGCGATCCGGGTGCGCAGCCCGAACGAGTTCCAGGAGGCCTTTGATCGGGCACGGGCGCTGATGGACGAGCACCAGGTTCCTGTTGTCATCGAGTTCATCCTCGAGCGCGTCACCAACATCTCCATGGGCGCGGACATCAACGCCGTCGTCGAGTTCGAGGAACTGGCGATCCGCGGTGAAGACGTACCGACGGCGATCACCGCTCTGCTCGACTGAAGCCCGCCTGACTGAGGTGTGGGCGGTCCGCCGCCCGCATCCCGCTCCAAAGATGAATACAAGGAGGAAGCATCGCATGGCGAAGTTCGCTGCGAACCTGACAATGCTGTTCAACGAGGCGCCGTTCCTCGATCGTTTCGCCCTTGCTGCCAAGGCCGGCTTCGAAGGCGTGGAATATCTGTTTCCCTACGAATTCGAGAAGGTGAGCCTGCGCGCCGAGCTTCAGCGCCACGGCCTGACCCAGGTTCTGCACAACCTGCCGGCTGGCGATTGGGCCCGCGGCGAACGCGGCATCGCCATCCTGCCTGACCGGGTTGACGAATTCCGCAAGGGTGTCGCAAGCGCCATCGACTACGCGACGGCGCTCGACTGCAAGCAGGTCAACTGCCTGGTCGGTATCGCACCGGATGGCGTGTCCGACAGCATCCTGCGCACGACGCTGGTTGCGAACCTGAAGCTCGCCGCGGCTGAACTCGGCAAGCATGGCATTCGCCTGCTGATCGAGCCGATCAACCGCTTCGACATTCCGGGCTTCTACCTGAACACGGTGGGGCAGGCCGCTTCGATCATCGAGGAAGTCGGCAGCGACAATCTCTTCATCCAGTACGATCTTTACCACCAGCAGCGCACAGAGGGTGAACTGGTCGGTACCTACAAGCGCTTTGCCAACCGCATCGCCCACGTTCAGCTTGCCGATAATCCCGGCCGCAACGAGCCGGGCACCGGCGAGATCAACTATCCCTTCGTTTTCGACGCGCTGGAAGAGGCCGGCTATGACGGCTGGATCGGTTGCGAATACAAGCCGCGCACCACCACGGCCGATGGCCTTGACTGGCTCGGCACCGAGCGCCAGCGCACCCAATCCGCAGACATCATCAAGATCAGGAGCTAAGCACCATGGCAACAATCGGTTTCATTGGACTGGGTATCATGGGCACGCCGATGGCGCGCCACCTGCAGGATGCCGGCCACACCATCGTCACCTCGAAGTTCGTCATTCCGCCGCGCCAGGAACTGCTCGACAACGGCCTCAAGTTCGTCGATACGCCGAAGGCGCTCGCCGAGACTGTCGACACGATCATCCTGATGCTGCCGGACACGCCTGAGGTGAAGGACGTCCTCTTCGGCGAAAACGGCGTTGCTTACGGCCTTTCCAAGGGCAAGCTCGTCATCGACATGAGCTCGATCTCGCCGATCGAGACGAAGGAATTCGCCAAGAAGGTTCGCGAAACCGGCGCCGAATATATCGACGCTCCGGTCTCCGGCGGTGAAGTCGGCGCCAAGAACGCCTCGCTCTCGATCATGGCCGGCGGCGCCCAGGAAAGCTTCGACCGCGCCCTGCCGCTCCTGCAGCTGATGGGCAAGAACATCACCCTCGTTGGTGACTGCGGCGATGGCCAGGTCACCAAGGTTGCCAACCAGATCATCGTCGCGCTGACGATCGAAGCGGTTTCGGAAGCGCTCGTCTTCGCGTCCAAGGCTGGTGCCGACCCGGCACGTGTTCGCGAGGCGCTGATGGGCGGCTTTGCTTCCTCGCGCATTCTCGAGGTACACGGCGAGCGCATGATCAAGCGCACCTTCGACCCGGGCTTCCGCATCTCGCTGCACCAGAAGGACCTGAACCTGGCTCTCCAGGGCGCAAAGTCGCTCGGCATCTCGCTGCCAAACACGGCAGCCACGCAGGAGCTCTTCAACAACTGCGCCGCCAACGGCGACAGCGGTCTTGACCACTCCGGTCTCGTGCGCGCGCTGGAGCGCATGGCGAACCACCAGGTCGCCTAGCGCAATTCCCGGAAAAGTGTGAAGCGGCTTTCTGTTCGGAATTGCGCCGCTTCAAAAGCGCAAGGCATGAAATGCACATGATCCGTCCGGCAACCCATTGTGCGGGCCGGTCATGTGTCCGGGCGGCGGTTGGAGGAACCGCCGCCCGAGACATCATCAGGCAATTCCAGGAAAAGTGTGAAGCGGTTTTCCGCCCGGAAATTGCGTAAGTGCTCTAAGGGGAGACAAATGCCAGCCATCACCGACCCACGCCGCTTCCTGGAAACCCTGTTCACCTCGGCCGTTGCCGCGGCTGACCCGGAAAAGGTGATTGCGGCCAATCTGCCGGAGCGGCCGAAGGGGCGCACGGTGGTCGTCGGCGCCGGCAAGGGCGCGGCGCAGATGGCGGCCGCCTTCGAGCGCCATTGGGGTGGCCCGCTTTCTGGCGTGGTCGTCACCCGCTATGGCTACGCTGCCCCTTGCGAGAAGATCGAGGTGCTTGAAGCGTCGCACCCGCTCCCCGATGAGAACGGTTTACTTGCCTCGAAGCGGTTGCTCACGGAAGTCAGCGGGCTGACGGAGGACGACCTCGTCGTGGCGCTCGTCTGCGGCGGTGGCTCGGCGCTTCTGCCTTCGCCTCCGCCCGGCCTGGCGCTGGAAGACGAGATTGCCGTCAACCGGGCACTGCTTGCCTCCGGTGCGCCGATCAGCGCCATGAACGCCGTGCGCAAGCACGTCTCGATGATCAAGGGCGGCAGGCTTGCCGCCGCCGCCTATCCGGCAAAGGTCGTCTCGCTGATCGTCTCCGATATTCCAGGCGACGATCCGGCGCTGGTCGCTTCCGGCCCCACGCTTGCCGATGCGAGCACTCGCGAGGATGCGCTGACGCTCATCGAGCGCTACAGCCTGGATTTGCCGGCCAATGTCATGGCTTGGATAAAAAGCCCGAATAGCGTCGCGCCGTCGCCTGACGATCTGCGCTTTGCCCGAAACGAAGTCCGGCTCATCGCGTCCGCGTCGGTCTCGCTCGAGGCTGCGGCTACCGAGGCGCGTGCCGCGGGCATTGAAGCGATCATTCTTTCCGATGCGATCGAGGGCGAGGCGCGCGATGTTGGCGGCGTGCATGCGGCGATCGCCCGTGAGGTTGCCGGTCGCGGCCGTCCGTTCGCCAAGCCTGTCGTCGTACTCTCGGGTGGAGAGACGACGGTGACGATCCGCGGGAAGGGCAAGGGCGGCCGCAACAGCGAGTTTCTGCTGGCGCTGGCGCTCGGCATCGATGGCGCCAAGGGTGTCTCGGCGCTCGCCGCCGACACCGACGGCATCGACGGGTCGGAGGACAATGCCGGCGCCTTTGCCGATGATACGACCATCGCCCGGCTCGTCGCCCAACGGCTCGATGCGGCAGCGCTGCTGCAGAAGAACGACAGCTGGACGGCGTTTAACGCGCTCGGCGATCTCTTCAAGCCGGGGCCGACCGGCACCAATGTGAATGATTTCCGCGCCATCCTGGTGCAGTGAAACGGGCGTGTGCGTAGCCAGCCACTGTTCGCGTTAGGCGAAGTGGCAGCTCACCGAGCCATACGCGCCGAAATCCGCGACGATCGTGTCGCCGCTCTTGGCCTCGAGCGTGCGGATGAAAGAGCCTGAGAGGACGATCTGACCGGGCTCGATTGCATCGCCGCATTGCGCAAGCCGGTTGGCAAGCCAGGCGATGCCGCGGGCCGGATGGTTGAGGACGCCGGCCGCAAGCCCCGTCTCCTCGATCACCGCATTGCGCGAGACGATAGCGCCCATCCAGCGCATGTCGACCCTATCCGGACGTACGGCGCGACCGCCGAGGATGAGGCCGCCATTGGCGGCATTGTCAGAGATCGCATCGACGAGGGTTCGCGCCTTCTTGCTTTTCGGATCCGTGCGGACGATGCGGCTGTCGAGGATTTCCAGCGCCGGCATCACATAGTCCGTGGCGTTCAGCACCTGGACGATATTGACGCGCGGACCCTTCAGTCCGGCCTTCATCACGAAGGCGATCTCGGCTTCGACCCGTGGTTGAATGAAGCGGTCGGCCGGAATGCTTGCGCCATCATCGAACAGCATGTTGTCGAAGAGTACGCCGGAATCCGGCGTGTCGATGCCGAGTGCCTGCTGCATGGCGTTGGACGTCAGGCCGATTTTCCAGCCGATGATGCGGTGGCCGTCGTCGCGCTTGCGCCTGACCAAGGCCGCCTGGATCGCATAGGCGTCGTCGACAGTCATGTCGGGATGTTTGAGCGACAGAAGCCCGATCTGTTTTCGATCCTGCTCTGCCTGATGCAGGCTTTCGGCAGCCTTGGCGATCTCGGTTGCATTCAGCATGGTCCGGCCCCTCCACTCCAGCGTGTCTCACGATACACCAAGGTAGCCACGCGGGCACCGGTCGTCTTGTGATAGTCAGATCGGCTGGCTCGCCAGCATCAGGCCAAGGCCGATGAGGATCGAGCCGCAAGCGCGGGGCACCAGGTGGCCGGCGCCACCAGCCAGCCGCCCGAGCGTGAAGGAAGCGAGGAACACGGCGGCGACATCGGCCACCGCGGCAGTACTGGCTGCAAATCCCGAGGATGGCGTGCGTGAACGGAGCGCCGCTACTCGATAAAGACGCGCACGCTGGCGGCGCGGCCGACCGCGTCGATGACGGTGAGTGTCGAATAGCCGACGCCATCCGGCTGCCATTGTGTCACGCGGCGCCGGGTCAGCTCAGGGAGAGGCCGGCCATTGGCGAGCCAGCGGAATGGCGCTCGTCCGCCTTGCAGCTTGAGCGTCAGCGGCGAAATTGCCTGATGATCCATCCCAAGTTCGACGCGCGAGCCTTCGGGCGGGAAGACGATCTGCGGCGCCGGTTCGCGCGCTGAAGCGTTGACGAGGCCGCTAGCGGTCAGCGAGAAGCGGCGCTGGCTGATCGGCAGTTCCGCTTGCGAAATGCGGATCGCGCCGGCAGGAGCATCCGGTAGCGGCGTTATGCCGAAGCCTGACTTGGCGAAGCCTTCGAAGAGAATGGGGGCGGCACTGCCATAGCCGGTGAGGCCTGGTACGGCACCGTTGTCGGGACGGCCGACCCAGACACCGAGCACGTGGCGGCCGTCATAGCCGACCGACCAGGCGTCGCGGTAGCCGTAGCTGGTGCCGGTCTTGTAGGCGATGCCGCGCTGGCGGCTGCCCGTCGGCGGCAACACGCCCGAGAGCGCATCGGAAACATTCCAGACGGCGACGGGGGAAAGTAAGGGTTCGGCCTCGATCAGGCCGGCCTTGCCATCGATGCCGTCGCCAAGACGAAGGGGGAAGCCGCGATTGGCAAGTGCGGCATAAAGCTGGACGAGATCGCGCAGCGAAAGACCGACGCCGCCAAGGCCGATCGCAAGTCCGGGCGCTTCGCCTGCCGGCAGCCCCGGTTTCACCTCGGCGCGGCGGAAGCGCATCATCAGCTCAGCCGGGCCGACGGCGTCGAGAAGGCGGATCGCCGGTACGTTCAGCGACAATTGCAGCGCCTCGCGCACGCTGACATCGCCCTGATAGCTCATGTCGAAGTTGCGTGGACGATAGCCGAAGAAATCCGCCGGCCGATCCTCGATGATCGTTTCCTGGCTGACGAGCCCCTCTTCGAAGGCGAGGCCGTAGATGAATGGCTTGAGGGTGGAACCCGGCGAGCGCGTGATACGGGTCATGTCGATCCAACCGGAGCGGCTCGCATCAAAATAGTCGGCAGATCCGACCGAAGCGACGATCTCGCCGGTTTTGGCATCGGCCATCATCATGGCGACCGAAACCTTCGGCCCCAGCTTGGCAGCGCCCTCCTTTGCCACGGCCTCGAGGTTACGCTGGACGGCGAGGCGCAAGGTCGTCTGATGCTGGGCCGCGTGCGCGTCCTTGCGCAACGCGCGCTCGGCGAGATGGGCGGCATAGGACGGCAGCTGTAGGCGGCGCGAGGGGACAGATGTCGCGATTGCGCGCTCGGCTTCGCCGTCCCCGATGACGTCAGCGACGGCGAGACGGGTCAGCACCCGCTCGCGGGCAGCGACTGCCGCGGCATGATTGCGATCCGGCCGGCGCTTTTCCGGCAATTGCGGCAGGGCGACGAGCAGCGCTGCCTCACCGGCGGTCAGCCGCTTCGGCTCCTTGCCGAGCCAGGCGAGGCTTGCCGCGCGCACACCCTCGATGTTTCCGCCATAGGGCGCGTGGGTGAGGTAGAGGTTGAGGATCTGGTCCTTCGACAGGCGCCTTTCGATCTGGATAGCGCGGGCGATCTGTAAGAGCTTGGCGGTGACGGAGCGCTGCGCGCGCGGCTCGATCAGGCGTGCGACTTGCATCGAGAGCGTCGAGGCACCTGAGACGATCCGGCCGTTGCTGACGAATTGCAGAGCAGCGCGGCCGAGCGCGAGGAAATCGACGCCCGAATGCTCCCGGAAGCGCTGGTCCTCATAGGCGATCAGCATCTCAAGAAACTGCGGATCGACATCGTCGACCGTCGTCTTCAACCGCCAGAGACCTTCCGGTGTTGCGAAGGCGCGCAACAATTGACCGCTGGCGTCGTCCACCTCACGTGAGACGACGGCAGCCTCCGCAAGTGGGGGCGGGAAGGCCTCGTCGGCCTTCTCGATCGCAAAGCCCGTCAGCCCCGTCAGCAGCAGGCAGACGGGCAAGGCGATCAGCAGTTTGCGCCCAGTCGACATGGTCGTGCCTATTGTGCCGCCTGAACCTCCATGCGCCCGGTGGCAGTGCGGGCCGAAAGCTGCGGCCGGTACATATCCTCGACGGAGGCAGCCGGATGGTCGTAAACGCCCGGGGTCACGGCACGCACCACATAGGCGAGCGTGACTTCGCGCCCGGCCCCGATGCTGCGGTCCAGCGCCGCAACGAAGCGGTCGTTTCGGAATTCCGTATGCGTCGCAGTGATTTCGCCGAGCCACTCGAAGTTGCTGAGCTGGGCGCTGTCGACGAGGCTCGGATTGTCGATCTGGAAGCCGGCCGGCAACAGGTCGGTGACGAGCACGCGCGACGGCCAGTCGTTGGCCTCCGTCACTTTCAGTACGACGACATAGCGCTGGTTCTGTCGCGCTTCCATGACGTTCGCCTCGGCGCCGTCGAGCGTGTAGTAGGTGCGCTCGATGGTGAAACCGTCGCCGCCGGCCGAAAGCGGTTGGGCGGGTGCGGCAACCGTGGTGACGACGGCCGAGACCGGATCGGCGCCCTGGTTGCGGATCACGATCGGATGGGTCGTAAGCGCGTCGCCGGTCATCTGGGCGGCGTAGCTGCCGGTCTTCGATGCGCCATTGACCTCCAGTGCCATGTCCTCATCGCCGTTCTGGATGGCGCGGGCGGCAAGCAGCATCCAGGCCTGTTCCTGGGTGCTGGTGTAAGTCTTCTGCTCCCATTCGCGCGCGACGATCTTCGACAACTCGGGAACGATCGGCGGAACCGGGCGGCTTTCGGCGGCGAGCGCCAGCACCGCCGCGTTGTCACGCAGCGACGAGCCGTAATCGGAGCGCGACAGGCTGACATTGATGAGGCCGGTCGACATGTTCGCCGCCTTGGCAAAGGTATCCTGCGACCCCTGGGCGTCGCCATAGAGTGCCAGCGCCGCGGCGATATGCGCCTTGGCGAGCGGCGTGGGGAAGTCGTCGATCAGCGTGTTGGCGTAGTAGCGCAGGTCGTTGATCGCCGCCTTGCGATTGCGGGCGAGCACGTAGAGCGCATAGGCGATCTCGTTGCCGCGGTCCTTGGCATTGGTGTCGTAGCTGACGCCGTTCTGCAGGTTTTCAAGCGCCTGGACCATCGCGAGTTCCGGCACGTCGTACTTCTGTTCGCGGGCGCGGGTGAGGAAATCGGTGACATAGGCGTCGAGCCAGAGATCGCCATAACCCGGGCCCCAGAGGCCGAAACTGCCCGACGACGATTGATAGGAAAGTACGCGATAGATCGCCTCCTGCACCCGTTTCGTCACGCCTTCGTCGTCGGTGAGACCGGACTGCTTGGCGAGCTCGCTGAGGTAGAGCAGCGGCAGCGCGCGGCTCGTCGTCTGTTCGGCGCAGCCATAGGGGTAGCGATCGAGCGTCATCAGCAGCGCCGGCATATCGAAGGCGGCCGAACGCGTGACGCTGAGGTTGACCGAGGCGCCCTGCAGAATGCTGTCGGCGAGCAACTGCCCGTCGACCGTCAGGCTGCTTCCGGGCGCGATTGCGACGACCTGCCGCTGGGTCACCGGCAGGGTTGCCGGACGCACAAGCAGATCGAGCGATTGTTCCAGTGAAAGTCCGTTGGCACCGGTCAGCGCCACCGTAACGACGCCGTTGCCGGGGTATTGCCCGACCACCGGCAAGGTGATGGAGGAACGGCCGCCCTGGTCCAGGGTCACCGTGTTGCCGGTGCCCGGTTGTTCGACTGTGGCAGGACCACTGGTCGTGACATGGATCTGGTAGTCGCCGGCCGGTGCATCGGTGTTAGTGATGTCGAGCCTCAGTTCCGACCGGTCTCCCGGCGCCAGGAACCGCGGCAGGCTGGCGGTGACGACGACCGGATCGCGGATCACCACGTCGCGCGTGGCGTGGCCGACGCCGGACTTCGTCCAGGCAACGGCCATCAGCCGCGCCGTTCCGTTGAACTGCGGGATGTCGAAGCTGACGGTCGCCTTGCCGTCGCCGTCGAGTTGCACCGGACCTTCGAAGAAAGCGACCAGCTTTTCCGTGGGCGGGCTGCCCTGCAGCGCCACCTGTCCGCCGTCGCCGCCGGTGCGCAGCCGCCCGGTGGCGCCAAGCGAGCCGTCGATCAGGCGGCCGTAGAGGTCGCGAATTTCGAGTCCGAGCTGCCGCTGGCCGAAGTACCAGGCTTCCGGATCTGGCGCCTCGTAACGCGTGAGATTGAGGATGCCGACGTCGACCGCGGCGATCGTCACATAGGCTTCCTCGTTGGCACCGGCAACCTGAAGGCTGATGTCGAGTGCCTTACGCGGTTCCATTTTTTCCGGTGCATCGAGTGTGACCGCGAGCTTGCGCTCGGCCGGATCGACCGAGAGCCATTTGATGCCGATCGAGCGCATCGGCATGCGGCTTTCCTGGGCATCGCCCGGGCGATAGAGCGTGGCCGTCACATAGGCGCCGGCGCCCCAGGCTTCGGTAACCGGCAGATCGACTTCGCCGCCCTCTGCGGCAATCGATGCGGTCTGGGTGGTGATCAGGTTCTCCGTGCCGACGGTTACCAGCAGTTCACCGGCAAACCGTGGCGAGACCTTGAGCTTGGCCGTGTCGCCGACCGCGTATTTCTCCTTGTCGAGCGCGATCTCCAGACCATCGGGCGTTTCGGTGGAGGTGGCAGCGACATACCAGCCGGCATCGAACTCGACGCTCGAGGTCGGGCCGTCGATCGAGGCTGTCTCGACCTCCAGGCGATAGCGCCCCCAACCAACCGGCACGGCGATTTCGCCGCCGTCTTCCGTCAGGTCGACGCTGCCGTTTGCCACCTGCTTGGTGGTGACGACAGGCTCGTATTTCCAGGCGCTGCCGTCACGGTACCAGTGATAATTGCGCTCGACGCTGATGAGTTTCCACAAGGCCCCGGGCATGGCGATCTTGGCGCCGGCCGGATCGACGGCGATGACGCGGAACTTGCCGACGGAGTTCTCGGCGAGTTCGCCTTCGAATTCCGGCTTGATGCCGAGCATCGGGCCCTCGGCGCGCACCGGCAGTTTCAGCGTGCGCTCGACGGCACGGCCGCCGGCTTCGCGCATGCGCACGGTCACGGTGGCGTCGAGCAACTGCGTGGTCGAGGGCACTTCGTCGAGCAGCACATCGAAGCTGGATTTGCCTTCCTCGTCGAGCGACGACAATTCTTCGAGCGGCAGGCGGGTATCTTCGCTCGCCTCCTCGTCGGCGAGACCGAAGGAATAGCCCTTGAAGGCGGCACTTTCGCGCGTCGGCTTGATCGTCACTTCGCCTTCGAGCTCGAGGCCGGCCGCGGGCGCACCATAGAGATAACGCCCGTCGACGGCGACACTCGCGGCCTCGCCGACAGCGATTTCCTTGGCGTCGCTGGTCAGGTCGAATTCGGTGCGATCGGGCACGAAGTCATCGACCAGGAATTGCTTCTCGCCGATCGCCGGGGATTTCGGATCGGTGAAGATCTGCATCGTCCAGGTGCCGCGCATGGCGTTTGCCTGGGTGTCTAGAGCGAGCGTATGGCCGCCGAGCTTGCCGCCGGGGCTGGTCATGCGGCGATATTCGACGCCATCCGGGCGCAGGAAGACGAAGGTCAGCGGCAGGTTTTCGATCGCCATGCCGTCGACGTCGCGGGCAAGCGCTGCGGCATGCACCGTCTCGCCGGCGCGGTAGATGCCGCGCTCGGTCCAGGCGAGAATGTCGATGGCGCCGGGGGCCGCGCGGCCTGTGACGCCGCGGTCCGAGAGGTCGAAGCCGGCGCGGCTCATGTCGAGGAAGACGTAATCGTCTTCGCCGTTCTTGGCGGTGATGACCGCAGGCGTCAGTCCGGCCGTGCCACGGATCAGGCCGGCCGTGAAAGTAACGCGGCCATCGCCATCGCTGGTCGCCGTGCCCAGAATCTCGTTGTTCTTGGCGACGAGCTGCAGTTCAACGCCTTCGATCGGTTCCGCCGAGGCGAGCGAGCGCACGAAGACGTTCAGTCCGTCGGTGCCGGCATAGGTGGAAACGCCGATATCGGAAACGACGAACCATTGCGTCGCCCGCGCATCCCATTCCTGGCTGACGCCGGTGGTCGGGGCTGCGGTTAGAACGTAGACGCCGGGCTTGCGCTCAGGCAGCGCCTCGTCGACCGGGAAGCTGGTGACAACCTCCTTGTTGACGTCACGCGCGATGTCGATCGTGCCCTGCCATACGAGTTCGCCGCTTTCGTCCTCAATGCGCTGGGCGCTGTAGCCGTCGAGCTGGGTCAGGAACTGCGAGCTCTGCAGCACCTGGGCGATGCTGCGGTCGCCGACGCGGTAGAGCTTGAGTTTGGCGCTGTCGGTATTGACTGATACGAGGGGGATGCCGCGGCGTGCGGTCGAGGGCAGCACGAAGCTGTCGCCGGTGAAGCGCACCATCTGGGCGCGGTCCGCGACATAGATGTCGAGGGTGACAGGCGCTTCGAGCACTTCGTCCACGGTGGAGGGCAGGCCGGTGCGAAGCGTCAGCTTGTAACGCTCGCCATGCGAAAGTCCCTCGACGCAGATCTGGTCGCCCTTGGCTTCAAGCGCTTTTGGCGCCGCACCGTTGACGGTGACGAAGGAGGCATAGTCGGCGCCGCTCTTCAGAAGCTGTTCTGAGAACTGCACGCAGGCGCGGGGCGTTGCTGCGTCCGAGTCGATCGTATGCTCGACCACGCGGAAGCCCTTGCGCTGCTTGAGATCGAGATAGGCCGCCTCGACCGATTTCGCCTTCACCAGCTCCAGGCTCGCCTTGTAGGCGTCCAGTGCGGCGCGGAAGTTTTCAGCGCCTTCGAGCGATTTCGCCATGACGGCGAGCGCATGGGCGCGGCTCTCGGTCGTGCGCGTGAGTTCATAACCGTTGATTGCAGCGATCGCCGCTTGCATCGACACGGCCGAATTGTTGGTGATGCGGTTGGCCGTGCGGGCTGTCTCAAGCCAAAGCTCGGCGTCGTCGGGCGTGATCGCCAGCGCACCCTGGAACGCCTTCAGGCCGTTCTCGATATTGCCCATGCCGGCCTGGCCGCGCGCCATGTCGAGGAGCGTATTGACGCCCATCCCCTGCTGGTCGTCGGCAAGGGCGAGGTTGGCCTTGGTGTTGCGGGCGTCCTGCAGGATCTGGTCCGACAGGAATTTCAGCCGCGGCGGCGCGCCGATATCGGCTTCGGCGGCCTGCGGCTGCACGATCTTGCCGGCGATCGCGCCCGGGAAGGAATTCAGCTGATTGTAATCGGACTTGAGGAAGCACCACTTCACCTTGGGATTGTAGGTGAAGGCGCGGCAGGACTGATCGGCGATACAGGTCTGCTGGCACTCATCGAGCGAGACGTTTTGCTCGGTCCTGAGATCGAAACCGAAATAGTCGCCATCCTGCGTTATCTCGACTTGGCGACCGGTCTCCTGCGCAGCGGCGGGACTTCCGATGGTCAAAAGAGACAAAAGTAGGGTGGAAAGGCCGAATAACGCGCGCACAGACATCAAGTCCTCCCAACGCTGCCGGTCTCGATAGAGGCTTCACTTTTCAGGCTTCCGCGTCGCTTGTCAACCGAGGAGAGATCAAGCTCCAGTGCAATTTCAGCGGGAGTCCAGGTGTGAAGAGTCAAGAATCGATCCGGAATGAAACAAGATAAAACGATATGTAAATCAAACTATTATGACGGGTGGTCAAAGCGGCGGGAAAGTCGCGCCGCTAGCCTCTTTGTTCTCTGAGGAAGATGGTCAACGAGCGACCGGCATCAAGGATATGGTCGCGCGTCAACGCACAAGCCCGCTCGGCATCGCGTGCCATACAGGCATCCAGGATCGCCTTGTGTTCGCGACGCGCCCGGGCAACGCCTGACGTCAGCGTCAACTGTGCCCGAAGGTAGCGATCGATACGGTCGAGCGAGGCGCGGACGATCTGGAGGTAATAGGGCCGCCGCGCCGCCTCGTAGAGACTGTAGTGGAAGTTGCGGTTGATCTCGCCCCAGCGCTCCGCATTCTCTTCGCGCTCGAACTCCTCGCAATGCTGGCGTGCAAGCTCGAGCGTGCGGCGGTCGAGATTGGGCACGGCCAGACGAATGACTTCAGCCTCGATGAGCGCGCGGAATTCGAAAATCTCTTCGATTTCTTCGATCGAAAGCCCGGCGACAACCGCGCCCTTGTAGCGCTCCGTGGTGATCAGGCCATGCTGCTCAAGGCGTGAAAGCGCCTCGCGCACCGGAATGCGGCTGGTGTTGAACATCTGGGCGATGTGGTCCTGGCGCAGGTTCTCGCCCTCGGCGAGGTCACCTTCGATGATCGCCTTGCGCAAGGCTTCATAGACGATATCGGCGGCTGAGGCGGCTTGCCTGACATCGACGGCATCGAGTTTCATCGTGTTCAAACCCTGCTGGCCAAGCCTTCCGGCTCGGCGGATTCGGAAGCGTTTTTGCGTTGTTGGTCAATGGTCATAGGTCCAATTCAGACGCCGGGCAACAGAGCCTTGTGGCCCAAGAGGCGATTTCGAATATTTCAGATTGTATATTGGATCCAATATTTCTATGAGTCTTTTCGTCGGGCTCAGCGCTGTCGCGTATCATCCCGGTAATATGCGGGAGCACGGCCGATGCGCAGGGTATCGGTCGCCCAGGTGGCCCCCGTCCACCGCTTGGAAGGAGAAGAGGCATGCGCAGCAACAAGGTCGTCCACATCGTTTCCTGCCACGCGGAGGGCGAAGTCGGCGACGTCATCGTCGGCGGCGTCGCACCCCCGCCCGGAAATACGCTATGGGAACAGCGCCGCTTCATCGCTGAAGACCAGATACTGCGCAATTTCGTGCTCAACGAGCCACGCGGCGGTGTCTTCCGCCACATCAACCTTCTCGTGCCTCCGAAGGATCCGCGCGCGACGATGGGCTTCATCATCATGGAGCCCGAGGATACGCCGCCGATGTCCGGCTCCAACTCCATCTGCGTTTCCACCGTGCTGCTCGACAGCGGCATCGTGCCGATGCAGGAGCCGGAAACTCGCATGGTGCTGGAGGCGCCGGGCGGACTGGTGAACGTCGTCGCTGAGTGCCGCAACGGCAAGGCCGAGCGCATCACCGTCACCAACGTTCCGTCGTTTGCCGACAAGCTCGACGCCAAGCTCGAGGTCGAGGGCCTGGGTACACTCGCGGTCGACACCGCCTATGGCGGCGACAGCTTCGTCATCACCGACGCCCGCGCGCTTGGCTTTTCCGTGACGCCGGACGAGGCGCGTGAACTCGCCGAAACCGGCATCAAGATCACCCGCGCGGCCAATGAACAGCTCGGTTTCACCCATCCGGAAAATCCGGAATGGGATCACATCTCCTTCTGCCAGCTCACGCTGCCGATCGAGGAAAAGGACGGCGTTCTGCACGGTCGCAACACGGTTGTCATCCAGCCGGCCAAGCTCGACCGTTCGCCGACCGGCACCGGTTGTTCGGCACGCATGGCGGTATTGCATGCCCGCGGCGTGATGAAGGTCGGCCAGCGGTTCAGCGGCCATTCTATCATCGATTCGACGTTCGATTGCCGCATCGTCGGCGAGACGACGGTCGGGGGACGCCCGGCGATCGTGCCGGAAATCTCCGGCCGCGCCTGGATCACCGGCACGCACCAGGTGATGCTCGACCCGGCCGATCCCTGGCCGGCCGGCTATCGGCTTGCCGATACCTGGCCGCGCAAGCAGTAAGCGCGCAGACCGGCGCCCTGCATCTCGCGCAGGCGCTCCAATACGTCGCTCGCGCAAATCGCTGCGCGAGCGACCCGTCAGTCTTCCTTGATGATCCGGGTCGTGCCGACCCAGAGTTCGCGGGCCGGCCCGGCGCCGACATTGCGGGCGCTGTGCGGCAGCGAGGCAGGGAAGTGCAGCGTGTCGCCGGCCTTCAACAGATATTCCTTGCCGTCGATCTCGTAGAGCATCTCGCCCTCGATCAGGTAGAGGAAGTCCTCGCCTTCGTGGCTGGTCAGTTCGGAGGCGTAGCCCTTGGGCATATGGGTGATGCAGCCATTGAGCGCGGCGCCCGGAAAGCCGCGTTCGATCAGCTCGTAGACGCGCTCCTTGGTCTCGACATTGTAGCCGGGGCGTTCGCCGGCATGCGACACCATGGAATGCCCGTGCTGCGGCGGCTGCGACAGGAAGGTGTCGACGCTGGTGCCAAGCGCGTTGGCGACGTTGTAAAGCGAGATTAGCGACGGGGTGGAGATGCCACGCTCGATCTGGCTGATGAAGCCTTCCGTCAGACCGGCCTCGCGTGCCACGTCCTTCATGGTCTTGCCAATTTCCTTGCGGCGCGCCCTGAGCATTTGCCCGAGCGAGGCGGGAGTCGAGGTTTCGGGGAGGGAGGCGCCACTGGCTGCTTCTGGCGCCTCTTCGATCTTCAAGGGCATGATTTTCTTTCCGCTTGACTCACGTCTATCGATGTACTTTAGTCCAGCTAAAGTTGGTTCGGCAAGCGATCAGATCGCATGCTGGCCTTCTTGAAAAGGGGAACTACAAGAACGTCTTCGCGGCAATCCGTCGGCGTCTAAAAACAGTATGAAAAATTGGATCCAATATCCAATTGAACGTGTTGAGCGCGCGATCGATGCTGGCTGCGGTCAAAAGGAGGAGTGAGATGAAACGTATATTGCCAATCATGCTCGGGGCGACGCTTGGGCTGCTTGCAGCCACCTCGGCATTTGCGATCGAGCGCGGCGGCGCGATGACATTTGCGCGCTATGACGACTCGACCGTCATCGATCCGGTTTATGCGGACCGCAATCCTGATCTCTGGATGGTGAACGGCCTTTACGAAACGCTGTTGCGCAATGGCCCTGACGGCTCGATCGTGCCGGGGCTTGCCGAAACCCATGAGGTCTCCGCCGACGGCAAGACCATCACAATGGCGCTCCGAACTGGCCTGAAATTCTCCGACGGCTCTGATCTGACCGGCGCCGACGTCGTCTTTTCGCTCGACCGGGCGCGCAACCCGGAGCTCGGTCCCTGGGCAGGGCTCCTTGGCGCCGTCGACAAGGTGACAGCCGATGGCAACAAGATCACCGTGTCGCTGAAGAACCCCGATCCGACGATCATCTCGATCCTCGCGACCTTCAACACCGGCATCATGCCGAAGGCTGCCTTCGAGAAGGCGGCTGGTGCAACGGACCAGGAAAAGGCACGCGCCTTCTTCGCAGCCGGACCGGTAACCTCTGGTCCTTTCGTCATGAAGAGCCACGTGCAGGGCTCAAGCATGAGCTTCGAGCGCAACCCGAACTACTGGCGCCAGGGTGAAGACGGCAAGCCGTTGCCCTATCTCGACCGGGTGGAATTCCTCGTCATACCCGATGACGCCACCCGCATTCTCAAGCTTCAGGCCGGCGAAGTCGATGCGGCCGAGTTCATTCCCTTCGCCCGCGTCGGCGAACTCGGCGCCGATCCGAACCTGAAGATGGAGCTCTTCCCGTCGACCCGTATCGTCTACGCGCCGATCAACACGCGCGAGGCGAAGAAGGACGGCTCGAAGAACCCGCTTGCCGATATCAAGGTGCGTCAGGCGCTGAACTATGCGACCGACAAGAACGTGCTGATCAAGCTCGTGACTTTCGATACCGGCAAGCCGATGACCTCGCTGATGTCGGCCGCAACCCAGCTGCACTACGGTCCGGAACCGCTCTACCCCTACGACCCGGAAAAAGCCAAGCAGTTGCTTGCCGATGCCGGCCTCAGTGGCGGTTTCGAAGTGAAGCTCACGACGCTTGCCGGCAGCGCCGACGACGCGACGCTGTTTACCGCCCTTCAGCAGATGTGGGCGCCGCTCGGCGTCAACCTCAAGGTGGAGCAGGTCGACAACCCGACACGCGGCGAGAAGAACCGCGCCGGCGACTTCGACATCCACACCTATGGCTGGGCAAACGACGTCAACGACCCGGCGCAGGTGACCGGCTGGCTCGGCTATTACAAGCAGCGCCAGGCCGTTGGCACGGGCTGGAACAACCAGGAATTCAACACGCTGTTTGAAGCCTCCAACGTCGAGACCGATCCGGCCAAGCGCAAGGATGAATACAAGCGCATGCAGGAGATCTACGCGGCAGAAGCGCCGTTGCTTTTCCTGTTCGAAACGCCGTTTGCCGTCGCGGTCTCCAAGTCGATCGAAGGCTACGTGCAGACGCCGCTCGGCGCCAACAACTTCTCCGAAGCCTGGCGCGCCGACTGATTGCGGAATGATCTGCGAAGGCCGGGTGGAAATCCGCCCGGTCTTCCGTTGAAGGTTGGAACCATGCCCTCACTTTCCTATCTCGTGGCGCGGCTGCTGCAAATCATCCCGACGTTCCTGTTGGTGATGATCTTCATCTTCCTGCTCGTGCGCCTCTTGCCGGGCGACCCGGCGATCGCCATGGCCGAAGCCAAGGCGACCGATGCCCAACTTGAGCAGATCCGGCACAATCTCGGTCTCGACCAGCCGCTGCCGGTGCAGTTCCTCGTCTTCGTCAAGAACACGCTGAAGGGCGACCTCGGCCGCTCGATCATGCTGAAGGCGCCGGTGATGGAGATCATTCTTAGTCGCCTGCCGACAACGATCTTCCTGGCGCTCTATTCGGTCGTGCTTGCCATCTTCCTCGCCGGTCCGCTCGCCTTCCTTGCGGCGTCGCGGGTCAACAGTTCCGTCGACGTCGCGATCCGCAGCGTCTTTCAGGTCGGCCTTTCCATGCCCGTCTTCTATATCGGGCTGCTGCTTCTGACGGTGCTGGCCGCGCAGTTGCGCTGGTTCCCGGTCGGCGGTTACGGCAAGACCTTCCTCGCCAATCTCTACCATCTGATCCTGCCGGCGCTGAGCGTCGCGCTCTATACGTCGGCGATCATCCTGCGCAATCTCAGGGCCTCGCTGATCGAGGTGCTCGACGCCGATTACGTCCAGTTCGCCCGCGCCAAAGGCCTTTCGCCGCGCATCATCATGACCCGGCACGTGCTCAGAAACGCGCTCGTCTCCACCGTGACGCTGCTGGGCCTGTCTATCGGCAACCTGATGAGCGGCACGCTGGTGACCGAGACGGTCTTTGCCATTCCGGGCGTCGGCCGGATGATGCTGGAGGCGATCTTTGCCCGCGACTACCCGCTGATCCAGGGGCTGACGCTCACCTTCGCCGTGCTCGTCTCCGTCGTCTTCCTTTTGACCGATGTCGTTCAATCCTGGCTCGATCCGAGGCTTCGCCAATCATGACGGCTCTCACGCAATCTCATTCGCCGACGCGGGGGCGGCTTGCTGCCTTTCTGGCCCGCGCCTTTTCCCGTCCGTCCTTCGTCGTCGGCATCGTCATCCTTGGCCTGTCGCTTTCACTCGCGCTGTTTCCGCAGGTCTTTGCACCCTACGATCCGCTTGCCTTCGATCTCCAGGCGATCCAGCAGGGGCCGAGCCTTGCGCATCCGTTCGGCACCGACAATTTCGGCCGTGACGTGCTCTCGCGGGTCATCTGGGCCTATCGCGTCGATATGCAGATGGCCTTCTTCGCGACGATCTTCGCGCTGTTGATCGGGCTCACCGTCGGTGCCTTCGTCGGCTACTACGGCGGCATTGCCGACGTGATCTTCGGCCGCTGCGTCGATGCCGTCATCACCTTTCCCTTCCTCGTGCTGGTGATCGCGATCGTCGCGGTGCTCGGCCCCGGCCTCGTCAACATGTATGTGGCGATCACCGCGGTGAACTGGGTCTATTACGCCCGGCTGACGCGCGCCGAAATCATGGCACAGAAGGCCAACGACTATGCTGCCGCCGGCCTGGTGCTCGGCTATTCCGACCGGCGCATCATCTTCCGGCATCTGCTGCCGAATGCGATTTCGCCGATCCTCGTCTACTGGATGACCGACATGGCGCTCGCCATCCTGCTTGGCTCGTCGCTTGGCTATCTCGGCCTCGGCGCGCAGCCGCCGGCGGCCGAATGGGGGGTGCTGATCGCCGAGGGCCGTAACTTCCTGATGACGGCCTGGTGGATGAGCCTGATGCCGGGCATCGCCATCGTCTTGACCGGGCTCGGTTTCAGCCTCGTCGGCGACGCGCTCGCCGATCTGCTTCGACCGAAAGGGCGCTGAGATGGGAACGCAAGAAAAACCCGTCGTACTCGACGTCCGGCACCTTCGCACCGAGTTCGGTACGCGAGAGCGGCCGCTGGTCGCTGTCGATGACGTTTCGTTCCAGGTAGGGCAGGGTGAAATCCTCGGCCTCGTCGGCGAATCCGGCTCGGGCAAAAGCATCACGCTCCGCTCGATCCTCGGCATCATCAGACCGCGCGGGCGGGTCGCTGGCGAAATCCTGTGGAACGGTCAGGATCTGGTCGCGCTTGACGAGGCTCGGCTCCGGCGTATCCGCGGCCGCGAGATCGCAATGATCTTTCAGGAGCCGATGTCGTCACTCAACCCGCTGCTGACGGTCGGCCTGCAGATTTCGGAGAACCTCGTCGCCCATACGGACCTCGACGCCAGGCAGAGAAGAGCGCGGGCGATCGAACTCCTCGATCTCGTCGGCATCCCCGCCGCGCGCAATCGTCTCGACGACTTCCCGCACGAGTTCTCCGGTGGCATGCGCCAGCGGGTGATGATCGCCATCGCTCTTGCCTCAAACCCGAAGCTGCTGTTGGCCGACGAGCCGACGACAGCGCTAGATGTCACGATCCAGGACCAGATCCTCAGGCTGATCCAGTCGCTGAGCCGCGACCTCGGCATGGCAGTGATCCTCGTCACCCATGACATGGGCGTCGTTGCCGAAACCTGCGACCGCGTCGCCGTCATGTATGGCGGCAGGCTTTGCGAGATAGGGACGACGACGGACGTGATTGCCGATGCGCGTCATCCCTATTCGCTGGGGCTGTTGCGCTCGATCCCGCGGGATGTGGCGCCGCGATCGCCACTCTATTCCATCCCCGGCGCACCGCCCGCTCTGAACGCGCTGCCGCCAGGCTGCGCCTTCAGCGCCCGCTGTCCGGTCGCCGGTCGCGAATGCCCAGACCTTCGGCCCAAACTCGAAGTGATCGGCGCGTCGCGGCTGGTCGCCTGTCATCACCTTGCAGACGCACAAACGCATTTCGGACCACGGGAGGCGGCGCAATGACGATCATTCCGACTTCGGTAGGCACGACGCCCTTGCTTTCGCTTCGCGCGCTGTCGATCCAGTTCGAGAAGCGACGCTCGCTTTCCGACACGCTTGCCCGACGTCCGCAACAGGTCGTCTCGGCGGTCAATGGCATCGATCTCGACGTGATGCCGGGTGAGACGCTGGGCATCGTCGGGGAATCCGGTTGTGGCAAGTCCACGCTCGCGCGCCTGATCGCCGGACTGCACCGCCCAACCGCCGGCGATATCCTGTTTGAGGGCGAAAGCGCCGTAGGCCTCAAGGGGGCGCGGCGGCGGGCCTATAACAGGCGCGTCCAGATGATGTTTCAGGATCCTTACACCTCGCTCAATCCGCGCATGACCGTGCGTGATACACTGCGGGAAGCGATATCCGTGCATCGCATGCGTGAAGGGGCTGCGATCGACCAGCGCGTCGACGAGCTGCTGGACCTTGTCCGGCTGCCCGAAGGGGCCGCCGACAAATATCCGCATGAATTCTCGGGCGGCCAGCGCCAGCGCATCGGAATCGCTCGTGCGCTCTCGCTGGAGCCTATCTGCCTTGTGGCCGATGAACTGGTTTCGGCGCTCGACGTTTCGGTGCAGGCGCAGGTCGTCAATCTGTTGATCGAGCTTCAGGACGAGCTGGGCTTGACGGTGCTGTTCGTGGCGCATGATCTTCGGCTCGTGCGCCACGTCTCGCACCGCGTCGCCGTCATCTATCTTGGCGCGATCGTCGAGATCGGCCCGTCGGAGGCGCTGTTTTCGAGGCCGATGCATCCCTATTCCAAGGGGTTGCTTGCTGCCGCGCCTTCGCTCGATCCCGACGCAAGACGTCGCGCCCCCGCGCTATCAGGCGAGTTGCCGAGCCCGCTCGCGATCCCGCCTGGTTGTCCGTTCCACGTGCGCTGTCCGCACGCGACCGAGCTCTGCCGTCGCGAAAAGCCGGTGCTGCGTCCGGTCGGTGCCGGCATGACCGCCTGCCATTTCGCCGAGACGATCGGCGACGCCTGAAACTCAATTCGATAAGGAAGACATCATGGATACGAGAGCAAGGCCGGATATCTCCGGCCGGATCGGCGCCCTGCGGCGCAAGCTTGCGGAAACCGGGCTCGACGGCTACGTCGTGCCGCGCTTCGATGAGCATCAGGGCGAATATTGCGCGCCGCACGACAATCGCCTGGCTTTCGTCACCGGGTTCACCGGTTCCGCCGGCGTGGCGATCGTCATGCGCGACCGCGCCGCCATCTTCGTCGATGGCCGCTACCAGGTGCAGGTGCGCGACGAAGTGGATCTCGACACCTTTGCGATCGAGCACTTTTACGATGCGCCGCTCAAGGAGTGGCTGAGGAACAACCTGCGCAAGGGCGAGCGCGTCGGCTTCAACGCCATGCTGCTGCCATCGACCTGGGATGCGGACTGCGGCCGTTCGGTCGAGGCGGCAGGTGGCCTTTGGACGCCTGTCGACGACGACCTTGTCGACGCGATCTGGGCCGATCAGTCGGAAAAGCCGCTCGGCAAGATCATGGCCTTTCCGGTTGCCTATTCCGGCGAAAGCGTCGCCGAGAAGAAGCGCCGCATCGCCGCCATGCTGGCGGAGCAGGGGGCGGACCTGCTGATCGAGGCGCAGCCGGACAATATCGCCTGGTTTCTCAACGTTCGCGGTCGTGACGTTGCCTTCAACCCGATGCCGCAGTCCTTCCTGATCTTCGATCGCGCCGGGCAAACCGAATGGCTTGTCGATCATCGCAAGCTGCCGAACGACCTCTCGGATTTCGAGCTTGACGATGTCGCGATTGCCGAACCCGGGAAACTGCTTGAGCGCGTCAAGGCGATGGCGGCCGGGCGCACGGCGTTGATCGACCCGGGTTTTGCCCCGTCTGCGGCGGCGCATGCGACGCGGACCGCTGGCGGAACCGTGCAACTGGTGCGAAGCCCAATCACGCTTGCCAAGATGCACAAGAACGCGACCGAGCTTGCCGGCTTTCGCGATTGCCACCGTCTCGATGGCGCGGCCTGGATCCGCTTTTTCGCCTGGCTTGAACAAAATGCCGCCGATCGGGATGCGAGCGGCCGGCCGGTGAGCGAACTCGAGGCGGAGGAGCGCATCCTCGGTTACCGGCAGATGGAGGAAAGCTTCGTCGAGCCAAGCTTCCGGTCGATCTCGGCGGCCGACGGCCACGCGGCAATGTGCCATTACGCGGCGACGCATGAGACCAGCGCGCCGATCAAGAGGGGCGGGGTCTACCTGCTCGACAGTGGCGGTCAGTATCTGACGGGCACCACCGACGCGACCCGCACGACCGCGATAGGTCCGGTCAGCGACGAGATCAGGCGTGCCTACACGGCGGTGCTGAAGGGGCTGATCTCCATGGTAACGCTGAAGTTTCCCAAGGGAACCTACGGCCACCAGCTCGACGCCTTCGCCCGTCGTCCCCTGTGGGATCTCGGGCTCGACTATGACCACGGGACTGGTCACGGCGTTGGCCACTTCCTTTCGGTCCATGAACAGCCCCAGCGCTTCGATCGCCGCGTCAACGAGATCGAGCTAAAGCCCGGCATGGTGACGACGATAGAGCCCGGCTACTACAAGGCCGGCGCCTACGGCATCCGCATCGAGAACCAGGTGGAGGTGGTGGACGATGGTGACGGTTTCCTGAGCTTCCGCAGCCTGACGCTGGTGCCGATCGACCTGCGGCTCGCCGACTTGGATTTGCTGACCGCAGCCGAGCGGACGTGGATCGATGCCTATCATGGCCGGGTCGTACAGGAATTGGACGGGCTGCTCGATCAGGAGACGGTCGGCTGGCTGGCCGAACGGACAGCACCGGTCGGCGCGTGATCGCTTTTTGGCCGTTTTTCCCTTCGCGGCCTTGCATGACGGACAGTATTGTGGCGGCGGGCCGATTGGTCCGCCGCTATTCTCTTTCTGATGGGCGGTCGCTCGGCGGTCGTGTGCGGTGCCTTTCATTCAAATGTGACTCCTCTTGCTCGCACGGTACCGTTTGTGATATTTTTCACAAAGATTGTTCGGGCCGCGCAAGGCTGCAGGACTTTTCTGACACGGAAGAAATCATGGTCAGCCGCAAGACAGCCCGCATCATCCAGCTCGCCGACGCGCTTTCGGGGCGGAGAGTTCTGCATCTGCGCGATGCTGCGGCCCTGCTTGGCGTCTCGGAAATGACGATCCGCCGCGACGTTGCCGACAATCCCGGCCAGTTCGCCTTTCTCGGAGGGCATATCGTGCCGGCGGGAGAGATTGAGCCCGATGCGCCCTATGAGCTTGCGCGCGAAGCCGACAGCCATGCGGCCGCCAAGCGCGAGGCCTGTGTCCACGCCGCCCGCCATATCCGGCCGGACGAGACGATCTTCATCGATTGCGGCACCACCTTGGAATACCTCGTCGATCTCATTCCGGAGGATTATTCAATAACGGCAGTGTGTTATTCGCTCAACGTGGCGGAGAAGCTGACGCACAAGCCCAATGTCCGCATCGTCATGCTGGGCGGCGTCTATCACCCGTCATCGGCATCCTTCTCCGGCAATTCCGGGCTGGAAACGCTCGATTCGCTCGGCATCAACGTTGCCTTCCTTTCGGCGGCGGGCGTTGATCCGGGCCGAGGGGCGACCTGCGTGCATTTCCACGAGGTGTCGGTAAAGCAGAAGGTCATTTCGCTTGCCCGCGAGAACCATCTCGTCATCGATCTCAGCAAGATCGGCAAGCTGAAGCCGGCGTTTTTCGCGCCTCTTCACGTCTTTCGATCTGTCATTACCGAAGAGGGCGAAACCCTGGTCCCGGGGCAGTAATCGCGGCTGGATCAAAAATATTACGAATTCGTCAAAATCCGGACGCTTCGCTTGACACCCTCAGTATTTGATGGAATAGTCACAAAAAATCGGTAGAAAAATAACAAAATTGACGATCTCCACGGCTGCGCCCCGGGTGTAGAGTTGTGCCGTGACAGGGAGTTCAAGGAGCCATCGCTTGGAAGACCTAGCTGTGAAGTCAGGCGCGACGAAACCCGCGCAATCGCCGGCGGCGGGCCATAACTGGCCGCGCAACAACGGCATGGATCTCGACCTCGGCTGGGTGCTGGACCAGCGCGTCAACCTGTCTGCCGCCGAGCGCCGCGTTGCGACGCTGCCCGGCCGTCGGACGGTCAAGAAGGACGCCCAGGCCGCCTGGCTGCTGAAGGCCGTCACCTGCATCGACCTCACGACCCTCAACGGCGACGATACGACCGAGCGCGTCAAGCGTCTCTGCGCCAAGGCGCGGCAGCCCGTGCGCCAGGATCTGCTCGACGCGCTTGGCATGGGCGGTCGCGGTATCACGACCGGTGCTGTCTGCGTCTATCATCGTTTCGTTTCGACCGCCGTCGAGGCGCTTGACGGTTCGGGCATTCCCGTCGCCGCGGTTTCCACCGGCTTTCCGGCCGGTCTTATCCCGCACGATGTGAAGCTGCGCGAGATCGAGGCCTCGGTTGCCGATGGCGCCAGGGAAATCGACATCGTCATTACCCGCGAGCATGTTCTCACTGGCAACTGGCAGGCGCTCTATGACGAGATGCGTGACTTCCGCGCCGCCTGCGGCGACGCCCATGTGAAGGCGATCCTCGCCACCGGCGACCTGAAGACGCTGCGCAACGTCGCGCGCGCTTCGCTCGTCTGCATGATGGCCGGTGCCGATTTCATAAAGACCTCGACCGGCAAGGAAGGCGTCAACGCCACCCTGTTGGTGACGCTTGTCATGCTGCGCATGATCCGTGCCTATCAGGAACAGACCGGCCTCAAGGTCGGCTACAAGCCCGCCGGCGGCATTTCCGCGGCCAAGGACATCCTGAACTACCAGTTCCTGATGAAGGACGAACTCGGCCGTGAATGGCTCGAGCCGGATCTCTTCCGCATCGGCGCATCGAGCCTGCTTGCCGATATTGAGCGTCAGCTCGAGCACCACGTGACCGGCGCCTATTCGGCCCTCAACCGACACCCGATTGGATGATCCCGATGACTGTCGCAAGGTATTTTGACGAAATGTCCTACGGCCCCGCGCTCGAAGCCGACACCGAAGCCCGCCAATGGCTGGCGCGCCACAAGGGCGAGTTCGGCCACTTCATCAACGGCGCTTTTGTCGCGTCTGCTACCGGCAAGTCTTTCGACACGAGCGAGCCGGCCACGGGCAAGCTCCTGGCGAAAATTGCGCTCGGCGGCTCCAAGGACGTCGACGATGCGGTTGCCGCCGCCCGCAAGGCGCAAGGACCCTGGGCGAAGCTTCCGGGTCATGCCCGGGCGCGGCATCTCTATGCACTCGCCCGCATGATCCAGCGCCATGCGCGTCTGATCGCCGTCGTCGAGGCGATCGACAATGGCAAGCCGATCCGCGAAACCCGCGACATCGATATCCCGCTTGCCGCCCGCCACTTTTATCATCACGCCGGCTGGGCGCAGCTGCAGGAAACCGAATTCGCCGATCAGGTGCCGGTCGGCGTCGTCGGCCAGGTCATCCCCTGGAACTTCCCGTTCCTGATGCTCGCCTGGAAGGTCGCGCCGGCTCTGGCGCTCGGCAATACCGTCATCCTGAAGCCGGCGGAATTCACGCCGCTAACGGCGTTGCTCTTCGCTGAACTTGCTGCCGCTGCCGGTCTGCCGGCCGGTGTGCTGAACGTCGTGACCGGCGAGGGCGAAACCGGCGCGCTGATCGTCGAGCATTCGGATATCGACAAGATCGCCTTTACAGGCTCGACGGAGGTCGGCCGGCTCATTCGCGAACGCACCGCCGGCACCGGCAAGTCGCTGACGCTGGAACTCGGCGGCAAATCGCCTTTCATCGTCTTTGACGATGCCGACATCGACGGCGCCGTTGAGGGTGTGGTGGACGCCATTTGGTTCAACCAGGGCCAGGTTTGCTGCGCCGGTTCGCGCATCCTCGTGCAGGAAGGCGTGGCGCCGCTCTTCTACGAGCGTTTGAAGCGCCGCATGCAGACGCTTCGTGTCGGCCATCCGCTCGACAAGGCAATCGATATGGCGGCGATCGTCGCGCCGGTGCAGTTGCAGCGGATCGAAAGCCTGGTTGCCAAGGGCGTCGCCGAAGGGGCCGCTCTGCATCAGCCGTCGATCGAACTGCCGAAGGGCGGCAGCTTCTATCCGCCGACCTTGCTGACCGGCGTGCAGCCAACCTCGATCGTCGCGACCGAAGAGATCTTCGGGCCGGTCGCCGTCTCGATGACCTTCCGCACCCCGGAAGAGGCGATCCAGCTTGCCAACCACACGCGCTACGGCCTTGCCGCCAGCGTCTGGAGCGAGACCATCGGCCTGGCGCTGCACGTCGCGGCAAAGCTCGCCGCCGGCGTCGTCTGGGTCAACGCCACCAATCTCTTCGACGCGTCCGCCGGTTTCGGCGGCAAGCGCGAGTCCGGCTTCGGCCGCGAGGGCGGTCGCGAGGGCTGCTATGAATATCTGAAGCCGAAGGCATGGCTTGGCCGCAAGCTCAGGGCGGCGGTCGCCGAACCGGCGCTGAAACCGGTCGCTGGTGATTTCGCCCTGCCGACCGTCGACCGCACCGCCAAGCTCTATATCGGCGGCAAGCAGGCGCGGCCGGACGGCAATTACAATCGCAACGTTCTTTCGCCCAAGGGCAAGGTGCTCGGCGAGGTTGGCGAGGGCAATCGCAAGGATATCCGCAACGCCGTCGTCGCGGCGCAAGCGGCATCCGCCTGGTCCTCCGCAACGACGCACAACCGCGCCCAGATCCTCTACTACATTGCCGAAAACCTCAGCGGCCGTGCCGAGGAATTCGCCGATCGCATTGCCGACATGACCGGTGCTTCGGCCGCCAATGCCAAGGCGGAGGTCGAAGCCTCGATCGCGCGCCTGTTTACCTACGGCGCTTGGGCCGACAAGTACGAAGGTGCGGTGCACCAGCCGCCGCTTCGCGGTGTCGCACTTGCCATGCCCGAGGCGATCGGCGTCGTCGGCGTGATCTGCCCGCCGGAAGCACCGCTTCTCGGTATGATCAGCCTCGTCGCGCCGTTGATCGCCACCGGCAACCGGGTCGTCGTCGTGCCGAGCGAGCCGCATCCGCTGGCGGCGACCGATTTCTACACCGTTCTGGAAACGTCCGACGTTCCGGCCGGCGTCGTCAACATCGTCACCGGGTCGGCGATCGAGCTGGCAAAGACGCTTGCAAGCCACAACGACGTCGACGCCCTCTGGGCTTTCGGCACGCCTGAACTTTCGACGCTGGTCGAGAAACTCTCGTCCGGCAACCTGAAGCGGACCTTCGTCGATTACGGCAAGGTGACGAACTGGCTCGACCGTGACGCCGCGGAAGGCCCGGCCTATCTGCGCCGCGCGACCGACGTCAAGAACATCTGGATCCCCTACGGCGAGTAGGGGGGGCTCCACGCGCGGGGCGGAGGGAGCCGGCTCGCGCGATGGAAAAGTGAACAGTTGGGGAGACGCGTTTGTCCTGAACGGGAAACGCATATGGTGCGGCCGCGACGGCATGGCGCCTGGAGGAGGACTGTATGCTCAAGAATATCGACCCGGCCCTTAATGCCGACGTGTTGCACGCGTTGAGATCCATGGGGCACGGCGACACGGTCGTCATTTCCGACACCAATTTCCCGTCCGACGCCATTGCCCGCAAGACGACGCTCGGCACGCTGCTGCGCATCGACAATGTCTCGGCGGCGCGTGCGGTCGAAGCGGTGCTTTCCGTGCTGCCCCTCGACACGCCGCTGCAGCCTTCGGCCGGCCGTATGGAGGTGATGGGAGCGCCGGATGAAGTCCTGCCGGTGCAGCAGGAAGTCCAGTCGGCGATCAATCGCGCTGAAGGCAAGTCGGCGCCCATGTACGGCATCGAACGTTTCGCCTTCTACGAGGAAGCCAAGAAGGCCTATTGCGTCATCACCACGGGCGAGACGCGGTTCTATGGCTGCTTTCTCTTCACCAAGGGCGTGATCCCGCCCAAGACCTGACGGACCGCCTGCGCGGTCTCCGCGCGGTGCTAGATGACACATGAAATCGCGAGAGATTGCCTGGGCACACCGTTTTCTGCGGTGCGGTCGCAGGGGGAGGTTTGAATGAAGGTTGGTGTTTCGATCCTTGGTATCTTCGTGGCCGATACGGCCTATCTGGCGCGGCGCATGCCGGTTGTCGGTGAAACGATTACCGGCAGCGGCTTTTCCGTCGGACCAGGCGGCAAGGGTTCGAACCAGGCGGTAGCTGCAGCGCGGGCCGGCAGTCCGGTGTCCTTCATCTCCAAGCTCGGTCGCGACACCTTCGGCGAGATGGCGCTGCGCACCTATGTCGAAGCCGGCGTGACGCCGAAGATCGGGCAGATGGACGATCTGCCGACGGGTGCCGCCTTCATCTACGTCAACGACCAGAACGGCGAGAACGCCATCATCGTGTATCCGGGTGCTGCCGGCTCGATCAGTATCGATGATGTCGAGGCTGCCCGCGAGACGATCGAGGGATCGCGCGTCTTCGTCACTCAGCTGGAGCAACCGGTTGCCGCAGCGCAACGCGCACTCGAGATCGCCCATGCCGCCGGCGTCACCACTGTCTTCAACCCGGCGCCCGCCGAACCTTTCCCGGATGCGATCTACCCGCTCTGCGACTACCTCGTGCCGAACGAGACCGAGGCTGCAGCCATCGTCGGCTTTGCGCTGTCCTCGGGGGATGATGTTCGCCGCGCCGGCGACGCGATCCTGAAGAAGGGCGCCAAGACGGCACTGATCACGCTCGGCGAACGCGGCGTGCTCTACCACAACCACGACCAGTCCGTGCTGGTGCCCGCGATCGCCAGCGGACCGGTGATCGACACGACCGGGGCAGGGGATGCCTTCGTCGGCGGCTTTTCTGCAGCGCTGGCGCGTGGGCTCGCGCCGGTCGAGGCGGTGCGCTTCGGTTGCGCGACCGCCGGCATCGCGGTCAGCCGTCGTGGCACGGCGCCGGCCATGCCGACGCTTGCCGAGATCGAGGCGCTGCTGGCGAGAGGGGCGACCGCATGACGCGCAACGACCCAATCAAGCATTTCTTCATTTGGCCCGCCCTCATCATCGTCCTGCTGATCTCCATCTTCCCGCTGGTCTATTCGCTGACCACCAGTTTCATGAGCATGCGGCTCGTGCCGCCGACGCCATCGCGCTTCGTCGGTTTCGGCAATTACCTGGATCTGCTTCAGAACCCACGCTTCTGGCACGTGGCGGGAACGACGACGCTGATCGCCTTCATCTCCGTCGGGCTGCAATATGTGATCGGCCTTTCGGTGGCGCTGGCGCTGAATTCACGGGTGCCGGGCGAGGGCATCTTTCGCGTGAGCTTCCTGTTGCCGATGCTGGTGGCACCAGTTGCCGTCGCGCTGATCGCCCGCCAGGTGCTCAATCCGACGATGGGGCCGCTCAACGAGGTAATGACCGCGCTCGGCTTTCCCAATCTTCCGTTCCTCACCCAGACGAGCTGGGCGCTCGGATCGATCATCGCCGTCGAGGTGTGGCAATGGACGCCCTTCGTTATCCTCATGCTGCTTGCGGGGTTGCAGACCCTGCCGGATGATGTCTACGAGGCAGCCGCGCTCGAAAACGCCACGCCCTGGCAGCAGTTTCGCGACATCACCTTTCCGATGCTGCTGCCGATCTCGGTCGCCGTCGTCTTCATCCGCCTGATCGAGAGCTACAAGATCATCGACACGGTCTTCGTCATGACCGGCGGCGGGCCGGGGATTTCGACGGAGACGCTGACGCTGTTTGCCTATCAGGAAGGCTTCAAGAAGTTCAACCTCGGCTACACCTCGGCGCTTTCCTTCCTGTTCCTGATCGTCATTACAGTGATCGGCCTCGTCTATCTGGCGGTCCTGAAACCCTATCTGGAGAAGCACAAATGAGCGTGCGCACTCTCAAGGGAAAACGGCGCTGGCTGGCGCTCGGCGGCTGCCTGATCTGGCTCGCCATCACCTTCTTTCCGCTCTACTGGGTGTTGATCACCTCGTTCAAGACGCCGATCGCCGTCGTTGGCGGGCCGACCTATCTGCCGTTCGTCGATTTCGAGCCGAGCTTTACAGCCTGGAGCGAGCTTCTGTCGGGCCAGCGCGGCCAGTTCTTTAGCACCTTCATGGCATCGACGATCATCGGCCTTTCGGCATCGATTGCCGCGACCTTCATCGGCGCCATGGCGGCCTATGCGCTGGTGCGCTTCACCTTCCGCTTCCGGTTGCTCTCGGCGCTGATCTTCGTTGTGATCGCCTTCGGCGGCTTCCTTCTCGGCCGCCATGTGCTGGGCTTCGGTCAGGGCATCTCGCTGATCTATGCCTTTGTCGCAGCACTTGCACTCGCGGTGATCTCGAGCAGATTCCGTCTGCCGGGGCCGGAGCTCGGCAACAACGACATCGTCTTCTGGTTCGTCAGCCAGCGCATGTTCCCGCCGATCGTCGCGGCCTTCGCTCTCTACCTGATGTACACGGAGATGGGCAAACTCGGCTTCAAGCTGGTCGACAGCTATATCGGCCTGACCTTTGCCTATATCGCGTTTTCGCTTCCGATCGTCATCTGGCTGATGCGTGACTTCTTCGAGGCGCTGCCGGTCGAGGTTGAGGAAGCCGCGATGGTCGACAACGTGCCGTCCTGGCGGATCTTCTTCGGCATCGTCCTGCCGATGTCGAAACCGGGGCTGATCGCCACCTTCATGATCACGCTTGCCTTCGTCTGGAACGAGTTTCTGTTTGCGCTGTTCCTGACCAATTCCAAATGGCAGACGCTGCCCATCCTCGTCGCCGGCCAGAACAGCCAGCGCGGCGACGAATGGTGGGCGATTTCCGCTGCCGCTCTCGTTGCCATCATCCCGATGATGGTCATGGCCGGACTTTTGAGCCGGCTCATGCGCTCCGGCCTGCTTCTTGGAGCGATCAAGTAACCAACCCGCTTTGGCATGCATTCATTCACAGGGAGGATAGAATGAGGAAATTGCTACTGGCTTCTGTATCTCTTGCCACACTCGCGATGGGGAGCGCGGGAACGGCGCTTGCCTGCGATCCGGATTACACCGGCGTTGAATTGACGGCGACCACACAGACCGGCCCATACATCGCCTCGGCGCTGCAGCTTGCAGCCAAGGGCTGGGAAGAAAAGACCTGCGGCAAGGTTAAAGTCGTCGAGTTCCCGTGGTCGGAACTCTATCCGAAGATCGTGACCTCGCTGACATCGGGCGAAGACGCCTTCGACGTGATTGCCTTTGCCCCGGCCTGGGCGCCCGACTTTACCGACTTCCTGTCGGAAATGCCGGCCGACATGCGCAAGGGCGCCGACTGGGAGGATATCGCGCCTGTCTATCGTGAACAGCTGATGGTCTGGAACGGCAAGGTCTTGTCGCAGACGATGGACGGCGACGCCCATACATACAGCTACCGCATCGACCTCTTCGAGAACGCCGACAACCAGAAGGCCTTCAAGGCCAAGTACGGTTACGACCTGGCGCCGCCGAAGACCTGGAAGCAGTATCTCGACATCGCCGAATACTTCAACCAGCCGACCAACAACCTCTGGGGCACGGCGGAAGCCTTCCGCCGCGGCGGCCAGCAGTTCTGGTTCCTGTTCAGCCACGTTGCCGGCTATACCAGCCACCCGGACAATCCCGGCGCCATGTTCTTCAATCCGGAGACGATGGACGCCCAGGTCAACAATCCCGGCTGGGTTCGTGGCCTCGAGGAGTACATACGCGCCTCGAAACTCGCGCCGCCGAACGCGCTGAACTTCTCCTTCGGTGAAGTGAACGCCGCCTTCGCCGGCGGGCAAGTGGCGGAATCGATCGGCTGGGGCGATACCGGCGTCATCGGCGCCGACCCGAAGCAGTCTAAGGTCGCCGGCAATGTCGGCTCGGCACCGCTGCCGGGATCGGACGAGATCTGGAACTACAAGACGAAGAAGTGGGACAAGTTCGACCATGTCGTCCAGACCTCCTTCATGGCCTTCGGCGGCTGGCAGGCGGCGGTTCCCGCAACCTCGACCAAGCAGGAGGCGGCCTGGAACTATATCCAGTACCTGACGAGCCCGGCCGTTTCCGGCCAGGCGGCAATCACCGGCGGTACAGGTGTCAATCCCTATCGCATCTCGCACACGACGAACCTCGATCTCTGGTCGAAGATCTTCTCCGAGCGCGAAGCGAAGGAGTATCTCGGCGCGCAGAAGGACGCGGTTACCGCCAAGAACATCGCGCTCGACATGCGCCTGCCCGGCTACTTCTCCTACACCGAGGTGCTGGAGATCGAGCTTTCCAAGGCGCTTGCCGGCGAAGTGACGCCGCAACAGGCGCTCGATAGCGTCGCCGAGCAGTGGAACAAGCTGACCGACGAGTTCGGCCGCGACAAGCAGCTTGCCGCCTATCGCGCCTCGATGGGGCTGCCTCAGGAATAACGAGACTGCGCCCGCCCCGAGACGTTCGGGGCGGGCCTCAAGCGCCCGGGCAAGACCGGGTATCGACAGCAGCAAAGGTTTCCGCATGTCACAGGTCCGACTGGAGCAGATCACCAAGTCCTTCGGGAACGTCACCGTCATTCCGCCGCTCGATCTTCAGATTGCGGATCGCGAGTTCGTCGTGCTCGTCGGGCCGTCCGGCTGCGGCAAGACAACGACCCTCAGGATGATCGCCGGTCTTGAAACCGCGACCTCTGGTTCGATCAGGATTGGCGAACGCGACGTCACGGATCTGCGCCCTGGCTTGCGCAATTGCTCCATGGTGTTCCAGAACTACGCGCTCTATCCGCACATGACGGTCGCCGAAAACATCGGCTACGGCATGAAGGTGCGCGGCACGCCGAAGGCGGAGGTCGATAAGGCGGTGACGGATGCCGCCCGCATCCTCAATCTCGGTGCCTATCTTGGCCGCAAGCCGAGCGCGTTATCGGGCGGCCAGCGCCAGCGCGTGGCGATCGGTCGGGCGATCGTGCGCCAGCCCGATGTCTTTCTTTTCGACGAGCCGTTGTCCAACCTCGACGCCAAGCTGCGCATCGAAATGCGCACCGAAATCAAACTGTTGCATCGGCGTCTTCAGACGACCGCCGTCTACGTCACCCACGACCAGGTGGAAGCCATGACCATGGCCGATCGCGTCGTCGTTATGAACCAGGGGCGTATCGAGCAGGCAGCCGACCCGATCACGCTTTACGAGGCGCCCGCCAATCTCTTCGTCGCCGCCTTCATCGGCGCGCCCAGCATGAATTTCATCGAAGGGCGGCTTGAAGGCGGTGATGGCGGTTTGCAGTTCAAGGGTGATGGTGATGTGGCCATCAAGGTTCCGGAGCACCGCGCTGGAAAGCTCGGCGCTTTTGCGGGCAAGGACGTCGTCCTCGGCATCCGCCCGGAACATACGATGGCCGCGGACGCTGGAGCGCCGACCGTGAAGCTGACGGTGCGCGACGTCGAGCCGCTTGGGCCTCACACGCTGGCGCTCGGCAAGGTGGGCCAAGCCGCCTTCACGGCGCAGGTTCACGCTGCGTCACGCATCGGCCCAGATGACCAGATCGAGGTGCCGATCGAGGCGGCGAAGATACACTTCTTTCTGGAGGAAACTGGCAAAGCGATCGGCCGCTGACCGGAAAGGGGGGCCGAAGGCGGTGACGCCCCCGGCCTGCCGTATTACTTCTGCTCGGCGCGGGCGGCGGCGAGGAAGGCGAGTTTCGCCGGCATTTCCAGATGCTTGGAGAGTGCGACGCGCTCAGGCGTGTAGTGATGCTCGACGTCGAGGCAGTTGACCGTGCCGAGCAGTTCGCCGCCGACAACAACCGGAATGTTCGCAACCGAACCGCAGCCGAGCGACCAGATGGTTTCGTGGTCGCCGAAGACCTTGGAGATGTCGACGATGGTGTTGGCGACGAAGGTCTGGTGTGCCTTGTGCACGATGTCGAACCAGCTGTCGTAGCGGATCGGCTTGGTGCCGGAGGTCGGGTATTCCTCAGGGTGCGAGGTATAGGCGCGGCGGGCGACTTCATTGACCATGTCGACCGTCATGATGGTGAAAAGCTTGGCGCCGATCACCTGGCGGCAAAGCGTCTGCAGCGCGGTCCATACCGCATCAGCATCGGTTGTCTTGGCAATCGCCGCGTCGAATTCCGCCAGCGCGGCAGCGATCTGTTCACTGTTCATGCTATGTCCTTGGGGTTACTCGATATTTTAGAGCGGTTGCGGGCGAAGACCGCCCGCACTTTCAGTTTCCCGCTCTAGTTGGCATGCGCGGCGCTGATCTGCATCAGCTCACGCGAATAGGGATCCTTGAGGTCGCCGCGCTTGAGATCGGTGACATCGGCCACCTCGACGATACGGCCCTGCCGCATGACGGCGAGCCGATCGCAAAGGAACGAGACGACGGCCAGATTGTGGGTGACCATCAGGAAGGTGAGGTTCTGCTCGCGCCTGAGGCGCTTCAGCAGATTGAGAATTTCGGCCTGGACCGAGACGTCGAGCGCCGAGGTCGGCTCGTCGAGCAGCAGCACCTTCGGCTTCAGCATGAGTGCCCGGGCGATCGCCACGCGCTGGCGCTGGCCGCCCGAGAGCTGGTGCGGGAAGCGGAAACGGAACTTGCGATCGAGCCCGACGGAGGCCATGACTTCCTCGATCCGCGCATTGCGGTCGCCGATGCCATGGATGGTCAAGGCTTCTCCGAGCGTCGCATCGACGGTCTTGCGCGGGTGCAGCGAGCCATAGGGGTCCTGGAATACCATCTGGCACTGGCGCGAAAAGGCGCGGTCGATGCCATGGCCGCGGGGTGAGCCGAGCACGGTGATTTCGCCCGTCCACTCCGGCGCGAGGCCGGCTATCGCCTTCAATACGGTCGATTTGCCCGAGCCGCTTTCGCCGACGAGGGCAAAGCTCTCGCCGTCGGCGATGTCGAGATTGACGTCGTGGGTGATCTGCACGTCGCCATAGGAGATGTCGAGGTTCTTGAGAGAAAGCGCGGTCATGCCTTGGCCCATGCGCTGCGGTCGAGTACCGGCAGCTCGTCCCGTGTTTCGTCGAGGCGCGGAATGGAGGCGATCAGCCCGCGCGTATAGGGATGTTTCGCCTCCATCAGTTCGCCGGCCTTGCACTCCTCGACCACCTCGCCGGTGTTCATCACGAGGATGCGGTCGCAATAGCTGGAGACGAGGTTCAGGTCGTGGCTGATGAAGATCAGCCCCATGCCCTTGCGCTTCACCAGTTCGTCGATGATGTCGAGCACCTGCGCCTGCACGGAAACGTCGAGTGCCGAGGTCGGCTCGTCGGCGATCAGCAGGTCCGGCTCGGGGATCAGCATCATCGCGATCATCACGCGTTGCCCCATGCCGCCCGAGACTTCATGCGGATAGAGCCGGGCGACGCGTTCCGGATCGGCGATGCGCACCGATTCCAGCATCGCGAGCATGCGGTTGTTGACCTCACGGCGCGGCAGCTTCCGGTGCGTCAGCAGTGCTTCGGCAATCTGCTCGCCAATGGTCATGACAGGGTTCAGCGAGAACTTCGGGTCCTGCATCACCATGGAGATGCGGGCGCCGCGAATGGCGCGCATCTGCCGTTCGGACTGTTTCAAGAGGTCGATGCCGTCGAAGACGAGCTTGTCGGCGGTGACGCGACCCGGCGCCCGGATCAACTGCAGGATCGAGCGGCCGGTCATTGATTTTCCCGAGCCGCTTTCGCCGACGATGCCCAAGCGCTCGCGGCCGAGTGTGAAGGAGATGCCGCGTACCACTTCGAGGTCGCCACGGGGCGTCGGAAACGTGACGCGCAGCTTTTCGATTTCGAGAAGATTGCTCATCAGCGCTGCTCCCCGCTCTTCGGGTCCAGCACGTCGCGCAGACCATCGCCCAGGAAGCAGAAGCCGAGGCTGACGAGAATGATGGCAAAGCCCGGCATGGTTGCGACCCACCACTGGTCGAGAATGAACGAACGGCCACGCGAGATCATCGCGCCCCATTCGGGAAGCGGCGGCTGGGCGCCAAGACCGATGAAGCCGAGGCCGGCGGCCGTCAGGATGATGCCGGCCATGTCGAGCGTGACGCGGACAATCATCGACGAGGTGCAGAGCGGCAGCACGTGGCCGAGATTGACGCGCAGGCTCGAAGCGCCGAGTAGCCGCACCGCCGAAATGAACTCGGAGTTCTTGAAGGTCAGCGTCTCTGCACGGGCGACACGGGCGTAGCCCGGCCAGGAGGTGATGGCGATGGCGATGATCGCATTTTCGATGCCGGGGCCAAGAGCGGCGACGAAGGCCAGTGCCAGGATCAGCTTCGGCAGCGACAGGAAGATGTCGGTGATGCCCATGAGGATGCGATCGACCCAGCCGCCGAAATAGCCGGCGGCAACGCCGATCACCAGGCCGGCGGGGGCTGCGAGCACGGCGACGAGCGTGACGATCGCAAGCGTGATGCGCGCGCCGTAGACGACGCGGGACCAGATGTCGCGGCCGAGTTCGTCGGTTCCCATCCAGTGGGCGCCACTCGGCGGCAGCAGGCGTTCGCCGAGCGACTGGCGCAGCGGATCATGGGTGGCGAGCCAAGGCGCGAACAGAGCCGTCAACACCAGGGCCAGGATGATGATAGCGCCGACGACGGCAAGCGGATTGCGCATCAGCGCGCCGAAGATGCGGTAGAAACGTCCGAGGCGCGCCTGCATCGGCGAGGCAGGGCTGTCGTCGATCAGCCAGTCGCGAAGTGTGGTCATGTCCGACTCCTCTTAGCGTGCACGCGGATCGAGCACGCGATAGAGCACGTCCGAAATCTTGTTGATGCCGATGAAGACCGCGCCGATGACGAGGGTCGAGCCGAGCACCGCCGACATGTCGGCGTTGAGCAGGGCGACGGTCAGGTAGTTGCCGATGCCCGGCCAGGAGAAGATCGTCTCGATCATGACGGAGCCTTCGAGCAGGCCGGCATAGGAAAGACCGATGACGGTGATCAGCGGCACGCGGATCGGTCGGAAGGCGTGGCGCCAGATGACGAGGCGCTCCGGCACGCCCTTGACCCGCGCGGTGGTGACATATTCCTGGCTCAACTGGTCGAGCATGAAGGAGCGGGTCATGCGGGCGATATAGGCGAGCGAAAAGAAGCCGAGGCAGGAGGCCGGAAGGATCAGGTGCCAGACGGCGTTGCGGAAGATCTCCCATTCGCCTGCGATGATGCTGTCGACAAGGATGAGCCCGGTGATCGGCGTCACCATGCCGTCATAGAAGATGTCGACCCGCCCCGGGCCGCCGACCCATTTCAGCCGCGCATAAAAGACGGCAAGGCCGACAAGGCCGAGCCAGAAGGCGGGCACCGAATAGCCGAGCAGGCCGATGACGCGGATGCCCTGATCGAGCCACGAGCCGCGGCGGGCGGCTGCAAAAACGCCGAGTGGGACGCCGATCAGCACGCCGAGGATGATGCCGAGTGTCGCCATCTCGAGCGTCGCCGGGAAGACACGGGCAAGGTCTTCGATAACCGGCTTGCCGGTGGAAACCGAGGTGCCAAAATTGCCGGTGGCGACATCGCCGACATAGCTGACGAACTGGGTGATCAGCGGCTGGTCGAGCCCCATTTCCTGGCGGACGCGCTCATAGACCACAACGGGCGCGCGGTCGCCGACGACAGCGAGAACCGGGTCGATCGGCACGATGCGGCCGATGAAGAAGGTGATCGCGAGCAGGCCAAGGAAGGTTATCGCGAGCGTAACCAGGAAGCCCACCAATGAGCTAAGGCGCTGCCGGCTCCGGCTAGGTCTGGAGGCGCGGCGTACCGGCGTTGCTGCTGTGGTGCTGTCATTTGCCACGTGGCGATTCCATCCCTCTTCGCTTGCGGTCTGTCTTGTCGATAGCGCAAAAATTCGCTTGGAGTATATAAATAAGTTTGCTTAAATCAAAAAAATTTTACTGGGGGAGGAGAGCGTGAGCGTTCCGTCGGATGACGAAGCCACGTCCGGGAAAAGCACCGGGGCAGGGCAGCCGAAGGTAGGCGCGCTGGTGCGCGCGCGTCGGCGGCAGATGCATATGACGCTGCAGGCGCTGAGCGATGCGGCGGGCGTTTCCGTCGGTTATCTCAGCCAGATCGAGCGCGATCTCGCCATGCCCTCGCTTGGCACGCTGGCCCAGATTGCCCAGGGGCTCGGCGCCGAGCTCAACCACTTCATCCTCGCCCCGGCGATCGATACCGGCCTCTCGCGCGCCGAGGGGCGCATGGTGTTTTCGGTCGGCGGCTCGCCGGTTTCCTATGAGCGGATCGGCGCCGATTTTGCCGGCAACCAGCTTTCGAGCTTCGTCATCACCATTCCGCCGGGACACCGTTCCGAGGTCTTCAGTCATGAGGGCGAGGAGCTCGTCTACATGCTCGAAGGGGAGATCCTGTTCGGGCTCGACGGCGACGAGACCACGCTGTCCCCCGGCGACGGCCTGCATTTCCGCGGCATCCAGCCCCACTACTGGTGGAACAAGACGGACACGCCCGTGCGGCTGATCTGGACCGGCACGCTGCCGCTCTTCCGGTTGCGCGCATCCCAATCCAACGAGACCGGTACGCCGAAATCGGCGCTGAAGCCGGCGATGACAAAAACCAAGCCTCATCGAAAATAGGAGAATGATGATGAGAATGTTCAAGGCCGCGGTGTTCGCGGCGTCCCTGATGATGAGCGTAGCGCCGGCCGCACTCGCCGAAACGCCGGCGGAAGTGCTGGTCGTGGCGCAGAACATCGACGACATCGTCAGCATCGACCCGGCCGAAGCCTACGAGTTTTCTTCGGGCGAATACGTCACCCAGACCTATGACCGCCTGGTGCAGTACGATGCGCCCGACGTGAAGAAGTTGGCGCCGGGCCTCGCCTCCGAATGGACGGCCGACGATGCCGCCAAGACGATCACCTTCACGCTGCGCGATGGTGTCACCTTCACCTCCGGCAACCCGCTGCGCGGCGAAGACGTCGTCTATTCCTTCAAGCGCGTCGTCGTTCTCAACAAGGCGCCTGCCTTCATCCTGACGCAGCTTGGCTGGACGCCTGAAAACATCGACAAGATGGTGACCGCCGACGGCAACAAGGTCACGATCAAGTATGAAGGCGACTTCTCGTCGGCTTTCGTTCTCAACGTTCTCGCCGCCCGTCCGGCATCGGTCGTCGACGCGGAAACCGTCAAGGCGAATGAAGCCGGTGGCGACTTCGGCAATGCGTGGCTCAAGGCCAATTCGGCCGGCACCGGTCCCTTCGTGCTCAAGGCCTTCCGCGCCGGCGAACTGCTGAACCTCCAGAGCAACCCGAACTATTTCGGCGGCGCTCCTGTGATCAAGGGCGTCATCATCCGTCACGTGGCTGAAGCCGCGACCCAGCAGCTGATGCTGCAGACCGGCGACGTCGACATGGCCAAGAACTTGACGCCGGACCAGGTTTCGGGTCTCGAAGGCAAGGACGGCGTGAAGGTCGAGTCCTACCCGCAGGCCGCCGTGCACTTCCTGTCGTTCAACCAGAAGAACACGGCACTACAGCCGGAAGCCGTCTGGGAAGCCGCCCGCTACCTCGTGGACTACAAGGGCATGACCGACAGCTTCCTGAAGGGTCAGATGGAAGTTCACCAGGCCTTCTGGCCGAAGGGCTTCCCGGGCTCGCTCGATGAAACGCCCTACAGCTACGACGTCGAAAAGGCGAAGAAGATCCTCGCCGACGCCGGTATCAAGACGCCGATCAAGGTAACCCTCGACGTCATCAACTCGACGCCGTTTACCGACATGGCACAGTCGCTGCAGGCATCGTTCGCGGAAGCCGGCATCAACTTCGAGATCATCCCGGGCACTGGCAGCCAGGTGATCACCAAGTACCGTGCGCGCACCCACGAAGCCATGCTGCTCTATTGGGGCCCGGACTTCATGGACCCGCATTCGAACGCCAAGGCCTTCGCCTATAACGAAGACAATGCCGACGACAAGTATCAGTCGACGACCACGTGGCGTAACGGCTGGGCCGTGCCGGCGGAACTCAACGAAGCGACCAAGGCAGCGCTCAAGGAAGCCGATCCGGCCAAGCGCGACGGGCTCTATGTCGACCTGCAGCGCAAGGTGCAGGAAAAGTCGCCGATCGTGATCATGTTCCAGGCAGCGACGCAGGTTGCGATGAAGGACAAGGTCGAGGGCTACGTCAACGGCGCGACGTCGGACTTCGTGTTCTACCGCCTGGTGAAGAAGAACTGATCGAACATCGCTCTTGCGCCGTTCTTCAAAGGCGCACATATCAACGCCCTGGGCCTTGCGGCCCGGGGCGACGTGTTTCTGCCGACAACGATAGTGTCGGTTCGGAGAATTCTGGGAAGGTTTGCGAGATGGCGGATGTGAAGGTGAGAACGCGTGAAACCGGTGCGACGGCCGTGGTCGGCAGAACCGGCTTTCCGCATGTGACTTCGGTAACCGGCGGCGAACTCGATATCGTTACCGGCCCGTCGCAGGCGGGTTACGGCCCGCTCGATCTGCTTTACGCCTCGCTCGCAAGCTGCCTGGTCTTGAGCGCCCGCATTGCAGCCAGCCGCTACGGCGTGTTCGACCGACTGACGGAGGTAAGTGCCAAGGTGACCGGCGAGAAGGCCCATGACGAACCCTCCCGCGTTGCCAAGTTCAACATCGTCTTCGACATCAAAGGCGATTTCGACGATGCGGTCCGTCATGCGATCGCGGAAGCCGCCGAAAACGAGATCTGCACCGTCAGCAACACCATTCGCGGCAATCCGGAATTCGTGACTGAGTTCAGTCACTGACGGTCCAAGGTCTAAACATCAAGGGCGGGTGCCACCGGCAGCCCGCCCTTTTTGCGCACAACTATGGGGAAGAACTCAGGCCGGCTGCGGCACCAGCGCTTCCGGCTGGCGCCGGCCGATCGTCAGGACTAGCAGGGCGGCGACGATGCAGAGCATTCCGGCGGCGATCAGCGCCGGCGCGTAGGTTTCGAGCGACGTCCGGCTTGCGCCAGCGAGGAAGGTCGCACTGGCGGCGCCGAGCTGATGGCCGGTAAAAACCCAGCCGAAGACGAGACCGGCCCGTTCCGGGCCGAAGCGTTCGGCCGAGAGCTTCACGGTCGGCGGAACCGTCGCGACCCAGTCTAGGCCGTAGAAGATCGCGAAGATCGACAGCGTGTAGATGTTGAAGCCGCTGAACGGCAGGAACATCAGCGAGAGACCACGCAGGCCATAGAACCAGAAGAGCAGCCAGCGGTTGTCGTAGCGATCCGAAAGCCAGCCGGAGCCGACGGTCCCGATGAGATCGAACACGCCGATCAGCGCCAGGAGGCTGGCCGCGGCGACGGCGGCAATACCCACATCACCGCAGATCGAAACCCAATGGGTCTGGATCAGGCCGTTGGTGCTGAAACCGCAGACGAAGAAGGTGGCGAACAACACCCAGAAGGTGTTGGTCTTCGCGGCGTCGGAAAGCGCCCTGATCGGTGCCATCAGCAGAGCCCCGAAGCTCTTTGCCTTCGGCGCCGCCGGCACCATCTGTTTCGAGCCGAAGGGCGCGAGGCCGAGATCACCAGGGCGATCCTGCATCAGCAACAGGACCAGTGTGAGGGCTGCCATGAGGATGACGATGATCAGCGTCAGTGCCGAGCGCCAGCCGATCGTTTCCGTGAGAGACGCGAGCAGCGGCAGGAACACCAGCTGCCCCGTGGCGTTGCTGGCGGTCATCAGTCCCACGACGAGCCCGCGTCGCTTGTCGAACCAGCGTGTCGCGACCGTCGCGCCGAGAACCAGCGCCGTCATGCCGGTGCCGACGCCCAACACCACGCCCCAGATCGCGACGAGGTGCCAGAGCTCCGTCATGTAGAAGGAGGCGGCGATGCCGGCGATGATCAGGACCAGCGCCGCGGAAACGACCGGGCGTACCCCGAAGTGGTTCATGAACGATGCTGCGAACGGTCCGAGCAGACCGAACAGGCAAAGGCGGATCGCCAGCGCCAGCGAGATCTGGGCATTCGACCAGCCGAACTCGGTTTCAAGCGGCTTGATCAGCACGCCGGCCGAGCCCATCGCTCCCGCAGTAGACAGCATGACCAGGAAGGTGACGGCGGCCACAGCCCAGCCGTAATGGATATTGCGTTTGGCTAGATAACGCGCAAGCGCCGGACCGAGCATAGTCGACTTCCTTTCGTCCGTGTTTTCGGGTGTGCGAGAGCGCTGCGCGGGCTTTCGGAGCGCAGGTCGCAGGTTGAATTGTTGTTTGGCAGTTTGCTGACGGTTCCTGGCAGGCCAGGTTGTCTAGAGCGCCAGAAGCAGGTCCTCTAGCTGGGCGGCCGCGTCGGTCCCCAGTCGCGCCTCGATCTTGTCCTGTGCGGCCTGCCAGAGCGGTGCGCCGTCAATGAGAATCCGATGGCCGTTTTCCGTAAGTTCGACAACGGCCTCCCTCTGATCTTTCCCGCTTCCGGTTGCCGCCAACCCCATTCCTTCCAGCACCTTGACGTTGCGGCTGACCGTCGAGCGTTCGAGTTCGATCTTGCGGCCAAGTTCGGTCATCGAGATCGGCTCATCGCGCGCGATGTGCCGAAGCAAGCTGAACTGGGCGAGGTTGAGACCGATCGGCTGCAGCGCGTCGTCGTAGACCGACGTCACTCTCCGGGTGGCTTTGCGTAAAAGGGCACAGTAGCAACGAGACATGATGTGTGTATATACACGCAAATGCGCGACGTCAAGTCCGCGATCGCGGAAGCACCGTTTTAGGCGTTGTCAGCGACGGACCGATTTAGGCGAAAATGTAGGATGTTGTTCGGGTAGGCCCGGTCGCTATCCTGAAGTGGGTCTCCCCGACCTTCTCGAAGCCGCTCGCGATGTAGAAGGCCGTGGCCTTTTCATTTTCGGCGTTCACCGCCAGCCAGGTGCTCGCCCTGCCAATGTCCGAGCAGTATTGAAGCCCCGTTTTCAGAAGCTTCCTGCCGATGCCGCGGCCGTGGTGACGGGGCTGCACATAGAGCGTCACGATTTCAAGGTCCGAAACGATATCGACCGGCGCCCGTGAATTCGACGACATCCGCAGAAAGCCGTCGATGCCGACGGCTGCGAAACCCAGATGGCCTCATCCTCCTGGGCCAGGATCTCTTCAAAGCGCGAGGCGGTAAATTGGGCCAGCGTATAATCGGCAAAGAACGCGTTGACCCATCGCGGATATAGGTGTTGAGCCAGACCTCCAGGCTAATGGCCGTCAGGCTGGACGCATCCTTGATCGTGGCCGGTCTGATCATCGCCTTTCCTTTTGAAGCGGCAGCAATCTGAAGCATTTGGTTCGTCGACGCCTCAGTCGACGAACGGTTCCAGTTCCTTGTCGAATTCGACCTCGACGACGTTGTTGAAAAGCGCAGTCGCCACCATGATGCCTGAGAAGGCGACGAGATCGACCAGTGCCTTGGCGTCGTAGCGTGCCTTCAGGCCCGCCCAGATCTCGTCCGGGATAGCATTGCTGTCGGCGACGATCGCCCGTCCGAAGGCGATCAGCCGCTGTTCGTCGTCGGTCGGCACGACCGTGTGGAAGTCGATGCCCGAGTTGGCGAAGGCGCGGCGGAAGAAGCCCATGGCGATCGGCGAGCGCATGGCTTCAGAGATCGCGTGCGAGAGAAACCAGATCTCCCGATCGTTTAGCGCCGGGCGCAGTTCTTCGCGTAGCGTGAACCATTCCGCGTAGATGCGATGGGCGACCGGCGAATGCAAAAGCGTGCGCTTCATGTTGGTCATGCGTCCGCGCACGCGCACTTCCTCGTCATGGGCGGCGCGGATTTCGTCGGAAGCGGTGTCGTAGTCGATCTGGGGAATATGGCTCATGGGTCTTACCGGTCTTGAATGGCGCGCGGGCGGTGCGCTTGTGATGGTGGGGGATCAGACGGTGCTGAGCAGAATGCTCGTTTCGCTGTTCGATACGCCATCGACGTCGCGTACTTCGCGCAGGATGCGGTCGAAATCGCTGAGGCTGTTGGCGCGAATTTCTGCGACCAGATCCCAGCCGCCGTTGGTCGTATGCAGCGCATAAAGCTCGGGCAGGCCGCGCAGATATTTGATGACCTTGGTGGTGTTGCGGCCGCTGACCTCGATCATCATGATCGCACGGATGGCGCGATCATCGTAATCCTGCCGCACGCGCAGCGTGAAGCCGAGCACGGCACCGCTTTCGAGCAGCCGGTCGATGCGCGTTTGAACCGTGGCCCGGGAAATGCCGAGCACGGTGGCTATCTTTGAGTAGGGCGCGCGGCCGTCTTCTCGCAATAGCGAGATGAGCTGGTGATCGAGGTCGTCGAAGATATGCATGAAAATTGTATAATCCGACTGCGCAAAATGCTCAATAAGGTTTTGCATATTAGGCAGGTTTAAAATTTCAACTCACTTCTTGCAAGCCTAGGCTGACTTCATCGAATTTCTCCGATGGAGTTTTAAACGTGGTTCAGTATGTCGGTGTCGGCAACGTAATTGAGCTGGTCAAATCGATCGGTATTGAGACGTTCCTTGTGGGTCTTGCGGAATACATCGAGGATGATTTCCGCCGGTGGAACGCATTCGAGAAAACGCCGCGGCTCGCGAGCCACTCGAAGACCGGCGTCATCGAGCTGATGCCGACCTCTGATGGTGAGCATTACGGCTTCAAATATGTCAACGGCCACCCGAAGAACCCCACTGTCGGCCTGCAGACGGTGACAGCCTTCGGTGTTCTCTCCGATGTCAGCACCGGCTATCCCTGCCTCGTCTCCGAAATGACGATCATGACCGGTCTGCGCACGGCGGCCACTTCGGCGCTTGCCGCAAAGTACCTCGCTCGCACTGACGCCCGTTCGATGGCAATCATCGGCCTCGGCGCGCAGTCTGAATTCCAGGCGCTTGCCTTCCGTGCCCTGCTCGGCGTCAAGCGGCTGCAGGTCTTCGACATCGATCCCGAAGCGGCCGAGAAGTTCTGCAACAACCTCTCGGACATGGATTTCGACATCGTCGTTGCTGCGACGGCGGAAGAGGCCGTTGCTGGTGCCGACATTATTACGACGGTTACGGCCGACAAGCGCAACGCCACGATCCTCTCCGACAACATGGTCGGCGCCGGCGTGCATATCAATGCGGTCGGCGGCGACTGCCCCGGCAAGACGGAACTGCAGGGCGACATCCTGCGCCGCGCCGACGTCTTCGTCGAATATCCGGAGCAGACCCGCATCGAAGGCGAAATCCAGCAGATGGCGCCGGATTTCCCGGTCACCGAACTCTGGCAGGTCATCGCCGGCGAGGCCGAAGGCCGCCGCAGCAACGCGCAGATCACCATCTTCGATTCCGTCGGTTTCGCCACTGAGGACTTCTCGGCACTGCGCTTCCTGCGCGACAAGATCCAGGGCACGGCGTTCTACACCGAACTCGACCTGACGACGCAGCCGGACCACCCGCGCGATCTCTACGGCCTGTTCCGGCAGCAGCCGGCGGCCTTTGCCGAGCGGAGCGTTGCATAACATGAAGAGACTGTCCGTGCAGGCGCCGAAGGGCGTCGTGATGATCCGTCCGCACCATTTCGGCCCGAACCCGATGACCGCTGAGGACAACGCCTTCCAGGCGATCGACGCGGCACGCCAGCCGTCGGCGATCGCCAAGGCCGCTTATGACGAAGTCAGCCGTATGGCTGATGGCCTCACCGACGCCGGTGTCGCGGTTCATCTCTTCGAAGACGAAACGACGACGCGCCCCGACTCCGTCTTTCCGAACAACTGGTTCTCCACCCATTCCGGCGGCCATGTGGCGATCTATCCGATGTATTCGGAAAGCCGCCAGAGCGAACGCCGCGTCGATATCATCGAGATGCTGAAGAACGAATACCGCGTCCAAGACGTGATCGACTATTCCGGTCTCGAAAAGGACGGGGTCTATCTTGAGGGCACCGGCGCCATGGTGCTCGACCACATCGGCCGCGTCGCCTATGCCGCGCGTTCCAACCGCACCAACGAAGTGGCGCTCGAACGTTTCTGCACCCACTTCAACTTCGAGCCGATGATCTTCGGTGCCGTCGATCGCCAGGGCAACTCGATCTATCACACCAACGTTCTGATGTGCATCGGCACGGAGTTTGCGCTGATCGGCGCGAGCATGATCCCGGATGTCGCCCGCCGCCAGGAAATCTGCGCGCGGCTCGAGGAAACCGGCCGCCAGGTCATCGACCTGACGCTTGACCAGATCGAAAACTTCGCCGGCAACGCGATCGAGCTCGACGGCGCAGATGGCCGCGTCGTGGTCATGTCGGCGCGGGCGCTCGCTTCGCTCCGCCCCGATCAGATCAAGGCGCTCGAAATCTCCGCCCGTGTGCTTGCCTTCGACGTGCCGACGATCGAGCTTGCCGGCGGTTCCGTGCGCTGCATGCTCGCCGGCGTTCATTTGTCACGAAGAGAACCGGCCGGTACGCAAAAGCTTTACGCCGCCACGTCCGATCGATAGAAGCACCTCATCCAAGCCAAAGGTCCCACAAATGTCGCAGTCACGCCCCGTCTACCAGTTCAACAACATCATCGTTCGCACGCCCTCGAAGTCGGTCGTCAACGGTCTGCGCGCCGACGATCGCGGCAACCCCACCTTCGAAGGTGTGAAGGCCGAGCACGACGCCTATATCGCGGCGATGAAGGACGCAGGCGTGAAGGTGACGGTACTGCCGGCGCTCGAAGCCTTCCCGGATTCGATCTTCGTCGAGGATCCGGCGCTGGTCTTCACCGAAGGCGCGATCCTCCTGCGCCCGGGCGCCGAGACCCGCGTCAAGGAAACGCCGGAGATCGAGCCGACGCTGCGCGCCATGTTCGAAACCGTTCTCGACCTGCCCGGCAACGGCTTTGCCGATGGCGGTGACGTGCTGACGACGCGCGAAAGCGTGATGATCGGCCTTTCGGCCCGCACCAACAAGGTCGGCGCCGAAGCGCTGCAGGCCTGCCTTGCCAAGCTCGGCCGCAAAAGCGAGATCGTCGCGACCCCGGAAGGTGTTTTGCACTTCAAGACCGATTGCTCGCTGCTCGACGACGAGACCGTGCTTTCAACGGCGCGTCTTGCCGAATCCGGCGCCTTCGAGCGTTTCAAGCAGGTGATCATTCCCGAAGGTGAAGAGCCGGCAGCCAATGCGTTGCGCGTCAATGACGTCGTCATGGTTGGCTCCGACTTCCCGCGCACGATCGAGATGCTCGACAAGCTCGGCTACAAGGTCGTGCCCATGAAGACGACGGAGATCGGCAAGATCGACGCGGGCCTGTCCTGCATGTCGCTGCGCTGGTTCAGCAACACGCTCTGATCCGTCGCAATCCCCGAGGAGGAAACAAAATGAAGACGTTGAAGACCGCCCTGTTCGCAGGGATCGCCCTTTCCATGGCTGTTGGCAGCGCATTGGCCGAGGACACGCTGCGGCTCGGCATGACGCCGGAGCCCTACATGCCCTTCACCCAGGTGAACGCCGGCGGCGAATGGGAGGGCCTCGAGGCCGACCTCTCCCGCGCACTCTGCGAAAAGATGGCCGTGAAGTGCGACATCAACCAGATGGCCTGGGACGGACTGATCCCGTCGATGAAGGAAAACAAGGTCGATTTCATCATCGGCGCCTTCTCGATCACGGATGAGCGTCGCCAGGTCGTTGATTTCTCGACGCCCTATTACACCGAAGGCACCTCCTTCGTCGGCGCCAAAGCTGACACGAGCGAGATCAAGACGACCGACGCCGCGGATGGTTCCGGCAAGATCATCGATCCGGCAAGCGTCGAGGGCAAGATCATCGGTGTGCAGACCTCCAGCGTCCAGTCGGCCTATGTTGCCAAGTATCTGACGGGTGCCGAAGCCAAGAGCTACGACACCGCAGACAACTCGGTCGCTGACCTCATTGCCGGCCGCGTCGACTACGTGCTGATCCCCGACCTCTACATCCAGACCTTCCTGAAGTCGCCCGAGGGCGCCGACTACGAGGTCAAGGTCGAAGTGCCGAAGAATGTCGTTCTCGGTGAAGGTGTCGCCTATGCCGTGCGCAAGGGCGATGCGGCGACGCTCGAAAAGGTCAATGCCGGCCTTGCTGCCCTGGAAAAGGACGGCACGACCCAGAAGCTCGTCGACAAGTGGATCTTCGGCAAGAAGTAAATCGCTCTTCAAGGGCGGCGTGTAGCCTATGTTTCGCGCCGCCCTCGATCGCCAAACCGGCCGCAGCGCCGGGGCATCTTCGCAGCGACCGCTACAGCGATCCAGCCCGACAGAGGGCGGCGTGAGGGCTGACGAGACAATCGGAAACAGGTAACGACGGATGGACTATTACTGGCAATTGCTTGCCTGGGGCGGCGAGGGCTGGGGCGACGATTTCGCCTGGGGCCTGGTGATGACCTTGCAGGTGTCCGTGGTCGCCTATGCGGTTGCGGTTCTCTTCGGCTTCCTCGGGGCGGCCGGCAAACTGTCGAAGCACCGCGTCCCGCGCTTCCTTGCCGAGATCTACACGACGGTCGTTCGCTCGCTTCCCGAACTGCTGGTCATCCTGCTCCTCTATTTCTCCGTCGCGAGCGGTGCCGAGCGGCTCTTGAAGCACTTCGGTCTGGTGGCCGAGACCTTCCAGTTCAGCTCGTTCTGGGCAGCAATCATCGCACTCGCTTTCGTCTCCGGCGCCTTCATGACTGAAGTGCTGCGCTCGGCCTTCCTTTCCGTGCCCCCCGGCCAGATCGAGGCGGCGGTTTCGATCGGCATGCCGAGACGCAAGGTCTTCACCCGCATTATCTTCCCGCAGATGATGCGCCACGCGGTTCCAGGCATGGGCAATCTCTGGCTGTCGATCACCAAGGAAAGCGCCATCATCAGCGTGCTCGGCTCCTTCAGCGAATTGCTCTACACCGGTTACCGGGCTGCTGCCGGTACCAAGCAGTACATCTTCTTCTACGGGCTGACGGCCATCCTGTTCCTGGCGATCACGCTCGTATCCGTGCTGGTGATCGCCCAAATCGAACGCGGCCTCAACCGGGGGCACCACTGATGGAAACGATCTCCAACGTTATCGGCTTCCTGCCGGCGCTCATCAAAGCAACCCCGCTGACGCTGCTTTTGACGGCGGTGGCGGGCGTCTTCGGTCTGGTCATCGGCACCCTCGTGGCGCTTGCCCGGCTTTCCGGCCGTCGCGTGCTCTCGGTTCCGGCCTATGTCTTTACCTTTGCGTTCCGCGGCACGCCGCTCCTGGTACAGATCTACCTGATCTACTACGGCCTCGGCCAAATCCTGCCCGGAACCTGGGTGCGCCACAGCTTCCTCTGGCCTTATCTGCGTGATGGCCTGTGGTACGCGATCTTTGCGCTCAGCCTCAATCAGGCCTCCTACAATGCCGAGGTTATCCGCGGCGCGATCAAGGCGATCCCGCGCGGCCAGATCGAGGCGGCCAAATCGATCGGCATGCGCTCCTCGATGATCCTTCGCCGCATCACCCTGCCGCAGGCGTTCCGATCCTGCCTGCCGGTGCTGACGGGTGACCTGATCATCCTGTTGAAGACGACGTCGCTCGCCTCGACGATCACGATTCTCGAAGTCATGGGCACCGCCCGCATGCTGCAGCGCCAGTCGCTGTTGATCTTCGAACCCCTGATCGCCGCCGGCATCATCTATTTCACCGTCGTCTTCATCCTGACGCGCGTCATGGGCGTGGTCGAGAAGCGGCTCACCCGCTACCGCACGGCGAAGGCCTAACGAGGAGGAACGGACATGGCTGCAACAGCGCTTTCCGTGAAGAACATTCACAAGAGCTTCGGGTCCGTCGAGGTGCTGAAAGGCGTCTCCTTCGAGGCGAAGTCCGGCGACGTCATCTCGCTGATCGGCAGCAGTGGTTCGGGCAAGAGCACTTTGCTGCGCTGCATCAACTATCTGGAGACGCCCGATGAGGGCGAGATCGCGGTCTCGGGCGAGGTGATCCGCACCGTCAAGGGCAAGGACGGCAAGTTCCATGCCACCGACAAGCGGCAGCTCGAACATATCCGTACGCGCCTTGGCATGGTGTTCCAGAGCTTCAATCTGTGGTCCCACAAGACCATCCTCGAAAACCTCATCGAGGGCCCGATCCATGTGCTCGGCATGACGCGCAAGGATGCGATCGGCGAGGCCGAATTGCTGATGGAAAAGGTCGGCATCACCCCGAAGCGCGACCACTATCCCAACCAGCTTTCGGGCGGCCAGCAGCAGCGGGCGGCGATCGCGCGCGCTCTCGCGATGAAGCCGGAAGTCATGCTCTTCGACGAGCCTACGTCGGCGCTCGACCCGGAACTCGTCAACGAAGTCCTGCTCGTCATCAAGAAACTCGCCGAAGAAGGGCGCACCATGGTCATGGTCACGCACGAAATGTCACTCGCCCGTGATATCTCCAGTGAGGTGATCTTCCTGCACAAGGGACTGGTGGAAGAACGCGGCGCGCCGTCGCAGGTGATGCGCGACCCGCAATCGGCGCGGCTGCGCCAGTTCTTGCAGATGGCTTGAGGAGGCCCCAATGCGCGACGCCAATTTTTCTGAGTTCCTGCCCGAACTCGTCGAGATCCGTCACAAGCTGCACGAGATGCCCGAGATCGGCCTATCCGAGGTGAAGACCTCCGAATTCGTCGCCGGATTGCTGCAATCCTGGGGCTTCGAAGTGACGCGCGGTCTGGCGACGACAGGCATCGTTGCGACGCTGAAGCGCGGCAACAGCAACCGCGCCGTCGGCTTTCGTGCCGATATGGACGCGCTGCCGATGCAGGAGGAAACCGGTCTTGCCTATCAGAGCAAACATCCGGGCGCGATGCATGCCTGCGGCCACGACGGTCACACCAGCATGCTGCTCGGCGCTGCCTGGGCTCTGTCGAAGGACGAGAGCTTCAACGGCACCGTGCACCTGATCTTCCAGCCGGCCGAAGAAAATTTCGGCGGCGGCAAGCTGATGATCGAGGACGGCCTGTTCGAACGCTTCCCCTGTGAGCGGGTCTATGCGCTCCACAACTGGCCGGGCCTGCCGGTCGGCCAGTTCTCCAGCCGCGCCGGCGCGATGGCTGCATCGATCGACGTACTGACGCTAACGATCAGGGGCAAGGGCGGTCACGGCGCCCAGCCGGAACTGACGGTTGACCCGGTCGTCGTCGGTTCCAGCGTGGTGATGGCGCTGCAGACGCTGGTCTCGCGCAATGTATCGCCGCACCAGCCGTCGGTGCTGACGGTCGGTTCGTTCCAGTCGGGTTCCGCGTCCAACATCATTCCCGACACTGCAGTGCTGGAAATCAGCATGCGTGCGATGGATCCGGCCGTGCGCAAGCAACTCCAGGAACGTGTCGAGCAGATTGCCCGCTTGCAGGCGGAAAGCTACAACGCTGAGGCGACTTTCGACTGGCAGGTCGGTTATCCCGCGACGATCAACGATGCCGATGCCGTCGAAGATGCGCGTGCGGTGATCGCGGAGACTTTTGGCACCGACGCCTATGTCGAATTGCCCGAGCCGCTGATGGGCAGTGAAGACTTCTCCTTCCTGCTGGAGAAGGTGCCGGGCGCCTATGTGCTGATCGGCAACGGCGACAGCAGCGGGCTGCACACCACCCACTACGATTTCAACGACGACATCCTCGAACGCGGTGCTACGTATTTTTACCATCTCGCGCGGGCAGCGCTCGTCTAACCGGGCGGTCGCTAACGTCCGGTCGCTCAGGTGGCCGGGTGCAGGTCACCAAACACCGTCGGGATAAGCTCCGACACCGTCGGGTGAATGTGCACCGCGTGGGTGATCGTCGTGTAGGGTTTGCCGGCATACATGACGTCGAGGATGCTCTGCACCGCTTCGTCGCCGCCCGTGCCGAGGATCGAGGCGCCGAGGATTTCCTTGCTGTCGGCGTCCACGATCACTTTCATGAAGCCCTCGGTCTCGCCCTTCTCGACGGCGCGGCCGACGCGGGTCATCGGTCGCGTGCCGATGAGCAGCTTGCGTCCTGATTTGCGCGCTTCGGTTTCCGTCATGCCGGCGCGGCCAAGCGGCGGATCGATGAAGAGGCCGTAAGTCGCAATCCGGTCGCTGACCTTTCGTGCCTCGCCATCGATGAGATTCGCGGCGATGATCTCGAAGTCGTTATAGGCAGTGTGGGTGAAGGCGCCGCGGCCGTTGCAGTCGCCCATGGCGAAAATGTGCGGGACATTGGTCCTGAGCGTTTCGTCGACTTCGACATAGCCGCGCGCGTCGGTCTTCACGCCGGCTCGATCGAGGTCGAGATCATCCGTATTCGGCCGTCGCCCGGTGGCAAGCAACAGGTGGGAGCCGACGATCTCGGGTGCGCCGGCGGTGCAGTCGACGCCGGCGACGACTTCGTCGCCGTGCTTGGCGAAGCGGATGCATTCGGCGTTCAAGCGGAAGTTTATGCCCTCTTTCTCCAGAATCGCGAGAATGGCGTCGGAAACGTCCGCATCCTCGCGACCGATCAGGCGTGGGCCCTTCTCGATCACCGTGACCTCGGAGCCGAAGCGGCGGAACATCTGTGCGAACTCAAGCCCGATATAGCTACCGCCGATGACGATCAGGTGGTGGGGCAGGGTGTCGAGATCCATGATCGAGACGTTGGTCAGATAGGGCACGTCCTCGACGCCAGGGAAGTCCGGCGTCGCCGCACGTCCGCCAACGTTCAGGAAGATCTGGTCGGCCGACAGCAACTCACCGCCGACGCGCACTTCGTGCGGGCCTTCGAAGCGCGCATGGCCTTCGATGACGGTGATGTTCGGCATGCCCTTCAGCCAGCCTTCGACCCCCTTGCGCGAATTGAACCGCACCGTGTCCTTGCGCGCCATGACGCGGGCGAAGTCGATGGTGATCGGTCCGGTCGTGACGCCATAGTCGGCGCCCCGGCGCGCCAGGTGCGCCGCATAGGCGCTCGCAACCATCGCCTTGGTCGGCATGCAGCCGGTGTTGACGCAGGTGCCGCCGAAGTGCTTGCGCTCGACGAAGGCGACGGTCTTTCCCGCTGATGTCAGCCGGCTGGCCAGCGAAGGGCCGGCCTGGCCGGCGCCGATGATGATTGCGTCGAAATGTTTCGTCATGACACCGAGGACACCACCCAGAGTGCGAGGAGAACGGCAACGACATCCTCAAGAAGCGCGATCGGCAGATCCTTGCCGCCGATGGCCGCAACGAGGCGCTTGCGGGCTTCGTAGCCGCCGAGCGTACCGATGACGGCACCGATCACGCCGGCGACCAGCCCGGCCAGCATAGCACCTGCGGCCGTTCCGAGCACGGCGCCGCAGAAGCCGCCCGAGACGATGCGTGCGCCGAACTGCTGCGGAACCTTGCGGCTCGGCGTGCTCGGCAACTGATCGGTGACGAATTCCACCAGCGCCAGCAGGCCAAAGATATAGGGCGTGAAGCGAAAACCCATAAAGGCCGCCCATGTACCGCCGAGCGGCAACCAGCCCGCAGCGGCGCCGATGCTGACGGCGGCAGGTGCGGTCATGGTGCGCAGACCGGCAACCACGCCGATAAGCAGCGTGAAGAGATAGATCGACATGAATTCCCCGAACGTTCGCCGGGCGAACCCAATCCACCAGCCCCCAAGCGGTTCGGGTCGAGCGGCATCGCAACCAAGAGTGAAAGCGGTGTTTCTGGCGGGCCTCTGTGAGAGTGGCCGACATCGCCCCTGATTGCAACGGCCAATCGCACGCGGTCGGACGTAGAAATCTACGCTTTCGATAGTGTTTGTCGATGTCGGAACTTTTCGTCCGCCACAGTCTCTGCGTGCAACCCTATTTTTTGCCGGGGACTGACATATATGGAAAGCCTTGCCCCGACGCGGCGAACTTTCCGTGATCAAACTTGCGGAGCGAATTTCGAGGGAGAAACAAACTCATGCGCCTGACTAGATTGCTTATCGGAACTGCCTTTGCCTTCACTTTGACTGCTGCCACGGCCAGCGCCGATGTCGTCGTCTCCTCGAAGATCGACACCGAAGGCGGTGTTCTCGGCAACATCATCCTTGCCGTGCTCAATGCCAACAACATCAAGACCGTCGATCGCGTCCAGCTCGGCGCGACGCCGGTCGTGCGCAAGGCGATTACCGCCGGCGAGATCGACATCTACCCGGAGTATACCGGTAACGCCGCCTTCTTCTTCGAAAAGGCTGACGATCCGGTCTGGAAGGACGCAGGCAAGGGTTACGAGACCGCCAAGAAGCTCGACTACGACGCCAACAAGATCGTCTGGCTGACGCCGTCGCCGGCCAACAACACCTGGGCGATCGGTCTTCGCAAGGAAGTTGCGGATGAGAACAAGCTGAAGACGCTCAGCGACTTCGGCAAATATGTCGCCGGTGGCGGCAAGGTCGTGCTGGCCGCTTCGTCTGAGTTCGTGAATTCGGCCGCCGCTCTCCCGGCCTTCCAGACGACCTATGGTTTCACCTTGAAGCAGGATCAGCTGATCACGCTTTCCGGCGGTGACACCGCGGCGACCATTGCGGCTGCTGCCAACCAGACGAACGGCGCCAATGCGGCGATGGTTTATGGCACCGATGGCGGCATCGCACCTTCTGGCCTCGTCGTGCTCGAAGATGACAAGGCGGTCCAGCCAGTCTACCAGCCGACCCCGATTATTCGCGAGGCTGTGCTCAAGGAAAACCCGCAAATCGAGGAACTGTTGAAGCCGGTGTTCGAGAAGCTCGATCTCGTAACGCTTCAGGACCTGAACGGCCGCGTGCAGGTCGGCGGCGAACCGGCCAAGGCGGTTGCCGAGGATTTTCTGAAGAAGACCGGCTTCCTGAAGTAGGTTGACGGATAACCGGAACGCTGGTCCGATGGCTGGCGTTCCGGGGTGTGCCTGCAGGTGCCGAAGTCGCGCCGGCACAGGCGGGGAGGGAATGTGGTTTGAGAGAACTCCGCTTTGACAAGCTCGGAGCGATCATCGCGGCCTTGGCGCTTGGCGGCGCCTTCATCGCGCCTTTTGCAACGTTTCGTGCCAATCGCATCGTCGCCGGCGAGGCAAAGACGATCGTCGAGGCCTTGCCGCAGCCCTGGAGCGCGGCAGTGCTGCTGGTGATCTTTGCCGGCGTGCTCGTGGCGGCCATGCGCTCGACGGCCACTCTGCGCCTTGTCGCAGCTTTCGCAGCGCTGGCCGGGCTGGCGCTCGGCATCGGCGTCGCGGCCGGCCACCTGACGCCTGAGGGCAACACCTATGCTCGCGTGTCGCCTGCTTCCGGTTTCTGGGTCATGCTCTTTGCTTTCGGGCTGCTGGCAGCCGATGCACTGACGCGATTGCGCCCGGCCCCCATCGTGCGCATCGTGGTGCTCGTCGCCGTGCTCGCCTTTGTCGGGATGCTTTTGCTTTCCGGTGCCTGGGATGGTCTCTCGATCCTTAGGGAATATACGAGCCGGGTGGACACCTTCTGGGCGGAAGCCCGCAAGCATGTGACCTTGGCGCTCGGCTCGCTTGTGACCGCGACCATCGTCGGCATTCCGCTCGGTATACTGTGTCACCGCGTCGCCCGATTGCGCGATGGTTTGCTGGGCGTTCTGAACGCGATCCAGACGATACCGTCGATCGCGCTGTTCGGCATTCTCATTGCACCGCTTGGCTGGATCGCCGCGAACGTTCCGGGCGCTGCCACGATCGGCATCCGTGGCATCGGTGTCGCACCCGCCTTTGTCGCGCTGTTCCTCTATTCGCTGCTGCCGGTGGTTGCCAATACCGTCGTCGGTCTGGCCGGCGTTCCGAGGGATGCGAATGACGCAGCCCGCGGCATCGGCATGACCGATTGGCAACGGCTGGTCGGCATCGAATTTCCACTGGCCTTTCCGGTGATCCTCACCGGCATCCGCATCGTGCTCGTGCAGAACATCGGCCTGGCGACCATCGCTGCCCTCATCGGCGGCGGCGGCTTCGGCGTCTTCGTCTTTCAGGGCGTTGGCCAGACCGCGATGGATCTCGTGCTGCTCGGCGCCGTCCCGACCGTGGTGCTCGCCTTTGCGGCGGCGATCGTGCTCGACGCGATGATCGAAATGGCCACACCCAACACCAGGCAGGCAGAGGCCGCATGATCGAAATCGAAAACATCACCAAGCGCTATGGCGAGACGGCGGTCGTCGACGACGTCAGCCTGACGATCGCACCGCGTACCGTCACCGTCATCGTCGGTACCTCCGGCTCTGGCAAGACGACGCTATTGCGGATGGTCAATCGGCTGGTGGAGCCGACTTCGGGGACGATCCGCCTCGACGGTGAGGACAACCGTGCGCTGCCAGGCTATGAACTGCGCCGCCGCATCGGATATGCGATCCAGGGCCACGGCCTGTTTCCGCACCGTACCGTCGCGCAGAACATCGCCACGGTACCGACGCTGCTCGGTTGGGAGCGCGCGCGTATCGACGCCAAGGTGGACGAACTTCTCCAACTGTTCCAGCTCGATCCGGCCGCCTTCGGTCCACGCTTTCCGCATGAGCTTTCCGGCGGTCAGCAACAGCGTGTCGGCGTCGCCCGGGCGTTGGCTGCCGAACCGAAAGTCCTGCTGATGGACGAGCCCTTCGGCGCACTCGACCCGATCATTCGCGCCAAGGCTCAGGATGATCTGCTCGCCATTCAGAAGCACTTCGAGACGACGGTCATTCTCGTCACCCATGACATGGAGGAGGCCTTCCAGCTCGCGGACCGCATTGCCGTCATGGACAAAGGCAAGGTGGTGCAATATGCGACGCCCGCCGAAATGCTGATCAAGCCCGCGACCCCGTTCGTCGAGAGCCTGATCGGGGTCAGCGAACGGCCTTATCGGTTGCTCGCGATCGAGCCGGTCTTGAGCGCCGTCGAACCAGGGTCAGCAGACGGCACAGCCATATCGAGCACGCTCAGCCAAAGGGAGGCGCTTGCCGAACTGCTTTGGTCCGGGCGGAGCGCGCTGCCGGTGGCTGATGCCGCGGGGGCTATCATCGGCAAGGTCAGTCTCGAAGGGCTGGCGAAACGGGCAGCCGGGCCAGTCTGATGCCGAAACTATCGACGCTTTTTCGCTTGGGAGTGTTCCTGGTTTTGCTCGCCTTCCTGCTGCAGCCGCAATGGTTCGAACCGTTGCTGCGGCCCCTGGTTCAAGCGAATGCGCCGGTGATCTACAATCAGGGCAGCCTGTTGCAGCTTACTCTATTGCACCTGCGCACCGTCGCCATCGCAGTGTCTGCTGCGGCATTGGTTGCGCTTGCTTTGGCAATATTGGTGACGCGCGAATCCGGGGCCGAATTCCTGCCGCTGTCGCGCAGCCTGGTCAACATCGGCCAAACCTTTCCGCCGGTGGCCGTTCTGGCGCTCGCCGTTCCCATCTTCGGTTTCGGTGAGAAGCCGACATTGATCGCGCTTTTTCTCTATGGCCTGCTGCCGATCTTCGAGAACGCGCTGACGGGGCTGACGACATTGCCGCCATCTGTCATGGAGGCGGCGCGCGGTGCCGGCATGACAGGCGGTCAGCGGCTCCTGAAGGTGGAGTTGCCGCTGGCGATGCCGGTTATCCTTGCAGGCATCCGACTTTCGGTGGTCGTCAGCCTGGCAACGGCCACGATCGGATCAACGGTCGCGGCGAAAACCCTCGGCGAAGTGATCATTGCCGGTCTGCAATCGAACAATCTGGCTTTCGTCGTTCAGGGTGGCCTGATCGTCGCGACGCTTGCGGTGCTGCTGCACGACGGATTGCAGGCGGCCGAAAGGAAACTCGCTACCCGAATGGGACGGTGAGGTGCCGTCGGAATGCGGGAAGCCCGGAAAGTGTTCACGGCCGTGCCAAATGCCGATGGCGCGTGATAGAGTGACCCATGCTCTACCGCGGCGCTAAAAGTCCTCTTGTCAGGGATATGGGCGGGTTCAAGGCCAGGCTCAACATGCCCGGTTGGCTGCTGCCACGGCCGCGTGATCACGGCTACGGCCCTCTGGCAATGGTTGTTGAGTCGATCCTGGAGCCGGGCAGGCTGATCGCCATGCACGAGCACCAGAACGATGAAATCCTTTCATGGGTGCCGGAGGGTGTCATGCGCCACGATGACCGCGCTACCGGGAGACTGGTCACGGACAGCGGGCACCTTATGGTGATGAACGCGGGAAAGAGCTTCTGGCATTCGGAGGAGACCCTGCCGAGCGATCCACCGTTGCGGATGCTCCAGATCCTTGTGCGCCCTCACGGTTTAGATCTCCCACCGGCCATCCAGCACGGCCCCATTGCAGTGGCACCTGTCAATCAATGGAGGCATCTTGTCGGGCCGGAAGGTGGCACAGCACCGTTTTTCGTGCGCAACAGCGTCGACTTTTTCGATCTCCGGCTCGAGGCTGAGACAAAGACTGCGTTTCCGCGGGCGGAGGGGCGACACCTTTACTTTTATCTCTTTTCGGGCTCGATAAAGGTCGGAGATATCGCCTTCGGTGAGGGGGATCAGGGGATATTCCTGTCGGACGACGCCCTGGAGCTATACGCCACTCGCAGCTCGCTGATCGTTGCGTTCCTGATCGAGCCGAGCGCGCGCGCCGCACGGCAGGGGACGGTTGGCGACCATCCCAAGATACCGCGACCTTATCTGGCTCGACCTTTACTGCGGCTGCTGCACTGGCGAAACCGGCTGGTCGGAAAGGGCTGAACTGATCAGAAGTCAACCACGCAACGTGCAGTGGTCTGGACCGCTTTCTTCCTGCCGTAGAGTTGCGGGATACGCACCCTTTTTAGTTGTCCATGAATTGCCTGCTTTCTCGGCATTTGCCTGTCGTATGAAAATGAATTTCACAATTTTACAAAATATGCGGATTTGAGTTGACTGCCTGAAAAAACTGTCCCAGTCTGCGAAAATAAATTACGCCAAAAGGCAGGGGAACGGGACGAGCATGAAAGTCGGCATCATCGGACTCGGATTCCGTTTGGGTTATCTGGGCTATGTCTTCAAAGCCATGGACGAGAACTTCGAGATCGCCGGCTACGTCGATCCGAACCCGGCTGGTCTGTCCACGCTCACCGAAAAAGGCATCTCGGCCGGCAAGGCTTACGCGACCCCCGAAGAGCTGATCGCCAACGAGAAGCTCGATCTCTTGATGATCGGCTCGCCGAACCACATGCACCTCGATCATATCCGGATTGGTCTCGAGGCCGGTCTCAAGGTGTTCAGCGAGAAGCCGATCGTCACGACGGTCCAGGAGAGCCTCGAACTCGCGGGGCTGATGGCGAAGTTCGGCCATGAGCGCCTGATGGTCGGTCTGGTGTTGCGTTACGCGCCCATGTATCGCGACCTGCGCGCAGCGCTTGCCGAAGGCACGCTCGGCCAGGTCGTCTCGATTGAGGCGTCCGAGCATATCGAACCCTATCACGGCGCCTTCTTCATGCGCGACTGGCGCCGCTACGAGCGCTATTCCGGCAGTTTCATGCTGGAAAAATGCTGCCATGACCTTGATCTCTACAATGGTGTCGTCGGCGCGCGGCCGGAACGGGTCGCGAGCTTCGGCGGCCGCAAGAGCTTCATTCCCGCCAACGATCCCGCACGCGAAGGTATCAACGACCTGGAACTCTTCCATCGCAAACCGAGCGGCTGGATGGGCTCCGACAAGGTCTTCGACAGCGACGGCGACATCATCGACTACCAGGTGGCGATCGTCGAATACGCTAACGGCGTCGGCATGAACTTCCACACCAATCTCAACGTGCCGGACCAATTCCGCCGCTTCTGCATCATGGGCTCGCGTGGCATGGCCGAGGGCGATTTCATCCGTGGCTATTTCGACGTTCACGAGATGCTGACCGGTAAGAAGGTCATCGAAAACAAATACGCCGCCACGGAACTGTCGCAGCACTACGGTGCCGACGAGCAGATGGCGACCGATATCATCGGCCACGTTCGTGACGGCCGGCCGCTGCCGGTCTCGACCCTCGATGCGCTTGAAGCGGGTATCCTGGCGCTTTCGATGGACGAGGCGCGACGCAGGAAGAGCGTCATAGATCTCCGGCCCATCTGGGACCGTTTCGACGAAGCACTGCATTCGCGCGCTGCGTAAGGGGAGGTGGGGATGAGTGTTCAACGCAGCACGGTCATCTTCGCCTGGATCCTGCTTCTTCCGGCTGTCCTCTACGTCACGGTGATCGTCGCCTATCCACTGGTCGACACCTTCATCCTGTCGTTCACGGACGCGTCGCTGAAGAAGACGACCAACTGGGTCGGCTGGGCCAACTACGATAAGATCTTCAACGAGACTTTCGCCGAAGTCATCTTCCGGACCTTCATCTGGACCTTCTTCTCGGTCTCGATCAAGATGATCATCGGCGTCTTCGGCGCGACGATGCTGAACGCCGCCGTGCCCGGCCGTGCGCTCTTCCGCCTGCTCACCATGCCGCCATGGATCGTGCCGATGGCGATCGGCATTTTCATGTGGGGCTGGATGTACAATGGGCAGTTCGGCATGATCTCGGGCGTGCTGCAGAACCTGGGGCTGTCCAACGGGCCCATCGCCTTCCTTGCCCACGGTTCCACCGCCTTCTGGGCGACGATCATCACCGACGTATGGATCGGCGTGCCGCTGGTGACGCTCTATATGCTGGCGGCGATGCAGGCGATCCCGCAGGATCTCTATGAAGCCGCCTGGACGGACGGAGCAGGGCGCCTCTATCGCTTCCGCCGCATCACGCTGCCGCTTTTGGTTCCGTCGCTGATCACGATGTCGATGCTGTCGCTGATCGCGACCTTCAATTCCTTCGACATCATCTGGATCCTCACCCAGGGTGGTCCCAACGGTGAGACCACCACGATGATCATCGATACCTACCGTACCGCCATCGGGTCGAAGAAATACGGTGAAGGCGCCGCGCGCGCCGTGCTGATCTGCATCTTCCTGTCGATCTTCTGCTTCGCCTATTTCCGGGTCACCAGCCGTCTTGCCGCGGGGGAGCAGAAATGAGCCAGCCTGCCATGATCAACCGTTATCGCTGGTACGAGCTCCTTGGCATCTATGCCGGTATCTTCGTCTTCCTGTGCTTCATTCTGGCGCCCTTCGTCGAAGGGTTCCTGGTGTCGTTGAAGCCGCTCGGGCTGCTGTTCTCCTCGCCCTATCGCTTCTGGCCGCAAAACGGCTCGTTTGCCGCCTACTCGACCATGTGGGTCAGCGTGCCCGGTTTTGCCCGCTACATCTTCAACTCCTTCTTCATCTCCACCATCGTGACCGCCATCGTGCTGATACTGGTGATCCCCGCGGCCTATGCCTTTGCCCGCTTCAATTTTCGCGGCGCCGGGCTGCTGCTCGGTGCCTTCCTCGCTGTCAACATGTTTTCGGGCGCAGTGCTGCTCATCCCGCTGTTCCGTCTGATGCGCACCTTGGGCGTGCTCAACACCTATCTCGCGATGATCGTGCCGGGCGTTGCCTTCCTGATCCCCTCGGCGATCTGGCTCTTGCGCACCTACATGACGCGCATCCCGCGTGAACTGGACGAGGCCGCTTTCGTCGACGGCGCCAGCCACTTCTATACGCTGCGCCGGGTGATCCTGCCGATCGCCATGCCGGGTATCACCGTAGTGGCGATCACGACCTTCATCGGCGCCTATGCCCAACAGTTCATCTATGCCCTGACCTTCAACTCCAAGAGCGAGTACATGCCGCTGCCGGTCGGCCTCTTCGCCTATTTCGGTCGCCAGGAGGTGGTCTGGAACGAGCTCATGGCCGCGAGCTTCGTCGGCATCGCGCCGGCTGTCGTCGTGATCTTCCTCCTACAACGGTATCTCGTCAGCGGCCTGACCGCGGGCGCGGTGAAACAATAAGACTTAAGTCAACCACCAGAGAACGGGAGCATAAAACGTGTCTATTCATTTCAAGACAGGGGTACTTGCCCTGGCGCTGCTCGGGTCGACCGCGCTCGGCGCTGTCACCGCGAAGGCGGCCGACCAGGAGATCAGCTGGATCTACTGCGGCGACACCATGGACGCGGTACACGCGAAATACATCAAGCAGTGGGAAGAAAAGAATCCGGGCTGGAAAGTCACGCCTGAGGTCGTCGGCTGGGCCCAATGCCAGGACAAGGCCACGACGCTCGCCGCCGCCGGCACGCCCGTTGCCATGGCCTATGTCGGCTCGCGCACGCTGAAGGAATTCGCGCAGAACGAGCTCATCGTTCCCGTGCCGATGACGGAAGACGAGAAGAAGACCTACTACCCCAACATCGTCGACACCGTGACCTTCGACGACAACCAGTGGGGCGTTCCGATCGCATTCTCGACCAAGGCGCTTTACTGGAACAAGGACCTGTTCAAGCAGGCCGGTCTCGATCCGGAGAAGCCGCCGAAGACCTGGGCTGAAGAAATCGAGTTTGCCAAGGCGATCAAGGAGAAGACCGGCATCGCTGGCTACGGCCTTCCGGCCAAGACCTTCGACAACACGATGCACCAGTTCATGCACTGGGTGTACACCAACAACGGCAAGGTGATCGACGGCGACAAGGTCGTCATCGATAGCCCGCAGGTGCTGGCAGCACTTCAGGCTTACAAGGACATCACGCCCTATTCCGTTGAAGGCGCTACCGCCTACGAGCAGAACGAGGTCCGCGCCATCTTCCTCGATGGCAAGGTCGGCATGATCCAGGCGGGCTCAGGTGCTGCAACGCGCCTGAAGGAAACCAAGGTCAACTGGGGCGTCGCGCCGCTGCCGCTCGGTCCTGAGGCCAAGGGCGAGGGCACGCTGCTCATCACCGACAGCCTGGCGATCTTCAAGGGCTCGGGCGTCGAGGAGAAGGCGATCGAATTCGCCAAGTTCATCACCTCGCCCGGTCCGCAAGGGGAATATGAGCTTCAGGGTGGCGCCGGCCTGACGCCGCTGCGTCCGTCGCCGATGGTCGACGAGTTCGTCAAGAAGGATCCCTACTGGAAGCCGTTCATCGACGGCATCACCTATGGTGGTCCGGAACCGCTCTTTACCGACTACAAGGGCTTCCAGAACGTCATCATCGAGATGGTCCAGTCGGTCGTGACCGGCAAGGCCGAGCCGGCCGACGCCTTGAAGAAGGCGGCCGCGGACCTCGAAGAATACAAGTAAGGCCACCGGGGTCGCGCGCCGATGGGATCGGTTCGCGGCCCCACCTAACTCTGCTATAAATGAGCCGCTTCTCGCCGGTGGCCGGAGACAGTTTCTTGGGACAGCTCAATCTCAATCGGATTCAGAAATTCTACGGGACTTTCGAGGTGCTGAAAGGCATCGATCTCGAAGTCAGGAACGGTGAGTTCGTCGTTTTCGTCGGGCCCTCCGGTTGCGGCAAGTCGACCTTGCTCAGGATGATAGCCGGTCTCGATGAGGCCAGCTCGGGGGACATCCTGATCGAGGGCAAACGCGTCAACGACCTGCCGCCGGTCAAGCGTGGTATCGCCATGGTCTTCCAGTCCTACGCGCTCTATCCGCACATGACCGTCTTCGAGAACATCGCCTTTCCGCTTCGCGTGGAAAAAATGGCCGAGGAGAAGTTGAAGGCGAAGGTGGAGCATGCAGCACGCATCCTGCACCTTGATCAGCGCCTGCAGCAGAAGCCCGGGATGCTTTCCGGAGGCCAGCGTCAGCGTGTCGCGATCGGGCGAGCGATCGTGCGCGAGCCGAAGATCTTCCTCTTCGACGAGCCACTTTCGAACCTCGACGCGGCGCTTCGGGCGGACATGCGCATCGAACTGGCGAAACTGCACCGGCAATTGCAGGCAACGATGATCTACGTCACGCACGACCAAGTCGAGGCGATGACGATGGCGGACCGGATCGTCGTCCTCAATGCCGGGCAGATCGCCCAGACGGGCGCCCCGCTCGAGCTCTATCATAAGCCAGCCAATACCTTCGTTGCCGGCTTCATCGGCAATCCGAAGATGAACTTCCTGCCGGTCACCTGCAAAGGCGTCAGCGACGCCGGCGTCGAGGTCGACTACAAGGGTCAGACGGTGGTCATTCCCGTCAACCCGCAGAGCGGCCTTGCCGGGCGGACACTGACGCTTGGTGTTCGGCCGGAGCATATCACGCTCGGAACCGGAGACGTGACCCTCAAAGTCACGCCAACGGTCATCGAACGCCTCGGCGCCCATACGGTCGCCTATGCGGCCATTGGGGGCGAAGGCGAGAACTACTGCGCCATGTTGCCGGGAACGGCCGCGATCCGGCCGGAGGAGACGATCCAGACCGGTATCAGGGTTGCGGATTGCCACCTGTTCGACGAGGCGGGCCTTGCGCTCGAACGTCGCGTCGAACTGACCGACATCGACATGGGCGTGCTCGATCCGGCGGCTGCCTGATCGTTCAGGACCAAGGAAAAAGACCGCTGTCTTGCGAAAGGCAGCGGTCTCTTTTGTCTGCGTACTAGGCCCGACGTACCCGGTGTCGGCGAGACGCGATGACCGCACTCTAGGCGCGGTTCCGGCCGTTCCCTTCTGCGTGCGGATCGGCGACCTTCGGCCAGATGTTCTTCGGTGCCCGCTTGTAGTCGGTCTTCGCAGGGTTGTTCGGATAGGGCGTGCCGGCCGAGCAATAGAGGATCTCGGACGCGATTTTCGAGAACGAGGCGTAGAAGTGATTGGTCGACTTGATGACCAGGATTTTCTTGGTCTTCGGGTCGATGCCCATCACCGAGAAGAGGCTCGGATCGAAGCTCTGCGCGCGCGTCGAATTGAGGATGATGTCGATGCCGTTGAAGACGATATGGGCGGCATCGCCGAACGGGGCGAAACTCTCGCCGAAGCGCATCTCTGCGTCGCGCACCAGCTTGACCACCCTGACCGTGCCATCGATCGGATGACCGGTTCCGGGAGCCGACTTGGCGCCGAAGCGCAGCGGGATCTCGGCGCCTTCGCCGGCGGCCATGCAGATCTGCACTGCCATCGGATCCCAGATCGTCCCGACCGCAACGTCGGTTGCGTCGCGCGCCAGAAGCTCTTCGAGAAGCACCGTTGCGTCGCCGGCGGTGCCGCCGCCTGGATTGTCCCAGACATCGGCGATCACGACAGGCCCCTTCGATGCAGCGAGTGCCTCGGAAACGGCCTGCTTCTCGTCGATCTGCGGCATGATGAAGGTTCCGCGGTGGGAAAAGAGTTCGAGACCCAGTTCCCGCGCGAGGTTTGCGCCCTTCTCCCTTTTGCCGTTGGTGACGGCAAGCAACTTGGTGCCCATTTCCGGAACGTCGCCCGCCATGAAGCCGTGGATCACGGAGAGCGAAAGAACATCCGCGTCTTCTCTTTCAATCCGCATCAGCTTGTCGACGAAGGAGCGCATCGGATCGCGTGAGGTCGGGTATACGTCGATCATCCGGCAGTCGAAGATCGACATGAGGGGCGTGACACGCCCGTCCAGTGTATCGACGACGATGCGCCAGAGATCTTCGGCACGGTCGACGAAGTCGGTGTGCGGAAACTCCTTGAAGTAGACGAAGAAGTTCGAGGCGGCTGCGCGCTTGGCCGTCAGGTGGCTATGGGGGTCGAGTTCGGCGCAGACGAGGATGTCGGGGCCAACGATCTCCCGGACGCGCGTTAGCAGGTCACCCTCGGGATCTTCGTAGCCGTCCGCGACCATGGCGCCATGCAGGCCGAGCACTACGGCGTCGATGGGCATGGCAGCGCGTAGCTGGTCGAGGATTTCGTCACGCAGGCCTTCGTATGTCTCCCGGTTGACGAGGCCAGCCGGGTCCGCCCAGGTCGCGGTGCCCTCGATCAGTTGCCAGCCCTTCTCCGCGGCGACGCGGCGGCCGACCGTGATCGGCGCGGTGCAGAGCGTCGGTGTTTCCGGGTGTTCTCCCGGCGGCGCGTAGAGCGAGGCTTCAAAGGCCCGGCGGTCGATGCAGATCGGGGAGAAGGTGTTGGTTTCGGTCGCAAGCGCCGCTGTGAAGATCCGCAATGCCATTGCCTTTTCTATCGCGTCTTTCAGGCCGGCCCCATCGGGTTCGGCAGGTAGCCGGTGAAGCCGGCAATCTTCCAGCGTCCCTCGTGCAGGCGGCAATAATAGACGGTCTGCCATTTCAGGATGTCGACGCTGCCGTCCGACTTCTTGAGGCTGCCATCGAATTTCTTGCGCGCCAGCGCCTGGTCGCCGTTGATCTCGATGTCTTCGAGAGTCGTCGTCGTGAAGATCGCATTGCGCGGATCTTCGGCGAAGCTCTGCGTCGCAAAGTCGTTAGCCTGGCGCAGCCACTCTTCGCGATAGGCCGCAAGCGACGGGAAGGTCAGCCGCCAATTGTCGGGATTGGTTTCGCGGCGGCCGTCGATGCCGATGAAGCCGTTCTCGACGAAATCACCTGCGACCATCGACCAGTCTGCGGCCAGGAAGGCGGTAATGTCGCGCGAGACGAGCATCTCCCAGATCGAGTGGCGTGCCGTGTCGGAGGAGGGGAATGGATTGAGGAAAGGATCCCGCATATTCGCGCCCTGGATTGAAATTCTTTTCATGAATGGTGTTTTTCGCTAGTCAAATTCAGCTTTCTATGGTCACTTGTCAACGATCAAAGAAAATAATTTGCACGAAGGCTGACATGACCATCAAGAGATATGGTGCGGAACAGGTTGGTGCTGGCGGTAAGCCCTTGCCGTTCGCACGCGCGGTCGAAGCGGACGGTTGGCTTTATGTTTCCGGCCAGGTTGCCATGGAAAACGGCGAGATCATCGAGGGTGGGATTATCCCGCAAACCCACAAGACGATTGCCAACGTGCTGGCCATCCTGACCGAAGCCGGCTACGGTCCGCAGCATGTGGTTCGTTGTGGTGTCTGGCTCGACGATCCGCGTGATTTCTGGACATTCAACAAGATCTACCAAGAGTATTTCGGTGCTCATCCGCCGGCGCGGGCCTGCGTCCAGTCGTCGATGATGGTCGATTGCAAGGTCGAGATCGACTGCGTCGCCTATAAGCCGAAGGAAGGCTGATCTTAGAGCGGGATGAGGAAAAGTGTATGCGGTTTTCCGCCCGCATCCCGCTCCCATTCATGATCTGAAGCAAGGCGCAAGCGGGCGATGGACATCTTCGCGACACTACAGGAAGAAAAAGGGCGGCTCTCCCAATCGGAAAACCGCATTGCCGACATTCTCCTGAATGATTTCGAGTTTGCGGTGAACGCCTCCATCATCGAATTGGCGAGCAAGGCGGACGTGTCGCCGCCCACCGTCACCCGCTTCTGTCGAAGGCTCGGCTGCGACAGCTTCTCCGATTTCAAGGTGCAGCTTGCCCGCACCGCCTATATCGGCATGCGCTACCTGAAGCCGGAGCCGAAGAGCCGCGAGACCGGTGACGTCGCCCAGGACATCATCACCAAGTCGCAGAACGCGTTGTTTCTGTTGCATCGCTCGCTTGACCTGGCGGCGATCGAGCAGGCGGTCGAGCGGATCGCCGCAGCGGAAATGATCTACGCCTTCGGTTCCGGTGGTAATTCCTCGATGATTGCCGGCGAGTTGCAGAACCGGCTGTTCCGCTATGGTCTTCGCATCACCTCCAGCTCCGATCACAGCATGCAGCTGATGATGACGGCGGCGGCGCGGCCGACCGACGTGCTCATCGGCTCGTCCTTCTCCGGCCGCAACGCCGAGCTCGTGCGCGCTTTTACGCTCGCCCGCGAACTGAAGGTGCCGACCATCGCGCTGACACAGAGCGGCAGTCCGGTGGCGGCCGCCGCCAGCATCACCGTGCCGGTCGATCTGCCCGAGGGCAACAATATCTACCGCCCCACTTCCACCCGCATCGCCTATCTGGCGCTGCTCGATATCCTCTCCAGCCTCGTCGCCTACCGGGTGCAGCCCCAGGCGACGACCACACTTCGGCGCATCAAGCAGCAGCTGGTCACGCACCGCGACGGTGACGATCGCCAGCTTCTCGGAGACTGACGTGCCGCGAAAGGTCAGCGCATGACGCAATCCCTCGCGATCGTAACCGGTGCAGCCGGCGATATCGGCCGCGCTATCGCGCGCAAGCTTTCCGACGATCACGATTTGATCCTGCTCGTCGACATCGACGCGGACGCCGCTGAACGGGCGGCGCGCATGCTCGGTGATGACAACCGCTTCGTGGCCGTTGCCTGCGACGTGACCGACGCGACAAGCGTTGCAGCGATGGCCGCGACGGCAAAGGAAAGGGGAGCGGTGCGCACGCTCGTCAACAATGCCGGCGCGGCCCGTGCCGTCAGCCTGCACGATACGACACCGGAGATCTGGCGCATGGACAATGCGCTGAATCTGGAAGCGGCCTTCCTGTGCTTCCGCGCCGTCGAGGATATGCTGAAAGAGACCCGCGGATCGGTGATCAATATTGCCTCGGTCAACGGCATGAACGTCTTCGGCCACCCGGCCTATAGCGCGGCAAAAGCGGGCCTCCTGCATCTGACGCGGCTCATCGCAGTGGAATACGGCAAGTTCGGCATTCGCTCGAATGCCGTTGCTCCCGGCACAGTGCGCACCCAGGCCTGGGAGGCGAGGGCGGCGTCAAACCCGGATGTCTTCGAGGAGGCACGTCGCTGGTATCCGCTGCAGCGGATCGTCAACCCTGATGATGTCGCCAATGCGGTGCATTTCCTGGCGGGACCGCTCGCTGCGGCCATTTCGGGCGTCTGCCTGCCTGTCGATTGCGGGCTCACTGCCGGCCAGGCGGAACTGGCCCGCACGTTTTCACAATCAAGCCACTACTGACACTGCATTTGGAGGAAGAGCATGCAGCCGGTTTCCTATCGTCTCGAGGCGTCTTGGCAGCCGGATGGCGGGCCCTTTGGTCGGTTCACCTTCACGCTGTTCAATTTCTCCGGCTCGCCGCTGTCCGGTTTCAGGATCGTCTATACGTCGCTCACGCGGGTCATTGATCCCAAGGCCTGCGAGAATGCGGTGTTCCTGCGTCGCAACGCCAATTTTCATGAGTTTGCGCCGCCCGAGGGTTTGACGATCGACAACGGCGGAAGCTGGACCTTCACCGTCAGCGGCCTGCATCGCAATGCACGCCATTGCACCGACGGAGCCAAGTCCGCCTATCTGACGCTTGCCGATGGCCGCCACGTCCCGGTCGCCGTCTCGGATTTGCTTCTTGAGAACGCCGTCAGCGAGCCGCCGCCGGTGCGGTTGCCGGAAGGTGAACTCGACCAGCCCTATGCGCTGCAGCCTTGGCCGGCGATGCTCGAGCTTTGGGCTGGAACTGGTTTCCCGGTCGTTCTCTATCCGGCCGCTGGGGCCGGGCAAGACGAGATTGCGGCGGTTGCTACCGTGCTGTCGATGTTCCATCGATTGTTCCCTGCGGCGCATGCGCCCTTCAGCCTTGCGACGTCGAAGCAGGGGCGGCCGGTCGTCTTCACGGCGGATGCCGGGTTGGCGGCAGAAGCCTATCGCCTTGAATTCTCCGAAACCGAAATTCGCCTGGGCTACGGCGGCAGCGCCGGCCGGCAATATGGCTTGACCAGCCTTGCCCAGCTTCTGGACGGAGCGCGCAATCATCCCGGCAAATTCCGCTTCCCGACGAGCGGTACAATCTCGGACAAGCCTCGCTACGGCTGGCGCGGCTGCCATCTCGATGTATCCCGCCAGTTTTATCCGGCCACCGATGTGGCGCGGCTGATCGATATCCTCGCCTGGTTCAAGCTCAACATCTTCCACTGGCACCTGACGGACGACGAGGCGTGGCGCCTGGAGATCAAGGCGTTTCCGGAGCTGACGACGCTTGGTGTGCTGCGCGGCCCAGATGAGGCGCTGCTGCCGCAGCTCGGCAATGGTGCAGAACCCGTCGGCGGCTTCTACAGCCAGGCTGACGTCAAGGCGATCGTCGCGCAGGCAAGCGCACTTCACATCGATGTCGTGCCGGAGATCGACATTCCCGGACACAGTGCGGCGACGCTCGTCGCTCTGCCGGATCTCTCCGATGGCCAGGAGGCGCCGGAGAGTTACCACTCGGTGCAAGGTTATCCGAACAATGCGCTCAACCCGGCCGTCGCCTTCACCTATGAGTTCCTCGAGAAAGTCTTCGATGAGATGGTCGAGCTCTTCCCGAGCAAGTATCTCCATATCGGCGGCGACGAAGTGGCGAACGGCTCGTGGCTCGCTTCTCCGCTTGCCAAGACGCTGATGGAGCAGGAGGGCATTTCCGGCACCTTCGCGCTGCAGTCCTATTTCCTGAAGCGGGTGAAACAGATGCTGACGGCGCGTGGCCGCAAGCTCGCCGGTTGGAACGAGGTGGCGCATGGCGGCGGTGTCTCGACCGAAGATACGCTGCTGATGGCCTGGGAGCGGCCGGAGGTCGGCATCGAACTGGCACGCGAAGGTTATGACGTGGTGATGACTCCCGGACAGGCCTATTATCTCGACATGGCGCAGGCCGATGCGTGGCAGGAACCGGGCGCCAGCTGGGCCGGGACCGCGACGCCGGCGCATACCTATGGCTATGAGGCTGAGGGTGAGTTCCCCGAGGATCTGAAGCCGCGCCTTAAGGGCGTCCAGGCCTGCATCTGGTCTGAGCATTACCTCTCCCGCAGCTATTTCAACCGCCTTGTCTTCCCGCGGCTTCCGGCGATTGCCGAGGCGGCCTGGACACCGAAGGCGGCGAAGGACTGGCTGCGCTTCGCGGCCATCGCTCCGCTCAGCCCCAATCTCTAAGAGGAAAGCCCATGCGCATCGCCGTTGGTGGCATCCACACTGAATGCAGCACCTATTCGCCCGTCCTGATGACGGAAGAGGACTTTCGCGTGCTACGCGGGCAGGCGTTGCTGGAGGCCGAATACTTCAGCTTCATGAAAGCCGAGGACGTCGAGCATCTGCCGCTACTGCACGCACGCGCCGTACCCGGCGGTCCCGTATCGCGAGGGGTCTACGACGCATTCAAGGCAGAGTTTCTCGAGGGACTCCGTGCGGCCCTGCCGATCGACGGGCTCTATCTCGCCATGCATGGCGCGATCAAGGTCGACGGCATGGACGACACCGAGGGCGACTGGATTTCGGCCGCCCGTGCCGTCGTCGGCCCAGATTGCCCGATTGCCGCAAGCTACGACCTGCACGGCAATGTCAGCCAGAGGATCATCGATCAGCTCGACATCTTTGCAGCCTATCGCACCGCGCCGCATATCGACACGCCGGAAACCATGACCCGCGCCTGGTCGATGCTCGTCTCGGCGCTCAGAGACGGAACGCGTCCGGGTATTGCATGGGCGCCGGTTCCGGTGCTTCTGCCCGGCGAATGCACCTCGACCGAAGACGAGCCGGCGAAATCGCTCTACGCTCAACTGCCGGAGATCGATAGGCGGCCAGGCATTCTCGACGCCAACCTGATGGTCGGCTACGTCTGGGCCGACGAGCCTCGGGCGACCGCCTGCGCGGTCGTGACCGCCACCGATAAGCCTGCCGCCAAGCGGGCGGCCGAAGAGATTGCCGCGGGCTACTGGGCCGAGCGCAGCAACTTTCGCTTTGGCCCGGTGACCGGACCGCTCAACGAGATGCTGGATATCGCCGAACGGGCGACGACGACGCCGATCATCCTCGCCGACTCCGGCGACAATCCGACCGGCGGCGGTGTCGGCGACCGAGCCGATGTGCTGAAGGCGCTGCTGGCACGCGGTTGGCGCGGCGCCCTGATCGCCGGCATCACCGATCGCCCCGCGGTGGAAGCCTGCTTTGCTGCCGGTGCCGGCGAAACGCTGATGCTCAAGATCGGCGGTAGCCTCGACCCGGCAAGCCCCTGCGCCGAAATGTTGGTGGAGGTCGTCAGGCTCGACAATTCCGGTCTGGAGCGTGAGCGGCAGGCGGTGGTGCGCGTCGGCGCCATCGATATTGTTATTGCCGCGCGCCGCAGGCCCTATCACGATATCGAGGATTTCCGTCGGCTCGGTCTCGATCCTGAAGCCGTGCGGCTGCTCGTCGTCAAGTCGGGTTACCTCTCGCCTGAACTCGCGCCGATCGCCAATCCCAATCTGATGGCTTTGACCGAAGGCGTCGTCAATCAAGGCATCGCCGGCCTTGTGAGCTTGCGCCGTCAGCGGCCTGCTTATCCGTTCGACCAGGACTTTGCCTTCGAGCCTGTCGCCCGCTTCTCGTCCCGTTGGTCGAGCGGCGACTGAGGCTTTACTATCTGCATTTTTCCTACCCGAATTTTCGGGTAGGCCCTCCTCTGCGGCGCCGCACGTCGTTCAAGACGCGTCAGGTCGCTGTAACGCTTTAAGTTGCTGCATGTTTGTCCTTAACTCGGTCCCGATTTAAGGAGCCATCAGGTGCCCTTCACGCGCTTCGCGGACACGTTCTAGCATGACTTCCACCATACTTAGCGCCATGCGCAACCCGGCCATGCGGATCAGCATGCTGGCAATCTTCCTGTTCGGCTTCGCCGGCGCTGCCACCTCGCCCTATCAGTCCGTTGTCGGCATCAACGAACTGGGTCTCAGCGACGCCATCTACTCGCTGCTGATCCTTCTTGCTTCGACCGTGAATGTCATCGTCAGCGTCTCGATCGGTATCCTGGCGGACCGCGTCGGCAATTATCGCGTGCTGATGTCGACGGCGATCCTGTTCGGCGTTGTGGGCTACGGCATCGTTTATATGCTGCCTTACCAGACGAGCTTCGTCGTCAGCGTCCTCTTGCTGCTGCCGATTTATGGCGCGCTCTACACGCTGCTCTTTGCCAATGTGCGCAGCATCGCCCGGCGGATGAGCGGGCATGACGCCGCGTCGCTGACGACCGGCGCGCGCGCGGCCATATCGGTGTCCTGGGTTCTGGTGCCCGGGCTGGTCGGCTTCGCGCTGGCAGGCGGCGAAAGCATGCTGCCGGCCTATCTGCTGGCCTGCCTTGGTTGCCTCGCCAACCTGCTGATCGTCTATTTTTCGTTGCCCAATGAAGGCGGCGCCGATCCGTCGCTCGGCAAGCGGCTGTCCTACTGGACGTCGTTCCGAGAGATCCTGACGCCGCGCATCTTCCTGCGGGTGATCGCCGTTGCGACGATCACGTCGAGCCTGCACGTCAATGCCGCCGTGCTGCCGCTGATCATGACGGATGAGATCGGCGGTAGCGTCACCGATATCGGCATCATCGTCGGCATCGTTGCTTTCCTGGAAGTCGTCTTCATTTTCGTCTGGGCGCGCATCCAGTTGAGCCTGGTGCCGTTCAAGGCGCTGGCGCTGGGGACGGCCATCTACATCGGCTATATGGTGCTGCTCGGCTTTTCCACGGCCACGTGGCAGATCTACGCGCTCACGCTCATCAGCGCCTTCGGTGCAGCGGCGCTGATCACCATCCCGATCAGCTACCTTCAGGACCTGATTACCGATCGGCCGGGCTTGGGAAGCTCACTGATCGCCGTGAACCTTTTCCTGAGCGGCGGGCTTTGCGCCGGGCTTTTTGCGCTCGGCACCCGGATCAGCAACTATTCCGGAACGGCGCTGCTCGGTGGTGTTGCAGGATTTGCCGGGTTGTTGCTGCTGCTGGCGCTCGATGGCGATAGAAAAGGAAAGAGGACGGTCAGCCGCGAACCGGGTTGAAACAGTTCGCTTGAAATCTATCCATACCTGAATCACACTTTCCAAAATGGAGAGGTTGGTCAGCATAGGCGAAGCGGCTCAGGCGCTGGGGGTGTCGATCACGACGCTGCGGCGCTGGGAGGCAGAAGGCCGGTTGTTGGCGGAGCATACGGCGGGTGGGCATCGTCGGTATGACCTGGCGAAGCTCCTGCCGGAACGCTTTCGGGCGGCACAGCAGTCGAGCCGCAAGACCGTCGCCTATGCCCGTGTGTCCAGCCATGAGCAGAAGGACGACCTCGCGCGCCAGACGCAGGTTCTGGAACTGTATTGCGCCCGGCAAGGCTGGATGTTCGAGGTTATCGCTGACCTTGGTTCGGGGATGAACTCCCGCAAGAAGGGCCTTAAGCGGCTGCTGGACGCCATCATTGACGGTCAGGTCGGGCGGCTGGTGATTGCTCACAAGGACCGGCTGCTGCGCTTCGGCGCGGAATTGGTGTCCGCGATCTGCGAGGCGAAGAACGTCGAGGTGGTGATCCTCAATCAGGGCGAGGTTACGCCCTTCGAGGAAGACCTCGCCAAGGACGTGCTGGAGATCATCACGGTGTTCTCGGCCCGACTCTATGGCTCGCGTTCGCACCGGAACCAGAAGCTGCTAGATGGTGTCCGTCGGGCCGTCGAAGCGTCCGCGCCATGCTGATCGCGCACCGCATCGCGCTGGACTCGACCGACAAGCAGCGGACCTATTTCGCCCGCGCATCCGGCGTGGCGCGCTTGGCGTGGAACTGGGCGCTGGCCGAGTGGCAGCGCCAGTACGCGGCGCGACGTGACGATCCATCGTTGCCGCAGCCCTCCGACGCCGCACTTCGTCGCCAGTTGAACAGCCTCAAGCGGGAGCAATTCCCGTGGATGTTCGACGTAACCAAGTGCGCCGTGCAGGAAGCTATCATCGACCTTGGCGCAGGCTTCCGGTCGTTCTTCGAGAAGCGGGGCCGCTATCCCCGGTTCAAGAAGAAGGGTGTCCGGGACAGCTTCTGCGCCGCCAACGAGGCCGGAACCTTCCGGGTGGATAGCCAGCGGATCAAGCTGCCGGTCGTGGGCTGGGTACGGATGCGCGAGGCCGTGCGCTTCACCGGCAAGCTCAAGCGTGTCACCGTCAGTCGGGAGGCTGACCGCTGGGTCGCCAGCATCATGGTCGAGACCAACGACATCAAGCCGGTCGAGCGACCGCATGACGCCGTTGGCGTCGATCTGGGCGTGACGACGCTGGCGACGTTGAGCCAGGGCGATCCGATCCCCGGTCCGAAGGCCCACACGGCATTGCTGGGGCGGTTGCGCCGGACAAGCCGGGCACTGTCCCGCAAGCGGAAAGACTCTGCCAACCGGCGCAAGGCAAAGGCGAAGCTGGCGCGGCTGCACAGCCGCATCGCCGCCATCCGCCGTGACGCCACCCACAAGACGACGACCCTGTTGGCGAAGACCTATCGCCTCATCGGCATCGAGGACCTGAACGTACGCGGAATGGTGCGCAATCGCCACCTCGCCCGGTCGATGATGGACGGCGGATTCTTCGAGTTCCGCCGCCAACTCGACTACAAGGCCCGGTTCTATGGCGCGACCGTCGTGGTCGCGGATCGCTGGTTTCCATCGAGCAAGACCTGTTCTTGTTGCGGTTCGGTCAAGGCCGAACTGGCGCTGTCGCAGCGGACCTATCATTGCGACACCTGTGGGCATGAGGTCTATCGCGACCGCAACGCCGCCCATAATCTCGAACATCTGGCCGCAAGCTCTGCGGTGTCAGCCTGTGGAGAGGAACGCTCTGGCGTGGTGCGCAAGCCCCGCGTGAAACGGGCCTCGGCGAAGCAGGAACCGAACAGCAACCTCGCCGCATAGCTTTAATCAGCTACGGTTAGGTATGTGTAGGTTTCGGAGAGCGGTTAGTCCCAGGGCTCATCGACAAATTTGCAGGTCAATGTGGTTTGGTTGTCTTGGAGACATCTCTTCTTCTGATCGACGAGGATCATAATCCTCGCGAAGAAGCGCGAGAAGTCGGCCTTGCTGGAGTTAAAGGTGGCTATCCCCAGCGCATGCGCCTGGGCCTGAGCCACGCAGGTCGCCAATTCCTGATCGGGGACATCGCTGTTTGCAACGACGACGGCGCGGTCAAACCGCCCTTCCGCAGAATAGTTCACGGCGGAGGCGCAGTTTCCTGCGCCGCTTCCTGCGGTGTCGTTGAGCAATTTGCTGTAGTAGGGGTCGAAGCCGAAATCTTCAATTTTGCGAACGTCGACCCGGCCATTCTGGACGACATCTTTTCTAAATATCACGCCGATGGTGTTTCTTCCGAGGCCCGGTTGGGCTCGCACCTCAATTCCGGCAGTGATGGCGAGCATTTGAATTGTTGAGAAGACCACGTCCCTCTTGTTGGTCTCCCCTTGGCTCATTCCGACGCCGATATACTCCGGGAAGGCGGTAAAATGTCGCTCTCCGTTGCGAACAGGGCCGAAGAAACTCACGTTCTGGGCGACCGAAGACGAAGCAATAAAGACGCTCGTAAGAAGCCCCACGGCAAACATAGGAAGTCTAATGGTTCTTCTCTTGTTTCTGCCCTTACACATGAAGCCTTCTCATAAACAATCAGCGCTCGCTTGAGCGAAAAGAAATCTTCTGCAACGCGTCGCCAGCAATGCGATGGCATCATTATTTTCTAGCATTGCTATCAACAGTTGCAAGGCGCCGAAGCAAGGAAGACGCAGTCCCGGTACTTGTCTCATCAAAAAGTGATAGGGGCGCCTTGCGGCGCCCCTATCAGCATTTCCGTTGAGTATGTCAGTCGAAAGCGTATCAGTTGCCGAGGATACCCGGCAGGCGCAGGCCCTTGTCCTTGGCGCAATCAAGAGCGATGTCGTAGCCCGCATCGGCATGGCGCATGACGCCGGTTGCCGGGTCGTTCCAGAGCACGCGCTCAAGTCGCTTGGCCGCATCATCCGTGCCATCGGCGCAGATGACGACGCCCGAATGCTGGGAGAAGCCCATGCCGACGCCGCCGCCGTGGTGCAGCGATACCCAGGTCGCACCCGAGGCTGTGTTGAGCAGCGCGTTCAGCAGCGGCCAGTCGGAAACTGCGTCCGAGCCGTCCTTCATCGCTTCGGTCTCGCGGTTCGGCGAGGCGACCGAGCCGGAGTCGAGGTGGTCGCGGCCGATGACGACCGGGGCCTTGAGTTCGCCATTCTTGACCATCTCGTTGAAGGCGAGGCCGAGGCGATGGCGGTCGCCGAGACCCACCCAGCAAATGCGTGCCGGGAGACCCTGGAACGAGATGCGCTCGCGCGCCATGTCCAGCCAGTTGTGCAGGTGCTTGTTGTCGGGCAGCAGTTCCTTGACCTTGGCGTCGGTCTTGTAGATGTCTTCCGGATCGCCGGAGAGAGCCGCCCAGCGGAATGGTCCGATGCCGCGGCAAAACAGCGGGCGGATATAGGCCGGAACGAAGCCCGGGAAGGCGAAGGCGTTTTCAAGGCCCTCTTCCTTGGCGACCTGGCGGATGTTGTTGCCGTAGTCGAAGGTCGGGATGCCCATGTCCTGAAAGGCGATCATCGCTTCGACATGCTCGCGCATCGAGGCGCGTGCGGCCTTTTCGACAGCCTTCGGGTCGCTTTCGCGCTTGGCCTTCCACTCGGCCATGGTCCAGCCCTTCGGCAGGTAGCCGTTGACCGGGTCGTGTGCCGAGGTCTGGTCGGTGACCATGTCGGGGCGGATGCCGCGGCGAACCATTTCCGGCAGGATTTCAGCGGTGTTGCCGAGCAGGCCGACGGACTTCGCTTCGCCGTTTTTCGTCCAGCGCGCGATGATCTCCATCGCCTCGTCCAGCGTCTCGGCCTTCTCGTCGAGGTAGCGGGTCCGCAGGCGGAAGTCGATCGAGTCCGGGTTGCATTCGACTGCGAGGCACGAGGCGCCGGCCATGACGGCTGCGAGCGGCTGGGCGCCGCCCATGCCGCCGAGGCCGCCGGTCAGGACCCATTTGCCCTTGAGGTTGCCGCCATAGTGTTGGCGGCCGGCCTCGACGAAGGTTTCGTAGGTGCCCTGAACAATCCCTTGAGTGCCGATGTAGATCCACGAGCCGGCGGTCATCTGGCCGTACATGGCGAGACCCTTCTTATCCAGCTCGTTGAAATGATCCCAGGTCGCCCAATGCGGCACGAGGTTGGAGTTGGCGATGAGAACGCGCGGCGCATCCTTATGGGTGCGGAAGACGCCGACCGGCTTGCCGGACTGCACCATCAGCGTTTCGTCGTCGTTGAGGTCCTTGAGCGTCTCGACGATCTTGTCGAAATCGGCCCAGGTGCGCGCCGCTCGGCCGATGCCGCCGTAGACGACCAGTTCGTGCGGATTTTCCGCAACGTTCGGATCGAGGTTGTTCATCAGCATGCGCAGCGGCGCTTCGGTCAGCCAGCTCTTGGCGTTGAGCGTCGTGCCCTGGGGGGCGCGCACGTCGCGAATGTTGTGGCGCGGATTGTTCATGGTCATGCCTCGCTCCCTGTCTGTCTCTTGAGGTCAAATGCGATGGTTTCGATGCGGTTCAAAATGGCTTTCAGCGGCTCACGCAGCAGTGCTGAACGGGCGGCGTCGAGCGCGAAGGGTGGTTCTTCCGCTGCCAGATGGGTCGATTGCGCGAGTTCCATCTGGATCGCATGCACGCCAGTCTCGGGGCGCCCATAGTGGCGGGTCGTCCATCCACCCTTGAAGCGACCATTGAGAATGCTGCTGTAACCTTTTGCTGCAGCAGCGATTTCTGCTGTTTCCTTCTCGATTTCCGGTGCGCAGGTCTTGCCCATGTCGGTGCCGATGTTCAGATCCGGCAGCTTTCCTTCGAAGAGGAACGGGATGTGCGAGCGGATCGAATGGCAGTCATAGAGCACGACGACGCTATGGATCGCCTTGACGCGCTCGATCTCGGCGGCAAGCGCGGCATGATAGGGCGCGTGGAACGTCCGGAGGCGTTCGGCGATATCGGCTTCGGTTGGTGCCTCTCCATCCTTCCAGATCGGCTTGCCGTCGAAATCCGTTTCCGGGATCAGGCCGGTCGTGTTCTGGCCGGGGTAGAGGCTGGCGCCCGCGGGATCGCGGTTGGCATCGATCACGTAGCGGTGGAAGGTGGCGCGAACGACGGTCACCTCCGGCAGCAGGCCGTCATAGAGCTGGTGGATATGCCAATCGGTATCGGCCAATATCCGGCCGTTGTCGTTGAGCCGATCCCAGATCGCAGCCGGCACGTCAGTGCCGGTGTGCGGAAATCCGAGGATGACCGGGGAGTTTCCCCTTTTGACTTCGAAGACCGCCATCTCAGCTCTCCAGGCCAGGCAGGATGCCGGCGGAGATCGCGGCGTTCAGGCGGCCCGAGGCGACGAGATCGCCGGCAGCCTTGAGGTCGTTGGCCATGTAGCGATCTTCCTCGATCGTCAGAGAGACGGCGCGAAGTGCCGCGGCTGCCTTCTGCAACTCGGGGCTCGTCTTCAGCGGCGCGCGGAACTCGACGCCCTGGACCGCGGTCAGGGCTTCGATGCCGACGATAGAGAACAGGTTTTCGGTCATCTGCAGCAGGCGGCGGGCGCCGTGGCAGGCCATCGAAACGTGGTCTTCCTGGTTGGCCGAAGTCGGTGTCGAGTCGACCGAGGCCGGGTGCGAGAGCTGCTTGTTCTCCGACATCAGCGCGGCGGAGGTCACCTCGGCGATCATCAGGCCGGAGTTGAGACCCGGCTTCTTGGCGAGGAAGGCCGGCAGGCCGTAGGAGAGTGCCGGATCGACGAGCAGCGCGATGCGGCGCTGCGAGATCGCGCCGATCTCGCAGATGGCCAGCGCGATCTGGTCGGCGGCAAACGCAACCGGTTCGGCGTGGAAGTTGCCGCCGGAGACGACGGAATTGTCCGAAAGGACCAGCGGGTTATCGGTGACGGCGTTCGCTTCGATCTCGAGCACGCGCGCGACCGAGCGCAGGAGATCGAGGCAGGCGCCATCGACCTGCGGCTGGCAGCGGATGCAATAGGGGTCCTGTACGCGCTCGTCGCCTTCGATATGGCTTTCGCGGATCGCGGAGCCGGCAAGCAAAGTGCGCAATGTGGCGGCCGTATCGATCTGGCCGCGATGACCACGCAGCGTGTGGATGTCGGGATGGAAGGGGGCGGACGAACCCATGGCGGCGTCGGTCGACATAGCGCCGGTGATCAGTGCTGCCTGCGCGGCGCGGTGGGCGCGGAAGAGACCGGCAAGCGCCAGCGCCGTCGAGGTCTGGGTGCCGTTGATCAGCGCCAAGCCTTCCTTGGCGGCCAGCACGACGGGCGTCAGGGCAGCGGCGGAAAGCGCCTCGGCGCCGGACATGCGGCGCCCTTCGAAGAAGGCTTCGCCATGGCCCATCATCACGGCTGCCATATGGGCGAGCGGGGCGAGGTCGCCGGAAGCACCAACCGAGCCCTTCTCGGGAATGACCGGGACTACGCCCTTTTCGAGCATGGCTTCGATCAGACGCACGAGTTCGAGACGGACGCCGGAGGCGCCGCGACCGAGCGAAACGAGCTTCAGCGACAGGATCAGACGCACGACGTTTTCGGCAAGCGGCTCGCCCACGCCGCAGCAATGCGACAGGATCAGATTGCGCTGAAGCGTCGCGACATCGGCGCTGTCGATCTTGATCGAGGCGAGTTTGCCGAACCCGGTGTTGATGCCGTAGACCGGGGCATTGCCGGCGACGATTTCGGCGATGCGGCCGGCCGCCTTCTTGATTCCGGCGTCAAAGGACGGGTCCAGACGAGCCGGCTCTCCGGTCCAGTAGATGGTTTCGAGGTCGCGAAGGGGCACGGAGCCCGGATGTAGAATGATGGTCATTGACCGATCCTTTGCCCTCTGAAGATGCGTTCATGAAGTGGGTTGAAGCCGATGCGGTAGACGAGCTCGGCGGGATCCTCGATGTTCCAGAGCGCGAGATCGGCCGACTTGCCGACCTCGATGGTTCCGGTCTCCGCGAGCAGGCCGAGGGCGCGCGCGGCTTCGCGCGTTGTGCCGGCCAGGCATTCGGCTACCGTCAGCCGGAAGAACGTCGCCGACATGTTCATGGTGAGAAGCAGCGAGGTCAGCGGCGAAGTGCCGGGGTTGCAATCGGTGGCGATCGCGATCCGTGCGCCGGCGTCGCGCAGCGCCTGAACCGGCGGTAGGCGCTCTTCGCGGAGTGCATAGAACGCACCGGGGAGCAGCACGGCAACCGTGCCTGATTTGGCAAGGGCTGCTGCGCCTTCGGCGTCGAGATATTCGAGATGGTCGGCCGAGAGCGCACCATAGGATGCCGCGAGCTTCGCACCGCCGAGATTGGAAAGCTGTTCTGCGTGCAGCTTGACCGGCAGGCCCAGTGCCTTGGCGCGGTCGAAGACACGGGCGATCTGGGCGGTCGAGAAGGCAATGCCCTCGCAGAAACCGTCGACCGCATCGACCAGCCCTTCGGCGTGCGCTGCATCGAGGCCGGGCAGCACGACAGCGGTGATGTAGTCGCCGTTGCGGCCCTTGTAGTCTGCGGGCGTCGCATGCGCGGCGAGGTAGCTGGTGACGACGCGGACCGGGCGGAGCGTTTCCAGCTTGCGGGCGGCGCGCAGCATGTTGAGCTCAGCCGTCACATTGAGCCCGTAACCGGACTTGATTTCGACCGTCGAAACACCTTCGGAAAGAAGCGTGTCGAGCCGTGGCAGAGCGCTTTCCACGAGTTGGTCGACGCTCAGCGCATTGGTCGCTTTCACCGAGGAAACGATGCCACCGCCGGCCCGTGCGATCTCTTCATAGGTGGCGCCTTCGAGCCGCATTTGGAACTCGCGGGCGCGGTTGCCGCCGTGCACGAGATGCGTATGGCAATCGATGAGGGCCGGCGTCAAGACGCGGCCTTCGCAGTCAACCGCTTCGAGGCGGCCTGCGAGGTTGGCCGGCAGATCGCGATCGGGACCCGCAAAAGCGATCCGCCCATCGACGACAGCAACGGCCGCATTCTCGACAAGCCCAAGTCCTTCGGCGGCTTCGCTCAGCGTCACAAGGCGCGTGTTGCGCCAAACGCCGGATGCCTGCTTGCGGGTCGAGATATCGTTCATGAGGTCGCCTCCACTGGATATAATGTATATACATATTAATTCGCTCCACAAGAGGAAAATCGTGTGGCGGGAGGAAAAGGACAGGGCGGAAAGGCGAAGAAAAGAGGCGCGGCGCTGTTCAAAAACATGAGCAAGCGGCTTCAACAAATTGATTCTGTGAGCAACTTCTGTGCGATGTGCTTCCGAAGCGCGAGAACGCAAAAAAGCCCCGAAACCGGAATTCCGGGGCTCGCGTCAATCGATCGTCAGGAAAGATATCCGGCCGAAAGCCCTGCCATGTCGATTCGAGAGGCGAAGCCGACGGTACCGCTCGCCCCCGTCAGGCGGCGTGGTCCGCCTTGATGCGCAATCGTTCCACCAGGTCGACGAAGCGGGTGCCGGCGATGTCGAGCCTGCCGCTATTGTCGATGACGCTCACGCCGGGCCCCGACGTGACATCGGGGGCCTGGCGGCTCAGCCGTCGCAGGACTTCTTCCTCGCTCTCGCGGCCGCGTTCTGCAAGCCGCTTGGCCAGAACCGGTGCCTCGGCGGTGATCACGACGACGGCGATGTCGCCAAACGCTTCCCGGAACGCCGGCAAGGCACCGCGGCTGCCGTTGACGATAGCGGTCATGCCGTTTCGCACATTCCGTAGCACCACGGAGGGGATGCCGTATTTGAGGCCATGCGCGTCCCAGAAGACGGCGAAGGCGCCGTCCTTCTGCATGTCGACGAATTCGTCTTCCGAGACGCTTTCATGCACCTCTCCGCCGGCATCCGACGGGCGGGTGATGACGCGCCGGACGAAATGCACGTCGTGACAGTCGGCAAAATGCCGGGCGGCAAAGCCCATGACGCTGTCCTTGCCCGCACCGCTCGGTCCGACGACGACGACGAGTGCGCCTGCACCCTGTTCGCTCGCGCTCATGCGACACGCCGTCCTTCGCGCCAGACGGAGCGCACGACCGGAATGCCTTGCCTGCGGTGGACGCGGGCGATGTCTGCGCGCAGGCCGACTGCGACGCGGCCGCGGTCGTCAAGGCCGACGGTACGGGCCGGTGTCGAGGTCACCATCGCGATCGCCTTCGGCAGGTCGATGGCTTCGACTTCGTCGGAAAGAACGAAGGGCGCGTGGATCAGGCTGAAGGGCACATAGTCCGACGACAGCACGTCGAGAACGCCACGCTCCGCCAGGTCTCGGGCGGCGATGTTGCCGGAGTGCGACTTGCCGCGCACGATGTTCGGCGCACCCATGAGAACGCTCAAACCCGCGCGGTGTGAGGCTTCCGCCGCTTCGAAGCTCGTCGGGAATTCGGCAAGCTTGATGCCGAAGCCGACCGATTCTTCGACGTGGTCGACGGTCGCGTCGTCATGGCTGGCAATCGTGATGCCGCGGGCGGCGCAGGCCTCCGCCAGCGCAGTGCGATGCGGGCCGGCATATTTCGCCGAAAGCGCCTGCTGACGCTCGACGAAGCGGGCGAATTCCGCGTCGGAAAGGCCGCGCTTGGATTTGTAGTAGAGCGTGTACTGGTCCATCGTCTGGAACTGACGCTGGCCGGGCGCGTGGTCCATCAGCGAGACGAGCTTGACCTGTGGGTCGTTCCGGAAGTCCTCGTAGTGATCGAGCACGTCGGAGGTCGAGACCTCGCAGCGCAGGTGGATCAAGTGGTCGGCGCGCAGCCGACCTTCTTCCTTGGCCTGCGCGAGGGCGTCGGCCATGCTGCGCATCTCACCCTTCTGGAAACCGCCGTCTTCGTCGGAGCCGAGCCGCAGGCAGTCGAAGACCGTGGTGATGCCCGAGGTGACGACCTGCGCGTCGTGCGCCTGGATCGCCGCGATCTTCAGCCAGCGCACGCCCGGGCGCGGCGAATAGTGGGCCTCAAGGTGATCGGTGTGCAGTTCGATGAGGCCGGGAATAAGGTAGTCGCCTTCGAAGTCCTCGCCGCTGGCGACCGTCCCCCCGGAGATATCGGCAATCTTGCCGTCGCGGATCAGCACCGAGCCGTCGAGGATACTGTCCTCGAGGACGATGCGGGCGTTGGTCAAAACCTGTTCTTTGCTCATCTCATGCAATCTTTCGTTGGGTGTCGCTGCCGAGCGGCAGCAGGGAGCGGACAGTAAAGGGGGCGCCGCGCTCCGGTTCGACGAAGAGCGCGACTGACGTCACGTGAAGCGGTCTGCCGATATGTTCGGCAAAGGTGGATGCGAGCGCCGATCGCATGACGCCGCTGGTTTCGGTGGGCACCGGACCGGTCAAAGTCAGATGGAACTGAAATTCTTCGAATACATAGGGATAGCCCCATTCCCTCAGGTAGCGCCTCTGGCGTTCCGGGAGGCTCTCCGGCTTGCGCCGGGCGAAGTCCGCCTCCGACAGCGGCGCGCGGAACGGGTCGAAGCGGTAAACGGCATCTTCGGCCAGATCCTGCAGTTCGGCAGAGAGAGCGGACGGTACCAGGGCGAAGAACGGGCCGAGCTGGTGCAGGACGATTTCAGGGATTTCGAAGGGATCGAGGTCAGCGGCGAAGCATTCAAAGATGCTGAGGAGTTCGTCTTCGTCGCGGCCCTCGGCAAGCTCGAAGGGAGCCTTCAGCGTTCCGTGAAAACCGTAGCGTCGCGGGTCTGCTGTCAGTGTGCGTTGCGTCGCTTCGTCGATCCCGGCGATCGTCGGAAGAGCAAGATCCTGGCCGGTAAAGGCGTCACGGCCAAGCCAACGGGACGCGGTCTGCGACAGCCGGTCGTCCGCCGGCGGCGCGAAGTAGATTGCATAACGCACGGTCTTCACTTTCTTGTAGCGACCGGCCCGCCGGGGAGGCGGGTCGATTGTTTGCGGGATGCGATGCGCAGCTAGCCGATTTCCATGACAACATCATGATGGCGGACGCGCAAATGCTTGGCTGTCGTCAATGTGCCCTGCGACCCATCAGGCGTGAACGGCACGCGTTCGAGATGCTGTCGAAAATAAAGACAACCAGCAAGATCAGAAGCACCATGTAGGCGACATTTTCCCAATCGGAATTGGTGCGCATTGCTTCCCAGAGCTTGAGACCGATACCGCCCGCGCCGACGGCGCCGATGATCGTCGCCGAACGGGTGTTCGATTCCCAGAAATAAAGCGCCTGGCTGGCAAAGACCGGCAACACCTGCGGCAGCACGCCGAAGCGCTGTACGGCAAGCGGCGCGGCGCCCACCGACTTGACGCCTTCGCGCTGCTTGTCGTCGATATTTTCCAGCGCCTCGGAATAGAGCTTCCCGAGCGTGCCGGTGTCGGTGAAGAAGATCGCCGAGATACCGGCAAGCGGTCCGGGGCCGAAGGCGCGGGTAAAAAACAGCGCCCAGATGAACATATCGACCGACCGCAGGAAGTCGAAGAAACGCTTGACCAGTTGATTGGTCATGAAGCTTGGCGTGATGTTGCGGGCTGCGAGGAAGCAGAGCGGGAAGGCGATCAGCGATGCAAAGAGTGTGCCGACGAAGGCCATGACGACGGTCTGCAGGAGCTTCGTCCAGACATCCAGATGCTGCCACTCGGCGTTATAGAGGATGTTGTTCCAGGCAAGCGAGAGGTTCGAGCGGGACGGATCGATGCGCTCGCCAGATATGATGAGCGAGGCGACCTCGCCATAGCTCTTGCCGAAGAAGGGCGAGTTGGTGTCGAAGAGGAAGTTCGCCCAGCCGAAGAAGCGATTGCGGATAGAAACCTCGTCGCCTTCGACTTCCGCCCAGCCGGTGGCGCCGAATGCAAGCACGATCTTCTCGCCCGGACGCTTCTGCGTCGCCCAGGTGGGCAGCGTGCCCTGCGGCATCACCCTGTCGGCGCCATCGATGGCCATCACCAGGGTCTCGCCGCCATGCGTCGCCTTGACCAGGCTGTCGGCGATCTCGATCCTGGTTGAGCGGTCATAGGTCACGACGACTCGGGTCAGGACTTCTTCCGTGCGGGTTTCGACGCGGTTTTGAGCTTCGGCCGTGGTGGTGCCGCCGAGTGCTGAACCGGGCGTCATGAAGCTGAAGGACGAGCTTGCCTTCGGCTTTGCCGCCTGCGTCGTCGACGCCGGAGTTTCCACGCGGCGCGTCACCGTCTCCTTGTCGAGTTCCACCCAATCCGGATCGGGATTGGGCCCGAGCGGCGAATTGCGCTGATAGTTGAGGCTCATTGTCCGGTCGGAGGCGATGTGGATCTCGGGCCGCACCTCGTAGGAGACCCAGTCGGCGAGATAAGTGCCGGCGATACCCCAGTTGGCGTTTCCAAGCACCTGACCGATCGAGAAGAACCACCAGCTGAAGATGAGATAGACGACAATGCCGCCGGCGATCGTTGCCGTGCGTACACGCTTGGAGGTCGAGGATTTCAGGAGCTCGGGATGGCGGGCCGCGATCGCGTCCATCTCCATCGGGCTCAGTCGTGTGGTCGTGGTCATAGCGCGCACCTACTGGGCAAGCTGGAAGGCCTGTTCGCCAACGAGGCGACGGCGAAGCCAGGCGGAAAACTGGTCGACGGCGAAAATGGTCGCGAACAGCAGGATGACGATCGCAAGCGTTTTCGCCTGGTGGCCCTGGCCGATCGAAAGGCGCAGCAGCTCGCCGATGCCGCCGCCACCAACGGCGCCGATGATGGTCGAGGCGCGCACGTTGATTTCGAGGCGCAGCAGGAAGTAGCTGGTGAAGTTGGGCAGCACCTGCGGCACCATGCCGAACCAGACGCGCTCGATCCAGTTGCCGCCCGCAGCACGCAGGCCCTCATCCGGTTTCATGTCGGCGTTTTCGACCACTTCGTAGAAGAGCTTGCCGAGCGCACCGACCGTGTGGATCGAGACCGCGGCGATCGCGGGAATGGGGCCGAGCGAGAGGATGGCGAGGAAGAAGCCGGCAATCACCACTTCCGGAAAGGCGCGCAGGATCTCCATGATCCGGCGAACGGTACCGCGGATCCACGGATTGGGCATCAGGTTGCGCGCTGCGAAGAAGCAGAGCACGAAACCGAGTGCCGTGCCGATGATCGTCGAGAAGATCGCGATGTTCACGGTCTCCAGCATCTTGTCCAGGTATTCGGGGATATAGAAGCTGTCGGTCAGGTACAGCCGGCCGTCCGGGTAGTTGTATTTGAAGCTGCCGTCGTCATAGGGCGAGGGCAGGTCGAACATGGCACGGAAGATTTCCAGTCCGTCACGCGGTGCGAGATCGCCGACGAAGTCGAAGAAATGCGGCAGGCGATCGAAGAACTTGCCGGCGTTGGAATCGTTGGCGAACCAGAGCGAGCCTGAGAGCGCCAGGAAGAGGATGCCGAAGCCGAGCCAGGAGTAAAGCCGGCGGCGGGAACTCAGTTCCTGCCAATGGCGCTCGATGACGGCGCCGTTGTCGCTCAGATTCCGCGGGAGCAGGGAAGTTGCCATGACCGTTCCGGCTCGCGCCGGCCTCTATGGCATTTCAAGGAAAAGCACGGAGCGGCTTTCCGTCAGGAAATGCGTGAAAACAAAGCGGTAGGGTATGGTTGAAGGGCTGGTGTCGAGCACCCCTTCAAACAGTGAAACGCTGGCCGTTTGGGCGGCCAGCGTTCCCGGAAGATGCGGTCTATCAGCCGCCGATCGTTGCCTTGCGGGCGTCGATGATCGGCTTGTAGAAATCGGAGTTGACTTCGGTGTAGCCGGTGAAGTCACCGCCCTGGATGGCGGAGAAGCAGGCAGCGTCGGTCTTCGGCAGGTCGACCATGAACTGCTTGAACTTCGCCTTCATGTCGTCGTTCATCGAGGTGCGCACGACGATCGGGCCGTTCGGGATCAGTGGCGACTTCCAGAGCTCGACGAGGTCGTTCATGTCGAGGATGCCCTTGTCGACCATCTTCTTCAGGTTGCCCGAGGTGTAGCCGTCCTTGAATTCGCCGACACCCGAGCCGAAGGTCGTGCCGGCATCGAAGGTGCCCTTGACGACTTCGAGAACGAGGTTTTCGTGACCGCCGCCGAAGCCGGTTTCACCGAAGAATTCCTTGACCGGCGCGCCGATCGCTTCAGGCAGGGTGACGAGCGGGACGAGGTAGCCCGAGGTCGAGTCCGGATCGGCGAAGCCGAGCTTCTTGCCCTTCAGGTCTTCGAGCTTGGTGATGCCGGAATCCTTGCGGGCAACCATGATCGAGTGGTAGCCGGTCGAACCGTCGGTCTGAACGGTCGTCAGGATCGGCTCGACGGCGTCAGCCTTGGCGAGGTAGATCTTGGCATAGCCGGAAGCGCCGAGCTCGGCGTAGTCGAGCGTGCCACCGAGCAGGCCCTGGATAACGCCGTCATAGTCGGCGGCCGGGAACAGCGAGACCTTCTCTACGCCGATGGCAGCCGGCAGCTTGTCGACGAGGCACTGGAAGTTGCGCAGGCGGTCGGCTTCGTTTTCGCCGCCGAGAATGCCGATGCGGAATTCCTTGAGGTCTTCAGCCTGGGCGTGGCCGACGAGGGCGAGGAGCGCGACGGCGCCCAGCAGAGCTTTCTTCAGCATAAGGTTCTCCCGTGTGTCCGGCTTGGCCGGATCCTATTCGGTTTCAAAGAGGTGCCCTTGACGCGGGCTTTCGATCCTGGCGGGCGTCAGATGCCGGCCAGTGCCAGCGGCTTGAGGCCGGCAGATGCCGTTTCTTCCTGCGGTTCGGCCGCCGGAATGTTGATACTGGTGGAGGTCATCGATTCCTCGATGCCCGTGTCGGCGCCGTAGATCTCGGCAACCGCTGCCGCCGTCAGATCCTTGGGCTGGCCGTCGAAGACGACGCGGCCATGCGCCATGCCGATGATGCGTTCGCAATAGTTGCGCGCGGTATCGAGGGTGTGGAGATTGGTGATGACCGTGATGCCGTCGCGTTCGTTGATGTCGCGCAGTGCGTCCATGACGATTTTGGCGTTCAGCGGGTCGAGCGAGGCGATCGGCTCGTCGGCGAGCAGAACCTTCGGCTGCTGCATCAGTGCGCGGGCGATCGCCACGCGCTGCTGCTGGCCGCCGGAGAGCGTGCCTGCGGGCTGAAGTGCGGTCTGTTCGATGCCGAGGCGCTCGAGCGCGCCGATCGCCATGATGCGTTCTTCGCGGGTGAACATGTTGAGGATGCTGAGCACTGTCGAGCGGTGATTGAGACGACCGAGCAGAACGTTGGTGAGCACGTCGAGGCGCGGCACCAGGTTGAACTGCTGGAAGATCATCGCGCAGTCACGCTGCCAAGTGCGCAGTGCAGCGCCGCGAAGCGACGAAACCTCACTGCCGTCGAAGACGATCGAACCCGAAGACAGGTCGACGAGACGGTTGATCATGCGCAGCAGCGTCGACTTGCCGGCGCCCGAACGGCCGATGACGCCGACCATCTGACCCTGGGGGATGTCGAAGGTAACCGAACTTACGGCTGTCTTCTTGCCGAACTGGCGGGTTACACTCTTCAACTGAAACATTTCTAGCAGGTCCTCTTTCGGGGAGACCGGTCATCGGTATGACACCTGCCATATCGGCGCTTCATGAAAGCGAAATGTCAGTTTGTTGTAAGTTCTGTTACAGTTCACACCCGCGCGGGCTGGGTTAATCAAAAGTGAACGATATCGCGCCGGTGGGTGCCCGATTGGCCACCTCCCGCAAGATTGCAGCTTGAGATTCGGCTGGATCGAGGGCGGTCGCCTGATCGCGTCCTAGCACAGTAACGCCAGGCGATTCCTGGCTCTACGGTCCAGGCTCCAAGGTTGCCCCCGGAACATAGAGCGCAATCGGTCGGATCTCGTAGATCGCCGTTGGATTGCTGCGTCGCAGGTCGCGTGCCGCTGCGATGGCCGCCTCGATCGTCGGGAAGTCCACGACATAGAGGCCGAGAAGCTGCTCTTTGGTTTCCGCGAAAGGGCCGTCTGTGACGATGCCTTCGCCCTTGCCCCTCAGTGTCATCGCACCTTCGACGGGGCCGAGCCGTGCGGCCGGTCCGAATGATTTCTGCTGAACGAAGCGATCATGAACCTGGAGCAGCTCGGACATCAAGGCCGCATCCTCCTCCTCGCTCCAGGATTCGACGACGCCTGCGGTGTGATAAGCCAAGATCGCATAATACATGAACCGTCCTCCCGGACTCATTCCTGTCAGGTTTCGCCGATGGCTTCAATCGGTGTGGCGAGGTTCTGGCTTGAACTCCATTCTCGAAATCACCCAAAGGATGCTGTGGCCCGACGCTAGGCCCGGGGTCGATCCGGGAACTGCGCTTTTGAGTTCGCGCGCCGAATTGCCGCTTTGTCCTGTACTTGTCCGAAGTCGGAGACGGGATGCCCTGCTGCCTCTTGCCGGTATGACGGCGCCTCGGCGCCGGAGGCTCTTCATTGGCTCATTCATCACGAAGACACATGGTCCCATCACTTCGTTTCATGGAGCGGATGCGCTTCCGCCCTTGACTCGTCTTTATCGATCTTTTCTAACTTATGTTGTCAGACATCTTACATAAACGGGAACCCATTGCTGACGTTCAAACAGGAGGAATGCGTGAGGAAACTGGTTCTACAGCTTGCCGTCGGCGCTGCCGCGCTGGCGCTTGCCACCGCCGCGCAGGCAGGCGAGACGCTCGACCGTGTCATGAGCAAGAAGGCCATGGTGGTCGCCACCAATAGCGGGTGGCCGCCGCAGAGCTATCTCGACGACAGCAACCAGCTGGTCGGCTTCGACATCGATGTCTCCCGCGAGATCGGCAAGCGCCTTGGCGTCGAGGTCAGCTTCGAGACGCCGGACTGGGCAACCTTGACAGGCGGCCGCTGGCAGGGACGTTATGACGTCGGCGTCGGCTCCGTCACCCCCACCAAGGCACGCGCCCAGGTCATCGACTTCGCCGGCATCTATTACTACAGCCCCTATGTCTATGTGCTGCACAAGGACAGCGAGGCGAAGTCTGTCACCGACCTGAACGGCAAGGTCGTCGGCGTTGAAACGGCCACGACATCGGAGGATTTCATTCGCCGGCAGTTGGAAATCGACGCGCCGGGGCTTCCGCCGATCGAATACAAGCTGGAACCGGGCGAGATCCGCACCTTCGCCGATTCCATGCTTCCCTTCGACGACCTGCGCCTCGGCAATGGCGTGCGCCTTGATGCGGTCATCGCGCCGGAACAGACAGCGCTCAACGCCATCAAGAACGGTTATCCGCTCAGGGTCCTTGACGGCGAGTACGCGTTCAAGGAGCCGCTTGTCGTGATCGCGGAAAAGACCGACCCCGAGTGGACGAAGAAGATCGGCGACCTCATCGCGGAGATGAAGAAGGACGGCACGCTCGCGAGCTTTACCACCAAGTGGTACGGCAAGGACTATAGCGCCGACTGAATTGGACAAGTCTGCGCGGCGGCAGTTCGTGCCGCCCCGCAACCCTTAATCGCTGTCCGCAGAGCGAGAGAACATGTCCTATCCCGACACCTACTACAAAAATACGATGGTCGACCGGAAGGTCAGACCAGTGCTTTCGGAAACCATCGAATGTGACACGGTCGTTGTCGGCGGTGGGCTTGCTGGTCTGACAACGGCGCTTCAGCTTGCACGCGCCGGGCAGTCGGTGGTCGTGCTCGAAGCCGAGAGTATCGGCTTCGGGGCTTCCGGTCGAAATGGAGGCTTCGTCAGCCCCGGTTTTGCGACCGGTGGCGAGAATATTGCCCGAATGGCCGGTGCCGAAGGGGCGCGGCAGATCCACCGCCTGTCGATCGAAGGCGTGGATTTTGTTCGCGATACGATCGCGGCGCTGAAGATCGAGAGCGCGCATGCGCAGCCCGGCATCACCAGCGTGCTGCGCTATGACGACGACGGCAGCATGAAGGCACATGCCGACGCGATGCGTCAAAACTACGGATACGAATTGGAATACTTCGACACCGAGCATATTCGCGCGGTGTTGAAGTCGAAGCGCTATTTCCAGGGTCTGCGCGACCCCAAGGCATTCCACATGCACCCGCTCAACTACCTTCGTGCGGTGGCAGAAGAGATCGAACGGCTGGGTGGGCGGATCTACGAAGGCTCGGCGGCAACGGCGAGCACACTCGACGGGGCCGAAAAGACGGTGTCGACCGCCCGCGGCCGCGTCAAGGCCCGCCAGGTCGTCTTCACGACCGGCGGCTATACCGGCGCGCTCAACGGCCGGCTGCAGCGGGCGTTCCTGCCGATCGCCACCTATGTGATGCTGAGCGAAGAAGCGCCGGACCTGATCCGTTCTGCCATCGCCACCCGCGACGCGATCGGCGACAACCGCCGCGCCGGGGACTATTACCGGCTGGTGGATGGGGGCAAGCGACTGCTTTGGGGCGGGCGGATCACCACGCGGGCAGCTTCGCCGGCGGCCCTTGCTGCCGAATTGCGGCGCGAGATGACGGGCACCTATCCGCAACTCAAGGAACTGAAGACCGAACTCGCCTGGTCTGGGCTGATGTCCTATGCACGCCACCTGATGCCCCAGATCGGCGAGATGCGGCCGGGAGTCTGGCATTGCACCGCCTTTGGCGGCCACGGGCTCAACACCACGGCGATCGGCGGCAAGCTGGTAGCCGAAGGCATTCTCGGACAGTCAGACCGCTACAAGCTCTTCCGGCCGTTCGGTCTGGTCTGGGCCGGCGGCTATGCCGGGCTGGCGGTTGCTCAACTCACCTACTGGAAACTGCAGGCACAGGACTGGTGGCGCGAGCGCGCGGCCTGAACGCCGGAGATTTTGAGATGATTGGTCGTCTGATACTGACTTATCCGGATGTCGCGCGACGGTCCGGCATGTTTCTCATGCTGGCGCTCGTCACGCTGGCGATCTACGGGCTCGGCATCAGCCCCGCCTGGATTGGGCATCTGCTGCCGACTTCGGCAGGGTGGCTGGAAGCCAATCCAGCGCTCGGCCGGTTGGTCAGCGCCTTGATGGTCGCGCTGATCGCGGTAGCGAACTGGAAGGCTTTGCGGCAATTGCCGCGTAGCGGACAGGTGATCGGCGTCTGGGTCGAGCTCTTCGTCCTGCTGATGCTGTTCTTCTACTCGTTCGATCTGTCCTTCGCCTTCATCGCCAAGAAGATCGGCTACCTGGTCTCCCAGGGCGTCGTCACGACGCTCTATATCTCGGTGATCTCGATCGCGATCGCCACCCTCATCGCGCTGGTCGGGGCAATTGCGAAGCTGTCGAAGAACGGCGTGATCTACGGTCTCGCGACCTTCTACACCTCGCTCTTCCGCGGTCTGCCCTTGTTGATGCAGATCTACATCATCTATCTCGGCCTGCCGCAGGTCGGCTACGTCATCGGCGCGGTGCCGGCGGGCATCCTGGCGCTGTCGCTCTGCTATGGCGCCTATATGACGGAGATCTTCCGGGCCGGGATCGAGAGCATCCCGCGGGGCCAGACGGAAGGCGCGACCGCACTCGGCCTTAGCCCGAGCCAGACGATGGCGCTGGTGATCATGCCGCAGGCGATGCGCGTCATCGTCCCGCCGACCGGCAACCAGTTCATCGCCATGTTGAAGGACTCTTCGCTCGTCTCCGTCGTCGGGGTCTGGGAGATCATGTATCTCGCCCGCACTCAAGGGCAAACCGAGTTCCGGCACATCGAGATGCTGATCACCGCCTCGATGATCTACTGGATCCTGTCGATCGGTCTTGAGTTCCTGCAGTCGCGTGTCGAGGCCCGCTTCGGGCGCTTCGATGTCCGCTGAGTACGGTGCGCACGCGAATTTCTCGGGGTGGAAAGCCTGAAGACGCCCGCCATTTACCGGGCCCGTTGTTGAACTGGGTCGGGTGAGGCGGGCTCGTCTTGTTACAGAGTGTGCGGCTGTTGCGGAAACCCGCCGACATGGGTGCAGGTGCGTGCAGCGAGGTCGCGCCCGGCCTTCAGTCGCTCGCTCAGCGGGCGGCCTTCGAGATGAGCCAGAATGAACCCGGCGATAAAGCTGTCGCCCGCGCCGGTAGTGTCGACGACATCCACAGGATGGCTGCCGGTCGATACCAGTTCGGTTCCGTCGATTGCGAGCGAGCCGAGGGCGCCTCGCGTGACGACGGCCAGCTTAGCACCGCGAGAGAGGAAGCCATCAGCCAATCGCTCTGCGTCCTGATCGCCGTCGCCGCCGGACCCGAAGGCGATGTTGAGGCCCTCCACGCCAAGGTTGGCGGGGGCGGCGTTGACGGAGACATCCTGCGAGACGCTGACGCCCTCGGCTGCAAGTGCCCGGCGCAGCGCGCCGCCGTCGTCGAGCCAGCCTATATGCACGTGATCCATGGTCTTCAGGAGAGCGAGGTCTTCCGCGTCGGGTCGGTAACCGGCACAGGCGCCGAAATCCTCATAGAGGAAGACACGGTCGCCATCCGGCGTGATGCCGATGTCGGTATAGGCGGTGTTGACGTCGCGCTCCTTGAGGCCGTCAAGCCGCACGCCGTTCTGCTCGAGAAGCTGCCGCACCTGTGTGCCGCCGCGGTCACGGCCGACGGCGCCGAAGTAGAAAGATTGGTGTCCGAGAAGCGCCAACTGCACGGCGACATTGATCGCGTTACCACCGACATAGGTTTCCCCGACCGGCGCCTGGAAACGGTCGATGCAATTGTCGCCGACGGCAGCAAGGCGGAAAGTGGTCATAGCGTCTCCTGGCGGCCGCATGGAAAGGTCGCGAACGCGTTTTCGCATCCGCGATCGTCGGGCGAACGATTACGTCTCGAATGCTCAGTAGGCAACGCGCTTGTAGTAGCGCCGCGTCGTCAGCGGGTGATTGCGCATGACCTCCAGGTGGGCACTGATGCGCTCGAGCACCGTTGCAAGCACGATCGGCGAGACGAGACCGCGCGCGTCGGGAGAAAGGCCGGAGAGGGTAAACTCCGCCGTGTCGAGCACGGTGAGCTTGCTTGTGTAGCTAGGCACGAAGTTCTGAACGCGCTCGGCGAGTGGACGCATCGCATCTTCGCCCTTGAACAGGACGACGCTGACGTCCTGTTCGACCAGTTCGAGCGTTCCATGGAAGAAGTCGGAGGCATGCACCGGACGGGTGCGGATCCACTGCATCTCCTCGAGAATGCACATGCCGTAGTAGAAGGCTTCCGGCCACACGTTCCCGGCGCCGGTGATGATATGATAGTCGGAGCCGGCAAGAACCTTCGCGAAATCCTCTGCTCGGGGTTCGAAGCTTCGCTTCACCTCCAGCAGCGCCTGCGGCAGGGTTTCGAGTTCACCCACAATCCGCTCGTAATTTTCGAGTTCCCCGCGGTGGCGCATGATCGAAAGCGCAATGAACAGCGATTGCAGATAGAATGACTCGCAGGAGGTGTCGTCTTCGGCGAAATTGACGAAGACGTGGTCGCCGCCTTGGCCGAGTGGCGTGTCCCGATGCCCGACCAGCGTCAATACCGTCGCGCCAACCGCTTTTGCCTTCTCGAGCAGCGCCACGCTTTCCTTCGTGGTGCCGGAGAGGGAGGGAATGACCACGATGGACCTGGAATTCAGGTTTGCCGATCCGGAAAGGACGAGCTCTGCCGGCAGGTCGATAAAGGTGGGAAAGCGGGACTGGCGCTGAAGAAGCTGGGCTGCCGGCTGCATCAGGATGGCGGCGCCTCCCGTTCCCGTGAAAAAGATGTTCTCCGCGCCGGCGGCGAGACAAGCCGCGATGGTGGTGTCCAGTTGCTGGCGCAGTGCGCCAGCGCCCAACTGGATGCGAAGAAATCTCTGTTCGTCGAAGTTCAGCATGGCACGCTTTCCCGGTGATTGCCTCGGTCGGCGGTCATGGCGTCCGCCGTTCTCCTCAATGTTGTAAGACAACTGACAACAATGCGAAGCGGTGTCAAGAGAGATATCTCGCCAGCACCGCTGCACCTCGCGATGCACGCCGAGTAGCAGCGAAAATCCGGTTGGCCGGAGGCGCACTTGACCTTCCAGAATTTGTCAGACAAGAACATCCTTGTAATTGTTCAACGGAGTGAGAGGAATTGGACGAACCCCTTCGTGATACGCGCACACTGGTCATTCAGCTCCGCGACCGCATCGCAGATCTGATTCGCGACGAAGGGCTCAATCCCGGCGACAAACTGCCGACCGAGGCGCAGTTGACGCAGCGCTTCAAGATCTCGCGTCCGGCGCTGCGCGAAGCGCTGAAACTGCTTGAGCAGGACAGCATCATCTATGTCGAGCACGGCCGGGGGCGGTTCGTCTCGGCGATGTCCGCCGTGCAGGTCGATCGGCCGATCACCGTCTTCGAAAGCGTCACGGACATGGCCCGGCACTATGGCTACGCCACGGCCAACAAGGTTCTTTCGGTGGCGGAGGAAGCACCCGACGCCACCACGGCTGAGCAGTTGCGGCTCCAGCCGGGCGAGCGGGTGATCCGTCTCGAACGGCTGCGGCTGCACAAGGACGAGCCGATCCTCTATTGCGTCGACTTCATCCCGCGCAGCATCATCCCGTTGCGCCTTTATGATGTCGATTGGACAGGTTCACTGCTCGATCTGCTGGATCAGCACAGGAGCAGGCCCAGGATGTCGGCCGCGATTGTCTCCGCCGTCATGCTTCCAGATGATGTGGTGGAGCGCAACGACCTGCGCGATTTCGGGCCGGCACTGCTGATCCGCGAGACCTGTTTCAATGCGGCCGGCTTGCCGGTGGTCTACGCGCTCGACTATCACCGCGGCAGCCATTTTTCCTTCAGCCTAGCGCGTAAGTGATCCGGCCGACGGTCGAGGTCGGCCAGCAATCGACTTTGAACGACGTGACGCGGCGAGGAACAGCCTCGTTATTGCTCCAGACGCGCCGGGCTGAACTTCGATGGGTCGAGACCGACCGCGTCAAAGCCTTCCGGGGGCGAGGTGCCGACGACGAGGTTCGCGGCGAGTGCGCCGAGCGCCGGTGAGGTCAGGATGCCGTAGCCGCCCTGGCCGGCGAGCCAGAAGAAATCCGGTCGGTCGCGGGCAAAGCCGATGACCGGCAACTTGTCGGACGAGAAGCTGCGCATGCCGGCCCAGCTCTTGAAGATGCGGCGAACCGGTACGGTCGTTGCCTCTTCGATGTAGTGCGCCGCCCAGGCGACGTCGATTTCCTCGGGCTGGACGTCGGCCGGCTCGCAAGGGGTGGCGTCGGCCGGCGAGGCGAGCAGCCGCCCACCCTCGGGCTTCATGTAGAAGTCTTCATCGATCTCGTTGATCTCCGGCAAGGTGAGCGCATCGATGCCTTCGGGAAGATCAACGGTGATCGCCGTGCGGCGATGCGGCACGATACCGACGGGGGCGACGCCGAACAGGTCCGCAACCGGATCGGCCCAACCGCCGGCGGCGTTGACGATCGTCTTTGCGCTGACATCGCCGGCACTGGTCGTGAGCACCCAGCGATCGCCGTCCCGACGCGGCGCCAGCACGTCCGAGCGTTCGACGATCGCGGCGCCATGCCGGCGAGCGCCCCTGACGTAACCCTGCACGAGGTTCTCGACTTCGATGTCCCAGAAATGCGGATCGTAATAGGCCGCGGCAACGTAATCCCGCCGGAGAATAGGCACCCGTGCGATTACTTCGTCGATGGTCAGCCTTTGGATCTCGGCATTGGCGCGACTTTCCTCGGCGAAGACCTCTTCGAAGCGATCAGTCTTCTCGGCGTTGGCGATCATGACGCCGCCGCGCTGCTTGAGCAGCGCCACTTCGGAAAACCCCTCAGGCGGTTTGTCGAAGAAGGACTTGGAGATCGCCGCGAGCGCACAGACTTCCGGCGTGTTGTAGCGCAGCACGAATTCTGCGGCCGAGCGGCCGGTGCTGTGATAGCCGAGCCCTTCCTCCCGCTCGATCACCACGACGGAGCGACGTGGTGCCAGGAAATAGGCGAGTGACAGGCCGGCGATCCCGCCGCCAATGATTGCCACATCGTAGTCTCGCATGTCCCGCCTCCATTGGTTGTTGGCGGGACCATAGGCAAGCTGCCAACCGCGTTCAAATTTATAACCGGAAAGGTGGCTATCAATTCTGATGATGGTCAGGCTATCTCGTCAAGACAGTGGTCGAGGGGCTCGGTATCGGCGACATGGGAAAGAAAAGCAGCCTCCGCCGGATTGAGGATCGCGTTCGGGTTGGAAATGCGAAAGACATCAGTCGTCGGCAGGTCGGTGTAGGGCGGCAACTGCCAGAGCTGGCCCTCCGCAACGGCTGGCGCCGCCAGGTGGTCGGGCAGCATGCCGATGCCGACATTGGAGGCGATCAGCCGCATGACCTCTTCGACATTGCAGGAGACGGCGCGGACCTGCTGGCCGAAGGATCCGACGGCACGCACCGCCGTCACCGAGTTCATATGCTGCCCGCCAAGCACGTCGGCGATGAAGGCGATATAGGGATTGCCCCTGAGATCGTTGAAGTCGACGCCTTGAACGCCGAACAGCGGATGATCGCGGCCGCAGTAGAGCGCGTAACGTTCGCGTACATGGAAGCGTTTGTTGAGCCAGTCGGGTATGTTGCCGTCGCAAAGGCCGATGGTCGCGACGTTTCGCTCGACGGCGCTTAGAACGTCGACCGTCGTCGCGACAGTGACCGATAGCGTCACCTTGGAGTGCAAACGGAAGAAACTTTCGAGCTTGCGGTCCCAGGCAGGGTTGTGGGCGTGGCTGACTGAGTGGATGTTGAGGTGGCCGGTGATTTCCTCTCCGGCGATCTCCAGTACGTTCGGCAGCCGAATGACGGCCGCGAAGATATCGCGGCATTGGGCATGCAGGCGGGCGCCGGCATCCGTCAGGTTGAAGCGCCCGGGACGTCTGTCGATGAGCTTCTGGCCGACGGTCTGCTCCAATCGTTTCAGCGCCATGCTGACGGCCGGCTGCTGCAGGAGCAGGCGGTTCGCGGCGGCGGTGATGCTGCCTTCCTCGACAAGCACGACGAAAGTGCGCAGCAGATTCCAGTCGAGATTGTGGGCGAAGCGTTCGAGGCGGTCATTGGCCATGGTCGTGGCTTGCTTTTGATCTCTGGCGTTGCACTGGCCATTCGCTCCACGGTGGTGGCCCGAAGGACTTGAGTTCTTGTCGTCATATTTCAGCGATTTTGCAACACGGGGGCATTCCCTGAACGCATGAGGCGGTGCCTCAATTTCGTTTGAAACGGCATGCACCCCTTGCGATAACATGAGCCGAATAATCCGATGGGAGAGAAACATGGCCGGCAAGACGCAATTTCAATGGGATGATCCGTTCCTGCTCGAAGATCAGTTGACCGAGGACGAACGTATGATCCGCGACACGGCGCGGGCCTATGCGCAAGGCCGGCTGCAGCCGCGCGTCATCGACGCCTATCGCGAAGAATCGACCGATCCGGAGATCTTCCGCGAGATGGGCGAGCTCGGCCTGCTCGGCGTGACCGTCTCGGATACCTATGGCGGCGTCGGCGCTTCTTACGTCGCCTACGGCCTTGTCGCGCGCGAAGTCGAGCGCGTCGACAGCGGCTACCGCTCGATGATGAGCGTGCAGTCTTCGCTGGTGATCTATCCGATCTATGCCTATGGCTCTGAAGAGCAGAAGCAGAAGTATCTCCCGAAGCTCATCAGCGGCGAGTGGATCGGCTGCTTCGGCCTGACCGAGCCGGACGCCGGCTCCGATCCGGCCGGTATGAAGACCCGCGCCATCAAGACCGAGAGCGGCTACCGCCTTGTCGGCTCGAAGATGTGGATTTCCAACGCGCCGCTCGCCGATGTCTTCGTCGTCTGGGCGAAGTCGGAAGCTCATGGCGGTGCTATCCGCGGCTTCGTGCTCGAAAAGGGCATGAAGGGCCTTTCCGCTCCGAAGATCGCCGGTAAGCTGTCGCTGCGCGCCTCGATCACCGGCGAAATCGTCATGGACAATGTCGAGGTCGGCGAAGAGGCGCTGCTGCCGAATGTGGAAGGCCTCAAGGGTCCGTTTGGCTGCCTCAACCGCGCCCGCTACGGCATTTCCTGGGGTGCGCTCGGTGCCGCTGAATTCTGCTGGCATGCCGCGCGCCAGTATGGCCTCGACCGCAAGCAGTTCAACCGTCCGCTGGCACAGACTCAGCTCTTCCAGAAGAAGCTTGCCGACATGCAGACGGAGATCACGCTCGGCCTGCAGGGCTCGCTGCGTGTCGGCCGCCTGATGGACGAGGGCCGCATGGCCCCGGAAATGATCTCCATCGTCAAGCGCAACAATTGCGGCAAGGCGCTCGATATCGCCCGCATGGCCCGCGACATGCACGGCGGCAACGGCATCTCCGAGGAGTACCAGGTCATGCGCCACATGGTGAACCTCGAGACCGTCAACACCTACGAGGGCACGCATGACGTCCATGCGCTGATCCTCGGCCGCGCCCAGACCGGCCTCCAGGCCTTCTTCTGAGCGGCACGATCATGGAAGCGCCGCTGAAGGGCATTCGTGTCCTGGAACTGGCCCGCATTCTCGCGGGCCCCTGGATCGGCCAGACGCTGGCCGATCTTGGTGCCGACGTCATCAAGGTGGAAAGCCCGGCCGGCGACGACACCCGCACCTGGGGCCCGCCCTTCGTCGCGGGCGAAGATGGCGAGAAGCTCGATGCCGCCTACTTCCACGCCTGCAACCGCGGCAAGCGCTCCGTGGTGCTCGATTTCACCACGGAGGAGGGACAGGAGGCCGTGCGCCGCCTTGCCGCCCAGTCGGACGTTCTCCTCGAAAACTTCAAGGTCGGAGGGCTCGTCAAATATGGTCTCGACTACGAGAGCCTGAAGAAGATCAATCCGCGGCTGATCTATTGCTCGGTCACGGGCTTCGGCCAGGACGGTCCCTATGCTCATCGCGCCGGCTACGATTATATCGTCCAGGGCATGAGTGGCATCATGGACCTGACCGGTGAGCCCGATCGCGAGCCGCAGAAGATCGGCGTTGCCTTCGCCGATATCTTCACCGGTCTCTACGGTGTAATTGCCGTCCAGGCGGCGCTTGCCCAGCGCGAGCGCACCGGCGAGGGGCAGCAGATCGACATGGCGCTGCTCGACTGCATGACCGGCGTTCTTGCCAACCAGGCGCTGAACTTCCTGGTCTCCGGCAAGGCGCCGCGCCGGCTCGGCAATGCCCACCCGAACATAGCGCCCTATCAGGTCTTCCCGACCTCCGACGGCCACCTGATCGTTGCGGTCGGCAACGATCGGCAGTTCGTGAAGTTCTGCACGTTGCTCGACCGCGCCGATCTCGCGACCGACGAACGTTATCTGACCAACGCGCTGCGCGTGCAGAACCGCGACACGCTGACGCCCGAACTGGCAGCCGAAACCGTGAAGATCGAGCGCGACACTCTGTTGACGTTGCTGGAAGATGCCGGGGTGCCCGGCGGGCCGATCAACACCGTCGCCGACGTCTTTGCCGATCCGCAGATCGAGCATCGGAAGATGCGGGTGGATACGCCGCATTCGGGCGCTGCCGCCGGTACCTCGCCGGGTGTGCGGACGCCGATCCGCTTTTCAGCGGCCGAGCTTGCGCTGGACCGCGGCGTACCGCGGCTTGGAGAGCACACCGACGAGGTACTCGCCGAGATCGGGATGCAGGTCCCGAAGGCGGGCTAACGCAAGGTGAGGCCCCGAAGGCGCTTGTTAAGACACCACCTGAGAAAATAGCAAAAAACCCCGGAAATCCTGGAGATTTCCGGGGTTTTTCCGTTAGGCCTTGAGTGCGCGGTTGAAGACGCGCGACAGCCGTTCGGCAAAAGCGCGCGGATCCTGCGGCTTGTCGCCATCGAGCACGCGCGCCTGGTCGAGCAGGAGTTGTACGGCATCCGTTCGAAAAGCTGTATCGCCGGCAGGGCTGGCGGCCATCGCGGCGATCAGTGCGTGGTTCGGGTTAACTTCGAGGATCGGCTTGGCCGCATCGTCAAGACGGCCGGCGCCTTGCAGCATCTTTTCGAGCTGGCGATCGGGACCGTGTTCCGGCGCGACCAGGCAGACGGCACTTTCCGTCAGGCGGTCGGACGTGCGGACATCGGAGACCGCCGCGCCCAGGGTCTCCTTGGCGAAGGCAACGAAGTCGATGACCAGCTGGCTGGCCTTCGGCGGCTCTTCCTTGTCGCCTTCAGACTTGGCGATATTGCTGAGATCAGCCGCCCCTTGGGTGATCGACTTCAGCGGCTTGCCGTCGAAGTCCGGAGCCGAGGTCACCCAGAAGCTATCGACCGGATCGGTCAAGAGCAGCACTTCGATGCCGCGGGCGCGGAAACCTTCGAGCTGCGGCGAGGCCTTGAGCTGGCCGAGATTGTCGCCCGTCAGATAATAGATCGCCGACTGGCCTTCCTTCATGTCCTTGACGTAGTCGGCGAGACTGCGCTGGCCTTCATCCGAGGTGGTGGTACGGAAGCGTGACAGAGCGATCAGTTGTTCGCGGCGCTCGTAGTCCTCGTAGATGCCTTCCTTCAGCACGCTGCCGAAGTTCTCCCAGACCTTGGCGAAGCTCTCCGGTTCGTTTTCCGCCAGCTTCTCGATCGCCGTCAGCACGCGGTTGGTCACGCCCTTGCGGATACTTGCCAGCAGCGGGCTTTCCTGGATCATCTCACGCGAGACGTTCAAGGGCAGGTCGGACGTATCGACGAGGCCGCGCACGAAGCGCAGGTAGCGCGGCAGCAATTCCGCCTCGTCGGTGATGAAGACGCGTTTGACGTAGAGCTTCATCCGGCCCTTGCGGTCCGGGTCGAAGAGGTCGAAGGGCTTCGAGCCGGGCACGAAGGCAAGTGCGGTATATTCGTGACGGCCTTCGGCGCGGAAATGGACGGTCAGGGCCGGATCGTCATACTGCCCGGCGACGCCACGGTAGAAGTCGGCGTAGTCTTCCTTGGAAATCTCGCTCTTCTGCTTGGTCCAGAGGGCCGTGCCGTCGCCGACGGAAACCGGCTCGGCCCCGGGCTTCTCGACGATCGAGATCGGCACCGGCACATGGCCGGACTGATCCTTGACGATGCGCTCGACGGTCCAGCGCGACGTGTAGGTCTTGGCATCCTCCATCAGATGGAGCGTGATGCGCGTACCGCGCGCCGGAGCGTCCGCAAGTTCGGCGGCAGCAACGGTGTAGCTGCCCTTGCCGTCGGAGGACCACAGCCAGGCGTGTTCGGAACCGGCGCGACGCGACACGACATCGACCTTGTCGGCGACCATGAAGGCGGAATAGAAGCCGACGCCGAACTGACCGATAAGCTGTGCGCCTTCCTTGCCCTGCGCGGCCTCGATGCGCTCCATGAAGGCCCGCGTGCCCGAGCGGGCAATCGTGCCGAGCGCTTCGACCAGTTCATCACGGCTCATGCCGATGCCGTTGTCGTCGACGACGAGACGGCTGTTTTCCTCATCGAGCGTCAGCGTGATGCGCGGGGTGGGGTCTCCGGCAAGAAGCTCAGGCGAGGCGATCGCTTCGTAGCGCAGCTTCTCGCAGGCGTCCGCGGCGTTCGAAATCAGTTCGCGGAGGAAGACGTTCTTGTCGGAATAGACCGAATGCACCATCAAATGGAGCAGTCGCGCCACATCGGCTTCGAAGACATGTTTCTCTACGGACATTTCGGTTTCGCTCATCGCCTTGGCAACTCCTTGTGCTTTGCGCCCCAATTGGCAAGCTGCGTCCAGAATTTCAAGGGTCGTCTTGCGTGGTACCCATTTCTGTATGATGCTGCACTGCGAAGGAACGCTGAAAACTGGCCAACGTATGCTCCTTCCACGGGGTCCAAGGCGACGGTTCGCTATGCCGACAAATCGCCGTAACACTCCACTGTTATGCTCCTGCGACCTGAGCAGACGTTCTTGGGTCACCTATGTCGAGTTCATACCGCAGCTCTGCCACCCGTCTCTTTGACTAAAGTCAATGCGAGACGAATTGTATTGTTCTATTGGCTTCAAGCAGCGGGGCCGGCCTTCAATCGCACCGAGGAGTGGACACTATGCCCAAGCATTCCACCATCCCGACAATACCGACATTCGCCGATGCCTATTCCTATTCGCTCGATGCCTGGCAGCGCTCGGTCCTTTTTCTTGACGTGATGCGGCAGCGCGGCGCGCAATATGAGGAGCACCGGACGCAGACCGCTCCGAACGTGCTGGAGTTCGAGGCTCGGCTTGTCCGCGACGGACGCACGCTCGCTCGGCCGGTGAACTATGCGCTGGTGAGCATCGTTCCTCCCGAAGGTGTCGTGGTCGACCCGTCGAAACGTCCCTTCGTCGTCGTCGATCCCCGCGCAGGCCACGGGCCCGGCATCGGCGGCTTCAAGGCAGACAGCGAGATCGGCGTGGCGATGAAGGCCGGCCATCCCTGCTATTTCATCGGCTTCCTTCCTGATCCGGTTCCCGGGCAGACGATTGAGGATATTGCTCTTGCAGAAGCCGTGTTCCTCGAAACCGTCATCGCTCGCCATCCGGATGCTGACGGCAAGCCCTGCGTGATCGGCAATTGCCAGGCGGGCTGGGCCGTGATGATCGTTGCTGCACTCAGGCCGGAACTCTTTGGCCCCATCATCATTGCCGGCGCGCCGCTTTCCTACTGGGCCGGCGTCAAAGGGCAAAACCCGATGCGCTATTCCGGCGGGCTCCTCGGCGGTAGCTGGCTGACGGCGCTGACCGGCGATCTCGGCGCCGGCGTCTTCGACGGCGCCTGGCTGGTTCAGAATTTCGAGAACCAGAACCCGGCCAACACGCTTTGGACCAAACAATACAATCTTTATTCGAAGATCGACACGGAGGCCGCCCGCTACCTCGGCTTCGAACGCTGGTGGGGCGGGCATGTGACGCTGAATGCCGAGGAAATGCAGTTCATCGTCGATGAGCTGTTCGTCGGCAACAAGCTCGCCGCTGGCGAAATCCGGACGTCCGATGGAACGGCGATCGACCTTCGCAATATCCGCTCGCCGATCGTCGTCTTCTGCTCGAAGGGCGACAACATCACCCCGCCGCAGCAAGCGCTCGACTGGATCCTCGATCTCTACGACAGCGTCGACGAGATTCGCGCCTACGGCCAGACAATCGTCTATACCGTTCACGAGACTGTCGGGCATCTCGGCATCTTTGTGTCCGCCGGGGTCGCGCGGAAGGAGCATGACGAATTCGCATCCAACATCGAGTTGATCGATGTGCTGCCGCCAGGACTCTACGAAGCGGTGCTGACGCCGGCAGCCAATGTGGCTGAGGGCAGGGACCTTGTGTCCGGCGAATGGCTGATGCGCTGCGAGGCGCGAACGCTTGACGATATCCGCGCGCTCGGTGGCAACGATATCGAGGACGAACGTCGCTTCGCCGCCGCGGCGAAGCTTTCGGAAGTCAACCTGGCGCTCTATCGCACCTATCTGCAGCCGCTGATCAAGGCGGCGGCAACGCCGCCCGTGGCGGAGGCGATGCGGAACATGCATCCGCTGCGGCTGCAATATGCACTGTTCGGGCAGGACAACCCCTTCATGCCCTGGATGTCGGCGCTTGCGGACCATGTGCGCGAGAACCGCGAGCCTGCGGATGCAAGCAACCCGTTCATCGCCTGGCAGGAGGCCCTGTCGCAGCAGATCGTGGACGGCCTCGACACCTGGCGGCGGACGGCCGAGTATCTTTCGGAACAGAGCTTTCACGCCATCTACGGCGCTCCGACACTCCAGGCGGCACTCGGCATCGAAACGAATTCGGACCAGCCGCCGCGCAAGGCTGAGAAGAGCCTGCTTCATCAAGCGCTCGTCGAGGCGCGGATTGCCGAGCTCAGGACGAGATTTGCAGAAGGTGCTACGTGTGAAGGCCTTGCGCGGTCGTTGATTTTCGTCGGCATGGCGCGTGGCGGCGCCGACGAGCGCGGGCTCGAGGCAGTTCGCAGGCTTCGGCGTGCCCATCCCTCGGCGAAGCAACTGACACTAGCCGATTTCAAGGCGGTAATGCGCGAGCAGTACTTCATGTTGCTGATCGACGAGGACGCTGCCCTGGCGGCGCTTCCAAAGCTGCTGCCGGAAGCGATCGAGGAGCGTCGCGCGGCCTTCACCGCTCTTCGCGAGGTCCTCGAGGCCTCCGGTGTGCTGACAGGCCTTGCAGCCGAGCGGCTGCAACGGGTGGCGACGCTGTTCCGGCTGGACAGCGAGCCTCCGGTGGCGATCAACGCTGGCAAGGTCGTCCGCAATCGTGCCGCATCCTGATCGAGAAGGAGCTTCGACATGTCCGAGGAAACCGCACTGCCGCTTGAGCAGTCCAAATACGATCTCCTGATTGCCACCGCGCGAGACGAAACGCCGGCGGTCACCATCGTCGCGCACCCTTGCGACGAAACCTCGCTGCGTGGCGCACTTGAGGCGGCCGAGACGGGACTGATCAAGCCCGTGCTCGTCGGCCCGGAAGCGAAGATCCGCAGCGTCGCTGCCGAACACCGGCTCGACCTCGGTAGCTACGAGATCGTCGACGTGCCGCACAGCCATGCGGCGGCGGCGAAAGCGGTGGCCATGATCCGCGAGGGGTGCGGCGAACTGCTGATGAAGGGAAGTCTGCATACGGACGAACTGATGCGCGAGGTCGCAGCCTCCGCAACGGGACTCAGGACCGATCGGCGGATCAGCCACGTCTTCATCATGGATGTGCCGGGCCATGCCGAGACGCTGTTCATCACCGATGCCGCCATCAACATCTTCCCGGACCTCGAGGCCAAGCGCGACATCGTGCAGAACGCCATCGATCTCTGGGTTACAATCGGTCTTGGCGAACCGCGCGTCGCCATACTTTCGGCTGTCGAGACCGTGACGACGAAGATCCCATCGACGATCGAGGCGGCAGCACTTTGCAAGATGGCGGAGCGCGGCCAGATCACCGGCGGCCTGCTCGAGGGCCCACTTGCCTTCGACAATGCGATCGACCCGGAGGCAGCACATATCAAGGGCATCAAGTCCCCGGTTGCCGGCCGGGCGCAGATCCTGGTGGTGCCCGATCTTGAGGCCGGCAATATGCTGGCGAAGAATCTCACCTTCCTGTCCCATGCCGACGCCGCCGGCATCGTCCTTGGCGCCCGCGTGCCGATCGTGCTGACCTCGCGGGCGGACTCGGTGCGCACGCGTCTCGCCTCCTGTGCCGTGGCCTCGCTCTACGCGGCGCGGCGCCGCGCAACGCAAGTCGCGGCGGTGTAGCCATGGATGCGCTTCTCGTCGTCAACGCGGGATCGTCCAGCCTGAAGTTTCAGGTTTTCGGGATCACGGATGCCGGTCTTGAACGCCGGGTGAAGGGGCAGATCGGCGGCATCAGCACGCGTCCGCGCCTGCAGGCGAAGGCGGCCGACGGGACCGTGCTGGTCGATCGCAACTATGAAGCCGACGTCGTCGGCGACCTGCCGGCGGCGATCGCCGCGGCGCGGGACTGGCTGTTGACCCTTCAGGGCTTCACCTTGCGTGCGGTCGGTCACCGGGTGGTACATGGCGGGCCCGACTATGCCGAGCCTGTGCTCATCGATGCGACTGTGCTGGATCGTCTGGCGAGCTATCAGGATCTCGCGCCGCTGCACCAGCCCAACAACCTCGCGCCGATCCGTCAGGCCATGGCGATCAATCCGGATGTGCCGCAGGTCGCCTGTTTCGATACCGCCTTCCATCACGGCCACCCGGAAGAGGTGAACTGCTACGCCATGCCGCGCAGCTTCTATGACGAAGGCGTTCGGCGCTATGGCTTTCACGGCCTCTCCTACGAATACATCTCGGAGCGCCTGCGCGACGTGGCGCCGGAGGTGGCGGGTGGCCGTGTCATCGTTGCGCATCTCGGGAGTGGCGCCTCGATGTGTGCCCTCTACAACGGCCACAGCATCGAGAGCACCATGGGCTTCACCGCGCTTGACGGCTTGCCGATGGGAACGCGGCCTGGCCAGCTCGATCCGGGCGTCGTGCTTTACCTGATCCTCCAGCGCGGCATGAGTGCCCAGGCCGTTTCGGATCTGCTCTATCATGAGGCAGGTCTGAAGGGGCTTTCCGGCGTGTCGAACGATATGCGCGACCTTCTTGCCAGCGAGGACCCGCATGCCAAACTCGCGATCGATCACTTCCTCTATCGCAGCGGGCTCAATGTCGGGATGCTTGCGGCGGCGCTCGGCGGCATCGACGCTTTCGTCTTCACGGCGGGCGTCGGCGAGAACTCTGCTAAGATCCGCGCCCGCATCGCGGAGAACCTCGCCTGGCTCGGAGCCGAACTCGATCCGGCCGCGAACGCGGCGGGTGCCACGCTGATCTCCACGCCTTCAAGCCGCGTCGCGCTCTACGTCATTCCAACCGACGAGGAACTGATGATCGCGCGCCACACACTGGCGCTCCTTCGAACTCGTGCAGCCTGATCCATCGGAGACAATCCATGTCCATTCCTGTCGCCAAGGCCAAACTTCTGGATGGCCGCAAAGGTCTGATCGTCGGCATTGCCAACGATCGGTCGATCGCCTGGGGCTGCGCCCGCGCCTTTCGCGCCTTCGGGGCGGAAGTGGCCGTCACCTATCTGAACGACAAGGCAAGGCCCTATGTTGAACCGTTAGCGCGTGAAATCGAAGCGCCGCTGTTCCTGCCGCTCGACGTGGCCGTTCCGGGCCAGATGGAAGCCGTGTTCGAGGAGATCGAAAAGACCTGGGGGGAGCTCGATTTCCTCGTGCACTCGATCGCCTTTTCGCCGAAGGATACGCTCGGTGGCCGCGTGGTTGACGTGCCCCGCGAAGGGTTCCTCAAGACCATGGACATTTCCTGCTGGTCCTTCATCCGCATGGCGCATCTCGCCGAGCCGCTGATGAAGAATGGCGGCACGCTTTTCACCATGACCTATCACGGCTCACAGGTGGTGGTGGAAAACTATAACATCATGGGTGTTGCCAAGGCGGCGCTTGAAAGTGCGGTCCGCTATTTGGCAGCCGAACTTGGCCCCAAGGGCATCCGCGTCCACGCGATCTCGCCCGGGGCGCTTGCGACGCGCGCCGCTTCCGGTATCCCGGAATTCGACGCGCTACTCGAAAAGACGAAGGTCAAGTCGCCATCCCGCGAACTCGTCGACATCGACGATGTCGGCGTTGCGACGGCCTTTCTGGCGCATGACGCCGCCCGGCTGATAACGGGGCAGGTGCTCTATGTCGACGGTGGCTACCACATCATCGACTAGCCCGCCGCCGCCGCTCAGTCTGCATGGGTCAGATGTTGCCCATGCAGAGGTACTTCATTTCCAGGTAGTCTTCGAGCCCGTGGCGGGAGCCTTCGCGGCCGATGCCCGATTGCTTGATACCGCCGAAGGGAGCGGCTTCCGACGACATGCGGCCGGTGTTGATGCCGACCATGCCGTACTCCAACGCCTCGGCCACATGCCAGACCCGCTTCAGGTTCTCGGCGTAGAAATAGGCGGCAAGCCCATAGATCGTGTCGTTGGCTTCGGCGATCACCTGCTCGGCCGTCTCGAAGCGGATGATGGGCGCGATCGGGCCGAAGGTTTCTTCCTGCGCGACCCGCATGTCGGTCGAGATGCCGGTCAGGACCGTCGGCTCGAAGAAGGTGCCTGACGCGCCGATCCTGTGGCCACCGGCGCGCACCCTGGCACCCTTGGAGACCGCGTCGGTAACATGGGCGTCGATCTTCTCGATCGCGTGCTTGTCGATCATCGGGCCGATGGTGATGCCCGGGGTGAAGCCGTCGCCGACGGTGAGCTCGGCAACTCGGCTGACGAACCTCTCGGCAAAGGCGTCATGAACGCCGGACTGCACATAGATGCGGTTGGCCGAGACGCAGGTCTGGCCGGCATTGCGGAATTTCGCCTGGATGGCGCCGTCCACAGCCTCGTCGATGTCCGCGTCGTCGAAGACGATGAAAGGGGCGTTGCCGCCAAGCTCCAGGCTGACCTTCTTGATCTGGTCGGAGCATTGCCGCATCAAAAGCCGCCCGACTTCGGTCGAGCCTGTGAAGCTGATCTTGCGCACCTTCGGGTTGCTGCAAAGCTCGCGGCCGATCGCGGCACCCTCCGAGGCATAGAGCAGGTTGACGACGCCCGTGGGGAAACCGGCCTTTTCGGCGAGCACGAACATGGCGCCGGCAACGAGCGGGGTCTGCTCGGCGGGCTTCAATACGATGGTGCATCCGGCGGCAAGGGCCGGCGAGATCTTGCGGGCGACCATCGATGCCGGGAAGTTCCACGGCGTGATGGTGCCGACGACGCCAACCGGTTGCTTGATGACAAGCATGCGGCGGTCGTTTGCCGGTGCCGGGAAGGTCTCGCCATAGATGCGCTTCGCCTCTTCCGCGTACCATTCGATGTAAGCCGCGGCGTGCAGCACTTCGCCTTTCGATTCCGCGATCGGCTTGCCCATTTCGGCGGTCAGGATCGCCGCGAGATCGTCGGCATGTTGCACGATCAGGTCATGCCAGCGCCGCAACACCGCGCTTCTGTCCTTGGCGGGTTTTGCCGCCCAGAGAACCTGCGCCTTTGCAGCGGCTTCGATCGCCCCATGCGCCTCTTCGATCCCCATGTCCGGAAGGGCCGCCAGCAGCTCACCGGTCGAGGGGTTGAAGACGTCGAAGGTTGCGCCGGTCCAGCCTGCGGCGGCATGTGCAATGGTGTGTAGCGGCGCGAATAGCTCGGCGGCGCGCAGGTGCTTGGTCAAGGCGGGGGTCAAGGTCATTGGCGGGCATCCTCCGGCGATGGTCCGCCGGGGGGGCGGCAGACCCGCTTTTGCTTGTTTTTGCGGGTGCCGAACGACGTCGGCACCCGAGCTTCACGCGTTTGAATCGACGCGCTAAGTCGCTGTAGCACTTTGAATTGCTGCATAATTTTGTCCTCAAGTCGATCCCGATTTAAGGAATTATGCACCGGACAACCGCGTTAGCGGTCGCCTGGTGGGGCGTCAACCACGCGCCGCGAGGATCGACGCTTCGAGAATGTCGAGCGCTTCAGCGAAGACTTCGTCCTGGATGGTGATCGGCGCCAGGAAGCGAATGACGTTGCCATGCACGCCGCAGGTCAAGAGGATCAGTCCCTTTTCCAGCGCGATAAGGCGAACCTTGTTGGCGAAGTCGGCGCTCGGCAGGTTGGTCTTCACGTCGTTGAACTCGACGGCATTCATGAAGCCGGGGCCGCGGATGTCGGCGATCTCGGGTGCCTGTTCGCGGATGGCGGCAAGACGCTGCTTGAGCCGGCCGCCGAGCTGCTCGGCGCGTTCGCACAGCTTCTCCTCGGCGATGACGTCGAGCACCGCATGGGCGGCGGCGATACCGAGCGGGTTGCCGCCATAGGTGCCGCCAAGACCGCCGGGGGCCGGCGCATCCATGACTTCGGCGCGGCCGGTGACGGCGGCGAGCGGGAAGCCGCCGGCAAGGCTCTTGGCCATGGTGATGAGGTCAGGCGCAACGTCGTGGTGGTCCATGGCGAACATCTTGCCGGTGCGGGCAAAGCCGGTCTGGACCTCGTCGGCGATCAGAAGGATGCCATGCTGGTCGCAGATTTCGCGCAGCGCCTTCATGAAAGCGGCGGGCGCGGGGTAGAAACCACCTTCGCCCTGCACCGGCTCCAGGATGATCGCGGCGACACGGCCCGGATCGACATCGGCGGCAAAGAGCTTCTTGAGTGCTGCGAGCGACTGTTCGGTAGTAATGCCGTGCAGTTCGATCGGGAAGGGGGCGTGGAAGACGTCGCCCGGCATCGCGCCGAAGCCGACCTTATAGGGAACGACCTTGCCGGTCAGTGCCATGCCCATGAAGGTGCGGCCATGGAAGCCGCCGGAAAAGGCGATGACCGCCTGGCGGCCGGTCGAGGCACGCGCGATCTTGACGGCGTTTTCGACAGCTTCGGCGCCGGTGGTGACGAAGATCGTCTTCTTGGCAAAGTCCCCGGGCGTCAGCGCGTTCAGGCGCTCGGCGAGGTGCACGTAGGATTCGTAAGGCACGACCTGATGGCAGGTATGGGTGAAGCGATCGATCTGCGCCTTGACCGCCTCAATGACCTTGGGGTGACGATGGCCCGTGTTGACGACCGCAATGCCGGAGGCGAAGTCGATGTAGCGATTGCCTTCCTTGTCCCAGATCTCCGAGTTTTCCGCGCGATCGGCGTAGATCTGGGTGGTCATGCCGACGCCGCGGGAGATGGCGGCGTTCTTGCGGTCGGTGAGGCTGGTCATGGCGCGTTCCTGTCACGTCTGGAGTTAATATATTGCATTTTTTCTGCAAGTTTATTCTGGAAGTGGTACACCTTTCACAGTCGATTGCAAATCAAATTTGGTGATCGAGACAACACGGGCGCTGATGCGGCGTCCTTGTCAGATCTCAATCGTGACGGGTAAGGTTGCGGACACGTCGGAACTGCACGGATTCGTGCAGCGCCGGCGGGCGGTAAAGGGAAGTTGGAATGGGCGCTGTGCGCTACAAGGTTGCCGAGGCGGCGCGTCTGGCGGGGGTCTCCGCTTCGACTCTGAGGTTATGGGAGACGCAAGGGTTGGTCGTGCCCGAGCGCTCGCCGACGGGACATCGGCAATATACGGAGGGCGATCTTGCCCGGCTAAAGCGCATCGCCTGGTTCCGCGTCGAACGCGGGCTGAACCCGGCAGCGATCCGCGAGGCGCTCGAGGCGGAAGGTGCCGGGGACGACGCTGTTTCGAGCACGGGCGAGGGCGGCGATAACCAGGTCGGCCGCAAACTCAGGAGCCTCCGGCACGCGGCAGGAAAGACGCTCGAGCAGGTTGCCGGCGACATTGGCATCGCCGCATCGGTGCTCTCGACGCTGGAACGCACCTCGCAGGGCGTTTCGGTCGCCGTCCTGCACAACATCGCGGAATACTTCGGAACCACCGTTTCCAGCCTCTCCGGCGAGGAGGAAGCGGATGCGCGGGCCGTGGTGCGAGCCGGCGAATGGCGGACCTGGCCGCGCACGACGCCCGGCGTCACCGTGCAGTTGCTGGCCGACGGCCGCAACCAGATGGATTGCCACCGCTTCGTGCTGGAACCGGGGGCTTCCAGCGAGGGCGCCTACCGGCATGAGGGCGAGGAGTTCGTCTATGTTCTCTCGGGCCGGGTCGAGTTCATCCTCGACAGCGACCAGTTCTACGACCTCGGCGTCGGCGACTCGCTCTATTTCGAGAGCAAGAGGCGCCACGCCTGGACGAACCGGCACGACGGTGAAACCGTCCTTCTTTGGGTCAATACGCCACCGACATTCTAAGCCCCCGGCCGACTTGATGCGCTTTCGTTTCTGAAACAATACAAGAGCTTGCGGCCTCGGCCGGGCGGCGGTGACCGGCGCCTTGGTCGTCGCGGTCGACCGCCCGCAGGCGAACTCGGCGCGCTGCCGCCATCCCAGCGGTCAAAGTTTGGCCCTATTCGACCCTAGAGTTTTAGGGGCCGCCTTCAATGCGTCGTGCGACCGATCAGACCTTTCACGCTTCTCTTGAAGCAAATGGCAACCTCGCGGCAAAAATCGTAGCTGACCAGAGAGTTGGCTCCACAAGGAACAGGGCCCGCAAGGGTCGGAACTCCGAGGGGATGTTCAATGTTGAATACGCGCGACCGTCAGTTGGACGGGTTGCGGGCCGCTGCCGTTTCCATGGTTTTGTACGCGCATTTTTTTGCCGCGGACGATTCCCATTGGGGACACATCGGTGTGCGGCTGTTCTTCATTCTCAGCGGCTTTCTGATCACGCGGCTATTGCTTGACGCCCGTTCCGCCGCTCAGTTCGAACCGGCGACGGCTCTCAGATCCTTCTACGCGCGCCGGGCCTTGCGTATCTTCCCACCCTATTTCGGCATGCTGGGCGTCCTGTGGCTGTTCAACCTGGAAGGCGCCAGGGAAGGCTGGGTCTGGCACGCGCTTTACCTCTCGAACTTCTGGTACGCGGTCAAGGACGCGTGGACACCGTGGGTGCTCTGCCACACCTGGAGTCTCAGCATAGAAGAGCAGTTCTATATCGTCTGGCCGCTTCTCGTTCTGCTGACGCCGCGCCGTCTGCTCGGGCGGCTTTGTGTCGGTGTGATTGCCTGTTCGCTGGCCTACCGCTTCTATTGGCCGCTGACAGGCGACCCCTCGCTCGCGCGCGACCTGCTGCCGCCGGCCTCGATGGATGCGCTGGCGGCGGGTGCCCTCCTGGCCGTCCACCGATCGCATGTCACAGCCTGGCCGCGATGGATGGCGGCCAGCTGGCTGCCGCTTTCCATCCTGTCGCTCGTCCTCCTTTGGGCGCGCTCGACTGCAATGGGGCCGGTGCCCGATTGGCTGGTGTGGATCGGCCTTGAAGTTTCGCCCCTGGTTCCGCTTGCAATGTTGGTGGGCAGCGCCTCCGCCGGGTTCCGCAACGATTTCGGCAGGCTGCTCGAACTCCCGCCGCTGACGGCGCTCGGGCGCGTCAGTTATGGCGTCTACCTGTTTCATCCAGTCGTACTGGCGCTGGTCGTCAAGGCGCAGGCGTGGATACCGGTCAATGTTTCCGAACAGGGCTTCGGGCGTTTGCTCGTTGCCGGTTCCGCCACTTTGGTCGTCGCGGCCGTCTCCTGGCTCGCCTTCGAGAAACCGCTCAACGCCTTGAAGCGGCACTTCCCCTACCTTCGCGCGGGCGACCGGCGGAGTAGATCGGCCCCAAATGCCGGAAGCTCTGTTGACTGGCTGCAGGGGAAAAAGGGTGAGCGGCCGCAGCCGACCTATCGCACGGACGCCGCTGGCCGGGAAAATGCGCTTCATGCGTCAGATCTGCAATAACGTTCGAGAATGCCCATGACCGTTCCATTGGTTTCCGTCCTGCTGCCCGTCTACAACGCCGAGCCCTATCTGGCTGCGGCGCTTGAGAGCATTCTGAAGCAGGATTATCGACGGCTGGAGATCATCGCTATCGACGACGGTTCGCGCGATCGTTCGCTGGAAATCATGCGACGCTATCAGCAGGCGGACGACCGCATCACCATCGTCTCGCGCGAAAATCGCGGTCTGATCGCGACCTTGAACGAAGGCCTCACGCTGGCGAAAGGCGACCTCATTGCCAGAATGGACGCGGACGATATTTCCTATCCCTCGCGACTGTCACGCCAGGTGTCGCTGTTCCAGCGGCAGCCGGAGCTTGCTCTGTGCGGCTCGGGTATCGACACGCTCCTTGGCGACCGTATCATCCGCGGCACGCCCAACCCGATCTATCAGCCGGCGAGCCTGCGGGCGCTGTCGAAGTTCTTCACGATCTTCATCCACTCGACCGTCGTCTTCAACAGGCGCGTCATCCCGCAGGATATGCTGACCTATGATGCGCATTACGTGCATGCGGAGGATTTCGATCTCTTCCGAAGGGTTGCCGAGCGTTTTCCGGCCGTAATGATCGACGAGGCGCTGATCGCTTACCGCATTCACGGCAACAGCGTTACGAACACGCATAAGCGCCAGATGCGCCGCACGCATTTGCAGATCGTCGCCGAAAATCTCGAACGCGAAGAGCTTTGCGACGGTCCCTCTGCCTTGAATGATATCGGCCTCGCAGTGACGTCCGAAACGATAGGGCGAGCCGCTGCGTGTATTCTCTCGCTTGAGGCCAGGGTCTCGGCGCTTCCTGCGGAGACCCGCGCCGGATACGAGGCGGGCGCGCTGAATTTCTTCTATTTTCTCTATCAGCTCGTCAGCGACGAGCGGCGGCCGGAACTCACCCACGAGTTCTTGTCGCAGACGAGAAAATGGGGGCTCATCCGTCGCCGGGAACGATATGGCCTAATCGCCGGCGCTCGAGTGCCATGGTGCAGCCGCATGACGTTGGCTGCTTCAAGCCGGTTGGATGCCGTGTCGCGGTATCTGCAATCCGTGCCTGCGACGAGCGTCCTTCCGCAGCAGGGGATGCGCTAGCATGACCGTCGAGGGCCTGAAGTGGACAGCGGCGGAACGCAGCGACATGGTGGAGACGCCACGGCCGTCGTCGCCCCCCGCACGCAACGCGCTTTTCGCAAGCTTTATCGTCTGCACCCGCAATCGTGCGGCGGCGCTCGAGACCTGCATCCGATCGATCGAGACAGTTTGTGGCGCCCATGCTGCCGGCCGGTGCGAGTTGATCGTTGTTGACAACGGTTCGACCGATGACACGCCTGAGCGCATTGCCCGGATGGTTTCCGCTTCCCCGCTGGCAATCACGCACCTCATCGATACCCGACCGGGCCTCGCTGCCGCGCGCAACACGGCCATGGCACGCGCCCGTGGCGGCATTCTGGTTTTCATCGACGACGATTGTGAAATCGACACGAACTATCTGGCTGACCTGGAGCGCCACTACGCAAACGGCGAAAGCGGAATCATTCGCGGCGGCCGCGTGGAACTCGGAGATGCCAGAGACCTGCCCTTCACGATCAAACGATCGAACGCGCGTGAGCGGTTGACGTGTGACGTTCATCCGGGTGGCTTCGTCTTGGGCTGCAACATGACGATGCATCGCGAGGTCGCGCTGCGTGTCGGGGCCTTCGACGAACGCTTCGGCGCCGGCACCTCCCTGCAGTCGGCCGAAGACACCGACTATCTGCTGCGCGCCTACAGGCTCGGTATCCCGATCGAATACGTCCCCGACATGCTCGTCTTCCACCACCACGGCCGACGTACCCGCCTGGCAATCGAGAGGCTTCACCGCAACTACAGTTTCGGCAACGGCGCGCTATGCATGAAGCATATCCGCACGACACCGTGGCTGCTGCGGCATTTCTGTTGGACCGTCCGGTCGGCTATCAGGGAAGTCTTCGGCGGTCCCCGGTTCGACCCCGTCCTGCACCTGTCGCATTGGCCAATCGTTTTCATGAACCTGCTCGGCGCTCTCAAGTTCATGAGCCTGTCCGTCGCCGAGCGGACAACGGGCCCGGTCGAACAACGGGCCCGAGAGCAACTCCAGCGCTGAGGACGGCCGCGATGTTCAGAATTCTCTTGCCGAGCCTGCAGCTGTTGCGCAATGCACTGGATGGCCAGATGCGTCTGCTTCCGCTCGTGGTGGTCCTCGGCCTCTGCAGCGCGGCACTGGAGGGCGTCGGTATCGGCCTCATCATTCCCATGTTGGGCATCATTGCGGGCGACCAGGATCCGGCGGCACTGAGCGGCGTCTCCTCTCTTTTCCAGCAGGTGGGATCGGGACTGGACGATCGCGAAAGGCTGATCGTCATTGCCGCTGCTGCCTTTGGGCTGATCTGTCTCAAGAATGTCCTGGCTTTTGCCAACACGGTGCTTGCAACCTTCATCTACGGCAAGGCTGGCCACGCGATCCGAAGCGCACTGTCGGGTCAGCTGCTGCGCATCGGCTACCCGTTCTTCATGAAGGAGAGCCCCGGGCGGTTGCTCAACATCATTTCGAACGAATCCTGGCGAGCATCCGACGCGATACAAACCGTACTTGCGGCCCTTGTAAATGGCGCGGCCGCCGTCATCCTGCTCGCGTTCCTCCTGCTTTTGTCCTGGCAGATGACGTTGTTCGTGGCGCTCGGCCTCGTTCTCGTGCAGCTCGTACACTACGTCCTGTCCGCAACCCTCACGGGGCCGAGCCGCGATGTCACCTCCTTCAACGGCGAGCTGGCGGCACGCATGCTCCACCTGGTCCACGCCGGCCGCCTGATCCGGATATTCGGGCAGGAGGCGCGGGAGAAGGCCGCGTTCGATGGGGCGTCGGATTCGGTCAGGCGCGCCGCCTTCGCACTACAGGCCCGCCAGGGCATGCTGCCACCGCTGACCGAGACGCTCCACTCCGCTCTCTTCCTTGGAGTGGTCGTCAGTGCCTGGTCTGCCGGCATCAGTTTTCCTGTGATCGTTGCCTTCGTGGTTCTGCTCTATCGTTTGCAGCCGCATGTGCGTGCCTTGCAATTGTCCTGGAGCCAGATCCAGGGCTGGAGCGGCTCGCTGGAGGAGGTGCATTGGTTGTTGGACTCGTCCGGCAAGCCGCGGCCGCCGGAGGGGAGGGAGCCTTTCAGCGGGTTGCGGCAGCGGCTGAGATTTGATGACGTCACTTTCCGCTATCCGAGCTCGGATTCCCGAGACGTCGTGCTGCAGTCGGCGGCGTTCGAAATCCGAGGCGGGCGTTCGACGGCGCTTATTGGCCGGTCCGGTGCCGGCAAGACGACGATCGTCAATCTGCTATGCCGCTTCGTCGAGCCGGATGAGGGAAACATTCTCGTCGACGATGTCCCGCTGAACCGGATCGACCCGGTGCAATGGCGAAGCCGGATCGCGCTCGCGAGCCAGGACCTGGAACTGGTTGATGGAACGATCCTGGAGAACATCACCTATGGCCGGGAGGCGACTACCGCAGCCGAAGTGGAGCATGCGGCCAGGATGGCCGAAGCGCATGGCTTCATCGAAGGCTTGCCGCAGGGCTATCAAACCGTCGTCGGCTATCGAGGTGCCAGCCTTTCGGCGGGGCAGCGGCAGCGGGTCGCGCTCGCCAGGGCGCTGGTGCGTGATCCGGATATCCTAATCCTTGACGAAGCCACCAACGCGGTCGACGGGCTATCGGAAGCGGCCATCGTCGAGACGCTGAAATCGAGAGCGGGACGCCGCACGACCATCGTCATCAGCCATCACCGCAGCACGATTTCGTTCTGCGATGAGGTCGTCATTCTCGGCGGCGGCCAAGTGAAAGGTCAGACAGCTTTTGCCGACGTGGCCGCCTTGAGCATGGATCAGCTTTATGAGCACGAAACCGTGGAAACGCGTCGGGCTTGAGAGGGGCCTTGTCCGCGTTGTCTCCGGCTCGCTTGGCCGCTCCCAGCCTTCGATGATCGAAACGAAACCGGCGCGCGGCCGTATGATCACGGGCCGCGCGCCGGTTTGTTTCTCATAGGAATAGGCCGCCCGCTTCCCGTGGTCTCAATGATGTAAGCGGAAAGCGGGCGGGTTCTCGGAATCAGGCTGCCGCGTAGCGCTTTGCCATTTCCGGCAGGCGCAGCGTGCGGATCTTGGAGGCCTTGCCGGCGGTGCGGAAGGCTTCGAAGCGCTCCTTGCAGACCTCGGTCATCAGCGCGGTTGCCGGCTTCAGGTAGTTGCGCGGGTCGAAGTTCTCCGGGTTCTCGGCGAAGTTCTTGCGGATCGTGCCGGTCATGGCGAGACGCAGGTCGGTGTCGATGTTGACCTTGCGCACGCCAAGCGGGATCGCCTTCTGGATTTCCGAGACCGGAACGCCCCAGGTCGGCTTCATCTTGCCGCCATAGGTGTTGAAGAGGTCCTGCAGATCCTTCGGCACCGACGAGGAGCCGTGCATGACGAGGTGCGTGTTCGGCAGCTTCTTGTTGATCTTGGCGATCGTTTCGATCGACAGGATGTCGCCATCGGGCTCGCGGGTGAACTTGTAGGCGCCGTGGCTGGTGCCGATCGCGACGGCCAGTGCATCGACACCGGTCTTGGTGACGAAATCGAGCGCCTGGTCCGGATCGGTCAGCAGTTCCTCGCGCGACAGCTTGCCTTCGAAGCCGTGGCCGTCTTCCTTGTCTCCGGCGCCGGTCTCGAGGTTGCCGAGGCAGCCGAGTTCGCCTTCGACCGAAACGCCGGCCGCATGCGCGATCTTCACGACCTCTGCGGTGACGGCGACATTGTATTCATAGCTGGCGACGGTCTTGCCGTCCTTTTCGAGCGAGCCGTCCATCATGACGGAGGTGAAGCCGTTGGTGATGGCCGAGATGCAGGTCGACGGCTGGTCGCCGTGGTCGAGGTGCAGACAGACGGGGATATGCGGGTATTCCTCGGCAGCACCCAGGATCAGGTGGCGCAGGAACGCATCACCCGCATAGGAACGGGCGCCGCGGCTTGCCTGAAGGATCACCGGACTGTCGGTGGCATCGGCGGCGCGCATAACGGCCTGAATGTATTCGAGATTGTTCACATTGAACGCCGGCAGCGCGTAATCGTTCTCCGCCGCATGGTCGAGCAGTTGCCGCAATGTGATCAATGCCATTCGGTATTCTCCCTTGGTGCTCGGCGCAGCCTTCCCGGTGCGCCACAAAAACAATCCGGCTTGAAGCGCCGCATGAACATCATCGCAGGCAAGCGATGGCCGGAATTTCCGTGCGGCGTGACAGCGCGCGCGAATTGGTCGCGCCCACCGAAGTCAGGCGCACAATAGTTCATCGAAGTGGTTTGACAACCGGGCAAAAGGCAGGTTGCCAGAGGTCGAAACGCGCTTCAATCGATTTTACTGTGGACTGGATGCAACACCTTTCCGGTGAACTGGTTTCACTTTCTGGTGGTGCCTTTGAGGGGAGGAGGGCAAGAGTCGCATTTGCGACCTGTGCGTGTCTATTTCGTACTGCACACCATACCGGTCGAGTGCGCGGTGGAAACAGTCTGTCTACATGAAGTGAGGGGTTCGCAAGAAGATTGCGGCGAACGGCGCCATTCTTTGCGCACATTACGTAAACTGCCGGTAAAATTCACAAAGTTTGCACGGTCGATGATTCGACGGTGCCTGCGGCCGTGTTTTGTCGACAAAAATTGCCGACCTAAAACGTTGCAGGAGATTTCCCGAAATTGCCCTGCTTCCGTCACACGTCCGTCGCAAAGGCGACGAAAAGAATCGCAAACGAAATACAACCTATAGGATAGAAGGAATTCTGTCCTATAGATAAAGATGCAGACAGCCGCAGAATCCGCCTTGCGTTTGAGGACGATTTGCACTTCTCTCCTGCGATCACAAACCCAAAACAAGGGGAAGGAGAGAAACAAAATGGCATCACTGAAACTCAACCTTAGCGCTGCCGCGCTGATCGGTTCGCTGCTCATCGGAGCAAGCCCGGCGCTCGCCGAAGCTGTCCTGCATCGCGGCAATGCGGGTGAGCCGCAAACCCTGGATCAGGCCCATACCTCGATCAACATCGAAGCGTTCATCCTCAAGGACCTCTACGAGGGCCTGACGATCTATGACGCCGCTGCCAAGATCGTCCCAGGTGTCGCTGAAACGTGGGAGCTCTCGGACGACGGTACGGTCTACACCTTCAAGCTGCGCGCCGATGCAAAGTGGTCGGACGGTTCGCCGGTAACGGCAGAAGACTTTGTCTTCTCCATCCGCCGCGTCGAAGATCCGAAGACCGCGGCCGGCTATGCCAACATTCTCTTCCCGATCAAGAACGCCGAAAAGGTCAACAAGGGTGAACTGCCGACCGACCAGCTCGGCGTGAAGGCTGTCGACGAAAAGACGCTCGAAATCACGCTTGAGCGCCCGACCCCGTTCTTCCTGGAACTGCTGGCGCACCAGACCGCGCTTCCGGTCAGCAAGGCAAGCGTCGAAAAGAACGGCGCTGACTTCGTCAAGCCGGGTGTCATGGTTTCGAACGGCGCGTTCACGCTCGCCGCCCACGTTCCGAACGACAGCCTGACCGTCGTCAAGAACGCCAACTATTGGGATGCGGCCAACGTCAAGCTCGACAAGGTCATCTTCTACCCGATCGACGACCAGGCCGCTTCGGTTCGCCGTTTCGAAGCCAAGGAAATGGATCTCGTCTACAACTTCTCGGCTGATCAGATCGGGCGTCTGCGCACGTCCTACGGCGATCAGGTCCATGTTTCGCCGTCGCTCGCGACGTATTATTACGCCTTCGACACCCGTCAGGAGCCCTATAGCGACGTGCGCGTCCGCCAGGCTCTGTCCATGGCCGTCGACCGCGACTTCCTCGCCAAGGAAATCTATGCCGGTTCGCAGCTCCCCGCCTATTCGATGGTCCCCCCGGGCATCGAAAGCTACGGTGAGCCGTCCAAGGCCGAGTTCGGCACGCTGTCGCAGCTCGACCGTGAAGACAAGGCCGTCGCCCTGATGAAGGAAGCCGGCTACGGCGAAGGTGGCAAGCCGCTCGATATCGAGTTGCGCTATAACACCAACCCGAACCACGAGCGTGTTGCGACCGCTGTCGCCGACATGTGGAAGAACACCTTCGGCGCCAAGGTGTCGCTGGTGAACCTCGACGTGTCCTCGCACTACGCCTACCTGCAGGAAGGCGGCAAGTTCAACGTTGCCCGTGCCGGCTGGCAGGCGGACTACGCGGACGCAGAGAACTTCCTGGCACTCAGCGTCGGCTCCAACAAGACCTTCAACTACGGCCACTTCGAAAACGCTGAATTCGACGGCCTGATGAAGAAGTCCTACGACGAGCAGGATCCGGCAGCCCGCTCGAAGCTGATGCATGAAGCAGAAGCGCTGCTGATGAAGGAACAGCCGATCGCTCCGCTTCTGACCCAGGCCGACCTGTGGCTGGTTGCCAGCCGCGTCAAGGGCTGGGCGGACAATGCTCCGAACGAGCACCTCAGCAAGTTCCTGAGCATCGCCGAATAACGAACAGAGACGACGCGCGGTAACAGGCCGCGCGTCGTCTCCGGAGCACGTCCATGATTTCCTTCATCCTTCGCCGATTGGCGAGTGCGGTGCCGACCTTGTTTATCGTCGTCACCATATCCTTCTTCCTGATGCGGTTCGCCCCTGGTGGCCCCTTCAACCTCGAGCGTCCTCTTCCGCCACAAACGATGGCGAACCTGATGAAGACGTATCAGCTCGACCAGCCCCTTTGGCGCCAATACACGCACTATCTCAGCAATGCTGTGACCGGCGACTTCGGCCCGAGCTATGTCTATAAAGACAACAATGTCGCTGAATTGATCAGCAAGGGTCTGCCCTATTCGATGGAGCTCGGCTTCTACGCGCTGTTGCTTGCTCTCATCGGCGGCGTGACTGCCGGCACGATCGCCGCGCTCAGGCAGAACAGCATTCTCGATTTTGCGATCATGTCGGTCTCGACGATCGGCGTCACCGTGCCGAACTTCGTTGTCGGTCCGGTGCTCGTGTTGATATTCGCGGTCGGCCTTTCGTGGGTTCCCTCCGGCGGTTGGGGTGATGGATCGTTCCGCTCCCTGATCCTGCCGATGATTGCGCTGGCACTGCCGCAGGTTGCGGTTTTCGCGCGCCTGACACGCGGATCGATGATCGAGGCGCTTCACACCGACCACATCCGAACCGCCAGGGCCTACGGCCTACCTGCGCGAACGGTTGTGGTGACCCACGCGATGCGCGGCGCGATGCTGCCGGTCGTGTCCTATCTCGCACCCTGTGCCGCGGCGCTGCTGACCGGTTCGGCTGTCGTCGAGACGATCTTCACCATTCCGGGTGTCGGCCGTTACTTCGTCCTCGGCGCGATCAACCGCGACTATACGCTGGTGATGGGCACGGTCATTCTCGTTGCAATCTTCGTCATCGTTTTCAATCTCCTGGTCGACATTCTCTACGGCCTGCTCGATCCGAGGGTTCGCCATGACTGATATCGTCCAGACCCCGGTGGTGACACCGGAAACCAAAGGGCGCAGCCTCTTCCAGCTCGCCGCCATGCGCTTCAAGCGCAACCGTGCCGCCATGGCCGGTTGCGTGATGCTGGCACTGATCGCGCTGTTCTCGTTCTTAGGTCCGCTGTTTGTGCCGCATACCTATGACCAGGTGTTTCCGTCATACGTCACGAAAGCCCCCAGCCTCGAGCCGCGGCCCGACGTTTCGACGTTGCAGGGGGTGATGGAAGGCATCGCGACCCGCGCCCGCGTCACGCTCAAGGAGTTCAATCTCGAGGGTGAGACCTTCACCGCGACGATCACCTCGGAACAGCCGATCGATGCGCGCGCAACGCGCTATTTCGATCGCGCCAACGAGTTCCGCGACACCCAGGTGGTGGCAACGGAAGATGACGGCCGCACGCTGAAAGTGACCGGTCAGGTCGACCGGGAATACTTCCCCTTCGGCACCGATTCCAACGGTCGCGATCTTCTGGTCCGCGTCATGCTCGGTGGCCAGATCTCGATCGCCGTCGGCCTGCTGGCGAGCCTCGTTTCGCTCGGCATCGGCGTCGTCTACGGCGCGACATCGGGCTATATCGGCGGCCGCGTCGACAACGTCATGATGCGACTGGTGGAGATCATGTATTCTCTGCCCTTCGTCTTCCTCGTCGTCGTTCTCGTCGTGTTCTTCGGTCGCTCGTTCATCCTGATCTTCCTGGTGATCGGGGCGGTGGAATGGCTCGACATGGCCCGTATCGTGCGCGGCCAGACGCTTGCGCTCAAGCGGCGCGAGTTCGTCGGCGCCGCGCAGGCACTCGGCCTGACCGATTGGCAGATCATCCGCCGGCACATCATCCCCAATACGATCGGTCCGGTCATCGTTTTCGTGACCGTCGTCGTGCCCAAGGTGATCCTGCTCGAGAGCTTCCTCTCCTTCCTTGGCCTCGGCGTTCAGGCGCCGCTGACGAGCTGGGGAGCGCTGATCTCGGAAGGCGCAAACAACATCCAGTCGGCGCCGTGGCTGCTCATCTTCCCGGCCATCTTCTTTGTCCTGACGCTGTTCTCGCTGAATTTCGTTGGCGACGGCCTGCGCGACGCGCTCGACCCGAAGGATCGCTGACATGGCAGATACCAAGGAAACCATCCTGGCCGTTCGCGGCCTCAAGGTGAACTTCTCGACGCCTGATGGCACGGTGGAAGCGGTCAAGGGCATCGATCTCGACGTCCGTACCGGCGAAACGCTTGCGGTCGTCGGCGAGTCCGGCTCCGGCAAGAGCCAGACGATGATGGGCATCATGGGCCTGCTCGCCAAGAACGGTGAGGTCACCGGCTCCGCGCGTTACCGCGGACAGGAGCTTGTGGGCCTGCCGCCAAAGGCGCTGAACCAGGTGCGCGGTGCGAAGGTCACAATGATCTTCCAGGAGCCGATGACCTCGCTCGATCCGCTCTATCCCGTCGGCCGCCAGATCGCCGAGCCGATCGTGCACCATCGGGGCGGCACGTTCAAACAGGCGCGGGCGCGCGTGCTTGAACTGCTTGAGCTCGTGGGCATCCCGGAACCTGGGCGCCGCATCGACAGCTATCCGCATGAACTTTCGGGTGGCCAGCGTCAGCGCGTGATGATCGCCATGGCGCTTGCCAACGACCCGGATCTCCTGATCGCAGATGAACCGACGACGGCGCTCGACGTGACGATCCAGGCGCAGATCCTTGATCTGCTGAAGTCGCTGCAGAAGCGCTTCGGCATGGCGATCGTGCTGATCACGCACGACCTCGGCATCGTCAAGCACTTCGCGGACCGCGTTGCGGTGATGCGCCGCGGCGAAGTGGTGGAGAGAGGCACGACGGCTGACATCTTCGAGCGGCCGCAGGCCGACTACACGAAGATGCTGCTCGCAGCCGAGCCGAGCGGCCGCAAGGCGTCGCCGGCCGACAGCGCGCCGATCATTCTCGAAGGCCGCGACGTCTGTGTCGACTATCAGATCGGCGGCGGCCTATTCCGTGGCGGCAAGTCTGTCTTCCGTGCGGTGGACAACGTCAATCTGCGCCTGCAAGAGGGGCAGACGATCGGCGTCGTCGGCGAGTCCGGTTCCGGCAAGTCGACGCTCGGACGCGCGCTTCTAAGGCTTCTGCCGAGCAGTGGCTACTATCGCTTCGGGACTACGGATATTTCCGGCTTCGACCGCCGGCAGATGCGGCCGCTGCGTCGCACGCTGCAACTCGTCTTCCAGGATCCGTACGGCTCGCTTTCGCCCCGGCGCACCGTCGGTGAGATCATCACCGAAGGCCTGCACGTGCACGAGCCCGAGCTCAGCCGTGCCGACCGCGACCGCCGGGCGTCCGAAGCGCTGAAGGAAGTGGGGCTCGACCCTGCGTCCCGCAACCGCTACCCGCACGAGTTCTCGGGCGGCCAGCGGCAGCGCATCGCGATCGCCCGCGCAATGATCCTGAAGCCCAAGGTCGTCATTCTCGACGAACCGACCTCGGCGCTCGACCGCTCGGTGCAGGGTCAGGTGATCGAACTCCTGCGCGACCTGCAGCGCTCGCACGGGCTCTCCTACATCTTCATCAGCCACGATCTTTCGGTGGTGAAGGCGATGTCGGACTATGTGATCGTTATGAAGAACGGCAAGATCGTCGAGGAAGGCGAAACGGACGCGATCTTCGAGGCGGCGAAGCAGCCCTATACCAAGACGCTGATCGGCGCGGCCTTCAACGTCTGAGCCGGCCGATACCGCAGTTGACAGGGACGCGAGCGATCGCGTCCCTGCTTTATTTCGGGCACTTGCGGTTTCGGCGCGGGCTCTGATCAGAGTTCGCCATCGGCCGGGAAATCTGCAGCGACAAGCTTCTTGTCGAGCCCGAACTTCTGCATTTTCTCGTAGAGCGTCTTGCGCGAAATGCCGAGAGACTCGTAGACCGGCTTCAGGGCGCCCCCATGCGCGGCAATGGCGCTGGCGATGAGACCCTTTTCATAGGCTGCCACCTTGTCGGCAAGCCGGCCGCTATCTTCCTTCGCGGTATCGAGCGGTGCTGAATCAAGCCCGAGCACCAACCGCTCGGCGGCGTTGCGCAGTTCGCGCACATTGCCCGGCCAGTCGCGCTCCGCCATTTCCGCCAGCATGGCTTGCGAGACCTCGACTTCATCGCGGCCATAGCGTGCCGCAGATTCCCTGACCAGTTGCAGGAAGAGCAGCGGGATATCGGCGCGGCGCTGGGCGAGCGAGGGAACCCGAAGCGTTGCGACGTTGAGGCGGTAGAGCAGATCGGCGCGGAAGCGTCCTGCGGCAACTTCCCTTTCGAGATCGACCTTGCTGGTGGCGATGAAGCGCACGTCGAGCGGCACGACTTCGTTCGATCCGAGCCTGGTGATGACGCGTTCCTGGAGGACGCGCAGGAATTTTGCCTGAAGGTCGAACGGCATCGAGCCGATCTCGTCGAGCAGGATGGTGCCGCCGCGACCATGCTCGAATTTGCCGTAGCGCGGACGAATGGCGCCGGGAAAGGCGCCGGGCTCGTGGCCGAAGAGCTCGCTCTCGATCAGGTTCTCCGGCAGGGCCGCGCAGTTGATGGCGATGAACGGGCTGTTGGCGCGGGCGCTGAGATCATGCAGCGTGCGGGCCAGCACCTCCTTGCCGACGCCGGTATCACCGATGATCAGCGTGTCCGCGTCGGCTGCGCCGATCGCGCGAATACGATAGCGCAGATCGACCATGACCTGGCTGCGGCCGGGGAGCCGCTGCTCGATGTCGTCGCGTTTGCCGGCGACGGCTTTGAGCCGGCGGTTTTCCAGAACGAGCGCGCGCCAGTCCAGCGCCCGGCGAATGGTGCCGGCGAGCATCTGTGCCGCGAACGGCTTCTCGACGAAATCATAGGCGCCTTCGCGCATCGCGCGCACGGCAAGCTGCACGTCGCCATGGCCGGTGACGAGGATGACCGGCACCTCGGCATCGATCTCTCGGATGCGCTGTAGCAGCGTCATGCCGTCCATGCCGGGCATGCGGATGTCGCTGATGACGACACCGGCGAAGCTGTAGCTGATGAATTCCAGGGCACGTTCGGCTGCGGCGAAGGCATCGACGCGGAAACCCGCCAGTTCCAGCGCCTGCGCGCTCGAATGGCGCACCTCCTCTTCGTCGTCGACGAGCAGGATCCGGCTCTCGATCATTCGGCAGCCTCCCGGGCATTGCTGTTTTCAGCGGCAAGTTCGATCCGGAACTCGACGCCGCCTTCCGTTAGGTTGGTTGCGATAAGACTGCCGCCGAAATCCTTGATAATGTTATAGGAAATCGAAAGGCCAAGGCCCAGCCCCTTGCCCACGCCCTTTGTGGAAAAGAACGGATCGAAGATGCGCTCGGCAATCGCCGGCGCGACGCCAGGCCCCCGATCGCTGACCGTCAGCACCACCTTGTGGTCTTCCTGTCGGGCGCGAAGGCGAATGGTCCGGTCATCAAGCCCCTCGACTGCATCGGCCGCATTGGAGATGATGTTGACCAGCACCTGCTGCAGGCGCACGGAACCGGCACGGACGACGAGCGGTTTATCGCCGAGATCGATGTCGATGGTTGCCGCTGCGGCCTTCAGCCGAACCGATACGATCTCCATCGTATCGCGCACCACCTCTTCGACCGGAACCGGCCCAAGCTTTTCATTCGGCTTGCGGGCGAAATTTCGCAGATGCTTGCTGATCGCCGCCATGCGGTCGACGAGCCCGGAGATCCGGCGGATATTGTCGGTCGCCTCGTCGGAACGGCCACGTTCGATCAGCAGGGCCGCGCTGTCGGCATAGGTCTTGGCGGCGGCAAGTGGCTGGTTGAATTCGTGCGAAAGGGCCGCGGACATTTGGCCGAGACCTGCCAATTTGCCGGCCTGGATCAGGTCGGCCTGTGTCCGGCGCAACTGCTGTTCCGTCAGGCGACGTTCAGCGATCTCCTCCTCGATCTGGGCATTGACGCGCGCGAGGTCGGCGGTGCGTTCGTCGACACGGCGTTCGAGTTCGACCTGCGCTTCTGCCTGCATGGAGATGCGTTCGTTGAGCCGCGCACGCCGTTGCAGAACAATGGCCACGCCAAGGCCGGCAAGACAGATCAACAGCAGCGCTGCGGCGACGGCGGTCAGCGCTTGCGTATAGGCAGAGGCCGTATCCACCAGTACGTTCACGGTCCAGTCGGCATCCGGCATATATTGCGAGAGCACGAGATACTCGCGGCTCGAACCGCCGGAGGAGACGGTCATGAAGCGGTGGTCGGGCGCGTTGCTCTCTGCCATGGGCAGCGGACGCAGGGTGGCGTCGGCGTACCGCCTCGAGGCTTCGGTGCGTGCGAGGCGGTCTGAGGTCAGCGGCAGGATAGAGGAATAGAGCCAGTCCGGGTCGCCGGACATGAAGATGATGCCTTCGGGATCGGAAACGAAGATCCTGTATTCCCCGCCCTGCCAGGAGGCTTCGATGCTTTCGACATCGACCTTGAAGACGATCACGCCGCGAATTTCATCGCCGATCTGGATTGGCGAGCCGAAATAGTAGCCACGCTTCAGCGATGTAGTGCCAAGCGCATAGAACCGCGACTGCTGTCCACGAAGCGCTTCCTGGAAATAGGGCCGGTAACTGAAGTTCTGGCCGACGAAGCTCGTCGGCCCGTCATAGTTGCTGGCAGCGATCGTTTCGCCGTCCGGCGTGATGACATAGATATCGGAGGAGTGGAGCAGCGCGTTGATGTCTTTCAGATAGGCGTTCACCGCCTCCCTCAGTCGCCGATCACGCGGGCGGGTGACCAGTTCCTGAACGTCCTCGTGATCGGCGATCAGTGCTGGCAGCGCCTGATAGCGGTTGAGGTGACCATCGAGCGCCGTGACGGCGAGCCGGAGAGCGGTGGTGGCTTGAGCGGTCGCCTCGCGCAGATAGCTGTCTGTCGTGACCGCATAGCCTTTCCAGGCCAGCATGGTCGCAAGCAGCGGCAACAGCAGGAATCCAAGAGCCAAGCGAAATTTCACAGGTGTCCGCGCGCCTCCTCGCGTGCTTACGGCAACATGCCGCGAGCCGATCTTATGCATCGGCGCAACCGGTCACAAGCGCAGCGCTGCCAGGCATATGATTGTTGACGAGTCTCTGGCATCGTCAATGAAATGTTGACAATGCGTTTGGCCGCCGCCGTCTTTCGCCGACGGCCGGATGAGCGCATCTATGACCCAACGGAGCGCCCAGTGGCGCCGGAGAGAAAGGATCACGGCAATGCTCAATCAGATCAAGGGTCTGCATCACGTCACTTCGATGGCCGACGATGCGCGCGAAAACAACCTGTTCTTCACCAAGTCGCTCGGCCTGCGCCGCGTCAAGAAGACGGTCAACTTCGACTCGCCGGATGTCTACCACCTCTATTACGGCGACGAAGCCGGCACGCCCGGCACGGTCATGACCTATTTCCCCTTCCCGAACATGCCGCGCGGCCGTGCCGGTACCGGCGAAGTTGGGACCACCGTCTTCTCCGTGCCCGAAGGCTCGCTCGGCTTCTGGCGGGATCGCCTGACGGCATCGGGGGTCTCCGGTCTCAAGGACGAAGAAACCTTTGGCGAGAAGCGCCTGAACTTTGCCGGCCCTGATGGCGACGGCTTCGCGCTCGTTGAGGTCAAGGACGATCAGCGCACGCCCTGGACGGAAGGCGGTATCTCGGCGGATCATGCGATCCGCGGCTTCCACTCCGCCGCCCTCCGTCTTCGCGATGAAGGCGCGACGGCCGAACTGCTGAAGTTCATGGGCTACGAGGAGCTGGACCGCAAGGACGGCGTCACGCGTTTGATCGTGCCTGGCGGCAACGATGCGCGCGTCATCGACCTCGAGACGATGCCGAATATCGGCCGCGCTTCCCAAGGCGCCGGTTCGGTGCACCACATCGCCTTTGCCGTCGAAAACCGCGAAAAGCAGCTCGAAGTGCGCAAGGCGTTGATGGACACTGGCTACCAGGTCACCCCGGTCATCGACCGCGATTACTTCTGGGCGATCTATTTCCGCACGCCGGGCGGCGTGTTGTTCGAGATCGCCACCAACGAGCCCGGCTTCGACCGGGACGAGGATCTCGCTCACCTCGGCGAGGCGCTGAAGCTGCCGCAGCAGCACAAGCACCTGCGTCCGATCCTGGAAAGCCACCTGCAGAAGATCGACGACTAACACGTCGATGCAGAGAAGGCTCGCCGTTATTGCGAGCCTTCGGCACCGGATCGTACGGAAGAACGGTTCACAGTTTCGTCGAAACCGTGAATCTAACGCTTTGAAAACAGGCAATCTCGGACGGGTGTCTACCCGTTTCCGGAAATTGCTCCAGGAGACAAAAATGGTCGATCATGGCTACGTTCACAAACTGAAGGCCGGCAAGCCCGGCCAGCCGATCTTCTTCGTCTTTCACGGGACGGGCGGAGATGAAAACCAGTTCTTCAGCTTCGCGTCCGAGCTTCTGCCCGATGCGACGATCGTCTCGCCGCGTGGCGACGTGGCGGAATATGGGGCTGCGCGCTTCTTCAAGCGCACGGGCGAGGGCGTTTACGACATGGCGGATCTTGCACGCGCCACCGAGAAGATGGCCGGTTTCGTCAAGGCATTGGCCGCGGAGCATCAGGCTTCGGAGGTGATCGGCCTTGGCTATTCCAACGGCGCGAACATTCTTGCCAATGTGCTGATCGAAGACGGTGTCTTCGACAAGTCGGTGCTCATGCATCCTCTGATCCCGTTCCGGCCGAAGGACAACGCGGGCCTCAAAGGGCGCCGGGTATTGATCACGGCCGGCGAACGCGATCCCATCTGCCCGGCGCCGCTGACGCAGGCCCTGGCAGACTATTTCCAGGGGCAGGGCGCCGTAACGGAAACCGAATGGCACCCGGGTGGCCACGATATCCGCCAGAACGAGGTCGCCGCGATCGGGCGTTTCCTGAAAGCTTGACGCTATTCCAGCCGGCGGCGGAACAGCCATGAGGCGGCCGAGAGGGTGACGATGGCGATCAGCAAGAGCGGGATCGTCTGGCGCACCACCTCGACCGCCGGAATGTCCTTTAGGAATACGCCCTTCACAATTACGAGGAAGTAGCGCAACGGGTTGACGTAGGTGATCGGTTGCAGCCACGAGGGCATGTTCTCGATCGGCGTCGCGAAGCCGGAGAGCAGCATTGCCGGCACCATGAAGAGGAATGCACCGAGGATCGCCTGCTGCTGTGTCATCGACAGCGCCGAGATGAACAGGCCGAGACCGACGACGGCGGCCAGGTAGAAGACTGCGCTGCCGTAGAGCAGGAACAGCGAGCCGCGCAGCGGCACGCCGAAGATGAAGACGGCGGCCAGAATATAGATGGTGATGTGGAACAGGCCGATCATCATCGGCGGGATCAGCTTGCCGATCAGGATCTCGTGGGTTCGAAGCGGTGAGACCATGAGCTGATCGAAAGTGCCGAGCTCGCGTTCGCGCGCGATCGATAGCGCGGTCACGATCAGGCCGATCAAAAGAGCGATGCTCGCCACCAGGTTCGGCACCATGAACCATTGATAGGTGAGGTTCGGATTGAACCAGTTGCGCGCTACGACCGTGACGGCGCCCGACGCCATGCGCTTGCCGGCCGGAGTCTCGGCGGCAAGCGTTCCTACGATGCGGCTGAGATAGCCGGAGACGATCTGCGACGCGTTTGAGCGGCGCCCGTCGAGGATGAGCTGCACCTTTGCCGGCCGGCTCCCCTCAATATCGCGCGAGAAGGTCGGGCCGATTTCGATCGCGGCAATGACCTTTTGGGTGTCGATCGCCACGCGCACCTCGTCGGGGCTGTTGGTGAAGCGGATGCTGCGGAAGGTCGGCGATCCCTGGATCTCCTGAACGAGATCCTGGCTCCAATGGCCGCTGTCTCGGTTCAGCACCATGACGTCGACGTTCGTTACCTCCAGCGTTGCTGCGTAGGAAAACACCAGCAGCTGCATGATCGGCGGCACGATCAGCACGGTGCGTCCCTTGGGATCACGCAGCACCGCCAGCAATTCCTTAACGATCAGCGCTTTGAGCCTTGTCCACCACATCTCAGCCAATCCTCTTGCGGGTGCTGCGGGCAGCGAGTGCGAAGAAGACGCAGCCGATCAGGAGCATGACGGCGATGGCACGCGTGAACATCGGCCAGATGTCGCCGGCAAGGAACACGGTCTGCAGGCTTGGGATCAGATAACGCGCCGGCACGATGAGAGTGATCCATTGAATAACCGTCGGCATCGAATTGATTTCGAAGAGAAAGCCGGAGAGCAGGAACGCCGGCAGAAAGGCTGAGATCAGCGCGAGCTGTGAGGCGAGAAACTGGTTCTTGGTCGCCGCCGAGATCAGCAAGCCCTGGCCGAGCGCCGGCATCAGGAAGGTTGCCGAGAGCGCATAGAGTGCTGCGATCGAGCCGCGGAAGGGGACGCCGAAGAGGAAGACGGCAAGCAGAACGCAGAGCGTCATCGAGGTGAGGCCGAGGATAAAATAGGGCAGCAGCTTTCCGGCCAGGAGTTCGGCGGCCGAGACGGGCGTCGCCATCATCGCCTCCATCGTGCCCCGTTCCCATTCACGGGCAACGACGAGCGAGGTGAGCAGGGTACCGACCAGCGTCATGACGATGGCGATTGATCCGGGCACAAGGAAATTCCGGCTGGTCAGCTCCGGATTGAACCAGAATCGCTGCTCAGCCGAAATTGCCGGCGGCCGGCCGGCGCTGTCGCTCAAGCGCTGGCGCTCCCAGTTGGCAAGGGTCGCCTGGGCGTAGTTCTGCACGAAGTTGGCGGTGTTGGGGTCCGAGCCATCGACGAGCACCTGCACCGTCGGATGGCGCCCGGCGGCATAGTCCGTCGTGAAGGCGGCCGGAATCACGACGATGCCGCGCACGCGACCAAGCACCAGGTCTTCTTCGAATTCGCGCCGGTCGCGGCCGACCGTTACCTTGAAATAGCGTGACGCCTGGAAGCCGGCGGCGAGGTCGCGGGTCAGCGGTGCCTCCTCCTCGATGACGAGCCCGACGCGGGTCTGCGTCGTATCGAGCGAGACGCCGTAGCCGAAGAGAAACAGCAGGATCATGGGCAGCACGAAGGCGATCAGGATGCTGCTCGGATCGCGAACGATTTGATAGCTTTCCTTGCGCACGAGTGCGGCAAAGCGACGGGCTCGGGCGGCCCGGCTTTCGATGTTGGCGGATTGCACGTTCATGCCGCCTCCTTTTCCTCCGACCCCTGAACCAGGGCGATGAAAGCATCTTCCATCGTCGGGTCCGGAAGCTTGTCGCTTGCGACCTGTGCCTTCAGCTCATCCGGCGAGCCGAGCGCGATCGACCGGCCGCGATAGATGAGCGAGATACGATCGCAATACTCAGCCTCGTCCATGAAATGCGTGGTGACGAGCACGGTCACGCCCTTTTCGACCAGCCCGTTGATATGGGTCCAGAACTCGCGCCGGGTGATGGGGTCGACGCCGGAGGTCGGTTCATCGAGAAACAGTGCTTCCGGCTCATGCAGCACGGCGCAGGCAAGGGCCAGCCGCTGCTTGAGCCCAAGCGGCAGATCCTTGGCGGACATGTCGAGCAGCCGGCCGAAGGCGAAGATATCGGTCATCAGCTGGATGCGTTCCCGCTTGCGCGTGCCGGAAAGGCCGTAGACGCCGGCGAAGAAACTGAGGTTCTGCGCGACGCTTAGGTCGCCATAGAGCGAGAACTTCTGCGCCATGTAGCCAAGCCGGTTGCGCGCCTCCGCCGCGTCGCGACGCAAGTCGAAACCGGCGACGCGGCCTTCGCCGGCCGTGGGCTTCAACAGCCCACACAGCATCTTGAACGTCGTCGACTTACCGGCGCCGTTCGGGCCGAGCAATCCGAAGATCTGGCCGCGCGGGATATCGAAGGTGATGTCGTCGGCGGCGGTGAAATCGCCGAAGCGTTTCGTCAGGCCGTGGGCCTCGATGACCGGCTTGCTGTCCTCCATCGTGAAAGGTGTCTGTGTTTCCTCCAGTTTCGAGCGGCCGCCGGGGCCGCCGCCGAGCATGTCGATGAAAGCATCCTCGAAGCGGGGCGGGGTGGTCGTCACGTCAGGCGCAGACGAGCCGTCGTCCGGTGTCGGCGGTTTTGTGTCCGGCTTCATCACCAGTCGGATCGCTTCACCCTGGATGACACCGTCGACGACATCGTCGTCATCGAGCAAGCGAGCGAGCTTCTGGCGGCGTCCATGCGCGATACCGGAAACCTTGAAGACGCGGTCGGCGACCCGAGCGGTCAGATCGGCGGGACTGCCGGCAAAAAGCAACTTGCCCTCGTTCAGCAGGAGAACGCTGTCGCAGGCCTCGGCTTCGTCGAGATAGGCCGTCGACCAGACGACGCCAATGCCCTCGGCCGTCAGGTTCTCGACCATCTTCCAAAGGTCGCGGCGCGAGATCGGATCGACGCCGACGCCCGGTTCGTCGAGGAGAAGCAGGCGAGGCTTGCGCAGGAGCGCACAGGCGAGGCCGAGCTTCTGCTTCATGCCGCCGGAGAGTTTGCCGGCAAGCCGCGCGGTAAAGCGCTTGAGATCGGTGAATTCCAGCAGTTCGTCGAAGGTCGCGGCTCGCTCGGAAAGCGGCAAGCCGCGCAAGTCGGCATAGAGGTTGAGGTTCTCCTGTACGGAAAGATCTTCATAGAGGCCGAAGCGCTGCGGCATGTAGCCGATCGCTGCCTGGATGGCGGCGGCATTGGTCACCGTGTCGAAACCGAGAACCTCGACCTTTCCCTCGTCCGGCACCATCAGCCCGGTCATCAGCCGGATCAGCGTGGTTTTTCCCGCGCCATCAGGGCCGACAAGCCCGGTGATCCGTCCGCCGAGGATTTCGCCATCGATGTGGTCGAGCGCCGGCGGGGCATCGCCGAAGCGCTTGACCACATCCAGGATCCGGACGAACGGTGCGTCGTCGTTCATCGTATTGCCTCTGCGGATGCGGGCAAGTGCACTGTCACCGGCATGCCCTGCCTGAGATCGGGACCCGGCTTGTCGACCACGATGCGCAGGCGATAGACGAGATCGGTCCTGAGCTCTGGCGTTTCCACCGACTTCGGTGTGAACTCGGCGACGGGCGAGATGAAACCTACCGTCGCGTTGTAGGGGCGATCCGGCGCACTGTCCGACGTGATCTCGACGTTCATGCCCGGATGCACCCGGCCAAGATCCGGTTCTGCGACATAGGCCCGGACCCAGACGGGTTCGTTGAGCGAGACGACATAGACCATGTCGGACGGCGCGACGATGGCGCCGACTTCGCGCACCCGGGACAGCACCGTGCCCGCGCTTGGCGCGAGCAGGCGGGTATCGGCAAGCGACGTGCGGGCACTTTCGAGCTTGGCTTCGGCTGCGAGCACCTGTGCCTGACCCGCCTCGATGTCCTCAATCCGGCTTCCCTCCACGATGAGCGCCAGCGCCTCGCGGGCGGAGGTGGCGCGTGCAGCGGCGGCAGCCCTGTTGGCGCTTGCCTCATCCAGATTGGCTTGCGAGATGGTGCCGTTCGGACGCAATTGCCGCGCGCGTTCATAGGCAAGGTTGGCATTTTCCAGATCGGCGAGGCGTTCTTCATGGGTGGCCCGCGCCTGGGCGATTTCGGTCGGGCGGGCGCCCGCCTTCAGTTTTGCAAGATTGGCCCTGAGCGCGCCGAGTTCGGCTTCGGCCGCGGCCACCGCCTGTTCGAACGGAACGGCGTCAAGGGTCGCAAGGACATCGCCGGGCTTCACCGCGTCGCCTTCGTCGACGCCGAGGCTCGCAATACGGCCATTGACACGGAAGCCGAGAGAGACTTGGCGGATGTCGACATTGCCGTAAAGCACCGAGGTTCGCTCCGTGCCGGTCCAGCCGAGCCGCTGGGGGACGTCGAACCACCAGGCACCGGCAGCAGTGCCAGCGAGCAACAGAAGGGCGATTGCCGGCTTGTTCATGGCTGACCCTCCTTCTCGCCGCCAAGCGCCGCGACAAGCTCGGCGACGTGCCGACGCAGAATGTCGAGTTCGTCGGGGCCAACGGCCTGCCAGTTCATCTGCCGGAGCATGGCCGCATGGGCCATACGGAAGACGAGGATGCTGCCGACGAAGGAGAGAGTCTTCAGCCGGACATGTTCGGATTGCGGCGGTTCGTCGAGAATGGTCGCGACCAGTCTCCCGGCCATGCCGATGATCGGTCCCATGACGTTGGTGTAGACCCGTTCGAAGGCTTCGGTCGGTTCCATCTGTTCGCGGATGATGAAACGCGCCCAGCTTTCGGACTGCCGGCTGACGAAGATCGCGACCATGTGTTGCGCCGTCTGGGTCAGGAGTTCCCGGGCTTCCTCAGCCGACATCGCCTTGCCTTCGTTGTCGAGGCGGGCAAGGCGCTGGAGGATCACGTTTCTGAGATCGCCGACATGTCCAACGATAATCGATGCAAGGTGTTCTGCGGCGGCGATGTAAAGGCCTTCCTTGCCACCGAAATAATAGGGGATCGCCTGCAGGTTTACGCCGGCAGTCTCCGCGAGCCTCCGCGTGCTGGCGCCATCGAACCCGTAGCGGCCGAAGACATCGATGGAACTCGTCAAAAGCTTTTCACGCGTGACATCGCCGCGGTCCTGCTTGGGTGCTTGGGTCGAGGTTTTGTTTTTCATCATGTCCTGAAATTACATCATTCCATTGATTAAGTCAATCGAATGAATTTGTCATGCGCGGTTGTGCGGCTCCGGTCCGGGCCATGGGCGGATCAGCGAAACGTTCGCGGCTCACGGCAGAGCGAGGTAAAGGTTGGCTGTGATATTGCCATAGGGCGTAGATGGTTGCGCATGGCGCCTAATGACGGCGCTCGACCACAAGGGGATGGGGAGCATTTTCTGCCGGATTGGGGAATTGGCGGAGCCTAGACCGCGGCAGAGAAATCTATCGAAATCTTGGTGCCGCGCTCCGGGGCCGTATCGACCACGATGGTCGCCTGGTGGAGCTCGCTGATGCGCCGGACAATCTTCAGGCCGAGCCCGAGCTGACCGGAACTCTTCACGTAGCCGAGATCCTCGTGGTGTTCGGGCAAGTCGACGAGCCCCTTGCCATTGTCCTCGACGGAGACGACCGGGCCGGGACCGCAGGCGAGAACGATCCGCGTGCCCGGCGGATTGTGCTTCACCGCATTCTCGATCAGGTTTCGCAGCATGTTCTCGACGAGCGCCGGGATCGCGGTCACCGGCGGCGTGCCTTCGTCGACGAATTCGAGCGACTTGTCGTGGTCGAAGACGAACGGCGCGATCGCTTCCGCAACAGCGGCCCCGATTTGCGACAGGCTGGTGCGCTGGTAGGCGGAGGGATCGACTGCATCGGCCCGCGCCAGAGAGGTGAGCTGCTCCAGGATATGGGTCAGAGCGTCGAGGTCCCTTTCGGCATTGCGGGCCCTTGGGTCGTCGATGCGGCTCAGTTCCATCTTGGCGATCGAGACCGGCGTCCGGATCTCGTGGGCGATCGAGGATGAGAACAGCTTCTGCGACTGAATGAGATCGGCAACGCGCGTGAGCATGCGATTGACCGCGGAAACCAGGCGGGCGATCTCCTGCGGCATCCGCGTCAGTGGCAGGCGTGCATCGCTGTCGCGCGGATCCAGCGCATCGGCAGCCTGGGCCGCCATGGCGACGGGTTTCAGAGCGCTGCGAATGGACCAGATCGTCGCACCGATGACGAGGCAGAACATCAGCGTCATCGGTACGATCATCGAATCGAACATCTCATGCAGTAGGGCGCCGTACATGAAGCCGTTCGGATCGTTGAGGATCGCAAGTTCGATGAGCACGGTGGTCCCGCTCCGTTCGAAAGATTGGCCGCCGGCGACGCTGAAGGGCTTTCCGGGAGCGATCAGCCGCTTCCAGAACTGCGGTGCATCCATGCTGATGGGCAGGAAATGCTGGGCGCATTCGCTCGTACAGTTCGAATAGACGATCACGCCTGAGGCTGTGCGGATGCGCAGGAAGATCGAGCCATCGTCGTCATGGCGGTCCTGATAGCGCTCGCGCATCTCGTGATTGGGCTCGTAGCTCACGACGCCATCGCGGACCTGGACATAGCCGGCCAGGTTTTCGGTTTCCTGCTGGAGCATGAGCACGCTCAGCTTGTCGTCGTCGAACCAGTAGTCGGCAAAGACGACGCCAATCTGGATTGCCATGGCGATCAACGAAAAGGCGACGATGCGGCGGGCGACGATGCCGATCAGCGACGGGTTGCGGGGTTTCATGAGGCGCGCCTGAGCAGATAACCGATACCGCGCACGGTCTCGATCTGTACGCCGGTGTCAAGCGGCTGCAGGCGCTTGCGCACGCGTGATACCGCGAGCTCAAGCGCATTGGGCGTCATTTCCTGGCCATATTCGGAAAGCGCCGTTTCAAGTTTGCGCTTCGGCACGACGCGGCCGACTTCTCGCATCAGGATTTCCATCAGCGAACGTTCGCGCGGCGGCAACGGCACCACGATGCCGTCACAGGTAAGGTCTGCGGTCGCCGGGTCGTAGCGCAAGGCGCCAGCCTCCAGCACCGGCTGGACCGCTTGCGGGTTGCGTCTCAGCATCGCACGGCAACGGGAGAGAAGCTCCCGATGATGGAATGGCTTGACGAGATAGTCGTCGGCACCGGCATCGAGCCCGGCAATACGCTCGTCGACGGATCCCTTGGCGGTGATGATCAACACGGGCAGCCCAGGATAGTCGTGCCGGAGGCGACGAAGCAGGGACAAGCCGTCGCCGTCGGGCAAGCCGAGATCGAGCAATACGAGATCGTGCTCCTGCCCCGCGATTGCCGTTTCGGCGTCCGCAACGGTTGAAACGGAATCGAGGCGCCAGCCAGCGTCCCGCATGGTTTCTCCGACCAGTTCGACCAGTCGCGGGCTGTCTTCAACCAGGAGCAAGCGCATTGAATCGTCTCGATATTACAGGGGCCGCTGTCGACCATATGGGCTTTCGCTTGGGCTGCCAACTCCCGGTCGCAATACCCACCATCGCGTGCATGGAGCGGTCAATGAGCAATCTTGACGGGGTTTCGACAGCTTGCACGTCGTATCTCGACCGGTGAGGGGGAGGCTGCAACTAACAGGTGGCCGTATTGCGGTCTCCGCTTCGACTGAATGCCCGCGCCTGTATTGACCATCTCAGATGATCGTGCAGTCGCCGCTGGAGACGACCGCTTTGATTTTTTCGAGAATTCGCCGGCCAGAGATCGGTAGCATCGCTCTGAGCGCGATCGTCAGCGCCTATCTGCTTGTCGCCACCAACAATTCCTTCTGGACGCACACGTTTGCCTATTTCAACGATTCCGTCGTGGCGCTTGTGTCCTTCAGCGCGGCACTCTGCCTCCTGACCTTTGCTGGGCTTACGACCGCTTCCGTCAAATATGTGATGAAGCCGGTGTTGATCTTCTTCATCATGGTGTCGGCGTCGGCCTCCTATTTCATCGACACCTTTGGCGTCATCATCGACAAGGACATGATCGGCAATGCGGCCGTGACGACGCAAGCGGAAGCCGGCCACCTGCTGACCGGCAGCCTGGCGATGCACCTGCTGCTCTATGGCTTGCTTCCCTCGCTTCTCGTCATCTGGGTCAAGGTTCGCCGTCGCCCCTTCGTCGCGAATGCCGCGATCAACCTTGCGGTAATCATCCCCTGCATCGTCGTCAGCAGCGGGCTGGTTTATGCCAATTTCGCGAACGTCGCCTACGTGATCCGCGAACACAAGGACCTGATGAAGCGGTTCAATCCGACGGGGCCGGTCTCGGCCGCGATGCGGTATGCCGCTTCGACTTTCAAAGAGCGCAACATCGTCGTGCAGCCGCTCGGCACCGACGCTCGCCAGGGTCCGCGGATTGCGGCGGCCGGCAAGCCGGTGGTCGTTGTCGTGGTTGCCGGCGAGACCGCGCGCGCAATGAACTTCTCTTTGAACGGCTACGCACGCGAGACCAATCCGGAACTGAAGGCGCTCGGCGTCGTAAACTATACGGACACCACGAGCTGCGGCACGGCGACGGCGATTTCGCTTCCCTGCATGTTCTCCGTCTATCCGCGCAATGAATACAGCGACTGGAAGGCCCGTTCGACGGAAAATCTGATGAACGTGTTGACGCGTGCCGGCGTCTCGACCACGTGGTGGGATAACAACACCGGCAGCAAGGGCATTGCCGATCTCATCAGCTTCGCCAGCATGACCAACCAGAAGAACAGCCCCCTGTGCAAGAACGGCGAATGCCTGGATGAAATCTTCCTCGGCGAACTCGACAAGAAGCTCCAGGCGACAACATCGAACAGTGTTATCGTCCTGCACCAGCTCGGCAGCCACGGGCCGTCCTACTATCTGCGCTACCCTGAGAAGTTCCGCCGGTTCACGCCGGATTGCCGGACGCCGGAACTGATGAAGTGCTCGGTCGCCGAGATCACCAACGCCTACGACAATTCGATCCTTTACACCGACTACGTGCTGGCAAGTGTTGCCCGTCTCCTCGAAAAGCACCAGGACCGCGTGGCGGGCGCGATGATCTACATGTCTGATCACGGAGAGTCGCTCGGTGAAGACGGTATCTATCTTCACGGTGCGCCCTACGCAATTGCCCCGCGGGAGCAGACGCAGGTGCCGTTCGTCGCCTGGTTTTCGAAGCCCTATCAGGCGGCCATGCGGGTCGATACCGCCTGTCTCGCCAAGGACACGGCACAGCCGAAGTCGCACGATAATCTCTTCCATACCGTTCTCGGCATGATGAACGTCGAGACGAAGGTCTACAAACGTGACCTCGACGCTTTCGCAAATTGCACGCGGAAGCCGGCCGGTGGCCCGATATTCCAGTCGGCAGATACCGCCAACGATCTGCCGGCCAATACAACGCGCGCCGTCGCATTGCCGGGCGCACTCTGAGCGCAACCGCCACCGGTTGCCGCGATTTTTCCAGGGTCTCGGAACAAAAGCGCGTTTCGACGCTTCCTTGCTTACATGTCCTCGACTCCGCGCGGACGGTCGGCGACCCCTTTTGCCATATCAGTCCGGTGGACAGAGGCGCCAATCCGTACGCAGGAGGGTTAGATGCGCGTCGTCGGTATACAGGTTTCCCCAGAAAGAGGCGGTCGAGCCGGATTTAGCGTCGAGTTCGTCGGCGATGGCGGGGAAGTGGTGACCGTGATGTGCCCGCAGGATGATGCCGGCTCCTTGAACCGGCTCAACGTCATCGCAAAAGCAAAGGATATGCTCAGAACGGCGCTCGACGCAGACGAAGCGCTTCAGGCTGCGGGCGGTGCGAAGGGGGCCTTTCGCGGACCACTGCCGAATGCACGTCGGGCGCATGATCGGGACGCGATGGAAGAGCAGCTCGAAGAGGGGCTTGAAGATACATTTCCGGCGAGCGACCCGGTATCGATCGCCACTTCGACGATCGCAAAGGGCCATTCCCGCCGCTGAGGGCTCAGCGACGATGCCGCCTGTTCCGAGTGACGGCGAATACGGCTTTCGCGATTTCGCTCGAAGGCGTACCTCCGCCCAGTTTCGGCCATCTCGGCGGACTACCGGAAAAATTGTCGGGCAGTTTGACGTGAGTCGGTTCTTTCAATCGATATCGCGCGCATACGTTTCGACGAAAGACTTGTTATAGTGTTTTGATTTATCGATATTTTCCCTCGGATCCGCCCGGTTCGAGGGTTTGGAGTATGTGTGGAGAGTAGACGCATGGCCGGCCGGCAACTCACCTTCGCTATCGGCGACATTCATGGTTGCCTCGACCAGTTGCGTGTGCTTTTGCGCGAGATTGAAACCTATGCACCGGCGGGCAGGGTCATTTTTCTCGGCGACTTGATCGACCGGGGGCCGGACAGCCGCGGTGTCGTCGAGTTGGTCATGGGCGGCCCGTCAAAACCCGGTTGGACCTGGCTGACACTCAAGGGCAACCATGAAGAGATGTTATGGGGCGCCAGCAGCGGCGAGAGCGACGTTGATTGGTGGCTCATGAACGGTGGCCAGGAGACGCTGGTCTCCTACAATGGCGTCGTTCCCGGTCGGCATTTGAAGTGGATCAAGGAGCTTCCCACGATCCTTGTCGAACGGCATCGCATTTTCGTGCATGCGGGTGTCGATGAGACCTTGCCGCTCGAACAGCAAGGCGACGAGATCTTCCTCTGGATCCGGCGACCAGAGGACTATTCGGGCGAGTACTTTGGAAGACATCTCTGCCATGGGCATACACCCAGCATGGCCAATCCGCGCACGATCGGAAACCGGACCAATGTCGATTCCGGCGCCGTCTTCAGTGGCGTGCTGTCCTGTGCCGTCTTCGATGACGATCAGCCCGGTGGCCCGATCGATTTCCTCATGACGACGCAAATCCAGGCCGCAAGCTGAGCGACATCGCTGGCGGTTGCGGCGCAAATGCCATTGTGCGTCCGGCCGTCCGGTAGTAGGTGTGCCTTCTCCATAGGGCGATGTTGCTGCCGCCCGTTTCACCACCTCAGGGGATTGCCTTGGACGCCGCGCCTTTATCCGTGTTCACGAAGAATTTTGCTGCCCTGCTGTTCGATATGGATGGCACTCTGCTGAACTCCATGGCCGTCGTCGAGCGCGTCTGGGGCGCCTGGGCGGTGCGCAACGGGATCGATCCGATCGAGTTCATAAAGACCGTTCACGGCGTCCGTGCCGTTGATACGATCCGCAACCTCGAACTGCCCGATGTCGATCCGGAAAAGGAAGCCTTTGATCTGGCGCTCGCAGAGATCGCCGACGTCGAGGGCATCGTCGAAATTCCCGGTGCCGTCGCCTTCCTGAATTCACTACCGCCGGAAAAATGGGCGATCGTCACGTCCGCGCCGCTGGACTTGGCAGTGCGCCGCCTTGCTGCCGCCGGCATCCCAACGCCGCAGTTGATGATTACGGGCGAAGATGTTTCCGTCGGCAAACCCGATCCGCAGGGCTACCGGATGGCTGCCGAGCGCCTGGGTGTGCGTCCGGAGGATTGCCTGGTCTTCGAAGACGCACCCGCTGGCATTCTTGCCGGTCTCGCTGCCGGCGCCGACGTCGTCGTCGTTACCGGCGCACACGCGGCTGCGGAAGGTACTCCGCACCTGACGCTTGATCGCTATCACGAGATCGAGGTGGAACTCGCAAGCGACGGCATGCTGTCGCTGCGTCAAACATTCTGAAAGCCGAAGGTCGGTGATGACCTTCGGCCTCCCATTCGAACTCAGGCGTTGAGCCAGCATTTCGTCAGCGCGTGGCCGCCCATCAGTTCGCCGTTCGGATCGTCGACCCAGCCGCCGACCTTGTCGCTCGTTGCGTCGATGTAGTTGTTGAACATCGGCACGATGACCCCGCCCTCGTCACGCAAAATCATCGCCGACTGGCGATAGAGCGCCTTGCGCTTGGCTGTGTCGAGTTCGCCGCGCGCAGTGAAGATCAGCTTGTCGAAATCCTCGCGGAAGAAGCGCGTGTCGTTCCACTCTGCCTTCGATAGGTAGGCGATGGAATAGACCTGATCCTGCGTCGGCCGCCCGGTCCAGTAGGACATGCTGAAGGGCTGCTTGTTCCAGACATCCGACCAGTAGCCGTCGCCCGGTTCGCGCTTCAGGTCGATGGTGATCCCGCATTTGGCGGCACTCATCTGGAAAAGCTGCGCCGCATCGACGGCGCCTGGGAAGGCGACGTCCGAAGTTCTCAGCAGAACCGAGCCGCTGTGGCCGGACTTCTTGTAGTGGAACTTTGCCTTGTCCGGATCGAATGCCCGCTGTTCGATGTCGTTGTCGAAGAGCGGATAGCCCTTGATCATCGGCGTGTCGTTGCCGACGGTGCCGTAGCCGGCGAGCACCTTGGCGACCATCTCTTCGCGGTCGACGGCGTATTTCAGCGCCAGGCGCAGGTCGTTGTTGTCGAAGGGTGTCGTGTTGCAGTGGGCGATGAAGACGTAGTGACCCTTGCCCGGCACGTTGCGGATGACGACGCCCGGCAGACGCTGGATCAGGGCCACAACCTTGGGCTCGATGCGGTTGATCATATGGATCTGGCCGCTCTGCAGGGCGGCGGTGCGTGCCGTCGAATCGTTGATGACGGCGATCTCGATCTGGTCGGCATGGCCGCGCTCGGCGGACCCCCAATAGCCTTCGTGGCGTTCGGCGATGTGTTTCACGCCCGGCTCATTGGAGACCACCTTGTAAGGCCCGGTGCCGATGCCCGCCGTCGGATCGTCCTTGCCACCATTTGGCTGGATCATCAGGTGATAATCGCTGACGACATAGGGCAGGTCGGCGTTCGGTTGGCGAAGCGTGATGACGACGCTGTCGCCATCTGCCTTGATCGTCTCGAATTCCTGGACGAAGGGCAAGGCCGCCGACTTGGAATCGGCATCGCCGTGACGCTCGAGTGTCGCCACCACGTCCGCCGGGGTCAGTTCCTTGCCGTTGTGAAAGGTGACGTCCTTGCGGATCTTGAAGCGCCAGGTCTTGGCGTCGGGTGTTGCCTCATAGGATTCGGCGAGCCGATATTCGATCTCGCCGGCCGGAGATACCTCGAGCAACTGTTCTCCCCAGCAGCGCCCAAGTGTGTAGGGGACCTGGCTTGCCCATGTCGCGGGGTCGAGGCTGTTCGTCGACTCCCCGCCGACGAGGCCGGCCTTCAGTGTTCCCCCTTTTACAGGCCCGGCCGCTCGGGCTGCCTGGCCGAGCAGCAGGTTCGCCGACGCGACCGTAACGCCGAGCGCTGCGGCGCGCCCAAGAAACTCCCGTCGCGACAGCCGCCCTGCGGCCACCTGTTGGCTCATGAATTCCAGTTCTCTTGGCATGGCTCACTCCCTCCCTTGTAAGACCCGCCCGGCGCACCGGTATCGTTGCAGGATATTGGAGGCAGATATCGCGTCTGGATTCTTGCCGCGCGACAGTTGGTGCCGCAGATCGACTTGAGAACGTCGTATCCTCGACCGTCGGCACTACCCGACGGCGACAGGCAGCGTCAGCCTTTGCGGGCGTAACGTTGCAGAACGGCGGAGATATCCGGCTCGGTCTTGTCGATATCGAGTTCGGCGCGCAGTTCGACGGCGTGGAGATGCTCGAGCATGATCCGCTCTGCCGTGGCGGTGTCGCGCGACTGCAGCGCGCGGATGATCTGCACATGTTCGTCGACTGCGCATTCCGGAGAATGCAGCCGGGCGAAACGCGCTAGGATCAGCGAGCAGCGCGAGACGATCTCGCGGACAAAGCGCGCCAGGGCCTGCGAGCCCGTGAGTTCGGCGAGCAGGATGTGGAATTCGCCTGCGAGGCGGATCGAAAGCGGGCCGTGATCGGAAAGGGCTGCTTCTTCCTGCTTCACGTGCTGCTCCAGCCGCTTGACCTCGGCGCTGCCGAGATCGGCCACCAGCCGGCGGATCACTTCGGCTTCCAGCATGCGCCTTAGCGCGAAGATATCGCGGGCTTCTTCCAGCGTCGGCTCCGCCACGCAGGCGCCCTTGTTGGCTCTGAGATCGACGATGCCCTCGGCGTTCAGCCGGACCAGGGCCGCGCGAACGCTGGTACGGTTGACCTTGAAATGATCGGCGATCGTGTCTTCGGCAAGCTTCGTTCCCGGCCTTAATGCCTGCTCCAGGATGGCCTGGCGCAGGAGCCTGTAGACGACGTCGCTGCGGCTCGATTTCTCAGACAAGGTTGCCTCCCCCGACCGGCCGATCGAGGATCGGCCAAACATGTCCTGCATTTCGATAACGCCCGAATATTTCGTCGTCAATATTGTATACAATTATGTTGATGTTTGTATCCGTCTATCGTATGCAATTGATGGCGCTGACAATTACGGGTTGGTGTCGATCGGTTCGGGAGGAGGCGTGCGATGAGGACCGCACGACCAGGACCGGTCAGGACAAGGAAAACCAAAGGGAGGGAACTCATGAAAAACAGAATCCTACAGCTTTGCGCGACCGTTGCGGGCATCGCGGTCGGGCTTGTGGCCGCAACGTCTGCGAACGCGGCGACGACGCTTGAAACGGTCAAGGCGCGCGGCAAGCTGATCTGTGGCGTCTCGATGAGCACGCCGGGCTTTGCCACCGCGGATGCCAAGGGTCACATGGGGGGCTTCGACGTCGACGTCTGCCGTGCCGTGGCCGCCGCCGTTTTCGGCGATCCGGAAAAGGTCGATTTCGTCCTGACGAACATCAATACGCGCTTCCAGGCGCTCCAGTCCGGCGAGATCGACATGCTGTCGCGCCAGACGACCCTTACCTTCTCGCGCGAAGTCTCGCTTGGCCTCGATTTCGGGCCGACAGTCTTCTACGACGGCCAGGGGCTGATGGTGCCGAAATCGCTCGGCGTCAACAGCGCCAAGGAACTGACGGATGCCGCGATCTGCACGCTGCCGGGCACCACGACTGCGCAGAACCTCAGCGACTTCTTCCGTTCTATCGGCGGCAAGTTCGAACTGGTCGTCTTTGAAAACCCGGACGAAAACCGCAACGCTTTCTTCTCAGGCCGTTGCGAAGCGATCTCGTCCGACCGTTCGGACCTCGCTTCGATCCGCGCCGTTGCCAACAACCCGGATGATTACGTCGTTCTGCCGGAAACCATCTCCAAGGAGCCGCTGGCGCCTGCTGTTCGCCAGAACGATTCCAACTGGCGTGACATCGTATCCTGGTCCGCCTGGATGCTGATGGCGGCCGAGGAGCGCGGCATCACCCAGGCCAATGTCGACGAGATGGCCAAGAGCGAGGATCCGGAGATCCAGCGCATGCTCGGCGTCAATGAAGAACTCGGCAAGATGCTGAACCTCGACAACAAGTGGGGCTACAACATCATCAAGGGTGTTGGAAACTATGGTGAAGTGTTCGAGCGCAACCTCGGCACCAAGACCGCTCTCGGCCTGACGCGCGGCCCGAACACGCGCTGGAGCGAGGGTGGCCTGCTCTACGCACCGCCGTTCCGTTGAGGATTGACAGGCCCGCGCTCAAGCGCGGGCCTAGCTTTCTGCTGCAGAAATTCAAAGTGCCAAAGCGACCTCTGCGCCCGGCAAGACCCGCGGCGCTGTAGATCCTGCCTAAGGGACGGGTGCCGATGCCTCTGTTTTATGATGCGCGCATTCGCGCCTATCTCTATCAAGTGATCGCCGTCGGCGTCGTGCTGCTCATCGCCTGGGTGATGTTCAGCACCGCAAGCGCCAATCTTGCCAAGCAGGATATCGCGACCGGTTTCGGCTTCCTGGCGCGCCAGGCCGGTTTCGTCATCACGGAAACCGCGATCACCTACGAGCCGACCGATCCGATCGGTCGTGCGATCCTCGTCGGCATTGCCAATACGGTCAAAGTCTCGCTGCTCGCGGCACTGCTCGGCACCATTCTCGGTCTGCTGGTCGGCATCGGGCGGCTGTCGCACAATCCCGTGCTGTCGCGACTGATGCTTGCCTATGTGGAGGCCCTCCGCAACGTGCCGCTGCTGCTCTACCTGCTGCTCTGGTACTCGCTGATCATCTCCACCTTTCCGCCGGTCAAGCAGGCGATCCAGATGCTTCCGGGTGTGTTCCTGTCGAACAGCGGCCTGGTCATGCCCGCCCTGCACTGGGAGAGCGGATTTTCGGCAATGGTCACGGCTCTCGTTGTCGGCATCGCTGCGGCCGCTTCCGTTGCACGGATTCTCGGCCGCAGGCGCGTCGTCACCGGCAAGGACAGACCGATTGCCTTGATCGCGACGATCGCGCTTCTTCTGCCGCTCGTGGCAGCATTGCTGCTCGCCAACATTTCCGTCACCTGGGATGTGCCTGAGCTCGGCCGGTTCCGCTTGAGCGGCGGCTATCATCTGCGCCCGGAGTTCGTGGCGCTTCTCCTCGGGCTGACGCTTAGCGTGTCGGCCAACGTTGCGGAGATCGTCCGGGCCGGCATCCAGGCGGTCAGCAAGGGACAGTGGGAGGCCGCGACGGCGCTTGGTCTGTCACGCGCGCGCACCCTGAAGCTGGTGATCCTGCCGCAGGCGCTGAGGATCATCATCCCGCCTCTAACCAACACCTATCTGACCGTCTTCAAGAACAGCTCGCTCGCGATCGCCATCGGCTATCCGGACCTGGTGATGGTTTCGAACACGATTATGAACCAGACCGGGCAGGCGATTGAATCCATTGCCATTTTCATGGGCGTCTATCTCGGGCTGTCGATCCTCATCTCGCTGGTGATGAACTGGTACAATGCCAAGGTCGCGCTGAGGGAGCGCTGAGTAATGACACAGATCGATACCCTCATCGGCGACGCATCGCTTACGTCCCATCGCGAGGCGCCACCGGCACCGAAAGGTCGCTGGCTCAGCGCCTATTTCGGAACACCCGGCAACGCGCTGATCACCATCCTTTGCCTCGGCACGATCTTCGCGGTTGCGAAACTGGCGATCGGCTGGCTGTTCATCGATGCCACCTTTGTCGGCACGCCGGCGGAATGCAAGGTGACAAATGGCGCCTGTTGGCCGTTCCTGTCGGCGAAGATGCGCTACATCTTCTTCGGCTTCTATCCGTTCGAGGAGCAATGGCGACCGCTGACGGCGATGCTCCTGTTTCTCGGCGCCTGTGTCGTCTCGATGGTCCCGAAGGTCTGGGGACGGGCGCTGTTGATCGCCTGGATCGCAGTCGTCCTGCCGGTGCTCTATATGCTGATGGCGGGCGGGTTCTTTGGCCTGACGGTCGTGCCGACGACGCAATGGGGCGGGCTGCCGCTCTCCTTCATGCTTTCCTTCATCGGCCTTGCCTGCGCGCTGCCGCTTGGGATCGCGCTTGCACTCGCCCGCGCCTCCAGCCTTCCGGCCATCCGCATCCTGGGAGTGAGCTTCATCGAGATCGTGCGCGGCGTGCCATTGATCAGCATCCTGTTCATGGCAACGGTCATGCTGCCGCTGTTCATGCCCGATGGCATCACCATCGATAAGCTCATCCGCGCACAGGTGGCGATCATCCTCTTTGCCGCCGCCTATATCGCCGAGATCGTCCGTGGCGGCTTGCAGGCGGTGCCCAACGGGCAGGTGGAGGCCGGACACTCGCTCGGTCTGCACTACTGGCAGATCATGCGCAAGATCGTGCTGCCGCAGGCGTTGAAGAAGGTCATCCCGCCGCTCGTCAGCCTCTTCATCGGGTTCTTCCAGGATACGACACTGGTGACCATCGTCGGCCTACTCGACTTCCTCGACACCGTGCGCACCGCCATGCGCGATCCGGAATGGCAGGGCATTGCGGTGCTGGAAGGCTATGTCTTCGCGGCCGTCGTATATTTCATTTTCAGTGCTCTCATGGGAGCTTACAGCCGTTTCCTCGAACAATACTTCAGGACATAGCATGACTAAAGAGATTCATGTCATCCGCAATGTGCACACGCTCGTCGCCTTCGACAGCGAGCGCGATGGCCACGTCTATCTGCACAACGCCGACATCGCCTATGACGACAAGGGCTTCGTCCATGTCGGCGGTCACTACGAAGGTCCGTTCGACAGCGAGAGTTCCGGCCGTGACCGGATGATCATGCCGGGCTTCGTCAATGTCCATTGCCACTCCGGCGAAGAGCCGATCTCCAAGGGCATCTTCGAGGACATGGGCACGGCAGCCCTTTGGGGCAATGCGCTCTACGAATACTCCAACCTTCTGGAGATCGACGACGACACGATCGAGGCATCGCTGACCGTCATGGTCGGCGACCTGATGCGCAGCGGCGTCACCACGCTGCTCGATATTGCCGGCCCGCATGAAAGCTGGCTGCCGACGCTCGCGCGAAGCGGCGCACGCGCCTTCGTCGCGCCAGGCTTCCGGGAGGCGCAGTGGCATGTCGAAGACAGCCACCGTCTCGATTTCCGCTGGGACAAGGCGCGTGGGCGCGACGCTTTCGCTCGGGCTCTGGAGGTCGTCGATGCCGCGACAGCGCACCCCTCCGGTCGGCTTGGCGGCGTCGTCGCACCATCGCAGATCGAGACCTGCTCGCCGGAGCTGCTGCGGGATGCGGCGGCGGCGGCGCGCAAGCGCGGCGTTCCGGTCACCATCCACGCCGCCCAGACCATGGCCGAGCACGAGGAACTGTTGCGCCGGCACGGACTGACGGCCGTGCAGTATCTCGAAAGCCTGGGGTTGCTCGGCAAGGACCTGATCCTCGGCCATTGCATCTTCGTCGACAGCCATTCGTGGACGCGCCAACGCACGGAGGTCGATCTGCGTCTTCTGGCCGATCGCCAGACGACTGTCGCCCATTGCCCCGTCACCTTCTCGCGCAGCGGCATGGCGCTGGAATCGGTCGGCCGCTACCGTCGGGCAGGCGTCAACGTTGCGCTCGGAACGGACAGCTATCCCTTCAATATGCTGGAAGAAATGCGCCAGGCGATGATCTGCGCGCGACTGTCGGGCAAGTCCGTCTTCGATGTCGCGACCGGTGATATCCTGGAGGCTGCAACCATCGCCGGCGCCAGGGCGCTCGGCCGTGATGACATCGGCCGCATCGCCGTTGGCTCCAAGGCGGATTTCCTCGTGGTCGATCTTCGCCACCACGCGATGCAGCCAGTCTACGATCCGCTGCGCAATCTCCTGCATTGTGCAGCCGAGCGGGCGATCGAGCGGGTCTATGTCGACGGAACCTGCGTCGTCAGCGGCGGACGGCCAACCCTGATCGACTACGATGGAGCGCTTGCGAAGCTGCAGGAGGCACAGGACTACGCCTGCCGGAAGGCGCCCGCAAACGACCCAAAGGGCCGCGGAATGCAGACGCTCGCGCCGCTGTCCTTGCCAATGGCCGGTCCGGGAAGGGCGTAACCTCCCCACAATGCCGGCCGCCAGAAGAGGCGGGCGGTACAAATATCAGTAGAAAAGGCGGTGGGCGGCAAAGAGGCAGATCAGGATCGCCGCCGCCCCACCGGCCAACGCGCTCAGCCGCCGCTCAAGAAAATCACGGATCTCCTCGGCGAAGCGGCGCAGCAGCCAGGCAAGCAGGAAGAAGCGCGCGCCACGTGCAACGATCGCCGACACGATGAAAAAGCCGAGGTTGATGTTGGCCGCGCCCGAAAGGATGGTCACGACCTTGATCGGCGGCAGATGCGCCAGGCCCGAGGTCACGAGCAGCAATGCCAGCATTTCAGAGTCGACCGACGCCTTCAGATGCTCGAACGTGTCGAGCTTGCCGTAGAACTCCAGCAGCGGCCTTGCCAGCGTATCGAAGGCATAATGGCCGAGATACCAGCCGGTGACACCCCCGAGCACCGACGCGATGGTGGCCGCAAGCGCGTAGCGCCACGCCCGCTCCGGGCGCGCCAGCGCCATCGGGATAAGGAGCAGATCCGCGGGGACCGGAAAGATCGAGCTTTCGACAAAGGCGATGATGCCAAGCCAGACAATGGCGGTTTCTCGTGTCGCGAGCGACATCGTCCAATCATAGAGGCGTCGGAGCATGAGCTACAGTTCGCTGTTGGTGGTAGGCCTCTATAGGCGAGCGAGCAGGGTGTAAATGTGGCCGCCTTCGGCATTTGAGCGATTTCTTACGAAGTGCGAGGCATGGCCGCCGCTAAGCATCAGCCATGCGTGCATAACGGCTTGGCGGCTGCCCAACATGACGGCTGAAGGCTGTGCTGAAGGTACTGGCTGAACTGTAGCCGACACGTTCGGCGACGGAGGCGAGATCGACGTCGCGTTGCCGCAGCAGATCCTTGGCGAGCGCCATGCGCCAGACGAGCAGATATTCCATCGGCGGCACGCCAACAGCGCGGGTGAAGCGCTCGAAGAACACGGAGCGGGAGAGTGCCGCCTCGCTCGCGAGTTCCGCCACCGTCCAGGCATGGGCCGGATCGGCGTGGATCTGCCGAATGGCCGCCGCCAGCCGCGGGTCACCCAGGCCGCGCAACAGGCCGGGCGTTGCGCTTTCGCCTTGAATAGACCGAAGGGCCTCGATCAGCATGACTTCCACAAGCCGTGCCAGCACCAGGTCCCGGCCTGGTCGTTCGTCACGCGCCTCTTCGCCCACCAGACACACGAGTGTCGAAAGTCGCTCGATCCCGCGCAGATGCATCAATGTCGGCAGCAGCGAAACAAGCAGTCCGGCATCGGGCGAATCGAGGACGAAATAGCCGCCGAGCAGGCGCACGTCCGGTTCGCCGTGTTGCCTGCCGTGGCGAACCTCGCCGGTCGGCGCCGGCATCCCCTTGGGGTCGATGAAGGTCGGCTGAACCGGATCGAACCCCGAAAGGGTGAAACCCGGTGTTGCCGGCAGCAGCACGAAATCTCCGGCCTCCAATGTGACCGGTACCTCGCCATCGACAGCCAGGCGGCAAGCCCCCTCGATGACGGTGCAGAAGCTCGGCTGCCCGAAATCGGCATAGCGCACGGCCCAGCGGCCGGCGCCGCTGATACCCTTGGTGAAGACCGTGCGCGGACGAAGAAGCTGAATGAGTTGCGAGAGTGGATCGACCATGTCAGGACGATAGCAAATGAAATCAGGACTTCAAGCCGTAGAGCGTCCAGAGCGGAGGCGATATCTCTTCTCCATCGAAACAACTGACAGGAAATCGCGATGAATACCGTACTGATTACCGGCTGCTCTTCCGGTTACGGGCTGGAGACGGCGCGGCGCTTTCATGTCGAGGGCTGGAACGTGATCGCCACGATGCGCCGACCGCAGCGAGACATTCTGCCGAACTCCGACCGGTTGCGTGTCTTGGCTCTTGATGTCACCGATCGCGACAGCATCGCGGCTGCGATTGAGGAAGCCGGCCCGATCGATGTGCTTGTTAACAACGCCGGTATCGGCGTGGTTGGCGCCTTCGAGGCGACTCCGATGTCCCATATCCGCAAGGTTTTCGACACCAATACCTTCGGTGTGATGGCCATGACCCAAGCGGTGATACCGCAGTTCCGTGCCCGCCAGTCGGGCGTCGTGGTCAACGTTACGTCCACTGTGACGCTTGCTTCCATGCCGCTCGCCGCAGCCTATACCGCCAGCAAGTCGGCGATCCAGGGCTTCACCGGCTCGCTCGCTCACGAACTGGAAGCTTTCAACGTCAGGGTTAAGCTGGTCGAGCCCGGCTACGCGCCGACCACCCGCTTCGCCCGCAACACCACTATGCGCGTCGAGGACCTGATCCCGGCGGCCTATGCGGATTTTGCCGCACCCATCTTCGCGCAGTTTGCCGCCCCACCCTTGGTCACGACCGAGACCGATGTGGCGGAGGCCGTTTGGCAGGCGGCGAACGATCTGTCCGGCCAGCTCCATTTCCCGGCTGGCGCCGACGCCGTGGCGCTTGCCAAGGCGAGCTGATCTCGCCTTGCGATACGGGACCGCGACAGCACGCGGCCCGTGCAGGCGCTAAGCGATTAGTCGGAGACGCGCGTCTGTCTCCGTCTGGTTGCGTACGCCGGATGTCGTGCGGAAGCGCTCGACGAGATCGAAGAGGCCGGATGCCTGGCTTGAGAGCCGAAGAGTCATGGCGGTGCTGTCTTCAACCATCGCATTGTTCTGCTGCGTCACGGCGTCCAGCGACAGCATGGTCTGGTTGATGTGCTGCAGGTCGCTCGCCTGGTCGCGCGCGTCGCCGGCAATCTGCTGTGTCTGCTCGTTGATGGCATGGATCTGGCCGGAGATCTCGTCGAGCGCATCGCCTGCCGCCCGCACCAGCGAAACGCCCTTCGTCACTTCCTCTGCCGACGTGGTGATAATCGCCTTGATTTCCCGGGCGGCGAGGGCGGATTTCTGTGCCAGCTCCCGCACTTCATGCGCGACGACCGCAAAGCCCTTGCCCGCTTCGCCGGCACGGGCCGCTTCGACCCCCGCATTCAGGGCCAGCAGGTTGGTCTGGAACGCGATGTCGTTGATGGTGCCGATGATCTGGGAAATGGCGACCGACCCTTTCTCGATCTGGGCTATGGCGCCGACGGCGTTCATGACCACCTGACCGGAGCGGTCGGAGCTCGCCTTGGCGGCGGCGGCGATCGTCGTCGCCGATGAGGCGTGTTCGGCAGTGCGCCCGATGGTGGCGGTAATTGCGCTCAGGGCCGCAGTTGCTTCTTCCAAGGTTGCTGCCTGATGCTCGGTGCGTTTGGCGAGTTGGCCGATGGCGTCGCGCATCTCGCCGGTCTCGCCGTCGATTTCAGCGCTTCTCGCCTTCACGTCGCCAAGCGTGACGGCAAGGCTTTCGAGCGACAGATTGAAGTCCGAGCGCAGACGGTCGAAACCGGCGCCGAAGGGCCGGTCGATGCGTGCGGTCAGGTCGCCTTGCGACAACCGTTCGAGCCCCGACGCCAGCATCTCTACGGCCTCGTTGATCTGGCGCGCCACCTCGGACTGGGTCATCTCTCGGACTTGTCGTTCCTCTTCGATCATGGTCCGCGTTTCCGTCGTCTCGGTTTCAAGGCGGGCGCGATCGAGAAGCGCGTCGCGGAAGACGAGGACGGAACGGGCCATGTCACCGATCTCGTCCTTGCGGTTCCGGCCGACGCCGCCGATCGTCGTGTCGCCCTCGGCGAGTTGGCTCATGTCCTGAACGAGGCCGGTGATCGGGCGCGTCAGCCGGCGTGAATACCAGATGGAAATTGCCAGCGCTGCCGCGAGGACGGCCAGAGCCGTCGCGAGCGTCCAGTTGCGCAAGGCGGTGACGGCGGCAAAGGCTTCCCGTGACGTCATGACCGCGGCCATGGTCCAGCGAGTGCCGAAAGCATCGAGGCTTGTGGCAGCCATCTGCGCTTCCTTGCCGCGGAAATCGGCGAGCCTGCTGCTGACGATGACATCTTCCGCCGGCTGGTCCGGCGAGACCCGGGCCTTGAGGATATCGTTGTCGGGTGTGGTAGCGCTGTCAGTGAGGAAAAATCCGTTGCCGTCGAGAAGGATCGTTTCGCCAGTCTCGCCAAGGCCCGTGCGGTTGCCGACGATCTCTCCGATGCGCGCGTCCGGCATCTCCAGGATCAAGGTACCGATCTTGCCGTCGATCGATTCCAGCGGGATGGCGATGAACGCCGCGGGGCTGCCGCCGAGCGGTGCATAGGCCTCGTAGGACGCAAAGGCCAGTTTGCTCTTGTCTGTTCCCTCGGCGGTTTCGCGGAAGATGCGGCCGAGCCCCGTGTCCTTCCAGGAGCCGTCCTTGAGACTGACGGCAAAGTTGCCCTTCTTGTTGAGGGAGTAGACAACGTCACCGCTGAGATTGGCGAGCAGCACGTCGCGATAACCGTGGGCTTCCGCGAAACGGCGGAAAAACGGGTGAAAGCGCGCATGCAGCGCGTCGTAGTCGTCGACGCCAGCGGTGCTGTAGAGTGCGCGCTTGTCTTCGGGATTGGGGTTTTCCGTCAGGTAGCGGCGCTGCAATTCGCTCTCGGTCTTGTCGCCGAACTTGGCAGCAGCGCCATTCAGATCGCTGAGCGCCTTGGCGACGGATTTCTGCGCTTGCAGATTGCGCAGGTCGTTTTCCACGGTGGTGAGATAGTGGCGAAGCTCGTTGCGGCGGGCATCGGCGAGCGCCTCCAGCTTCTCGATCGCCGCGCGGGACGACAGGTCGCCGCTGACGGTCAGGCTGGCAAGACTGGTGGCAGCGATAGAGAAGGCAGCCAGAGCCGCCGCTGCGAGGGGTAGCTTCGCGGACAAACGCATAACAATCACCGGGCTTGAAGGAGAGGAGGCCATGCCAAAGGGCTGGTCGCGACGCCTCATGCGCCCGGCGGGAGAGCTCCCGCGCGGAGAGTTATACGGTCGCATGTTACAGTTTGATGACGTCCGGATGACGAGGCGAAAGTTTAGCCGTGACTTATCTCGGCAGGGTGCCGGTCAGAAAGACCTCCGCGCAGCTCTCAGCGCGCGCCATGATCGTCGCTTCGTCAATGCTGCCGATGCGGCCCATCATGACGGCGCGTTGCGGCTCCATCGCCATCATGCCGCGCAGCATACCCGCCGCCAGATACGGATCCTCGATCACGAGGCGACCGAGAGCTGCTTGCGCCCTGAGCCAGCGCTCCAGCGTTGCGTTTGTCCGCTCGATTGCCTGTTCCCAGAAGGTGGCGGCGATCTCCGGAAAGCGCTCCGCCTCGGCGAGTACCAGACGTATGATGGCGATCGTGTCTGCCGCCAGGACGAGGTGCCCATAGGCGGCAAGCAACTGCACGAGACCGGTCTTCACGCTCACGGCGTCGAGATGCTCTTCGTCGGCTTCGAGCGCGAACTCAGAGATCCTGAGGGCGATGACACGTTCGAAGAGATCGGCCTTGGTGGGAAAGAGGCGATAGAGCGTCTTGGTGGAGACGCCGGAATTCTGGGCGATGACGTTGATGTTGGCGGTCTCATAACCGAGGTCGCAGAATTGCCTTTCGGCGGCAAGGATGATCACCTTGCGGGTCTCGTCGTCGGATCGGACCTGGGGTCGGCCGCGGGAACGCGGCGATTTCTTCTTTTCGACCATGGCGACTTTCCAAATTCCTTGGCGATTTTTAGTCGTTGCCAGATGGGAAAGCAAATGTTTTCCGAAGCAGGCGTGTGCATAGCCGCACAGTTCCCTGTCTTTGGCGGATATTGCGACCTCTGCGAACACGCCGTAGCTTTGCGATATGGCGACGTCGAAGCTCACGGCCTACCGCGCGAAGCGGGATTTTTCCAGGACGCCGGAGCCTGCCGGGAGAGCCGGCGGGGAGGGCAATCGTTTTGTCGTGCACAAGCACCACGCCACGGCCGATCACTATGATCTCAGGCTCCAGGTCGGTGATGTGCTGAAAAGCTGGGCGGTCCCCAGGGGGCCGTCACTCAATCCCGCCGACAAGCGTCTGGCGGTCGAGACCGAAGATCATCCGCTCGACTATATCGACTTCGAGGGCGTCATTCCGGAAGGCGAGTATGGCGGTGGGCCGATGATCGTCTGGGATACCGGCGTCTGGGCGCCGATGGACGATATCGACAAGAGCCTCAGGACCGGCGCCTTCAAGTTCCGTCTGGCCGGCGAAAAGCTCAATGGCGGCTGGATGCTGACGCGGCTGAAACCGAAGCAGGGTGAGGAAGACCAACGTAACTGGCTGCTTTTCAAGGAACATGACCTTGCAGCCGAAGCTGATGTCGACATCCTGACGTCGCGTCCCGAAAGCGTGAAAAGCGGCAGGCGGATCGAGGAACTGGTCGAGCCGCCGAAGAGGCCGGCAAAGCGGGTCGTTCTCAAACCCGGCGCGCTGCCGGCTGCGGTGAAGGGCCCGAAGCCGCAGCGGATCGAGCCGCAACTTGCCAGCCCAACACCGAAGCCCCCGGGCCGCCCGCCGGACAGGCAAGTCTGGCTGCATGAAATCAAGTTCGATGGCTACCGGACGATGGCAGATGTCTCGGATGGCAACATCAGGCTGATCACTCGCAGCGGGCTGGACTGGACGAAGCGCTACGGCGACCTTCCCGATGCCTTCCGGAAACTGCCCTGCCGCGAGGCGATCATCGACGGCGAGATCGTCGTACTAGATGACAAGGGCATCAGCCGCTTCGCGCTCTTGCAGGACGCGCTTTCGACCGGTGTCGACAGCAAGCTCGTCTTCTATGCTTTCGATATCCTCCATCTCGACGGGTGGAACCTGACCGAGGTTCCGTTGGAAAGGCGCAAGGCGCTGCTGGCGCAATTGCTCGAGGGGCAGGTTTCCAGTCGTTCGGCCATCCAGTTCAGCGACCATGTCGAAGGCGATGGGCATGGGCTTTACGACCAAGCCTCGGAACTGGGGCTGGAGGGGATCGTTTCGAAGCGTGCCTCGGCACCCTATCGGAGTGGTCGCACGCAGACCTGGACCAAGACGAAGGCGCTCCAGTTCGGTGATTTCGTGATCGCCGGATACACAACTTGCGAGGCGGCCGAAGGCCTTGCTTCTCTCGCTCTCGGTGAGTGGGAGGAGGGCGAGCTGCACTATCGCGGCAAGGTCGGAACCGGTTTCGATGCGGCGACGGCCAAGCAGTTGCTGACCCGGCTGGAGGTATTGCGCGGCGACGCGGCGACGCTGGAGGGCGCGCCGAAGGAAATCACCTGGGTTCGGCCGGTGCTGAGCGCCCGCATCCATTATTCCAACCGCACGACCGACAATGTCCTGCGCCATGCGGTGTTCAAGGGGCTTCGCGATGTCGAGCTTTCCGCACCGGCGCGTGCAACGCGCAAGCGGCTGATCACGGATGCCGATCTCGCAAGCATCCAGGTCACCAATGCGGACCGTCGGGTGTTCGGCAAGTCCGGGCCGACCAAGCTCGACATTGCCGTCTACTACGCACTCGTCGGTGACTTCATGCTGCCTCATATCCTCGGTCGGCCAGTGTCGCTCTTCCGCTGCCCGACGGGAAAGCGTGCAGACTGCTTCTTTCAGCGTCATCCCTTTACCGGCATGCCGCCCTCGATCATCAGCTTCAACTCGACCAACTCCGAGGGCGAAACCAATTCCTTCCTCTCGATCGAAGGCACGAAGGGCTATCTGGCGCTCGCTCAGTTCGGTGTAATCGAGCTTCATAGCTGGGGCACGAAGCGTGAGCGGCTGGAAAAACCCGACCGCATCGTCTTCGATCTCGATCCCGGCCAGGGCATCGCCTGGCGCGATGTGGTCGAGGCAGCCGTCCATATCCGCGGTGAGCTGGAAGCGCTCGGCCTCGTTCCCTTCGTCAAGACATCAGGCGGCAGCGGCATCCATGTGGTCGTGCCGGTGACGCCGAAACTCGACTGGAAGAAGACGCACCAGGCGACGAGCGCGATCGCGACACGGCTGGCGGCAAGCGCACCGCAGACCTTCACCACCACGATGGGCAAGGAGAACCGCATCAAGCGGATCTTCATCGATTTCCATCGCAATGCCCGCAGCCATACGGCGGCGGCGCCCTATTCGCTGCGTGCACGCACAAATCTGCCCGCCTCGACGCCGCTCAACTGGGCGGATCTGGAGACTATCGACGCTCCGGAGGATTTGAATTATTCTTCGCTGCCTGGACTTCTGGATACTTTCGGCGATCCCTGGGCGGATATCGACGACTTTGCCAAGGATTTGCCGCTTCTGTCCGAAACGAGGACGTAATGCGTTTGGCCGCGTAGGAGACAATCATGGCGCCCAGGGCAAGTTGGAAAGGTTACCTTAAACTCAGTCTCGTCAGTTGCCCCGTGAGGCTCTATCCGGCGACCAGCTCGAGCGAACGCATCAGCTTCAATCAGCTTCACAAGGACACCCACAACCGGATCAACATGAAACCGGTCGACCCGGAACTCGGCCTCGTCGAGCGCTCGGACCTGGTCAAGGGTTACGAATACGAAGACAAAAAATACATCATCATCGAGGACGCCGACCTCGAAAGTGTCAGGATCGAGTCCAACCACACCATGAACATCGAGGCCTTCGTCGATGAAGGGTCAGTCGATGTGATCTACCAGGATGCGCCCTATTATCTGGCGCCCGATGGCGCGATGGCCGAGGAAACCTTCGTTGTCCTGCGCGAGGCGTTGAAGAAGAGCGGCAAGCTGGCGATCGCGCGGCTGGTTCTTTCGAGCCGCGAGCGGGTGGTGACGATCGGTTCACGCGAAACCGGTATGTTCGTGTGTACTCTGAGAAATCCGAGCGAAGTGCGCGGAACCGCAGAGTATTTTGGCAACATCCCTGTCGGTCATCCAGATCCGGAAATGCTGCAGCTTGCCGAAGCGCTGATCCAGCAGAAGATGACGGTCTTCGATCCGAAGAACTACGAGGACCGCTACGAGATCGCGCTGATGAAGATGATCCGAGAGAAGCTTAAAGGTCATAAGCCGATCATTGCCGCCGCGCCGGAACGCGGTAACGTCATCAATCTCATGGATGCCCTGAAGGCGAGCCTGTCGCAGTCGAAGCCACCGGCAAAGAGCAAGTCCAAGGCCGAGCCGGCGGCGAAGGAAACGGCCAAGGCGGCAACCCCGGCTGCGGCCAAGCGGACGGCGGCAAAACCGACCGCGAAGAAGAAAGCCTGATGGCGGTTGCAGGCCAGACATTCGGTATCGTTGGGGGCCTCTCGGCATTCCCGCGGCGGCTTGTGGCGCGGGAAGTGGAGCGACAGTTCGGCCATTTGCGGCGCGGCGTTACGCGTCAGACTACGTATCTGGTGTTCGGCCGGAACCTGCTGGCGAAGTCGAGCGAGGCGGAGATCGAAGCCCGCTTCGATGCGGAACATGCGGCGGGGCGATGGCTCGTCAGCGAGAACGGCTTCCTCCGGCTTCTCGGGCTCTTGCCGGTGCCGGTGGCCTCCGCGCTCACACGTCAGTCTCTGATCGATCAGGCCAAGCTTTCTCCGCGGACCTTCGATCTCCTATCCCTGTTCGATGCTTTCGAGCATGACAGCGAGCCGTATTCGTTCCGTGACCTCATCCTCGCCAGAAAGTATGCGGAACTGATTGGAAGCGGCGCGAATTGGAGCGCCATCGCCCGATCCGTTCATCGTTCAGGACAGGTCGCTTCGTTGACGGCGCTTTCGCTGCATAGTGGCGGTCCCGATGCGATCTACGCCCGGAGTGCCGAGGGGCTGAGCGAGCTCAATGGGCAATTGCTCTTCGATCTCGGCACGCCCGATGATGCCGCTTTGGAAGACCTCTTCGACTTGGCCGAGGAGGCGGAGGCGAATGGAGACTACGAGGAGGCGGCCGCCTTCTATCAGCGCTATCTCGCCATGGACCGGACGGATTCGGTTGCCGCTTTCAACCGTGCCAATTGCCTGAAGGCTGCGGGACGGGAGCTGGATGCGGCGCATGAGTACGCCCGCGCCATCAAACTCGATCCATCCTTCGTCGAGGCTTGGTTCAACCTCGCCGGGCTGATGAGTGAACGGGGACGGATCGACGCTGCCCGCAGGCACCTCAGGAAAGCAATCGAGCTCGACGGCGACTATGCCGACGCCGTCTTCAATCTCGCGAAACTCGAATTCGATGCCGGCGATCTCGGGGAGGCACGCCGCTGGTGGAGCCGCTATCTCGAACTCGATAGCGATAGCGAATGGGCGCGAACGGCGGAACGCGGCGTGCAATATGTCGATCTGCAAGGCCGTCCAAGGACAGCGGGCTGATATGGGCGACAAATTCCTTTTCGACGGACCTGATGATGCAGCCGGCACCATCCTTCTTGCCCATGGCGCCGGCGCGCCGATGGATTCCGCCTCGATGACCGCGACCGCCAAGGCGCTTGCCGCCGCCGGCTTCCGCGTCGCCCGCTTCGAGTTCGGCTACATGGCGGCGCGGCGGACGTCGGACGGGCGCAAGCCTCCGCCGCGCGCGGAAACGCTCAATCCGGAATATGTCGCCGCCATCGAAGCGCTTGATGCGAAGGGGCCGCTCATCATCGGCGGCAAGTCGATGGGTGGGCGAGTTGCGAGCATGGTCGCCGACCAGCTCCACGCGGCCGGCAAGATCACCGGATTGCTCTGCCTCGGCTATCCCTTCCACCCGCCGGGCAAGCCCGAGCAGTTGCGCACCAAACATTTGGCTGGGCAGAAGACGCCAACCCTGATTTGCCAGGGAACCCGTGACGAGTTCGGCACGCGCGAGGAGGTTCCGGGCTATACGCTTTCCGACGCGATCGAAGTCCTGTGGCTCGAGGACGGCGACCATGACCTGAAGCCGCGCAAGAGCCTTTCCGGCTTTTCGACGGCCGATCATCTGAGGACCGTGGCCGATGCGGTGGCGGCCTGGGCCGCCCGACTGACGCGCTGATCTGTTTGCCGGGATGAAGATCGTCACCTTCAACATCAACGGCATCAACAAGCGGCTCGAAAACCTGATCGCCTGGCTCGGCGAAACCAAGCCTGACATCGTCTGCCTGCAGGAATTGAAAGCGACCGACCGGCAGTTTCCGCGATCGGCGATCGAGGCGGCCGGCTATGGCGCCGTCTGGCAGGGACAATCCGCCTGGAACGGCGTGGCGATCCTCGCTCGCGACAGCGCGCCGGTCCTGACCCGCGTCGGGCTCGACGGCGACCCTTCGGATGACCAGGCTCGCTACATCGAGGCTGCCGTCAGCGGCGTCCTGGTCGCCTGCCTCTATGCGCCCAACGGCAACCCGCAGCCCGGCCCCAAGTTCGCCTATAAGCTCGCGTGGCATGAGCGCCTGGCCAAGCACGCCGCCGAGCTGTTCGCCCTCGATCTGCCTGTTGTGCTTGCCGGCGACTACAACATCGTGCCGGAGCCGCGCGACGTCTACCCGACAAGCTCCTACGACGACAACGCGCTGGTGCAGCCGGAAAGCCGTGCGGCGTTCCGTACGCTCCTCGACCACGGCTGGCTCGATGCGCTGCGCAAGGTCCATCCGAAGGAACAGCTCTTCACATTCTGGGACTATCGCCGGAACCGGTGGCAGCGCGATGCCGGGCTCCGGCTCGATCATATGCTGCTCAGCCGCAAGCTGTCCCGCAAGCTCGTTGGTGCCGGCATCGATCGCGAGGTTCGCGGCATGGAGGGCGCGAGCGACCACGCGCCGGTTTGGATCACGTTGCGCGATTGAGCTGGCGATATTGCGGGAACGAAGCTGCCGCATCGTCCGCGGCTATTCGCAGCCCTCATCCGGATTACACCCGGTCCGGCAGGTGGATGGATGCGGTGCCCGCGAACGTCCAAGGTAACCAACACGAAGAACCGCATGAAAATCAGCGCACGCAATCGCCCCAAGGGCAAGTTCGTCGAAGTGATCAAGGGCGCTACCACCGCCCACGTTCGTATCGACGTCGGCGGCTCGATCGTGACCGCAGCGATCACCAACGAGTTCGTTGACGAACTAGGATTGAAGTTCGGCGGCGAGGCGGATCTTTCGTCGCGCCCATCCAGATCGTCATTGGATCACGCCTTCTGGCAATGATGTGGGCCGCGGTTGCCGGTCTCGAAATCACCGCGCTGAGGCGGCGCAATCGGCTTGAACAGGGTCCGGTCCGGCTTGAGGTCAATGAGCGGTGTGCCGTCGAGGCAATCGAGGCCGCGCACGAGCAGCGTTGGGCCTTCCACAGCTTCAAGCTTGACGATCGACGTGTCGATCGGATTGGGGCGCACGGGCGAGCGCAGTGAAAAGGTGCCGTGCACCGCTATCTGACAATCGAGGCCGGGACCGTCCCGGCCTCTTTTGCTTTGGTCCATCTCACCGGGTCGAGCGAGCATCTGGCCGCGATCGTGTGTCGCGACGTGCCGCCGCCCCGCAAACGCCGCGGCGGTTGCACTGAGATACAAATCTCCGCAGATCGGAAACATCCGCGATACGTCGCGATGGTCCTCTGCCGCTCATGTCAAGTGATCACTGCCTCGGGGCATTGATCCAGTGCGGAGAGACGATGATGCTCCTCTTTGTTGTAGCCTATCTTGCAGGCGTCCTGACGATCGTCAGTCCCTGTATCCTGCCGGTCCTGCCATTCGTGTTTGCCCGCGCCGGCCAGCCCTTTTCCACCAGCATACTTCCGATGCTGCTCGCCAAGATCGTGACCTTTGCGGGCATCGCCTCGCTTGCCGCGCTCGGCGGCAACTGGGCGGTCCAGGCGAACGCGTTCGGCCGCTACGCCGCGATTGCACTGCTGGCGGTATTCGGCGTAACACTGCTCTCAACGCGTGCCGCAACTATCGTGACTGGCCCGCTCGTGGCGCTGGGAAACCGGCTGTCGAGAAAGGCTGCGACCGGGGAGAAGGGCGGCGTCGGCGGCGCCATCCTGCTCGGTGTTGCGACCGGATTGCTCTGGGCACCCTGCGCCGGACCGGTGCTCGGCCTGGTGTTGACCGGCGCGGCGCTGAACGGCGCGAATGTGCAGACGACGCTGCTGCTTGTTGCTTATGCCGCAGGTGCCGCGACCTCGCTGGCGCTCGCTGTCCTTGCCGGCGCACGCGTGTTCGCGGCGATGAAACGCTTCCTCGGCATTGGCGACCGCATCCGCCAAGGTCTCGGCGTTGCGGTGCTGGCCGGCGTTGCAGCTATCGCCCTTGGGCTGGACACCGGCCTGCTGGCGCAACTTTCCTATGCGAGCACTTCGGGCTTCGAACAGTCGATCCTCGATCGCCTGCGCGGCAATGCGGCGCCTGCCGACGTCACCAGCACCCGCATGACGCTTGCCGCTAAGGATACGAGACAGGCGGCCTATCGCAGCGACCTCCCGGTCGAAGGTCCGTTCCCGTCGCTCGACGGCGCCGTTCAGTGGCTGAATTCCAAGCCGTTGACCCCGGCCGAGCTTCGCGGCAAGGTCGTCCTTGTCGACTTCTGGACCTACTCCTGCATCAACTGCATCCGCACCATCCCCTATGTGCGGGCCTGGGCCGAGAAGTACCGGGATCAGGGCCTGGTCGTCATTGGTGTTCACGCGCCGGAATTTGCCTTTGAAAAGCAGATCGGCAACGTCGAAAAGGCGGTGCGTGACTTCAAGATCACCTATCCGGTGGCCATCGACAACGACTTCGCCATCTGGCGCGCTTTCTCCAACAGCTACTGGCCGGCCCACTACTTCATCGATGCCGAAGGGCAGATCCGCTACACGCACTTCGGCGAGGGCGACTATGAAGGTTCCGAGCGGGTGATCCAGGATCTGCTGGCGGAGGCCGCGGGAAAGCGGAAGGCCGAAAACAACTTCGTCAAACCGGATGCAAAGGGAGCCGAAGCCTCGCCCGACCTCTCCCGGCTTGGATCCGGCGAGACTTACCTCGGGTATGAGCGGGCCTCGAATTTCGTGTCTCCGGAGGGCGTCTCCGCAGACAGCGCCAAGCGCTATACGGTCGATAGTCCGGGTCTCAACGAGTGGGGCCTTACCGGCAACTGGACAGTCGGGGCAGAGCAGGCCCGTGTCAACGAAGCGGGCGGCGGTATCACCTACCGGTTCCGCGCTCGCGATCTGCATCTGGTGCTTGGGCCTGGCGCCGGCGGCAGGCCGATCCCGTTTCAGGTGACGGTGGATGGTGCAGCGCCCGCAGCTGACCGTGGCTCGGATATCGACGCGTCCGGCAGGGGGACCGTCACGGAGACCCGCCTCTATCAGCTCGTGCGCCAGTCAGGCGCGGCGCGGGAACGGACCTTCGAGATCCGCTTTCTCGAGCCCGGCGCGGAAGCCTTCGTTTTCACTTTTGGATGAGAGTTCAGAGATGGTCTACAAACAGCAGCAGCATAGGCGCCGCATGCCCGCCCTTTCCCGACGTGTGCTCGTCGCGCTGGCAATGGTTGGCGGCGGGCTGACGTTCGCCTTCGACGAACAAACGGCGGCGCAGCAGGCCAAACCCATTCCCAAGGCGCTCCATGACGTCGCTTCAACGAGGACAAGGCAGACGGCAGTGCTCGCAGGCGGTTGCTTCTGGGGTGTGCAAGCCGTGTTTCAGCATGTGGCCGGCGTCACCGGCGTCAGGTCCGGTTATTCCGGCGGCAGTGCGGAGATGGCGACCTACGAACAGACGGAAACCGGCACCACCGGCCACGCCGAAGCGGTGGAGATTACCTTTGATCCCAAGACGATCAGTTATGGGCAGCTTCTCGAGATCTATTTCTCGGTTGCGCACGATCCGACGCAGCTTGGCGGACAGGGGCCGGACAGCGGCCCGCAGTATCGATCGGCGATCTTCCCGCGCAATGAAGCGCAGGCGAAGGTCGCTTCCGACTACATCGCGCAACTGAACGCGGCGGACGTCTTTGCCCGGCCGCTTGTGACGACCGTCGAACCCGGCAAGGCTTTCTATCAAGCGGAGGCCTATCACCAGGATTACGTCTACAACAATCCAGGCCAGCCCTATGTGGTCCTCTACGAGCAACCGAAGATAGAAGCGCTGCACCGCCTGTTCCCGAGCCTCTATCGCGAGAAGCCGGTGCTTGTCGCTGACAGCGCGTCGTAGCCGATCATGAGCTTGTGTGGATCGCGAGCACGACCAGACCCGTGACGTTTCGAACGGATCTTGCAAGGGGTCGGGCCAAGTCGGCCTTCTACACACGGATACAGTTTTGCGGCCGCCCGCACACATCCGCGATACGCCCAAAGGACACTCTGGCGGTGAGCAAGGCTTGGGCCCGTGGTGACGGGACGCGTCGCTGCCGCCATGATCAACGGAAGGAGCCATCATGCGCATTTTCGCAACAGCTTTCGCCATAGTCGTCCTCGCGGCGGCGCCATGCGCCTGGGACAGCGGCCCGGGAGAGCCCTCGCTTCTTGCCGCGCTCGTCGCCAATCCGGCGTCCGCAACGGCCGCGGCGCGGCCGCAGCCGGCGGCGATTGAGGACGGAGGGTTGCTACCGGAGGCTCCGCACGAGGAGCTTGCCAGCCCGTTCTTCGATTGATCACCGCACCGCGAAAGCTGGCGGCGCGAACGTTTGAAGCCAATCAAGGCGGATTCTCGCGGCGAAGCCGATGGGAGCGTGAAGGTTCTGGAGCGGGTCGACGCTGTGCCGGCCCCGTCCTCTTTGCCGATCTCCACGGCCCCGTTCGCTTTGAACGCCAGAGCATTTCGTATCGCTCTGCGGTCGCGCACGGCCGTTCAAACATTGAGATACACAGACGCCGCTCCAGAACACATCTCCGATACACCGCCCACGCATGGTCACGGCGAAGTTTGGTTCTCATCCCTCCGACACGGCGTTGCAGTCGGTGAAGGTGGGTGTGGCCTAAAACGTCGGAATTACGACATTTGAGCCACTGGCGTTTCGTCTTACTATCGAGGCTCCAACCAAGGCAAAGGAGCTTGAAATGAGCAGGAATTCCAAAGGTACGGCACTTATCACCGGCGCGTCCTCCGGTATCGGCGCGATTTATGCCGATCGTCTGGCGCGCCGCGGTTTCGATCTAATCCTCGTTGCCCGCAACCGTGAGCGCTTGAATGGGCTCGCCAGCCGGTTGGCAGATGAGACCGGGCGCGCCATCGAGGTCGTCGCTGCGGACCTCGGCATCAAGGACGATGTCAGGCGGGTCGAGAAGATCCTCCGGGACGACGCGAGCATCACGGTGCTGATCAACAATGCGGGTGTTGGTGCCACCGCACCGCTGCTCGCATCCGATGTCGACAAGATGGAGGAGATGATCACGCTCAACGTCAGCGCGCTGACGCGGCTGACCTATGCGGCCGCGCCCGGATTTGCCGCCCGCGGTGCCGGCACGATCATCAACATCGCCTCCATCGTCGGCGTTGCGCCTGAACTGCTGAACGGCGTCTACGGTGGCACGAAGGCCTTCGTTTTGGCATTCACCCTGTCGCTGCAGAAGGAACTTGCCGACAAAAACATCCGCATCCAGGCCGTGCTGCCGGGGGCGACGGCGACCGACTTCTGGGGCATTGCCGGCACGCCGCTCGAACATGTTCCAAGTGAGATCGTCATGCGGGCCGAAGACATGGTTGATGCCGCGCTTGCCGGTCTCGATCAGGGCGAAGTGATCACCATCCCGGCGCTGCCGGAGGCCGCTGATTGGGCGGCCTATGAGGCGGCCCGGCAAAAACTCATGCCGAACCTTTCCAGGAGCGCACCCGCCGCTCGCTACAACATCGGGGGATAGCCCCGATCTGCTCCGGGCTCCTCCCATCCCGGAATCGCTCGGCGATGCCTCTGGCATCGCCTCAACACTCGAACCAGGAGAATGATGATGTCCAGACGCTATTTGCCAACTGCCAAGAGCAGTCGCTTGGCCGCCTTCGCGCTGTCCGGAGCGATCGCGATCCTGCTTCCTCCGCTCGCCGCCCATGCCGCAGGTGCCTCCTCGGCGGGTGGTACTCAGATCGTTGTTGCCGCTAAGCCGGCGGCCGACGAGTCCATCCGTCCATTCCAGTTCCATGCCAGTGATGCGGCGCTTGCCGACCTCAAGCAGCGCATCGCGGCCACCAAGTGGCCGGACCGGGAACTGGTGAACGACGGCACCCAGGGCGTGCAGCTCGCCACCATGCAGAAGCTCGCCGACTATTGGGCGACCAAGTACGATTGGCGGAAGGTGGAGAAGAAGCTCAACGACCTGCCGCAGTTCGTCACCAACATCGACGGCGTCGACATCCATTTCATACACGTGCGGTCGAAGCACAAGAACGCGATGCCTCTCATCGTCACCCACGGCTGGCCCGGCTCGATCATCGAGCAACTGAAGATCATCGATCCTCTGACGAACCCGACAGCCCACGGCGGCTACGAGGCCGATGCCTTCGACATTGTCATTCCATCGCTCCCCGGCTACGGCTTCTCCGGCAAGCCCAATGAACGCGGTTGGGATCCGGTGCGCATCGCCCGGGCCTGGGCGGTGCTGATGCAACGTCTCGGCTACACCCGCTACGTCGCGCAGGGCGGCGACTGGGGGGACGCGGTTACGGAGCAGATGGGGTTGCAGCAGCCGACCGGCTTGCTCGGAATCCACACCAACATGCCGGCGACCGTTCCGGCCGAGATCCAGAAGAGCCTCGACGCCGGCGAACCGGCACCATCCAATCTCTCGGCCGACGAGCGCCGTGCCTATGACCAACTCGATTTCTTCTACAAGAACGGGCTCTCCTATGCGCAGGAGATGAGCAAGCGTCCGCAGACGCTCTATGCCATCGAGGACTCGCCGATCGGGCTCGCCAGCTGGATGCTGGACCATGACGCCCGCAGCTACGAACTGATCGCCCGCGTCTTCGATGGTCAGTCGGAGGGCCTGAGCCGTGATGACGTGCTCGACAACATCACGCTCTACTGGCTGACCAATACCGCCGTGTCGTCGGCGCGTCTCTACTGGGAGAACAAGCTCGCATTCTTCCAGCCGAAGGGCATTCAGATTCCCGTGGCCGTCAGCGCCTTCCCGGACGAACTCTATCAGGCGCCGAAGTCCTGGACGGAGAAGGCGTTCCCCAAGCTTATCCATTATAATCGGCTCGCCAAGGGCGGACACTTTGCGGCCTGGGAGCAGCCGGCAGCCCTGGTCGATGAATTGAGAGCTTCCTTCAAGTCACTGCGTCAACCGAGCTGACAGAAAGGGGCGCGCGAAAGCGCGCCCACCGTCGCAACAAAGGAGAAGTGTCATGACAGGTGCAGGTAGCGACAACAGAGCGCCATCGATCGATCTGAAGTTCGAGGTCGCCGTCATTCCGGTCTCGGACGTCGATCGCGCCAAGAATTTCTACGGCCGCCTTGGTTGGCGGCTCGACGCCGACTTTCCGGTCGGCGACACGTTTCGAGTCGTCCAGTTCACGCCGCCCGGCTCACCGGCGTCGATCCACTTCGGCACGGGGTTGACCCCGGCCACTCCCGGTTCGGCAAGCGGGCTCTATCTCGTCGTCTCGGATATCGTTGCCGCGCGTGCTGAGCTCGTCGAACGCGGCGCTGAAGTCAGCGACGTCTTCCACCGCGAAGGTCCCGGAAAGCCGCCGATCAGCGGCCGTGACCCCGGAGGCCGCAGCTACCGTTCCTACGCGACCTTCAGCGACCCCGATGGTAACGGCTGGCTGCTGCAGGAGGTGACCGAGCGTCTGCCCGGCCGCGTGGACGCGGATGTCACGGACTTCGCTTCGGTCGCCGATCTTGCGGCGGCACTGCGTCGTGCGGCAGCCGCGCACGGCGAGCACGAGAAGCGCAACGGCGGTCAACACGACCACAACTGGCCGGATTGGTATGCCGCGCACATGGTCGCGGAGCATGCCGGAAAACCGTTGCCCGAATGAAATAGAACCCATGACCGCCGCGTTCCCTTCATGGCGTAAATCTGCTATAAGCGATCATTCCGGACGGAGTGGTATGACGTGCACAGGATCGGCTACGTTGTCTTTCCGAGGTTTCAGCTCATGGGGTTCGCGGCGGTCACTGCCTTCGAGGTCGCCAATCTGACGCTCGGGGAACAGGCCTACGAGATCGAATTGCTTTCCGAGGCCGGCGGCGAGATCAAGTCGTCCGCTGGCTTCGGCGTGCTGACGAAGGCCTTCGACAACACCGCCTTTGATACCGTCATGTTCGGAGCGGGCACCGAGATCGAACCGGTAACACCCGGGCTGGTCGCCTTCGCGCGCCACGCGCTCAAGGCCTCACGGCGGGTGGCCGCCCCTTGCACCGGTGCCTTCATCCTGGCCGAGTCCGGACTGCTCGACGGGCGTCGCGCTACGACCCATTGGGTGTTTGCGCGTCAGCTGCGGGAGCGTTTCCCTGAGGTGCGGGTCGAGGAGGATCGCATCTTCATCGTCGACGGCAGCGTGTGGACCTCTGCGGGCATGACGGCCAGCATCGATCTGGCCCTGGCGATGATCGAGAAGGACCATGGCGAGGAGGTCGCCCGCCAGGTCGCCCGCAAGCTCGTCGTCTATCACCGGCGCGCCGGCGGCCAGTCGCAGTTTTCAGCCTTACTCGAGCTCGATCCGAAGTCGGACCGCATCCAGAAATCGGTCAACTATGCCAAGGCGAACCTGCGCAGCGTCTTGTCGGTCGAGGAGCTGGCGGACGCCGCCGGATTGAGCGCGCGGCAATTCAGCCGCGCCTTCCGCTCCGAGACCGGCCAATCGCCGGCCAAGGCCGTCGAGCATCTCCGCGTGGAAGCGGCGCGCCTGTTGATGGAGCAGGGACGACACTCCATGGACGTGATCGCGGAGGAGACCGGCTTTGCCGACAGCGATCGCATGCGCCGCGCGTTCCTACGCACGCTCGGGCAACCGCCACAGACGGTCCGGCGCAATGCCCGCGAAGGCATTGTCTGAACCTGACGGCACTGCGATTGGTCGCGCCTCAGGAGAATTGTATCGCCGTGTATCCCCGCTTGACGTTTCTACATGCGCTTTCAATAGGAGCCGCAGAGCACACGGCCGGGATACACCGGCACTCCATTTCTGATGTCAGTTCAGTTCACGGGAGGCAATCAATGTCGGACGAAATCAACCACCCACGCCGCCGTTTCATAGGCGCAATCGCGCTCTCGCTGGCCGCGACGCAATTCGCTTCAGCCGGAGCCGCCAGAGCGCAAGCGGGAAACAATGAGGCGCCGCGCGTGCCGGCAGTTACCCCCGGGACGAACAAATCCTTCGCAAACCTCAAGCAGATCGATGCCGGCGTCCTGAACGTCGGCTACGCCGAACTTGGCGCGAGCGAGGCGCCGGTCGTGATCCTCCTGCACGGCTGGCCCTATGACATCCACACCTATGTGGACGTGGCGCCGCTGCTGGCAGATGCCGGCTACCGCGTCATCGTTCCCTATCTGCGCGGCTACGGCACGACACGGTTTCTCTCCGTCGATACGCCTCGGAACGGCCAACAGGCGGTGATCGCCACGGACATCATTGCCCTGATGGACGCGCTCAAGATCGAAAAAGCGGTCATCGGCGGCTGCGACTGGGGTGCGCGAACCGCCAACATCATCGCCGCAACCTGGCCCGAGCGATGCAAGGCGATGGTCTCGGTCAGCGGCTACCTCATCGGCAGCCAGGAGGTGAACAGAAAGCCGCTGTCACCGCAGGCTGAGCTTGCCTGGTGGTACCAGTTCTACTTCGCCACCGAGCGTGGGTATGCCGGCTACAAGCAGAACAACAAGGAGTTCGCCCGGCTGATCTGGAAGCTTGCCTCGCCCAAGTGGGATTTCGACGATGCCACCTTCGATAAGAGTGCCGAGGCACTCGAAAACCCCGACCATGTCGACATCTCGATCCACAATTACCGCTGGCGCCTCAGCCTCGCCGAGGGCGAAGCGAAGTATGACGGTCTCGAAAAGCAACTCGCTGCGTTCCCGGCCATTACCGTTCCGACCATCACGCTCGAGGGCGATGCCAACGGCGCTCCGCATCCGGATCCATCGGCTTATGCCAAGCGCTTCTCCGGCAAGTACGAGCATCGGCTGATTACCGGCGGCATCGGCCACAACCTGCCGCAGGAGGCGCCGTCGGCCTTCGCCAAGGCGATCGTCGACGTCGACCGTTTCTAGTTCTTCTCCAGCAGATTGCGTGGAGGCGCGGGTTCCGGTTCGCCGGGCCCGCGTTTTCTTGTGCGCTGATTCTCGTTGGGCTGCTCGGGGAGGGGCCGCTCACGCCCGCGCACCGAGATGGCCGCCTTCGTATCAGCGTGTATCCGTTCCCGTACTTGGCAGACTTGCACACATTTCCGCTTCTCGGTGAAACATCCCATACACCTGCGAAGCGCCATCTGTGTCTCGACGGTCGCACAGGGCAATCGGGCCCGAAAAGAACACCTGTCGAAAGGAAGAACATGATGAGCGAAGCTGAAAAGGTACTCTACACCGGCAAGACCCACACGACCGGCGGCCGCGACGGCGCCTCCCGAAGCGACGACGGGCGTCTGGACGTCAAGCTCTCTTCACCCGGCGGTTCGCGGCCGGGCACGAACCCGGAGCAGCTCTTCGCCGCCGGCTGGTCGGCCTGCTTCATCGGCGCAATCGGACTGGCGGCTGGCCAGATGACGGTTGCACTCCCTGCAGACCTCGCCGTCGATACCGAGGTGGATCTGCGCAACCGCGACGGCGGTTACTTCCTGCAGGCTCGGCTCAATGTCAGCCTGCCTGGGGTCGACGCGGATGTGGCGCGTCAATTGGTGGATGCTGCGCACCAGACCTGCCCCTATTCCAAGGCGACGCGTGGCAACATCGATGTGACGATCAACCTCGTCTGACGGAGCTCCGATTGCCGGAGCATCCTGCAACATGACCCAACGGAAGCGGGGGGGGGGGGGGGGGGGGGGTTTTGGTTGGGGGGGTGGGTGTTT
>NZ_JBYTEC010000011.1:0-10839 GCF_058792075.1 Ensifer sp. EB106-03-01-XG145 | reverse complement strand
AAAAAGAGGAAGGGGAGGCGGGGGAGCCCCCCGCTTTTTGATTGGAGGGTTGGCTATTTCGAAGTGGAAAAGTTGGAGGCGTGTGAAGTGCCGCGCTTTGCTATGCCTCATGCCCGATGATGACGAATGGCAAGCTCTGCAACCAAGCCACCGCCGTCGCGGTTCGTCAGCGTCAGTGAGGCATTGATGGAGGCCGCGAGCTGTTGGGCGATGGCAAGGCCGAGGCCGGTTCCGCCGGTATCGCGGTTGCGGGAGTCCTCCAGCCGGACGAAGGGTTTGAGCACGGCATCCAGCTGATCATCGGGAATGCCAGGCCCGCGGTCGAGGACCTTGATTGTCACCGTGTCGTCCGCCAGCCGCCTGACCTCGATCTCGGCGCTATCACCAAACTTGAGTGCGTTGTCGACCAGGTTGGTAAGGATGCGTCTGAGCGCCTGGGGCCGGGTGACGATCGCGCCGCTATCGACATCGCTGGCGGTAACCGCCCTGCCGGTGTCCTGATAGTCATAAACGAGGCTTTCGACGAAGGACGCAAGATCGATGCGTGTCGCTTTTTCGACATTGCCATGGGCGCTGCGTGCATAGGCGACGCCTTCCTTGACCAGGCTTTCGATCTGCCCGAGATCCTGGATCAGCTTCTCCCGGTCCGCGAAATCATCCGCCATTTCGGCGCGCAGCTTCATGCGTGTGATCGGCGTCTGCAGATCGTGGGAAATGGCGGCGAGAATCTGGACCCGCTCTTCGAGATACTGGGCGATACGGTCACGCATGGCATTGAACGCGGTCGCCGCATAGGCAACCTCGGTGGGCCCGGTTTCGCTGAGACGCGGTGTGTTCCGGTTCGGGTCGAGCGTATCGGCAGCCTCGGCAAGATTGACGAGCGGGCGCACCGCCTGACGCATGGCGAACCAACTGCACAGGAGCAGCAGCGCGAGCTGGGCTACGAGCACGAAGGGCAGCCAGTCGGCCAGGGGCATGACACCCTTGGGAAAGACGTCGATCGTCAGCGGTGAGCCGTCGCTCAGCGTCAGATGCGCCTGAAGGTGGCGGCGGTCGCCCGGGATCGTTTCGACCTTGACCGGAAATTGAAGGCCAGTCGCCCGCTCGATCTTGGTCGCGATCTCGCTGGCGGCCGGGTCGAGCGACGGATTGCCCGCAATGCCGGGGCCGAGAAGGAAGCCATAATTGTCGCGGTCGAGGCGAGCGAGCCACGAGGCACGCTCGGGCGCGGGCAGGCGATCGAGTATGGCGATCGACGTTGCGATTTCGTTTTCGAGCGTATCGAACATGACCGATCTGGCGGCCATGTAGCGCTCGAGGAACAGAACGGTGAACGACATGACATGCGCGATGGTGAGACCGGCCAGCAGGATAACGAAGAGCCGCGCCCTGAGCGTGCGCGGCCATAGTCGAAATCCTTTTGGGTCTGCGCTCGCCGTCATTCGCGCGCCTCCACGATCTCAATCGGGACCGAGAAGACATAGCCTTCGCTGCGCACCGTCTTGATGTAGGTCGGTTCACGGGCATCATCGCCGAGCCGCTGGCGAACCCGGCTGACGAGCAGATCGATCGATCGGTCGAAGAGCTCGGCCTCACGACCCTGGGTGAGATTGAGCAACTGGTCGCGATTGAGCACCCGCTGAGGGTGGTCGATGAACACCTTCAGCAGCCGATACTCGGCGCCGCTGAGTGCAATCACCGTGCCGTCAGCATCGATCAGGTGCCGGGCGGTCGTGTCGAGTTTCCACTGGCCGAAGCGCAGCAACTGTCCAGCCTCCGAGATCTGCAGGTTCGGCGGCAGCATGCGTGCGCGCCTGAGCACCGCCTTGATACGGGCGAGCAGTTCGCGCGCGGAGAACGGCTTGGAGAGATAGTCGTCGGCACCCATCTCGAGGCCGAGGATCCGGTCCATCTCGTCGCTGCGGGCCGTCAGCATGATGATCGGGATCGCCTTGTGTTTGCCGGCGCGCAGTTCGCGGCTGAGCACGAGCCCGTCGTCGCCCGGCATCATCACATCGAGTACGATGAGATCGACGGTATCTCCCTCGAGGAAGCTGCGCATCTGTCGCCCATCGGCGACTGCCGTTGCGCGCAGCCCGTTCTTCTTGAGGTAACCAGACACGAGTTCCCGAATCTCACGGTCGTCATCGACAATCAGTACATGGTCGATATGCTCCATCGAGCAAACTCCTCAAATCCGGTTTGGTCTTCGCATCCTTGCGGCATCACCCGGCCAGGGCCGGGGAACATCCGCTCAGTTTCATTGGCGCCCAGGATATGTCCTCGGTGTGTTCGCGATATCCAGACTTGCATGCGAAAGTAATGCAAGCACTTCCGGATACATTTCGACACAATTTCGCAAACGAAACCCGCCGCTTGCTGTCGAGCGGCGGGTTGCAAGAACGTCTGACCGGCGATGTCAGGCTTTTGCCTGAGCTTCCCGCTGGGCGCGGTATTGCGCGGTCGGCAGGCCGCCCCAACCCCAGTTGTCGAGCTCTACTTCCTCGATGACCACGTAGGTCGATTCCAGCGGCTTGTTGAGCACGTCGAGCAGGACCTGGCTCACGCCCTTGATGATTTCGGCCTTTTCCTCGGCCGTGACCGCCTGGCGGTCTGGAGTGGTGCCTTCGCGGGTCACCTGAACTGTAACGATCGGCATTGCCGTCTCCTTTTCAGACCTGGATGTTGACGGCACCATCAGGTGCCGCATCTGAGATGGATGGGGAGGGGAGGAGCGGCCCGGCTTGGGTAACGGTCGCTCCCGGACATACCTGCGCCGTTACCAGCGCCCGGCGTTCTGTCCGCCATCGACGTGCAGGATCTCACCCGTCACGAAACCGGCATTCTCCAGGTAAAGGACGGCGTCGACGATATCGCGGATCTCGCCCATGCGGCCGACGGGATGCAGCGTCGAGAGCGCCGCGTGCGTTTCCGGCGCGTGCATCGGGGTCTTGATGATGCCCGGCGAGACGGCATTGACGCGAACACCGGTCTTGGCAAATTCGATCGCGAGCGCCTGGGTCACGGAATTCAAACCACCCTTCGTGATAGACGCCAGGGCCGCCGGGACGCCGGCAATCGGCTGGTTCACGAGGCTGGTCGTGATGCTGACGATGTGGCCGGAGCCCTGCTTCAGCATCTCGCGGGCCGCGTGCTGGGTAATGTGGAAGAAGCCATGTTCAGATCATAGTCTTCCTGAGTGAACTCGGTGAACGGCTTGGCGGTGAAGACGCCGGCATTGTTGACGAGCGTATCGATACGGCCGAACCGTTCCAGGCTCTGGCGAACGACCCGCTCGGCGGTCTCAGGCTTGCTGATATCGCCGGCGACACTGACGATGCCAGCGTCCGAACTTTCCTGAATGGAGCGGGACGTGGCGATGACGCGATAGTTGCGATCGCGGTAGGCCTGAACCAAGGCGGCGCCGATGCCCTGCGATGCACCGGTGATGATGGCGACCTTCTGCTCATTGCTCATGGATGTGATCCTTCTTCGATTGCAACGGGCGCTTGGTGTGGCCCGTCCTCCGCCCTCGGCGTTGGTGCAATCAGATTTAGACCTATCCGATGTGTGAGAGAATTGACGCTATTTGGCGATCAATCAACCGCATATCGGCATAATCAGCCGAGCGTGCCAGCTTCCGTTGCCATGCGTGCGAACTCGGTCCGCAGACGTGGCAGCGCGTAATCAGCAAAGGCGCGAACCTTCGGAACCGGCATGCGGCCCTGCGGTGCAAGAAGATGAACCGGCATCGGGGGATGCTCGGCATTAGCCAGCACGATTTTCAACCGCCCATCGCTGACGTAGCGCGCGACATGATAGGAGTAGAGCCGGGTCAGGCCGGTACCCGCAGCGGCGGAGTCGGTCGCGGCACGCACACTGTTGACGATGCAGCGCGGTTTGAACTGCACCGTGCGAGGGATCAACGAGCCCTCGGCTGGCGTGAATGTCCAGGAATCGAGGCCGAAGTTGGTAAAGGCGACGATCTGGTGTTTGGCGAGATCGGCCGGCTCGTCAATCCGCGGGTGGTTGGCGAGATAACGAGGCGAGCCGACGACGACACGCCGGACATCGCCACCGATTCGTGTCGAAATCAGCGAAGAGTCGGCGAGATGGCCGATGCGGAGCGCGATATCGACACCCTCGTCGACAAGGTTTACGAAGCGATCGAGCAGGAGGAGCCGGGCCGAAACCGAAGGGTAGAGGTTGAGGAAGTCGTCGAGGATCGGACGCAGCACCTCTTCGCCAACGATCGGTGGCGCGGAGATCGTCAGCGTGCCGCGAGGGGCCGCATGTTCGCCACCTGCGAGCATGTCGGCCTCTTCGAGATCGATCAGCACCCGCCGGCAGGCAGCCGCATAGCGCTGGCCGGCTTCGCTGAGCTTCAACGATCGCGTCGTTCGATGGAGCAGTTCGACCCCGACATGAGCTTCGAGCAGGTTCAGGGCGCGGCTGACCGCCGTCGGCGACCGCTTCAGCCGCCGGGCCGCGCCCGCGAGGCTGCCTTCATCGACCGCGGTTACGAAGACCTTCATTGCGTCGATACGATCCATTCTGCCGACTTTCGCGATGATCATTGCCAATTGGCAAGCATTCACCCGCAACTGGACAGAAGTAAAGAGACCCGCTCCATCCTCTCGTCAGCGGTGTCGGGGCACAATTCGAGCAGCGGGCGATCAATCGGCAAACAGCTTCTCGATCAGATCGGCCGCTGAGCCCTGCCAAAGCTCTCCCTTGCCGGTTCCCGCCCAAAGGGAGAGGAAGTCCGCCGATCCCTTTGCTGCAGACGCGCCTCTGATATCGCGCGTGAACTTGTTCTGGGCCGGGAAGGGCATTGCGGCGGCGGCGTCCAGCTCGTTCATGAAGCGGTTCTCGATGCCACGGGCAAACCGGCCGGAGAAGGCGCGCGTTGTCCGCGTTGCGCGTTCCGTGCCCTGGAGTGCGGCGCGATAGGCTGCCGAGGTTCCTGCTTCGGCGGTCGCGAGGAACGCCGTTCCCATCTGCACCGCGCTGGCGCCCATGGCGAGGACCGACCGGATATCCACGGCCGTCATAATGCCGCCTGCCGCGATCAGTGGCACCTTCGCCTTCGGGAGGGTTCGGGTCAGCAGATCCCGAAGGCCGATTTCACTGTCCGCGGCCTCGGGATCGAATATGCCGCGATGGCCGCCCGCCTCAAAACCCTGGAGGGTGATCGCATCGACGCCGCTTTCTTCGAGCGCCCCTGCTTCCTCCGGTGTCGTCGCCGTGCCGATGATCAGCATCCCCGACTTGCGCGCGGTCCGCATGTACTCGGCAGGCAGCACTCCGAAGACGAAACTAAGGACTGTCGGCTTCGCCTTCAGCACGGCCTCGAACTGCTGATCGAAATCCTCTTCATAGGGTGCGGCGAATTGCGGCGCCGGCAGATCAAGTTCCGCACGGTACTTCGCCGTCGCTGCCACCGCCCGCTCGACCGTCGCCGCGTCGATCTGCGGCTGCGGGTGCTGGATGAAGAGGTTGATCGCAAAAGGACGGTCGGTGCCTGCACGAACCTTGTCGACGAACTCGGTGATGGCCGCCGGGCTCGAATAGGCTGCGCCGATCGACCCGAGCGCTCCGGCTGCCGAAGACGCGATGACGAGCTCCGGCGACGAGGGGCCGCCGGCCATCGACGCGACGATCAACGGGTGCTTCAGGCCGAGTCTCGCCAGGGGATCCTGCATATTCGATTTCCTCAATGAAGGTGCGTTCTTGCGTGCCGGCGGCGTGCGGGCTGAGGTGAAGGTTGACGAGCGGTCGCATTGATCGCCCGATTATGCCGCACCATAGGAGACCCGGAGCGGCCAGAGGTCAACTGTACAATGGTCGCACTGTCGAACGGGCGATCATGCCGCCGAGCAGTTGCGGCGAGATCGATTGGCTGGCACAGTCGCTCCGTGACGAGAGTTGCCCATGAGGACCCCGATGTCGCGACCGACGGACAAGCAAGACCCATCTCCAAGCCTTGTCGAACACTATCGGCCAGTGCAGCTCAAGGCCGTGCTTGCCGCCTGCGCGGTGAAGCATCGCGAACCTCCGCCGCCCCCACCGGAGGAACGCTTCTATGGATCGCAATTGCCGGAGGGATTCCACCTCCCGCAATCGGTCTACGACGACTAGGCGCGGCTTTCGCAATCAGTTCGTTGCCAGCGTCCAGGCCATGCCTGCAAGCGCGCAGGCAAGCAGCGTCGTGATCACCGAGGCGTTGAAGCGGAAGATCGCCACGCCGGCGGCAAGCGTCAGCAGGAGCGACGGCAGTACCAGCGACCCTATCACCGGTATGTCGAGCGCGAACGGCCCGAAATGCCCGCTCACGAGCTCCCCAAACAAGGTGTGCAGCCCGAACCAGACGGCAAGGTTGAGAATCACTCCCACAACGGCGGCGGTGATCGCCGACATGGCGCCCGTGAGCGCGATATTGTTCCGCAGCCGCTCAATGAAGGGCGCCCCAAGAAAGATCCAGAGGAAACACGGGACGAAGGTCACCCAGGTGGTCAGCATCGCCCCCAAGGTCGCCGCCATCATTGGATGGAGCGTGCCCGGGTCGCGGTAGGCGCCCATGAAGCCGACGAACTGGACGACCATGATCAGCGGCCCCGGCGTCGTCTCGGCCATGCCGAGGCCGTCCAGCATTTCGCCGGGCTTCAGCCAGCCGTAGTGCTGGACGGCTTCCTGGGCGACGTAGGCGAGCACGGCATAGGCGCCGCCGAAGGTGACGACCGCCATCTGGCTGAAGAACAGGCCGATCTGGCTGAAGACGCTGTCCCGACCGAGGACGATGATGAGCAACGCCAGGGGCACGAGCCACAGCGCAAGCAGCACGCCGGAAATCCGCAGCGACCATGCAAGGTTGGGGCGCGCATGCACGGGGATTTCCTCGCCGAGCGCGGAGTCCTCGTCCTTCAGAACCGGGCCCGTGCCGCCCTTGTGTCCACCGCCAATACGAAAGAGCGGCGAACCGGAGCGAGCGCCGATATAGCCAAGCACGCCGGCTGCCAGGATGATCAACGGGAAGGGAACGCGGAAGAAGAAAATGGCGACGAAGGCGGCGGCCGCAATGCCGATCATCATTCGGTTCTTGAGTGCTCGGCCGCCAATGCGGAAGACAGCCTGGACGACCACCGCGAGTACGGCGGCCTTCAGGCCGAAGAAGAGGCCTTCGACGACGGTGACATTGCCGAAGGCGGCGTAGATGTAGCTGAGGCCGAGGATCGCCAGGAAACCCGGCAGAACAAAGAGAAGTCCGGCAACGAGGCCGCCGGCGGTCCGGTGCAGGAGCCAGCCGATGTAGACGGCGAGCTGCTGCGCCTCGGGTCCGGGCAGCAGCATGCAGTAGTTCAGCGCATGCAGGAAGCGATGCTCGCCGATCCAGCGCTTCTCATCGACAAGGATGCGATGCATCACCGCGATCTGTCCGGCAGGGCCACCGAAGCTGAGGGCCGCAATGCGTGCCCAAACCCGGACGGCTTCGCCAAACGGGATGCCGTGGCTTTGCCGTTGCCGCGCCACTTCGGGCGCGGCCTTGTCAGCAATATCGGTCATCTCAGAGGTCCTTCTTGGGCGAGGGCCAGTTGTGCGTCTCGTTGGTAGCATCCCGGCACCAGCGATAGAAGGCGTCGTAGAGCAGCATCCCCGCATCCAGTTGCTCCAGGTCGTCGGCATACATGCGCGAGAGACCGAGGGAGGCGGCAAGCAGGCCCGGCGCCTCGGGTGCAAGCTCGGGACGGGCGGTGTCGGCCCCGCGCACGATGGTGGCTAGCCGCAGAAGCGGAGCGGTTGCAAGGCCGAACTGCTCGACCATCACGTCAAAGGTGCAGAGTTCATCGCGATGGCTCCAGCGGATCGGAGCATCGATATCGAAGGGCGTAGCGCCGAAGCGCTCGCCGACCATCTCGACCTCTGACGGCGCCACGTACAAGAAGACTGCCTTCGGATCGACGAAACGACGGATCAGCCAGGGGCAGGCAATGCGGTCGATCTTTGGTCGTGCCCGCGTAACCCAGACGGTCCTTCCGCCGGCGTCCCGTTCGGGTATCGCGGAAGCGGGCACGGCCGGATAGCCGCCATCCGCCCAAGCCTCGAAACCGCCTTCGAGCACGTCGGCAGCAATGCCGGCATTGCGAAGCCAGGCGGCAACGCCATGGCTGAGCTTCTTGCCCTGCTGGCAGATGATGATTGCCGATGCCTTGGCGACGTCGTCGATCCAATCCTGAACCTGGCGGTAGTCGCGCCTGTACGAACCTGGGATGAGGCGGGGATCGGCGTCGAAATCGTCGTCGATCCTGACATCGATCAGTGCGGGACAGTTCGGCGTGCCGATGAGGCGAGAGAGTTTTTCCGAGGATATTTCGAGAAATGACGACATGACGCGTCCTCCGGATGAGCGGTTGAGTGGACGCGATGCTTCGGCTGGCGCCTCATGGGGTGATCGCACCCCCATGCGCGAAGTTTTCCGCTCTTTGAGCGGACTGTCAAGCCGGCAATCAAGAATGGGAGAACGTCGCCGATCCGCTGTCCTGAGTGCGGAAGGGCGCCGCACTCAGGACGCAGACGCTCGGCGTGTTCGGGCTACTTGCCGGCGTCCTTGGCTGCGGTCTCTATGATCTCGGCAACCTTCTCCGCTTGCGAGGCAAAGACGGCGTGGCTCGCCTTGATTTCGCTTACCTGGCTGCCGGCGCGCTTTGCCATGCTTCGTTCAAGGTCCGGATTGATGGCGCGATCTTCGGTCGCCACGACCGCCCAGCTTTTCTTCGTCCGCCATGCCGGATCGCCGGACTTGGCGGTGAAAACCTCTTTTGCGGCAAAGACCTGCGACTTCGCCGCAAAGGCCGCTTCCGCTTTGGGAAGGTCGGCGGCGAAATCAGCAGCAAACGCTGTCGGATCGAGATAGAGATACTTGCCGTCGGTGGTTTCCTTGATGCTCATTGTCGCCGGCGGCTTCGATCCGGCAAGCGTTGCCAAATCCTCGCCCTTGTCCGGCTGAAACGCTGCGACGTAGACCAATCCTTCGACCTTCTGGTGATGTCCGGCTTCGCTGATCACCATACCGCCGTAGCTGTGCCCGACGAGCAAGGTCGGCCCATCCTGCAGGTCCAGAACACGGTTCGTCGCCTCGACGTCGGCGGCAAGCGAGGTCAGCGGTTCCTGCACGACCGTCACGTTGAAGCCGCGCCGCTCCAGGATATCGCTGGCCTGTCGCCAGCCCGAACCGTCGGCGAAGGCGCCGTGCACGATGACGATATTCTTGATGTCCGCAGCCTGGGCGGCGAAAGCAACCACGCTCGTTGCAAAGGCGAGGGCAAGAGTAGGGATGATGCGGCGGCGCATGCGATCGTTCCTTTCGGGGCCGTTGAGGTGACGATCGCAATCTGGTCCGGCGAGGTATCCCGGATACGTCGGCCGCCACCAGCAATTGTACCGCAATGTATGGGGTCGGCTCAGGTCGCAGCGAAGCACCGCGGGAAGGGCGGCTCCCCGGTGCGTTCCGTCTGGCCTCAATGGCTGAATACGGGCGGACTGTGCCCTATGATTCAACCAGGATCACGATTGATTCCGGCACGACGCCATCAAAGACCATCGCATCGGCCGCGGCCTGGGTCTGCATGGCTTTCGACAGGGCGTCCAGATCGGGGACATCCATGAGAATGGCCACCCGGGTCTGGTCCTGGGGATCGACGAAGGTTCGAATGCTGGTCACGCCGAGCGTGCTGAAGAACTCCTTGCGCTTCGGTGATTTCAACCAGTGTTCCGCGCTTTTCGTGATCTTGTGGTGGGCGATGATGGTCGGCATTGCATCCTCCCTGTCGCGGCATGGACGAACTTTTTCCTGTGCGGCCGCGTTCCCTCACGGAAGGCTCCGTCGGCCCGACTGTCAATTAGCCCGTCGGAAGTAGGTGCCGTCACCGGGAGGATACTGCTGATGCCTAAATTCGTGACCATTGGATATGGAGACCGTGCAGGCTACGACCGCACGGCGGCGGACGTCCGTAATGCGGCGCACGCGCATGATGCGGAACTTCGTGCAAGAGGAGCCTTGATGGGGATCGCCGGAGCGCCTGTTCAGGTGCGCAACGCCAACGCCGCGCATGTCGAGAAGCGAAGCGGTCCGTTCATGTCGTCTTCGCTTCCTGTGGCCGGCTTCGCGGTGATCGAGGCCGCAGACCTCGCCGAAGCGATCGATATGGTGTCACGCACCCCGTGCGCGGTGGCTCATGGGGTGGTCGAGGTCTGGCCGCTCGAGACTCCTTAAGTCCGACGATGTGTCGCCCCTGCCTAAGAGGCCTGGGCGACCAATGTTGGTTCCTGTATCTCGATGGCGCGGCTCTCGATTTTTGCCTCCGCGGCTACAGCCTGCTCTGTGTTGTCTCTGAAGAGTTTCCACTTTGTCGGCCGGAAGGCGATGCGGCTGTGGTCGCCGGCGGCGGCGCGTTCGGGCGACAGCTCGATCTCGACATGCGGATGGTTGCGGCCAAGATCGAGTTCGAGATGGCGGGTGCCGGCAACGCGGCGGCTGGCGGTGACGAGGCCGGCAAGACAGCCGCCGCAGCCGTCGATCAGCTCGATGTCGTGCGGGCGGAAGTGCAGATTGGCCGGCCCGTCCGGCTCGGCCGGAGCCCTGAGCCCGATCGGCCGGTCCTCAAACCAGATCTCGCCGTTCTGGAGCGTGACGGCGAGCGCGTTCGACTGGCCGATGAAGCCGAAGACGAAGGGCGAGACCGGATGGTCGTAGATCTCGTCAGGCGTGCCGACCTGTTCGATCGTGCCCTTGCTCATGACGACGACGCGGTCGGCCAGTTCCAGCGCCTCCTCCTGGTCGTG